>SVFT01000004.1 GCA_015056735.1 Lachnospiraceae bacterium | reverse complement strand
TATTTCAGAAGTAAAAGCAAAAGATATTATTTCTTGCATTAAGTCATAAAAACTTGCAATAACATATAGACTTTACAAAATCTGCAACAACAACGGAAATATTTCGCTAACTATTCGTTAAACTGTCGTTTTGCGAATAGTTGAGTGTTCCTGTTCTTCAGGCATGTAAGTTGTAAATGTAAGTGCAAAAATGCAGGAGTTAATGCAAGGGACTTGCGTTTACCCTTTCAACACTTCTCTCTTTAGTATAAAAAGAAAGGCAGCTACCTCAATAGGTAACTGCCTTTTTGATTGCAGAATACGTTTTACTTGTGTTAATTAAAACAATTCGCTGTGCGAGCCGAATCGAAGCATGAGTAATTCAACATCTTTCTCGCAAATCTTGTAGACCACAAGCAGATCTGGTTTGAGATGGAATTCTCTTGTTCCGACAAAGCCCTTTCCTTTTAAGGGATGATCTAAATACTTCGGTTCAAGTGGTTTCCGCTCGGCAAGTTGCTGTATCAAACTTTTTAGTTCCTCGCTATCAGCCTCGCTGAATCCTTGACTTTTGACCCTCTTGAAATCCTTTTTAAACTGACCAGTAAATCTAATGTTAAGCATTAAGCGCCACCATCAGATCATCCACATTATCAAAAGATTCTGAAAGGTCAATGCCGTTGTTGGCATCCTCTATGACTTTTGCTGTCAGATCTCTGTTAGATTGACGTATAGCAAGAAAATCAATAAAGTCTGTCACAATATTTTGGTATTCATCGTTCAAACCATTAAACCTTGTTACAGTTTCTCTCGTCATAACTGCACCTCGCATAAAACGATCTCCTTTCTCTCCTAATATTTATAATCAAGCAGAGAAAGGCTTTTCACCCGTCCCTGCATTGTTTTTGCCTTCACAGGAACGGTTCCTGTATTCTACTTTTCTCCTTTTTATTATTATCGGTATAATAAATATGTAAGATAACGATAATAATAAAACATCATTAAACATTTCGTAGCGTATAACGCTATCTGTATACCCATACGGGACATTTACTTTATATAAAACATTTGTTCACTTATATTATCTCACAAGCCATGAGAATTGCAACCTCATTTTTAAATAAACACTCTTCTCTACTGTCCTATTTTTAAGCATTTACTCCTGCGGCTTTTACGGAGGTACGGAACATTGAAAAACAAGCATTTATCGCTTAATGATAGAGTAACGATCCAGATGATGTTGGATAAGAAATATTCGATCCATGCGATCGCAAAACGGCTTGGTAAGTCAGATTCTACAATAAGTCGTGAGATTATACGAAACCGGTATCAGAAGGCAGAAACGCCACACACATACCATCCTTGCAGTAAGATTCGAGAATGCGAAATGACGCATATATGCGGGAATCCCGACTGCAAACGGATCTGTACGCATTGCTTGGGTTATTGTAACACCTATCAATGCCCGGAATACGTGCCGGAGTTGTGCAAAAGCATTACGAACGCCCCATATGTCTGCAACGGATGTGACGTGGAGATCAGAAGGCGTTGCTATTCTACAAGGTATATCTATGACGCATATAAGGCTCATGCGGCCTATGAGAACAAGCTACGTGAGTCGAGGCAAGGAGTTACTCTTTCGCCAGAGGAAATGTCCACGATCGACAACATAGTAAGTCCGCTTCTGCTCAAAGGGCATTCGATACAGGCGATCTACATGGCTCATAAGAACGAAATACCCTGCTCCGCGCGTTCATTATACAACTACGTGGATGGTTGTTATCTTACGGCAAGAAACATCGATCTGCCACGCAAAGTGCGCTACAAGGCGCGATATAAGCACGGTAAACGCTCGTTAAGCGGTCAGCAGTTCTGCTTTGGACGTACCTATAATGATTTTAAGGATTTTATGAAAGAAAACGGTGATTTCAGTGTTTGCGAGATGGATACGGTGATAGGATCCGTTGGCGGCAAAGTTCTCCTCACTCTTCTCTTCCGCAGTTGCTCTTTTATGATGGCATTTCTGCTGCGGGATAAATCCCAGGAAAGCGTTATTTCAACTTTAAACGGGATCTGCTCTATGGTTGGAATTGAAACCTTCCGACGACTCTTTGGTGTAATACTGACTGATCGTGGGACGGAGTTCTCCAACCCTCTTGCGCTTGAATGTGATGAGTACGGCGAGATTAAGACGCATGTATTCTATTGTGATGCCTACTGCTCATGGCAGAAAGGCATGATTGAGAAAAACCATGAATTCATACGCTGTATTATCAGATCCGGAAGAAGCTTCGATGCGCTTACGCAGGATGATATTACACTGATGATGAATCACATCAATAGTTATCCGAGAAGAATGCTCGATGATAAGACTCCTTTCGATTTGGCAGAGCTTTCGTTGGGGAAAGACTTTTTGAATAAGTTCGGTTTTGAGAGGATTCCGCAGGACGAGATCCTGCTAAAGCCGGCGCTGATCAAAAAGCCAAAGTATACAGACAGATAAGATAATCAAATAACAATTATTTCCGCAGGAGTAAATGCAAACAGTGTTCGATATTGGAGAGGAGTTGCACTTACTTCTGCATGAAAAAGGCAAGCCCTCTTCTTAAAGTACGATTTTTGGCGGTTTGTGTGCGGATATATCAAAAGCAAAAGAAAGCGGATAAGTGGCGAAATATTGCACTTACCCGTTCAAAAGGATTCTCATTTATTCAGTTTGCAGTTAGATTTTCAACTAACGCTGTTCTTCAGGCAGTAACATGAATTTGCAAACGCACTATTGTAAAAGTAAATGCTTGGTGTTTGCATTAAGTCGTTCAAGTGCAGGGGCATTCATAAAGTAAAAAGCAGTTACCCCATCTGTTCATTAGGGTAACTGCTTTTTTTAATTAGGTAGTTTACGGGAAAGCCGCTTGTCGAATGTTTCGACTGAATATCCGTTTTGTGAATATCCATACAACAAGCAATCAACAAAATCGAGTTTAGGTTTTTCTACGTATGCATTCAATGCACAATCCAATACATCCCACTTATCAATGAGTATTTCATCAGATAATAATCGAAGTTGCTCTGCTATGTCACATCGCGGAATACCATAACAACGAGGCGATTGTAATACAAATACAACTTCAGAAATCACTTCAAGATATGCAATGCAGTTTTCTGTTGAAATAATCTGCCTTGCCTTATCAGAAAGACTCGCATCATCATTTAGAAGATACCGAAGAATAATATTCGTATCAAGAATTTTTCTCCGATCCAAGATACGATTCAACAATCTCTTCATGAAATGCCTCCTTTTCTAAAGGAATAAGGTCGGAGTTTGCATACTTATGAAGTCCGCCAAATGCAGTCCTCTTCTTGATCGGAACAATCAAAACTTTTTGATTGTCTTTCAATTTAGCATCTGTAAGCACAACTCCATTAGAATAGGTTCCTAAAATCGCCATGTTCATACTCACTTTCTCCTTTCTCTCTTAATATCTATAATTAAGCAGAGAAAGGTTATGCAGATCAACGTAACACAAACAAAGTATATATTTATAATACCATTATGTACCTGAATATTCCACTATACACGCGGTTTATTTATGTTTTTATAATAAAATAATCCCGCCAAATGACGAGATCCTGCTGATCTTCCTTCGATTCAAACCGCTTATAGGCGACTTTGATGTTAACCGAAACCGGACGATTATTATTCTTACTTTTATGATATTCATTATACTAAAAATTCGGCGAGAATACAAGCATTCCTCTGCGGCGTAACGGAGGTAGCACCTTGAAAAATAAACATTTATCACTCGAAAACCGTATCACGATCCAGATGATGCTTGATGAAAGGAAACCGATCCATGCGATCGCAAGAGTTCTTGGTAAACCAGATTCAACAATCAGCCGTGAGATCATTCGTAATCGTTATCAGAAGTCTGAACGACCACATACTTATCATCCGTGCAGCAAAACGCGGAACTGTATGCTTACTCATATTTGTGGCAATATGTCTTGTCGAAAACTCTGCGCCCACTGTGTTGGTTACTGTCACACATACCAATGCCCGGAATATGAACCGGAGCTTTGCAAATTCATCAAAAATGCGCCATTTGTCTGTAATGGCTGTGATGTATCTGTCCGTCGCCAGTGCTACTCTGCCCGGTACATATATAATGCAAGGCAGGCTCATGCGGCATATGAAAACAAGCTCCGGGAAACAAGGCAAGGAACGTCATTGACACCTGAAGATATGAAGCAAATAGACAGTATCGTAAGCCCTCTCCTGCTCCAAGGACAGTCTATTCAAGCGATATATACTGCTCATAGAAAAGAACTGCCCTGTTCTGCACGTTCTCTGTATAACTATGTAGACGGTTGTTATCTGACCGCCAGAAACATCGATCTGCCCCGTAAAGTACGATACAAGGCTCGCTATAAGCATGATAATCGCGCCACAAGCGGGCAAAAGTTCTGTATTGGCAGAACGTATAATGATTTCAAGGAATTCATCAAGAATAACCCGGATATGAGTGTTTGCGAGATGGATACGGTGATCGGATCGCAAGGCGGAAAAGTGATACTTACTCTTCTCTTCCGAAGCTGTTCGTTTATGATGGCATTTCTGTTAAAGAATAAGACACAGGAAAGTGTCATTACGGTCTTAAACAGCATTTGCCGTGCTATCGGCATAGAAACCTTTCGTCGATTGTTCGGTGTAATCTTGACCGACCGCGGAACCGAATTTTCCAATCCTCTCGCTCTTGAATGCGATGAATATGGCGAGATCAAAACGCACATATTCTATTGTGATCCGTACTGCTCTTGGCAAAAGGGCATGATAGAGAAGAATCACGAATTTATCCGGTGCATCATTCCGTCCGGGCGAAGTTTTGATTCTCTGACGCAGGCAGATGTTACGCTTATGATGAATCACATCAATAGTTATCCGCGAAAAGGACTGAATGATAATGCGCCAATCACGCTTGCGGAATTCTTCCTGGGCAAACAATTCCTAGAACAGTTTGGTTTTGAGCAGATTCCGCAGCGAGAGATCATTCTTAAGCCAGCGCTGGTAAGAAAACCAAAATTCAAGTAATAAGCAATTAGAATAAACAGAGTACAGAAAAGTTCGCAGAGGTAAATGCTAACATACCACTACTTTTGAGAGGAGTTGCGTTTACTTTTGCGGACAGATCGCAAGTCTTCTACTTATCGTGCGGTTTTTCAAGGTTTTTGAACGAAAGAATCAAGTGTATGGAAAACGGGCAAATGCTTTGATTTTGCACTTACCCGTTCAAAAGGATTCTCTTTTATTCAGTTTGCAGTTAGATTTTCAACTAACGCTGTTCTTCAGGCCCGTTCTTCAGACTCGTGTTTTTCAGCCGAAGTAATTTGATAAGTAATCCTCTACAAGGATCTTAAAGCCGATCAGGATCAGTATAATACCGCCTAAAAGCTCGGATTTGGCCCTGAATCTTGTTCCGAAATGTGAACCGACTAAAAGTCCGAATCCGGAGCAAATGAACGTTGTGAGGCCGATAAAGAGTGAAGCAGAGACTATTTCCACATGAAGAAGTGCAAAACTGATACCGACTGCAAGAGCATCGATGCTGGTTGCGATCGCAAGGAGCAGCATGGTCAGTGCATCAAAGGATGCATCGACCTCCTGCTCTTCTTTTTGGGATAGCGCTTCTTTGATCATGCCAAATCCGATCAGACCAAGAAGCAAAAACGCGACCCAATGATCGATCGCTGCAATATACTTTTCAAATCGACTTCCAAGAAAGAAGCCGATCATCGGCATCAATGCCTGAAAGCCGCCGAACCATGTTCCGACGATAAAAGCGTGTTTTAATCTAAAGCGTCCGGATGCAAGCCCTTTGCAGATCGATACGGCAAAAGCATCCATAGACAGTCCGACGGCAATCATAAACAGTGTGACAATACTCATATGGTATATGTACTTCCTTTTTAGTGATGGAACAGGCGAATGCCTGTAAATGCCATAACCATATTATATTTGTCACAACACTCGATGACAAGGTCATCTCGAACGGAACCGCCGGGTTGAGCGATGTATTTAACCCCGCTCTTCTTTGCGCGTTCAATATTATCGGAGAACGGGAAAAATGCATCACTGCCAAGCGCCACATCAGACATATGAGAGAGCCACTCTCTCTTCTCTTCCTCCGTGAATATGTCCGGTTTCTTTGTAAAAACGCGCTGCCATGAACCGTCCGCCAGAAGATCCATATATTCATTGCCGATATAGTTGTCGATCGCATTATCTCTGTCGGCACGCTTGATCTCATTTTTAAACGGCAGATCAAGTACTTTCGGACACTGACGCAGCATCCAGTTATCAGCTTTCTGACCTGCGAGCCTGGTACAATGGACACGTGACTGCTGTCCGGCGCCAATACCGATCGCCTGACCGTCTTTTACATAGCAAACAGAATTAGACTGCGTATATTTGAGCGTGATCATTGCGATCGCCAGATCATCACGCGCCTCTTTCGGTAAATCCTTATTTGCAGTCACAATATTTGAAAACAGCACATCATCTATCACAAGCTCATTTCTTCCCTGCTCAAATGTAATCCCGAAAACGTCTTTCTGTTCAATGGTAGCGGGATGATACATAGGATCGATCTCGATGACATTATAATTCCCGTTCTTTTTTTGCTTCAGGATCTCAAGTGCTTCAGGCTCATATCCCGGTGCGATCACACCATCGGATACTTCGCGCTTGATGAGCTTGGCCGTTTCGACATCACAAGGATCGGAAAGTGCAATAAAATCCCCAAAAGAAGACATTCTGTCGGCACCTCGCGCTCTTGCGTATGCACAAGCAAGCGGGGACAGCTTATCAGGCTCGTCTACCCAATAAATCTTGGCCAGAACATCGGTAAGAGGCCGTCCGATCGCAGCACCGGCCGGTGATACATGTTTAAAGGAAGTTGCGGCGGGGATACCGGTCGCTTTTTTCAATTCCGAAACAAGCTGCCATCCGTTAAATGCATCAAGAAAATTGATATAGCCGGGTTTGCCGGAAAGTACATTGATCGGCAGATCCGAGCCGTCTTTCATAAAGATACGGGAGGGTTTCTGATTGGGGTTACATCCGTATTTTAATTCCAGTTCGTTCATATACTGCTCTCCTTTTTTACTGATTCTTGTTGACGATCTTTGTAGAGGCTTTTCCGTTTTTTATATCGATAAAACGTACAAACAAAGATACCTTGTTTTCTTCATTCAGATTCTTCCATATGGAATCGGTGAACGCATCAATATCGCCCTCAATAGAGACGATCTTAGGCTCACCTTCAAAACTCGGAAGCGGTGATCCATCCTGCATATATGTATGAATGAAACGCCCCTCTCCTGCTTTCGGATTATCATAGGAATAATGATAGCGGCTACAGGAAGACGGATCTCCTTCATTACTCTTTAAGATAGACATTGCATAGGTAAAAGCACCGTTATCAACTGTCAGCAGTCCGGAAATGCGAGGCGTATAGTTCGGCGCATCCGGTTCAAATTCACGTGATCTTAATGACTTTTCAAAAGACTGCCCGGCGGAAAGTCCCTCATAGATCGTATCTGTCTGATCGCCGTTTGTTACGATCGTACGATCGCCGAGAACGCGAACAGGTGCATAGATGATCAAACTCGGATCCTGCAGCTTTTCAGGGTCAAAAGCCTGTGTGCGGATTCCATCGCCTTCTGTAACAAAGACGCGATTTCGACTGTTTTCACTTCGTCCCATGATAAAATATGCGGTTACGGCGTATTTTCCGTCAGAGGATCGCCCGATCACAATACCGCGACCGGGATAAGAATTTGTTGCAAGTTCATTCATTAGGTTCGTTTTTTTCATGTGGATTCTCCTTTTTGCATGAATCAAGATCAAGATGCCGCAATACATGCAGCGGTTTTGATATCGCGCGGATGCAACAAAAAAAGAGTCGCAGTCCGAGCATGTTTCAGCCCAGACGGTCGACTCTCATTCATATTCTATACTTCCATGTGGTTAAATCCACTTTTCCGTCAGTCGTATATCCGATGCATAAGCATTCGTTATGAACAATTGCATCATAACATGAACATTATGCTTTCGCAACTCTCTTTTTGATCACAGCCAAAGCGACGGAAAGGATCACAAAAGAGATCAACAATACGATCCACGGATTCTGAATAAATCCGGCAAACAGGTATCCCACAAAAGAAACTGCAGCAACCATAAGTGCATAAGGAAGCTGTGTGGAAACATGGTTAATATGATCACACTGTGCGCCTGCGGAAGCCATGATCGTAGTATCGGAGATCGGAGAACAATGATCGCCGCAAACAGCGCCTGCGAGGCATGCAGAGATCGTGATGATCAGCAATTCTTCCGGAAGACCGATACCTACAATGATCGGGATCAGGATACCGAAAGTACCCCAGCTTGTACCTGTTGAGAAGCTCATAAAGACCGCAAATACAAATACGATCGCCGGCAGGATGCTGATAAATCTTGCTGCACTGCCTTCAAAGATCGCGCTGACATATTCCGGAGCGCCAAGTGCTTTTGTAAGACCGGAAAGCGTCCATGCGAATGAAAGGATCAGAATAGGCGCTACCATGCTCTTAAACCCTTCAGGGAAAGACTGCATACATTCTTTGAAGGAAAGAAGTCTTCTTCCCATATAGTAAATGATCGTAATGATGAGTGCAGCCACCGAACCAAGAGGAAGACCTACGGTTGCGTCACAGTTTGCAAATGCATCGATGAAGTTCTCACCATCGAAGAAACCGCCTGTATAGATCATGCCGATGATGCAGCCAATGATCAGGACGAACACAGGGAAAAGCAGATCGATGACTTTCGCCTTATCGGTAAGTGGTCTTTCTGCGGATGCATCTGCCTTTACTACACCGTCGGTGAAAAGATCGCCTTTTTTAGCGTTGTCTTCGTGTACTTTCATCAGGCCGAAATCTACATCCAGGCAGCTGATGAGAATAATTGCTGCGATCGTCATTAAAGAATACAGATTGTAAGGGATCGCTTTAATAAACAGCGTCAGACCGTCATAGTCTTCAACAACACCCGCTACTGCAGCTGCCCAGGAAGAGATCGGTGCGATCATACAGATCGGTGCTGCTGTTGCATCAATGATGTAGGCAAGCTTTGCTCTGGAGATACCATGCTTATCCGTGACGGGACGCATAACACTGCCCACTGTCAGGCAGTTGAAATAGTCATCTACGAAAATAATGCAACCGAGTGCAAATGTGGAAAGAAGCGCTCCTTTTCTGGATTTGAGCTTCCTTTGCGCCCACTTACCGTAAGCGGAACTGCCGCCCGCTCTGTTCATCAGAATAACGATCGTACCCAGTACGACGAGGAAGATCATGATCCCGACGTGACCGGCATCGGACAGGGATCCGATGAAGCCGTCATTGATAATGGTGTTGTAAGCTGTAACCACCTGAAAATCAGATGCAAACAGTGCGGCGGCTAAAATGCCGACAAATAAAGAGCTGTACACCTCTTTTGTGATCAGCGCCAATACGATCGCGACGATCGGCGGCACCAGTGACCAAAATGTTCCGAACATAGTAATGTCCCCCTTTTAAATATAAGATTATTGGTGGGGATAGATTCGTTTTTACATGGAATAAAAAAGAGCCTGACACGCAATACGTCTCATGGCTCCTTTGTCATGTAAACGATAGCGCTCCACAATTCCTTGTGACAGTCCGCAACATATTCTGTTACGGACCAGCGGATCGGCTCAGGCGTTCGATCCACTTCGGCGATCACTCTCATCTGTTATCGGGATGCCTGTCCCTTGATAATGATAACAAACAGTAGTGCTCGCGCCTCTATCTCCTATATTTGAATTCTGTAATACAATAATACTATTCTTGTATTCTTGTCAATAGGCCTTCTGTTTTTGTGTGCCCACTATGAAAAGCAGTAACCCCAAAAGCCCTGAAATGAAAGCAACGAAAAGCATTGCATTGATCCCAAATCGGTCCAGGATCACGCCCCCTAGACTGCTTCCGATCACGCAGCCTGTTGTATTTGCACTGATCAGATATGTCTGTCCCTTTGCCCCGTCTTTTCGTTCCATGATCTCGTTTGTATAGAATGTGGAAGCCGGAATGAAAAGTGCGAACCCCAGTATCTGAGGAAGCTGTGCAAGAAAAATACCGAATATATTGAATGCAAACAGGTGCATCAGGGCTTTAATGGCAAAGAATGCCGCTGAAATCTGTACAAGCCGGTAACTTCTGACCCGCAGGATCATCTGAGAAAACAGCATCATTGTAGGTAATTCGATCGCAGCGCAGATACTCGATGCGGTTCCATACTCTTCCGCCCCGCCGCCCAGGTTTTGACAGATCTGAAAGAGATATGTATTGATGATATTATGCGTGATAAAGATAAAACAAACACCAAACAGAAAGATCAGATACTTCGGATATTTCGAAAAGAAAGGTATCTTTTCGCTGTCTGAAGGTAAGGAAGCCCTGTTTCCACGATGATCTGCATCCTGTTTAAACTTGCTGTATTTTTGCAGGGAATGATAGGTGAAATAAAAAGCAGAAATATAAACGATGACAAATGCTACAATAATGCAATACGGCAGGATCCCTTCACTGTAAAGGCTGATCAGTTTACCGATCAGATAAGATGCGATCGCATAAGTGACGGAGCCGATGCCTCTGGCAAGACCGAAGTTTACGGAAATACCTCGATTTAAACATTCCATGCAGATCGCATTGACAAAAGGCATGATCGTTTGCAACCCGATCGTGATCAGTGTAAACAGAATCCCAAGCAAGAACTGTTTTTTGGAGAAAATGCATAAGAGTGCCGCGCTCATCATGATAAAGATCGAACCTATCATGATCACGCGGCGCATGGTAATACGTCCGTATTCATCGATCCTGTTGCCGATCAGAGGCTGCAGTACGGCCGCAACGAGCCCTCCGATGGCAAATACGATCCCAATCTCGGAATTTGTATATCCATTTGCCAGCAGAAAAACGCTGACAAAGCAATAAGACACACTGAAACTGAACCAGTAGCTGCCTTGCAAATAAGAATAGCGAAGAGTGGGAATAAACGACATTCTAGAAAACCTTCTTCTTTTCAAACGTATCTACGTATTGAGCGATCAGATTCACTGTTCCGACAATACCCAGAACGCTGCTGTTGATACAAAGGTCATAGCTGTCAGCTCTGCCCCATTTCTTTGACGAATAGTAGTTATAATAGCTCTGTCGCTGCTTATCTTTTTTGAGCATCATATCGCGCGCTTCTTTTGCGGATACATCATGCCGTGCACAGATTCTCTTGATCTTGCTTTCTTCATCAGCCGAGATAAAAATGTGCAGGCAGTTTTTGTTATCGGCGAGAGCATAATCTGCGCAACGTCCAACGATCACGCAAGGACCTTCCCCTGCGATCTTCTTGATCGTATCAAATTGCGCAAGAAAGACCTTTTGGCTGATCGGCATATCTACAAAAGAAGATGCATTATAACCAAATGAATAACTGTCCATAACCAGATTGTACAAAAAAGAGTTGGTAGGCCTCTCATCATGATTCTGCAGCATCTCTTCACAAAAACCACTTTCGCTGGCCGCTCTTGAAAGGAGCTCTTTATCGTAGTAGGCGATATTCAGTTTTTTGGCAAGGAGTTCACCGATCTCACGACCACCGGAACCGAATTGTCTTCCTATTGTGATAACTGTATTCATAACGTTCCCCTTTTTTATTTTCTATTATACAGAAATCCCTTTCTTTTTTCAATGAAAGGGATTTACTGACAGTGTATGTAACGAGCGGTTTCAAGCAATTGGAAGAATATCCAAAAGATGTTGAAAATACGCCGGGACCGGTGCGACGGTTTCGATGTATTCACCTGTTACGGGATGCCGAAAGCCAAGAACCATTGCATGAAGTGTCTGTCCTTCCAAATGAGCGAACTTGCACTTGCGTCCGGGTGCATATACTTCGTCTCCGAGAAGCGGGTGTCCGATGTGGCTCATATGAACACGGATCTGGTGCGTTCTTCCTGTTTCCAGGACACATTCCACATATGTGAAATCTTTGTAACGCTTCAGTACACGGAAATGTGTAACGGCATCTTTTCCTCCATGTGTAAGAACTGCCATTTTCTTGCGATCTGCACTGCTTCGGCCGATCGGTGCATCGATCACACCTTCATCATCTTTGATCACACCATACACGATCGCAATATACTTACGTGTGATGGTGTGTTCTTTTAACTGCTGCGCAATGTTTGTGTGGGCGGCATCATTTTTACAGATGATCAATGAACCGGTCGTATCCTTATCGATCCTGTGAACGATACCGGGCCGCATAATGCCATTGATACCGGATAACGAATCTTTGCAATAGTATAACAGCGCGTTAACAAGTGTGCCGCTCGCATGTCCCGCAGCCGGGTGAACGACCATGCCCTTTGGCTTATCAACAACAAGTACGTCATTGTCTTCATATAAAACAGAGAGCGCAATGTTTTCCGGCTCGATATCCGGTTTCATTGCATCGGGAACAGTGATATCGATCGAATCGCCGATATGCACGACATAACTGGCTTTCACGCACTTGCCGTTTACGGACAGCTGTTCATCTTTGATCAGTTTTTGAATATATGATCTCGAAAGGGAATCGATACATCCGATCAGCCATCTGTCAATGCGTATTTCTTCATCATCTTCCGCGATCGTAAAATGATATGTTTGCATAAACTTTACTTAATATTGCGAAAACGCTTTGTTTTCAAACTTAAAAAATTAAGGTCATGCTCTTCGTATACAAATAGAAGCATGAAGATCAGAATCGCCGTGGCGACGGTAACATAGATATCTGCGACGTTAAAGATCGGGAAATTGATCAATACAAACGAAATAAAATCCACTACATAATCAAGTCTTAAACGATCGACAAGATTTCCGATCGCACCGGACGCAATAAAGATCAATGTCAAATGCAGCATGAAGTACTTACGATTATCCGGCACTCTGGATAATACATACCCGATCACTGCAATGATCAGAACCGCTATGAAAACAAAAAAGATCTTCTGATCCTGGAGCATGCCGAAAGCGGCACCTCTGTTTTCCAGGTAACTTAGCTCAAGTACCCCTTTGATCAAAACGATCGACTGGCGTCCCTTTAGATTTACAACGGCAGCGTATTTCGCAAACTGGTCGATCAGAACCAGTATAATCATTCCAAGTATTTCATTGATAAAACGTCTGCATTTATTTTTATTCATTCGATCCGTCTCCTTTATCGATGATCTGTAAAAGAGCTTCTCTCATCTCTTCTTCCGTAACATCGTCTGCAATGAACGCTTTGCCGATCTTTTCAAGTAAAATAAACTTTAATCTGCCTAGAGCATTCTTCTTATCCGACTTTGTGTGTGCGATCACACTTTCAATGTCCTGACAAGACAGACAGTCCGCTATGATCGGAAGCTCAAACGGAACAAACATATCACGGATCTCAAAGCACTCTTCTGTGCTGATAAGTCCGCGCTTATGAGAAATATATGCACTGCATATACTGCCGAGTGCCACTGCATGCCCGTGAAGAAGTGCAAAACCGGATTGTTTTTCGATCGCATGCCCAAGCGTATGTCCGAAATTCAGAAGAGCACGTTCTCCTTTTTCAAAAGGATCGTTTTCTACGACAGCTTTTTTGATCTCACAGCTTTTTGAAACCATGTTTTTCAGTGTCTCATAATCGCGAGCTTCGATCTTTTCAAAATGTGTGATCAAATATGAATAGTACTTCGCATCCTTGATCAGTCCATGCTTTAATATTTCCGCCATGCCGGAGGCAAACTGAACGCCCGGAAGTGTTTGAAGCGCATTCAGATTGATATATACGAGCCTTGGCATATGAAATGCACCGACCATGTTTTTGTAACCGTTAAAATCCACCCCGGTCTTCCCGCCGATACTGCTGTCAACCATTGCAAGAAGACTTGTAGGCACCTGTACGAAGTCAATGCCGCGAAGGAAAGTTGCGGCAG
Organism: Lachnospiraceae bacterium; assembly: GCA_015056735.1. Taxonomy (GTDB): domain Bacteria; phylum Bacillota; class Clostridia; order Lachnospirales; family Lachnospiraceae; genus VSOB01. The sequence continues at coordinate 201,703 of SVFT01000004.1, read as the reverse complement.
CAAATCCGGTCATATCACCCGTCACCCCGCCTCCTAGAGCAATAAGAAGGTCTTTTCGGGAGATCTTATGTTCGATCAGGAATGCGTAGATATCCTCGATCGTTTGAAGGTTTTTGTTCTCCTCACCATGCGGAAATGTATACGTATATACTTCTTCCGAAATCTTCTTAAGCGAATCGCGCAATTCATCGGCATAGAGCGATGCTACGGAATCATCCGATACGATGACAAGCTTTCTGCTCTTAATAAGTCCGCGTTCGTCTAACGCTTTGCCAAGCATCTCATAAGAGTTTTGAAATAGAATATCATACCCGTCAGATCCGGGTATTTTTACTGTGATCAGATCTGTCATTTTTTCCATTACCATAAAAGGCTTCCTGCCGATCCATCAGGCAGGAAGCCTTATGCTTCTTAATTTAAAACGGAACGTCGAAGTTACCGCTCATGATCTCGGGGAAATCACCCGAAATGTTAACGGAAGGCGGTGTAACAATAAAGATGTATTGCGAGATCTTCTGAAGATTACCACTGATCGCATACGTGGAGCCGGATGTAAAGTCGATGATCCTCTGTGCGATGCCAACTTCAAGGCCTTCCAGATTCAGTACGACTGTCTGGTTCGCAAGAAGCGTGTCTGTGATCTCTCTTCCGTCTTCTACGGACGTCGGCTTGATCACGCAGACTTCCATACCGTTGCTGGTTCTTCGCGTCTTAGTGATCGCCGAAGGCTTGGAGATCAGCTTACGAGGCTTTTCAGATTCCTGCGGCTCTGTTTTTTCTTTTACGGAAAGGGATTTCTTCGGCTTTTCTTCCTGAACTTCTTCGTCCTCTTCGTAATCATCATAATAGTCATCCTCTTCCTGAGGATTCAGTCTCATTAAATTCAAAAAACGATCCATGCCACCCATGTAAACGTCCTCATTTCTATTTGATTTGCGGGCCGGACAGTATTCTTCCGACTCAAGCCCACAAACACATTATCAATGTTTTTATCCGTTATGTCAACATTTTTAATATCGGACAAAAGTGCGAAAAAGCCTGATTATTCGTAGATAAAATCGTTTTCGGAAACGCTGGAGGCATCGAGTACAACGTAGTCATAAACGCTGAGTCCGTAAACTGTGTTCGGCTTTACGATCGCATATTCATCGTTTTGATACAATATTTGAATCTGCTTGAAATCGGCATAGCCTTTATTGATATTGTATACACCGATCAGCGAATCACGTTTGCTGATCGCATATTTGTCTTCCGAATCAGGCTTCATGATATAATCGCCGATCGAAAGATATGTATCATCCAGGTAGTAATCCGTGTCCGTCTCACTGTAGATCGTTGTCTCGATAAACTCAATGCTGCGTTCTCCCTCTTCAGTGAAGGCTTCTTTCAGAATACCCTGTTTGCCGCTGTTCCCGCCTTTTGTGATGTATTCTTTCGGAACCAGGAAGAAATCTCTTTGTACAATAGATGAATTTGGGATCTTTAAACCTGTCTTTTCATCCGCGGACAATTCTATATCGATAAAACGGTCTGTACAAAATGTGATCATGGAATTGTTAAATGAAAGCTGTACATAATGACCGTCTTCATTGTTGAGCAGATGGATCTGAGCCCATGATACATCCTGGTTCTTTAAGAATTTGACCTTGATATAGTCGCCTTCCGAAAAATCTTCTATACGATCTTCGGCTACGGGTATCACGATCGACCAGTTCTCATTTAAACAGAGTTTAAAGGCATCATCGCCCCGCTCTACAAGTTCGTTACCGATCAAAGGCTTTTTCTCATAGGAATCGCCGGTAAAATCTTCAGCTTTCAGGTCAGCCGCTTCTTTCTGTTCATATCCGTCGACGGAATAAACAACGATACCGGATTTGGAGGCACGAATGGATTTCAAAAGTCCTTCCGAACCGGTTCCCTTCATGGAATCTATATTCTCCAATATCTTGTAATTGGCAAGCTTCAATACAGTACCGCGAACATTGTTTTTAAAATCGTACGTCTCATGGAACTGCTTTTCGGAGAATGTGTTTGTGAATCCAAGGATCTCGGTTTTCAGTTCCGTCAGATCGGTGTCGGAAAGTGAACTCTCCGATGTGTTCTCGCCTGCAAGATCGGAAAACTGCCCTGTTTCATCAACTGTATAAACCAGGTCCCCGACAGCTACTCTCCCGCTCTCTCTTGCGTAATACTGAATAAATCCGGAATCAGCACTCTTAAATACCTCTTCCTCCCGGAGTGCGATCCCTTTATATACATTGTTAACGGAAAGTGAACCTGTCTTTACCTCATAACCTACGATATGCTTTGATGTAAAATACAAATAAACACAGATCATGATATAGATAAAGATACAACCGAAGACAATGATCCCTAGATTGAAATTGATCGGTCTTTTGTATTGTCTGATATTGCCTCGCTCTCTTGCCAAATCGCGTGCCTCTTTTACTGATTTTTTACGAGAAAACCTCTGCCGATAACGGCAGAGGCCTTAATCCTTCTTATTGATTTACGATTAAAGTGCTAATATAATCTTGTCCTTCAGTTCTTCAGGAAAATCAGCCTGATCGATGGAGATGTTGATCGTGAAAGAGATATTATATTTATCACTGATCTTTTCCAGTTTTTTGATCGTTGGTACGATATCTTTGCCTTCCAGGCAGGAGTTAATTAAAAAGTTATCCAAATACATACCCTCAAGATCATGGTCCTGAGAGATGATGCCACTAATAAAACCTACAAACTCATCAGAATTGTCGAGCAGATACTCCGATACATTGATCAAACGGATCCTGTTATTCAGTTCAAACATATTCTTGGCATTCTTGTCAAGATATACAAGATTTCCTGTAGCTGTTTTGACAGCTTCATTTACTTTTTCAAGCAAATGTTTGGTTTTGCCTTTCCCTTTTTTGCCTACGATAAATTGCACCATTGGAAACCCCTCCTAGATCTTACTTGATAAGAATATTATAAAAGAAGCGGTATGAAAACACAACCTTTTATTTACTGATTTCGGAGAGCAAATCGGTCATTTCTTCATACAATATCTGCCTTTCATCACAGCGCAGGATCACCGAGATATAGGACGCTCCGGACTTGTCTTTTGAAAGGAGGATCAGGCAGTTTCCTGCCGCATTCGTAGTTCCTGTTTTGCCTCCGATCACAGTCACGTTTGCAGGAGGTTCATAATTGCCTGCCAGATACTGATTGGTCGTGTGAAAATTAAAAGACTTTTCTTTACCGGCGCGGTCGTGATAAGTCGTCTGATACTCCTGCGAACGGATGATCTCGGTAAACAGTTCGTATTTCATAGCCTCATTAAAAATGAGATACAGATCGTAGGCGGTCACATAATGCGCTTCATCCTGCAGGCCATGAGGATTTTTAAACTGACAGTTTGTTGCGCCGAGTGCCGCAGCTTCTTTGTTCATCAGTTCCGCAAAATCAGTCACACTGCCGGAAATCTGTTCTGCGATCGCCACACCGGCATCGTTTGCGGAATACATCAAAAGCGCGTGAAGCGCCTGGTTTAACGTCAGCGTATCACCTTGTTTTAAACCACAAAGCTGCGCCCCTGACTCGGTGATCCCTGCCGCATTTCCGGAAACGGTGATAAGATCTTCCGGATTACCGTATTTTAGAGCAACGAGAGCCGTCATCACTTTTGTGAGACTGGCGGGATATAAACGCTCATGCACATTTTTTGCATAGATCACGTTTGCATTTTTCAGATCAAATAATGCACCCGCAGCAGCATGGGACAGATCCACATCCGTGCCGGCACTGATATCGCCGTCCGTTACGCACAGATTCTCCGCAAACGAATGGGCGCACAAAGCCATACCGTCATCCGATACAGAAACAGCACCGGTACCGTGATACGGGTCAAATGCAAGATCATATTCATTTTTGCCGCATCCTGCGGTTATTAATACCATGAAAAGGATTCCTGTCATAAGGAACCCTTTTCTGTGTTTACTTATACATTTCACGCCACTCCATGTCTCCTCTGTCAAGTGACTTCACAAGAAGCTCTGCCGATGCCAGATTTGTGGCAAGGGGTATATTATGCACATCGCATAACCGGAATATGTTACCCACATCCGGTTCATGAGACTTTGGTGTAAGCGGATCCCGCAGAAAAATCACAAGGTCGATCTGGTTGTGCTCGATCTGCGCGCCGATCTGCTGTTCACCGCCCAGATGACCGGCCAGAAACTTATGAACGGAAAGATTCGTCACTTCTTCGATCAAACGGCCGGTCGTACCGGTCGCATAAAGTTCATGTTTTGTTAAGATACCGCGGTAAGCGATACAAAAGTTCTGCATCAGTATCTTTTTGGTATCATGTGCTATCAATGCGATATTCATGAAAAACCCCCATTTTTTTTAGTATTTAAATTCTTGCCTTGCAATCGAACGTTCAGTACAAATCCCATTCCGATAAACAGACTGACAAGAGACGTCAGGCCGGCACTCACAAAAGGAAGCGGAATACCCGTATTGGGCATCAGGCTGGTTGCTACGGCAATATTCATATAGCTTTGAAAACCGATGATAGAAGCCATTCCGCCACATATGACCATACCGGCCGTATCCTTTGCACGCCGGCCGATCGACAGGCATTCCAATGCGATCAAAAACAGCAATACGATCACAGTACAGGAACCGATAAAGCCCATCTCCTCACCTACAATCGCAAATATAAAATCAGTTTGCGGTTCTGAGATGAAGTTACCGTTTTTAACGGAACCGATAATATTGTTATTGAGACCTTTTCCCCATAACTGCCCGGAGCCGATCGCCATGACGGAATTAGCCTGCTGGTACCCTTCCGTATTAACATAGTCGGATGGGTGTAACCAGGCCAGAATTCGGGTCTGCTGATAATCTTTGATCAGGTTCTGATCCGGCCTTAATACCAACATCAGGAAAATAATGATTCCGGGAACTACGAGAGCAAGTACGCCGAAAATGATTTTAAAACTTAATCCACCGATATACAGCATCACACAGAAGATTACGACCAAGATAATACTGGTGGACAGATCGGGCTGATGATAAACAAGAAATAATGGCGGAATATATAGTCCGATCATCTTGAAAAGTGTCCGAAAAGAATTCAATTTTTCCTTTTGTTTCATAATAAACTGTGCATAAAACAAAATCAATAATATTTTTGCCAGCTCGGAAGGCTGAAAAGTGATACCAAAGAAGGAAAACCAGCGCTGAGCGCCGCCTGCTCTGTTACCCATAAATTCAACCAGTATCAGAAGAACCAGATTCCCGAAATAGAATATCCAATAAAACTTCAAAAGCTGCGAATAGTCAAACAGGGAAATGATGACCATCAGGAACAGCCCCGCCACCAGACCGAGGATCTGTTTGTCCTGAATACTGCTTTGCGCACTCCCGATGGCAAGGATACCAAGCACAGAGATCGCGATCAGCATGATGATCAGTTTAAAATCATAGTCTTTTAAACGATAACGCTTAAGCATTTGTTACTCCATTTGTTTTAAATTCGAAAAGGCAGGCGATCCCAGATCTCTTTATTGATCTCACTTGATACAACAGCGCCGTTTTCGATATAAGCGATATGCGGGGTCGCTTTGCTCAGGATCGGCCATTTGCTCTTTTTCTCCGGCCGGAATTGAAGCCGTCCGATGGCAAGAAACTGCGGGGACATGTCATTTGCTATGACAAACCGGTCATCCTTCCAGTCGGTACCCGCGTAAGCTTCACCGTAAAGTCCGCCGATCACGATGATACTGCCTTTTGCTTCGACCGTACATCCCGGAAATACATCACCGAGAATCACAACACCCTTTTCCCACTTATTGTGCGCTCCGTCCTTAATGTTTCCGACGTGAAGGACGCATTGATGATCAAGTTCGGATAATGTCATCTCAAGTGAGCGGGCGTAGATCTTGTTTTCGTCATAATCCTTTTCAACCACACAGATCGGTGTGATATCCGATACTTCACAGATAATGTTAACAAGTTTAAGCTCCTCTTCCGTCGTAAGCTTTCTTCCGTCGAAAGAGATCGCGACCCTGGCATCTTTGAAAAATGCAGCGCATTCACTGAATTTCTGCTTTACTTCTTCACATATCGTATCAAACAATGCAGACGGGTCGAGTCCGACCCTGATGCCGTTTGGAAGGCTCTTGATCACTACATTCTGTTTCATTTGCTTCTCAGTCCTTTGACTCTGTATCAGTCGCCTGTTGTTGTCGTTGCATCCGGCCTGATGGCACCGCCCGAAAGGATGGATTCCTCCTCATCCGGATCAAAATAGTAACGAAGTACATCTCGCGAGATCTCAGCCGCATAATCGGAAGCATAGCCGAAAGCGACACGTGTTGCGATCGATACCTGCGGATCGCTATACGGAGCATATCCGACAAAAAGTGCGTGGTTCGGACGGTTTTTGTTTTCCTGTGCTGTCCCGGTCTTGCCGGCAACAGCGACCGGCATATTCTCATAATAGGCCTTGCTTTCAACCACGCGTCGCATGCCGCTGTGGATCGCATACCATTCTCTTTCCGGCAGATCGATGTGATTACGGATCTTGGGTGTGTATTGTACCAGGAGATTACCGTTATGATCGGTCAGCTTGTCAAGAAGACTCAGCTTAAAGCAGGTTCCGCTGTTAGCCACACAAGTAACATATCGTGCAAGACCTACGGTCGTATAGTTATGAGTACCCTGGCCGATCGCGGAACGGACTGCATCGAAATCGGATATTTCAGGCTCCGATTCTACGATCTCAATTCCGGATGTTTCTGACAGACCGAACAGAGAGGCATATTCCCGGATGCGATCAAGACCCCTGTCGGAATTGTAAACGCCTGTTCCTTCCGAACCAAGTCTGTAGCCGACTTCATAGAAGAAAAAGTTACAGGAATTCTGGATCGCGCCTGCCACATCAAGAGGGCCGTGCGTGCCTTTGCTTGCGATCCAGCATTTCGGGAATGGTGAGATCTTTTCAAAGATACCCTCACAGGTGATGTGTTCATTGACACCGATCACGCCATCTTCCATTCCTGCTACAGATGAAACCATTTTAAATGTAGAGCCGGGTGCACTCTTTTGCTGCGTCGCATAATTCCACATCGGTTTGGAAAGGTCTGTTTGAAGCTGGTTATAGTATTCCGCGTCGATCGAGTTGGCGAGCCGGTTCGTATCATATCCCGGATAAGTAACAAGTGCCCGTACTTCACCGGTGTTAACATCAGTTACGACGCAGGAGCCGGAGCAAGGATCCATCGCCAGTTGAGCAGGTGTGATATCCAGATTCTCGATCCTTTCAAGCATAAACTGAAAAGCTGAGATCTTTCCGCCGGTAAATGCATTCTCATCCGCCTCCGAGATCTCAACGATACCCTGTTCCAGCAGGATCATACAGATCTGTCTTCCTGTCAGTTCATCGTTGTTGATCATATATCGATAGACTTTTTTGGAAAACTCGCTGTTATTATCCAGGTTTTCAAAGATCACATCGATCAAACGCGCATAAATCTCATCAGAAGATGCATATTTACTGTCAAGGTCGACCTTGGTAACATCGATCCAGTTCTGTGAAATGGCGTAATTTAAATACTCCGCCAAGCTGATCGTTTCTTCCGTCTTCCAGGCGATGTATGTATCATCATTTATATCGATCGCCGCATCCTGCAGAATACCGACGGCAGAGGAAGAAAGCATATTCACGATAAAACTTTCATATACCTTGTACTCATCGGAAAGAGACTGATAAGGCGTTTTCTTAGACTCCATCTCTTCACGCAGGATAGCAAAAACGGAGGCTTTTTTATTCTGATAGTTCTGGTATACCTGATGCTCCGTCGTCCCGTCTTTTGCTCTTTCAAAATGTGTGACATCAATAATGTTATTGTTGATCAGCGCGTTATAAACGTCATAGATCGGAATGATGATATTGGCCGAATTGCCGTTTCCGTTAAACTCCCGGATATTGCTCAGCTTAGAGACCAGAATGCCGGCAATCTTCTTTTCAAGAATATTGTAAACGGCTTTTTGCAGGTTTTTATCGATCGTCAGATAAAGATCGTTTCCGGCAACCGGTTCCTTGCGTTCCGTGATCTCGATCACCTTGCCCAGATTGTCAACATACATGGTTTCAGAGCCTTTTTTGCCCTGAAGTTCATGCTCCATGACCTGTTCGATGCCGGCTTTGCCGACCATATCTGTCGCGGAGTATTTGTTGTTATCTTTAGAGAGAGTAAGAAGCTCTTCCTGTGAGATCTTTCCTGTATAGCCAAGAATATGCGCAAAGTACACGCTGTCTACATATTGCCGGACGGTGTCCTCTGCGATCGATACGCCATCTAGAATGTCAGTATTTTCCATGACAACAGCCACGGTCTTTTTGTTAACGTTGGATGCGACCGTTGTGGCGATGTATTTCTGATAGCCGTTTAAGCTCATCGCGTAGCGGATCGTGATCATCTTTAAAAGCTGCTCTCTTGTATAGCCCATCCCGGGTACAAACGTATCATTATCTCCGGGTTTCTTGCATTCACCGATCGCATATTTCTTAGGCCCGGAAAGATACTCAATCACTTCCTGCGGCGTTGCGGTCTTTTGAGAATAGGTCAGTTTGTCCGTTGAATCGTATCCGTAAACATCGGCAAGAAAGCGCAGTTTGGCCTTGTCTTCAACATTAAACTGATAATTTCCGTCTTTATCCAGGATAATATTAAAGTCACGGATAATATGATCCCCATTCTGCTCGATGATATCGATCAGTTTGCGGATCGTCCCGTTCAGCTTTTCATTTTTGTCACTGCCGGATTCATAAACATCTTCGATCGTAACATTATATGCAAGCTCATTGTAGGCAAGAAGCTCTCCGAATCGGTCGTAAATATTTCCGCGCGTACACGCGATCGAGCGCTCCTTTCGGATCTTGAGCTTGAAATTGTTCATATAATTCTCGCCGTTTACGATCTGCAGATCGAAGATCCTGTAAACAAGCGTTCCGCCCAGCCCGATGAAGATCACAAAGAGTAAAAACAGGCGGGAAGAAACCATATTTAAGATCCGGTCCTTCATATCATGAAACAAATTTCCGCGCACTCCTTTTCTCACTCTCTTCAAGACGATAGTTCAGACGCAGGATGATCGGGTAAAGGACCAATGCGACTGTGATCGTATAGATCACTTCCGGAATGATGATATGGGAAAAATAGTATCCGAAGTGAAAACGCCCTCGTAAAAGGAACAGAAGGGCATACGTAACGATACTGTAAAATACGTCGCTTAACGCAATCAAACAAAGCGGCAGCTTAACGTCTTCCGGGAAAAAGACTTTACGAAAGCTGCCATTTGTATATCCGATATACATATAGACGAGTGCGTTGAAACCGATCACAGATCCGTAGAAAACGTCTAATAAAAGGCCGCAGGAAAAGCCGACTAACAGGCCGTTCTTACGCCCACACATAAAGCCAAAGCTGGAAGTCAATATGATCAATAGATTCGGGACGATCTCATTGAATGCCAATGCATGAAAGACACATGTCTGTAGCAGAAAGCAAACAAGGACCAAGATACCCGCTGTAAGGAAACGTCTCATATCAGTCAATCCTATTCCGTAACCTGTTTTGTCTGCTTGATAACAAGAACTTCCTCAAGATGGCGGAAGTCAACTGCAGGTGTCAGCCGACCTGATTTTGTCAGGTTGTTGGAATCCGTCTCAAGCGAACTGATATAGCCGATCAGGATCCCGGGTAAATATTTGTCACTGATGTTGGAGGTGACGACTTTATCACCGATCACAACTTTGTTTTCATTGTCTACGAGCTGGCTGAAACGGATCACGCTGTCCGCCATCAGTTCAAGATCACCGGATACGATCAGATTATCGGCAGTCGAAAGCACCATCCCGCTCACATTGGAATTATCGTTGATAATGGAATTGACTTTAGCCCAATTCTCTCCTACCGAAACAATGCGACCGACAAGACCGCTTCCTGCGATCACGTTCATATCCACTGTCAGGCCGTCTGCTTCCCCTTTATTGATCGTAAATGAGTGAAACCAATTGCCGCCGTCCCAGCCTATGATGCGGGCGCCCACTTTTTTCAGGTTGGCGTATTCTTCATCAAGTTCATAAAGCTTGCGAAGGTCATTCAGTTCGTATTTGTCCTGTTGAAGCTGTGTGTTCTCGATCGTCAGATCCGCAACCTGCTGTTTCAGGCTCCTGTTTTCAGCCAGAAGATCCCGTATCTGCGCAAGTTCATCGCCTTTTTCAGATAACCAGCCGCCAACTGCTGCAATCCCGTTTTGAAACGGAACGGTGACATAGCCGGCCGCAAACTGCAAAGGTCCGCCGAACAGATCCGTATGAAATGTAACTGTCATCAAAATGATGCACAGGATCGTCAGGATCAAAAGCAGATATTTACTTGGTAGGGTGAATTTTTCACCTTTTTTCTTTACGATGGGACTCATCTGCTCTTTATGCCCTCAATAGAATATGCGACAGATTTATAATTGTCGTCTTTTATGATCTTGGAAAGACCGATCGCAACGGATGCAATAGGCTGTTCTGCCATGTTGACCTGAAGTCCGGTTCCTTTGCTGATCATCTCCCCGAAATGGTTGACCTGAGACGCACCGCCTGTCAGATAGATGCCGTGGCGATAAATATCCGCACCGAGTTCCGGCGGCGTTCTTTCGAGGATCACCTTGATATTGTCCATGATCACTTTAAACTGTTCTTTTAATGTATCGTCTATGAGTTTGGTAGGGATCTCACGCTCAACCGGAAGACCGGAAGCAAGATCACGGCCATATACGATCGCGCCCTTTCCTTCCTTCTCAAGCTCGGTGAGCGAGATTTTAACGTTTTCTGCCGTCTTCCCGCCGATGATCAGACTATACTCCTGACGTACTGCCGCACGGATCGCTTCGTCGAATTTCTTTCCGCCGGTATTGATCAGATGGCTTAAAACAATACCTCCGAGCGATAGAATGGAGATCTCGGTCGTATCATAACCGACATCAACAAGCAGCACACCCTGAGAATTTTTTACATCAATGTTCACGCCGAGACCGTCAGCGATCGCTTTTTCAACGATCATGATCTTCTTTGCTTTGAGATTGGCATCCTTGATCAGGTCAAAAAAGGCACGTTTCTCCACTTCCGTCACATCCGTCGGAACGGCGATATAGTATTCCGCGGGCTTGATGGACCCTTCAAGTTGATCAGTCACAAAGTTGCGGATCAATGTTTCCATGTTCTTGATATCAGCGATCACACCGTTGCAGAGCGGGTACGAAATATGGATGTTGCCGGGTGCTTTTTCATACATTTCGAATGCGGAATCGCCATATGCAAACAACGTATTCTTGTTCTCGATTGCGATCATGTTCTTCTCAACCATGATGCTGTCGTTATTTCTGTTATAAATTTTGATATTGCTGGTTCCAAGGTCAATACCGAATGAATTGTAAGACACGTGAATATGTCTCCTTTCTGAAATGGTGAACAGATTTCATTTTACCACAGATCACGAAACCTGTATACGTTTTGCATCGACGATACCTTCCTTCACAAGGCTTTGCAACGTCATCATGATCCCGAATTTCGCATGCTGCCAGGTAAGCCCACCCTGGAAATAGACGGCATACGGCGGTTTGATAGGTCCGTCTGCGGATAATTCTATGCTCGATCCCGAAACAAATGCGCCTGCCGCCATGATAACAGGGGCGTCATATCCCGGCATGTCCCAGGGCTCCGGCATCAGATAACTGTCGATGGGTGCTGCCGCCTGAATGCCGCGGCAAAAGGCGATCACGCCTTCCGGCTTTCCGAATGTGACAGCCTGAATGATATCATGCCGTGTCTCCTTTGCATCGGGAACCACCGCAAAACCCAGACGTTCATAAATATTGGCCGCAAAGATCGCGCCTTTTAACGCATTTGCTGTCACCGTTGGCGCCATGAAAAATCCCTGATAAAACTGAGAAAGGATTCCCAGTGATGCACCGACTTCTTTTCCAAGACCGGGGCTTGTCAGGCGAAAAGCGGCATTTTCCACACATTTCTTTGTGCCTGCGATATATCCGCCGATCGGAGCGAGTCCGCCGCCGGGATTCTTTATGAGAGAACCGACGATCATATCGGCTCCTACTTCGGAAGGTTCTTTTGTCTCTACGAATTCACCGTAACAATTGTCGACCATGCAGATCACTTCGGGTTTGATCTTTTTAACAAATGCGATCAGTTCTCCTATCCGTTCAACGGATAAAGTCGGTCTTGTCTGGTATCCTTTGGAACGCTGGATCGTTACGATCTTTGTTCTTTCGTTGATCGCTTTTTTGATCCCCTCGTAGTCAAAGCTTCCGTCCTTCTTCAGATCGACCTGTCTGTAAGAGATGCCGTATTCTTTTAACGATCCTACGCTGTCCCGGATGCCGATCACCTCTTCTAATGTATCATATGGTTTCCCGACCGGAGACAAAAGTTCATCGCCCGGACGCAGATTGCTCATCAGCGCAAGCTGCAATGCATGGGTTCCACAGGTGATCTGCGGCCTTACAAGAGCATCTTCCGTCCTGAAACAGGAGGCGTAAACTTTTTCCAGTGTATCTCGTCCGATGTCGTTATAGCCGTATCCCGTTGTCCCCAGAAGGCAGGCTTCACTTGCTTTATTTTCCTGCATCGCACGAACGACTTTGAGCTGATTGAATTCAGCAATCCTGTCGATCTCTCCAAAGCGTTCTTTCAAATGTTCAAGAATGTGTTCACAGTATCTGTATACGTCATCGGAAATACCGGCTTCCCGATATGACCTGATCATCTCATCTTCCATCATGTTCTTATAGTACCTTTCGCTCTTTCATATCTTTGATCATGCGCTCTAAGATCTTTGCCGAATCGTATCCGTATTCCTTTTTTTCGATCCAGATCACATCCTTTTCTCTCCGAAACCAGGTGAGCTGCCGCTTGGCAAAATGCCTTGTGTCCCGTTTGATCCGGTAGACGGCTTCCTCCATCGTACACTCACCCGAAAGCGCTTCAATGATCTCTTTATAACCCAGCGCCTGCATGGAGACCATATCTTTGGTGCATCCCGCCTCCAATAAGGCTGAAACCTCCGTTACAAGCCCTTGTTCGATCATCTGATCGACTCGCGCATCGATATTGGAATACACTTTTTCCCGGTCATCGTTTAAGACAAAATAGCAGAAACGATACGGTGATGTTTTCTGACGCTGCGTCCGGTTGTGTGCGGAGATGCGCATGTTGGTCAGTTCATGGAACTCCAAAGCGCGGATCGTACGTTTGATGTTGTTTTTATGGATCGCAGCAGCCGCTTCCGGATCAACAGCCGCAAGACGTGCATGAAGAGCCTCTGCACCGGCAGTCTGCGCAAATTGTTCCAGTTCGGCGCGCAATGCACTGTTTTCGCCGTTATCGGTAAAATCAATATCATACAAAACGGATTGAATATAAAATCCGGTTCCGCCTGTCAGTATGGGTATTCGTCCATTCGCATAGATCTTTTCCAGCGCACGCTTGGCATACTGCTGAAAGAGTGTAATGTTAAAACTCTCCGTCGGTTCCAAAATGTCGATCAGATGATGCGGCACACCGCCTGTCTCTTCCGGCCTGATCTTGGCGGACCCGATATTCATGCCTTTATAAACCTGCACGGAATCAGCGGAGATGATCTCACCGTTTATTCTTTTGGCAAGTTCGATCGACAATGCTGTCTTACCGACGGCTGTCGGACCGGTCAGAATGACCAGCGGTTTCATTTCTTCCATCATCATGTTACGATCCTGCTGAATTTTTTCTCCATCTCATATTTACTGATCGTGATGATCGTTGGCCTGCCGTGCGGACAATGATATGGGTTATCAAGTTCCATTAATTCATCGATCAGTTTTTCCGCTTCCGCGATCGAAAGATGCATATTTCCTTTTACGGCAGCTTTGCATGCCATAGATGCGATCTTGGAACGTATCACGGAAGGCTCTTTTTCTGCCATCCCTCCGGACGACAGCTCATCCATTACATTAAGGAACAATTCCTTTTCCCCACATCCGAAAAGATCGGTTGGAACAGCGCGGATCGCATACTCATTTCCGCCGAAATGCTCAGTCTCAAAGCCAAGAGCGGCAAAAGTATCGGCGTATTCTTTATACACGGCTTCTTCACTGCCGGAAAGAGACACAATGATAGGCGGATTGATCGACTGAGAGGCAACACCGCCGGTTTCAACCTGCTTTAAGATCCGTTCGTATTTGATCTTTTCATGCGCAGCATGCTGATCGATCAAAAGCAGCTTTTCTTCAAATTCGATCAGCCAGTAAGTGTCAAAAACCTGACCAATGATCCTATATTCGTGCCGCTTTTCTTTTTTCAGGATCTTTTCATCGAAAAGATTCATCTGAGCCGGTTTTTCAACCACGATCGCATCGGATCGTTTGATGACATTCCCCGACAGACTATTGACCCGTTCGGTTAACGACAAAGCCCTGAAGTCATTGTCTGAAGGCGGATCCGATTTTTCCGTTCCATTGACTTCTTGAGTCAAAGAAAGGAAGCCTTCCCGTTTTTTGGCTTCTATTTCAAACGGTTCGGGCATATAGATCTTTTCCGCCAGCGGTTTTCGGAGCGTTTGCACCTTTGGCTCCGAATCTCCGGGCAGGGTAGCCGTTTTGATCATCTCTTTATGTGTCAGCGTATCCGATACTGCATGTGCGATCCATTCTGCCAGTGTATTCTGTTCTTCGAAACGAACCTCCCATTTCGCCGGATGTACATTTACATCAAGCCGGTCCGGAGGCAGCGTGATATGGATCACATAAAGCGGAAATTTGTGCTGCATCAGATAACCGCCGTAACCGTCTTCCACCGCCTTTGATACAAGTTTACTCTTAATATAGCGTCCATTGATAAAACACGTTTCAAAATTACGGTTGGCACGTGTGATCGTGGGCGTCCCAAGATAACCTGTGATCTTAAGCGCCTCGCTTTCAAAATCGATCGGAATGATCTCGTTTGCCGCATCGCGTCCGTATATCCGATAAATGATCTCTTTCAGGTCACCATTACCCGAAGTGTGAAAACGGATCTGGCCGCTTTGCATAAACTTAAAAGAGATCTCCGGATGTGACATAGCAAGATGCTGCATGAGTTCAACGATCGCACTGCTTTCCGTCTGCGCCGTCTTTAAGAATTTGCGGCGGGCGGGCACATTGAAAAAAAGATTACGTACAATGATCGTTGTTCCTTCCGGGGCGCCGATCTCTTCTTTTTCACTTTCTTGCCCGCCGTTAATGACATAGCGCACACCGGTTAGATCATTTGCAACTTTTGTGATCATTTCTGTCTGAGAGACGGCACTGATACTCGATAATGCCTCACCGCGAAATCCAAGGCTTTGGATTCCCAAAAGGTCATCTGCCGTACGGATCTTACTGGTTGAATGACGGAGGAACGCCTTTGCGACCTGATCCTTGGGAATACCGCATCCGTTATCTGTCACGCGGATCATCGCGATCCCGCCCTCTTTGATCTCAACCGTAATGTTGTCAGCGCCGGAATCCATAGCGTTTTCTACCAGTTCTTTTACAACGCTGGCAGGTCTTTCTACAACCTCGCCGGCTGCGATCTTGTCGATCGTCTGATGATCGAGTACCTTAATCTCCATCTTACCACCTGTTCTTCAGTTGATTCTGAAATCTGTAAAGGGTGTTCAGTGCATCAAGCGGCGTCATGGAAGAGATATCAACCTCTTCGAGTTCTTTCAGGATATCTTCGTCTCTGACGGTATCAAACAAGGACATCTGCGTCAGATCGACCTCATCGTATTTTTTGACTTTTCCTTTCGATTCCCGAATATTGCCCGCTATATCCTGCACTTTGTCTGTAATATCATTATCGGAAAGCTGTTCAACGATTGCTTTCGCCCTGTCAATGATCATATCCGGTACACCCGCAAGCTTGGCAACCTGAATGCCGTAGCTCTTATCTGCACCGCCTTTTACGATCTTTCGAAGAAAGACGATATCATCCCCCTTCTCCTTTACGGCTATGCAATAGTTATTGACATTATCCATCTTCCCTTCCAGCTCGGTCAATTCATGATAATGTGTTGCAAACAGCGTTTTCGCTCCGAGAAGCTTTCTGTTGCTGATATGTTCGATCACAGCCCATGCGATCGACAGACCATCAAAAGTCGATGTTCCGCGACCGATCTCATCAAGGATCAAAAGACTGTTCTTTGTTGCGTTTCGAAGAATGTTGGCAACTTCATTCATCTCGACCATAAAAGTACTCTGACCGCTTGAAAGATCATCCGATGCCCCTACTCTCGTGAAGATGCGGTCCACAATGCCGATCTCCGCCGAACCGGCAGGCACAAAGCTTCCGATCTGCGCCATCAGCACGATCAAGGCCACCTGCCTCATATAAGTGGATTTACCGGCCATATTGGGCCCAGTGATGACAGAGATGCAATGCTTTCCGTTATCTAAGAACGTATCGTTTGCGATAAACAGATCATTGGACATCATCTGCTCGACAACCGGGTGACGGCCTTCCTTGATCTTAATAACACCTTTTTCATTGATCTGCGGTCTGACAAAATGATTGCGTTCCGCAACGTAGCTTAACGATGCCAAAGCATCAAGCATTGCAACGGCTTTTGCCGTTTTTTGGATCCTGATCATCTCGTCCGCGACCGTATCGCGGATATTGCAAAAAATGTCATATTCCAAAGCACAGAGCTTTTCTTCCGCATTCAGGATCGTATCTTCCAGCTCTTTCAAACGCGGTGTGGTGTATCGTTCAGCGTTCGTTAAAGTCTGCTTGCGGATATAGTCATCCGGTACCTGTTCGATAAAAGACTTCGAAACTTCCAGATAATAACCGAACACTCTGTTGTATTTGATCTTCAGGTTTTTGATCCCGGTTCGCTGCCGTTCCTCTTCTTCGAGAGAAGCGAGCCATGTTTTCCCTTCGGTTTTGGCTTTTCTGAGTGTATCGACTTCTTCCGAAAAGCCGTCTTTGATCATTCCTCCTTCACGGATCGTAAGAGGAAGTTCTTCTAAGAATGCATCACGGATCAAACCGGAAATATCCTGTAAACCGTCAATGGAAGAATTGATCTCGGACAAAAGCGCACTTTTGGAATCGGAAAGGATCGTCTTGATCGGAGGCATCATCTCCAGCGAAGAAGCAAACGCAAGCATATCACGCGGATTGGCAGATTTATAGCTGACTTTGCCGAGAAGCCTTTCGAGGTCATAGACCGGCTGCAGATATTCTCTGAGTTCGTCCCTCGATACCGCATCATGACACAGTTCATCAACACCGTCCATACGCTTTTCGATCTCATCGCGATCAATGAGCGGCTGTTCGATCCATGCGCGAAGACATCTTGCACCCATCGCGGTTTTGGTTTTATCAAGCACCCATAGCAGGGAACCGCGTTTTTGCTTCTCCCGCATTGTTTCGGTCAATTCGAGATTCCGCCTGGTGGCAGAGTCAAGAAGCATATACTTATTTACAAGATATGGTGTCAGGTGAGTAAAATGTGAAAGCGATGTCTTCTGTGTCTCGTACAGATAGAGCAGAAGGCTCCCTGCGGCGATCATACCGCTCGGAAAATCATCAAGGCCCAGTCCCGAGATCGTTCCGACCGAAAAATGCTTCTGCAGACAGTTGATACAGTTGTTGTCATCAAAATATTCAGGGCCGAGCGGATAAACAACGATCCCGAGTCTCGAACGAAGATCGTTTATATCAAATCCGCTGACCGTAAATGCCTCATTGCAGATGATCTCGGAGGGATGATACTGCATGATCTCATCCATGACCTTTTTTAGATCTTCCACTTCCGTCAGATAGTAATCGCCTGTCGTGACATCGGCAACAGAGATCCCGATCCGGCCGACGAGAAATGCGATCGACATCAGATAATTATTCCGTGTCTCTTCCATCGCCTGAACATTCAGGTTCGTACCGGGTGTCACGATCCTGGTCACTTCACGTTTTACAAGACCTTTTGCAAGTTTCGGATCCTCTACCTGTTCGCAGATAGCAACTTTGTAGCCCTTGGAAACAAGTTTGTTTAAATATGCATCAACGGCATGGAACGGAACGCCGCACATCGGCGCCCTCTCTTCCAGCCCGCAGTTCTTTCCGGTCAGCGTGATCTCCAGTTCTCGGGATGCAGTGAGCGCATCATCGAAAAACATCTCATAAAAGTCGCCTAAGCGATAGAACAGAATGCAATCTTTATATTCTTCTTTTGTCTCAAGGTACTTCGCCATCATCGGTGTGATGCCGTCCAGATTCAGGTTCTTATCCATTACTGTTCAACTCTTTTTCCAAAATAGTAAAATCCATGGCAGACATCCAAAGAAACCGTCACGATACTGCCGATCAGAGACGGGTCTCCGGGAAAATGTACCAGCATGTTATTGGACATCCTGCCGGTCATCAAAGAAGGATCGTGTTCATTAACTTCTTCTACCAAAACCGGTTCTTGTCGTCCTTGTAAAAGCGAAGCCCTGTTTTTTGCGGTTTCCTGAACCACCTTTAAAACGCGGTCAAAGCTTTCTTTGACGATATCCTCAGGCACCTGATCTTCCATTGCTGCAGCAGGCGTACCGGTGCGCTTTGAGTAGATAAAAGTAAACGCATTGTCAAACCCTACCTGCCTGATCACATCGATCGTATCATCAACATCTTCTGCGGATTCACCGGGAAATCCGACAATGATATCTGTCGTGATCGCAATGTCGGGGATTTCCTCTCGAATCTTTTGAGCAAGTGCAAGATATCCTTCTTTCGTATAGCGCCGGTTCATCGCCTGCAGAATACGTGTTGAGCCGGATTGCAACGGTAAATGAAGATGTTTGCAGATCTTAGGCGATGTCTTTATCACCTCGATCAGCTCATCGGAAAGATCCTTAGGGTGCGATGTCATAAAACGAATGCGTTCGATACCGTCTATTTCATGGACGCGCCGTAAAAGTTCCGCAAAAGAGATCGGATAAGAGAGTGTCTTTCCGTAGGAATTCACATTCTGTCCAAGCAGCATGATCTCTTTCACGCCGTCTGATGCAAGTTTTCTGATCTCCTTCAGGATCTCATCTGGTTCTCTGCTTCGCTCCCGCCCCCGCACGTAAGGTACGATACAGTAACTGCAGAAATTGTTGCAGCCAAACATGATATTGATCCCTGATTTGAATGCATACCTCCGCTCTACGGGAAGATCTTCGACGATCTGATCGGTATCCTGCCATAATTCGATCACTGTCTTCCCTTCAATAAGCGTTCTGTATAAAAGCTCCGCAAAACGAAAGATGTTATGCGTTCCGAAGATCAGATCGACAAAACGATAGCTTTGACGGATCTTGTCAACAACTGTCTGTTCCTGCATCATACAGCCGCAAAGAGCGATCTTCATATCCGGATTACGCTTTTTGTAACCGTTTAAAACGCCTAGTCTCCCGTAAACACGCATATTTGCGTTGTCACGCACGGTACAGGTGTTATACAGGACAAAATCCGCATTTTCATCTTCCGTGATCAGGTAGCCGGATCGCTTCAGGATCCCTGTCAGTTTTTCGGAATCACGCGCGTTCATCTGGCAGCCGAATGTTGTAATGCAGGCGGTCAACGGCCGTTTCTTTTCCTTTGAGATCTGTTCCACGAGATGTCTGCATTTTTCGATATATTCAAGTTGATTCTCTAATTCGTTCATTTCTTACCCGTTTTATTGCCTGCATGTTATGAGACACTCTTCCGTCAGGAGGTGGTCTACTCTCATATCATGCGTGTCCATTATAACTTCATCTTTGATCTGCTCGCTATAGCATAAACCGACTTTCAGAAGAGAGGAATTCTCAAATAGAAACCGGTCATAAAAACCGCCGCCATATCCAAGTCTTGATCCATCCGGGGCAAAGAGCAGTCCGGGCACAAGGATCAGCGGACTTTTATAGTTTTCTTTTATAAAAGGCTCTTCTACCCCGACAGGCTCCAGAATACCATATGCACCTGTTTTCAGATCGGACAGATCTTCAAGTTTGAAAAAAGTGATCCTGTCGCCGTTTACTTTGGGACAAAAGACCGTTTTTTGATCCACAAGTGCATGTTCAATGATCGGAACCGTATCGACTTCGCTTCGAAAAGATACATATGTGATCAAAACGTCTGCTTTTTGATAGAGATCGCTTTCCCGAAGGATCGCAGCGATCCGGTCGCTTTTTGTCTTGCGAGTCAGCGGGGATATCCCATCACGGACTGCGGCAGCTTCTTTTCTAAGATCTTTTTTTGTTTCCATACTTTTCACCGAGATTTATGATCGTTCCGTCCTCATTCTCAATATCAATATTGTCGAGCTGGCTCTTAAGATTACGCCGGATGCTTTCCACATATTCGGCGCGCAGGATCGCCTGCTCTTTCTTTTCGGCTTCTGTAAGTCCTTCCGCACAGGATTTTTTGTAAAGTGCATTAATCCGTGCGATACGTTCATCCATATTCATGTTTTATTCCTCGAAAGGGGCATATTTCTGCGCGATCGCTTCTGCAGTACGCATACCGTCGATCGCTGCGGACATGATCCCACCGGCATAGCCGGCGCCCTCGCCACATGGATAGATGCCACCTATTTTGCTTTCAAATGTATGTCCGTCACGTAAGATACGAACGGGAGATGATGTACGGCTTTCTACCGCTTCAATAAGAACGGTATCATCATGAAACCCCGGGATCAATCTGTCGAAATGATCCATGCCTTCCAGAAATGCTTCATTTAACTCTCTCGGAAGTATCCCGGTGATGTCGGAAAAGCGATACTGCCCTTTGATGCAAGGAGCAACATCTTCCCGAAGCGTCTCTAATGACATACCGTTACATCTTTTTCTGAAATCTCCGAGCGTCATAACAGGGACCTTTCCCTCGCCTGCCTGAAATGCCTTTCTTTCAAGATCCCGCTGAAAAGCGACGCCGGCAAGCGGTGATCCGTCCGGATAATCCGCACAAGTCACGCTCATAATGATCGCACTGTTTGCATGAGAACCGTCACGGCCGCTGTAGCTCATGCCGTTGATCGCGAGGCGACCTTCTTCAGAGGATGCGTTAACCACATATCCGCCGGGACACATGCAGAAAGAATATACATTACGCCCGTTTGATGCGTGAAATGTCAGTTTATAAGAAGCAGCCGGCAATGTTGTGCCGCGTGCCCGTCCATATTGCGAAAGATCGATCAATTCCTGCGCATGTTCAACGCGAAATCCGACTGCGAAATCCTTTGCCTGCATCGGAAATCCATGTGTCTCAAGCATGGAAAACGTGTCGCGCGCACTATGTCCGATCGCAAGGACGGCGCACTCGCATAAGATGTCTTGTGTGGTCTGATCTGACCCTTTTATCACATGAATTCCGGCAAGATGCCCATCCTGCAGTATTACATCTGACAGTTTTGTATCAAACAGAACTTCTCCGCCGTGTTGGATGATCTCATTTCGCATGTTTTTTACGACTTTACAAAGAATGTCTGTCCCAACATGCGGCTTTGCATCGATCAGGATATCATCGGGCGCACCCGCATCACGAAATACGCGCAGAACTTCCCTTCCGCGTCCGTCCTTATCTTTGATCAGTGTGTTGAGTTTGCCATCGGAAAAAGTTCCGGCACCGCCCTCGCCAAACTGTACATTGGAAGAAGGATCAAACCTGCCGGTTTCCCAAAAGCGGGAAACGTCCTGCTTTCTAGAATCAATATCTTTTCCGCGTTCCAATACGATCGGCCGATAGCCGTGCAAGGCAAGAAAATAGCCGCAGAAAAGTCCGGCAGGGCCGGTTCCGACGATCACCGGACGATGTTGTAAACGCTCATGTCCGTATGGAACAAATGAATACTTCTTCTGCTCCGTTAACGTTACACCGTTCCTGGATGCTCTCTTTAATACCGCTTTTTCATCATTCACAAGGCAGTCAATCGTATAAACATAATAAAGCTGAGGTTTTTTGCGGGCATCCAAAGACCTTCTGAAGATCGTATAGGAAAGCTCCTCTCCTTCGCGAAGATATAACATCTTACGGATCTTCTTTTCCAGTGCTCCGGCAGAGTGTCCGACTTCGATCTTACATTGTCCGATCCTTAACATGAAGCACTCCTTCCTGCAAGAAATCCGCTCGTCCACGCCCATTGAAGATTGTATCCTCCGCACTTACCGTCAACATCAAGGATCTCACCGGTAAGGTACAATCCCTTAATTCGGCGGGACTCGAAATGTTCATTTATTTCCGACAATAAGATCCCGCCTGCGCAGACCTGCGCATTCTGATACGGATTGAGCGCATTGCATGTAAACGGGAATCTTTTTAATAGGACCGCGGCTTTGCATATCCTGCTTCGGTCGATGTCGTCGCAACGATCCTGTGATCTTAAACCGGTCAGTTTAAAGAAAACAGGAAGAATCTTTTTATGAACCATGCCGGTAAAGAAACGCTCCGCCGAAAGTTCGCCGATATTATCCAAACGATCCATGATATGTGCGATCAGTTCATTGTCAGTAAGTTCCGGGAAAAAGTCAAAACAAACCGGTACAAACGATCTGCGCCGAAGCAGATCACCAACCTTTCTGCTCAGCTGAAAGGCGGGAATACCGGACAAGCCATAGTCTGTAAACTGAACCTCTCCCCGTTCAAATATATCTTCCTTTTCATCCGGAATATGCAGGCTTCCTTTTGCTCGGATCCCCGAAAGCGCCTTGCAATATGCTTCCCTGCATCGAAGCGCGGTTAAAGCAGGCGAAAAAGGCGCTGTCTGAAACGTATCTGTCGGAAAGAGCGATAAAAATGAATCCGGAGAAAGTTTTCCGCCTTTAGGCGGATTCACCCCGGCAATGTTACCGCAGGAAACGATCACACGGTCAAATGTTTCGTTTCCATGTTCAGTCGATACGGTAAATGATTCGGCTTCTTTTCTGATACTGCGTACAGCGCATGATATAACCACACGAACACTGAGACGTTCCAGCGTAAAACGCAATACGTCAAGCACAGCAGATGCCTGCTCGCATCGCGGGTATAAATAGCCGTCTCTGTCTGTCAAAAGAAGTCCGATGGAAGAAAAGAAATCGATCGTATCCTTCACACCGAACTCTTCAAAACGTGACATGATATAATCCCGGTCTTTTGTATAATAATGCGAAGCGGAAAACGCAGTATTGGACAAATTGCATTTTCCGTTGCCTGTTACCAGTATTTTTTTACCGATCCGGTCATTCTTTTCAAAAACAGTGACATCTGCGCCGTTCCTTGCTGCAGAGATGGCAGCGATCAGACCGGATGCGCCACCGCCTACGATCGCAATTCGCATAAAAATCCTTCCTTAGATCATTCGAAGCCGCCTGAGTAAAATGAGCACTGCTTTTCCGCAAGGGATGCATTTTAAGTCTCGCTCATCGGCACCATGTAAAAGAGCCAGCAATATATGATAGATCACAATTCCGGTCACCAACAGCAGAACAAGGAGAACTGTAGTCGGAAGTACACTGATCAGTGCATGGTTCATGAAATACAAAACTGCCCCCATGATGATCGAAGCAAGTGCTGTCGGTATAAGGCACCTGAAAAAACTGCCGCGAATCCGTGTCGCCTGCTTGACAAAGAAACCGCAAAGGCCGAACAAAACAAACGAAGCGATCATGTCCGCATAAACGATACCGTAAATGTTAAGATGGAATACCTCCGGCATCACATAGAGAAAGAAAAGGTAGACCGGAAGTCCAACTGCGGCACATATAAAAGCCTTGCGCCCCTCATTGATCGCAAACATCGCCTCAATAAACTGAACAGACATCGCATTTAAGATCGTTGGAATAATGCCGATCAAAAGCAATTTACATGCAAGATCTGCATCAGCTCTATGGTTTAGCATAAACAGGATCGCATTACCGCAACAGCCGATCCAAACGATCATCGGGAAAACAAACATCGCGGATGCTTTTAATACACTCTGCAAACGGTCACGAAGATGCTGCATCGCCTGCCTCCTGACAAGACCGGGAAGCATTGCATGCATACAATAGCCCATTACGCCCGATACCAGAAGCGGGATCGCAAAAAGAGTACGGTAGATACCGTAGTAAACACCCCATTCTGCGGTGATCAGATCTTCCGAAAGGCTGTCACTTACCAGCTTACGAAATGCGATCTGTGAAAAGATAACATTCCCTCGCAGAAAAACTGCCAAAAGCGCAAAAGGGATCGAAAACAGAATGATCAGATAGATCAGTCTGGATAACGGCTCGCGGTTTTTGACCGAACCTTGCGCATATAACTTCATATACTGCGATCTTGTTGAAAAATAAGCAAATCCGAGGAATAACAAAGAGAGGATCGAGCCGATCACCATCCCAAGGAAATACCCCAAAAGACCATATACAAATGCATAATCCTGATTCAGAAGCAAAACACCGACTTTTGCGCCATAATCATCAAATACAAACATCAGGATCGTGCCGACGGATAAAGAAAAAAACTGTTCTATCAAAACAGAGATCGCCGCAGGAGCATCAACGCCATAGCCCATAAAATAGCCGCGCAGAGAACCGTTTATCGCGCAAAGGACCAGAAGCAGGCAAAGCGGCATAAGCGGAATCTTTGCATAATGATCAAGAAACAAAATCTGTGTCCAATCACCGCCCTTTAACAGAACGAGAATTGCAGCAACACCGGAAAGAGCGATCGAAATGACAGCTCCCATCTTGCAGATCGCAACGGCATTTCGAAACTGGTGCTGTCGCACCCTGGGGATCATCAATTCCCGAAGAACGATCGGCAGCATATAAGAAAACAGCAGGCAAAATAAGCCGAACAAACCAACAGAAGCAGAATAAATGGCGATTCCCTCATTAGAGTAGCATGCTGAGATCACGACCCTGGAAATGATCGAACAGCTTCCGGCGATCAGGAGGGAAACAGAAACAACACCGCCACGCATTATGTAATTCATTTGATGAGTATCTCTTTGTTCGCTCACGATGCTCCTCCTCGTTTATGCTTGCTTAGTCTCTGGTGATGCCGAGTTTTTGAAGGGTATTTTCCTGTTTCTTTTCCATGACAGAAGCTTCTTGGGGCGTCATATGGTCATATCCGCACAGATGAAAAAAACTGTGGGCCAGGAGAAATGCAAATTCACGCATTTCGCTGTGACCGTATTCTTTTGCCTGCTCTCGAACTTTGTCCGCTGAGATGATGATATCACCCATCAGCAGTTCACCGGAATCCGGGTCGAAATAGTCCGCACTAGCCTCTTCCAGATGTGAAAAATCGGAAGGCGAAGAATAATCGATATTCGGAAAAGATAAAACATCCGTCGGACGATCGATCCCGCGATAGTCCTTATTGTAAATCCGGATACCGGCATTATCTGTCAAAAGAACATTAACCTGCGCTTCATACGGGCATGTTTCATCCGCAAGGACCTGTTCCATAACGCGACCGATCACATCTTCCAGGTCAAAATCAAAAGATTCTTCGTTCTCATTTTCAAGATAAAAAGTCATAATACAGTTTCTCCCGGATAAATACCTGTTTCATTTCGATCAGGTCATGGATCGTGATCTTACTGTTCCGAAGACTGCCGCTCTCTTCTTTTTTCTTAAAGATCAGATCGATAACCTGCATATAATCAGGCTTCGTATTTGGATCTTTACGAAGAAGATACAGAATAGAGGTGACAACAGCATCGGAATACATTACGATCGTGCTTTCTTTTGATTCATAACGACGCCCAACGCAATCCAAAAGTACCTCTAACACTCCGGGCGGAAAATCATTTTCTTTACAGATCCTCGTCAGAATGTCCGTTTCTTTATCATTTGAACTGCTCAACATGCGCTCGATCTTACCGAAACGGTGATAATATGCGCACGCCTTTGTCAGATCGACGTCAGCGCCGATCGCGTTCGCGATCCTTTCGCTGAAATACGCCGTATGGATCGCAAGAAAATAGTCATCACGTGAACGTTCTTTCAGATCTGACATCAACACAAATTCCGGATCATTGATCTCAAGAAACCGAGACTTATATTGATGAATGATCGTAAAGCTGAAGTATTTCAATACACACATCAGCATCAGAACATTCAAAAACAGATTTAGGCAAGGCAAAACAAACAGTAACCAGGACAGCTGTTCATTGATAAACAGGACAATGACACAGGTCTCGGACAGAAAGAAAAACAGCAGCGAAACCATCATTGGGATCGCTACGCGAAAGCTTTCATCGACATACTGAAACAGCATAATGGTTACCATGCCGGATATGAAGTAAAACAGGAAAATGCTGACCGGCGCATCTGCGATCAGGATCGGTAACATCAGTATCGTCGTATAAGAAAATACACCCATAAATGGGTTTGAAAAAAAGGCAAATGCTAGCGCAAATGCGAGGATCGGCCAAACGGAATAAGGAAACAGCGGCAAAAAACAGGAAAGCAGAATGCCGGTTGCATAGAAAAACCAGAACCGCTTAAAATGATTCTCATTGTTGTAGAGAAGAACATGGATCGTTTTGCCATAGTTCCAGCCAAACGAAATACAGATCACTGCTGTCAGCATCACAATGGTATTACGGACCATTTCGTACACATCGCCGGAATACAGATATGTTGAAGCAAGCGTACATACTCCGGTCTCAATGACCATTAAGATATGCAATAGGTTTTCTTTCCATGTATTGCGGTTCATTATGACTGATTACCTGTTCTTCCTGATTTTTTCATGAAACGCTGCGGTTTTTTCTTGTCACGGTTTTCGTAAGCTTCATATGCTTTTACGATCTTCTGAACAAGCGGATGACGCACAACATCTTTGCTGGTCAATCTGCAAAATGCTATATCCTCGATCTTGGAAAGAACGCGTTCTGCAATATCAAGGCCTGATACAGTACCTTGCGCCAGATCCTTCTGCGAGGAATCGCCTGTGATCACAACTTTTGATCCGAAGCCGATACGCGTCAGGAACATCTTCATCTGTGCAGGAGTCGTATTCTGCGCTTCATCCAGTATAATAAAAGCATTATCGAGTGTACGCCCTCGCATATATGCAAGCGGAGCCACTTCGATCAGCCCTTTTTCCATGTTTTTCTGAAAGCTTTCCGCGCCCATGATCTGGTACAGCGCATCGTATAATGGGCGAAGATACGGATCGACTTTGCTTTGCAGATCACCCGGCAGAAAACCGAGCTTTTCACCGGCCTCTATCGCAGGTCTTGTCAGAATGATCCGGCCCACCTCGTCATTCTTAAAAGCAGTGATTGCCATTGCCATCGCAAGGTATGTCTTGCCGGTTCCCGCCGGGCCCAGTCCAAAAACGATCATGGAATCGCGGATCGCTTCTATATATTCTTTCTGTCCAAGTGTCTTGGGCTTGATCGGCTTTCCGCTTACCGTGTGACAAATGATCGATCCGTCGATCGACGCAAGCGTATCTTCTTTGTCTTCATTACTCATTTCAATCGTATAATCTACATTCTGTTCTTCGATCATATTTCCACGCTCCGATAAGATAACAAGATTCTGCAAAACGGAAGCGGCGCGCTTTGCATTACGCTCCTCTCCGATCACTTTAACTTCATCATCCCGATTCACGATCATGACGTGAAATGCATCTTCGATCTTGCGTACGTAACAGTCTCTTTCGCCGAATACATTCTGCATGTGAAGAGACGGTATGGAAATATGCATGGAAAAATCTTTGGTCATAATCTTCCTTTATTCCGAAAGCGGCATATACTTGGAGGAAGCAACAAAGCGATCCTCTGTCACGCGTCCGTCCTTGGATATCTCCAGATAGCTTTTTGCCGATAAAGAACCTTTTTTAACAGAATGGAACCGGAACGAATAACCGTTCATCTGAAGCTGATCCGTATATACATTGACGGTCAGGTTATTACCCTTCGTATAAGCTTCAAAAACAACCGGAAATGCATAATCATTTCGAATCTTCAGGTCCTTGGAACCGGACGAGATCGCCGCATCAAGACCAAGGGGCAAATAATGCACAGGCATGCTGTGCTGATGCCGTTCAAGGATCGTAAGGCCGCTGTTCATTGCGGCATTGTATGTCGTTGAAGAAGCCTGGCAGATGCCGCCGCCCATCGCCTGAACGATCTTTCCGGCTTCATAGGTGCCGGCAGTTCGATAACCGTTTGCCGATGTCCTTGGTTTGAACTGTTCACTGACAGAGAATGACGCGCCGGGTTCAAGGACAAGACCGTTCAGATTAGCTGCCGCAATGGCAATATTCTTTTTTCTGTTTGCCGTACTGCCTTTAAAACTGGTCGTGCAGCTTCCCTGAATCTGATAAGCGGGTGCGATCTCCGGAGGAAGGACGGAAAGAACATTCGGCCGCTCTTCCGCAGGCTGCTTTTCCTCATGCTTTTCTTCCTTCTTCTCTTCTTTGGTCTTTTCAAAATGATCTTCAGTCAGAGAAAATACAAGATCATCTGTAGTACCCTTAACAACCGTTTGCTGGATCGCAGTTACGATCGACACCTTTGTTTCTGCCTTAAGCCGCATGCTATCGCCGGCTTTCTTTTCGATCTTTTGGAAAAAAGTACCTAAAAGCCCCATATCTGTAACAACAGCATCGCGGAAGATACCGTTATCTCCATAAAGATCCAGCGGCATCTTGGAAAGGTCCTTCATCGTCAGGGAAACTGTTTTTCCCTTTACAGACACGATCAGCTTCTGATTGAGCGCAGCTGCCTTCATCTCACCCACCGTAGATTTTGTGATCGCCTCTTCTGCATGAACCGATGATAAAAAGATCGGTGATGAGACAGTGACCACAAAAGCGGTTAGAATGATCAATACTTTTCTCTTAAGTTTCTTCATGGTACTGTTCCTTTCGAACATTTTTCTATTTATGATAAGGTTCATGATTCATAATGCGATAAGCACGATAAAGCTGTTCAAGTAAGATCACACGCATTAATTGATGCGGAAACGTCATATCGGAAAAACTGATGCACAGATCAGCCATTTTCTTGATCCGTGCGGAAAGCCCCAATGATCCGCCGATGATAAATGCAATATGGGAAACGCCTCCGATCCCCAGTGATTCGATCCGCCCGGAAAACCCGATCGAATCAAGTTTCTTACCGCCGATATCCAAAATGATCTTATATGCATCTTCTTTAAGAGACGCTTCGATCCTTGCCGCTTCTTTTTCCAGGATCTGAAGCTCTTCCCCTTCGGAAGCCTTATCCGGCGTTTTTTCATCGGATACTTCAATGATCTCTAGCTTACAATAACGTGAAAGACGCTTTGTATACTCGCCGATCGCTTCCCGGTAAAATGATTCTTTGATCTTACCGACACATATGATACTGATCTTCATATCATTCCCCGAAGATTTGCGAATACAGATCATCCATCAATGAATCGACAAAAGCGCTGTCCAGATTCATGAATTTATCGTTGGTCATTTGTTTCATGGTATCGAATCGCTTGAAGTAACTCTCCTCTTCAGAAAGCCCTGCAACATCTGCTTTTGCATCGACCGATTCTTTGGTCAAAGCTCCTTTTGCCCACGAAAGGATCTCTTCCTTGAGCTGATTTTCTTCTTCGATCTTACCTGAATAGGTTTTTGCGGAAGAAAATGAACGGATACCGATAATAAAAAAGGCAAGGAACATGAAGCCCATCACGCCGTAAGCAAGATAATTGTTCTGTCCGAAAAAAGCAAAATCGATCACGCCGAAAGCGATCATTACATCGAAGATCAGGCCGAGCGCTCCGACGATCACCAGAACATAACCGGAAGAGCGGAATTCTTCGGCTTTTTGCGCATTATTCTTATAGGGCCCTTTGGAAAGAACCTCTGCTTCCGGTGTTTCTTCGGCCTCTCCGGATGACATCTTATCTTTGTTTTCCTCGATCATAAAGACTGCAGCCGCATGCTTGGCGGAATCCAGCTTGTCGTTGGGAACACGAAGTTCGTAAACATGTTCCATGGGATCTTCTCTAAGAGACACACCTTCGATCTTATTGTACTCAAGAAAAGACTGTAATCTTTCCATTTGCTCTTTCTCGCCGAAAGTCAGGATCGCATCGCCTTCATCGAGAGATGCGACAAGCTCAACGCCGCAATCGGCACACACCGTGATCCCTTCTCTATATTCGTTTTTGCATTTCGGACACCAAGGCATTATGATTCTCCCATTTACTGTTTATGTTCTTTGATATACTCGTCGATACCTTTGGCGCCTGCTTTTCCCGCGCCCATCGCCAGAATGACCGTCGCTGCGCCTGTCACGGCGTCACCGCCTGCATAAACGCCTTCTTTTGTTGTTTTTCCGCATTCTTCATCGGCAATGATACATTTACGACGATTGATCTCGAGCTCTGCCGTTGTAGACGAAATAAGCGGATTCGGAGATGTTCCGAGAGCCATGATCACTGCGTCACATTCGATCTCATATTCGGAGCCGGGTACCTCAACCGGACGCCTTCTGCCGGATTCATCAGGCTCGCCGAGCTCCATTTTGATCACACGCATGCCTTTTACCCATCCGTTCTCATCGGAAAGGATCTCAACGGGATTGCGAAGAAGATCGAAAATGATCCCTTCTTCTTTTGCGTGATGAACTTCTTCCACTCTGGCAGGAAGTTCCTCCTCGCTTCTTCTGTATACAACATGCACTTCCGCCCCGAGACGAAGAGCGGTTCTGGCTGCGTCCATTGCGACATTACCGCCGCCAACGACACAGACTTTTTTAGCCCGCATGATCGGCGTTGCGGAATCTTCTCTGAATGCTTTCATCAGATTGCTTCTTGTCAGATATTCATTTGCGGAGAAAACACCGTTTGCCTGCTCGCCAGGAATCCCCATAAACTTAGGAAGACCGGCACCGGAGCCGATAAATACAGCTTCAAACCCTTCTTCTTCGATCAATTCGTCGATCGTCGTGGACTTACCGATGACAACATCTGTCTCAATCTTAACACCGAGCTCTTTTACATTTTCGATCTCTTTGGAAACAACTTTTTCCTTCGGAAGACGGAATTCCGGAATGCCGTACACCAAAACGCCTCCCGGCTGATGAAGAGCCTCAAACACAGTCACGTCATAGCCCATTTTAGCAAGATCCCCCGCGCATGTAAGCCCGGCGGGACCGGACCCGATAACGGCAACTTTATGGCCGTTCTTCTCTTTTGCGGGAATCGGCTTGATACCGTGTTCCGATGCATAATCCGCAACAAAACGTTCCAGTTTACCGATCGAGATCGGATCGCCTTTGATACCGCGAATACATTTTCCTTCACACTGACTTTCCTGCGGGCATACACGTCCACATACAGCGGGAAGCGCACTTGATTCGCTGATGATCTGATATGCTTCTTCGATGTTGCCTTCTTTTACCTGTGCAACAAAATCAGGAATGCGGATCGAAACAGGACATCCCTTTACGCACTGTGCATTTTTACAATTGATACATCTGGAAGCCTCATTCATGGCTTCTTCTTTATTATATCCAAGACAAACTTCTTCAAAATTAGTCGCACGAACCTTCGGATCCTGTTCGCGCACGGGAATTCTATTTAATACGTCCATTATCTGTCACCTCCGCAATTACCGCAGCCACCGTGATGTGTTGCTCCTTCCGTCAGGCGAAGCATCGCTCTTCCTTCCTGCGTTTTATAGATCTGCTGACGTTTCATCGCCTGATCGAAATCAACCAGATGACCATCAAATTCCGGTCCGTCAACACATGCAAATTTCACCTCGCCACCGACTGTAACACGACACGCACCGCACATGCCGGTGCCGTCAACCATGATCGGATTCAGGGAAACCACTGTCGGAAGATCAAGTTCTGCAGTCTGCTTGCAGACAAATTTCATCATGATCATAGGGCCGATCGCAACGCAGACATCATATTTTTTCCCTTCGTTTACGATCAGGTCTTTAATTACTTCCGTAACCATTCCGCTTCTGCCATAAGAACCGTCATCTGTCGTAATATAGAGATTGCCGGCAACAGCATCCATTTCTTTTTCAAGGATCAAAAGATCTTTTGTTTTAGCACCAACGATCACATCGGCGTCGATGCCTTTTTCATGAAGCCATTTAACCTGCGGATATACAGGTGCGGTTCCGACACCGCCCGCAACAAACAGGATCTTTTTGTTCGCGAGTACGGAAATATCTTCTTTTATGAATTCGGAGGGCTGTCCCAACGGGCCGACAAAATCAGCAAAACTGTCTCCTGCTTTTAAAGATGACATTCTTGTTGTTTCGGCACCGACGGTCTGAAATACGATCGTGATCGTACCGGCCGTTCTGTCGTAATCGCAGATCGTTAACGGGATACGTTCGCCTTCTTCATCCATGCGAACAATGATAAACTGACCCGGTTCACACGTCTTGGCAACTCTTTTTGCTTCGATGACCATAGAATAAATATTTTTTGTCAACTCTCTGGCCTCTAAAATTTTAAACATAACACTCCTCCTCATATTACTTATGGACCCAAGATCCTTACATACGTTAACCGATCGAAACGATACTGAAATGCCCGGTATCATCCTCGGAAGCTGTAAACAATTGTCCGTTTTCGGCACCGACACAGTACAGAATACCGGTCGGTGAAATGTTTCCGCCTCCGTCATTATAGTATTCTTCTATCAGATAATAGTTCCTGTTGTTTAAACTGATCGCAGTATTGCAAAAATACAGATTATTCCCCGGTTTTCCCGGGATACTGCCGTTTGCATCAGCCAGGATCCCATGTTGCAGAAGATAATCATTTAACATGATCAGTGCAAGTTCGCGCGATGTGACAGCATCAAAAGTAAAATTGTAATTGCATGCAACAACTTCACTCTTTACTTCATCATCAACGATCGAAACAAAGCGGAATCGGCTGTTTCCGAAAGGAAGCGGGATCGGCTTTGTGTAGCGGCTGCTTGAACGATCAGGCTCGGAACCGTCTGTTGTATAATAAACTTTTTCATTTTCCGGAACAGAGACAACGATCATCTTCGGCTGCGTATAGGCACCGGTCTCGAGGCTGATCTTCGGTTCATGAGCCTCTTTCAATATAATATCGTAATCTGCGGAAGCAACACCGCTCTTAACACCATATGAATTGATATACAACGCCTTAACCGTACACGTACCTTCCGGAAGTTTGATCGGCGAAGTATACCTGGAACTTTTATCGCTTGGGGTTGTTCCATCCAGCGTATAATAGATCGATCCGTTTCCTGCAGACGTGATCTCCAAAAAGACCTCTTCACGATAAGTACCGGCTTGCTTTGAAAAAGAAGGCAGCCCGGCGGAAAACCGTACATACTTCTCTTTGATCGAACTGTCTTTGACACCCGAGAGGATCTTCATGATCTCACTGACATTGTTTTCCTTTTCATAGATCGAAATAATGCCATCCAGTGCTTCTTCGTTCTGCGCATCGATGGAAAGGATCTGCTTATATGCATCGATCGCCTTCTTTTCATCGCCTTTACGTGCATACGCAACCGCACCCAAAAGACGCGCCTCAAGGTTCGTACTCTCAAGTTCGGCCACGCGTGATGCATAAAGGATCACATCATCGTAACGGCCGTCTTCCATCGCTTCTTTTGCGTGTGCAAACTGATAGCTTACGGAATTACGGTTTACGTATGTAACGATCTCAAAAACGATCCCCGAAAGGAACAGGACGACAAGAAAAGCGATCGCAAAGAGCAAAACAGATTTGTTTTTCGCTTTCTTCAGTGTTTGCTGCTCTTCTTCAACCAATAAATTCGTTGTTACATCCGACATGACATCGGTAAGAGTCTTGTCCACTTCAGGTTCGAATTCGGGAACGATCATGATCTCTTCGCCGCAATTCTCGCAATACATTTTGCCATCGGGGACTTCTCGTCCGCACTTCGGACATTTCATCTGTTCGGATTATCCTTTCCGGAAAGAACGCAATTATACATTAACATGGCGATCGTCATCGGTCCGACGCCGCCCGGAACAGGAGTGATCGCGCTGCATCTTGAAAAAACAGCGTCATAATCAACGTCTCCGCAAAGCTTTTTATTTTCCATACGGTGTATGCCGACATCAATCACAACAGCCCCTTCTTTGATGTATTCGGGGCCGATCATTTTAGGCTTTCCGATCGCAACGATCAGGATATCGGCACGACGACACACTTCTTTTAAGTTCTTTGTTCTTGAATGACATACCGTAACGGTACCGTTTTCCCGAAGAAGCAAAGCCGCCATCGGTTTGCCGACAATATTGCTTCTTCCGATCACAACACATTCTTTACCCTCGATCGAAATATCGCTTCTCTTAAGGAGCTGAATGATACCGGCCGGTGTACAGGATAGAAAACCGGGCTGACCGATCAGCATCGCTCCCACGTTTTCAGGATGAAAACCGTCCACATCTTTCGAAGGGTGGATCGCCTTAATAATCACATCTTCACGGATATGGGAAGGAAGCGGCAGCTGGACCAGAATTCCATTACAGGAAGGATCATTATTTAAATCGTTAATGAGTTTAAGCAGTTCTTCTTCTGTGGTCACCTCAGGTAATTCGTATGATATTGAACGGATCCCCACATAAGCACATGCTTTTTTCTTGTTATTTACATAGACAGCGGAAGCCGGATCGTCTCCGACCTGAATGACCGCAAGCGCGATCTCTTTTCCGTCTTTTTTGAGCGCATCCACAGTGTCTTTTACTTCATCCTTGATCGCCTGTGAGATCGCTTTCCCATCAATGATCTTCGTCATGATAAAACTCTCCGAATCAGAATAGTCCGACGATATTTCCGTCGTGATCAACGTCGATATTAAATGCAGCGGGCTGCTTGGGAAGTCCCGGCATCGTCATAACGGAACCGGTCAACACAACAACAAATCCGGCGCCCGCCGAAACATAAGCTTCACGAACATGCATCTTGAACCCTGCCGGTCTTCCGAGAAGTGAAGCATCATCCGACAGAGAATACTGCGTTTTCGCCACACAGATCGGCAGATCGCCATACCCAAGTTCTTCCAGCTTTTGAAGCTGCTTCTGTGCCTTGGAAGAAATATCGATTCCGTCTGCGCCGTAAATCTCTTTCGAAATGACCCGGATCTTCTCTTCAAGCGGAAGATCCAAAGGATAGATCGGTCTGTACCCGCTTTCCTTCGTATCCAGAATATGAAGGACCTCTTTTGCAAGATCAATCCCGCCTTCACCGCCTTTTTCCCAGACTTTGGCATGAGCAAAAGCGCAGTCGTGATCCAGGCAGAAAGAACGGACAAAAGCAACTTCTGCTTCCGTATCACTGACAAAGGCATTCAGCGCAACGACAACCGGGACATTGTATTTATGCAGGTTCTCAATGTGTTTTTCCAAGTTGACGATCCCGCGCTTTAAAGCATCGAGATCCTCTTTGTTCAGATCTGCCTTTGCAACACCACCGTTATATTTTAGGGCTCTGACCGTTGCGACCAGTACGACCGCATCCGGTTTAAGACCGCCGATACGGCATTTAATGTCAAGAAACTTCTCTGCGCCGAGATCGGCACCGAATCCTGCCTCCGTGATCACGTAATCGGCCATCTTCAAAGCAGCTTTTGTGGCGCGCAGAGAATTGCACCCATGTGCGATGTTGGCAAAAGGACCGCCGTGAACGATCGCAGGCGTATGCTCAAGTGTCTGGATCAGATTCGGTTTCATGGCGTCTTTTAAAAGAGCAGTCATGGCACCGACCGCCTGCAGATCTTTAGCCGTAACAGGCTTTCCGCTGCGATCGTATGCGACAACGATCCTGGAAATGCGATCTCTCAGATCATCAAGGTCTTCCGCAAGGCAAAGAATCGCCATGATCTCAGATGCAACGGTGATCACAAAATGATCTTCCCTGACAACACCGTCCGTCTTTTCACCAAGGCCGACAACAATATTGCGGAGCACACGATCGTTCATATCCTCGCATCGCTTCCAGATGACATTGCGCGTATCGATATCCAATGCGTTTCCTTGCTGAATATGGTTATCGAGAAGCGCGGCCAATAGATTGTTTGCAGAAGTGATCGCATGAAAATCGCCTGTAAAATGCAGATTAAGATCATCCATCGGAACGACCTGTGCATATCCTCCGCCTGCAGCACCGCCTTTGATCCCAAAGCAGGGGCCAAGGCTAGGCTCACGCAGGGCGATCACAGCTTTTTTGCCAAGCTTTCCGAATGCTTCGCCTAAGCCGACGGTTACAGTTGTCTTTCCCTCTCCCGCAGGAGTGGGATTGATCGCTGTAACAAGGACAAGCTTTCCATCAGTTTTGTTATGTAAACTACGAAGATACGATTCAGATAATTTTGCTTTATATTTTCCGTATAATTCCAGATCATCTTCCGGAATATCGAGCGTGGCAGCAACGTCTGTGATCGGGGACATTTGCGCCTCGCGCGCGATCTCGATATCACTCTTCATTATGATCCTCCAATTCTTTCCATTTCCTTTTATACATATTCTTCAATATACTGCTCAAACTGCTCAGGGCTCATCAGGATCCTTCTGGGCTTGGTTCCCTCTTCTTCGCCGACAACACCAGCGTCGCAAAGCTGGTCCATGATACGTGCGGCGCGGTTAAATCCGACGCGGAACTTACGCTGTATAGATCCGATCGAAGCCTTGTCACTTTCTATGATAAAACGGCCCACTTCGGCAAACAGATCATCATAATCGGAACCACCGTCCGAATCAGAAACGTCTGAGGATGAACGCTGCATCCCTTGTATCTCTTTGCTGATGTTTTCATCATAAACAACGTTTCCGCCGGCCTGCTCTTTTAAGAACGATACAACTTTGCCGACTTCGGCATCCGATACAAATGCACCTTGAATACGTGCCGGTTTCGGATAGGACTGCGGATAGAAAAGCATATCGCCTTTTCCGAGAAGCTTCTCTGCCCCGTTCATATCCAGGATCGTTCGGGAGTCTACGCCGCTCGATACGGCAAAAGCAATACGGCTTGGCATATTTGCTTTGATCAGTCCTGTAATAACATCCACGCTCGGACGCTGCGTCGCAAGGATCAGGTGGATCCCGGCAGCACGCGCAAGCTGCGCAAGACGACAGATCGAATCCTCAACTTCTTTTGCCGCAACCATCATCAGATCCGCAAGCTCGTCGACAATGATCACGATCTGTGGCATGATCGAAGGCGCATTTTCCTGTCCTGCCATTTCGGCCGCTTTTTTATTAAAGCCGACAAGATCGCGTACTTCCATATCCGCAAAAGCCTGATAACGCTTGGTCATCTCCGCCACTGCCCAGTTTAATGTCGCGGCTGCTTTCTTTGTATCTGTTACAACTTCCTGCAAAAGATGCGGAATGCCGTTATATACGCTGAGCTCTACGACCTTAGGGTCGACCATGATAAGTTTCACTTCATCCGGTGATGCCTTATAGAGAATGCTCATGATAAGCGTATTGATACACACACTCTTACCGGATCCGGTCGCACCGGCGATCAGCATGTGTGGCATCTTCGCAATATCCGTTACGATCGTTTTACCGCCTATATCTTTTCCGACGGCAAATGAGATCTTGGATGTTGCGGATTTAAACTCACGGCTCTCCAAGAGATCACGAAGTGCAACAGTGGCATTCTCTTTATTGGGTACTTCGATCCCCACCGCCTGTTTGCCCGGGATAGGTGCCTCTATACGGATATCCGTTGCTGCAAGACTGAGCTTGATGTCATCGGCAAGATTGACGATCCGGCTGACTTTTACGCCGATCGCAGGCTTCATTTCGTATCTCGTAACACTCGGTCCCTGACTGATATCCGTTACAGTCACATCAACGCCGAAGCTTTTCAGTGTCTGGGTAAGTCTCTCTGCTGTCGTTTTCAGATAATCGGCAGAATCCTTCACGCCGCTTCCGGTACTCTTATTCAAAAGATCGATCGGCGGAAGCTTATATGCAGCCGGTTTCTTTGTTCTTCGCGCAGGCTCTTTGACAGGCTCGGGCATAGGACGAGAGGCAGGTTCCGCTTCGGGTTCATGCAGCTTAGGTTCACGATGCGGCAAAGGAATGGGTGTAGGAACATCATCCGGGATCATCTGATCTTCTGTGTATGTTTCAGCCTCTTCATAAAAATGCATACTAGGCGCTTCCGCCTCTTCCGCATGCACCCTGATATGCTCAACATCATCAAAAATGTCTTCGTCAACCGTGATCTCATGAATATCATCACGCCTTGATGATTCGGGTTTCGGTTCGATCGTGGGGTCAGCCATTACGCCGCTGACCTTTTTATCCATACGCAGGATCTTTTCCTGTTCATCCTGCTCTAATTTCAAGGCTTCCTCTTTACGAAGACGCTCTTCTTCTTCTCTCCTCAGTTCTGCGCGTTCGCGTCTTTTCCGTGACTCCTCGCGGCTCTTCTCATAAAGAAACTCGCCGCTCTGTCGCACGCCGCGCAAAAGCGACCGTTCCGAGATGATAACTGCACAGATCAAAAACAGAACGATGAGCACCAGAATCGTGCCGGTCCTGTCAAGAAAGTGATGCATCAGATACGATAACGAACCGGCAATAATGCCGCCTCCTGTTTTGTACTCCGCGCAGTGTCGATAGATCTCGGGAAGGATATCAAACAAAGTCTGATCATCACCTGATACCTGATACCCCCAGATCATATCGCAGATAACGCCGATCAGAAAATACAGCACCACACCGCTTACAAGTTTCAGTGTGGCGATCGCATTCGATCGATTGGCCATCTTAAAAACAATAGCGATAAACACCAGGATCGGGAACAGATAAGCCGGCAGTCCCAAAACACCGAACTGAACACTGCTGATCGCGTCGCCGATCGGCCCGATCGTACCGAAATTGCATAAAAAAAGGAGGACCGATGCCGCAAGAGCGAGGATCAGACAGATCTCTCGGGATAAATCACTCTGTCCACCGTTTCTTCTAGAACCCGAAGAGGATGATCTCCTTGTATTGTTTCTCCCGGATCTTGTCCCATTCGAATTTCTTCCAGCCTTGCTTGTTGCCATGATCCCACCTACGTTAATATCTTTAGAACATACATTTATTAGTATACCATTTTCAACTACTCTTGTAAAAGAAAAATAGGAGGCCGGAAACGAAAAAAACACCTTGCAAAAAGAAGAGCGAACCATTATAATACAAAAGTCGGACATGCCGAAATAGCTCAGTCGGTAGAGCACTTCACTCGTAATGAAGGGGTCGAGGGTTCGAGTCCCTTTTTCGGCTGACATAAAAAGAACTCCCTTTTTTGGGGAGTTCTTTTTCTTTTACTCTATCGTTCGATCTCATGAAGAAAAAGTCCGCTTCGAAGTTTCGGCTCAAACCATGTGGATTTGGGCGGCATCAAAAGACCTGCATCCGCTACCGCAAACAGTTCCCGGATCGACGTCGGATACATGGCAAAAGCGACCTTACAATCGCTATGTACTCTTCGCTCAAGCTCCTCGAGCCCTCGAATCCCGCCGACAAAATCAATGCGTGCATCTGTTTTGGGATCCAGAATATCGAAAAGCGGTTCTAAAACGCGATCCTGCAGGATCGACACATCCAGTGATCTTACAGGATCATCGGACTGTATGTCATGAAAGCGCAGTTTATACCACGAATTCTGAAGATACATTGTTACTTCGCCCTTTTGCGCAGGCTTTACGGCTTTTTCCCCGCAGTTCTGAACAGAAGCGATCTTCTCAAGCTTTGCGAGCAATTCTTCAGGCGTGTTTCCGTTCAGATCCTTCAGGACGCGGTTATAATCCATGATCATAAGCTGATCGTCCGGAAACAAAACGGAAAGAAAGTAATTAAACTCTTCCTTTCCGGTATAGCCCGGATGTGACTCTCTTCTCATTTTTGCGACGCGAACCGCAGAAGCACAACGATGATGACCGTCTGCTATGTAGATCTCATTCATGCCGCTAAAGCAATTTGCGATCTTCTCAATGAACATCTTCTCTGCAATGATCCAAACCCGGTGTGTGATCCCGTCATCGGAGGTGAAATCATAAAGAGGATCTTCACATTTTTTCATTTCAACGATCTCATTGATCGCAGCAGTCGAACGGTATGCAAGAAAGATCGGCCCCGTCTGCATACTGCATCTGTCAACGTGACGGATCCGGTCTGCTTCCTTGTCGGCTCTGGTGTTCTCGTGCTTTTTAATAACAGCCCGATCATAGTCATCAACAGAGGCACAAGCCACGATCCCTGTCTGGCTGCGACCATCCATCGTCAATTCATAGATATAATAACAAGGCGCTTTCTCACGCACAAAGCTGCCGTCATCCAGCATCTGCCGGATCATAGACGACGCCTTTTCGTATACGGGTGCACTATACATATCAAAGTCTTCCGGAAACTGGGTTTCCGGTCTGTCGATATTCAAAAAAGAAAGCGGCTCTTTTAACGCTGTCGCACGTGCTTCCGCTCTGTTATATACATCATACGGCAATGCCGCAATGCGATCTTCAAGGCCTTTCTTAGGTCTGATCGCGGAAAAAGGTCTGACTGTTGCCATCTTACAAACTCCTTTATCTCGTAGTCACGATCCCATCATCGGAAACAGCCGTTCCAAAAGGCTGACTGAACCGATTCAGATTTGCAATGATCCTTGATCTTGCCGCGCCATTGGCAGGCGTCGGACAATAGTCGTTACATTTTGACTGAGAACTGATCATGCAGGGAATTACCTGCATGAAAAAAGCGCGTTCGCCCGTCTTGTCATCCTCTGCAAATGTTGCCTGCACGATCATCGAATCCTTGTCTTTCGGATTTTTATTCGCGCCAAAGCAGAAATTACCGAGACTGTAGATGATATATTTCCCGTTATAGCACTCAAAGCCCTGTAACACATGCGGATGGCATCCGACAACCAGATCGGCCCCAAGGTCAATGCAGGCACGGCCGAAAGCTGTCTGTTCGGGAGTCGGGTAATGCTCTCTCTCGATCCCCCAATGCGGGCATACGAGAATGATATCACTCCCCATTTCTTTGAGTTTGTTTATGCCTGTCTGCACATAGATCCCTGCAGGTCCTTCACCATCCAAAACATTTACGGAGACATAACCGATCTTCATACCGTTTTTTGCAGTATAAAAGCCTACATGCTCATCAAATGCATAAGGAAGGCCGATCGACGAAAATGCATTGAGCGTATCTTCGATCCCCTGCGCTCCGTAATCGATCCGATGATTATTACCGAATGTCACAGCGTCGATCCCCGAAACCGGCAATATGCTGATATAACCGGGATGCCCCTTGATATTGAACGTTTTAGGTACGAGATGATTCGACTCGGTCAGGACACCTTCAAAATTGACAAGCGTCATATCATCCGCTTCAAAGATCGCCCTGACATTTTGAAAAAAATACTCCGGACCGTTTCGATCGAAATAATCGTTAAATGATCCGCCATATGTATGCGTCGCAAGCTTTCCGAGTGAGCAGTCGCCGGCCAGCGAGACGGTGATCTGCCTGGCACAAACCGGTAAAGATAAAGACATGCAAAGTACTGTTACAAGCATTGGCAAAACGCAAAGTTTTTTCATGGAAAGCTCCTTATTGCTCGTCAAGAACAGTGGAACGATACTCGACAGCGGCTACCGTGTCATCTTTAATGATAAAGCAGAGTTTCATGCCGTCTTTTTTATAGACATGCATGCCCTTCTCTTCCTCATAATCACTTCCGTAAGTGTCGATCACCTTGGAAGCGGGATCTCCGATCGCAATACCTTCTTTTGTCGTGATCACGTCATCCTTAAATACGATCGAAGAGATATGATCGCGATCGCCCTGCGGATAGGTATCAAGTTCAAAGCTTTTGTAGGTATACATCTTGTCAACGCCGTCAAAAGCACAGCTGGGAGCCTCAAAATAGGAGTTGGGTTCACCGAGCTTATCAAGCGTATCCGCAGCATCAATATCCATAGCGATCTCAATGCCGTCCGTTACAAACACGAACCCTTTTCCGGATGCTTTATCCTTTGAGACATCACCTGCAGATGCCTTCTCGTCCTTGTTTTCCGATGTAACCGTCTTTACATCCCCTTGAATGACTTTTGCATCATCGCCGCATGCCGTTAAAAAAAGCGATACGCAAACTGCTGTTAAAAAGAATCCTTTTTTCATAATACCTCCTGCTTAAGCGCCTATCGTAGATGTGATATAAAAATCACACAGCGCATTGTTTGTAAATTCACTGAAATGGATCGTATCGATATAGCACCTTGGGATCGATGTATCCAGATACGGCCATGCGTCCAGGATCCTGACGTTCTTCGGGTGGTCCTTTTTGATCTGCTGATTGAATCGATCGATCAGACCGTTAAGGGCTTCGCCGCCATCCGCTTCACAGATCGGGTTGACCGTCGTAAAGAAAAGGTTCGCATCGCCCCAGGCAACAGAAATATCACGGAGCATCGCCTGATACTCGCGCGCGACCGTATCAGGATCAAGACCGCTGAAAAGGATATCATTTACGCCAAGCGATATAATGATCGTCCGCCCTGCTGTCTGCCCCGCAAGATTGGGCTTTACGATATTATTGAACCAATACAGGTTTTTGCCTCCCTTGGCATACCAGTCGATGCCGAGGTTCAGCATCTCGCGACCGGGGTTCTTCTTATTTCCCTCGATCATGTGCGTAAAACGTGAATCTCCGATCATAACGATCGGACTGTTGTGATCGAGCACATAGCTGTTTGTTACGTTCACGCCATAGGCAAGAAGCCTCTCCTGCGCATCCTTCTCCGTCATCAGGGCGTCTTTCGAAACGACCAGATAATCGTTACCGTGAAGCACGACTTCGTGATAAGGATCGGCATCACCAAGGCAGATCACCTCCGACCAGAGAGGGATCCCGTAGCTTTCCGTGCTCAGATACTGAACAGATTCTGCGCTGTAATTAAAACCGCAGCAAAACAGGAAAGCCAGGATCGGTAATAGAACAAGTTTTTTCATGAATCGGTAATCCTTTCAAGCTGACCGTCCCGATCAGCGTTGTATGCGGCGATCTTATCCGCCCACTTGGCTGAAAGCGCAGGTTCATCTCTCCGATCGGGTACAGATGTATGCGTCTTCAGATATTCGCCCAGATACCTTGTGATCTTCTCGGCTCCGGAAAGGTTTAAGTGCAGACCGCCGTCATAAGTATCTTTGGAATAGTCAAGCTGCGTCTGTTCCGAAAGTTCGAGAAAATTAATATAGTCAATATCATGTACGGAAGCATACTCTTCTATCTGCTCCTCCCATTCCGGATACCAGTAGGGATAGAGGGACGGTGCCTTGACAAATATAAGATGAATGCCGTTTTCCTTACACAGAGCAGTGATCTTATCCAGATAAGCATATGCTGTATCGCCAAAGCGATAATCAGCCAAAAGCTTTCCTTCCGGAACATTCTCGGCCGGCTTCACATCAACGCGCATGTAATACCCGTTATGAGACACCGTTTTATCACGGAAAAGATACGTAAGATCCTCTGCCTTCAGATCATTCCACCTTGCATGATATCGAAGGATCGGAAAAACATAGTCCATAAACTGTTCTTTGGAAGTCATGGATGCTTCGATATTGCGGACCTTTGCCATTGACCAGGCCATGCCCTCAATTGACATCCTGTTGTACGCTTCCTTCTGCGGTTCATTATACTGCATGGAAAGCACATTGAATATGACAACTTCAGGCTTCTCATAACGCAGTGTATCTTCCAGCAGATAATACGACTGCCAGATCAGCTGCTGTGCACTGCCTCTGATAAAACTGTTGATGCCGTAGTCCTGCCATAGCACAGCCGGGGAAAAGTTTTCATACACT
This sequence comes from Lachnospiraceae bacterium, assembly GCA_015056735.1. Lineage (GTDB taxonomy): Bacteria > Bacillota > Clostridia > Lachnospirales > Lachnospiraceae > VSOB01. Next base: position 157,809 of record SVFT01000004.1, on the reverse strand, counting down.
TCACAATCGCCGATAAAAACAACATCATGCTCCGGTTCATCTTTGTAATACTCTTCGATCAAACGTCCTTCCACAACATCCGAAACATACTTCGGCATAAAAAGACGCTGCAACATGAAAAGGCTGACCGTGATGATAAGAGCGGAAACGACGATCCGTATCTTATTCTTCATAAAAGACCTCTAAAACTGATTATAAATAAACTGACTGGCATCGTAGCCGACACCGTAAGCGCCAAAGATCAGGACGATCAGAAACAATCCGTACCATATACAGAACCTGGGCCAATAGGAAAGCCTTGCAATCTGTACTCTGACGCTCTCCCGCCTCTGAAACAGGCTGACGGACACCAGGAGCAAAAGTCCGATCAGGACAACAGCATAGTCTGAAACACCGAGCCCCAACTGCAAAAGCGATCCGTCAAACAGTCGATCGATCTGCGGATCTGTAAACATTGTACCGACCATCCTGAACGTAAGCGGCACATCCCGATAGCAGTCAAATGTGCGCAGCAGGCTCATCAAAAGAACCGTTCTGATCACCTGAACAAGATCATGCATGCGCGTACCTTTAAGACGCGGAAATGCCCTGTGAAAACGCGCATATAAAGGCTCGCATTCCTGCGATGCCATGATCACAACATAGTTTGCAAGGCCCCACGCAACAAAATTCCAGCTTGCTCCATGCCAGATACCGGTCGCAAGCCAGACAACAAATCCGGAAAGATAGATCGGAACACGCTTGCCAATCTTCTCTCCCAGGTACTTTCTTGATGCTTTTGACAGCTTAAGCATCGGACCGCAGACAGTGATCGGATAAAAGATGTAATCCGTAAACCAGCTGCCCATCGTGATATGCCAGCGATTCCAGTATTCCTTGATATTTTTCGAAAAATAGGGACGCCTGAAGTTCTCGGTGACAGAAATGCCTAGACACTCCGCAACGCCGATCGTGATATCGATGCCACCGGTAAAGTCCGCATACAGTTCCAGCGCATAAAAAAGCATCCCGACGAAAACGTAAATGCCGTAATACGTATCTGTATCCTGAATGATCGCATTCACGCCAACCAGGATCCGATCTGCGATCACAAGCTTTTTAAAAAAGCCCCAAAGGATCCGCTGCAGACCAAAGGCAAGGTTCTTTTTGTCAAAAGGTGCACCGGCATATAATGTCTTTGAAAGGTCACCGAATCTGCTGATCGGGCCCTGCACAAGCTGCGGAAAAAATGATACAAAGAGCATAAATCGAAAAGGATTGCGCTCGGCACCGGTCGTCCCGCGATAGACATCGATGATATAGCCCACTGCCTGAAAGGTATAAAAAGAAATACCCATCGGAAGTGCGATCGTCCAAAACCCCAACGGTTCCTTTCCGAATGAATCAAGTATCCCGTTGATATTGGAGATCATAAAATTTGTATACTTCAGTACAGCAAGGATACCAAGATTGAGAAACAGTGCGATCAGCAGGATACGCCACTGTTTCTTCTTGACGGAAGCCTTATAGTTCTTTTTGTCTTCTCTCGAAAGCTCTTCCTTATGAAGCGAAAGATACTCCGTCTGCTCTTGCCTGAATCGCTCGATCCATACACCGCATGCCCAGACAGAGATCGAAGTTATCGTTATGTAAACCAAATAGATCGGATCGGCCAGATAATAGAATGCATAACTAAACAAAAGAAGAAGCGGCCAGCGCATCTTCTGCGGTACTGCATAATACAGTACCAGCAGGAGAAATACAAATCCGATAAAGCCATAGGATGTAAACAGCATGATCAATCCTCGTCAAGCTTTTCAAGAAGTGCAAGAAGCGCCTTGGATGAATTGAAATTGGCAGGCGTGATATACTCTGCCGAGATCGTGATATCCAGTCTGGCATTCACTTCGGAGATGATCGTTACGATATCAAATGAATCGAAGATCTTTCCGTCGATCAGATTATCCGTTGTCTCATAATCCACTTCCGGATGAAGTTCCTGCAGAATATCCATTAATTCTTCATACATTTATTTACCCTCCCGGTACAATTTCTTAAGACCGTTACGGTCGAGTTTTCCGTTATCGGTAAGCAGCATTTTCTCCAATCGATTGATGCTGTTCGGAACCATATAGCGAGGTAGCTTCTCTTTCAGTGACAGCGCCATATCCTTTTCGGTGATATCACCTACGTAATACAGAACGATGCGTCCTCTCGCATCATCATATATGCATCCGGACATTTTCACTTCATCCATCAGATTGACGTTCGCTTCGATCTCACCAAGCTCGATCCGATGCCCCATATGCTTGATCTGATAATCTTTGCGCGAGACAAATTCCAGTTCGCCGCGCTTGTTCAGGCGCCCCAGATCTCCAGTTTTATAGATCAGTTCCGGATAAAAATGATTGAGCGGATTCTGCACGAAGCACTCTGCCGTCTTCTCCGGATTATTGTAATAACCGAGCGTAAGAGAAGTCCCGCGGATGCAGATCTCTCCAACTTCACCTTCTTTTACGCGTTCACCCTTTTCGGAAAGAAGCAGGATCTCCGTGTTTTTAAAAGGACGACCGATCGGGATCACATCGCCTTCTTCAAATGTACGGTCAACTTCATAATGACAGCACATGCCCGTACCTTCCGTCGGTCCGTACAGATTGATAAAACGCGCATCCGGAAGTACTTCTCGCCATATCTTAAACTGCTTGATCGGAAATGCTTCACTTCCGAACGCCACAAGACGAAGAAACTTCGGAACAGCGGTTTTGAAAGCACCGAATGCGGATATCATAACAAGAGCGGATACCACCCAGCAAACAGTATTGATCTTATGTTCATTCAAAAATGAAACAAGCTTGACCGGAAACATAAAGAGTTCTTTGGGGATCAGATATGTCGTCGCTCCGAATTTCAGTGTCGGATAAAGTTCCTTTAAGCACGCATCCACATAAAGAGGCGTCTGATTGCCGAATACGGTATCTTCATCGATCCGGAGGACATCCGTGAGCTGCTCGATATAATCGATCACCGAGCGATGACATGCAACCACACCCTTCGGTATACCGGTAGATCCCGAAGTGAACACGATATAGATCGGATCGGTATCGATCGCAAGATCATGGATGTTCGTAAGCGCGTCCTCATCGATCTCTGTATTTAAAAGATCATCATAAAGGATCACTTCTCCGTCAAAAGAAAACTTTGAAGCCGCCGAAACAGATGCCTCATCACAGATCATAAGACGCGGTTTCACGTTTTCGAGGATCAGCTTAATACGGACTTCAGGCATCTCCGCATCGATCGGGACATAATAGTTTCCGCCCATGATCGTCCCGAAAAAAGCTGTGATCATCTTCGGATGTTTATTCATAAAAATGATGACCGGCTCTTTGTAGATATTCTTCTTGTGAAGAAATGAGCCGATCTTCCTGGTATGCTCTTCCACCTCACGAAACGTAAGTGAGTCCGTTCCGTTTGAAAATGCGATCTTGTCGGGAACGCGTTTTACCGTCTCCCACATATAATCCAAAACATGATTTTGCATGGCAAATCCTTATCTTCACGGCATTCCCGTGATCAATTCTTCATATTCATCCCGAAGGGAAGCGCAAAGCAGAACGCATCGCCTCGAAAGAACCTCCATCACGTCCAGAACGTGATCGGGCATCGGGAGGTCGCGCTTAATGACGGAAAGCTCCGTACATCCCAAAAGAACCACTTCCGCCCCGTTCTCTTTAAGCGCCTCCGTAACGGCAGAAAATTCATTCGGAGAAACCGGCTTTCCGGCCTTTATACCTTCGTAGATAAGCTTCATGACAACCCTTTGATACACGTCATCGGGTACGATACACGAAATCCCATAATCGGCAAGCACTTTTTCGAACACATGGCTTTGGATCGTTCCGTCCGTCGCCATAAGCCCAACCTTACGGATCTGACGTTCCTTCAGATAGACAGCCGTCTCGCGGATCCCGTTGATGATCGGGAGTGCGATCTTCTCTTCCAGCTCATCATGGAAAAAATGTGCCGTAATACAGGGCATTGCAAGGAGCTGCGCGCCGGCAACACGAAGAAGGCATCCTTCCCGCACGATATCAGGAACCGGATTTTGTTCACTTTTGTGTAATATATACCCCGTTCTGTCCGGAATGGAAGGCGTACTGGAAATGAGCATGCGTATATGCTCCTGGTCAGTCGTCGCATCCGTCATCGCGGTGATGAGTGTCATAAAATAGGCGGTGGCCATTGGCCCCATTCCACCGATGATCCCAAGTGTTTTCATTCTTGATCCTTACGGAACGACCTGAGAGTAAAGGCTTCGGTCGTAATTATGCGAATTATGATGCATATCGGAATATGCGGTAAGCTGCGAATCCGTCCACATGAAGATCACAGGATGATCGTGTCTGGGCGTAGCATCAAAGTGGTACCAGCCGTCTCCGACATTAACGATATTCCAATAATGGTGCGAGGAAGTGGGTCTTGGCGGAACCTTGGAGATAAACTCATTATGGATACCGGCCCGGTCAAACAAAACCTTGGAAGCACACGCGAAACTGAAGCAATCGCCTTTCTTCGCGATCAGACCTGCGTATGCACCCTGGATCAGATTGACCTTCTCCGCATGTTCGATAAATGTAATATTGCGCGTCACATAATTGTAGATCGCGCGGACTTTCTCAACTCCGCTCATTCCTTCATGAATGATCGAAGCAATGATCTGATCGGCAGCGGCATATACCGCTCCCTCATCATACCGGCGCGGATTGATCGTGATCGTCGTTTCTTCACTGACTTCATTACCGGAAGCATCTCTTGCTGTGTAGATCACAGGATAAGTACCTTCGGTGTTTACATCAACTTTGCTGTTATCGACAAGAAGTGTAAGCCCTTCTTCACAATTGTCCGTAACGGTTATCCCCTTTTTGTAAGCGATCGGATCACCGACCATCGCCTGCAAAGGCGCAACACCGGAAAGAACAGGGGGTTCATGATCACTCTGCAATGTCAGAAAAGCCGTGCAGACCGTTTCGTTCCCGCCTTCATCTGTTACGGTAAAGACAACTTCCTGTTTTCCTTCTTTCTGAATGTCGGGAGCCGTTTTAAATTCATATTGAAGAGTTGTCGCATCTTCCGCTGATTCAATAAAATCTTCCGGAATACGACTGATCGTCGTGTAACTGTCCAGATCTTTCGTGGTCACAGCCGGTGCCGTCGTATCGATCACATGCAAAAGGGACTGATATTTTTTCCCGTCAACCTCTACGCTTACCGGATAATCGGTAACAGTATCGAACGATAATTCGGAAAGGTCCGTCCGAAGGGTTGCGTTACATGGTCCCAACGTAAAATAGGAAGCTTCCGGGACAGGGCTACCCGCCTCGAGCGTTACTTCCGTATAGATCGGAATGATCGTAAGGGTCGTCTCGGATACTGCCACATTACCACCGAGATCTTCCACTTTGATCGATACCTTCTGATCGCCGAGAGCGGAAAAATCAGGTTCTTCTTCATATGACACGGAAAGTTCCGTGGCATCTTCCACTTTTCTGATAAAAGCATCCGGAGGAAGGACTTTATCCCGCTCTGAAACGATACTTTTCGTTTCAAGTTCGGGCTCGATCGTATCCTGTATATGCAGGGTACCGTGAAGCGTGAAGAATCCTGCCTTAACGGTTACCGGATAGTCGCCGGGTATGCGTGTGTCGATCGAGGCTGTTTCCTGATCGAAAACAGCATTCTCAACAGGTCTTTTCAGAAAATCACCGGGCGAAAGGGATACGCCCGCTTCCATAAAGCATTCACTGTAAATATTACTTGTCTCATAGTAGCAGTAACCGCCGATCCCGGCAGCAAACAACAAAATGAGCGTCAATAGGATAAAACGCTTCTTCATATCAAAATCCTTTGTTTCGTTTAATGTAAACACATCTTATTCATAGTATAACAATCTCTCGGCTCATTCAAGCAGTTTTGACAACGCCAAAAGCGAATGCTAGAATAAGAAAAGTTCGGAAACAGCACGAAACAGGGAGGTCTTCACATGACAAAAGAACAGGAAGCAATGCTGACACGTATACAGAAATACGCGGAGGAAGTGATGGCAGATATCGATCCGCAAAAAACAAGGATCTCCTATCAGCTTGAACAGTTAAAGCCGATCATGGAGACCATTGCAAAAGAACAGGAACGTCCTGTTGAAGATGTGTTTATTGAATATATGGATCTGGCAAGCGAATTCTCGGTTGCACAGGATCAGAAGTTTAAGGAAGATTTCAAAGACTTTGATCTTTAACCCTGAAGCTCATGGAAAATAATGCAGTTCGGTTTATCGATCTTCAACTCTTTTCCATTCATGATGAGCGTTCCTTTTTCTGCATCAAATCTGAAAAATGTCATCGTGTTGGACTCATGATTGAGCGACACGATGCTTTTCATATCCGGGAAAAAGTTTGCATCCTTCGGATAATCACCGCTGACCGGAAGGCACATCAGGCGGCTGAGCATACCTGTCTTATGGTCAACACGGAAAACGACCACACTGTTATCGCCCGCATTGGAACTGATCAGCAGATTATCATCGCTTGAAAAGTTCAGTGCGCAAGCGGCACTGCCTCCCGCATGATACTCGTTCAAGGTCGGTACCGTCTGGATCTTTTCAAATTCTGGAGACCCGTTCTTCTCTTCATAAGAATATACATCGATGATCGTCTTCTGCTGATGTACGATGTAGAGAAACTTCCCGTCTTTTGTAAATTTCAGATGATGCGGCTCCGATTCAATGTCACAGTGAATGATATCGGAAAGCTTGACCTTCCCCGTCACATTATCAAAAGCATATACGTAAACATGGTCCGTACCCTGATCTGCAGCCAGCAGGTACTTGTTATCACGAGTGGGCTTCACACAGCTGATATGCGGTCTGAAATTGCGCTCGGCGATATTGCCGAGGCCGTGATGAAAAATCTCGTCCGCGATCCCTCCGATCGAGCCGTCTTCGTTTAATTTGAGCACCGTCATCTTGCCGTCATGATACCCTGCCACGATCAAAAAACGATCATGATAATCGGAAGAAAGATAACATCCGCGCATGCCGTTGATCGGTGCCTGATTGATTGTTGTAAGATCGCCTGTTTTCTGGTCGATCCGATACCCTTCCACACCCATATCGGTGATCGAATAGAGATATTTCGAGTTATGAGAGATTGTCACATATGAGGAATTTGTGATCTGGACCTGATTCTTTTCAATGAGACGACCGTTCTCCATATCAACGTCATAGATCTTGATCCCGTGATTGTCTCCCGACATCGTATAGGTGGAGACATATGCAACATATTTGCCATTCTTTTTTTGTGTCGTCTTAGCCATTTACAGAATCCTGCCTTTCCACAACAAATCTATTTCAATATTACCATACGGCATCTTTTTTGTTAATTCCTTTTCTTTATTTGTTTTTCTTACGGATCCTATGTTTACCCCTGTTTTTTTGATTGACATTCATACGAATCACTGTATAATATTTTTCAGTGCGATTGTTTAGTGTTAGTAAACTTTTAGTTTAGTTTTATGATGCTTCGGAGTGAATGATGGAAATCGGAAATAAGATCAGAGAATTGCGTAATCAAAAAGGTCTGACGCAGGAAGAACTGGCTGACCGGGCAGAATTATCCAAAGGTTTTATTTCGCAGCTTGAGCGCGATCTGACATCGCCCTCCATTGCGACACTGATCGATATCCTGCAATGTCTCGGAACAGACCTCAAAGAGTTCTTTAACGATGAAAGCGACGAACAGATCGTCTTCCATCCGGAAGATTATTTTGAAAAAAAAGATACCGACCTCCAAAACAGGATCGAATGGATCATACCGAATGCGCAGAAAAATCTGATGGAACCGATCCGGCTTACGCTTGAACCCGGCGGGAGCACCTATCCCGATAACCCGCATGAGGGTGAAGAGTTCGGCTTTGTTCTGTCAGGAAGCATTACCCTTCATTTGGGAAAGAAAGCACATACCGTAAAAAAAGGCGAATCGTTTTATTTCACGCCGAAGTCCACGCATTATATCAGCTGTAAAGGGAAAAAGGGTGCTACCGTCCTCTGGATCAGTTCACCCCCAAGTTTTTAACCAATCACCAAGGGAGATACCGAATTGAGCAATAAACTGATCGATCTTAGAAATATCACAAAATCTTTTGACGGTACACTTGTCATCGATGATATGAACCTCTATATCAGAGAAAATGAGTTTCTGACGCTCCTCGGCCCGAGCGGCTGCGGCAAGACGACCACGCTTCGGATGATCGGCGGATTCGAAAAGCCTGACAGCGGACAGATCATCTTTGAAGGAACGGATATCACAGATCTGGCCCCTAACAAGCGTCAGGTCAACACTGTATTTCAGAAATATGCGCTCTTTCCGCATATGTCGATCGCCGAAAATATCGCATTCGGCCTGAAGATCAAAGGAAAGAGTAAGGCATACATTGATGATAAGATCAAGTATGCTTTAAAACTCGTTAATCTCGACGGCTATGAAAAAAGAAAACCCGATTCACTCAGCGGCGGTCAGCAGCAGCGTATCGCGATCGCCAGAGCGATCGTAAACGAACCGAAAGTCCTGCTTCTCGATGAGCCTCTCGGTGCGCTCGACTTAAAGCTCCGTCAGGATATGCAATACGAGCTGATCAGATTAAAAAACGAACTCGGGATCACTTTTGTCTATGTAACGCACGATCAGGAAGAAGCGCTTACGATGTCCGATACGATCGTGGTCATGAATCAGGGCTATATCCAGCAGATCGGCACTCCCGAAATGATCTACAACGAGCCCGAAAATGCATTTGTTGCCGACTTCATCGGTGACAGCAACATCATCGACTCTATAATGATCAAAGACGAACTCGTTGAGATCCTGGGCGCAAGATTTGCCTGTGTCGATACCGGTTTCGGCAATATGAAGCCGGTCGATGTTGTCATAAGACCGGAAGATGTCAATCTCACATCTCCGGATGAAGGAACGATCCAAGGCGAAGTAACGCACCTGATCTTCAAGGGTGTTCATTATGAAATGGAAGTAACCGCGAATGGATTTGAATGGCTAGTACACTCCACCAGGATGTTCCCTGTAGGCACAAAAGTCGGGATCAGCGTGGATCCGTTCAATATCCAGATCATGCATAAACCCGCATCGGAAGACGAGGAGGCTGTTGCGATCGATGAATAAACGTTTGTTACAGGCGCCGTATATCTTCTGGTCGGCCGCTTTTATCATCATCCCGCTGTGTATGGTTTTCTACTACGGCCTTACTGACAAAACGGGAGCGATCACGTTACAGAATATCATGACCATAACGGACCCGGAACATGCAAAAGCATTCTTCCTCTCTGTGGAACTGTCGGTGATCAGCACGATCATCTGCTTTGTTCTTGCATATCCGCTCGCAATGGTCCTTACAAATCTGCATGTCAATCAGCATAGTTTCGTTGTATTGGTCTTCATCCTTCCCATGTGGATGAACTTCCTTCTTCGAACCATGGCATGGCAGACGCTGCTCGAAAAAAGCGGTGTCATTAACGGCATCCTTCGTTTTCTGCACCTGCCGGCGCTTGAGATCATCAATACACCTGCGGCGATCATTTTAGGTATGGTATACAACTTTTTGCCGTTCATGGTCCTGCCGATCTATACCGTACTGACCAAGATCGACGAAAATGTGATCAATGCGGCCCGTGATCTTGGAGCAAACAGCTTTCAGACCTTCTTAAAGGTAAAGCTCCCGCTCTCGATTCCCGGGATTATCAGCGGGATTACAATGGTATTTGTACCCGCGCTGACAACTTTCGTCATCAGTGCTCTCCTTGGCGGAAGCAAGATCCTTTTGATCGGTAATGTGATCGAACAGGAATTCACGCAGACAGGCAACTGGCATTTTGGTAGCGGGCTTTCCATCGTTTTGATGATCTTCATCATCGCCAATATGGTCATTTCCGAACTGACCGATCAGGAAGGTGAGGGATTTGGCATATGAAAAAAAGACTAAAGCAGATCTATATTTTTTTGATCTTTATCTTTTTGTACGCGCCGATCGCAACGCTTATGGTCCTTTCTTTCAACAGTAGCAAAACGCGTGCAAAATGGGGCGGTTTTACGACAAGATGGTACAGTTCTCTGCTGCACAACGCCGCGATCCTGAAAGCGCTCTCCAATACGCTGACGATCGCTTTTCTGTCCGCACTGGTCGCAACCGTGATCGGTCTTGTGGCATGTATCTCTTTTCAATATATGAAAAAAAGAAATCGTACGATCATGATCGGCATCACGAATATTCCGATGCTCAACGCCGAGATCGTAACCGGCATATCGCTTATGTTACTGTATCTGACGCTACATCTTCGATTTGGTTTCTTTACGGTCCTGCTCTCTCATATCACGTTCAATATCCCATACGTGATCATGAGTATCATGCCGCGTATGAAGCAGTTGAATCCAAGTGTTTACGAAGCAGCGCTTGACCTTGGCGCCTCTCCTTCCAAAGCATTTTTCCGCGTCGTATTTCCGGATCTGATGCCGGGGATCCTCGCAGGATTTTTGATGTCCTTTACAATGTCTGTCGATGATTTTATCATCACCCATTTTACGAAAGGCCCAGGGTTTGATACACTCTCAACCAAGATCTATACGGAAGTAAAGAAAGGGATCAAACCTGAAATGTACGCACTTTCAACGATCATTTTCGGGACCGTGCTTATCCTGCTGTTCCTTATAAACAGGAACCCTCATGAAAAAAAGACTGCGGCAGCAGTTAAAACAACATAAAGGAGTATCATATTATGAAAAAAAAGATTTTGATCACACTGCTGGCAGCATCCGCTGCGCTTGCCATGACAGCCTGCGGCGGTTCGGAGAACAGCGGTAAAGTTGTCGTTTACAACTGGGGCGAATACATTGACCCCGAGACGCTGACTGCTTTCGAAGAAGAAACCGGCATTCAGGTCATTTATGATGAATTTGAGACAAACGAGATCATGTATCCCAAGATCGAAGCCGGCGCATCCCAATATGATGTTGTATGTCCGTCCGACTACATGATCAAGAAAATGATCGACAATGACCTTTTGGAAGAGATCGATACCACAAAGCTGGAAAACTACGAAAACATCGGGAAACAGTATCTCAAAGAAGCAGAAAGTTTCGATCCCGGCAATAAGTACAGCGTGCCGTATTGCTGGGGCACTGTCGGCATTCTTTACAACAAAACAATGGTCTCCGATCCTGTGGATTCCTGGTCGATCCTTTGGAACGAAAAATACAAAGACAGCATCTTAATGCAGGATTCCGTTCGAGATGCTTTCATGGTTGCCGAAAAATTAAACGGATGTTCCATGAACACAACAGATGCGTTCGAACTTGAAAAAGCAAAGAATATGCTGATCAAGCAAAAACCGCTCGTTCAGGCTTATGTTGTGGATCAGGTGCGCGATAAGATGATCGGCGGCGAAGCTGCGCTTGGTGTGATCTATTCCGGAGAAGCGATCTTCACGCAGCGTGAGAATCCCGATCTTGAATATGTCATTCCGAAAGAAGGAACCAATGTCTGGATCGATGGCTGGGTCATTCCCAAAAACGCGCCCAACAAAGAAAATGCCATGAAATTTATTGACTACATGTGCCGCGCAGATGTTGCATTAAAGAACTTTGAATTCATCACTTATTCAACGCCGAACGTTGCTGCGCAGCAGATGATCGAGGACGGTGACATCAAAGATTCGCCGATCGCATTTCCGGATCTGTCACAATACAAGAATCTCGAGACATACAGCTATCTCGGTGAAGAAGCAGACGCTCTCTATAACGATCTTTGGAAAGAAGTGAAATCGGAATAATACAAAAAGAGGACTGAAAAAGTCCTCTTTTTTCATATTAACGGATCTTTTCTGTAAAGCCGACTTTTTTCATGACTTTACGTAATGTTTTATCGGCATAATAGGATGCCTTCTCTGAATTTTCTTTGATAATGGAATCAATGTATGCTTTATCCTGCGAGAGCTCTGCAAATCGCGTCTGGATCGGTCCCAACGTATCTGCCACAGCCTCTCCTACCGCCATCTTGAAATCGCCGTAACCGCTTCCTTTAAACGCGCTGACGACCTCATCGGGCGTCTTACCTGTACATGCGCCGTAAATATCGATCAGGTTGTGAATGCCGGGCTGCTCGTCATTATAAGCGATGTTTGCCTCGGAGTCCGTTACGGCTCTTTTGAATTTGCGGATGACGGTATCTTTATCATCCGTCAGATAGATGCTTGCATTCGGGTTTTCGTCCGATTTGGACATCTTCTTCCCCGGATCCTGCAGGCTCATGATCTTGGCGCCGGCTTTTCCGATATATGGCTCAGGGATGGTAAACACATCGCCGTAGATCGAATTAAAACGCTGTGCGATGTCTCTGGTGATCTCAAGATGCTGAAGCTGATCCTTTCCCACCGGAACAAGGTCAGACTGGAACAGCAGGATATCCGCCGCCATCAGAACAGGATACGTATAAAGTCCGGCATTGATATTATCCGAATGCTTTGAAGACTTATCCTTAAACTGCGTCATACGGTTCAGCTCGCCCATATAAGTAAAGCAATTCAATACCCAGGCAAGCTGTGCATGCTGCGGAACATGTGACTGAAAATAGATACAGTTCTTTTTCGGATCAAGTCCGGCTGCGATATATAAAGTCAAAAGATTTCTTGCACTCTTACGAAACTGAACGGGATCCTGCCGAAGCGTGATCGAATGCAGATCCGCAACCATATAAAAACACTCATATTCTTCGCAAAGCGATACCCAGTTCTTCAATGCTCCGAGATAATTTCCCAAAGTCAACGAGCCGGTTGACTGCATCCCGCTTAAAATGACTTTTTTATCCCCTATCATATAACTACTTCCTCCTCAAGAATTCATTTTTAATATAACGGAACGTCTCCTCTTCGCCCTTTTCGGCAAGCATATTCAGAAACAGTTCCAGCTTTTCTTTTGTATAAGGATGCAGGAAATGCTGCATCTTGCCAACGCCTCGCTTATAATAGATCAAAGCATCGCGTTGCGTATAGTATTGCTTATTATAGATCTTACAAGCCGCCACGCGATCGGCAAACATTTCGGCAATATACCGGTCGGGCATGGGGGCAGGTAAAAGTCCCATCGAATTCTGTGCTTTGAAACTGTAATCGATCCAGTATTCGAAATGATGCTTATTACGGCCTTTATGATGAAGCCAGGCTTCCGAATAACCTTTATCTTCACGCTCAGCATTGTTTGGGCTGCGATCCCCTTGAAAATACTTCGCGCCGACAAAAAACTCTGTGGGAGAATACTTAGACATATCATGCATCAGTCCCTGCCGGTACAGCCCCATTTTAAAGCATCCCTGCATGACCACGAACTTATGATGCGTGATCGTCAAAAAATGTTTCCATATGTGCATAGTCAAACCTCAGTTGCCTCAAATACCATGATACTTCTCTGCAAGACTGTATACGTGTCATTTTGCGTCTGTACTTCGCAGCTCATATCATCCGATAAAAGGCTCTGCTCTCTGGATGTATCCATGACAGGCTTCCAGGAAAAGCCCTCTCGGGGCGCCGGAAGCGAAAAAGTATGCGGCTCCCAATGCATATTGAAAGCAATATACAGATCATGGTCTTTATGCGTCTCATCAACGGCCGCATAGGCACCGCAGAACAATACGCCGATACATCTGCTATAGGGATCAAGATCAGGTCGCCAAGCTTCTTCCCCGTGGTATGAAAGGTCAGGCAAGCCATAGCCTCTGTGATCTGCATTACAAAGCAGCTGCTTTTGATGAAGAACCGGGTGTTTCTTGCGAAATGCGATCAGTTCTTTTACGAAAGCAGAAAACGTCTCCATCGTCTTCCCGGTACGCCAATTGAGCCAGGTCACATCATTGTCCTGGCAATACGGATTGTTATTACCACGCTGCGTCTGCCCAAACTCATCCCCGCTATGGATGTATACGGCCCCTTGCGAAAAGAGAACCAGTGACAGCGCATTCTTCATCTGCTGCAAACGAAGTGCGTGGATGCTGCGTTTTCTTGTATCACCTTCCGCGCCGCAATTCCAGCTGAAATTAGACAGTTCTCCGTCATGATTGTCTTCGCCGTTCGCTTCATTGTGCTTCCGATCATACGATACAAGATCATGAAGCGTAAATCCGTCATATCCGGCAATTCGATGAACAACGCCACGATCATCATGATGATCTCTGATATGGTACAAAAGCGCACCAAGCATGTTTTCGTCGCCCTTTAAATATTTTCTCATATCGATCATAAAAGGACGCGAGAATTCCGCTACGGATCTGCGGCCGTCTGCACTTAACGGGAACGGTCCTTCTCCTGTATACTCCGTAATGATCTTGATCCCGCGAAGGAAATCATCCTTAGCGAGAAATGCAATCGGAAGTCCTTTGCCGATCAGATGGAATCCGTCGACCTTATATGTCAGGACGTAATAGCGAAGGATATCAAGAATTCCCGTCTCAGATACGGTACCGTCAAAATAGAACTGCAGGATCATCTCAAGCCCTGCCTTATGAACGGCATCAACCGTTTCGGCAAACTCGATGCGAGCATCCGCCTTTTTAGCGTAGGTTGCCTTTGGGGCATAGTAATAACCCGGCTTGTAGCCCCAGAAATTGAGTTTGTTCTCCTTTAAGGGGATAAAAGGCGATGACGTGTGCAGATCAAGCTCATCAAACTCGTAGCATGGCATGAACTCGATTGCAGTAACGCCAAGCGTTCTGATATAGTCAAGCTTCTCTGTAATACCGCGGAAAGTGCCTTTTGCCTTTACGCCGCTTGCTTTTCCTTTCGTAAATCCGCGCACATGAAGTCCATAGATCACAGAATCCGCATAATCAACCGCTTCTTTTGCGGGACGGATCTCAGGAAGTTTAGAAGGAAGCAGATATCGAAGGCCTTCTTTCGGATGCCCTTTTCCGTATTCCTTTAATTCCGCGATACCGGTCGCAAAGGGATCTACGAGCGGCTCCCCATCTGCAAAATACGCATAAGAATCGGCGGTCTTCGAAACCGGCTCCAGGATCACGCTGAAAAGGTTCCCGCATCGGTAATCGTTCGGGACTATGATCGCTTTAAGCAGCGTTTCTTTATGATACAATCTGATCTCCAGCTTTTCGGGATTGTTTTCTACGCGAAATACGAATTGATAACCTTTTGAGGTCCGACTAACGCCTTTATTGTAAAACGAACCGATCTGCATCCGATTTCCTCTTTCTTTTTACTCAAAAACCATTTTAACACGATTTACTTGCAAAAAAAACCGAAATAAAGTAGTATGTTAGTTATCTTTTTGAAAGGAGATCTTATCTATATGGCGAATTATGAAGCAGATGAAGAAATGACCGTAGATCTTGAACTCGATGACGGTACAAACGTAACCTGTTCCATTGTAACGATCCTGGAAGTTGATAAACAGGACTATATCGTACTTCTGCCGCTTAATGAAAACGGTGAGAATACCGACGGTGAAGTATGGTTCTATCGGTATAAAGAAGATGAATCCGATCCGAACATTGAACCCGAACTCGGTTATATCGACGATGACGACGAGTACGAAAAAGTTGCCGATGCTTTCGAAGAATTCCTTGATAATGCGGAATTCGACGAGTTAATCGATGAAGAATAGAGGTTTTAAAAAAACAGATGGTCTCTCATCTGTTTTTTTATTATCAACAGTAAAAATATAAAGTCTCTTTCTGGCACGTGTCATGGCTACATAAAACATTCTTCTCTCTTCTTCAAATTCTTCCTGCGTTCTGATGCGACGATTCGGCACAATCCCTTCGATCACATCAGGAAGGATCACTGCATCATACTCCAGCCCCTTGGATCCGTGATACGTCTCGATCTGAAACTTGGATACGTCACATATTGCATTCTCACATTCCGCTTCACCCATTCCTTCTCGAAAGATCTGTTCAAAAGAATATCCGGGGGCAGCTTTTTCCAGATATGCGTCATATCCCAGCACCTTGCGTATGTACATGATCTTAGAAAAAAGCGTTCCGCCTCTGCGCATTTGCAGCTTTCGCACGAAAGATAGGCAATTTCCTTTTGCATCCGAAAGATCCGGTCGAATCGGAAGATCTTCACGTTCGATCCCTCGTTCCGGTTTGTTCATGACACGGACAAGATCATCGATCGACCCTTTTCCGTCAAGCAGATTCAGATACGCCAGCAGATCCAGATGAAACGCGTTTTCCGATTCACTTCTTTTTTTCAGCCCCTTTACCTGCAGATTAAGATTACGAAAGATCGCTTCCACATCATCCGCATCTTTTTTCCTTCGGAAAAGGATCGCAGCAGAACGGATTTCATGATCCGAAGCGATCGACTGGAAAAGCTTTCTCATATCTGCGATTTTTTCCGCTCGGCTCTTACAGATCCTGATCGATACAATATCAGAAAAAGCAGCATGGTCCCTTTGCAGAGACAATTGATGCTTGATAAAACGACACTTGTTTTCTTTGATCACTGCCTGCGCGGCACGTATGATCGCGTCATGACATCGGTAATTCACAACGAGGTTTATGGTATGAAGCCCCGGGAATCGCTCAGGCAAAAGAAGCATATTTCGGCTGTCCGCACCCCGAAAGCGATAGATCGACTGATCATCGTCTCCTACCATAAACAGATTTTTCTGCTCACCGGATATAAGGTCCATGATATGCGCCTGGATTTCATTGATATCCTGGTATTCATCGATCAAAATATACCGAAAGCGCCTTTGATAATAAGACAGGATCTCATGGTTCTCCGTGAGCATCTTATCGCACAGATAAGCCATATCATCAAAATCGATCTTTCCACGGATACGGCACATCTCTTCAAGCATATGCGTCACGTCAAGCATCTGCTCTTTTGTTATACCGGGTATATGAGGCACATAATCAGAAGGAAGTGCCGGCATGCACTTAATGCCTTCGATCTCTTTTATGAACGCATCCTGCAGATTGACAGAGATCGATCTTTTTTGCAGACATGCGATAAGAAACTCTCTTTTTTCCTTAGCTGTTAAAACATCCAATGAATCCCGGGAAGACGTTTCCCGTAAGATCTGATAGAAGACAGAATGAAAAGTGCCGAATGTGATCGGCATTCTTTCGTTTGCGAGAATCGCAAAACGATTTTGCATTTCAAGCGCTGCGGCTTTTGTGAACGTAACAACGAGAATTGACTCCGGTGGAATTCCCCGCTCTCTTACCAAATACAAAAGACGCTGCGTCAAAACCGCAGTCTTGCCACTACCGGGGCCGGCCAGAACAAGTGCCGGCCCGGTGTCATGGCAGATCGCCTCTCTCTGGGCGTCATTAAATCGTGAAAGATCAATTTTCAAGCAGTTCAATTCCCTTTTTGATACGTTTTAAGGACTCTTCTTTACCGAGAATCTCAAGGATCTCCGTTGCACCGGCCGGTGTCATCTGTTTTCCGGAAAGTGCTGTACGAACAGGCCACAATACATAACCGTTCTTGTATCCTTTCTGCTCCGCATAGGAAACAAAAAGCGCAAACAAGGCATCGTTGGAATAGTCTTCCTGCTTTTCAAGAAGAGGAACAAGGTCCTTTAATACCTCAAGCGAAGACTCTTTTGTCGTTTTCATTTTCTTGTGGCAGTACATTTCCGTATCATATTCGGGAAGCGTCTCAAAGAAATCCACCTGGTCTTTGATATCAGGGAATACTTCGATCCTGGTCTTGACCATCTCCGCGATCTTCTTTAAGTTCAGCGGTTTCGTAATAACGGATCTCAAAACAGGCTCTGCCTTTTCGTAAAACGATTCAAAATCCATCGCCTTTATATACTCGCCGTTCATCCATTTCAGTTTTGTATAATCAAAGACAGCCGGCGACTTGGACAGATGATGGTAATCAAAAACCTCAGTCAGTTCTTTCAGGGAAAAGATCTCGCGGTTATCTGTCGGGCTCCATCCGAGAAGGGCGACAAAGTTTACGATCGCCTCCGTCAAAAAGCCCTGATCGAGAAGATCTTCATAAGAAGAGTGTCCGCATCTCTTGGAAAGCTTATGATGCTCTTCATCCGTGATCAAAGGACAATGCACATAAACAGGTACTTCCCAGCCGAATGCTTCATATAAGCGATTGTATTTCGGCGATGAAGAAAGGTATTCATTACCACGTACAACATGTGTAATCCCCATCAGATGATCATCAACAACATTAGCAAAGTTATATGTCGGAAAACCGTCCGATTTGATCAGGATCATATCATCAAGCTCCGCATTATCAACCGTAATGTCACCATAGATCTCATCACTGAATGTAGTGGTACCGGTATTCGGATTATTCTGTCGGATAACGTAAGGCTTGCCGGCGGCCAGATTTGCCTCTACCTCTTCTTTTGAAAGAGATAAACAGTGCTTATCGTATACGCTGATCGTTTTGCCACTCTCATCAACAGACTGCTTTAAGGTTGCAAGACGTTCCTGGTCACAGAAACAATAATATGCTTCACCCTTTTCGATCAGTTTTTTAGCGTACTCCAGGTAAAGTCCACTTGCCTGCCTTTCACTCTGCACATAAGGGCCGACACCGCCGTCCTTATCAGGACCTTCGTCATGCACAAGACCGGTCTTTTCAAGCGTACGATAGATAATATCAACAGCGCCTTCCACCAGACGTTCCTGATCTGTATCTTCAATACGTAAAATAAAATCTCCGCCCTGATGCTTAGCGATCAAATAGGCGTAAAGCGCCGTCCGTAAATTTCCGACATGCATCCTGCCCGTCGGGCTGGGTGCAAAACGGGTTCTGATTTTAACCATTCTGAAAATGCTCCTTTAGTTATGATCAGGGAGTGTCTTATCCGCACTCTCTTTGAATTTCTGTAATTGTTTTTGCGCCTCGGGGATCGGGATATTGGTACCCGCTCCGGCAATGCAACCGCCCGGGCAAGCCATTCCTTCGATCAGACAGCCGTTCTTCTTGCCGACTTTTGCAAGCATCAGCATCTTTTTACATTCCGCAAGACTTTCGGCATGTTCGATGTTGACTTCGACATCCGGATAGTATTCACGGATGCAACGCTCGATCGCATCCGCAACGCCACCGGCTACACCGTACCCACGGCCAGCACTCGTTGCATCGTTCACTTCATCGGCAGCCTCGATCGTTTCAAGATCGATCCCTTTTGCATCGAACATGCCGAGAAGTTCTTCAAATGTAATAACAAAATCGACATCAGAACGAACTGTTCTTCTGGATGCCTCAAGTTTCTTGGATGCGCACGGTCCTATGAAAACAACGGATGCATCGGGGTGCTCTTTTTTGATCACCCTTGCGGTGGCAACCATCGGTGTGAGCGCATTGGAGATCTTATCGATCGTCTCAGGGAAAAACTTCTTTGCCAGCATCGACCATGACGGACAACAGCTCGTTAATAAAAACGGAAGTTCTCCGGTCGCTACGGAATGAACATAATGCTCCGCTTCCGCGATCGCTCCCCGGTCGGCACCGATCGCTGTCTCGTATACATCGGAAAAGCCAAGCTGCTTCAAAGCAGTCTTCAGCATAGGCGCCGTTACATTCGGTCCGAACTGTCCTGCAAAAGCAGGCGCGACCTGTGCTATGATCTCTTTGCCTGTCTGCATCGCACGGATCAACTGGAAGATCTGCGACTTATCTGCGATCGCGCCGAAAGGACAGGATACCATACACTGTCCACAGGATACACAAAGATCACTGTCGATCACAGCACGTCCGGCCTCATCGGTCTTGATCGCATTCACACCGCATGCGGCACTGCATGGTCTCGCTCGATGTGAGATACAATCATATGGACAGACAGCTTTACATTTACCGCATTTGATGCACTTCTCCTGGTCGATCACGGATTTACCATCGACCGTAGAGATCGCGCCGCGCGGACATACTTCCTGACAAGGATGTGCAACACAACCCATGCATGAATCCGAAACTCTGTATTCATTGAGCGGACACGCATTACAAGCAGATGGGATCACCTGTAAAAGCGGCGGCTCATAGTACTTCTCACTGATATTGCTTTCTTCAAGCCCCTGTGTCAGATGGATCGGTACATTCTCAGGCCGAAGAGACATGCCCATTGCAAGCCTGAGGCGCTCACGCACAACAGCGCGTTCACGATATACGCTTTCCCGATACGTTGCCTGTGTATAGTTGATGATCTTATACGGCAGCGCTTCCATATCATCGATCAGATTTTCCGAATGATATGCCAGATTCGCGATCTCTTTGAAAATAATTCGTCGGATCTTTCTGACCTGTGTCTCAATTCCTCTCATAAATTCAGCGATTATCCCCCATAAAGAAAAGAGCGACCGTGCCCGGACCAGCATGTGCAGCGATCGTTGCACTTAAAACATTGATCATGCACGCTTTCATGCCAAAGCGCTTCGTGATCTCATCCCGGACGAACTCCGCATCTTCCAGACAGTCCCCATGGCTGATGAAAAATGTGTCCTCGGATGTGCGATACGGACCGATATGCTCTTCCATATAATCTACCAATTTCAAAAGGGCTTTCTTGCGACCGCGAACCTTCGTCACCGGGATCAGTTTCCCCTCATCATTCACATTGAGGATCGGTTTGATGCCTGCGACCGTACCGATCAGAGCAGCCGTCCTGCTGACACGCCCGCCACGATACAAATGATTGAGATCATCTACAGTAAAAGCATGAACACAGTGCGGGATCATCTCGCGGATGCGAGCCGCATTCTCTTCCATGCTAAGCCCTTGTTTACGCATCTTAACAGCCTTATCAATAACCAGGCCGACACCCATGGAAGCGCACAGGGTATCGATCACAATGATATTCACGGAAGGATCCTCTTCCATGACTTCCTGTGCCGCCAGTCTTGCGCTGTTATATGTGCCGCTGATACCGGATGATAAGGATAAGTGAAGAATATTCTTGCAGATCTTCTTTTTTTCAAGGAAGAACTTTTTAGCCTCCTCAGGATTGACCTGCGATGTGATCGGCATCCTCCCGCTTCTCATCTGACGATAGAACTCTTCGGATGACAGCTCGTTCTCCCTGGTGTACAAGTGATCATCGATCCGATATGGCAAATACGTATAGTCGATCCCGTTTTCCCGAAGATAGGACTCCGGCATATCCGAAGTATTTTCTGTCTCGATCAGATAATCAAACATTTCATATTCTCCGCATGTTTAATATTTGTCAATCTCTGCATTTTGTATCATAGCATTTATTCATTAGACGGGCAAGTTGAAAATCCTGCCCGCAAGCGGACAGGATTTATGAAAAAGTGATGAATACTATTTAACGACACGAACACGAAGTACTCCATCCTGAGACTCAAGTGCTTTCACCACTTCCGGGGTGGCGGATTCTTCGATGTCGATCAGCGTATAAGCGAACTCGCCTTTGGATTTATTGGTCAGATCGGAGATATTGATGTTCTTTTCGCCGAGAACACTCGAAAGACGCGCGATCATGTTGGCCTTATTTACATGGAACACGGCAATACGGCCTGCCTGAGAGCATACACCCATATCACAGTTCGGATAGTTCACACTGTTTGTGATATTACCGTTCTCGAGATAATCCATCAGTTCTTTCACGGCCATCTTTGCACAGTTATCTTCGGATTCTTCTGTCGAAGCGCCAAGATGAGGTGTAACGATGCAGCCGGGCTGACCCGCTGTTGTCGTATTCGGGAAATCGGAAACATATCTTCTGATCTTACCGTCTTTGATACCCTGAAGAACATCAGCTTCATTTACAAGAAGATCTCTCGCAAGATTCAAAAGGATCACACCGTCTTTCATTTTGGCGATCGCTTCTTTATTGATCATACCCTTCGTAGAATCAAGGAGCGGGACATGGATCGTGATGAAATCACAGTTTGCATAGATATCATCCACGTTGATCACATGATGTACATCACGGCTTAAATTCCAGGCTGCATCAACGGATACATACGGGTCATATCCGTAAACTTCCATACCCATATGCTTTGCAACGTTTGCAACTTTCACACCGATCGCGCCAAGGCCGATGATGCCGAGTTTCTTGCCTTCCAGCTCAGTCCCCGCAAATGCTTTCTTTTCTTTTTCGGTTGCTTTAGCGACATCCGGATTGTCTTTATTCGCCTTGACCCATTCGATACCGCCTTCGATATCACGAGCTGCCAAAAGCATGGATGCGATCGCGAGTTCTTTAACGCCGTTCGCGTTGGCACCGGGCGTATTGAAAACGACAATACCCTGCTGCGCACAACGCTCAAGCGGAATGTTATTGACCCCTGCGCCTGCTCTTGCTACTGCAAGAAGGCTGTCGGAGAATTCCATATCATGCATTGCGGCACTTCTTACAAGAATGCCTTCTGCCTCGCTGATCTCCTTAGTCTCTTCAAAATTGTCTTTAAAACGGTTCAAACCCACTTTTGCAATGGGATTTAAACAATAGTAACGAAACATTACAGATTCTCCTCTTCGAATTTTTTCATAAATGCAACAAGCTTCTCAACGCCTTCGATCGGCATTGCATTGTAAATGCTGGCTCTCATGCCGCCCACGGTTCTGTGACCTTTCAGACTTTCGAGACCGTTCTCTTTTGCTTCCTTTACAAATTTGGCATCCAGTTCTTCGTTACCGGTTATAAAAGGAACATTCATAAGAGATCTGTCCTCTTTTACGACAGTACCTTTAAAGAGCTTACTGCTGTCGAGAAAATCGTAGAGGATCTTCGCCTTTTTCTCATTCAGTTCTTTCATTGCGGAAAGGCCTCCGTTCTTCTTGAGCCATTTGAATACTTTTCCGCAAATGTAAATACCGTATGCGGGCGGCGTGTTATAAAGGGAATCGTTGTCCGCATGCGTCTTGTATTTCATCATAGTCGGTGTCCCGGGAAGTACATCATCTGTCACAAGATCTTCACGGATGATCACAACCTGTACACCTGCAGGTCCGACATTCTTCTGAACGCCGGCGTGGATCAATGCATATTTCGTCACATCGACGGGTTCCGACAAAAAGCATGAACTGAGGTCTGCGACCAGATCCTTCCCCTTCGTATTCGGAAGTGTATGGAATTTGGTACCGTAGATCGTATTGTTCTCACAGATATATACATAATCCATATCATCCGTGATCGGCAGATCGCTGCAATCCGGAATATAAGAAAATGTCTTATCTGCGGAGCTTGCCAGTTCTACTGCCTCACCGAAGATCTTTGCTTCCTGATATGCCTTCTTTGCCCACTGGCCGGTCAGAATATAACCGGCTTTTCTGTTCTTCATCAGGTTCATCGGAACAGAAGCAAAGATCAGGCTGTCTCCGCCCTGCAGGAACAGAACTTTGTAATTATCGGGGATGTTCAAAAGATCACGCAGATCGGCTTCTGCTTCCTTGATGATATTGTCATAGGTTTTAGATCGATGACTCATCTCCATCACTGACATGCCTGACCCCTTATAGTCAAGCATTTCATCTGCTGCTTCTCTTAGGACTTCTTCCGGCAGAACAGCGGGCCCTGCGGAAAAGTTGTAAACTCTGGACATGAATCTTCCTCCTCAACCTCATTTTTTGTTTCGGCATGACATTGTATACATGAATACCCGAATTCGTTTAAAACTTAACGTATATAATTTATCATCAAAAAAGGCTGTGCGTCAACAGATGCACAGCCAAATCGGCATTATTATGAAAATATCCCGAAAACAATTGTTCTTTTAGTAGAACATGACAACCGGAGTACCGATCTCAGTAAGGTCATAAAGACGCTCCATCGGATCATACGGCGTATTGATGCATCCGTGCGATCCGTCACGTATATAGATCTCGCCGCCGAATTCATCTCTCCAGGGAGCATCATGAATTCCGATACCGTTTTTAACGGGCATCCAAAAATGAACGAAAGACGCGTATCCCGGACCCCGAAGTACCCTGTTCTTTTGCTTTCCGTAGACATAACAGACCGCAGACGGCGTTTTCCTGCGCCGCATCATGTTTCCGGTTACGATCGGCGTATGAATGGTCTGTTCACCGTTTCGATAATAATACAGCATCTGATCGCTTATATCGATCTCAATATAAGTATCGCCGATATCATTCAGGCCTTTCACGCGCGCCTCTTTCAGATATTTCGGTTCATGCACTTCGCGGATCCCTTGAGAGAAAGCATGAAGCAGGTACTCTCTCTCCGCTTTCATATCGATCAGGTTTCCGTATGTGCCGCCTTTGATCGTGACGATATCGCCGCGCGTTGAATGAAATCGACGTGTACCGCCAAGCGTATTGTAAGGTGCCAGAAATAGATCGACATATGCAGTAAGCGCCTCGCGGTCCCAGACAAGTCCCCCGTTCTCATCAAGCGTAAAATCGCCGTTTTCATCAAGGATCAGCCATTTTGAAACATCGCCCGGGGATACGGGGACCGTTTCATCGCCAAATCGATATGAAATTCCGCAGTTTTGAAATGCATCGACCTTCTCGAAAAGCGCCTTGGTCGCAAGCATCTCCTCTGTTAACGGCAAGTCACGGTAACAGCCGCTTGCTTCCAGGGAAACGGAACGCTCTCCGTTTAGAACCGCTTCTCTGAGCACTCGCTTTACTGTTTCCGGATCAATGACATGCGTCCGTTCGTTTTGAAGCATATAGCCGTTTGCGGTACGGATGATCCGGAAGCGATATGCATCATCAGGCTTTCTTGCTTTCACCGGAGAAAGATCCAGAACGGCACGGTCAAATGCGTTCTCATCGATCATAAGATCCGGCTCGATCGTCTCATAAGGTCCGAGTCTTAAGATACGTTTGATCCATGTCCATGGATTCTGATCGTCCTTTTGTTCTTGCAGGATCCTTTCAAATGAGATTGAAATGCCGGCACGGTCAAACCGGAACTCTTCAGTTCTTCCGTGATCCTCGATCACGTTGATCCCCTTCCGGTCATAACAATCCGTCAAAAGCGCATTTACTTCTTCTACCGTCTTTCCGGTGCAGTAAATCCCGTTAAACCAGGAACCGTATGAAAAAACACCTCTGTAATAGCAGGAAAGGCCGATATATGCCGCAACAGTCAAAATCACAAAAACCGTAAGGCAGATACCGGCGAATCTGATCACTTTATTCATGGATCTTCTCGCAGATCAGGCGTCCCATCTCTTTACATCCGATCTGCCTGCATCCTTCCGACATGATATCCGCTGTTCGATAACCGGACCGAAGCACTTCATGTACTGCATGTTCGATCGCGTCAGCTTCACGATCGAGATCAAACGTATATCGCAGCATCATGGACGCAGAAAGGATCGTTGCGATCGGATTGGCAACATCCTTGCCTGCAATATCGGGAGCCGATCCATGGCTCGGCTCGTAAAGACCGAACTTTGTATCATTCAGGCTCGCCGATGCGAGCATGCCGATCGATCCGGTTACCATACTTGCCTCATCCGAAAGAATGTCACCGAACATATTCTCCGTAAGGATAACGTCAAACTGCTTCGGATCACGAACCAGTTGCATCGCACAATTATCTACCAGCATATGTTCGAGCATAACATCCGGATAATCCTTTGCCACCTCTTCAACGATGCTTCTCCAAAGCCGTGAAGAATCAAGTACATTCGCTTTATCGACACTTGTCACCTTTTTTCTGCGTTTCTTTGCGATCTCAAACCCTTTGATCGCAATACGGCGGATCTCATCCTCGGAATAGGTAAGTGTGTCGATCGCTTTCTTTTTTCCGTTCTCCGTAACCGTCTCTCGTTTTCCGAAATAAAGGCCGCCTGTCAGTTCACGCATGATCATGATGTCAAAACCATCCCCGCGCACCTCTGCCTTGAGCGGGCACGCCTCTGCAAGCTCCTCGTAAAGGACCGCGGGTCGCAGATTTGCAAAAAGATTCAGCGCTTTTCGGATGCGCAGAAGACCGGCTTCCGGGCGCTTCTCGGGCGGAAGCTTGTACCAGGGAGATGTTGACGTATTCCCTCCGATCGACCCCATCAATACGGCATCAGCCGCTTTTGCGGTCTCGATCGTCTCTTCCGTCAGCGGCTCACCGCATGCATCGATCGATGCCCCGCCCATCAGAACGTCGCGCATTTCAAATTCATGGCCGAACACTTTTCCAACCGTTTCAAGCACAGATTTTGCCTGTGAAACGATCTCCGGCCCGATCCCGTCTCCGGGTATACAAACGATATTACATTTCATAAACGTTTCCTCCGCTCATGTTTTTGATTCATTGTAGCATTCTTTTTTCTATGTTAATAATGAATCGTTTTTATAAATACTATAACTTCAGTTTATATATATGAAAATGAATAAAGCGTGAAAACATACTGTTCTCACGCTTCATAGTCAAATTGAAATCCTATTCCGACGCTTTCTCAACCTGTGCGATCGCAGATTTCTGCATCGGGATACGGCAGTTCTTGTTATTACCGAACTCAACGATGACCGTGTCATCCGTGATATCGATCACAATACCGTAAAATCCACTGCTTGTTAAAACACTGTCACCGATCTCAAGAGCCGAAAGCATAGAAGCAACTCTCTTCTGCTCCTTCTTCTGCGGACGAATCATCATAAAATAAATGAACGCACCGATGATAACAATATATGCAACCATGACAAGTCCGGCATTTCCGGATGTTGCTGTAGCTAAAACTCCCATTTCTTATCCTCCTAGATTCACTCTATGTATTAATATACAGAAAATGCCCCAAACGTTCAAGTGTTTTCTTGAGATGCCAATGCCATTTTCGCAAGCTTCTCCCTCTTATAAGAAGCAAAGCGCCCCTCATCCAGCGCATCCCGGATCTCAGCCATCATCGTGTTGTAAAAATAAAGATTGTGCAGAACACAAAGACGCATGCCGAGCATCTCTTTTGCCTTCAGAAGGTGACGAACATATGCTCTGGAGTAACGCCTGCATGCCGGGCATCCGCACCCTTCTTCAAATGGACGCTCGTCTAGTTCATATTTTGCGTTAAAAAGGTTCAGCTTGCCAAAGTTTGTATATACATGGCCATGTCTTCCGTTTCGTGAAGGATAAACACAGTCAAAGAAGTCAACGCCTCGCTCAACCGCCTCAAGAATGTTGGCAGGTGTTCCAACCCCCATCAGATAAGTCGGCTTATCCTGCGGCAGGTAAGGAACTGTCTCTTCCAAGATCTGATACATCTCTTCATGTGTCTCACCAACGGCAAGACCGCCGACCGCATAACCGTCGAGATCCATTTCCGAAATGATCCTGGCATGTTCGATACGGATATCCGGAAGAACCGCACCCTGGTTGATACCAAACAAAAGCTGCTCTTTGTTGATCGTATCCGGCAAAGAATTCAGCCTGTCCATCTCTGCTTTGCATCTTCTGAGCCATCTGGTCGTACGCTCAACAGAATCCTGCACATACATGCGACTTGCCTTACTGGGAGGACACTCGTCAAAAGCCATCGCGATCGTTGATGCCAGGTTGGACTGAATGCGCATACTCTCTTCCGGACCCATGAAGATCTTGCGGCCGTCGATATGAGAATGAAAGTATACACCTTCTTCTTTGATCTTTCGAAGACCTGCAAGAGAAAAAACCTGAAACCCGCCGGAATCCGTCAGGATCGGCTTGTTCCAGGACATGAATCTGTGAAGTCCGCCGAGTTTTTTTACGATCTCATCTCCCGGACGCACATGCAGATGATATGTATTGGAGAGTTCGACCTGCGTTCCGATCGCTTCGAGGTCTTCTGTGGAAACAGCACCCTTGATCGCAGCCACCGTTCCCACATTCATGAAGACCGGCGTCTGGATCGTGCCGTGCGGTGTCTCAAACTCGCCTCTTTTCGCGCGGCCTTCCGTCTTCAGTAAACGATATCTTTTTTTAATCATTTTTTACCTTATAGTCTTTCTACAAACTCTTCGAGACAGATATCCTTTTCTTTCATCACTGTGGCTGCTTCTCTGCCGACATAACGAAAATGCCAGGGTTCATACTCGATTCCTGTTATATACTCTTTTCCTTTTGGATAACGAAGCGTAAACCCATATTCTGCGCTATGCTCTTTAAGCCACTTGCCGGCTTCGGTCTCACCAAAGCCTTCATTCAATGAAGCATATGTATCGCAGATAATATCCAGTGCCAACCCAATCTGATGCTCGCTGGCTCCGGGGACAGTGACCGCATGCGCCGTCGTCTTATAGGCTTCCATGTAGCTGTAGCCTCTGGCCATATAGGCCTCGATCTTACGTTCAAAAAGCATCGTCTGTCTGTTCATGTCACGATAAGGCGAACAGATCACAAGATTCACGCCATCCTCTTTTGCACCCTGAAGCATCGCAACAAGATCGTCGATGATCCGCGTATCGCAACGCATCGCGCCCTTGATGATCCCGAGTTCAAAATGATAATCATCGGGAACAGGATGCTGCTTGTTGATCAAAAGGAGCCGCCAGTCATTTTTGTCAAAAACATAATCAGACGGAACAGAAACCGACTGATCTGCCGGTTTTTTTGCATTTCCTTCCACATCGTTATCAGAAGACGCTGTTGCATTTACACTCGACGAGGACTCTGCAAGGATCTCATCAAGGCTGTACTTATCGAGATTATCCACATGCTCAAATTCAACATCTTCATACCCATCCATGACATCATCGTCATCAAGGATCTCTTCCTTGGGAAGATCATCGGCAGCTTTTCCGACACGTGTATCCGCGATCAGGATCATTGGTTTCTGACTCACTTCAAGGTTCTCAAAAAGCGGAAAAGAAAAACTGCTGCACATTACAAAAAACAGGCACAAAGAACCAATGCATGCCTCTTTTTTCATATTGCGAAAGAAGTATGTAGCAAACGTGAGCACGATCATGGCCAGTACAAAGACCGGCCACAATACAACTCGCAGTAATCTGCTCTTTTTTGCAAAGTGGGAAAAGATAAACTTTACCCTTTCCTTAGCTGTATAACGCATAATAGCTCCGAATCATACCTATTCGGCGGAGATGATATAGTAATATACCGGCTGTCCGCCAAACTGCAATTCACAGTCGCAAGAAGAGAATCTTTCCTCGATCCGCGCTTTCATGGCATTTGCTTCGTCTTCACTGACATCCTGACCATAATATACGCTGACCAATTCTGTATTCTCGTCGATCATTTCGTCAAGCATGGAAAGAACAGCATCATTCATATCCTTTGAAACGGAAAGGATACCCGCATCGCCGATGCCCATGTAATCACCCTGATGGATATCTTTGCCATCGATCGATGTGTCGCGGACAGCATATGTGATCTGCCCGGTCTTTACATGATTGATCTCTTCAAGCATCGTACGCTCGTTTTCTTCAGGGGACATTTCGGGAATATAATTGATAACCGAAGTAATACCCTGTGGGATCGTCTTGGTCGGCACCACAATGATCTTTTTGTCCTCTGTCAATGTCTGCGCCTGATTTGCGGCAAGAATGATATTTTTATTATTCGGGAAGATAAAGATCGTATCGGCATTCACTTTTCTGATCGCCCCAAGCATATCTTCCGTACTCGGATTCATTGTCTGACCGCCCTCAATCATATAGTCAACGCCAAGTTCCTTAAAGATACGATCAAGTCCTTCACCTGCCGAAACAGAGATAAAACCAACTTCCTTGTGCGGCATCTCTTCCTTTTGGGAGGCGGCACGGATCTCTGATTCTTTAAACAATTTCTCCTGATGCTCCAGGCGCATATTGTCAACTTTCATATTGGAAAGTGACCCAAGTGTAAGGGCCTTCTCAAAAGCCTGCCCCGGATGGTTCGTGTGCACATGCACCTTGATGATGTCATCATCGGAAACACATACGATCGAATCACCGATCGTCTCCAAAAATGATTTCAGCTGATTCTCTTCTTCGATCTTCGCTTCATGATCGAGCATGATTATAAATTCCGTGCAGTAGCCGAATTTAATGTCAGCTTCATCCTGCGCAGAAGCCTTTACGGAAACAGATCCGGAGGAAGGCTTGATCGCGGAATAGTCGATCTCTTTACCGCAAAATGCATCATACGCGCCCTGTAAAACGACAACAAGACCCTGTCCGCCGGAATCGACAACGCCTGCCTCCTTCAAAACAGGAAGCATCTCCGGCGTACGGGACAATACATACTCTTCATGCGCAATGATCTTGGAAAAGAACTCATCCAGATCCGTCACGCCATCCTGCCAAAGCTCCATCGCTTTATCGGCGCCGCCTTTTGCGACTGTCAGGATCGTTCCCTCTTTCGGCTTCATGACTGCTTTATAAGCCGTCTCAACAGCACGCTGGAATGCTTCAGCCAAAATGGCGACATTCACTTCTTCATGATCCTGAATGCCTTTTGTAAAACCGCGAAACAGCTGAGACAAAATGACACCAGAATTCCCTCTGGCGCCACGCAGGGACCCTGAAGAGATCGCTTTACAAAGATCCTTCATGGAAGGGTCGTTCAAAGCAGCTACTTCACGTGCAGCAGACAGGATCGTCATGCTCATATTCGTACCCGTATCTCCGTCGGGGACCGGGAATACATTCAATTCATTGATCCACTCTTTTTTAGCTTCAAGATTCTGGGCACCGGCCAAAAACATCTTAATGATCGTTGCTGTGCCTATCCCTTTACAAACCACTGTATATGTTCCTCCTTAGTCGATTACGCGAACACCTTCAACATAAACTTTGATCTTTTCTATTTTCAGGCTAGTGAACTCTTCTACTTTGTACTTCACGCTGTCGATCAGGTTCTCAGCCACCGTACGGATCCCAACGCCGTAAGAAACGATCACATGAAAATGAAGGATCAATCCGCCTTTTTCGGAAACCGAAACGGAAATTCCATGGGTCAGACGATCCGGATTAAGCAATTTTACAATACCATCTCTCATATTAACAGAAGCCATCCCGACAATACCGAAACACTCAACCGCAACGGAGCCCGCGTACTGCGCAATGACTTCATGATCAATCACGATACTACCATTCTGGGTGTTCAATGAAGTTCCTTTCATAGGACATACCTCCTCTGATTTTATCTTTCATAATTTTAAGATATTTATGCTTGCATTTCAATAGCGAATATGTTAAGATTTCAATGTTGCGAGCCGATAGACTCGTATCTTTTTTGAAGAAATAACACACTATTTATGTTTAGGAGGTGTAAAGATGGCTAAATGTGAAGTTTGTGGCAAAGGTATTCATTTTGGTAATAACGTAAGCCATTCTCATAGAAGATCCAATCATATTTGGAACTCCAACATTAAAAGAGTTAAATGCAGTGTTAACGGCGTAGCAAAGAGAATCCATGTATGTACAGGATGCTTACGCAGCGGCAAAGTTGAGAGAGCTTAATCAAAACGAATAAGAAAGAGAGATTCGATCGAATCTCTTTTTTTATTTCAAAAAGAACCGGCAAGTAATAACCTTGCCGGTTTCATTCTTTCTGCTGCGCACTCTCCTTAAGCTTTACGCTGCCAGCTGACTTCTTCCTGCATCTTGTCAAATACCTGATTGATCATCTGGATCATATCGGTATCTCCACAAATGTTATCGGGATGAAAGATCTTGATCAGGTCTTTATACCTTTTCTTAAGAGTCAGCGGATTGGTCACACCGCGAAACAGCATACGGACTGCGGGTTCATCCGATGAAAAAGCGCCTTTCGCGCGGTCCGATTCCAGAGCGATACGATCACGCTCAAGTTGCTTTTTATCGGCTTCAAGCTGTGCATAACCGCCCTTTAAGATCTCCATCTTTTTCGCAAAGAATACTTCTTCATCTTTAAGCCGTTTTCGTTCAGAAAGGATCTTCTGATTCAGCAGACGCATTTCTTCAAAGTACTGCTTCTTCTCTTTGATAAATTTCTGATACAGATCCTGAAGTTCTTTATACTCTGTCCGCTCGGCTTCTTTGATACTTTCCATTCCAATACCCTCTTTACACCAACAAATCGCTTACTTATCAGGAAAAGCAACGGAAACAGCTTCATCATCGGAAGGCATGTCCTCCTTCGGTTTTGAGAAGCGACCAACCAGGTCCGGGATCATATCAAGGATCTTGGTCACAGTATCCTGGTTTCTGACATTAACGAGTTTTGTCTGCCCGTTTCTGATCACAAGAACAGCAGAGGGGGTCATCTTGCCACCCAGACCGCCGGCACCGTTCTCTTTGCCGGAGCCTTTTGATGAGCCTGCTCCGACGCCGAAGCTGACATCTACAAGCGGAAGGATAATGGTATCCCCGATCCTGGTCGCCTCTCCGACTACTGTTTTCGTGGACAAAAATCCGTCCATTCCTTTCATGAGAGATTCCACAACATTGGGAAAATTATTCTCTGCCATTGATTATTCCTCCTTTGAGATCATCGCCCAAAGACGTCTGATATCTTTATCAAAATATAGTTTCAACGCGATCAGGATGACCGTGATCACACGGATGTGGCCTTTTACATCAAGCCTGCCTTCAATAACCTGCTCATCAAAAGCGGGGATCACACGGAGCGAATCTCCGTAAAATGCATAAAAAGTACATGCAACACCCAAAATGCGGCCTGTCAATGCAGGATCTTCAAAACCGAATCTCACATAGCCTCTGATCTTACGCGGTCTGAACGCTCTCCACGCACGAACCAACTGCTTTTTACACAAAGAAAGTGCTCTTTGAAAACTTTCATCCTGAAGAAATCTGCGGATGCCTTTCAGCTTCCCGATCACATCCGTAACCCGATCTTTGATGCCGGCTTTTCTGCCTTTACTGCCCTGCTCACCCGTGTTTGCATGTTCATTCAAAGAAGGCTGTTCCGATAAGATCTTCCGATCAGACAGGCGTGGCTCTTCTTGGATCGAAGATGATAGATCCTGTGCATCGACTTCCGGTTCATGAAAAGAGGCATGATCTTCTTCCCATCTGATCGCGCGGCCGCTATGCTCATCGGTCGATGAGCGCTTTTCTCGACGACGGACCGGAATCCCAAGAAAACGGATCGTTCGAACAAAACCGCCATCCCCGGTATCATAACGATACGTGACGGATATAACCCGAAGCAACCATGATGCATTGCCATACGCGGTAAGATCATCTTCTCTTGAAAGATGAACCCTATACCGTATCGGAACGAACAATACAAGAACGATCAAAAGAAGGATAAACCCAAGCAGACTTCCCAATACGATTCCGGCGATCTTTGCGATTGTCAATAAAAGTTCGATTGTCATGCCTTACATCCCCGAGGCATCCCGCAAAAAGTATTCTTTTAAAAGCACGTCTCCCGTCTCGTTTAATACATTCCGGACGATCTTCTCAAGAAGTACGAGCGCATCGTCATAACCGGAAGCGATCCCGACAACAAACGGCGGATGATCCCGGTAATATTGCTGCTTCAGAAAAGCAGAATGCATGATCTCAAGCTGATCAGCTCCCGGACAGATACAGATCACATAAACATCAAGCTGTCCTATGCCATGTACAAGTTTCCATTTTACTCGATTAACATGTTTGATCCGGTCGCCAACATACAGCTTTTTATGAAAACTCAATAATACTTTTTGTTTCCCCATAGATTGTTCTTCTTCAGCTCAAGATACTCCGCATAGGCCTTTTCCAGAATCTGCTTCTCATTCGGAAACTTGAGAAGATGAAAGGCTTCATGGTATTTATAATAACCGGAATCAACAAAATACTCTTCTTTTTGCGGCTTGCTGTAATAGCTGTCGCCCATCATCAGATACCAATGGACTTCTTTTTCTACCGTATCCTCCGGTACGGAAAAGGTGTAATCACTCTTTCCGACATATTTTATGATGGATGCCTTGGCACCCGTTTCCTCTAAAACTTCGCGTAATGCGGTCTCTTTGTATTCTTCACCCGGCTCAACGGTCCCTTTGGGAAGGACCCAGCCTTCATATCGGTTTCTGTAATTCTTATATAACAGAAGAATCTTCCCTCGAAAAATCACCACACCGCCACAACTCGTTGCCTCAATCATTGCAAAACCTCCTGACGTGGTGCATAAGCATCTATGTAAAAGTATAACGCAAGATATAGTATTAGGCAATAAAGAATAACTACTATATTTGTCTCAAAACAAGTACCTAAGCATTCAGTTCGCTTCGGAAAAATAGGCGTCAAAAACGCGTTTTGCCATCGGAACGGCATAGTCGCCGCCGGATCCGGCACTCTCAATGATCACGGTAACAACGATCTTCGGATCATCTGAAGGAGCAAATCCGGTAAACCATGCATGACTATCCGTTGAAGAGTCGGAAAACTCAGCAGAACCCGTCTTGCCTGCCGCTTTATAGTCAGCCTCGGAAAGCTTCCTTCCGGTCCCTTCCGTCACAACACTTCGCATGAAGCCGGTAAGAATGTCCGCCTGTTCCTTTGTCATGATCGTATCGACTTCTTCGGGCATAAACACCTTGATCTCCGATCCGTCAGGACTCATGATCTTCTCGGCAAGATACGGCTTCATCATCACTCCGTCATTTGCGATCGCTGCGGTGATCATTGCAAGATGAAGAGGTGAGATCGATGTACGACCCTGGCCGATCGAAGCCTGCAGCAGCGCAGCGTCAGTCGTTCTCTCGCCAAGATCGATCGAGCTGACAGAGGACGGCAGTTCAAATGGGATATCATGATGGAACAAAAGCTTTGAAGCAGTAGCACCAAATCGGGTACGATCCAATGACATACCGATCCCGGCAAAAGATGTGTTGCAGGATTTTGCAAAGGAACTCTGAAAGTCAACAGCGCCGTGCTTCATACCATGAAAACAGTGAATGGTCTCATCGCCGAAACGGGATGAGCCTGTACAATTGAAATGATATCCTTCATAACGATCATCATTCTGCTTTAAGTATTCGAGCGCCGTCACGATCTTAAATGTAGAGCCGGGCTGATAGAGTCCCTGCGAAGCTCGATTCAACAAAACACTCTTCTCTTCGTCAGCAAGGTACGCATCCCAGTTTTCAGCGATCGTATTAGCATCAAAGTCGGGCTTTGAAACCATTGCAAGCACTTTTCCCGTTTTCGGGTCAAGCGCAACGATGGCGCCTTTATAAATGCCCATCGCACGGTCCGCGGCCTCCTGTAGTTTCAGGTCCAGCGTGGTATAAAGCGCATTCCCTGGATTCTTCTTTCCGGCCAGTTCATTTTCTACCTTTGCAGCATCGGAAATATTTGAAGTGATCAGATAATAGTTATATTTTGCTTCAAGCCCGGTCTTGCCCTTCCCGCTATATCCGACTGTATGCGCGAAAAGATTCCGATACGGGTAGTCGCGTTTTTCCGTCCCGTCCGGTGCGATCACGGTAACAGCAAGTGCTTCTTTGTTGCGGTCGTAGATCGTACCGCGATAATCTTCCGAAGCAAGCATTCGCTGACGGCTGTTGTAGCTGTTATTGATCAGTTCCTCTTCATGAGAGACAGAATATACAACAAAATAGCCGATCATCCAGGTAAAAAGAGCACAGAAAAAAGCAGAAATGATCAGGATCTCACGATTCTTCTTTTTGTTTCTTCTCCGTTCTTGCATGCTTCTTCTCTCCGATCAGAATAAACCCCTGTACAAGGGAAAACATCAGCAAAGTACTCAACACACTGCTCCCTCCGTAGCTGACCAGAGGGAGCGTCACACCGGTAAGCGGGATCATTTTCATCCCTCCGCCGATCGTCAGAAAGATCTGGACCAGATACGTGACTCCGAAGCCGACAACACATAGTTTTGAAAAAAGATCACGCATCCGCATCGCAGCGTTCATCAGCATCAGAAAGCAGCTGACGCAAACAAGGATCAGGCATATCCCGACGATCGTCCCCAGCTCCTCCGCAAGTGCGGAAAAGATAAAATCCGTCTCAACATGCGGGATGGAATCCGGACTGCCGTGATACAGCCCCAGGCCAAACATTCCGCCGCAGCCGATCGCAAAAAGAGACTGCGTGATCTGATATCCGGTCGCATCGATGTCACTCCAGGGATCCAGCCACGCACGAATTCTGACCTGAACATGAGAAAAAATGCGATAACCCGCATACGAAGCGATCCCACCCAGCAGCAGTCCTCCCGCCGGATAAAACGGGTTGGCGGTCGCAACATATACAAGTGCCACATACGTGACCGAATAGATGAGGGCACTTCCAAGATCTCTTGAAAAAACCAGGATCAAAACATGCGCGCCTGCGATCACGGCAGAAATACAGATCTGAAGAAAAGACCGGCTCATCGTCAGGATCCCCGAGATCGCAAGAACAAAGAAAACCTTAACAAGTTCCGACGGCTGAAATGTGATCCCGAAAAAAGAAAAAGATAATTTGGAACCGTTTGTTACCGTACCTGCAACAAGAACCGTCCCCAGGATCAAAACACCCACAACGGCCAAAACATAGGTTGCGATGTCCCATCGTCTGACCTTGGGCAAAATGTACGGAACAAACAGGCCGATCACACAGGAAGCTGCAATAATGCAGAACTGTCTGACGGCTTTATCGTAGTTTAAGCGCATCAGCATAATAAAACCAACCGTCATCAGAAAGCACATATTGTTCAAAAGCAAACGATTGGCCTGCGGATAAAACATCCCATACAGTGCGATCACCGTATACAGCATGATCACCTGAAACGCAAACAGAAAAAGAATATCCATCCTTTCTGTTTTCAGATACATCGTGATAAATGCACAAAAATGAAACAGAAAGCTAAAGACTGTCTGCCTGATATAGATCCACTTTCTGTCTTCTTCTCTCTCATGACGAAATGCAAGAAAGCATTCCACAGTATATAAAACGGCAAAAAGCGCTATGAAATATCTCGAAAACGTAACAATATACAGAGCCATCGATCATTCTGCTCCCCGCTTATAATGCCCCTTCGTAAAAGAAAACGACACCTCTTTACTTCGGACATAGTCCTCATCAAAAAATCCGTGATAAAGAGTAAGTACTTCACGTACAGCACTCTCGCTTTCTGTTGTAAAAGACAGCCTTCCCCCTGTTGCGATCTCACGGATCTGTTTACTGAATGCATGAAGTGAAAGCGGAAGGCTGTTATAGATCACATTCATGCAATGGCGGCAATCCGTCAAAACCGGAAATACTGTCTTATATCTGTCATGGAGATATAGAATTCCGGCGCCCTGCCTTTCACATGTAAAGCAGGTCTTTCGCAGGCAATTTGCGGTAAGCATAAGCGGTGCTCTTCCATAAAGGATCATCTCACCGCGAATGCCGGGTAAGACCAGATCTTCACGATTGCATTCAAGAGGATAGGTAAACGAATACCCCTGCTGTTGCCAGAAATGCCTTG
Organism: Lachnospiraceae bacterium; assembly: GCA_015056735.1. Classification (GTDB taxonomy): domain Bacteria; phylum Bacillota; class Clostridia; order Lachnospirales; family Lachnospiraceae; genus VSOB01. The sequence continues at coordinate 120,460 of SVFT01000004.1, read as the reverse complement.
CACGGCGGTTCCATGCATATAACCCCGCATCACACAGGATCTGCCCCGTATACCCAAACTGCTTCAGATAACCAAGGCTTTCCGTATTACGAACCAGAATGCCGCGGAAAAGATCTTTTTCCGGCCCTTCGAGCACTTTTTTACGGAAATGCGTAAGCCAATCCGCATCCCTGTCCCTGAGGATATACGGCATGGATACATATATTTCCTTGTGCTTTTCCGCCCTGATCGGATCAAAGGCTGTCTCATCTGTTAAAAGAAGATCTGCATCAATATATACCCGATCGATATACGAGTCGCTAAGCACCGCGCGCATCTGAGAAAATGTACGCACTTCGGCCGCAAGATACGGGCGTATGGCCGTATCATCCGAGCGGTTGAAACAGCCGGTTTCTTTCTGCAGGCGATCGGCAGTACGATCATCCTTCCAAAGATCAGTCCGCTTATATGACGCCAAAAGAACATCTTCAAGAGCATAAAGGCCACACCTTCGAAGAGCATTCAACGCTTTCACGGGCATAAATACATCTCCGGAAATCTGCACATCACAATCCGTGATCGTAAGCATGCTTTCACCCGTTTTGAGAAGCTGCTTGCGGACAGCGTCCCAGGTAAGAGGGCTTTTCTGCGCCGCATCGACCACATCACCGGAAACACTTACCGTGATCTCTCCTCTTTTTCCGTCTCTGCATGTAAGGACAAGAACCGACTCCTCACCGGCAGACAGATAAACGTCTGCCGTCGCCTGCAGCCGGGGCTGATGCTTCGGATCCAAATATCGCTCCCGTATTTTGGCGATAAGTGAATCATCCGTCTTTAAATAACCCGGCTTAGCCGGTGTGATCATTTCCTTTCCGTTATGCTTAAAATAGTATCCATCCTGAATATCACTTCTGATATAAAGCGACATAAGCGCGTGAAGATCAGCAGGATCGACCTTATAGTCCGCATGCGGATCCGCGTAATATAGATCAATATACTTTCGATATAATGCTGTAACGCCGGCCGCATATTCAGGGCTCTTCATACGGCCTTCTATCTTAAATGAATCGATCCCCGCATTTAAGAGATCGGGAAGGACAGAAAGCGTACACATATCCTTTAAGCTAAGCGGATAGGATTCTTTATGAGAGGCTCCCTGCATAAACTCGGATTCAGAAACCTGATAAGGAAGACGACAAGGCTGTGCGCAACGGCCTCGATTGCCGCTGCGTCCTCCAAGCATGCTGCTGAAAAGGCATTGACCGGAGTATGAATAACACATCGCCCCATGTATAAAAGCTTCTACCTCGATTCCTGCTTCTTCGCGAATCTTACGGATCTCTTCCAAAGAACACTCCCTGGCGGGAACGACTCTGGAAACACCAAGATCTTTCAGATACTGCGCCCCGTAAACGCCGGTGATCGTAAGCTGCGTGCTGGCATGTACCTCCATTTCAGGGAACTGTTCTTTAAACAAACAAATAGCGCCCATGTCCTGAACAATGACTCCATCAAGTCCTTCTTCATAAAACGGGCGCATATAATCCGCAAGTGCATCGATCTCCCCCTGTTTCATCAAGGTATTGATCGTCATATAGATTTTTTTATCAAATAAATGCGCATACCGGATCGCCCGACATACTTCCTCGTCGGAAAAATTGTCGGCATACGCTCTGGCGCCGTACATCCTGCCGCCGATATATACAGCATCTGCACCTGCCGCGATCGCTCCGACAAAACTCTGATAATTCCCGGCAGGTGCCAAAAGCTCGACTTTATTCATACATCATGCCTTTTTGTGCTCTTTTAATTCCGTCTCCATCCGCACGATCTTCTTTGTGTTCTCATTTAATTCCTTTTGGAGACCCTTCATATTCTTCTCGGTATTCTCCATTTTCATCTGCGCAGCAACAAGCTCGTGCTTCAGATCATAGATCTCTTTTTCTTTATTCTCCAGATCCTCTTCCAGAATATCGATCTGTTTCTTTGCTTTAAAATAGTCATCTGCAATGTTTAATTCCAACAAAACATTCTGAATATCCGTCGACTGGCGTCTGAACTGGTCAACCTTGTTATACTCTGCAATCTTGTTATTGATATAAGATGCAACCTTCTGCAAATACTCTTCGCTCTCGTACCCGCTCAGTGTAAACACTTTACCACCAATGATCACTTCGGTATCTGTTTTTGCTGACATATCTTCACCCCTCAGAAAAAAGAAACCACAATGTGTTGTACCTGGTAAATATTATACATACACGATGTCGGAAATTCAAGCATTATCCGCAGAATCAGCCTCCGGCGAAAACGGTATGCCAAAGTGTGTATAACCCTTTTCCGTCACAACTCTCCCGCGCGGTGTCCGATTGATCAAGCCTTTCATAATAAGATACGGCTCATAGACATCTTCGATCGTACCGGCATCCTCACCGATTGCAGCTGCAAGTGTATCAAGTCCGACAGGGCCTCCACCGAAGTTATTGATCATTGTAAGAAGCATATTTCGATCTATGCGATCCAGACCGATCTTATCGACATCCAGAAGATCGAGCGCAATGCCCGCAACATCTTCCGAGATGATCCCGTCGTAACGGACCTCCGCAAAATCGCGGACACGCTTGAGAATACGATTTGCAAGACGCGGCGTCCCGCGACTGCGCTTAGCCATCTCGATCGCACCGTTCTTCTCCACATCTACCCCCAGGATCTTCGCCGAATGGAGAATGATCGTCGCAAGCTCATCTACCGTATAGAATTCCAGCCGATGGATCATGCCGAATCGATCCCGCAACGGCGCTGTCAGCAGTCCGGCTCTAGTCGTTGCTCCTATCAGCGTGAACTTGGGAAGATCCAGACGGATCGATCTGGCCGATGCGCCTTTTCCGATCATAATGTCGATCGCATAGTCTTCCATAGCAGGGTACAGGACTTCTTCAACCTGCCTGTTCAATCTATGGATCTCATCGATGAAAAGAATGTCCTTCTCCTGCAGATTGTTTAAGATCGCAGCCATCTCGCCCGGCTTCTCGATCGCAGGGCCACTGGTCACCTTTACATTAACGCCCATTTCATTTGCGATGATACCTGCAAGTGTTGTCTTACCTAAACCGGGCGGTCCGTAGAAAAGGCAATGATCAAGCGGATCATTCCGCTTCTTTGCCGCCTCGATATAAATTGACAGGCTTTCTTTCGCTTTGCTCTGTCCGATATAGTCTTTTAAGAATTTGGGGCGAAGACTTCCTTCAAGCTTCATATCCTCTGCCTGAAGAGACGTCTCGATCACTTTCCGTTCCATTTGCTTACACCTGCGATCAAATCAAGTATTTTAAAGCGGATTTCAGTATCGCTTCAACATCATTTTCATCGGCATCATCTGCTTTTTTAACCGCTTTAAGCGCATCTGATGCACTGTATCCCAAAGATGTCAGTGCCTCAACAGCCTCATTGCGCGCTGCCGAGATCGAATGCTCATTACCTGGAGCCATCGGATCTTTGCTTCTGTCGAGCGCGATCTCCATGGTATCCTCCATCGAGATCTTGTCACGAAGATCGATAATAACTCTCTCGGCCGTCTTCTTCCCAATGCCCGGGGCCTTCGCGATCATCTTTGTATCGGCGGCAAGGATCGCAAAACGAAGATCCGTCGCGTTCATGATACTGAGGATCCCAAGTGCTCCTTTGGGACCGATCCCGTTCACTGTGATCAAGAGCTTAAACATTTCCAGTTCGTCCCTGTCCACAAAGCCGTACAGAGAAAACTGATCTTCCCGTACATACGTATAGGTATGCAGTTTTACTTCATCATGCAAATGCGGCAGTTCATTCATCGTACTGCCGGAGATCTTCACGTTATAGCCGATCCCGCCTACATCCACAACGGCATTCCCTTCGGAAACATCCTCCAGACGGCCGCGTACATATGCGATCATAATTCTCCTCCAAAGCGATTGATATAAGGCAGCACGCTTTTTGCGATGATGCCGATCAAAAAGCCTGTCAAGACACCGGAACAAAGCAAAACGGGCATATAATAGAACAGCCCGATCGAACGTACCGTAAAGTATGCGACGATCAACTGGCCGATATTGTGAAACACACCACCTGCCATCGAAACCCCGTAGATGCCAAAGGACCGGATGCGCCGAAACAACAGCATCGCGCAAAAACTTACGATCCCCCCCGCAAGACTGTACAGAAGACCGTACATACTTCCAAAGAGAAAACCTGTCAGCATGATCCTTAGCATATCAACAGAAAAAGCGCTCCATGTGCCAAACCGGTAAAGCGTCAAAAGAACCGCAAGATTGGCAAGACCAAGCTTCACGCCGGGCACGCCGAAAGTAAACGGGATCAGTGACTCCACATAACTTAAGATCATGGCAAATGCCAGGAGAAGGGCTTTATCGGCGATGCGTACGGTCTTACGAAAGTCACTTTCAGGAACCCGTGATGCCATCTACAGAATCCTCCTCTCCGCTTTCGATCCGAATGACAAGCCGATGCGGCAGGCAGATGATCGATTGACCGTTCTTATCGATCGTTCCCTGCTTCATGCAGATCCGGTCCAGGCAATCCGCCTCTGTGACTGAGGCTTTACCGCCCTGTATCGTAAGTGTGTTGTTTCCGAGTTCTGATGCAAGCCGGATCACACAGTCTTCCGAAAGAGGATAGCGCTCCTCTGCGTTTCCGTCACGTTCAACAACTACAAACCCTGAATCGTCCTGTTTGATCGCAAAACGCTGATAAAGAAAAAACGCCAAAGCGATCCCCAGGATCAGACACAAAAAAATAGCATCATTTTTTTTCATGATGCTATTCTATCATTTTCGAACATATGTTTCAATACGATTTTAATCCGGATTTTCATAAAGGATCACAGGAAATCTTTCTAAGATAATCCAGCAGGTGCTCCTCTGATTCAACCGTCAGGATATCCATGCCGAGTTCTTTTGCGGTTTTTGTATTTTCAGCCCTGTCATCAAAAAAAATGCACTCTTTCGGATCCAGTTCGTACTTTTGTAGAAGAGCCTCGTAGATCGGCGGATCGGGCTTAACCTGATGAACCATATAAGAGACCATCATGCCGTCAAGATCATCGAAGAATGTTGCATCCTTTGTGTGAATGGTGAAAAAGCGCCTGGAATAATTGGACAGCAGATAGATCCGATATCCGCCTTTTTTCAGTCGATGTACTTCTTCCCACACGCGCGGACGCATGGTCGGCATCAAATGGCTGTTCGCTATAAACCAGCGAAAATCATCTGCAAAATCCGGATACTTCTCGACATATTTTGCTATGATCTCATCTTCCGAGAGCTCGTCCAGATCAAACAATACCCACATCGGATCGCTCAGGACGGTGTCTCCGAAAATCTCTGCCCGCTCTTTGGACATCTTTCGATCAGAAAGCAGCATATCCCGCCAGCGATAGCCGATCAGAACACTTCCCACGTCAAAGATCAGATTGCGAATACCGGAACGCATAAAATACTCCTTTCAGGGCTCTGCTGAATGCATGAAGCCGCAGATCAGTTATGAATTATAACAGAAGGATCGAAAAAAAGCCACAAGAGTCAACATATTACAGACAAACAGCAGATTTCATGTTAAGATGAAAACGTTTTAAGGAGGTACGCAATGGCTGGCTCAACATATGGAAAAAACTTCACTGTAACGACCTGGGGTGAATCGCACGGCAAGGCACTCGGCGCCGTGATCGACGGATGCCCCGCAGGCCTTCCGCTTTCGGAAGGATCGATCCAGGTCTTCCTCGACAGACGTCGTCCCGGCTTTTCTCCGCTTTCAACACCGCGAAAAGAATCGGATCTCTGTGAGATCTTATCCGGTGTATTTGAAGGAAAGACGACCGGAACACCGATCATGATCATGGTCAGAAATACCGATCAGATCTCAAAAGATTACAGCGCGATCGCTTCCCTCTATCGGCCCGGTCATGCGGATTATACATTTGATGCAAAATACGGCTTTCGTGATCACAGAGGCGGCGGGCGTTCTTCCGGGCGCGAAACGATCGGGCGCGTGATGGGCGGTGCCATTGCATCTCTCATCTTAAATGAACTCGGCATTCATATTCATGCGGTCGTTACATCCGATTTAAAAGAAGTCCCCGAGCAGGATTCGATCGGCGGTGTGATCACATGCACAATAAAAGGGCTCCCCGCCGGAGTCGGAGAACCCGTTTTTGATAAGCTCGATGCGAAGCTCGCTGCAGCCTGCATGTCGATCGGTGCCGTCAAAGCGATCGAGATCGGCGACGGGACAAAAGTCGCATCAATGAAAGGTTCTGAAAACAATGACGCATTCGATGTTGATGAAAGCGGTCATATTTTTACAAAAACAAATCACTGCGGCGGCATATTGGGTGGTATGAGCACCGGTGGTGATGTGGTCGTCAAAGCGTATATCAAACCAACACCTTCCATCTCATGCAGGCAGCAGACTGTCACAAAAGAAGGCACGCCCACTACGATATCGGTAGGCGGCAGACACGATGTATGTATCGCTCCCCGGGCGGCAGTGGTCGTGGAAGCCATGTGCGCGATGACTGTTCTGGATCTCCTTTACGAAAACATGCACGCCAGGATGGACAGATTCTGTTCATTTTATGCAAAAGAATGATCAGAATAAAAGATCATCAAACGCATCCCGTTTCTTAAGATCGGCGCTGTAAAGGATCAGCTGCTTTCTGAAAAGCGCCAGATCGTCACCGATATCATCGAGCATACGAAGTACCTCTTCGCGTCCCGGCGATACGATATCCAGATAAAGACCGATATACCGTTCATCATCGGCGTAGCGTTCTTTGAGAAGCTCGTAAGCGGCGTTATTCTCGCTTGTAAAAGCGTGCTGCTTCAAGTACAGCTTTAAAACTTCTTCCGTACCGCCGGCAAGCGAGTCCCGATGCAAAAGTCGCAGCATGCAAAGATCACATTTGTTCTTGCATGCTTCTTTCATGTACAAATGCACATCCTCAACGATCTCTCCTTCTACGGACATTTTGCCGGCATAGGATGTATCCTCTTCGCCGCATAGGACTGTATTCTCATATCCGTCAGCATCGCTTTTGTTTAATCCGGATTTAAGAGCCAGGTCCCAGCGTTCCAGCCAAAATGAATTGCCTATCTCAGGATCGGACAAAAGATGCGGCGCATCCAGTTTGTGTGAAAGTGCAGCTGCCAGATAAGAAAAATCATCCGGCTCATCAGAACCGATCATGATCAGTTCAAGATCCAAGCAGCCTTCAAAGACTTTCCGTCCGAAGCGAACAGCGCCTTTCCCGGCGAGGCAAGTCACGCGCATGAGATGTGTACACTTTGCAAAAGCAAAATCCTGAATAAAAGAAACGCTGCGCGGAAGCGTAATACTTCGGATTTCCTTTTTCCCCATAAAAGCTTTTCGCTCGATCATGGTAACAGGACGACCTTCTATCCGTTCCGGAATTGCAAGAGATGATTCGTGACCTGTATAGTCAACGATCTTGATGCCGTCTTCATATTGTTCATATTGAAATAAAAGTGATTCGTCCATAATCATCCTCTTAATCAAAGATTCAGCTGATCGATCGAACGGCGCAATTCTTCCTTGCTGTCTTTAACGGAAAGAAGCTTCGCATGCTGCTCGTATTGCCCGGATCCGAATATACTGAAGAAACGGGTACAAGCAGTATGATACGTAAGCTCTGTTACTGCTAAAAGCAGTTCATTACTCTCTTCCCCAAATTGCGTTTTTAAAAAGTCAAATAAGCATTTAAGCATTTGCTCGCGAAGCATCACTTCTTCTTTCAGCTCGCCTATCATGGTGCCGTAACGTTCTTTTGCAGGTTCAAAAGCACCGCTTTCTCTGATCAGATCGGATAGTTCTGTCAAAATAGAATGTATACGATTGTATTTTAACTTTCCTTCATATGTCAGCGTTGCTGAAGCTGACATCTTCTCCATCGCGACTCTTCTTCTGTCGATTTCCCCTGTGATCTCTTCAAGAGGGTCCTTCGAATCCTGTAACCTTGCAAGTACAGATTTGATCGCGGCAAGATCATCATACCGTTCCAATGTAACCGCGAGCTTTGCTTTGACTGTGTCGGTCAAAACAGAAGTCAGCATCAGACGCTCATCCACCTGCGCGGTGCGTATCTTTTCATCCAATGCCGGATCGCTGTCCCCTTCCAGAACTTTACCGATCTGATAGATCTGTTTATATGTATTGTAAAGCTCATAATATGCAAAGAATTCGGATACGATCTCCGTCTGCGTGATATACTGAACGATCAATGCATCGGATACGGGAAGCCCCTTTTCTTCGTAGAGCAGAAGCATCGTACTGAGATCTTCCCACCCTCTGGCAGTTACATATTTCTTGCCGCTGACCGTTGTTTCGATCTTATAAAAATAATCCTTATTATTTTCAAGAAATCCAATGATCGCAGGATGAACGCCGTGATCAGAGGCATATTCTTTCCACGCACCGTAATCGGGATCGATCTCGAGAACCTTCAATCTGTCGAGCGTAACAACATCAAATTCACGAACCGATCTGTTAAACGAGGGCGGATTGCCGGCCGTTACAACAACCCATCCGTCCGGAACGCTGTGACGTCCGAATGTTTTGTACTGAAGAAATTGAAGCATAGACGGATACAATGTCTCCGACACACAGTTGATCTCATCCAGAAACAGGATTCCTTCTTTGTGACCGCTACGGTCAATCGTATCATAAACCGTTGCGAGGATCTCACTCATCGTATATTCCGATACACTGTAGTCTTTCCCGCCATAGTTTTTCTCACTGATAAAAGGGAGCCCCAGTGCAGACTGTCTCGTATGATGTGTCATCGAATAGCTGACGAGCGCAAGGTCAAGCTCTTCTGCAATCTGTTCCATGATCGCCGTTTTTCCGATACCGGGAGCGCCGAGCAGAAAGATCGGCCTTTGATTCATGATCGGAATCCTGTATTCACCGAAACGATCCTTTGCAAGATAGATGGAAACGGTATTCTTGATAAACTCTTTTGCATCTCTAATGTTCATTCGCATACTCCTTCGCTTCTTCAGGATCCATGAAAACTGTACTCGCCCAGTTCGGAACATCCGGACGCTCTTCATCCCGGCCGATAAAGGCAAACAAAACATCATAACCGGGCGGATAAGACGGGTAGACGCCATAACCGTCCGTAAAGTAGATAAGCCCCTTCAAGCGATCCAGCTCGCCTTTTCGGACCAGATCATCCACATGATCAAAGACCGGCCGAAAATCGGTTGCACCGTATCCTTTTACGCTAAATCTGTCAAAATATGCGTCCAGGTCAGCTGTACTCTTAATAATCGCATCATCGCGGATCTCGGCATCGCATTGGATCAGATGCACGCGGATTTCAGACGAAAAACTGTCCTCTGTATGAAGGATGCGAAACGTCTTGCGAATAAAATCGCGCACCAGAGTTTCACTGACAGAAGCAGACGTATCGATCGCGATCACAAAATCGCGGACTTTATTGATCTCGGCATATTCAAGCGGTTCGATCAGCGGTACTTTTCCGTACAGTTTAAGTCCGTATGAATAGTAAATATAATCAAATTCATCCGGATTCACTTTGATCTCCTCGCCTCGCACGGCGAACGTCTTTAAGATCGCTTCAATATCCTGCTTCTCCTTCAATGACTCCTGCATATTGGAAAGGAAATCTTCCGGCATACCGGAGCCGTTCTTAAAATGACGGACTTCAGTTTTGACCTTACGTGTGATGTTCTTCCAGTCCTGCTCACTGATCTCGATCGTATCCGAATCTTCTGCAGTGTGTTTTACATATCGATCCATGGAAAAAAGCGCAAGATACTCTTCCATTGCATCATCCGAGATGCCGTTGACAAGAAATTCTCTGTAAATTCCCTGCGCCGTCATCTTACGGATCCACTTGGAAAGCTTACCGATCCGCATCTGTGCCTGCGTATCACGTTTAAGCGATGCGTCTTTAAATCCAAGCTGCAGGATCACATTTTCGACAGCGATGTCGGTTGCTAATTCCCAATAATCGGATGCATCACTCTGTCTTGCAGATCCATGCATGAAAAGCGCATGAAACATGCAATGAAGCAAAAGATGGACCGCATAATTCGGTTCGTCGAGTGTATCAAGAAGAAGCCTTTTCGGATTATAGGTCAGTGTAGAGTCCGTAAAGCGGTAAGAAGGCTCCGCATCATCCGCATTAATCGAAAGACGGGATAAAGCACGATGAAAGAAGCGATACCGCATCAGTATCGTGTTCTTGGCAAAGTTCATGACACGCTGCGCCACTTCGTATGCTTCGGTTTTGTCTTTTTCATCCAGCATCCTATCACCCGCATCTCTGAAAAAATCCCGCTTTACGGATGAATCATCATTCGTTAAGCGGGATTCAGTTACTCTGATTATACTATATTCTCGAATAAATTTACAGGATCGCTTTTTTCGGGCATTTCTCTTTGCAGACACCACATCCCGTACACTTCTCGTAATCGATCCTTGCGTGGTTATCTTCAATGATAACCGCTTCATTCGGACAATTCTTTGCGCAAAGTGTACATGCTATACATGCAGTCTGGCAAGCCTTCATTGCAACAGGGCCTTTATCCTTGGAGGAGCATGCGACCATATGCTTTGCATCATACGGGATCAACTCGATCAGATTCTTCGGGCACGCAGCAACACATTTGCCGCAGGCTTTACACGCCTCCTTATCGACAACAGCAACGCCGTTTACAACGTGGATCGCATCAAAAGGACATGCTTTCACGCAGTTCCCGCCGCCGAGACAACCGTAATTGCAGCTCTTGGGACCACCATTCGGGACATACGAGAGCATCGCGCAATCCTGTGTGCCATGATACTCATAATCAACAGTTGTCTTGTCACAGTCACCCTGGCACTTTACAAAGGCAACTTTACGAGCACCGGCTTCCGCTTCCACACCCATGATCTTGGCAATCTTATTTGCAACCGGTTCCCCGCCTACAGGACACTGGTTGACAGGCGCTTCGCCTTTGGCGATCGCTGCCGCAAGTCCGGAACAGCCCGCAAAACCGCAGCCACCGCAATTATTCCCGGGAAGTGCCGCAAGAACGGCTTCTTCCTTCTCATCAACTTTTACCTCAAATTTGATGGCTGCCACGCCGAGGAAAAGACCGATGAACAAACCGACGCCGCCGACGATCGCGGTAGCGATCAAAATTCCAGTAATACTCATCTTTTGTCTCCCTCCTTATAACAATCCGGAGAATCCGCAGAATGCGATCGCCATCAAGCCTGCAGTAACAAGCACGATCGGCATTCCTTTAAAGGATTCGGGGATATCATTATATTCCATCTTTTCACGGATACCGGCAAGCAAAACGATCGAGATCGTAAAACCTACAGCTGTTGCAAAACCGTTGACAACACCTGTGAAAATGCCGTAATCCTTCTGAACGTTCACAAGAGCGATACCAAGAACTGCACAGTTGGTTGTGATCAGAGGAAGATATACGCCAAGAGCTGTATAAAGGCTTGGAACATATTTTTTCAGGATCATCTCAACAAACTGAACCAGTGCAGCGATCACAAGGATAAATACGATCGTCTGCAGGTATTCGATGTTCAGCGGGATCAATACAAACTTATAGATCACACCGGCAACAAGCGATGCAAGCGTGATAACGAAGATAACCGCAGTACCCATGCCGGCAGCCGTCTCAACCTTCTTGGAAACGCCAAGGAACGGACAAAGACCAAGGAACTGGCTCAGGACTACGTTGCTTACCAAACTGGAGCTAATGAGGATAATAAGGAGCTCTCTAGCTGATACTTCCATTCTTATTCACCCTCCTTCTCTGCTGCGGGTGCTGTTCTGTCAGCACAACCGCTTTCCATACAATGCAGACAGTCTGCAGTGCAGCCGGAACCGATCTTGGACATATCTTTGCCCTTTTTCTCGCCTGCGATCTTCACTTTATTCTGGATCGCTACCAGAACGGAAAGAACAAAGAACGCACCGGGTGCCAAAATGAAGATGCTGCAAGGAACATAAGATTCCGGCATGATACGTACGCCGAAGCATTCACCGGCACCGATCAGCTCACGAACAGCGCCAATAATCGTCAGCGCTACGGAAAAGCCGAGACCCATACCGATACCGTCGAAAAGAGACGGAATGATCGGATTCTTGGAAGCATATGCTTCCGCACGACCTAAAATGATACAGTTTACAACGATCAGCGGAATGTAGATTCCGAGTGCTGCATAGATCGAAGGCACATAGGCCTGCAGGAGCATCTGTACAACCGTTACAAAGGATGCGATTACGACGATGAACGCCGGGATACGAACCTTATCAGGAATAATATTACGAAGCATTGCGATAAACGCATTACTGAGTGCCAGAACAACCATTGTGGAAAGGCCCATACCGAGACCGTTGATCGCAGATGTTGTAACGGCAAGTGTCGGACACATACCGAGCATCAGAACAAAGGTGGGGTTTTCTTTCACAATGCCGTTCAGTAATCTTTCACCGGCTTTATTCATTGTGCGCCACCTCCCAACTGCGTCTGAACATAATTCAGACCTGCATTCATTGCATTGACAACCGCATTGGTCGTGATCGTCGCACCGCTGATCGCATCGATCTGATCATCGCTCGTTGCGCCTGTCTTTGTATAAGAGAACATCGGTACTTTCTTGTCTCTAAACTGCGGTACGAGAACATCTCCCGCTTTCATACCAAGGCCGGCCGTCTCTGAGATGGACAAAATGGACATACCGTTCACGGTTCCGTCGTTCTGAACACCGACCGTAAACTTGATGTCACCGCCAAAACCTTCTTTGGAAGTAACGGTAAGAACATAACCAAGCTTATTGCCGGAAGCATCAAGTGCTTCCATCACTTCATTGATCCTTGCCTTATAACCGGCCGCAGCCGCAGTCTCACTCATTGAAGCTTCATCATCGCTTACAAGTTTAAAATCAGCCGCGTCCGCAAATACTTCTTTACACGCTGCAGCCTTTGCTTTTGCATCCTGCTCCGCGATCGGTGCTTTTGTGATGTCATATACAAAACCGAGGACTGCACCCGCAATGACCGTGATGGCAAAGAGGATCGCCGCATCTTTTAACATCTTACTCATGCTTTCTTCCCTCCTTTTCTGCCAAATGCTGTCGGAAGGGTGTATTTCTCGATCAAAGGAACAAGAAGGTTACCGATGATGATCGCATAGGAAACGCCCTCGGCGCCGGGTCCGAAGAGACGGAAAATACCGGTCATAATGCCAAGGAATGCTCCAAACACATACTGCCCTTTAACAGTGATCGGTCTTGTAACATAATCGGTCGCCATAAAAAATGCACCGAGCATCAGACCGCCACCTGCCAGATGAGCGGAAATGAACGCTTTATCAAAACCGTGCCCGCCAAAAAGTGTGATAAAGATCACAAAGGTTACGATATAAGTTCCCGGGATCCTGAGGTCGATGATATCGAGCATGATCAGGATACAAGCGCCCAAAACGATCGCGATCATGGAAGTCTCGCCGATCGTACCGCTCGTCTTGCCAAGGATCATATTCATGATATTCACGGATTCACCGGATTTTAAAGCCGCCAGAGGAGTTGCACCTGTATAGGCATCACAATCAAAATTGGTCATGATGGATGTAAACGAGATCAACAGGAAGCAACGCGCGCCAAGCGCCGGGTTCATAAAGTTCTGACCAAGGCCGCCGAAGATCATCTTTACGACAAGTATCGCAAAAACGCCGCCGATGAGGCCGATCCACCACGGTGCATTGGGCGGAAGGTTCAGTGCGAGTAAAAGTCCCGTTACCGCTGCGGAAAAATCCGTTATGGTAATGGGCTTCTTCATGCCCTTCTCAAACAAATATTCTGTACACACTGCGGAAGCGACCGTGATCACGATCAAAAGCAGTGCATGAAATCCGAAATTATATACGCCGAAAGCCGATGCAGGAAGTAATGCGGCGAGAACTGAAGCCATAATGCTTCCCGTCGTAGCCTTGGCACGGATATGCGGATTGGATGATACTTTCATCAAATCACTCATTGCTCTACCTCCTACTTTTTCTTTCTGTTGGCAAGTTCTGTCTTACGCATGGACTTGATCTCCTGCGTCAGCTGTCTCTTGGCAGGACATACATAACTGCAGGAACCGCATTCTACGCACTCCATACCGTCATAAGCTTTGAACTTGTCCATATCGCCATGCTCTGCAAAATCAGCAAGTTTACTCGGAAGAAGACGCTCAGGGCATGCTTCCACGCATCTGCCGCAGTTGATGCAGGCACTGGGTTCATGATCGGACACTTCATCGTGTGTCATACAAAGAAGCGCAGATGAGGTCTTTGTTGTCGGCACATCAAGCCCGAACAGAGCAAAGCCCATCATCGGACCGCCTGAAACAACTTTTACGGGATCCTGTTTGAATCCGCCTGCTTCTTCGATCAGTTCCTTATAGTTGGTTCCGATCCGTACGATAAAGTTTCTTGGATCTGCGATCGCATCACCCGTTACAGTTACAATACGATGCATCAAAGGCTTGCCTTCTCTGACAGCCTGGTTGATGGATACGATCGTGTCTACATTGTCAACCACGCAGCCTGCATCTGCCGGCAGCATGGAGGAATTGATCTCTCTGCCCGTAACAGCATAGATGAGCTGACGTTCAGCTCCCTGCGGATACTTGGTCTTCAGTGCCTTTACTTCGATCCTGTCGATACCGCTTGCTGCTTTCTTTAATGCCTCGATCGCATCCGGCTTATTGTCTTCAACGGCGAGGATACCGCGTGCATTATCAAAAAGCTTCAAAATGCACTGCAGGCCCTGAACCAAAAGCTCGGGATTCTCGATCATACGACGATAATCGCTTGTCAGATACGGCTCACATTCCGCGCAGTTCGCGATCACATATTCAATCTTCTCAGGCTCTTTCGGAGACAGCTTTACGTGTGTCGGGAATCCGGCACCACCCATACCGACTACGCCGGCCTCTTTGATCCTGCCGATGATCTCTTCTTTGGACAATGCATCAGGATCAGCAGGTGCATACTCCACTTCCTCGTACTGGCCGTCGTTTTCCACAATGATACTCATCACGCTATCACCCGTAACGATCCTGCGCGGCTCGATCGCCTTTACAGTACCGGACACGGTCGCGTAGATCGGCGCGGAAACAAAACCGCCTGCTTCAGCGATCTTCTGACCGGTCAATACACGGTCTCCCTTCTGTACGATGGGAGTAGCGGGTGCGCCAATGTGCTGTGACAACGGATAAACAAGATCACCTTTTGGCAAAATCTCAGTGATCGGCTTATCTTTTGACAAATCTTTTCCGTCGTACGGATGAATTCCACCGGGAAATGTCAATTTTGCCATTTTTCTTACCCCTCTCTCTTCTCTTCAAAACGTATGTCGATCATCAATTGTTGATAATCGATATCTAATTAATCATACTATTTTTTTCAATAAAATACTACTGGTATTTTCAAAAATATGCTATGATTATAACAATAATTTAACAAATATTAACCACATGAGGAGAGCGTCATGCAAACGATCCAAAAGACCCTTGACGAAGTATCCATAGCGTATCCTCTGGACGATATCTGTCCCTTGGAGAAGGTCCTGTTCCTGGACATAGAAACAACCGGTTTTACTGCCAGAAACGCCGTTTTATATCTGATCGGATGCGTATACTTTCAGGATAATAAGTGGCATACGATCCAGTGGTTCGCAGACACCCGCTCCTCCGAAAAAGAAGTGATCGAGAGTTTTCTAAACTTTTCAAAAAATTACCAATATTTCATCCATTTCAACGGGAATCATTTCGACATCCCTTTTATCGAAGAAAAATGTAAAGAGCACGGTATCTCTTCTTCCCTGGCAGCTTTCAAAGGGATCGACCTGTATCAACGTACTTCTGCGATCAAAGGATTTCTTGGCCTAATAAACTGCAAGCAAAAGACCGTTGAGCAGTTTCTTGGTATTAACCGAACGGACCCGTTTGACGGCGGTCAGCTGATCAGCATGTATCATTCGTACACAACGCAGCCGGACGGCGAGAAATTCTGCTATATCATCGGCCATAATGCTGATGATATAGCCGGTATGCTTCAGCTTTTACCGATTCTTGCATACAGTGATCTTTTTTCCAAAGAGATCAAAGTAAAAAAAGTTCAGGCTAATTACTACAGCGATATAAACGGTGATCAAAAATGTGAGCTCTACATGAAGCTGCGCCTTCCGAATGCACTTGTTAAGAAGATCACTGCATCGACAGACGGATGCAGTTTCAGCGCGGAAGGATCCGAAGGGATCCTTCGCGTACCGCTCTATGAAGAAGAGATGAAATACTTCTACTCAGACTACAAGGATTACTACTACCTTCCAGTTGAAGACGTGGCCATGCACAAATCGATCGCATCGTTTGTCGATAAGGATCATCGTGTACAGGCAAAAGCATCCAACTGCTACACCAGAAAGCATTCCACGTTTCTACAGCAATGGAGCGATCTGTTCAGCCCTTATTTCAAGCGCGAATACGGATCCAAGGAACTCTTCTTTGAACTTACGGAGGATATGAAAAAAGACCGCATCCTGTTCAATCAGTACGCAGCGCATGTGCTGCAGATGATGCTGGCAAAACTGAAATAAGTCATAAAAAAAGGTACCCAATCTTGGGTACCTTTTAATATCTTTACGGTTTGCAGTAGTAGAACGAACTCTTTCTGTCCAGTCCCACCTCTTTATAATTGATGATCTGTTCCGTACTTCCGATAAAGAGGATACCGCCTGAGGAAAGCGATTTCTGGAATTTGCGGAACACTTCATCCTTGGCTTCTTCCGTGAAGTAGATCAAAACGTTTCTGCAAACGATCATATGATAATTGGTCGGATAGGTGTCTTTTAAAAGATTATGCTCTTTAAACTCGACACGCGCTTTGATCTCATCCGAGATCTTGTAGGAAGAACCGATCTTTGTAAAATACTTATCCTTCAGATCCTTTGGAACGGCAGCAATACTCTTTTCAGAGTAAAGTCCTGCTTTTGCGGACGCAATGACCTGCTTATCAATGTCGGTCGCATAGATCTTAATCTGATTCAAAGGCAGATGTCTGCTGAGTGCCATAACGAGCGAATATGGCTCATCACCGGTAGAGCAGGCAGCGCTCCAGATCTTCAGGTTCTTTCCGAACTTCTGGATCAGTTCGGGAATGATGTCTTTGTCCATCACTTCCCACTGCTGTGGATTGCGATAAAACTCGGACACATTGATCGTAAGATAGTTGACAAACTCTTCAAATCTTTCTTTGTCCTTTTTCAGGACTTCGATGTACTTGTCGTACCCTTTGATCCCGTTCTTTGCGATCAGCGTATCGATACGACGCTTCATCTGCTTTTCTTTGTAAGCGTTCAAATCAATCTTTGTAAGATCGTAAACTGCTTTTTTTAAATACTCATAATCGTATTCCATATTCTCAGCCTCCGGTTTTACTATTTTGACCTGATGACAACTACCGTTTCAGCCTAAATACTACTCTTCCTTTGCATCTTCCTGTGCGATCACAGCATCGATGTCAACGGATACAACATCCGCATCCTCGTCTTCTTTCTTCTCGGGAGCGGGCTCCGGCGCAAGCAGCGCTTTGATGCTCAGACTGATCTTCTTGCCTTCTTCATTGAAGTCAACAACCTTTGCCGTTACTTCTTCTCCGACCTTCAATACATCCTGCGGCTTCTCCACATGCTCTTTGGAGATCTGTGATACATGAAGAAGAGCGTCCACGCCTGTTTCCAACTCAACAAAAGCACCGAAATCCGTCATTCTTGCAACTTTTCCGGTCACTACATTGCCAACCGCATATTTGGATGCTGCATCTTTCCAGGGATTTGCATCTGCAAATTTAAGGGAAAGCGCAACCTTTGTTCCGGAGATCTCTTTAATGAGAACCTTTAACTCATCACCAACCTTGAAAACTTTCTTCGGATTTTCAACGCGGCCCCAGCTCATCTCGGAAATATGAAGAAGACCGTCCACGCCGCCAAGATCGATGAATGCACCGAAGTCCGTCACGTTCTTAACGGTACCAGTAACAACATCGCCTTCCTTGATCTTTGCAAAGAGTTCCTTCTGCATCTCGGCTTTCTTTGCAACGATAAGCTGCTTGCGATCACCGATGTATCTTCTTCTCTTCGGATTGTACTCGCTGATCACGAATTCAATCTCCTGACCTGCATATTTCGTCAGATCCTTCTCATATGTATCGGACACAAGACTTGCGGGAATGAAGATTCTGATCTCCTCAACCACAACGGAAAGACCTCCGTCGAGAACCTGAGCGACCTTTGCCTTCAGGACCTCTTTATTGTTAAATGCTTCTTCGATACGCTTGTTGCCTCTGTCTGCAGCAAGTCTCTTGTATGTAAGTAAAACCTGACCTTCGCCGTCATTTACTTTGAATACCTTAACTTCCATGGTATCGCCGACTTTGATCATGGTCGTAAGATCCACGTTCGGCTCATTAGTGTACTCATGGCGGGTAAGAATACCGTCGGATTTGTATCCGATGTTCAGGATCGCCTCATCCGGCTTAACGTCTATGACTGTGCCTTCTACTATCTCCCCCGATTTGATTGTTTTGAATGATTCGTCAAGCATTTGTTCAAAAGTTAATTCTGACATTATTTTGAACCTCCTCAATAATATTGTTCGGGGTTGACGCCCCCGCCGTAATGCCCACTCGAACAACAGAATTAGGAAAGTCTAATTGCAAGTCATCCAGTGTCTGTATGAAATAGGTATTCTCACATTCCGAACTGCAGATCTCATACAGTTTCCTTGTATTGGAGCTGTGAGCGCCTCCTATTACAATCATTGCGTCGACTTCGGAAGCGATCTTGCGAGCTTCTTTTTGTCGCACTTCTGTAGCGTTGCATATAGTATTGACAACATTAACATTGTAACCTTTTTTTCTAATTATATCAACTAAATCTTGAAATTTATTATAGTTGAAAGTTGTCTGAGAGACCAGACAGATCCGGGTCCCCTCCGCGCAGTAAAAATCATGCGCTTCCTGCTCGGATTCGATCACGACCGCAGGGGTGTGTGACCAGCCGACGATCCCCTCAACTTCGGGATGACCCGCATTGCCGATCACAATGATCAAAGACCCGTTAAGGCTCTCGGCTTCAACGACATTATGAATCCTTTTTACAAAAGGACACGTTGCATCCAATACGGTAAGGCCCTTATCCTGAAGCTTCTTCTGAACCGCAGCGGATACACCGTGTGATCTGATGATCACAGTTCCTTCGCTTATCTGTTCGAGCTGTTCATCGTTTTCGATCACGTGAACACCCTTTGCTTCAAGATCTTTCACAACCTGATCGTTATGGATGATCGGTCCGTATGTGTAAATAGGGCCACCCTTTTCGCTCTCTTCGTATACGGTTTCAACAGCGCGTTTTACGCCGAAGCAGAATCCCGCGCTCTTTGCACGAATCACTTCCATGATCATCTGAGTCCTATAATGGCATCCACCACTTCATCGATCGACATATCCGAAGAATCGACAAGCGTCGCATCCGGTGCCTGTTTAAGAGGAGTTACATCACGCGTCATATCCCGGTGATCCCGTTCTCTGATATCCGCTTCAATGGCAGACAGATCGCATGTTACGCCCTTGGCGGTCAGTTCATCAAAACGCCTCTTGGCACGCACTTCGACGCTGGCTGTTAAAAAAACCTTAACTGCGGCATCAGGAAGGACAACGGAGCAGATATCCCTGCCATCCATAACAACGTCCCTCGTCTTTGCCATCTCCTGCTGACGACGCACCATCTTCTCCCGTACCGTTGCATGAACCGAACAGGCGGAAGCCATATTGCCGACTTCTTCCGTACGGATCAAACCGTTTACGTTCTCTCCGTTTAAGAGAACGATCTGCTCACCGTTTTCAAAAGAAAGCGTAATATCCGCCTCATCGGATGCGCGAACGATCGCTTCCGTATCATCGGCAGCAATGCCGTTACGTAACAGATAAAGGCCAAGCGCTCTGTACATCGCGCCGGTATCCACATAGATATAGCCGAGTTTTTTCGCGATCCGCTTTGCTATTGTGCTCTTTCCTGCACCCGCGGGTCCGTCGATCGCAATATCATGATTCATTTAAACACTCTCCATTTCATTATTCGTTGTCAGTTGCGGCAGATGCCCCGGCAAGATAACCGGTCGACCAGGCGATCTGTAAATTAAAACCACCTGTTACCGCATCGAGATCAAGAACCTCTCCCGCAAAATAAAGCCCCTCGCAGATCTTGGACTGCATTGTAGAAGGATCTATCTCCTTTACGGAAACACCGCCTCTTGTGATGACCGCTTCGCGAAACTCTCCCGCTCCTGTGACCGTAAGTCTGAAGCCTTTGATCAGAGCCCCCAACCGCTGCCTTTCTTCTTTGGTGATCTCATTTACCGGTTTATCTTCCGGAATTCCGCTCTCAGATATCATAACAGGTATCATTTTTGCAGGCAGCAAGCCTCCAAGAGCATTTTTAAACTGTTTATTCAGATTCTCCGAAAAGTCACGTATCAGTCTTTTATCAAGCTGCTCCGTGGTAAGCGCGGGCTTTAGATCGATCACAAAAGTACAGCCGTTATTTTCCGGTTCAAAAACGCTACTTGCACTTAATACAAGCGGACCGCTGATTCCGTTTTGCGTGAAAAGCATCTCGCCAAAACCATCAAATACTTCTTTTTTCTTCCCGGCATAAAACATCTTTGCCCGCACATTTTTAAGCGAAAGTCCCTGCAACCTTCTGGCAGTATCACCCGCAGTGATCAGTGGGACCAGAGATGGCAGAAGTCTTGTAACTGTATGTCCGCATGCTTTTGCAAAAAGATACCCGTCTCCGGTCGAACCGGTTGTCGGATAAGAAAGTCCGCCCGTCGCAATGATCACAGCATCAACCTGCAGGCGTTCTCCCGTTTGTAGTATAACGCCCGTTACCCTAACATCTTCACGATCATGGTCCAAAATAAGTTCACGAACAGAAGTGTGCAGTCTGATCGACACAGAAAGGGCTCGCAGTCTTTTTTCAAGCGCCCGGATCACATCGGACGCATGATCCGAGACAGGAAATACGCGCTCACCGCGCTCTGTCTTAAGCGGACATCCGGCTTCTTCAAAAAACTGCATGACCATCTCATTTGAAAACGTATAAAATGCGCTATACAGAAATTTGCCGTTTCGAACCACATGGTCAAACAGCTCTTCTGTCGCGCATGCATTGGTCAGGTTACACCGGCCCTTACCCGTGATATAGATCTTCTTGCCGGTCTTTTCATTTTGTTCAAGAAGCGTTACATCCGCGCCGTTTACCGCAGCTGCATATGATGCCATCATACCTGCTGCGCCGGCACCGATAATAATAATCTTACGCATGGTCATTGTTCATCGGATCGCTTAAATTCAATCCGTCTCCGACATAATTGATCTCATCGTTCAAATACACCTGATAGTTGTTCCAAACGGATTCCAATGTATCAAGGTTTTCTTTCACTTTATCCGGTACCTTTACGCAAAGCGCAACCACAAGCGCATTGATAAGAGACAACGGTGCAACGAGCGAATCGACGATCGAGACCATATCGCTCCTTGCAAGCAGATTGCATGAAGAGTAAAGATTGATCGGCGAATGAACGGAATCTGTGATCGTGATCACTTTTGCATTACGGTCGGAAGCAAATTCCAGCGCTTTGAGTGTACGCATCGAATAGCGCGGAAAACTGATCCCGATGATCACATCCTTTTCGCCAATGCGGATCATCTGTTCAAAAAGTTCACTTGCGCTCGTCGTCCGGAGATTATACACATTGCCGCGGATCATGTTCAGGTAAAAGCTTAGAAACTCCGCAAGCGGTTCGCAGCTTCTGATCCCGATGATGTAAATGTTTTCAGCCTCAAGGATACTGTCAACCGCCTGTTCAAAGCACGCAACATTCACATTTCGGATCGTATCCCGAATTTTCTCAAGATCGGATGTGAGCACACTTTGCAGAATCTCTGATTGCGTACTGTTCTTGTATTTAACGTGCACTTTCTGCACAGAGCCGAGCTTATTCTGCACCCAATTTTCCAGCGATTTCTGAAACTCGGGATAACCGCTGTATCCAAGCCCGGAGGCAAATCGAACGACCGTGGATTCACTTACGCCAAGTCTTTCACCGATCTTGGCAGCCGTCATAAAAACAGCCTGATCGTAATGATCGTAGATGAATCTTGCGATCGCCTTATGGCTCTTACTCATTTTGGCAAAGCGGTCATTCAATCGCGTAATGATATCCGTGTTTTGTTCTTCCTTCAAATAGATCTACCCGCCTTAACAAAATGAATGATATGCATTTTTTAACAGATTTAACGTCTCTTCTTCCGAGAGATCAAAATCACCCGTCAAAGACATACATGCAGCACCGTGAATAAAGATCCACATCTGCATAAACAGATCCGTCGGACGCTGTACGCCGGCATCTTTAGCTTTTGTGATCTCCATTCCGATCGCACCGGAAGAACGATTCAAAAGATCATACATACTTCTGTCCCCCCGAAAGGAAGACATGAAAAGAAGCCGAAATACATTCTGTCTTGTAGCGGCAAAACGAATATATGCCATCCCAAGATTAACAAAAGGTGTCGAATTATCCTTCGGATAAGCCGCATAGAAATCATCAAAATCTTTGCCGGCCATCTCATACACGTCGCCGATCAATTGCTCCATATTTTCATAAAGTCTGAAGATCGGCTGCGTAGAGCATCCCGCTTTTGCAGCAAGTTTGCGTGCCGTAACCTGTTCAAACCCTTCTTCTTTCATAAGTGCAAACGCACTGTCCAAAATCATTTCTTTTGTAACTGTTGCCTTCCTGGCCATGTTCGATACACCCCTTTATACAAACATACGGAAACTAATTCATAACAATTGTTATAATAGCATCGCTACATGTTACGTGTCAATGAAAAAAGAATCATGGATCCTCATGAGATCATGACGAGATCAGCCACATTTTTGCAAAACGATTCATCCTTCCGGAGACAGTTGACAAAAGCGACTTCCACATTTCCGGATGATCGGATGCGACCTTGATAAAAGCATATGACGGAATCGATATAAGTCTTGCCGTATCATCCACAACACGGTACGTATTGACAGCTGTCCGATCCGTCATTAAAGACTCGAGTCCGATCAGATCACCTTTTTTTAAGATCATGAGCGGTCGCAAAACGCCCTCTTTACTGATGGATGACATTTCTAAATGGCCTTCTTCGATCAGGAACAGGGAATCCAGCGTGTCTCCGGTCTCGATCAGGCAATCCTCGGCGATCGCAGAAACGGGTCTGCAGCATGCCGCCAAGGTTGCAAGCACTTTCGCATCAAGCATCGAAAATGCCTGATTCAATTCCAGAACGCGTGCTATTTTTGCTATTTCATCCGCCTTACTCGTGGAATTCTGCTTCACAACATATTCGCAGATCTTTTCGTAATCCATCTTTTCGAGAAAAGCCGTGAGCATCTTGCGGAAAGAATCATCCAGGCTCTGAATATCTGTCGCAGAGATCAGTTCCGGATCAAACTGATACTCGATAAAGATATACTTGTCAGTCGTATAGAACCCGATCTGAAGGTTGCTTTCAGAAGGGATACATGCACGGCAATAGGAAATAAAAGCTTCTTCGCCCTGATCCACAAATCCAAGCATATCTTCCGACTGCATCGAAATAAATGACAGCGGACAAACATCCATATAATAGAACCCCAGGATTCTTCTTAATACATCTTCATTGCAATCACTGAATTTAATCGACTCGGAAAGCTGCATATTGATTCTGTGCACAGTTTCCGCAAGCGAATCTTTGGAAAGGTCCAGAATGATCGGCATAAACATCAATTGACGATTCGGCACATGCAGGGCAATATGAAAATGCGGCATCATTGAAAACTTTGAAAAAATGATCGCCCAGAGCGCAAAAAAAATACTCTTTGCATCTAATCCGTAGTCTCGCACAAAACGATCAAGCAAAACCAAATGCGCATTGTCCAGCGCCTTTACATCATATAAATATTTTTGAACGTTGACGCTTTGCTTTTTGGGGGATGGTGCTGATACCTTTCCCAGCGCACGCTTCCAATAATTATAGGTCAACGACTCTGTTGGCTTCATATATCTGCTGAGATTTTCCGCATCCGGCAAATAAAGTCTGGTCTGAATATTCCCAAATAGATAACGCGCGATTGCATTTCCGTCATCAATGCACATTGTCTGCATGCATATAGCACAGATCAGCGTATAAAAACGATTGTCGCGTTTAACAATCGTCAATTCCACCATTCTGTTTTTAAGCGGATCATACTGCTTTCTGGATAACGATACCAAAATGCGCTCCATACGCTCATGCTTCTTATCTTCCGGATCATCCGAAATATCCCGAAAGAAAAGAAGATCGGAAGATGTCTTGGTCGGTACACCGGCAGGACTTGATGATCTTGCAATACAGGTCTCCACATCAGCGTCACACACCATCGTAAGAATCGGGTTCTGCGTTATCAAACCTTGAAAATTGACCCTCGCAAGATTGACCCTGTCCTCTGAAAACATATTGCAAATATACAGATCATAATACCAGACCTTCCTGTCTTGTATAAACCGTCTGAAACATTCGTTAAAACGTTGTTCATTCAGCATAGTCAGCCCTCAATCTGCTTGCGGATCGTTAAAATGTTCTTTCCGTCTTCATGACGATACTGCACATCATCCATACTCTTCTTGACCATAAAAATGCCGAGACCGCCGATCCTTCTTTCTTCAGCGGAAAGCGTGACATCAGGGTCTTCCTTGGCCAATGGATCAAACGGCATGCCCGTGTCTTCGAAGGTGATCGCAACACTCATTGGAGAACCACCTTTCTCCAATTTGATAACAGCAGTTCCTTCATCTTCATATGCATAGTGCGCGATATTAACAAAAATCTCTTCGATCGCCACCTCCAGCTGGATCATTGTTTTGGGACTGCACGCGGTATCTTCCAGCTCGCTTTCTACAAATGCATTGATCTCATCCAGCGATTCATCTTTTGCAGGTACTGTGATCTGCTTCATTCTGTGTCCTCCATTTTAGATAACACAGGTTCTTAAAAGAACCTATGCACGCCTCTTCATGCAAAGCATTGTCAGGTCATCAAACTGCGGTGCATCCTTCACAAATGCATCAACACCGGCGCGTACATTCTCCAGAACTTCTTTTGCGGAAGCGTCCGGATCTGTATTCAACGCTTCGAGCATTCTGTCGTTGCCAAACAGTTCATTCTCTGCATTGGTTGCTTCCGGAACTCCGTCTGTATAGATAAACAGAGAACCTCCCTTTTCAATCGTAAATTCATAATCCTTGTAACGCATGCCTTCCATGCCGGCCAGTACAAATCCGTGCGGGTCTTTCAAAAGCTCGAATTTACCGCCGGGCTGTCTGATGCAAGGGAACTCATGTCCTGCACTGGTAGCTGTGACAATCCCGGTATCAAGATCCATAATACCAAGCCAGGTCGTTACAAACATCTCAGCAGCGTTATTCTCACAAAGCTGATCGTTAACAAATGCAAGAATCTCTGAAGGCTTGCCGCCCATGATCGAACGATTCTTAATATAGGACTTGGAAATGACCATAAACAGCGCAGCCGGAACACCTTTGCCTGATACATCAGCCATAACCATGGCAAGATGCCTGTCATCGATCATAAAGAAATCATAGAAGTCGCCGCCGACTTCTTTTGCGGGATTCATGCTCGCATAAAGCTCGAACTCATCGTTTTCCGGGAAAACATTCGGAAGCATGGAAGCCTGGATCTCTGTCGCGACAGACAGTTCCGTTCCGATCCTTTCCTTCTCGGCCGTCACTTTCGTGAGGTTCTCCATGTATTCCTTCAGTTCGCTCGTCATATTGTTGAATGCTGCGCCCAGATCGCTGATTTCATCTTTACCCTTAACCACGATTGTCGCATCCAGATTTCCCGCGCCGATCATCTTCACATTGGTTACAAGGTCGTTCAGCGGCTTCGTGATCGTTCCGGATAACAGGAAGGAGAAAAACACAAAGATCAGCGTACATACGGCAAACAATGCGATAAAGCGGTTCAAAACCTGCGCAAGCGTCGCTTCGATATACGCACGGGCTTCTTCCGTATAACTGTCGATCTGCGTTTTGGTTGCCTGCGCAGGTGCGGTAACTTCATCAACCGGAACCGTAACACAAAGAGTCCAGCCCGTCTGTTCCAGCGGCGCATAGGATATATAGCTCTGAATGCCGTCAAGTGTTACCAGCCCCGTCCCGACTTCGTGTTCTTTCATCTTCTCCAAAAGCGCAAGCCAATCTTCGGATGCGCCGACTTTGGGATCCTTTTCAAATGATTCATCCAGAAAGTTCGGATGCGCTATATATTGTCCGTCGGAATCAAGAAGGAATGCATAGCCTTCTTTTCCGATCCTGGTTGCAAGAATACTCTTGGACATCGCATCCATCGTTACATCAGTGGCAACAACACCGATCGGCTTGCCTTTCTTATCACGGAATGCTGTACAGCAGGTAACACAGATCTGCCCATATGAATCAAAATAGGTATCGATCCAGATCGCTTCTCCGACATGCGCCATCGCTTCCGTATACCAGGCACGTTCTCTGGGATCATAGTCCGGATTATATTTATTGGATTTGGAATAACGATAAGAAATACCGCTTTCTGTGCCAAGATAGATATTATGAAGCACGTTATCATTTGCAAACATCGGAGCAAAAGCATAAACTGCATTCGATATCACGCGATATTCATGTTCCGTAGCGGCATCCATTGTGCCGCCCCCAGCGAGAAATCCCTTTGCAGTCGGAAGACCGCTTGGCGTCTGATCAGGTCTAGGCGGCAGATATCCGGTAAAATTATCCTGATCCTTGATCACTTTTTCCAGATAATCGCGTGCAACAAGAACTTCTGTCTGCACCTGCTTCAGCGTAGCGTTGTTCGCTTTTGCCTGCTCGCTGGCGATCTTCTGCAGATATTCTTCTGCCTGATTAAGCAGTGCCTCGGCACTCTGTCCTGCCGCCGTGACGCCTAACTGGATATTCGCGCTCTCTGAATATTTTGTCAGATTAAGCATCTCCGTGTACGAGATCAATGAGATGACCAAAAGTGCTCCCAGTGCAGTCATCAACATAATGATCAGTATTTTGGAACCGATCTTCAGATTATTGAGCATGTGTGTCCTCCTTCTGATCCAGACAATTCAGCAAGATCATTTCGATCAAATCTTCAAATGCAATTCCGGCTGCTTCTGCCGCCACCGGAAATAAACTCCCTTTACGAAGACCGGGCACCGCATTGATCTCGAGCAGCGTCTCTTTATCTTCTTTCGGATCCATCATAAAATCAACGCGACAGTACCCTCTGGCACCAATCACCTTGGCCGCGCGGATCGCTGTATCCTGAATCCGCTTTGTAGTTTCCGGAGAAAAATGGACCAGGTCCTGTTTGTGCGAAATATCAAATCCCGTTTTTGTGCCGTTCGAGATATCGATCTTTCTTCCATAGATCAGCGGAAGGGCCAGCCACTTCTTTCCATCCTGCACAAGCGGTGCAGTAAAACCAATCCCCTCAACGAAATCCTCAATCAGGATCTGTTCATCCCCTAAGAAAGACTGGGAGATCCGATCATACTGCTCTGCCGATCTGATATAATGGATCCCGATACAGGCTCCCTGCGAAGGCGATTTGGACACGATCGGATAACGCATGTTATGCTCTTCCATCCTTTTTTCCAGGATCGCCGGGCCATCCGGTGATTCATACTCATCCAACCGAAAAGAAAAATGCTTCGCAACAGGAAAACCTTCCATGTCAAAGATCGACTGACAGAACACCTTATCATTGATCACCGCTGCGTATTCCATGCGGCTGCCGGTGTAAGGGATCTTCAAAAGATCCAGGATCCCCTGAAGCGTTCCATCCCCGTGGTGCATTCCCTGCACACAAAGAAAAACAGCATCCGGTTTCCTCTTTTTTAGATTTTCGACAATATTCTCGTCATAATCCTGCATATACGAATCATACCCTTTTTTCAACAGGGCTTCGTGTACGCATTCAGCGTTTTCAGTCGAGTAAACAGCTTCCGACGAAAACCCTCCGTGCACAACAGCTACTCTCATCGTACAATGCTCCTTTTAATTTCGGTAAAAGTATAAACGACGATCGCCACCAGAAAGATGATGCCAAGCATGGCAACAGCCATCCCGGTTCCCTCGGCGATAACAAGACCAAAGACGATCGGACCGAGCATTTCCGCCATTTTCTTAATAAAGCTGAGCACGGACATCGCAACACTCTCACCAAGACTCTTCATCGCTTCAAATTTAAGAAAATAGTTATTCTGCGCCGCAAAGCCAAAGCTGTCAGCAAGACCCAATAACATCACGCAGGCAAAAGCCATCAGATAATTCTGCATAAAACCAAACAGGACCAGACCTGCGCCGATCATACCGTTATAGACAACATTCCAGCGAATATAGCCCGGATTCCTGCCGATCATACGTCCAAAGAAAGGGCCCGCATAAATGATCAAAAGGCCGTATAAAAGTCTGGCACGACCTGCATCGGAGATCGAACCGCCTGTATCGGTAAAGTACAACGGCAGATAGTAGTTTATAAAAGAAGCCGCAATACAAGTCGGTGTGATCATCAGAACAACAAAGGCGATCGCCTTAAAGACCGCATAAGCACCGGCCTTCTTGTGTATAACGGAAGCCGCCTCATCATCCGCCGCATTTGCAGAAGGCTTCACATAGATCCTGTTCTCCATATGGAATACAGACGCTACACAAAGAACAGTAAGAACAGCTGAGATCACGAGCACTACAGGATAGCCAAGTTTCTCTGCGATAATGGATCCAAGCACGGATCCGCAGTTGATCCCGGCATACATGCCGGCAGACAAAAGAGTAAATCCTTCTGCTTTTTCCTCTTCATTACGTCCGAATAGAGCAAAGTTTCGAAGCGTCATCCAGCAGAATCCGTACCCCAGACCGGTTACCGCCCTGGAAATAATGAAAAGAAGGATCGTACCGGAGAAAGCAGTCATAAAGTTTCCGGCAGCCACCAAAACAAGACCCGCCGAAAACGGAACCTTCCACCCTTTTCTCTCCATAAGACTCGCTGTCAGAAAGATGGCCGCACAGGTCAAAAGCGTTTCTGCAGACTGCGGAATACCTGTCAGAACGCTGCCGCTGATACCGAACAGTTCTCCGCCGATCTGTTTTGCCATAACAGAGATAAAAGAGTTGGGCAGTCTGGAGGCAAAGTAGAATAAAAATGCGATCTGTCGCACGTAACGAAGCGCCGTACAGGAAGTAACTCCATCGATCGGCTCCGGCACATGAATACGATCATTTAATAACTGCATCGCAAACAGCATCAGTTCAACCGTTAAAAAGATCGAAGCAGCCATGATCGTCAGCAGTTCCGAAAATGCAGAATTCAAAACGCCGTCTACATACTCCTTCGATTCGCGAAGGATCAGCGACTCTCCTCTGATGCTCATCGGGATCATATGATCTGTCGAACTGTTATACTCGAGCCGATCACCCGCTTGATAGCCTTCCCCTTCCGCAAACAGAACAATGTCATTCGGATTAATGACGATCGCTGCCGAAAATTCGGGATAAGATGGCATCAATTCACGCATCGCATCCGCTATATCCTGATTATACGAAACATCCTCGATCGCGGTCACACCTTCCACCTTATCATAAAAGGCTTTTGCGGAATCCATGATCCGAAACGTCATATTCGTCTGCTGACTCGTATAACTTGCAAATGTAAAAGCAACCTGGGCGATCAGAAGCATAATGATCGTCATCATGAGAACCTTGGATTTTTCCAGTTCCCTGTTTGCGTCAAATATTTCCGTGCACATAAAGAAAAGAACCAGTGCGGCCACAACAAAGATCCCAAGCACAAGAATATACATCCGAAGTGCCGTACGGATCTCAACCGTCTGATTCAGATTGACCAGCCATATGAACGCAAACAGAATGACAGTGACAATTGCTACAGATGCGCTTAACCAGATTCGAATCTTTTTTTCTGTCATAAAAATGATCCTCTTCTTTTTTCATTATAGGTTCGAAGGAACTATAAAAAAATTATAACATAAAATAACACATGTAAACAAAAAAAAACCTGATTTCACACAAATTGTGTGAAATCAGGCTTTACTCATTCATTAAACAGGATATGCACCGTTTTTAGAGTCTGCAACAGTAACATCCACTTTTTCCTGCTGTGCCTGACGATACTTAAAGAAGTCCATAGCAACCTGCGGGAACAGAGCATAGGAAAGAACGTCCTCGTCCTGCTGTTTATACTGTTTCATCTCTGCTTCAAGTGTCGGAAGTTCGGGCTCTGTATGGCCTGTTGCCTCCGCAGAACGTGCGGTGGAACGAGGCTCACCCGGAATAACCTTGTCGATCACTTCCTGGCTCATCGGTTTAACGGTCTGGCCGTAATTACCGCGAAGCAGGTCTTTAAACTCGCCGGTAGCCATCTTATATCTCTCACCCATCAGGACATTAAAGATAGCCTGTGTACCAACGATCTGGGAAGAAGGAGTAACAAGAGGCGGCTCACCGCAGTCTTTACGAACTCTCGGGATCTCCTCCAGAACATCCTGGTATCTGTCTTCCGCATTCTGCTCTTTCAGCTGGCTAACCATGTTGGAAAGCATACCGCCGGGTACCTGATACTGAAGAGTCTTGATATTAACACCAAGAACTTTGGTGGACATCAGACCGCTTTCAATACACTCTTCTCTGTAAGGTCTGAAGTAGTCAGCGATCTCAACCAGTTTATTGATGTCAAGGCCGGTATCATACTCCGTTCCTTTAAATGTCTCAACCATAACTTCGGTAGCCGGCTGAGATGTACCGAGTGCAAACGGAGAGATCGCGCAGTCAATGATATCTACGCCTGCTTCTACAGCCTTTAAATAGGTCATGGAAGCCACGCCGGAAGTATAGTGTGTATGAAGCTGAACAGGAACTTTTGTGCTCTCTTTCAGGGTCTTAACAAGCTCTGCAGCCTTATAAGGTGTCAGCAGACCTGCCATATCCTTGATGCAGAGAGAATCAGCACCCATTTCTTCGATCTTCTTTGCTGTATCAGCCCAATACTCAAGTGTATAAGCATCACCAAGAGTATAAGAAAGTGCGATCTGAGATTCACCGCGACCTTCCTGTGCCTTGATCTTATTGGTTGCATCAACTGCAGCCTGAAGGTTACGGATATCATTCAGGCAGTCGAAAATACGAATCACATCGATGCCGTTAGCGATCGACTTTTCAACGAACGCATAAACAACATCATCCGCATAAGGTCTGTAACCAAGGATGTTCTGTCCTCTGAAGAGCATCTGAAGCTTTGTATTCTTAAAGCCATCTCTTAACTTGCGAAGACGTTCCCACGGATCTTCCTTCAGGAAACGCAGGGAAGCATCAAATGTAGCACCGCCCCAGCATTCTACCGCATGATAACCAACTTTATCCATTTTATCGATGATCGGGAGCATTACCTCTGTAGGCATTCTCGTCGCGATCAGAGACTGATGCGCATCACGTAAAACGGTTTCCATAATTTTAACCGGTTTCTTTTCAGCCATTTTGCCAATTCCTCCTAATTAGTCTTTAGAAAATTCCGAATACAGCCATGAAAGTACCTGCCGCAACAGCTGTACCGATAACACCTGCAACGTTCGGGCCCATCGCATGCATCAAAAGGAAGTTGGTCGGATCTGCTTCCGCACCGACTTTCTGAGATACACGAGCTGCCATAGGTACTGCGGATACGCCTGCGGAACCGATCAAAGGATTGATCTTGCCACCGGAAAGCTTACTCATGATCTTTCCGAGGATAACGCCGGCTGCCGTGCCGAATGCGAACGCAAGAAGACCGAGAATGACGATCTTGATCGTCGCCATATTCAGGAATGCTTCCGCACTGGTTGTAGCACCTACTGACGTACCGAGCAGAATAACAACGATATACATAAGAGCGTTGGATGCCGTGTCTGTCAACTGTCTTACAACGCCGCACTCTCTGAAGAGGTTGCCAAGCATCAGCATACCGACAAGGGGCGCTGTTGTAGGAAGGATCAGACATACAACGATCGTAACGATAACAGGGAACAGGATCTTCTCCAGTTTGGAAACAGGACGCAACTGTTCCATCTTGATCTTACGCTCTTTTTCTGTCGTTAACAGTTTCATGATCGGAGGCTGGATGATCGGAACAAGCGACATGTAGGAGTAAGCCGCTACTGCGATCGGGCCAAGGATATCCGTCTGTCCGAGCTTGGATGCAAGGAAGATGGATGTCGGGCCGTCAGCACCGCCGATGATGGAAATCGATGCGGCTGCCTTGTCATTAAAGCCCATTGCAACAGCACCAAAATAAGCTGTGTAAATACCAAACTGAGCCGCAGCACCCATCAGGAAGCTCTTCGGGTTTGCGATCAAAGGACCGAAGTCTGTCATCGCACCTACTCCCATGAAGATCAGGGAAGGCAGGATCGCCCATTCGTCCAGTTTGTAGAAGTAGTAAAGCAAACCGCCAACACCGTTCGCCGACTGGTCAATATGAAGCATAATATCAGGGTAGATATTAACAAGCAACATACCAAAGGAAATCGGGCAAAGCAGCAACGGTTCAAATTCCTTTGCGATAGCAAGATAAAGGAATGTCAGAGCCACGATAATCATGACGAAATTTCCAACAGTCAAGTTGAAAAATGCCGTCTGATGTACCAGATTGTCTAACGTATTAGTTAAATAAGACATTTTTTCGACCTCCTGTTGTTGTTCAAAATAAGGACAAGACTAGTTCAGTGTAGCGAGAACTGCGCCTGCTTCAACAGCGTCGCCGACAGCAACATCAATGCTTGCTACGGTACCATCCTTAGGAGCAACAACGGGGATCTCCATCTTCATAGCCTCAATCGTAATAACAGTATCGCCGGCCTTTACTGCCTGACCTACGGTTGTATCGATCTTGAATACCTTGCCTGCGGCTCCTGCTTCAACCTTGATGCTGCCTGCGCCTGCGGATGCAGCCTTCGCTGCGGGAGCTGCTTTCGGAGCTGCCTTGGGAGCCGCCTTCGGAGCTGCTGCGGGTGCGCCGGATGTAGCACCCTCTTCTACTACGACGTCATATACGTTTCCATTCACGGTAATGGTATAATTTTTCATTTTGTATTTCCTCCTAAATATTAAGCATTACGCCATTTGCTTGCATTTGCATGTCTGATACTTCTTACAACAAAACCGTCTGTCCCGGTTCCCTCATAACTTGCGATCGCCGCTGCGATAACCGCTACAAGTTCGGAATCATCCGACAGTTCTTCATTTTCAATGATCTGCGCTACTGCGTTATTGATCGACTCTGTCTTCACCTCGGTCTTTTTGCTGAACATTTTTTCCAGCTTCGGAATGTAAGCAAAGAGCGAAATGATAAGGCTGATCAGAATCAGAACCGCAAATACGCTTCCCATACCGATCAGTGTGTTGAGACCTGCTTTTACCATCAGTTCGGACAGCTCATATCGCGGATTAACCGTCAATGATTTGTATGCGCCGTCTTCTACAACGATCACAACATCTGCTTCTCTCTTGGAACCGCTGATCGTGGCATTGAATGTAAGGTCCTTATCGGTTCCCTTCACCGTACATGCCGTCACAGACTGAAAATCACCAATATCTTCAAGAGCGCCGGACCAGCTTTCCATAGCAGCCGTTGCAAAAGCATCATCCTTGTACTGCTCCTGCATGTTCTGGCTTACGATCATGTTGATCTGCGTAAGCAATCCGGTTACGATCTCCTTTGCGGAGTCTTCCGAAACAGTGGTCTGCGCCTCAGCTTCCTGCACCTGTTCACCGCAAGCAGTCGTCCCGAAGATACAAGCAATCATACCTAATACTAATAACCATTTTTTCATATTAAGTATCATCCTTTCTATTAATCTCGTTTATACTGTTGCGTGCTTCTTTGCAAGAGTCGCTTCTCTCTTGGTGAAAAGCATCTCAAATGCTCCGATCACATATTTTCTTGTGTCAGCCGCGTCGATCAGCTGATCAACGTAGCCGCGTCTTGCTGCACTCTCTACATTATTCTGCAGATCAGCATACTCTTTTGCACATGCATCTACCGCATCCGCATCCTGACCGTCACACATGATCTTCGCTGCAAGTTTAGCGTCCATCATGCCGATCTCAGCGTTCGGCCATGCCATTGTGATATCAGCACCGATCGCCTTGGAATTCATTGCAACATAAGCAGAGCCGAAAGCCTTGCCAATGATCACATTAACCTTCGGGACCGTAGCACCTGCAAAGGCAGCTGTCAGCTTTGCCACCGACTTCGCAATGCCTTTTTCGGAACAAACTGTCGCTTCAAAGCCTTTTGTATTTGTAAGGGAAAGCACCGGAATTTCAAAAGCATCACAGAACTTAATGAAATCAGCTGCCTTCTCACAGCCTTTCCCAGTAAGCACAGCATCAAATTCCGCCGCTTTCTTGCCTTCTTCATCGTAAACCTCAGTTCTGTTTGCAACAGCGCCGACTGTAACGCCGTTCAGTTTGATAAAGCCGGTGACCATCTCTTTTGCAAAGTTCTCTTTTACTTCGAAGAAAACATTGTTATCGGAAATGTTGGAAAGTGCGATCGCCGTATCGCCGACACAGTTTTCAAGATCTGCACATGCTCTGTTCAGATCGTCTGTGCACTCTTCGAAAGATGCATCATCCTCATTGTTGGCAGGAAGCATTGCTACAAGTTCACGGATCTTTGCGAAAACGGTCGCTTCGTCTGCAACGACATCAACGATGCCCGCTTCTTCGCTCTGGAAAGCAGCGGCAGCCGTATCACATTTCTGTGTATAGTTACCATCAAGTGCATTCGGAGCATTCACGAAAAGCTTCGCATTCTTCTCTTCCATAAAAGTAAAGTCTGTCAAAGTAGGCATAATGGCAAGACCGCCGCCACAGTTACCGAAAACTGCAGTGATCTGCGGGATGACGCCCGACGCCGCAACCTGCTTTGCATAGATCTGACCAAATGCATTCAGTGCATCTGTTGCTTCCTGCAGACGAAGACCGGCAGAATCGATCAGACCGATCACCGGTGCGCCCACTTTCAGAGCCAGATCATAGAGGTTTGTGATTTTTTTTGCGTGCATCTCGCCGATGCTGCCACCCAAAACGGAAGCGTCCTGGCTGTAAACATACACAAGATTGCCGTCAATGACTCCGTATCCGGTCACAACGCCGTCAGAAGGAGTCTCTGTCTGTTTCAGATTAAAATCAGTCGCTCTCGCCGTAACGCGCGCGCCGATTTCAACGAAACTGTTTTCATCGAGCAGAGCAGTGATTCTCTGGCTCGCTTGCGAAGTGTTACTCATTTTATCAGCCCTCCATATATAATGAGATTTGTAGTACTGTATCGAAAGAGGCAAAAAGCCCCAAATTTCGCACTTTAAGTATTTTAGCATAAATCGAAAGGTCTGCATAGACGTAAATCCCGTCAAAAAACAAAAAAGGATGCTTTCGCATCCTTTTTTCATAAAACGTCCCAGAATCAGATATCCAGCTTCAACTGCGCTTCTTCTTCCGCCTGCTGTCTGAAATCTTCAATCTGTTCCACCTGCAGTTCAGGCAGTTCGTCGAGAGATTTCACGCCGAAACTCCTTAGAAACTCTTCCGTCGTTCCAAAAAGCATTGGTTTTCCGGGTGCATCCATACGCCCGACTTCTTCGACCAGGCCAAGCTCTACGAGCCTGCTGACAGCATGATCGCTGTTAACACCGCGGATCCGTTCAACTTCGCCTCTCGTGAGCGGCTGTTTGTATGCGATGATCGAAAGCGTCTCCAAAAGAGCATCCGTCAGAACGTATTTCTTCGGTGTCCGGCCGATCTTGACAAGATATTCGTAATAATCGCCTTTCGTGCACATCTGATATGCATCTTCCAATTCAATGATCGACATGCCGCGCGTGGATGATTCATAAGAATCAATGAGTTCTCTTGCAGCTTCATGCACTTCTTCTATACTGATCTCAAGGACGGTTGCAAGCCGCGAAGCCTCAACAGCTTCTCCCATTGTAAAGAGGATCGCTTCCATCGCCCCTTTTATCTGATTTTTGTCCAACTTACCATTCTCCTTAGGCGGCTACATTGGATGTAACCGTGATATCGTCAAAGATCGCATCCTGACGGATCGTGATCTGACCGATCTTGATCAATTCCAAGACGATCAGGAACGTAATGATGATCTCCATCTTATTCCTGCTCAGTTCAAGCAGTTTGCGGAAACTGAATTCATGATGGTTCCGAATGTACGCCCGTATATATGCTTCCTTGGCCTCAAGGTCGATCTCTTCTTTCTCGATATTGCCAAATGTATTACGGATCGGATCGACACGGTCATTCTGCCGCTTTACAGCATCCTTAAAGATGGAGTGAAGCTTTGCAAGCGTCAGATCGCCGATCAGATCATTATAATCGATCGGCGCGGTATAGTCCGTGATCTCCTTCGGCATGGTCGAACCTTTGAAAAAAGTCTTCTGAGCATCGATCTGCCGGTCGCGAAGTTCAAACGACATATACTTATACATCTTATATTCAAGCAGTTTCTCGACAAGTTCCGCTCTCGGATCCTCTTCCTCGCCTTCCTCATTGACTTCAGCCGGAAGAAGCATCCTGCACTTGATATCGATCAGAGTAGCCGCCATCACGAGAAACTCACTCATCACGTTCATATCTTCTGTCTCCATCTGCCGCACATAATCAAGATACTGCTCGGTGATGGTAACGATTGGAATGTCATAAATATCCACTTTATTCTTATCGATCAGATGAAGCAACAGATCGAGCGGCCCTTCAAAGGCCATCAGTTTAACATTCAGTGCCATTTGTCATTTCCTTATTTATGCATATTTCGAACTCTGATTTAGATCGGTTTTCTCATCCGCCATTCCCGTCCGGATGCAATTTCAAAACGACAACCTCACCCGGATTCCACATCCGGATCGGTATCGTATGGGTACCAAGTCCTGCACTTAAGATCATCTTCTGCCTGCATGCGGCCGGATCACCGGAGATTTTTCTGACTTTTCCCGTATCCCGGTCATATCCAAACACCCCAAAATCATATTTCGGAAAAAGAGCAACCGTTGGGGAAACGCAGCCGCCAAGGATCGGAAGTCTTACAATACCGCCGTGCATATGGCCGCAAAGGGTAAGATCCGCTCCCCACTTAGCATAGGCCGGATAATACAGCGGGTTGTGTGCGAGCAGAATATTATACATACGCTCGTCAAGCGGCTTTGCATTACGAAGCATTTCGGATACGTATGAATCATCCATCTTCTTATTGCGAAAATGCCTGAAGAATTCACGTCCGATCTGTAAACCGTACAGTTCTATCCCATATTCGGGAAAAGAAACGCTCCCGTTTACGATATTTGTAACACCAAGCTCCTTGATCTTGCTGCTGTAAGTCTCATACTGATCACCGAACCAATCGGTGTCCACAGCCGTTTTATGCTCATGGTTTCCATTGATCGTAAAGATCTTATGGTCCTTTGACAGATCAGACAGAAGTTCGAGCGCATGCTGATATCCAAGACCTTTTTTTGATGTATAAAGATCTCCTGTGGAAAAAACAAAATCCGGTGCGATCATCCGAACAGCATCGGCAAGATCCCCATTCCCCGCGCCATAAGAATGGTTGTGCAGATCCGAAAGAACAACGATCGTCGCTTCCTTTCGAATACGCGGATCGGAAATCTCATATGTCGTTATCACAAAGCGATGCATGTCCCTGTAGATCACATATAGGAAATACGCAACTACCGTGCAGATCGCCACAGCCAGCACAATCAGCATAGTTATCCTCAATACCACTCTAACCTTCTCATATTATACGGATTTAAAGAGCAAAAAGCAACCATATTTTGTGGTTGAACTATTATAATTCGCATTTTGCAAACAATATATAGATTTCAGTCTCAAAAAGAAAAGGCACCGCGCATAGCGCGATGCCTTTTGATCGATCGAAAGAAAATACTTAGAAGCACTCTCTGTAAACTCTCTCCATCAGTTCCTTTGTCCAAGGCTGAATGTAAGAGTTGGTGATCAGACGCTGCTGATTTGCTTCTACGGAAACAGGGAAGTCCTTGATATCGGATTCTTTAAAACCGTACTCATGAAGCGGTTTAAGCGGGAGAACCTTCTCAAGCAACTCGTTCAGGTAAGGGATTGCATTCTCTACCTTGCAGCCTGTGATACGAGCAACGAGCTCTTTGAATTTCATGATCTCGCCGTTCGGGTTCATCTCGTCATAGATCTCAAGAATCTTGCCAAACAGAGCGTAGTTAGATTCACCGTGAGGTACATGATACGTTCCGCCAAGAGGGAAGCTCATGCCATGAACAGTTCCGCAACCAGCTTTCAGGAAAGCGATGCCGGCGTATAAAGAAGCGGTTACAAACTCGTCAAGATAGGTAAGACGAGCATCCGGACCGTCTTCACCGATACGGCGGAAGCCTTCAAGGATCATCTCCATAGCCTTAACAGAGAACAACTCGGAAGTTGTCGTCTTTCTGTAAGGAGAAAGGAAAGACTCCGTAGCATGGATCAATGCATCGATCGCGGAAGAAGCAAACGGTTTGTAAGGCAGAGTCTTGATGAATTCCGGGATCAGACATACCTTGTTCGGAATGATGTCATCGGAAACAAGACCAAGCTTTGTTGTACCACCAGTCAACTTGCCATCTTTCTCGTCATCAACGATCGCAACGGAAATATTGGTAACTTCGGAACCCGTACCGCATGTTGTGGGGATAGCGATAACTTCCTTCTCATGCTGAACAGGGAATCTCTTAAAGTACAGATTGTGAACGGTATCCGGTCTCTTGCATCCGAGAAGTTTGCAAAGGTCCATGATCGCACCACCGCCGATCGCAATAACACGATCATAAGAATCGTAAGGGATTGCGTCGTACATCTTCTGGATCATTTCTTCGGAAGGTTCGCCCGCACCGAATTTCTCCTGGAACACGAAATTGCAGGGAAGGTTATATTCCTTCATGAAAGGTGTGTAAATAAACTCGTTTGTTAAAACGCAGTCTCTCTCGTTCAGATTAAACTCATCTGCAAAAGACTTGAAGTCTGCAAATTTGTAAATTGTAGGAACGATAATGATTTCTCTTTTGTCCGCCTGAAGGGCTTTACTAAAAGCGTCCATTTTGTATCTCCTTTTCTTGTTTCAAACTATTCGGCGCTTATTTGCGCTTTACGACAGCTTTCACCTTTTCTACGATGTGATCAGCTGTAAGGCCGAAGCGTTTCTGCAGATAATCCTGCGGACCTACTTCGCCGAACTCGTCCTCAACCGCAACATAATCAAGCGGTGTCGGGCAGTTCATGGAAAGGCATTCGGCAACAGCACTTGTAAGACCACCGAATTTATTGTGGTTTTCTGCTGTTACAACAGCACCTGTCTTCTTTGCATATTCGATAACCAGCTTCTCATCGAGCGGTTTGATCGTGAACATATCGATCACGGTTGCTTCAACACCTTCTTTTGCAAGTGTCTCGGCAGCGAGCATAGCCTCGCCTACCATAATACCGGAAGCGATGATCGTAACGTCTTTGCCTTCGCGAAGAACATTGCCTTTGCCGATCTCGAAGTGTGTACCGGGCTCATACATCTTGTGTGCCGCTTTTCTGCCGACACGCATGTATTTCACGCCCTTCATGTCCTTGAACTGTCTCAGAATATCTTCGCACATAACGGAGTCTGTGATATCAACGATCACAGCGCCGGGAAGTGTGCGGTATAATCCGACATCTTCGAAAGGCATATGTGTACCGCCGTTATATGCAGCCGTAACGCCGGGATCCGTGCCGATCACAGCGATGTCATTCTTTGCATAGCCTGCGGACAGGAATACCTGATCGAAAACACGTCTGGAAGCAAAAGGTCCAAAAGTATGAACGATGGGTTTGAAACCGGATGCCGCAAGACCCGCTGCAACACCGATCATGTTTGCTTCTGCGATACCGCAGTCAATCGCACGATCCGTTTCTGCAGGAAGCTTGCCTGTGCTTACACAGTTCATAAGGTCTGCATCCAGATATACTGCATCGGAATCATTTTTCAGAATATCCGCGATCGTCTCACCGATCACATTCTTGAAAAGTCTGGTATCTTTTTCGCCGTTAAAAATTGTCTTCATGTCAAACCTCCTTACGCTTCCAAAGCAGCGAGCTTCGCTTTGAGTTCGTTCATCATCTCTTCGCCCTGCTCTTTGTTGATGTTCATGCTGTGGTTAGACATTGTCTCCGCTACAAGTGTTACACCTGCACCCTTGACAGTATCCAGAATGATCGCATGAGGTTTGCCGGTTACTTTAGATGTCTTTTCAAGTGCATCATAGATCGCTTCCACATCATTGCCGTTTACGGTCTGCGTATCGAAACCGAACGCCTCAAATTTCTTTCCGAAATCGCCGGGATCGAGGATATCTTTTACGTAGCCGTCAAGCTGTTTCTTGTTGAAGTCAATGAAAACATAAAGATTATCAAGTTTCTTAGCGGCAGCAAACATCATTGCTTCCCAAACCTGACCTTCATCCGCCTCGCCGTCACCAACCATCAGATATGTCTTGGAGTCACGGCCTTTGAGTTTATCGCCAAGCGCAAGACCAACAGCCTGGGAAGTACCCTGGCCAAGAGAACCGGTTGTCATGTCAACACCGATCGTCTTGTTCTTATCGCAATGGCTCGGGAAATTAGTTCCCGGTACGTTTAAAGTCTTGATGTCTTCATAAGGGAAGAATCCCTTTAATCCAAGTGCCGCATATACAGCCGGACCCGCATGTCCCTTAGAGCAAACAAATTTGTCTCTGTCTGCCCACTTCGGATTCTTGGGATCGATCTTCATAACGCCGCCGTATAATACAGCAAGTGCATCACATACACTTAAAGAACCGCCGATATGACCAAAACCGAGTGTTGTGATCTCATCTACAACGCCCATTCTGATCTTTACGGCAAATTTCTCCATTTCTTTCTTTAAATTCTGGTCCATAATAACCTCCCGATCACTCTTATCTGCCAACGAAATTCTTAACAGGATTCTTCTCTACGAAAGCGGTCATGCCGATCTTCTTGTCTTCTGTACCGTTTGTAACGGCAAATGCCTGCTGTTCAAAAGCGTTACCTGTCTGAATATCAGTCTGGAGACCAAAGTTGATACATCTCTTGGACTGCTGAACAGCAACCTGAGAATTCTTCAGGATCTCTTCAGCAAGAGCGATCGCTGTATCCATTAATTCTTCTGCGGGAACAACTCTGTTTACAAGGCCGATCCTGTAAGCCTCATCGGGCTTGATCACTCTGCCTGTATAAATAAGTTCTTTTGCGATACCTGCGCCGACAAGTCTTGCCAGTCTCTGGGTTCCGCCCGCACCGGGTGTGATACCGAGACCTACTTCGGGCTGACCGAAGCTTGCCTTGTCGGATGCGATTCTGATATCGCAAGACATAGCCAATTCATTACCGCCGCCTAAGCAGAAACCGTTAATCGCTGCAATAACGGGAACCTTGAAGTTCTCGATACGAAGGTTTAAGTCGGAGCCGACTTTGCCCCATCTGATCGATTCAGCGGGTGTTAACGGAAGCATCTCTTTAATATCAGCGCCTGCGATGAAGGATCTCTTCATCTTCTTAACGCCATCCTTCTCCACTTCAACCTCAAAGCCTGTGATGATGACTACATCAACATCACTGTCAGCTTCAACTACATCAAACGCTTCGTTCAATTCACCGAGGAATTTCTCGCTGAGTGCGTTTAATGCCTTCTGGTTGTTCATTACGATGATACCGATTCTGCCTTTTTTTTCGACGTTTACAAGTTCCATTCTGACACATCCTTTCTAGTGAGATCGCGTATGCGACCGTTCCGTTTCGGAACTGAGTTTATAGTTTTCTGGCCGTTCCCCTCTTATCT
The DNA here is from genome assembly GCA_015056735.1 of Lachnospiraceae bacterium. Classification (GTDB taxonomy): domain Bacteria; phylum Bacillota; class Clostridia; order Lachnospirales; family Lachnospiraceae; genus VSOB01. The sequence continues at coordinate 78,299 of SVFT01000004.1, read as the reverse complement.
GCCATAAGAAGTGCCTGGTAGACATCTTCTTCTGTTACTTCAAAAGGAAGGTTCTTGGTTGATTGTGTCTTTACGCATGCAGCCTCAGCTACTTTGCGAAGTTCGGCCTCTTTTACGTCCGTAATGCCAAGATCGGCAAAGCATACCGGAAGACCCATGGCAATAGAGAAATCAAGTATCCGATCAAACTCCTCATCGGAAACCTTCTCCAGTACGAGCTGCGCAAGAAGTCCGAAAGCGACTTTCTCGCCATGCATCGCGCCATGTGCCTGTTCCACATATGCAAAACCGTCATTGATCGCATGTGCGGCCGCAAGTCCCCCACTTTCAAAACCGACACCGGAAAGCAGAATACTTGCCTCGAGTACGTTCTCGAGCGCTTCGTTCGGCTCTTTTGCCTCTACAGCCTTCTTGGCGTCAAGGCCATACGTCAAGAGCAGATCATTGCATAACTTCGCCATTGCCATAGCGGTGTTCGTCGCATTGGCACGACACATATTTCTCGCGCCGGATGCTTTGCATGCTCTTGCCTCATAATAAGTTGCAAGCGCATCTCCGATCCCAGCAACGAAATAACGCACGGGCGCCTGGGCAATGATCCCCGTATCAACCAGCACAAGGTCAGGGTTGTGCTTGGAATAGATGACTTTGACAACTACTCCTTCTTCATTATACACAACGCTGAGTCCTGAGCAAGGAGAATCATTTGATGCAATGGTCGGAACGATCACGGATACCGCATTCAGGTAAGTGGCAACCGCTTTGCCCGTGTCGATCACTTTACCGCCGCCGAGCGTGATGACTGCATCGCAGCCGGCTTCTTTGCCGACAGCCGTCACGCGCTCGATCTCAGCAAGGGAGCACTGCGGTCCGCACTCTTCGAATACGTACTGCAGTTCAAACTCATCAAGCGATGCGGTGAGCGTATCACCGAAACGTTTCTTTGAGTTTGCACTTAAAAGAATCAGAAATTTCGTGCCCATTTTCTTGACATATTTCCCAAGGTTCTTTAATTCACCGCTTCCCTGGATGTACTGACAAGGGCATTTGATTGCGTTTGCCATATTGATCTCCTGTTATTTGTCGATATGTGCGATCCTCTTCGCCATGTCCTTCTTCGCTTCCATGTTAGCCTGTCTTGCGATCATGATACGCTGTGCCTGCGGTGAGCCTGCGCCGTGCATAGACTCTGTCTTGTAGCCGACAGCAGCCGTACCAAGCGTCAGGTTCTCGATGAGACGCATGATCTTCAATCTGTCTTCCATCGGAACAGCGCTTACACCTGCAAGATACTTTCTGATGTAGTGGCCTACTTCTTCGCTGTTGAGGTCAGCTTCGGAAGGAGCCGTAACCATGAGACCGCCCGCGATATCTTCAGCAAGTCTGCCGATCTCATACGGGAATCTGGTGACATTCTGCTTACATACGTTTGCAAGAAGAAGATCGATCAGATAGCCGCCGGATTTGGTCGGCTGACCCTGCGCACTACATGCGATACCGCCGCAGAACAGTGTCTCATTCAGATGAACCATCTCGATCAGCTTATCTTTGATATGAGAAGCCTTTGCTGCACCGTTGTAATCCGCGGCAAGTGCTGTAGCACCGATCAGAACGTCACCTACACCGACTTTGCATCCGCCGTAGCTCTGTCTGTGGAATCCGGCAAAACGCTCTACGATCATACCTGCGAATTCAACTTCTCCGTTTAAGAAGATACGGTCATTGGGAACAAATACATCATCAAAGATCGTAAGTGCTTCCACGCCGCCGTATGTGCAGTTACCACAGTCGATGCAGCCACCTTCCGTCTTTCTGGTATCGCAGGACTGACGACCGATGATGAGCTTGATGCCCTTTGTATCGGTCGGAACCGCAAATGCGATCGCATAATCCTTATCTTCTTCTCTCATAGCGATCGTAGGCATTACGATCACTTCGTGAGAGTTGCAGATACCTGTCTGGTGAGCTTTACATCCTCTTACGACAACTCCGTCCGGTCTTCTCTCTACTACATGAAGATAGAGATCGGGATCAGCCTGCTGGTGAGGTGCAAGACCTCTGTCGCCCTTAACATCTGTCATGGCGCCGTCAACGGTAAGGTCATTCTCCTGAACGTATTCAAGGAATTTCTTGAAGTTCTCATGGTACTTTGTACCATACTTCTCATCAATTTCGTATGTGGAGCTATAGAGCGCATTGTTCGCATCCATACCTACACATCTCTGGAAACATGCAGCTGTTCTCTGGCCGAGAAGTCTCTGCATCTTAACTTTATTCATCAGATCTTCCGTATTCTGATGAATATGGGTGAAACGGTTGATCTCATGGCCGGTCAGATGGGACTTCGCGGTCATCAGATTCTTGTACTGCGGATCCTGAGCCAGATCATATGTCTCCTTAACGGAATTCAGTGAAGGGCGAAGGATCGGGTCATCAACGGGATTCGTCACCTTTTTTCCAAACATATAGATATCAAGGTTCAGTTTGCGTACGCTTTCTACGTACTGTTCGCCAGTCATAAGTGCCATTTCAGATCCTCCTTATTTAGCTTCTTTTGCCGCCTTGATCGCTTCAACCAACATAGGTCCTACAGAGAACAGATCTCCTGTAATACCGTAATCAGCCACTTCAAAGATCGGAGCTGCGGAATTCTTGTTAACCGCGATGATGCATTCGGAATCCTGCATGCCGACTTTGTGCTGGATCGCACCGGAGATACCAAGTGCAACATATACCTTCGGGTGTACGGTCTTTCCTGTCTGTCCGACCTGGCGGTCAGCGGAAAGCCAGCCGGAATCGATCGCTGCACGGGAACCGCCCACAACACCACCGAGCTCAGCTGCAAGATCTTCTGCGATCTTGATACCCTTCTCAACATCTGCTGCGATACCACGGCCTACAGATACGATGAAATCTGCACCGATCAGATCAACAAGCTGCTTCGCTGCCTTTTCAACTTTAAGAACATCTGTCAGAATGTCAGAAGCTTCCAGTTTGAAGGAAGGACGTGTGATCTTCAGCGCATCTGCTTTCTTCTGGTCAAACTCAGCTTTCTTCATAACGCCCGGACGAACGGTTGCCATGGAAGGACGGAAACGAGGGCAGATGATCGTAGCCATCAAATGGCCGCCGAATGCAGGACGTGTCATCTTCAGATTTCTGTCTTCCATATCCCACTGGGATGCTTCAACATCAAGTGTGGAGTTAGTCTTTAAGAACTCTTTGTACTTTGCAACATCGATATCAAGATGTGTACAGTCTGCGCAAAGACCTGTGTGGAGACGAGCCGCACAACGAGGAGCGATGTCACGGCCGATGTTTGTAGCGCCAAAGAGTACGATCTCAGGCTTTAAATCTTTAACAACATCGCAGATAACCTTTGCATATGCATCTGTTGTGTAGTTCTTTAAAAGCTCGCTTTCGCAAAGGATCACTTCATCAGCACCGTAGCCGCCGAGCTCTTTTGCGATACCTTCTACCTTGTCACCAAGGAGCAGACCGCAAAGTTTAACACCGAGTTCATCGGCAAGTTTACGGCCTTCGGAAATTAATTCAAAATCTGTAGGCATTAATTTGCCCTGACGCTGCTCACAGAAAACCCATACATTTTTGAAAGCAGCAAGGTCTGTATTGTTGTATTCCATCTTCGTTCTCCTCCATTAAATGATATGTTTCTCTGCTAAGATACCTGCGAGTTTTGCACAGGTGTTTTTGTCAGCACCTTCCAGCATCATGCCTGCGCCCTTCTGAGGCGGTGTGAAGGATTTGAAGATATTAGTCGGAGAACCTTTAAGACCGATCGTAGAAGGATCGATAAGCGGATCATCCTTTAATGTCTCGTAGTCAAATACCTGCATCTCTTTGGAGTAAGCATCCATAATGCCGCCGATGGACATATAACGGGGCTCATTGAGCTCTTTGATACATGTTACAAGGCAAGGAGTCTGAACCTTGATCTCCATGAAACCGTCCTCGAGCATTCTCTTTACAGTAATGCTGTTGCCGTCTTTCTTGATGTCAGCCGCATAGGAAACCTGCGGGATCTCAAGTTTCTCAGCGATCTGAGGACCAACCTGAGCGGTATCACCGTCAATTGCCTGACGGCCGCAGAAGATCACATCATCCTTGTCAATACCGATCTTCTTGATCGCTGCGGCAAGGATCTGAGATGTAGCATATGTATCGGAACCACCGAATTCACGGCCGGATACAAGTACTGCTCTGTCAGCGCCCATAGCAAGGAGTTCACGAAGCATACCTTCAGCCGGCGGAGGTCCCATGGTAACAACCACTACTTCTGCTCCTGTGTTATCTTTTAATGCAAGTGCTGCTTCTACTGCGTTCATATCATCGGGATTGGTGATCGTCGGCATGGAAGCACGATTTAAAGTACCATCCGGATTAACGGCAACCTTACCTGATGTATCCGGAACCTGTTTTACACAAACAATAATTTTCATTTTATATGTCCCCCCTTACAGAATGTTGCTGGAGATTACGATTCTCTGAACTTCACTTGTTCCTTCGTAAATCTCAGTGATCTTTGCGTCTCTCATCATACGTTCAACCGGATAATCCTTTGTGTAGCCATATCCGCCGAGCATCTGAACAGCTTCTGTGGTGATCTTCATTGCGTTCTCGGAGCAGAACAACTTAGCCATTGCAGCATCCTTTGTGAAACGCTTGCCCTCACCCTTCTTGGAAGCAGCAGCATATGTGAGGTACTTTCCTGCGTTGATGGCAACTTCCATATCAGCGAACTTAAACTGCGTATTCTGGAATTTGTTAATCGGCTTTCCGAACTGAACACGGCTCTTGGTAAACTCCATAGCCTCAGCCATAGCACCTTCAGCAATACCGAGTGCCTGTGCAGCGATACCGATACGGCCACCGTCAAGCGTAGCCATTGCGATACCGAAGCCTTTGCCTTCTACGCCGAGCAGGTTTTCCTTCGGAACGATGCAGTCTGTGAAAACGATCTCTGCGGTCGGTGAACCATGCAGACCCATCTTCTCCTCATGCTTGCCGATCGAGAATCCCGGGAAATCCTTCTCTACGATGAAAGCGGAAATACCCTTCGTCCCCTTGGAAGGATCAGTCATTGCAAATACTACGAAAATGTCAGCAACATAACCGTTCGTGATGAAGATCTTGGAACCGTTCATAACGTAGTGGTCGCCATCAAGGATCGCTGTTGTTGTACCCTTGGATGCATCGGAACCCGCATTGGGCTCAGTCAATGCAAAAGCGCCAACCTTCTTGCCGCTGCAAAGCATCGGAAGGTATTTTGCCTTCTGCTCAGGTGTACCCTTTGCAAGAATGGGGCCTACGCAAAGGCCGTTGTGTGTAGCAACAATATCGCCTGTAGATGCGCAATATTTGGAAAGCTCCTCAATTGCGATCGCACAGCTGACATCGTCAGCACCTGCTCCGCCATATTCTTTCGGAATACCCATGCCCATTACACCATAGCGGAACAATTTATCAATTGTCTCTGCGGGGTATTCGCTGGTGCGGTCTGTCTCAGCAGCGATAGGCTTCACTTCGTTCTCTGTGAAGTCGTGCATCATCTTCTGCACCATTGCCTGCTCTTTCGTCAAGTTAAAATCCATTGTAAATATCTCCCTTCTACATGATTAACTTTCTTTTATTCTGCCAAACCCATCTTCTCTTCACGGAAAATGCGTTCATCCATCGTTTTCAGATTTTCTGCGATCTGCGGTTTGAACTCCATCTGGTCAAGGATCTGTGTCTGCAGGTCAATGCCGGGTGCGATCTCGATCAGTGTGACGCCTTCGGGACGAAGTTCGAATACCGCACGCTCCGTGATATATAACACGGGCTGATGCACTTTGTTTGCATATTTACCGGAGAAAGTGATCTGCTCAACTTCCTTGACAAATTTCTTCTTGGCGCCTTCCTGCGTGATGATCAGCTTGCCGTCTTTTACGTCGGTTGCGATACCCTTTGCGGTAAATGTTCCGCAATAGCATACCTTCTTGGCGTTCTGCGTGATATCGATGAATCCGCCCGCGCCTGCCAGTCTTGTGCCGAATTTGGAAACGTTTAAGTCTCCGTTCGGAGCGGTCTCGGCAAGTCCAAGGAAAGCGATATCAAGGCCGCCTCCCTGGTAGAAGTCAAACTGTACATTGTGCTCGTAAATACACATAGAATTTGCTGCAGCACCAAACTGCGTTCCGCCGTACGGAACGCCTGCGATGGAACCTGCCTCTACCGTCAGGCAGAAGTCATCGGAGATCCCTTCTTCGGCTGCCACATTGGCGATCTTCTCGGGAGCGCCTGTGCCAAGGTTTACAACACTTCCGGGCTTGATCTCCATCGCCGCACGTCTGGCAATGATCTTCTTTGCATCCATCGGGATGGGCGGGATCGCGTCAACCGGAATCCTGCATTCGCCGGTGAGCGCACCGTCAAACGGCATGCCAAGGCACTGCATATTATCATCGCCTTCGCCGAGAACAAGCGCATCAACAAGGATGCCGGGTACTTTTACGAGCTTCGGATCAAGTGTTCCGCCGGAAACGATCCTCTCAACCTGAACGATAACTTTACCGCCGCTGTTTTTGCAGGCCTGTGCCTGTGCAGTCGCATCGAGAGGTCCGATCTCTTTGTGAACGGTCACATTACCGAACTCATCTGCGTAGCTGCCTTTAATAAATACAACATCGATCGGAATTCTCTTGTAGAAAAGGTACTCTTCACCTTCAAGCTCTACAACTTTTACGATGTCCTCTTTCGTCTTCTCATTAAGCTTACCGCCTTCGTTACGCGGGTCAACAAACGTATAAAGACCTACGTGTGTCAAAGTGCCGGGCTTATGTGCGGCACAGTCTCTGTACATGTGAGAGATAACACCCTGCGGCAGGTTATAAGCTTCGATCTTGTTTGCAAGCGCAAGATCACCAAGTGTCTTGGCACGATCCCAGTGACCGCCGATCACGCGTTTGATCATCCCCTCGTGACCGAAGTGATCTCCGCCTGTACCATCGCGGTGTCCCTGCCCTGCGGCAAAGAACAATGTCAAGTCTCTGGGACTTCCTGTTTCGAGGAATCTCTTTTCCAATGCTTTGGAAAGTGTCTCAGGGCAAGCGCAGCTAACAAAGCCGCTGGTTGAAATGACGTCGCCGTCTTTTACAAGCATAGCAGCTTCAGCCGGTGTTAATACTGGAACTTTTTTCATTTTGCTATTACCCTCCGTTTTGATTGTTAAGGATTTAACGTTTTCAATTCATAGCCTTTGAAAGCGCATTTTTTCTTATAATAAAAGGTATATCATTTTGGCTTAGCGGTGTCAATATTTCATTGGTATTTTCTTGTGATATTTTTGTAAATTTGTGACTTTTTTAGATGAAAAAAGTACCCGCCACGAAAACAGGTACTTTTTTCTTGTTATTTTCTTATTATGTTGACAAAATAGCGTCAATACAGACTATTTCATGTCATGAAGCCATACGTATCTCTCGTCTTCACATCTGTCTGTCTGCAGCCAGGGATTGCCGTCAATGTGGCGGATCATCCAGCAGGTATACATCTGGAAGCCGGGAGCAACGGACTGCGGATGAAGCTTACCGCCCGGGATCGCGGAGAAGCTGCCGTCAACGCTCTTGAATACGTCATCGCCGACAAAGCTTGCGCCGAAACCTTCCGGTCTGTCGAACTTGAAATAGTAAAGTTCAGGCTGCGGATGCTGATGAGGCAAATAACCGGACCAATTGCCCTTGTCATTCAAAACCTCGCCGAGAACGAAGTTGGAATCAGGATTGATGTCATGATCCACGATCGTGTTTACGCGACGGTTTGCAACGTTACCGAATTTACCCTTGCTGGAGTATTTCCACGGCGCGTCTTCGGGTTTGTAAAGCCTGGAAGCGAACTTTTTGGTATTATGCGTTCTCTGAACAAGGATTTCGGAAGCTTCTACCGCTTCAACTTCGATCGTAACACCGGTCGCAGTATGCAGAGCCCAGGGGCCTTCCGTCCATACATCTTTCCTGCTGACCGTCTCTTTGTTGCCTTCCCAGGCGAATGTGATCTTGCCTGATAAAAGAAGAACTGCGATCTCCTCACCGTCAAAAGCAAAAGATCTCTTCTCGCCGGCTTTCATACGATATACTCTGACATCCATCATCATGTCACGATATTCATTATCGTATGTGGAAAGGATCTGCTCTCCTTTGTCATCGAATTTCGGATAACCGAATACTTTTTTCTCCATGGTATTAAGCCTTCTTTCTTCAAAACACTGCCTGCAAAGTCTCCTTTGCAGGCAGTAAATTGTGTGTATTAGTATTTTCTAGCTTCTTTTCTGCCTTCGATAACTTCTTCGTATGCTTTCATAACGCTTTCGATCGAAGATGTAGATGCCATTCCGACATCCCACCAGGACTCGTAGCCGTCCGTCATGGTCTTCGGAATTACCTTCAGATCAAACAGACAAGCAACTGTCTGCTTCTTAGCATCCTCGATCGCATCCTCCAATTCCTTAACGGTCTTGCAGGTGTATGTCTTCATGCCATAGCCTTCACCGATCTTTGCATAATCGGTAAGCACGAGGTCGCCGCAAGGCTTCTGGCCGTCACGATAACGGAACTCAGTTGCCATAGAGCCCATGCCGTGGCCCATCTCAAGATTGTTGATGCAGCCGAAACCGCAGTTATCAAATACAAGGATGTTTACTTTTGCTCTCTCCTGCATGATCGTACCAAGCTCGGTAGGAAGCATCTGGAAACCGCCGTCACCAACTACGCAGTATACTTCGGAATCAGGATCTGCAAGCTTAACACCAAGTGTTGCGGGGATCTCATAACCCATACAGGAATAACCGTACTCTGCGTGGTAAGCACCTCTTCTATCTGTCGTCCAGATTCTCTGAGAGCAGCTCGGAAGGGAACCGCCCGCTGTGATGTAGATCGCATCTTCCGCAATATGCTTACGCAGTGTGCAGATCGCGCCGGTCTGCGTCAGCTGACCGCCTGTCTTCTGAACGAACTCGGGAATCGTACGAGGGTCGCGTGCTTTGATGATAGGCTCGAAGTTCTCGCCGTACGTATAGTTGGCAAGCTTCTCCATCTCTGCATCCCAGTTCTCTTTTGCAACTTTGATCTCATCCTTGTATGCGGAATGATAACCCTTTGCACGAAGTGCTTTTGCGATCTCCTCAAGAGATACCTTTGCATCACCGACCGCTTTAACAGCATCCATCTTATATGCGTGGAATCTGCAGTTGTTAATCGTAATGATCTTGCAGTCAGGATTCTTGAACTGTCTCTTGGAACCTGTTGTGAAGTCAGACAGTCTGGAGCCGACAGCGATGATCGCATCTGCTTTGGAAGCGATCCTGTTGGATGCAAGCGTACCGGTAACACCGATACCGCCAAGGCAGTAAGGATGGCTGGATTTGCATCCGGACTTGCCTGCCTGTGTCTCGCCGAACGGAATGCCGAATTCTTCGCAGAACTTCTCAACCGTCTCGCCGGCCTCGGAGTACTTCACGCCGCCGCCGACTACGATCATGGGATATTTGGAGTTTGCGATCGCATTTGCAACATCTTCGACTTCTTCTTTAACTGCAACCGGTCTTGTAATGCGGTGTACTCTCTTCTGGAAGAAGTAATCCGGGTAATCATAGGATTCACCTTCTACGTCCTGCGGCATAGCGATGCAAACAGCACCGGTCTCAGCAGGATCTGTCAGGACACGCATCGCACTGATCATAGCTGTCATGAGCTGCTCAGGACGGGAGATTCGATCCCAATACTTAACAACGGGTTTAAATGCATCGTTCGTGGATACAGCCAGAGAACTGGACTGCTCAAGCTGCTGCAGTACCGGGTCGGGCTGACGGGATGCGAACGTATCTGCCGGGAAAACAAGCAGCGGAATATTATTAACGGTAGCCGTAGCACATGCGGTAACCATATTTGCGGCACCCGGTCCTACGGACGAAGAACAAGCGATGATCTTTCTTCTATTATTGTGCTTAGCAAAAGCAATGGCCGCATGGCACATACCCTGCTCATTTCTGCCCTGGAAAACTTTCAGTCCGCGCGGGTTCTCATCAAGAGCCTGGCCGAGACCTACGGCAATACCATGACCAAAAATGGTAAAAATACCTTCAACGAACTTTGTCTCTACACCGTCAAATTCGACATACTGATTGTCAAGGAATCTGACAAGCGCCTGCGCAGTCGTCATTCTTGTGTAATTCATTTGTTTCCCTCCTGTTTAATCAATGGAAATACTCTCTAAAAAAAGCGCAAAAAAAATGCACTGATTTTCATTAATAATGTTATCACGTGGGTGCTTTTGAATCAAGCGTTTCTTGGTTCTTTTTAGTATTTTTTTGTGGATTTATTGTGGGTTTTTCGCCGACTTGTTTGTAATTGTTTATACATTTGGCATTATAGATGCGAAAAGAGAAAGACCGCATCCGAAGATGCGGCCCTCCCTTCATAAGAGGATAACCATAAAATTCTATAATCCAGTCTTTTCTGCGATAAACTTTCTTGCTTTAACCGCATACTCAAACGGATTCGCGATCGCAGGATCCTGCTCAGCTTCAACGAGCATGTATCCTTCATATCCGGCATCTTCAAGGATCTTGAAGATCGGATCAAAATCGATATCGCCATCGCCGGGAACAGTAAATGTACCCATACGAACGCCCTTAAGGAAGCTGAGGTTCTCAGCCTTTACCTTTTCAACAACGCTCTTGCGGATATCTTTCAAGTGGACGTGTTTTACACGATTTACATATTTTTTCAGAACAGCCACAGGATCTTCACCGCAGTAAGCAAGATGACCTGTATCGAACAGAAGGCTGAACTTATCGGGATCTGTATTCTCCATCATACGATCTATTTCTTCTGCTGTCTGAACAACCGTACCCATATGATGATGAAGGGTCAGAGCAATGCCGTATTTGTTGGCAGTCTCACCGAGTCTGTTAAGACCATCGGTAAATCTCTTCCACTCTTCGTCATTCATCACATATTTATGACCGAAAACCGGTGTGTCCATCTGGCCCTGAACGGAGTAGCTCTGCTCGGAAATGCCGACCACCTTAGCGCCCATAGCCTTCAGGAATGTGATGTGCTGGATGAAGTCCTTCTCAACCTGTTCATACGGCTGTGTGAGAAGGAAAGAAGAAAACCATGCGTTACAGATCTGCATGTTTCTGATAGAAAGATACTTCTTTAATACTTCGGGATCCTTGGGATATTTGTTACCCACTTCGCATCCCGTGAAGCCTGCAAGTGCCATCTCGCTGACACACTGTTCGAATGTATTCTCCTTGCCAAGATCCGGCATATCGTCGTTCGTCCAGGCAATGGGAGCAATACCAAGTTTTACTTTGTTTTTGTCAAACATAAGCGTACCCTCCAATTTTATTTCGTGATAGCAACAAAATTGCTTCGTTATAGTAAGAACTGTATCACAAAATGTGATACAGTTCTAGCCCCAATATAACTATCTTCTTACAAGAACTTACCAAAAAATCTTACCTTCTCTAAAAAAGATTATTTAGCGGCAAGTCTCTTAGCTTTTGCTTCCAGACGTGTTCTGGTTACATCGATAAATACTGCTGCGATGATAACAAGACCAACTACGATGTACTGGATCGCGGAAGATGCGTTCAACAGTGTCAGGCCGTTTCTGATCGTGGAGATCATCAGCGCACCGATCAGAGTACCCCAGATCGTACCTTTACCACCCATGAAGGATGCACCACCGATAATACAGGAAGCGATCGCATCAGTATCATACGGAGACATCGCAGAGTTCGGGTTCGCGCAGCCTGCACGACCTACGATCGTGATACCTGCAAGTGCACACATGAAACCGGATAAGGAGTAAACAAAGATCAGAACGTTGTCGGAGTTGATACCGGACATTCTTGCCGCATCCGGGTTACCGCCTACGCAGTAGATCATTCTACCAAGAGCAGTCTTGTTCAGGAAGAAATGATATACAATGTAGATCAGGAACAGTACAAGGAAGCACAGCGGAAAACCGGTGAAACCACCCTGCTCATCAGACTTAGCGAAGCAGTAGGATCCAAGGAATGTAACTGTATCCGGGAAGTCTGCGATCGTCTTTGTAGATACAACCAAAAGAGCAACACCGCAAAGTACGTTCTTCATACCCAAAGTGGATACGAAAGGATGCGGCAGGTGCATCTTTGTAAGCATGATACCGTTCATAAAACCGATGAAAAGACAGGTAACGATACAAGCAGGGATCAGAACCCATGCACTTGTGATGCCCATTTCCTTGAGCATACCCATCATGCAGGCACCAACGACTGCGTTTGCACCAACCGAAAGATCGATACCTGCTGTGATCAGAACAACCAGCATAGCTGCGGAGATCAAACCGTTAACAGCTGTCTGCTTTAAGATGTTCATCATGTTGTTGACCGTAAAGAATTTGTCGGTCAGGAATGATAAGATAATAAAGAGAATGATCAATGCGATCAGCGGCGCAACTTTGCCGAGCGCATCTTTAATTGTTTTACTATTCATTTAGTCCACCTTTCCCCACGCGTATTTCATAATGGTTTCCTGGTTAATTGCATCCGTCTTCTTGTCGAGCTGACCGGTGATGCGTCCTTCACGCATAACGATTACGCGGTCTGCCATACCGATGATCTCGGGAAGTTCTGAAGAAACCATGATAACGCATTTGCCTTCAGAAACGAGACGGTTCATGATATTGTAAACTTCAACTTTAGCACCAACGTCGATACCTCTGGTCGGCTCATCAAAGATGTAGATATCCGCGTCTGTGTTGATCCACTTACCGATAACGACTTTCTGCTGGTTACCGCCGGAAAGCTGACCTACCACTTCTTCTTCCGTAGGAGTCTTGATCTTCAGATCGGCGATGTTTGCCTTTGCTGTATCAAACATTTTCTTATCGCTCAGGAAAAGGCCACTCTTAAAGGACTTCATGGAGCTTAAGATAAGGTTCACTTTAACGGACTGAGACAGGACAAGACCCTGCCCTTTTCTGTCCTCTGTAAGGAATGCAATATTATGTGCGATTGCCTGCTTGGGAGAAGTAATGTGAACCTTCTCGCCGTTTATATAGATATCCCCGCCATCGATCGGATCAGCACCAAAGATCGCGCGCATTGTCTCGGTACGACCTGCGCCGACAAGGCCGGCAAATGCAAGGATCTCACCGTGATAAGCGGTAAAGCTTACATCACGCAGAACTCCGACAGAATCCAAATGCTCTACGCGAAGTGCCTCTGTACCGCGAGTTGTCTCGATCTTAGGGAACTGATTGTCAAGCGTACGACCAACCATTGCGTTGATCAGGGAATCATTGTCCAGTTCCTCAATATTCTTGGTCATAATGTGCTCACCGTCACGCATAACCGTAACGCGATCACAAAGTTCAAAGAGCTCTTCCAATTTGTGAGATACAAAAAGGATTGCAATACCCTTTTCCTTCAGGGCACGAACAGTCTTCATAAGCTGTTCAACTTCCTTCTCACCAAGGGAAGATGTAGGCTCATCCATGATGATCAGCTTCGCATCAACAAGTACTGCCTTTGCGATCTCAACCATCTGCTGAACGCCCATACCGTAAGTACCGCATTCTTTCTTGACGTCAATATCCTGGCCAAGGGAAAGCATAACTTCGTGTGCCTTCTCGTGCATTGTGGGATAGTCAAGTAAGATGCTGCCTTTTTTCTTAATGGTTTTGTTAATGAAAACATTGTCTGTTACGGAAAGTAACTTTACAATGTTTAATTCCTGATATACACACGCGATTCCTTCTGCTGTTGCTTCGTTCGGGCTCTTGAAAGAAACTTTCTTTCCGTCCACGTAAATCTCGCCTTCTTCAGGAATATGAACACCTGTTAAGACTTTAATCAAAGTTGACTTACCGGCACCATTTTCACCGATCAGACCGTGGATCTCTCCGGGTTTGATCTGAAGGGACATATTACGCATTGCCACAACACCAGGGAAACGTTTCGTTACATTTTTGAGTTCAACGATATATTCACTCATTATGTCAGCAAACCTCCCATTCTTTTTTTGCCTTTCTTTATATTACCTCCTGTCTCTTGCGAAACAGGAGGTAATAATAGGCATTAGTAAATACTAATTTACTGATTCTTACTGCTCACCAACGTAGCTGATCAGCTCGTCAAGGTATTTCTGAGCGTTGTCAGAGTTTACAACTGTACATCCTGTATCTACGAAAGATTCTACGGACTCACCGTTGATCGCTTTAACAGCTGCTTCTACACACTTGTAGCCCATGCCATATGCGCTCTGAGCACATGTAGCTGTCATGTCGCCTGCAAGAACAGCCTTAACGCCGGACTGGCAGCCGTCGAAACCAACTACAAGAACGTCGGAACGGTTAGCTTCTTTGCAAACCTTAGCTGCTGCAACTGCTGTATCATCATTGTGGCAGCATACGATTGTAATATCCGGGTTAGCCTGAAGCATGTTCTCCATGATGGATGCAGCCTTATCAGACTGAGACTGAGCATAGTCTGTAGCAACTACTTCGATACCAGCTTCTTCAAGAGCTTTCTTGTAGCCAGCTTCACGAGCGTCGGATGTGGAGTTACCCTGGTCACCGGCGATGATAGCAGCCTTAGCGTCAGCGCCTGCTTTGGAAGCTGCGAACTTACCGCCTTCGTAAGCTGCGTTCTCGTTACCTGTACCAACGAATGCAACCTTGCCCGGGATATCAGCATCTGTATCAACTGTAAGGATCGGGATGTTCTGAGAACCGATTACGGATGCAACGGAATCACTCTGAAGAGGAGCGATAACGAAAGCGTCAACGCCGGCTGTCAGCATTGTCTCGATCTGGTTGTTCTGCTCGTCATAAGCCTGCTCGTTAGCGGGACCCTGAAGGTCTACTTCAACGCCAAGGTCTGCTGCTGCTGCGTTAACACCAGCTGCAACGTATCCCCAGTACTCGCTGGAAAGAGTCTTAAGGATAACACCAACCTTCTTTGTGCCTTCAGCTGCAGGAGCTGCTGCGTCTGCTGCAGGAGCTTCAGCTTCAGCTGCGGGTGCGGGTGCAGCTGCTTCAGCTGCAGGAGCTTCAGCAGGTGCTTCTTCTTTAGCACCACATGCTGTCATTGCGAGCACCATAGAAGCTGCTAACAATACTGATAAAACTTTTCTTTTCATCTTTTTCTTTTCTCCCTTCTTGGTTAAATAGTGTCTTCAGACAGGCGCAATAGCCCCTGCCCGATGAACAAATTATAAATAAATTATGAACAAACAACAATGGTCTATTTTATGATTTAGGGGGGATTATTTTACGAAATACGCAAAAGAATCACAAAACTGCCCAAAAAACTTCACGTTCTTTTAGGCAGTTTTAACTAGAAATGTCATTTTTTTATCAATTTTGGCCGTCATCTTGGTATCTTTTTGAACGGTCACTCTTCGATCGAGATCTCGCTGTTACGAATCGTCAGGCACTTGCCTTTCATCGTATGTGACTCATCAAACTGATTAGAAAAAATGATGACCGCGATCCCCTCTTCGGCCGCCTTTCGAAGAAGATCGGCTGTCAGCTGCCTCATGTGGTAATCAACCGATGCAAAGGGGCGAACGCAGACAAGTACGGTCGGTTTTACAAGGATCCACTTGTAAAAGATAAGCTTTAATTTGCACTCGTCACTGACTTCATATACCTTATGGTCAAGTTCTTCTCTTGTAAAGACATCGCCGTAGAAGTTAAGAACAAGACGTCTGTATTTTTTACGACTGAAGATCTTGTGTTTCTTGCAGCAAAGCATGATAACAAGGTTATCGAGAACGGACAGATCCATAAATAGCATTCGTTCCATTGATTTTCCTTCAATGAATCCGATCCCCTGTCTGATCGCATGTTCCATGTTCCCGGAAGAATAGCGGACACCTTTTAAGAGAAAATGACCGTTCTCCGGAAGGTGCTCACCCTCAAGAACTTCTACCAGATTATGAAAATTCGCATAATCCGCATCGAAAACATTTAAGAGCTCGCCTGCCTTAAGCGAAAGGTCGATCGGCGGAAGGCCGTTTATCTTCATGCGGACAAAACGAAGTACATCGTGTCCGTCGGCCGCCGGCGTAAGACTGCGTGCAGAAGCATCTTCCGAGATCCCGGCCATCTTGCCGTACAAACGCATGTAAAGTGAAGATCTCGCAAAATTCTCACGATCCACAAAGCCGACCGTACGCCCTTTTTTGACTACGGTGATCCTGTCGGCATAGCGAAACAGTCTTGACGTACTTGTAGAGAAATACAGAAAGGACATACCTCTCCCGCGAAGCGTCTCGACCAGTTCAAAAAAGCTCTCAAGCTGTACATCCGTAACGACCTGCTCGATCTCCGAGATCACCGCGATGCGGCAGCCTGATTCAAACGCGCGCAGAAGTTCTACCTGTTTTGCTTCTCCGGCGCCAAGAAGATATCCCTTCTTATCGCATTTGAGCGAAAGCGATAAGTCGTCCAGCTTTTCCTGTGCATCCCTGCAAAGCCTGTTAACAGGCTCATACCACTCAACGTTACGTCTGGCAACATAGATGTTCTCCTCCACGGAGAGATGTCCGTAGATCGCCTCGCTTGCATTGATAAATGCGATCTTGGATGCCATCAGGTCAAGCGCACGCTTTGACGTGACTTTATTGCCGTCATAATACATCCAGCCATAATATGGAGACAGTTCCCCGCGCAAAAGCTGCAGAATATACTCTCTCTCCCGGATATTATCGACCATGATACCGCAGATCTCAGCGTCAAACAGGTCCAGGAACAGTCCATTGATGCACTGCCTTCTCTCCATCATGCAGTGCACGTTTTCAAAACGAAGGATCTCGTTCTTCATACCACGCCCTCATCCATCATATACGGGAGTGTGATGCGAACCTCAGTTCCAAGTCCTGCCGTACTGAAAATATGGATACCGTACTCCTCTCCCATAAGAAGACGGATTCTGGAATTAACATTGATCAGCGCGATGCCGCCTTTTCCGGATTCATTTAAAGACTCATCGCCCATGTACATTTTCTCAAGCTTCTCATTCAGCGGTGCCAGACGCTCTTCATCGATGCCGACGCCGTTGTCGCTGACGGAAATAAAAACATTTCTGTCCGTATGCTCAACCGAGATCGTTACACTGCCGCCTTCCACCTGCGGCTCCAGACCATGCTTGATCGCGTTCTCCACGATCGGCTGAAGCGTCAGTTTCGGGATCTGGATCTTTAATACGTCACGATCTTCCGTATCATAACGGATATCGAGCGCGATCTTGTCCTCAAATCGGTATTTCTGGATCAGAAAATACGTCTCGACATTACCAAGTTCTTCCTGAAGTGTGCTTAGATTTTCCATTTTGGAAGTTGTGTAGCGAAAATAGACGGCAAGTGCCTCCGCGATCTTACCGATCTCGGGCGCACCGGCCATCAGGGCATCCGAACGAATGGACTCTAGGACATTGTACAGAAAATGCGGATTGATCTGATTCTGAAGAGCAAGGTACCGTGCCTGCTGCTTGGCATTTTCGATCATCCTGTCCTTATCGAGAAGTTCTTTGAGCTTACCTGCCGTCTCCTCCGATACATCGGACAGATCTGCCATATCATCAAACAGTTCGTTGAACACAATACCTTCATTAAAAAGAGACAGCTTTCTGCCAAAACGGATGATCGGCGCTTCGATCTTCTCTCTCATCGCATAAATGATCGCGATCAAAAACGCAAGCATCAGAATAAATGTGACCATATACTCCGTAACATGGTCACTTGAATAGTTTGTGATCAGAAAAAAAGTAAGGATACATGCGGCCGCAAGCCATACGCCAAGAGCGACCACAAGATATTTGAATGTAACGATCAGTTTTCTCGGTTTCATGGAAAGGTCCCCTACTTCTCATAGAACAGTTTCTGAAATTCTCCCGGCGATACGCCGACCGTTTTTTTGAACTGCTTTGTGAAAAATTTGACGTCGTTATAACCGACAAGCGCCGCGATCTCGGGGATCTTCTTTTCTTTTTCGAGAAGAAGTTTCTTGGCCGCCTCAATACGCACCTGCTGAATGTATTCCGTCACCGTCTTACCGGTCTCTTTCTTGAAAAGCGAAGAAAAATAGTTATAGCTGAAACCAACCTGATCGGCCAGATCTTCGAGGCTGATGTTCATACCTTTGTTTTCTTCGATATACTTCTTTGCAAATTTGATCGGTCTGATCTCACGATTCTTCAGGTTCTCAAATACCGCATCGCGAATATCACACACCGTTTTATCAAGAAGGATAAAAGCATCTTCCGCACTGCCGCAGTGATCATAAAGAACTGTAAAGGATTCCGTCACTTCTTCCTTCTCCAACGTCCCATCCATTGTACCAAGACGTTTTAAGATAAACGACAGTAAACTCATCGTGCACTCTCTGATCGCAGCGCCGGTAATATGATCCATGGAAAGGATCCGTTCCCGCGCTTCCCGCAAAAACTGCGAAAGCGATTCCAGACGCACGTTCTCCTCGACATCTTCCAGATAACGATTGATCTCATTTTTGACCGCCGCATTGCTTCTAAGTGCATCAAGAGAAGTCTTTTGCAGTTCCACGATCCTGTCAGGCTCGAACAGAATGCGGTCTTCCATCGAAAGACGCGCATTGCAGATATTATAGATCAGCTCTTCCGCGCTTGTTGCAGCAGGGCAGATCACTGTCGTCACGGTCGCTCCTCTGAAAAGATCACGAAGTCCGAGTACTTTCTCACGTATGCGATTGGCCGACTTTAAAAGCTGTGTGCGCGGTATATCATCGCCGCAGATCAATACGCCGATGCCATCCCGCGAAACCTCCGCAAGCAGTTCTGTTCCGGGCACGGCAAAATCGGTTTTAACCATCTCCGTCGTCTTATCGAGCAGCATATCAAACGAATCGATCGTATAATCCACATAGCCGGTATCGGGGCGTACAAGAATAAAACGTGCCGTCCCACGAAGAATGCCATCTTCACGCCGGAACAGATCGGACGTCAGCTGCACGATCTTGGCAGGATCCGTCCCCTGTTTCTGTCCGAGAACAGTCTTTAAGAATGTCCTTCGGGTCTCCTGCGAGAAATCTTTGATCTTGCTTTCCAGCTCCACCTGCTTGTCAAGGGTGGTTCGATTCTCTTTTGCCTCGTCGACGATATGTGAGATCGATCGCAGAAGTTCGTCCTGGTTGATCGGTTTAAGCAAATAATCTTTTACGCCAAAACGCAGGCCCTGCTGCGCATACTCAAAATCCTTGTATCCGCTGATAATGATGCATTTCAGATTCGGATTGAGCTTCTTTGCACTCTCGATCAGTTCAAGGCCGGTCGCGCCCGGCATACGGATATCTGTAAGAAGGATGTCCGGGTGCTTTTCCTGCACAAGTTTAAACGCAGATATGCCGTCATATGCGACGCCCAAAAGCTCCACGCCCATGTTCTCCCAATCGATCAGATACTCGATCAGTCGACAGATCTTTTTCTCATCATCGGCTATTACAACACCTAAAATAAGAATCCCTCCTCACAGTGAAAATAAGACTTTCATTCAGATACAGTATAGCGAATCCACGTCAAAAAAACAACGAAAAGCCCCCCTCTAGAGCTGTTTCAACAGACATTGAATTGAAACAGCTCCGCTCAAAGGGAGGGCTTACATCCGCTTTGCTCCGGTAAGCTGCTACGAGATAGAGCTTCCCGGATTGTCATCCTTTATGATGGACAAAAGCCGGTCAAGCTCATATTCCGGTTCCTCAGCATACCGAACCAGCAAAGCTGCGGATTTCATGATCATGCGGCGGAATCGGTTCATGCTTTCATCTGTATAACAGGACGGAATATAAGTGAGCACAATCTCAGTCCCCTCTTCCGCTTCATAGATCTCCATATCAATCAGCGATTCGTTGGAATCGGAATGTTTGGGAAGTTCCACGAGTTTCTGCCCAAGTAAGGTATCGGTATCTCCTCCATCGGCATACTCCTTCTGGTAGATAACACAAAAAGACATGTTAGGCTCCGGGAGCATATTAGTATGGGGATAACAACTGTAGGAAAGACTAAGCGCTATCTCTTTCCTGACCTCCTTAAGGAAATCTCCTATCGTCATTCCTTCCTTCAGGTCAATATAACAGGTAATACACCTCATCAGCATTCCTATGATGTTCGTTTCCATTGCGCTTTCACGGGCAGCAGAAATGACATAAATTTAACACCCTTAACAGCAACAGATCCGTCTAATCTGGGATAACGCGACCATTCGTGCTCGTTCTCTCTGGCTGTATAGTATTCCTTGGCCTTTGCATAAATATCTGTATGGGTTTTCTCCTCAAGCCTCGTGAGATTGGCAAAGTAGAAATCCTCTTCAAGCGACTCCCCCTCGTAGCTGTCGGAAATATCCCTTAACAAAATCGGTATGGATGTACCGTCACCTATAAGGTGATGGATATCTATGAACAGATACCCTCCTGCTTCCGTTTCGTATATTTTAGCTCGGAAAAGAGGGCTTCCGATAAGCTTATAATATCTGACCAGATGCTCACGGAGATTTACAAGCTCTGCTTCCGATATCTTCTCGATAACCACTTTCTTGTCCGTGTTTGGATCATACTTCTGAACGATATCCCCATCCTCGTTAAACGACAGAATGGTCGAAAAAACACCATGCGCTTTCAGAACGTTTTCGACAGCAGCCGCAAGGCGCGTCAGGTCCACATCATTACCGAACCTGAAAAAAAAGGGATAATTGTTCATGGTGGTGTGCGGTCCGGCAAGCTGCCAGTCTAAGGCGGCTAACTGTTCACTAAGCAGCGGATGCTCTTTTTTTCTGGCGATTTCCTCCTGCTTCTTAAACATTGCATATTTTTCCTCCTTGGAGGTATAACCCCTAAGCAGCTTGATATCCGCCGCTCCTTTCTCCCGGTATTCCTCCAGATATATTTTTGCGGTATCCCTTGGCGTAAATCCGCTAAATAACATCCCAACCGTAAGTCCGTCAAGGTCGGCTTCTACTATGAGTTTTATGGAGCTTAGCGAGTCTAATCCAAGCTCATACAGATCATCCAAAGCACCTATTCTTTCAATGCCAAGAACCGACTCCGCTGCTTTACAGATACACTCTTCAATCTCATTCTCCGGCTTTGCATACAGCGCTGATCTTACGTTTAAGTCAGGCTTCGGGAGATCCTTGCGGCTAAGCTTTCCGTTTTCATTAAGCGGAATTCTGTCAAGCTTTATAAAATGCGTGGGAACCATGTAGTAAGGAAGTTTTTTGTTGATTGCCCGTTTTGTTTCCAGGGTGTTAAATACAATATCGTCAGTGTAATAACCGCAGATGGATATCCTGTCATCATCTTTAAAAGCTTTAACAGCTGCCCATGACAAGCCGAGCGTTTCTTTCATGACCTTTTCGATCTCACCGATTTCCACCCTGTTTCCGTTCACCTTGATCATATCGTCGCTGCGCCCGAGAATCATAAAGTTGCCATCCGGGAGCTGCTTTCCAAGGTCACCCGAGTGATAGATGCCTCCGCGAAAAACTTTTTCATTTTCCTCCGGAAGATTCATATACCCTCTGAAGTAAGGATTTTGGAAGCATATCTCGCCTGCCTCTCCGGTTGATACTTTATTGCCGTCTTCATCCAGAATCAGGATCTCACGGCCCGGACACTGGGGTACGCCGACAGGTGTTCTGTCATAGGCCTTGTCCGTTTTAAAAACAGTCGCCAGATAACCGGTCTCTGACTGTGCGTATGTATTATAGATAGCCACGTCATCTCTGTAGACATTTTCCAAGGGTTCACTGGAGATGATCAGCGTCCGAAGTTCCGAATGAAACACAGGATTGAGCTTTAGATAGGACGGTGTGAAAAACGTAGCGGTTACCTTGTATTTTGACATACAATCAAGGAGTTTTGCAGGGTTTTTTGCAACAGAAAAAG
This sequence comes from Lachnospiraceae bacterium, assembly GCA_015056735.1. Classification (GTDB taxonomy): domain Bacteria; phylum Bacillota; class Clostridia; order Lachnospirales; family Lachnospiraceae; genus VSOB01. Next base: position 56,327 of record SVFT01000004.1, on the reverse strand, counting down.
GTGCGATAATCAGCGTGACACCAAGATATGGCATAAGATTAATAACGATCGCACCCGCAACAAACGAAAGAGGTGTGACCAGCAGAAATGTGTCATTCTCATTCATGAGGTATTTCCCGTCATGCTTAAAATGAGCGAGATTCTCCTCTAAGGTACCGTATTCATGGACCACGCCTTTGGGATCCCCTGTTGTACCTGAGGTGTATATGGTATATGCCGCGTCGTGCAGCTCCGTTTTTTCGTATCCCTCTTTTCCAGGCGTATTCAGCATCTGCGCATATGTCTCCTGATCGATAAGAAGGCGGCATCCGCAATCCTGATATATATAATCCTTTCTCGAAGCGGGAGTCCCCTCCTCCACGATAACATAAGCGGCTCCTGCTCTCCATACGCCGATGGCTGCCACCGCAACATTGATCCCGCGCGGAAGATCTATCATGACAAAAGCTTCCCTGCCGATCCCCTGTCAGCCAGGTAGGCATAAATACCTGATGTCAATCTGTCAAGCTCGCCGTATGACATCGCCTTGTCTGCTTCCGTATCGAATAAAACAGTCTTATCCGGATTGGTCCTGACCCAATCCATTACACCTTCCATGTATCTCATTTACAATCCCTCTCTTAAATAAAAGCATGTCAGATTCTTTTTGAAATAACAGGAAGAAACCGTTCTGTATGCGAAAGGATCTCGCTGACATCCAGGTACTCGGGAAGCATTATCCCTTCGCATGGATGCTTGTATATGTAAAGAATTGCAGCATACACTGAGGCCGACACTTCCAAAATGGATGGTGTCTCTAACCCGTCCTTATTGTAATCGGGCGCTATGCCAACATATACGGAAGAAAAATTCTTTCCTTCTGCTATTGCTCCCACCGCTTCTGTGCCTGCAGTCATCCTGTCATTTGTGATAATCATGGTCTGATATTTGCCCATATTGTACAAGTCGACATCTGCACGATAGACAGAGTTCATCGCAAGGTCGCTTGAGCGATATACAAACATAACCGAAGGCGCATAATCTACCTCGTCCTTACTATCCCTAATCGTATAATAATCATGGATTGAGAAAATCTCTTCATGCGCATCCACGCAACCGGCAAATGTTCCGCTGCATGCGTAAGCTTCTGTCTTCAGATCCTTTCCGACCACATCAAGCACAAGGGTTCCGTCATATCTGTTATAATAGTATACCTGTTCCGGTAAAACACCCAATCTCTTCAGATGCTCCTCGAGGGATACAAGGCTACCGACCTTCAGTATCGACCTGTCATTCATTTCATCAAAAAAATCGTCAACATTCCATGTATTGTATAGTGTATTCTCGTCTTCTGTAATATCTGCCTGCGTGGAATCCAGATCTGACACAACAAAGGATGTCACCTTAAGCTCCTTTGCAAGCAGAGGAAAGTCGCCTGCATCAATAAGCTGCCTGAGTCTGTCCCTGTTTTGTGTCACATAACTGCCCTCGTCATTTTCAACGATATCAATAAGCGCTTTTTTGGTTAATATACTAATCAGTCCGGGATTCATCCCGAACTGAAGCACGGAGGTGGCACATCCCTTAGACTGTTCCATCAGTTCCTTGTACCGGTAAAAGTGTGTCCTGTAGCGAAACGGCTCGGTGAAAGGGATATCTCGAAACGTGTCGTCACTGGTGCTTATGAAATGAATGCCTCTTTCCATGCACTCTTTTGCCAAAAACGTGTCATCGAATCCGTCAGCAAGTCGTACCAGAAAATCACCTTTTTTCATATCTGCAAATATATCCAGATAGTTTTTACTGTCAAAACGCACGTTTATAAAGTTTTCTTTTTTTCCGCCAATGCTGCTGAAATATGAATAAGCTTCCTCGCTCATATCCGCAACCCGGATATCGTCAAACGAGAAAGCCTTTTCTCGAATCAGCAGATTTATCAATGATCTGCTTACCGCTCCCAGACCCAAAATCGTTATTTTTGAATCATTCATGCTTTGCATCCTCCCTTTTCACGACAGTAATATCATCTTCTCTAAGCCTCGCGAAGCTCTACGTTATGCTCCGTACAAAGCCGCACAAGCTCATCCGTTGCTTCATCCGTCACCCAGACATCCACATCGTCAAGGTTGGCAAAATTGATCATTGCCGGCTTATCTGCCTTTGATGCATCTGCCATCAGAATCACAGTCTCACTGGCCTTTACGGCAATCTCTTTCACCTTGGCCTCCAAAGGCGTTGAATTGGATAAGCCGCCTGCTGCGGAAATCCCGGTTACAGCGAGAAATGATTTACTGATATTATATTTGCGCATCGTCTCAAGTGTCTCAAGACTCGAAAATGACTTTGTTTTCGGGTTAAGCTTGCCGGGCAGCATGATAAAGTCAATGTTCGGGTACTTCTCGTACTGCTCTACGACCATCAGGTTGTTGGTGATTACGGTAATACCCGCCGGCAGTTCGATCCCCTGCGCGAACAGACATGCCGTTGTCGTACCGGAATCGATGTAAATGATGTCACCCTCATTCAAAAGAGCAGCCGCGCACTTGCCGATCCTGTTCTTGCTGTCGATGTTCTTAACCTGTCTCTCGGAAAAAGAGCTCAGTTTTTTATTCAAAGCAAGTGCTTCCACACCGCCGTATTTCTTCTCAACAATACCTCGCTCCGCCAGTTCGTTCACATCGGTACGAACGGTGTTCTTGGATACGTGAAAGTGCTCGCAAAGCTCATCAAGCGAGACAAAATCGCGTTCCACGATATATTGTTCCATCTGTCTAAGTCTAACCGGTTTCATCGGCACCCCCCTATTTCAGGGCATTCAAAAATGCCTCTTCAAGTTAATTTAACACGAAGAGACAAAAATGTCAATTTTTTACAAGAAACTTCCCAAGAATATTCCACAAATCTTACAATTCAAACAATCTTCGCTCGCGGACGTTCGTCCATTTTTCAAACATCACACAAAAAAGCGCAATATGCAAAAACAGAGCACCCCCGCATGGGATGCTCTGTATCGGAAAACACTTATTCTTCGGATGTCTCCTCTTCTGCCGCAGCAGGTGACTCCTCGACAGATCCTTCTGCCGAATCCCCTTCCGGCGCTTCAACATCTTCCTGTAATTTGAAGAATTCGATCTTTCCTTCAAGCTCCACGGATATCTGACGGAGCTTCTCGGAATCACTTGCCATACTCTGAACGATCTCGGAGATCTCGGATACAGCCGCTGCCGTTTCCTGCGTGCTCGCCGCATTCTCCTCGGCAATGGAAGTCAGGTTCTGAACCGCCTCTACAACATTTGTTCTTGCGGACTCGATCACCTGTGTGCTGTCTGCGATCACGTTTACACCGGAAACGGAATGATCGATGCCGGCTTTCAGTTCGTCGAACATCTCACTGGTCTTTGTAACCATACCACTCTGCTCATCAATGATCTTCTTTACCTCTTCCATTGTATCGACAGCCTTGTGAGAGTCTTCGATCAGAGAAGCAACGATATCTTCGATCTTATGTGCCGATTCGTTGGACTGTTCAGCAAGCTTCTGGATCTGTCCTGCAACAACCGCAAATCCGCGACCCTGTTCACCCGCTCTTGCCGCTTCAATAGAAGCATTGAGCGAAAGAAGGTTCGTTTCTTCGGCAATATCGGTGATCAGATTGATCGCCTCACGGATCTTTAAGGACGAATCATTCGTCGTATTGGTCTGTTCTGCGATCACTTCAACCGCACGACGTGTTTTCTCGTTGATGCTTTCAAGCTCATTCAATGTATCGATCGCTTCGTTGCTGGTCTTGGTCATATGCTGTGCATTTTCATTAAGCGATGTCACTTCGGCATTGTTCTTTTCGAGCATATCACCCATGCGCACAACATTGTCAGTTGTATTCTGTGTCTCTTCAGCCTGCGCCGTCGCACCGTCTGCAATACCGGTAACCGCATTATCAACCTGAGCGATATGCTTAGCGGAACGATCCGCCTGAGACTGCATCGTGTTGGAAGCTTCCTTTACACGGCCGCTGAGTTTTAAAATATCATCCACAATACCGTACAGACTGTCTTTCAATCTGCTGATCGCGCGAAGGATATCCCCGATCTCATCGTGAGAATTGATCATCTTATGATCCAGTTCGATGCCAAGACGGCCTTCGGATACCTGCTCAACAACTTTAACACCGTATGCAATGCGCTTGCTGATCCTTCTGATGCAGAAAAGCGCTGCGGCGATCGCGATCACGATCAAAACGAGCGTCACGCCCAGGATCGTACCAAGGATCACATAGAGATCATGCTGTACGGTCGCACTGGCCTTGCCGGAGAAAAACATGCCGATCGGCTTGTCTTTTGCAAGGCTGTTATAAAGAGGCAGATAGTAGCCATAGTACTTTACACCGTTGATGTCAATATTCTGAGAGAAATACTCTTCTCCATTGCCCAATACTTTTTCAAGAACAATGCCTGTCGCCTGTGAGCCGACTTCACGGCCGAGCCTGCCGTTCGGATTCTTGATCGTAGACATTCTTCTCGTATCGCCGTAATAGATCGTCGTGTCAATGCCGGATGCCTTTTTGATCGCGTCCGCATTTCCTACATTCATGGTGAGGTTCTTTTCACCATTGTACATGTTGCCGGCGCCATCGATGCGGAATGCATCCAGCTGTCCGCCGGAATTGCAGATCATGGAACGCCCGGAAAGCGCAGATGCATGAAGATCGTTTTTGATGATCTCATTGGTCATGTCCGTGATCTTGATCGCGCAGGTTGCAAAAACGATCGCGCCGAAAAGAACGATCGGCAGCACAACAAGCGTCATGATTTTACCTGTTAACTTCATCTCTAAACCCCCTATTCCCATCATCATGTAAAGGCCCCATCACACCTTTTACAGATACTTTAGAGAATAACACATTTTTTTCAAAAATTCCACTAGAATTATTTCAATAGTTAATATTAAAAGTCGGCTTTCTCGGAGTTATATGCCTAATAATTAAACGTTTTCTGCCTATTTTGCCGTTCAATGCGTTCATTAGCACAGAATCGTGTAATATAGGAACTAGGTCACAGATTTTTTGATATATTACATGAAATTTATTCATTTCTTATTAATTAAATGCGGGCACAAAAAAATCCCCGACCGTATAGTCGGGGACTTCTCATAACATTTTAGTTATATTTACGTTTTCTAGCGGCTTCAGATTTCTTTTTACGCTTTACACTAGGCTTTTCGTAGTGCTCTCTCTTACGGATCTCCTGCTGGATGCCGGCTTTCGCACAGCTTCTCTTGAATCGACGTAATGCGCTATCTAAAGTCTCATTCTCTTTGACGATGATGTTCGACATAAAACCTAACCTAACCTCCCTTCAGTCCCTGCGTATGTTACGACTGATTGGGTTTTTATGTACACTCTCATGCACCATAAACTATTATATCAGATTTCTTTTCTGCGTCAACTCTTTTTTTACAATTGTTCCGCCAGTACTTCCGCAGCCTTTGCGATCGCATCATCGATTCCGGCAGGATTCTTACCGCCGGCCTGCGCCATATTGGGTCTGCCGCCGCCACCGCCGCCGACAAGCGCAGCGATCCCTTTGATCAGATTGCCCGCATGCGCACCGGCTTTCTGGGCTCCGTCTGTTGCCATAGCAACGATGCTGACTTTGCCTTCATGTGCGGAAAGAAGGACCACAACGCCTTCGCCAAGCTTCTCTTTCAGAGAATCGCCCAGATCACGAAGTCCGTTCATATCAACATCCGGTACCTTGGCAGCAAGAAGCTTCACGCCTTTTACTTCCTGTACGCGATCCATAACATCTCCGAGAGCCTCTTTTGCAGCTGCGCTCTTTAATGATTCATTCTCGGACTGCAGTGCCTTGATCTCAGCCTGCATTGCTTTGATCTTGGAAACAAGCTCATTTACGGTTACCTTGGCCGCAGCTGCCGCCTCAAGCAGCGTCTCTTCCTGCGCCTTATAGTATGTCGTCACATGATCGCCGGTCAGTGCTTCGATCCTTCGTACGCCGGCCGCAACGCCTGATTCAGACAGGATCTTAAAGTTACGGATATCGCCGGTCGCTTTAACATGCGTACCGCCGCAAAGCTCTTTTGAGAAATCACCCACAGAAACAACTCGTACGCTCTCTCCGTACTTTTCACCAAACAGTGCCATCGCGCCGCTCTTCTTTGCATCATCGATGCTCATGACTTCTGTCGTAACAGCCAGATTTTGGGCGATCTTCTCATTCACGATCGCTTCGACTCTTTCCAGTTCTTTTGCTGTGACAGCCTGACCGTGACTGAAGTCAAAACGTGTTCTGTCTTCGTCCTGATAGGATCCCTGCTGTTCAACGTGATCGCCGAGCACTTCCTGAAGAGCCGCCTGAAGAAGGTGCGTAGCGGTATGATTTCTGCACGTTGCACTTCTCTCGGCAGCGTCAACCGTCAGAGTTGCCGTATCATCCACGTGGATCGTGCCTTCAACGACCTTGCCGACATGACCGATCCTGTTGCCGGAAAGCTTAACGGTCTCAGCGACCTCAAACTTACCGTCTTTTGTCACGATCATGCCACGGTCACCCTTCTGTCCACCCATCGTTGCGTAGAAAGGAGTGTGAGGGGTTACGATTGTACCGCTTGCGCCTTCGGAAAGGCTGTCAACCATCTCTGTTTCGTTTGCAAGTGCTGCGATCTTCTCTTCTGAAGAGATATGATCATATCCGATAAACTCACTCGTAACAGACTCATCCAAAGAATCAAACGCGCCCGCACCGGCCGTCAGTTTCTGGGAGAAATTCGCATTATCACGTGCTTTCTGCTTCTGCTCTTCCATCGCCTGTGCAAAGCCGCTCTCATCAACGGAAAGGCCCTCTTCGCCCGCCATCTCGACTGTCAGTTCGATCGGGAAGCCGAACGTATCATAAAGATAGAATGCCGTCTTGCCATCGATCGTCTTCTCGGAAGAAGCCTTCTTACGATCGAGGATCTTTTTAAACTCTTTCATACCGTTCTCGAGCGTGGACTCGAAGCGAACGATCTCTTTCTTTAATTCGCTGACAACGAAATCATGGTTCTTCTTAAGAAGCGGATAGCTCTCCGCATAGATATCGTTAATATACATATCTGCGATCTTCAGAAGATCATCCATCTTTAGGCCGAGCGTTCTGCCGTGCCTTACCGCGCGGCGGATCAGACGGCGAAGAACATAGCCGGCGCCGACATTAGAGGGAAGAAGCTTCGCTTCATCACCGATCAGCATCACGGATGTACGAAGATGATCTGCAAGGATGCGCATGGAACGCGTCATCTTCTCGTCAGCTTCGTATTTCTGTCCGGAAGCCTTCTCGATATACGCAATAATCGGCGCAAAGAGGTCAGTCATGTAAACGTCCGTAATGCCGTTTAAGAAAGCGAGGTTACGCTCCAGACCCCAGCCGGTATCAACGTTCTTCTGTTTAAGCGGCGTCAGGTGACCGTCCTTATGCTTCTCATACTGCATGAAGACGTCGTTGCCAAGTTCTGTATATTTGCCGCAGTGGCATCCGGGGCCGCAATCCGGACCGCAATCCGGCACGTCAGCAATGTAGAACATCTCGGAATCGGGGCCGCAGGGTCCGTATTCCAATCCCCACCAATTGTCTTCTGCCGGCAGATAGTAAATATTCTCTTTTTTGAATCCCGAAGCGATACGGAACCTTGCGCCTTCTTCATCGCGAGGCGCATTCTCATCACCTTCGAAAACGGTTGCCGCAAGATGATCTGCATCAAATCCGAAAACCTGTGTCAGCAGTTCAAAGCTCCATTTGCAGCGTTCTTCCTTAAAATAGTCGCCAAGGCTCCAGCTGCCCATCATCTCAAAGAATGTCACATGGCTCTTGTCACCGACTGAATCGATATCGTTCGTACGTACACAGCCCTGTACGTTGCAGAGTCTGGTGCCGAGCGGATGTTTCTGACCGAGAAGATAAGGCATCAAAGGCTGCATGCCGGCCACGTTGAAAAGCACACCCGTCGAGCCGTCCGATACAAGGGAAACAGCCCCGACATTCACATGACCGCGCTCTTCATAGAATTTGATCCAGGTATTTCGAAGTTCTGTAGAGGTAAACTTTTTCATTGGATTCTCCTAAAACTTAAAATGTAAACTTATCAGCGAAGTAGGTTTCCAGCTGATCGATCGCAACACGTTCCTGTTCCATGGAATCACGAAAACGAACGGTCACGCAATGGTCTTCTTCGGAATCGAAATCGTATGTAACGCAGAACGGCGTACCGATCTCATCCTGTCTGCGGTATCTCTTTCCGATATTGCCTCTGTCATCAAATTCACAGTTGTACTTCTTGCAGAGCTGCGTATAGATCTTCTCGGCACCCTCATTGAGTTTCTTGGAAAGCGGAAGCACACCGATCTTAACCGGTGCAAGAGCCGGATGGAAATGAAGCACGGTTCTGATATCGGGCGCTTCTTCCGTTCCGATATTCTCTTCATCGTATGCTGCACAAAGGAATGCCAGAACAACGCGGTCCGCACCGAGCGAAGGCTCGATGACGTACGGAACGTACTTTTCGTTCTTGGTATCGTCAAAGTAAGACATATCCTCACCGGATGTGTTCTGGTGCTGTGTCAGGTCGTAGTCTGTTCTGTCCGCCACGCCCCAAAGTTCTCCCCAGCCAAACGGGAATAAGAATTCAAAGTCGGTCGTTGCTTTGGAGTAGAATGCAAGCTCTGCGGGATCGTGATCGCGAAGACGCAGTTCTTCTTCCTTCATGCCAAGAGAGATGAGCCAGTCATGGCAGAAGGTTCTCCAGTACTGAAACCACTCCAGATCCGTTCCGGGCTCACAGAAAAACTCAAGTTCCATCTGCTCAAACTCTCTTGTACGGAAAGTAAAGTTGCCGGGTGTGATCTCGTTACGGAAAGACTTACCGATCTGGCAGATGCCAAAAGGCACTTTCTTACGTGACGTACGCTGTACATTCTTAAAGTTGACGAAAATACCCTGTGCTGTCTCAGGGCGCAGATAAACCGTGTTCTTGGCATCTTCCGTAACACCCTGGAAGGTCTTGAACATCAGGTTAAACTGACGGATATCGGTAAAATTGTGTTTTCCGCAGGAAGGACAGGGAACATTATGTTCTTCGATGAAATCCTTCATCTTTTCCTGACTCCAGCCGTCAACGGATTCTTCGAGTTTGATACCATTTTCTTCGCAGTAATCTTCAATGATCTTGTCTGCGCGGAAACGCTCATGGCATTCGCGGCAATCCATCAAAGGATCGGAAAATCCGCCAAGATGACCGGATGCGACCCATGTCTGCGGATTCATTAAGATCGCACAGTCAACGCCAACGTTGTAGGGATTCTCCTGGACGAACTTCTGCCACCATGCTTTCTTGACGTTGTTCTTAAGTTCAACGCCGAGGTTTCCGTAATCCCATGTATTGGCCAGGCCGCCGTAGATCTCACTGCCGGGATATACAAAGCCTCTCGCTTTAGCGAGGGCTGTGATCTTTTCCATTGTTTTTTCCATCGTTCTTCCTCTCCTCTTCCGAAATCTTATTTATACACAATATACGATACCCGGTCGCCGGGTGTCGTTACAGTCGATTTATCAATAAGCGTAACACCTTCCGTCATGCAGATCACATCATCCGGAAGCACGAGTGCAAGTGCCTCCTCGCAGATGACTACCTTTTTGCTTCCAAGCTCTTTAAGCTCCTCGCCCGTCAGTGCCTTGCCGGCATCGGAAGGGGCAAAAAGCGGCACATCAAACCGGTATCCGTTCTGTCCGGCGGAATCCACCGTGCCCATGTAGAACTCTTTTGCTTCAAACGCACCATAGTCGGCAGCTGTCGCAAAGGAAAGCTCGACAGACGCGCGCTCTTTGGATACAGAAACGGCTTCAACGCTCACAGCATCCTTATGCGTTCTGTTATAGTCTTCGACTTCGCTCTTCACAAAAGTCTCAAGGGAATCCTTATCATAGTATGATTCTTTAAATGCGCCCTCAACATGGCAGAATACGGAGCCGTCTTTCTTGACTTCCACAACAGATGCATCTGCATCGTCATTCGGAATGAGAGGCAACGACCTGCCGCAGCCCATAAGGATCGCCGCTGTTACAATGCAGGATAATATGATGGATCGTTTCATAGGAATCCCCCGTTTCATTGCATGTCGCTTGTTAACTAACTTTTTCATTATATCTGAGACAATCTTGAAATTCAACACAATTTGTCCAGAACATCAAGGCTTTTAAGGGGTCTGTCGATCACGCGCCGGCGTACTCTGTCCGCCGCTTCGGACAGTTCTGCAAGAACCTCTTCCGTCACCTTAAATGTATAGAGTTTTTCGGGCGGCGTCCGCACGATAAAAGAAACGGCATAAGCCGTATCTTCCGAAATACCCGTCATGAGTGACTCAGCAAACTCACCCGCGATGCTCATCGCCTTGATCTCAAAGACGGCACGTACAAGCCTGTTGGGAAAATTCTCATGCATCAGAGCCCGTAGTGACTGATAGCAAAGCTTTAAAAGCTCGGCATCATCATCGTTTTCTCTTGCATAATAATCTGCGATCTCCAGAAAATAAAGGCCGTAATAGGCACCCTCGTAGTCGCTGCGAAGTCCCTCAAAATAGTTGATCACTTCGGCATCCGAGATGCTGTACGAACTGCGTCCCGGAAACAGTTTGAACGTTGCGAACGTAAACGGATTCGCCACTGCGGAAAAGCTCCCGTTCTGGCGCCTGGCGCCTCTTGCGAAAGCCGAAAGCTTGCCCTTTTCCCTGGTCAGGATCGTTACACTTTTATCGTACTCTCCAACCGGGATCGTTTTAATGACCATTCCGGTTACCATGATAAAATCCTGCATGCCGAAAGCTACTCCTTCAAGTCTTCCTGTCTGTAACCGAAGTTCTTGAGCATAAGATCACTGTCACGCCAGTCTTTCTTCACCTTGACCCAAAGTTGCAGATTCGCTTTGCACTCGATCAGATCCTCAATATCGCGTCTTGCCATGGAACCGATCTTTTTAAGCATCGCGCCCTGCCTGCCGATGATGATCCCCTTATGAGAATCCTTCTCGCAAAAGATCGTCGCCTCAATGTCGGCAATACCCTTACGGTATTTCATGCTTTCGATCGAAACAGCGATACCATGCGGGATCTCTTCGTTTAAACACTTAAGTGCTTTCTCGCGGATGAGCTCCGCAACGATCTGGCGCTCAGGCTGATCCGTTACGGTATCTTCATCGTAAAATGCCGGTCCGTACGGCAGATATTTTCTGATGCATTCGATCAGTGTATTGATATTATCGCCTTTTAACGCAGATACGGGTACGATCTCCGCAAAATCCATCTCTTTACGGTACGTATCCATAAACAAAAGGATCTCATCCCGCTTAACCGTATCCACTTTATTGATCACCAGGATTACAGGTGTCTTTGAAGACCTGAGAAGTTCGATGATCTGCTTCTCCCCCGCTCCGATAAATGTTGTCGGCTCCACGAGCCAGAGAACCACATCGGCGTCATTTACGGTATGCTTTGCAACACCGACCATATAATCTCCGAGCTTGTTCTTTGCCTTATGGATGCCTGGCGTATCGAGAAAAACGATCTGGCAGTCATCCGATGTATAGACCGTCTGGATCCGGTTGCGGGTCGTCTGCGGTTTATTGGACGTGATCGCGATCTTCTGCCCGATGATCCTGTTCATCAGCGTTGATTTGCCGACGTTCGGTCGCCCTATGATAGTTGCGAAACCGGATTTGAATTTCAGATTTTCCTGCTCACTCATTCGGCTTTTGTCCCTCGTTTGTATTTGGTGTTACAGATGCCGTTTCGGTGCGAAGTGCAGGCTCTTCTGCAGCCATCTTCGCTTCTTTTTTTATGCGGCGACGTTCTTTGCGTTCCGCCATCTTCATGCGAAGACCTTTGGTACAGCGGAAGATCACATATACGACAAGCCCCAGGATTGCAAGAAGAATCAGGCGATAGATGATCGCGGGCAGATTGACGATAAAACGAATCCCCAACTCTTTCGCGTCATCAAGCGTATCACGAAGATTCAGAGAAAACTCCTCGCAAATGCGCTCCCAGGTGGTCAGTTCCTTTTTCTCCGTCATGATCTCCACTTCTTCAAGTGAGATCGTTACGGTGCTGTATGTCACATCATTGTCGATCGCACGAAGCTGTGATTCCAGGCTCTCGATCTCGTAGCGGATCTGTGTGAGGCGGTCTTCTATCGTGATGATATCGGACATATCCTCTGCCGACTGCATGAGTTCAAGAAGGCGCTCACGCTCGGCAAGAAGCGACTGCTTATGCGCATCCATGTCAACATAGGAAAGCGTCACGTCGCGGACTGATTCGTTTCGATAGGTAATGCTCGCGTTCTGCTCAATGCCGCTCACAAAAGCATCCAGCTTCTCCGAAGGGATCCTTGCTGTCAGATTCGCATACCGAAGGCCCCGTCCCTTCTGTCCGGATACGGAAAGATTCTCCGCATATCCGCCAAGTGCTTTGATATCGGCCTGAATCCTGTTCATAACCGCGTCAAATTCCTTGGTCTCGATCGTCAGGTCCATATCACGGATCAGCTTGGTTTTTGTATTCTTCACATTTTCGTTAACGCTCGGTGCAGATCCGCCGTCACCGTTTGCATAGGACGCAGATGTCCCTTCCGCAAGATCTGCCATATCTTCCGTGGCAAAAGCCGCCGTTGCTTTGGCACTCTCTCTCGGCACATCTGGCGCAGCTGCCTCCTCTGCCGCTTCATACAAAGCGGTGTCAGCGTTCCCGCCGCATCCCGTCAGGATCATACTAACCGTCACGATCATACAGATCGCTGTCAGCCATTTCTTTACCATTTTAAATCCTCCGTTAATTCGAATAAAGCGGAGCGATCGTTCCAAAGAGCGATCCGTTCTCCTTGATCCGTGCGTCGTTTCCGACTACGCACAGGCATTCATCAGACATAAATGCATCCATATACGGTGCAAGAGACCGGATCGTCTCCGGAGTCGCATCGAGCATCGCATCACGATTCTTCTGGAGCATCGCTTCATCCACATCCGTCATAAACGCAGATAAGGAACGGATGCCTTTTCCGGACGGCGTCAACGGTTGATCCGTCTCGCTGAACGCACCGATGATATATTTGGTCATGCCGCGCTCATCCGCATCGAAATTCTTCACGAAAGAAGAAGCCCCCTTATAGACATCGATCGTCTTTTCCAGATTTGGATCACGATAGGATACAAAATAGCAGTCGCCATACGGTGAAAAATTGCACATGCAGCCGTATGCACCGCCTTTGACACGGACATTGGTCCAAAGATAATCATATCCCATGATGATGCGAAGCACGCGGAGTGCCCCGTGATAATCAAGGCCTTTGTTCCTGAAGTTACCCGCACGGCAGACATACTGCACCTGCGATGAGAAAGTAAAACCCTCATTCTTCTTGGAAAGCTCAGGTATGAATCTGCCCTCCGTAACAGGATCAGAGAACAGTCCCTTCTTAAAATCGTCAATACATGCATAATAGGATGCATCATCTTTTTCATCCGCAGTCACATCGACAAACAGATTCTCTGCACGGAAGATCACATGTGTAAGCTTCGTAAGCGCATCCATCACTTCATCCGCACGCGACTCAAAATCACGGTCCAGTTCTTCCATAAAGCGGAACTGACGAAGGCCCAGAAGCGCTTCGCTGTACGCATCCGGAAGTGAATAGTAAGATTTTGCGCGAAGGACCGCAACGGAGTGGCCGGCGCTCATATAACCTGCCTTGATCAGCGAGATCTTCTCGGACAGGATCTCACGAAGGCGTTTCCTGTCATGAAGACCTGTGTGGCAAAGAATCTCTTTCATAAATGAAAATGCACAAGGAAGCTTATCGTGCAGCGTCTTTACGCGCACAGTATAGTAGAGCTTCGGATCGCCGAGATCACGTACCGACTGGTATACGGACGTATCCATCGTGATCCCGCCCGTTTCAATGTTGATCTCATTAAACAGATCACCGTATGCATAGTGCTCCGTATCCATCATGCCAAGGCTTGCACGCAGGAGCCCGATATAAGGGAAAAGATCCGCAGGCACCCCGGTCATGTCAAACAGCAGCGTCACGTAGTCGATACCGTTCGTATAGATATCATGGAAAAGAACATCCGTCCCGTTCCTGCACGCAAGCCTGTTTTGGAACGGATAGCAGGCACGCCTTAAATCCGCACGCGTAAGAAGCGGGATCTTTGCAAGATCTTCCGGCGAATCTTCCGCTTCCTGGAAGGCCGTCAGCGCCGCAGCCGTTTCAATGACATTTCGGATCTCATCCTCACGCATCGCCGCTTTCTTTTCTGCAAGTGCTTCTTTGAGCGCCTTTTCTTTCCTGCCCGCAAGCCCCTGTTCCGGCTTTAATGTGATCACGCTGCCGTGCGGATTGGACAGCAGATATTTTGTGATAAGCTCCTCAAAATAGCCGTTCTCCGCTTTTTTACGAAGCGATGCGAACGTATCGTTTGCTTCGATATGAATGAACGGAAGACTCTCGTCATAGAGCCAGCTGTCAAGGATCTGCAGCCCGTACATAAGGCCTTTCGGATACGAACCGAAATCCGCCTCGCGATATTTGAATTCGTAATAATTGATCGCAGCGAGGATCGCTTTCCTGTCGATCCCGTTTTCGGAAAGTCCGCGAAGCGTTTCTTCCAAAAGACGCACAAACGCGTCCTTCTTATCGGGGTCGGTATTCTTTGCGACCATGGAAAAATAAGGCTGCTTGATGCCGTTATCATAAGCACTGTAGATCTCCGTACCGATCCCCGCATCCGTCAACGCACGCTTTACCGGAGCTCCCGGGATCGAGCAGAGCGCATAATCAAGAACCTGGAAAGCCACATAAAGCTCCCGGTCAAGGCTTGTTGCGATCACCTTATTGTATGCCAGATAGGTCTTCCCTTCTGTCGTCTCTTCTTCTGTCACCGGATATGACTTTACGATCTCATGCACTTTATCAAATGCAGCCTGCGTACCGATCGACGAATCGATCGAGATCGCATCATAATGTGAGAGATACTGCTCATCCAGCCAGTTCAGACGCTCTTCCATGTCCGCATTACCATAGAGATAGATATAAGCATTGGACGGATGATAGTAACGTGCATGAAAATCCAGAAAATCGCGATACGTCAGCTCGGGAATATGATCGGGATCGCCGCCCGATTCCACGCCGTAAGGCGTATCCGGGAAAAGCGATGCGTAGATCTCGCGGTCGAGTACGTCATCGGGCGAAGAATAAACACCCTTCATCTCGTTATAAACAACACCGTTTAATGTCAGCTCGCCCTCCGGCCCGTCCAGCTCGTAGTGCCAGCCTTCCTGACGGAAAATGTTCTCTTCATGATAGATATTGGGATGAAAGACCGCATCAAGATAAACATCCATCAGATTTTTAAAATCCTTGTCGTTACAGCTGGCAACGGGATACACGGTCTTATCCGGATACGTCATCGCATTCAGGAACGTATTAAGAGATCCCTTTGCAAGCTCTACAAACGGATCCTTGCACGGAAAACGCTCGGAGCCGCACAAAACGGAATGCTCCAGGATGTGTGCCACACCGGTCGAATCGGTAGGCGGTGTCCGGAAACCGATATAAAAAACCTTATTGTCATCGTCATTGGACAAAAGAACCACCTTCGCGCCGGTCTTTTTGTGACGCAACAGCATACCGTCCGATTTCAGATCCCGGATGTTCTGTCTCTTGATCATTTCATATGCTTTACAATTCTGTATGTTCATGATTCCAAATCCTCAATCTTATATCCTGAAAGAAGCATCGCTTCTTTGATCTCTTCTTCGCTCATGCCGCTCTCCGCAGCAAGTTCCGCCGGCGTGACTTTACGAAGGAGCGCTTCCGCAAGTTCCTTTGCCGCATCCGCGACTTTATTGACCCGGTCGGCCACTTTGCCCGCCTTTTCTGCGGATCGGCCGTTCTCAGCGATGAACCGCTCCATCGCATCCATGATCATCTTCCCGAGAAAGCCTTCCACTTCTTCGCTCTTCTCCACGCAGTCAAGCATCTCACAGCCCATGGCAAGTGCGACATTGCCTTCGCCGACAAGATCTTCCACAGGCACGCCCTGACCCGCATACAGTTTGGAAAGATCCGCAACGTACGGCAAAAAGAGTGTCAGCAGATCCTTTCTTGCCGACAGATCACCGGCCAGTGCGGAAATAATGATCCCGTCGCGCATCCTTTCATCGATTCTGATCGATTCAAGCTCGGCCAGATACGTCCCGAGATAATCCATATCGTCCATATCGAGCAGTGCATCGGGATCCGCATCCCCGCCGACCGAGATCCGGCTCTTCTCAAGATAGTCTTTGATCATCGCAAGCTGCTCGTCGTTCAGAGAAAGCGAGGCAAACGCCTCTTTGATCCGTTCTTCCGATATCACATTACCGGCCGCTTTCGCCTCCTTTGTGATGTCGGCAAGTATTTTTGCAAAAAGCTTTTCGTTTTGTTCCATCATATCTCCCCGTTATCTCACATGTTCATGCGTGAACAGATGATCCTGGCAGTATTCGTAGTTGCCGTTGCATTTCGAACAGAAGCGGAAAGAAAGATCACCGTCAAGCTCCGTGCGTCCGCAGATCGCGCATTTATGACGCGTAATGCCATGCGGCTGCGTATCCCTCTTATACTCCATCCGTCGTTTGATCTGCTTCGGACGAAGGTGCGTCATGTTATGACTTAAGAGGAAGAAAATAAGTACGTTTAAAAGTGACGCAACGATAATGATCCTCCCTACCGCTCCCGATGCAAAGAACTGATACGCAAGGAGCGCGCCGTACACGATGCCCATGACCTTCATCTTGATCGGTATGATGAAGAAAAGAAGCACGGACGATTCCGGAAACGTCATCGCAAACGCCAGGAATATCGACATGTTGACATAGAAAGTATTGAACGCGGCGCCGATTGAATACAGTTCAAAGACTGCGCCGATCGTGTCAAGATCGGCCCCCAGCGTCAGCATCAGATATGCCATTGCCAGAAAACTGCCGATCACGGTAAAGAGCATTCCCGTAAAAAGAAACAGATTATATCGGAAAGTCCCCCAGGTGCGTTCCAGCGTCGTACCGATCGAATAGTAGAAATACAGCATGATCAGTGTTAAAAGGTCAAATCGTTCCGGCGGAACAAGAATCCAGGTAAACACACGCCATACCTGTCCTTGCAGAACCTTTGTGGGATCAAGCCACAAATACCGTAAAAAATCCGAATTGACCATACCGATCGCATAACCGAATGCATAGCAGATCAAAAGATAAAGTGAAATATTCTGAACGGCAAATCTGCCAAAGCGCTTTTCCAGCCTGTCAATAAATCTCATAACCTTTTCCCTTCCGTCGCACATCTCAGAGCAAATATGCATAATCATCTCATTTTATCATCGCCCCAAATAAAAGTAAATGACCGCTCCGTCCTTACGTTTTTTTACCAAATATTAATTTGCCTACAGGCGGTATACTCTCTTATAATTATATGGGTTTATGATGCCCGTACAGGGCAATACGATAAAGGAATACAAAAAAATGGCTAAAGATCATGCTTTTCTCGGCATCGACATCGGCTCTACGACCGTTAAGATCGCCGTTTTAAACGAACAGAACCGGATCCTTTTTTCGGACTACGAACGACATTTTGCCAACATCAGAGAGACGCTGCTTTCGCTCCTTACAAAGGCACAGTCGCAGATCGGCGAATGCACGCTCTATCCGATGATCACAGGCTCGGGGGGACTGACGCTTGCCAATCACCTTCAGATCCCTTTTGTGCAGGAAGTCATCGCTGTTGCGACCTCTCTGGAGACTTTTGCGCCCAAAACGGATGTCGCGATCGAACTTGGCGGTGAAGATGCCAAGATCATCTATTTTGAGAACGGCAATGTTGAGCAGCGCATGAACGGCATCTGCGCGGGCGGTACCGGCTCTTTTATCGACCAGATGGCATCTCTTCTGCAGACAGATGCATCGGGCCTGAACGAATTTGCCAAAAATTATCATTCTCTGTACACCATTGCCGCACGATGCGGCGTTTTTGCAAAATCCGACATTCAGCCGCTCATCAATGACGGCGCGACCAAAGAAGACCTTGCGGCTTCGATCTTTCAGGCTGTCGTAAACCAGACGATCAGCGGTCTTGCATGCGGCAAACCGATCAGAGGACATGTTGCGTTCCTTGGCGGCCCGCTCCATTTCCTTTCAGAGCTGAAGGCGGCATTTGTACGCACATTAAAACTTGACGATGAGCATGTGATCGATGTCGATGATTCGCACCTTTTTGCAGCGATCGGATCTGCCCTGAATCACGAAGATGTACACTATACGATGAGCGAGATGGTCGCAAAGCTTTCCGAGAAGATCAAAATGGAATTCGAGGTTGAACGTCTCGATCCGCTCTTTAAGACAGAAGAAGAATACATACGCTTCCGCACACGTCATGCGCAGCATACGGTTCCTTCCGCGCCTCTTGGCACATACCGCGGCAACGCATACCTCGGTATCGATGCCGGATCAACAACAACCAAGATCGCGCTCGTCGGAGAAGACGGCGCGCTCCTTCACTCGTTCTATTCCAACAATAACGGCAGTCCGCTGAAAACTGCGATTGCTGCCTTAAAAGACATCTACGAAAAGCTTCCTCCCGATGTAAAGATCGTTCGCTCCTGCTCCACGGGATACGGCGAAGCACTCATGAAGGCGGCATTTCTTTTAGACGACGGCGAAGTGGAGACAGTCTCTCACTATCATGCGGCCGCCTATTTCAATCCTTCCGTTGACTGCATCCTTGATATCGGCGGGCAGGACATGAAATGCATCAAGATCAAGAATCACACCGTCGACAGCGTGCTCTTAAACGAAGCATGCTCTTCTGGGTGCGGCTCATTCATCGAGACCTTCGCAAAATCCTTAAACTACAGCGTGCAGGATTTTGCCAGAGAAGCACTCTATGCAAAGCATCCGATCGATCTGGGTACGCGATGCACGGTCTTTATGAACTCCAAAGTAAAGCAGGCCCAGAAGGAAGGCGCTTCCGTCGCGGATATCTCCGCAGGACTTGCGTATTCCGTGATCAAGAACGCACTCTTTAAGGTGATCAAAGTCTCCGATGCGAAGGAACTCGGACAGCAGATCGTCGTGCAGGGCGGTACGTTTTACAACGATGCCGTACTGCGTTCTTTTGAAAAGATCGCAGGCTGTGAAGCGATCAGGCCTGACATTGCAGGTATCATGGGCGCGTTCGGTGCCGCACTCATCGCACGTGAACGATTTGCGGAAGATCCTTCTTATCAGACAACGATGCTCTCCTACCGTCAGATCTGCGATCTGACCTTCGATACGAAAATGGCCAAATGCGGTGGCTGTACAAACAACTGCAGGCTTACGATCAACGAATTCTCCGGCGGCAGGCGCTATATCTCGGGTAACCGCTGTGAGAAAGGCATCGGCCATAAGAAAAATGAGAACAACGTACCGAATCTCTTTGCGTACAAGCTGAAACGCATTTTTGACTATGAACCGTTGAAACCGGAAGACGCGCCCCGCGGAACCGTCGGGATCCCGCGCGTACTGAACATGTACGAGAATTATCCGTTCTGGCATACGTTCTTTACCAGGCTCGGTTATCGCGTCGTCCTGTCGCCTGTATCAAGCCGTAAGATCTACGAACTCGGGATCGAATCGATCCCAAGCGAATCGGAATGCTATCCCGCAAAGCTTGCGCACGGTCATGTGACGTGGCTTATCCGGGAAGGCGTGAAGTTTATCTTCTATCCCGCCGTATTCTATGAGCGCGACGAGTTCAAGGCAGCGAACAACCATTACAACTGTCCGATCGTGACGTCTTATTCGGAAAACATCAAAAACAATATCGACGAGATCGATCAGGGCGGCATCGATTTTCGTAATCCGTTCCTGTCATTCAGAAGCAAAGATACGATCCTTTTGGGTCTAGGAGAGTGTTTTAAAGACATCCCTCATAAAGAATTGAAAGAAGCCGTTCTGGCCGGATGGAACGAGCTGTCCAGAGCGCGCGAAGATATGAAGAAAAAGGGCGAGGAAACGATCGCCTACTTAAATAAGACCGGCAAACACGGCATTGTACTTGCAGGACGTCCGTATCATATCGATCCCGAAATCAACCACGGTATCCCGGAACTGATTACAGGCTACGATATCGCAGTCCTCACGGAAGACTCCGTATCTCACCTTGTAAAGCCCGAGCGCCCGCTCATCGTATCCGATCAGTGGATGTACCACTCGCGTCTTTATGCTGCGGCAAGCTATGTCAGAAGCGTCGACAATCTCGACCTCATCCAGTTGAATTCCTTCGGATGCGGTCTTGATGCCGTGACGACAGATCAGGTCAATGACATCCTGTCGGGCTCCGACAAGATCTATACCTGTCTTAAGATCGATGAAGTCAATAACCTGGGTGCAGCAAGGATCCGCGTACGCTCTCTTCTCTCGGCTCTTCGCGTTAAAGAGAAAACAGGACAGAAACGTGAGATCCGTCCCGTATCGATCAATAAGGTCTCCTTTACGGAAGAGATGCGCAAGGATTATACGATCCTCTGCCCGCAGATGTCCCCGATCCACTTTGAAGTGCTGGAGCCTGCGCTCAATGCCTGCGGCTATCATCTCGAAGTCCTGCCGACCGACAATCGCAGCGCGGTCAATACAGGTCTGAAATACGTCAATAACGATGCGTGCTATCCGTCCCTGATCGTTGTCGGTCAGATCATGGATGCACTTTTATCAGGCAAATACGATCTCCACAAAACGGCTGTCATCATGTCACAGACAGGCGGAGGGTGCCGCGCAACCAATTATATCGGGTTCATCCGCCGTGCCCTTGAAAAGGCGGGCATGGCACACATTCCCGTTATATCCCTGAATCTGGGCGGCATTGAGAGCAATCCCGGTTTTCAGATCAACCTAAAAATGATGAAACGCGTCGCATGCGGCGCCGTATTCGGCGATATCTTCATGCGCTGCGTATACAGGATGCGCCCTTATGAACTCAAAAAAGGAAGTGTCGATGCCATGCATCGGAAATGGCTGCAAATCGCCACGGATTTTCTCACCGCAAAACACATCAGTCTCCTGAAGTTCAGAAGACTGTGCCGCGAGATAATCCGGGATTTTGATCGTATTCCGATCCGTGAAGAGAGAAAACCGCGTGTCGGTATTGTCGGCGAGATCCTGGTGAAGTTCCTGCCGGCTGCCAACAACCATCTGGCAGAGCTTTTGGAAGCAGAAGACGCTGAGCCTGTAGTCCCGGATCTGCTCGACTTTATGCTCTACTGTTTCTATAACCAGATCTACAAAGCAAAACACCTTGGTACGAGCGTTCGCTCCGCAAGAAACGCCGCACTTGGGATCCGTGCGCTCATGTTCCTAAGGGGAGGCGCCACAAAAGCGTTCCGAAAGAGTGTGCACTTTGATCCGCCACCTTTTATCAGGGATCTCGTACGCTATGCGATGCCGATCGTCTCGATCGGAAATCAGACAGGTGAAGGTTGGTTCCTGACCGGTGAAATGCTCGAACTCATCCATATGGGTACGGAAAACATTGTCTGTACGCAACCCTTTGGATGCCTTCCGAACCACGTAGTCGGAAAAGGCGTTATCAAAGAGATCCGCAAGCACTTTCCGTCTGCCAATATCGTTGCAATCGATTACGATCCGGGCGCAAGTGAAGTCAATCAGTTGAACAGAATTAAGCTGATGTTGTCGACAGCACGCAAGAACGCAGCTAAAAAGACAGATTTTTGAGTAATTTAGTGGCTTAATAACTTTATTTTTCATTTTTGTTATGGTAATATAATGCGTGGGTATATAATTCATACCGTGCAGAAAAATTTTCATGCGAAAAGGAGAATTAAAACCATGGCAAATGTAACCATCCCCCCAATTGACAATAAGGTCAATACAACATCTTCCATCGGCTTTAAAGTCGTTATGTTGTCGATTGTATCTCTTGTTGTCGCTTCCGTAGCGCTTTTGGTCACCTCCATCACGGTCAGCAAAAGTACGATTATGACGAATACACAGAACATGCTTTTAAGTCTGACCAAGTCTTACGGAACCAGCCTAAACACTGTTCTGAAAAATGACGGTGAGCTTGTCGGCGGCCATTACAATGCATTCCTCGCAGATGCAAAAATTGAAGGGCTTCCGAGCTCCTACGCTTACGCGGTAGACAGCACGGGTACAATGATCTATCATCCGACGGCAGACAAGATCGGTAAACCGGTCGAAAACGAGGTTGTGAAAGGTCTGGTCGCAAAGCTGGCCGCAGGACAGAAGCCTGTCCCGGAAGCCGTTCGTTATCTGTACAAAGGCGCATACAAGTATGCTGGCTATTATATTCTTGATAATAACACGATTATCGTTGTTACAGCGGATGAGGACGAAGTCCTGGCTGATATCAATAATACCCGCAAGTTCATGATCCTCATCTCGCTTGTTATCATCATTGTCTGCAGCATCGTAGCTTACCTTGTCGGTAACCGTATTTCCAAGCTGATCAAAAAGCTTGCGAATATCGTAGCACAGACAGCAAGATTCGACTTTTCCCACAATCCGGATGCGCTTGTTCTTTTGAAGAGACATGATGAATGCGGTATGATCGCAAGAGCAATCGGCAATATGCGTAAGTCACTCCGCAGCATGGTAAGAGACATTGATTCTGTATCCAAGGAAGTATCCAGCAACGTAAACGATCTAACGGATATCTCCAGCAGGATCAGCAGCGTATGTACGGACAACTCCGCTACTACAGAAGAGCTTGCCGCAGGTATGCAGGAAACAAGCGCTACCGTTGAAACAATCAACACAAACATCGGCAATATGCAGACTGCCGCTGCCGATATCAAGGAACTCTCCGTTAAGGGCGAGACGCTTGCAAAAGAGATCATGACCCGTGCACAGTCACTCAAGACAACCACGCAGAATGCAAGTGACCGAACCACTTCGATGTACAAAGATGTTAAGGAAAAAACGGACAACGCCATCGAAGATTCCAAAGCAGTTAACAAGATCAATGAACTTACCGAAGCGATTATGGCAATCTCCTCTCAGACCAGCCTGCTTGCACTGAACGCAAGTATTGAGGCCGCAAGAGCGGGTGAAGCCGGTAAAGGCTTCGCAGTTGTTGCTACCGAAATCGGTAATCTGGCCAGCCAGACATCGCAAACCGTCGGAGATATTAACAGTATCGTTAAAGAAGTCAATACAGCAGTTGCCGCGATGACCAAGAGTCTTGAAGAAACAACCGATTTCCTTGAAAACATCGTTATCAAAGATTATGCACAGTTCATGGATGTCAGCGTACAGTACAACAGTGATGCCGACACATTCCAGCAGAGCATGCAGACGATCGAATCTGAGATTGCAGAGCTTACAGATACGATCAATGTGATCGCCGAGGCATTAAACGGCATCACCTCAACTGTTGGTGAGTCCACGATCGGTGTAACCGATATCGCTGAGAAGACAACGGATGTTGTATCCGAGACAGTTCAGAACAACGAACTCGTAAACGATACACACGAACATGTAAAGAAGCTGAATGCGATCACAGAACAGTTCATTCTCGAATAATACAATCATAAAGTATTCAAAGGACCTGCCTGCAGAAAATGCAAGCAGGTCTTTTTGTTGTATAAGCATAAAGAATAACTCCTGCAGCTTGAAGAGCTGCAGGAGTTATCATCTTTCAGAATAGTTAAAAAAACCTGTATAACACTAGTTTGCTACTGCCTGCTTCTTTGCGTGTAGGTACTGAAATACGCAGACCGCAAGGACGACTGCCAATCCAACGACGTCTGTTAAGGTACCCGGTACCATCATGCCCAGACCGCCCGCGATCAGCACGATACGGAGGATCAGGGGAAGCTTTGCAAATAAATATCCGTTAAGTGATGCAGCGATGCCAAATAAGCCGATCAACGCGCTTAACGAGATCTGTAACACACTCATCCAGGTTACATCGCCCTCCAGGATCATCCCCGGATTGTAAGCAAAGATATAAGGCACGATAAAGGCTGCTATCGCAAGCTTCGTTGCGTTGATACCGGTCTTCATCGGATTGCTCTTCGCGATCGCGGATCCCGCATAAGCTGCCAGAGCAACCGGCGGCGTGATATCCGCCACGATACCGAAGTAAAATACAAAGAAGTGTGCCGCCACTGCAGGGAAGCCAAGCTCCACCAGGATCGGCGCACATGTGGATGCCATAATACAGTAATTTGCCGTCGTTGGAACGCCCATGCCGAGGATGATACAGCAGACCATCGTAAGCATCAGTCCGATGATGGTCGCGTCACCCGCAACCGAAACGATCGCATTGATCATGGTAGATGCAAGACCTGTTACGGTGATGCAGCCGGCGATCATGCCAGCCATCGCACACGCTGTCGCAACAGTGATCGCACCCTTAGAGCCTGCAACAAGTGATTCCCAGGCAGAGCTGAAAGCGTGACGTACGCATCTGCCGGCGACCGCACCTGCACTCTCCTCTTTATTGGCGATCAGCGAATTGATCAGGTTATTGATAAATCCGACCGCAAATGCTGCAACGATCGAGATCGCAGCAGAAGATGCCATTGTCTTGGTTCCCGTTGATACAAGCCATACCAGCAGGATCAGCGGAAAGATCAGATAACAGTTGCCGATCAGAAACTTAGCCTTCGGAAGCTCTTCCTTCGGAATGCCTTTCAGGCCCAGTTTCTTTGCTTCCAGATGAACGGCAATGAAGATCCCCGCAAAGTACAGCACAGCGGGAAGGACCGCTTTTAAAGCAACCTGTGCGTACGGTATATCCATATACTCCGCCATCAGGAACGCCGCTGCCCCCATGATCGGCGGCATGATCTGTCCGCCTGTTGATGCAGCCGCTTCAACAGCACCGGCGAACTCGGGTTTATAGCCGGTCTTCTTCATCATCGGGATCGTAACAGAACCTGTTGTAACCGTATTCCCTACGGAAGAACCGGATACCATACCGCAAAGCGCCGAACTTACGACCGCAACCTTTGCAGGGCCGCCGCTCGACCAGCCGGCGAGTTTATTTGCAAACGCAATGAAGAAGTTTGCGATCCCGGTCCTCTCCAGGAAAGAACCGAAAATAATAAACAGTACGATGTATGTATAGCATACATTGGTCGGTGTGCCGATCACACCGTTCGTTGTATAAAACAGCTTATAGATGATCGTCTTGATCGTCTGGTAGATGTCCATGTTGTAGGAATACTGGTTGACAAAAGCGTATAACACCAGAAGACCTACGATGCAGAGGATCGGAACGCCGACGCATCTGCGGCACAGCTCAACCAGCACCAGGATGCCGGCAATACCAATCACTACATGGAGCGGCTCGATCCTGGTCGCCAGCTTGATGATCGAAAGGGCATTGATCGCAAAATAGAAAAAGCATCCTGCGCCCACTACCATCAGCAGAATGTCAAACCAGGGCATGAAGTTTGTCTTCACATGAAGCTTGTTCGCGGGATACGTTAAAAACCCGGCGATACAGATAAATCCAAGAAACAGGGAAAGCCTTGTCTCGGGCAGTGCTGTCGAGAACAGCGTCATGTAAATACAATACAAAGAGAACAGGGCCAAAAACGTGTTGATCGCGATTTTGGCCTTGCCCTCCCAGATTCGGGTATTACTCTCTTTATCATACTGTCGCATGATCGCATCGACATCTTGCTCGTCGATGCGATCAGCAGCGGTATTCTTATGATTCAAATCACTCATGAAATAAAGATCCTCACTGTTAATCAGGGCATTCTCTTATTTTGCTACTTTGTAGCCCTTCTCTTCGAAGTACTTTGCTGCACCCGGATGATACGGTACAGATGTGATGCTCGTCGCATAATCAAGATTCAGTTCTGCATATTTTGCGTGAGCGGAAACCTGACTCTCTGCATTCTCGAAAATGTCAGATACGAATTTGTAGATCACATCTTCCGGAACATCGTTCCTTGCAAGAACAACAGCGCCTACGCCAACAGTTTCGATATCGGATGCTGTATTGTATGTATCCTTTGTGATCGTACATTTTGTGTAGTAAGGAGATGCTGCAAGGAGCTTGTCGATATGCTCTCCGTCAAGTGCAACAAGAGATACCTGCTTCGTTGTCGCAAGATCGGTGATCGCGGTCGTCGGAGCGCCTGCTACAACGAATGCCGCATCGATCTTACCGTCTTTAAGCGCATCAGCGCTGTCACCGAAGGACTGGTAGGTAGGCTCAATATCTGTCTCGCCAAGGCCGTAAGCGCCAAGGATATCGATCGCATTGAAGTATACACCGGAACCTGCGGCACCGATGGAAACCTTCTTGCCTTTCAGGTCTGCTACTGTCTTGATCGAAGGATCAAGTGTTACGATCTGTACCTGCTCCGTATATAAAGCAGCAACTGTGGAGAAGCATGTAACAGGCTTCTCAAAGAGGTTCTTGCCTTCGTATGCATAAGCCATAACGTCGGACTGGCAGAAAGCTAGCTCAGCGTTGCCGTCTTCCATCTCCATTACATTGGCCTGAGAGCCGTTGCCGACGATGCCGACAACTTTGATGCCCGCATTATTTGTTGCGTGCTGTGCGATCACGGAACCGAATGCATAATAGGTTCCGGATTCACCGCCGGTTACGAAACGCAGATCAGAACCTGCGGATGCACCTGCGCCCGAGCCGCCGCATGCAACAAGCGAAACTGCCATTGCAGCAGTCAATAAAAGCGAAAATAATTTTTTCTTCATGATAGATCCCTTCCTTTTCCTAGTATTCTTAATCCGGTAAAGTTTTGTCAATCAATAGAATAACACATAACTGAAGTTTCTCGCAAGTGTAATTGTATACAATTATCCATTTATACCTTCAACACGTATTTATGCAAAACTTCTGCCAGATGAGCGATCTCAAGCGGCTTGATGATATGATCGTTCATGCCGATCTCTTTGGACTTCAGCTTATCTTCGTCAAATGCATTGGCGCTCATCGCAACGATCGGGATCGTCTTCGCATAAGGGCTTTGCGATGCGCGGATCGCCTGCGTCGCATCATAACCGCTCATGACCGGCATGTAGATATCCATAAGGATGATATCATATGGCTTATCGCCCGATGCCAGGAACATATCAAGTGCTTCCTGTCCGTTCTCTGCCGTATCCACTTCCGCTCCTGTCATCTCAAGCAGATACTGTGCGATCTCGCGATTGATCTCAACGTCATCGACAGCAAGTATCCTTCTGCCTGTCAAATCGACTGCCGAAAGATCACAGACGGAAACGGAACCCGTTTTTTCTTCCGTATCGGCAGGCTGCTCGAGGACTGCCGCACTGTGATCGATCGGGAATGTCAGATCGATCGTTGTCACTGTGCCTTTACCGGGTTCGCTCTCTACCGCGATCGAACCATGCATCATGTCGATGACCGACTTGGTGATCGCCATTCCCAGTCCGGTACCGCGCACATTGGTGTTGTGCTCATCCGCCTCACGCGAGAAGGGAACAAACAACTTCTCAATGTACTCCTTGCTCATGCCGATGCCGTTATCGGAAAGAACAAACCGGAAACGGGCATATCCGTCTATATCGCACGGGATCTCCGCTGCCTCAACAGAGAGTTCACCGCCTTCGGGCGTGTATTTAACGGAATTGGACAGTATATTTACCATGATCTGCTGCAGGCGCAGACCGTCCGAAATGACATTTGCATGAACGATATCCCGCAGTTCGGAATGAAGCCGATGATGACGCTGCTCGATCAGCTGCGACATGATCGTGATCGTCCGGTCGATCATTTTGGGTATATTGACGGATTCGCTGTTAATTGTGAACCGGCCGCTCTCAATGCGGCTCATATCCAGAATATCGTTGATCAGTGCGAGCAGAAAATTACCGGAAGAATCGATCTTATCAAGGCAATCCGCAAGTTTTTCCCTATCATCGATATTGTCTCTTGCCATCAGCGTCATGCCGACGATCGCATTCATCGGCGTGCGGATGTCGTGACTCATCTGTGAGAAAAAGTCTGTCTTCGCCCGGCTTGCATTTTCCGCCGCGGTCACGGCTTCTTCCAACTCCTTATTGCGCCTTGCAAGTTCGGATTCACTGTATTTCTTCCGCTCGGAAAGCGTTTTTTCCATAAGTCGGATGCCGCGGGTAAGAACACCGATCTCATCATCGGATTCCTTCGGCAGCGGTGTCGCGTAATTTCCGGCTTCGATCTCTTTGACTGCGCCCGTCAGCTGCATGATCGGCTTGATCATGCGCCTGCTGTTCAGTACCGAAAGCGTGATATTGACCAGCATCGCAAGCAGCGACAGGAGGATCGTCAGATTCACGATCCTGTTGCGCACCTGGAAGACCTCATCATAAGCGTCGCAGAAGAACAGCTGCAGTCCGCAGCGAAGCGGTACCGCCACCCCGATCCTGTGTCCGCCGTTATAAGTGTATTCAACAACGTTGGAGATGCCGTCCGAGAAAGACACCTTGCTCTGATTAAAATCAAGCTCATCACCGTGCTTGTCTCCTTCAAAAAACGCGGGGTGATAATGCACGGTCCCGCCCGCATTCTTCAGAAATGCGTACCCGTTCTCAAGAAAGCGGATCCTGCCGACTTTTTCGGTCATCTGTTCAAAGTCAAAGTCCATACCCATGATCGCTACAAGCGTATCATCCTTATAGAAAGAAGTAATGTAAGAAAGGACCCACTTCTCAATGGCTTCATTATAATACGGCTCAACCCAGACAGTTGCGCTTTTGCCCTCACGTATCAGTATCTCACTGATATGATCATAGTGTGCGGAATCCAGTTTGCTCAGAATTTTGCGTTCTTTCGGCTCATCACCGTCTTCCCTGACATAGAGAACACCGTCTGTCTCGCCTGTGAGTTCCGGATTGAACACAAAATAATTTGCTACCGCATAATCCGATTTTTTCATGATCCCGAGGAATATCTCGCGAAGTCTGAAAAAAATGGCCTGCCTCGTCCCTTTATCCTTCACATAATCAACAGATTTGATCATTTCATCAGACAAAGCGACCATATCATTTACCGAAGTTTCCGCCTTGATCATATCCTCTTCGATCATCGTAGACTGCGCTTCCGCGATCCCGGCAAGCCTTGTGACTGCCTCTTTGCTCTGCGCATCCGCAACAAAATAATACACGCAGGCCGCAAAAAACAGCATCGTGATCATCACGGCGACCGCACTGATGAGCGCGGCTTTTTTTGTCAGAGAATGTCTTGTTCGCATAAGCTTCTCCATCTGTCTGTCGGTTTCAAGAGATCATTTCAACCAGATCCGCTTTTTCTGCCTCGATCTTCAGGATCGTTTTATCCGCATTCGACGCAATGATCTTCAGTCTAAGAACGAATGCACGATTGGGGCCGTGAAGAACAAAGCAATCTTCCTTGCCACGTACAGCGCATGCATTCATACGATCGCATATCAGCCGGAAAAAGGCACTCGACGGATCATTCATCACATCGGAAAGAGACTTATCCGTCCCGAGCACTTCCGCACAGAGCAGTTCACACGATCGGTTAATAAGCAGAGGCTCAAAACGCTCCCCGCAAAAGAGCAGGATCGCACGGGCCCTGTCATCTGAGATATCCTCTCTGCCCGCCTCATCAAAAAGGGCTGCATCTTCTGTTTCTTCCATCACGATCCCTTTGGGATTCAATGTGGCCTCGATCTCGCCGATCGGAAGCGGTTTGCTAAAGTAGTAACCCTGTACTTCTTCACATCCGATCGATCGAAGGAAATCCAGCTGTTCCTCTGTCTCTACGCCCTCAGCGAGAGTTCGGATCCCCATTCTTTTGGTTGCGACAACAGTTGCTGTAATGATCTCTTTGGATCTCTCCGAACCGAACGCTGCAGAGTTCATATCGATCTTCAGCTTGTCAAAATCATATTCTTTTAATGTATTAAGCGATGCGTATCCACGTCCGAAATCGTCCATCCAGACTTTGTAGCCGGCATCTGTGAAGCGGCGGATCTGCATGCGGATCTGTTCACTCTCGGATAAGATCTTCTCTGTGATCTCAATGTTCAGATACGAACGGTCGATCCGATACTCTTTCACAGCATTTTCCACAAACGCAAACACGTCTGACAGATGAAAATCCAGTCGTGACAGATTAAATGATACCGATCGGATCGGAATCCCCGCATCAATGCCCTCCCTCAGATCCTTGCAGATCTGCTTGATCATAAAGGAATCCAGGATATTGATCTGACGCGATTCCTCGATCGCCGAGATAAATTCCTTTGGTGACAGGAAACCGAGTATGGGGTCTTCCCACCGTGTGAGTGCCTCAAAACCGACGATCCTGCCGCTGAGTGTGCGAATGATCGGCTGGTAGAAAACTTTGATCTCGCCTCCTTCGATCGCCGCGCTCAGATGCTTTCTGACATATTCCCGGTTTGCAAGCATACGCCTCAAAGTATCGTCATAGTATCGAAACAGCACACCGTCTTCATCGTGAATAAAAGACTCTGCTGTCTGCGCATACGCCAAAAGTTCCGATATCGGGGGATCCGCATCCGGCGGGACCTCATAGATACCGGCCTTGATAAGGACGGGCGTGATACCGCCAAGGAGCCGAACGCCTTTTGCGACTTTGCCGATCTTCTCTTCGACCGCCTCGTCACGCGTGATCAGGCAGAAACTCCCCCCGTTCTCACAGGACAACTGTGCATCGGGGAAAAAAGTCTTTACGAGTGAACGCATATTTCGCATCAGCGTTTCGCCTGCGCGGGCGCCGTTATTCTCACTGTAAACGTGCATATCAACAATATTGAGAAAAACACAGAACCGGTTATTTCCTCGCATCACGCATTCCTTCCTTTCCGTCTTTAGGAAAAGGACAGTTCTTTTTGTCCGATTAAAATCTGCAAACCAACAAATATTCATACAAAAGTATAATATATTTTATCAAATTTTGTAAAATTAAAAAAGACAAAAAAATCCCGCAAGGATTCAAAGCTGAACCTTTGCGGGTTTCAAAACATCGGAGTGACAAGATTCGAACTTGCGGCCTCCGCCTCCCTAAGACGGCGCTCTAACCAAACTGAGCCACACCCCGTTTTGCATTTGCAACTCTGATATTATATCGTGTTTTCTTAAGAAAATCAAGAGTAAATGCAAAAGTTTTTTAGTCCAGATACTGCGCAATAAAATCTTCTTCCGAAAGAATCGGAACGCCCAGTGATTTGGCCGTTTTATTCTTTGTAGACATCGATGTCGTATCGTTATTGATGAGTGCATCGGTCTTGCCGGTCACGGATCCCGTCACCTTGCCGCCCCGCTTCTCAACTTCTTCTTTAAGCGCATTTCGGTTTTCAAAGTGAACAAGGCTCCCCGTCACTACAAAAACCTTACCGGCAAGTGTCAGTGCAGAGGCATCTGCTTGCGGACTTGCTTCGATCTCCATCATGGAAAGAAGTTCCGTAAACTGAGCTCTGTTCTCTTCCTTTTGGAAAAATCCGTAAAATGCCTCAGCCAGCACGGGCCCGATCCCATCGATCGACGACAGACGCTCCGCATCCGCTGCAAGCATGGCAGTCGCATCGCCTCCGAATTCACGCACGATCACCTTTGCGTTTGCAAGACCGATGCCGGGAATACCCATCGCATAGATAAGCTTCGGAAGCGTCGTCTGCTTCGCCCTTTCAGCACTCTCGATCATGTTGTTACAGGATTTCTCGCCAAAACCGTCCATCAGTGCGATCTCATCTCTGTGTGTTTCCAATGTAAAAAGATCGCGGAAGGAGTGAAGAAATCCCGCATTAATGAACTTCTCAAGTGTCGCTTCCGAGATGCCGTCTATGTTCATGGCATCTCTTGACACAAAATGCGCAAAAGACTTGAGCTTCTTAGCATCACATGCAGGATTCGTGCAAAGAAGGACCTCGGCATCGTTATCCTTGCTTACGCGCGTCTTGCCGCCGCATACGGGACATTGGGATGGGATCTCCAGACTCCCGCTGCGCGTTAGGTTTTCCGCGATCTGCGGGATGATCATATTGGCTTTATAGACAGTGATCCGATCGCCGATACCAAGCCGGAGGCTCTTTACGATGCTCACGTTATGAACAGATGCGCGCGATACGGTCGTTCCTTCCAGTTCCACCGGATCAAAGATCGCCACAGGATTGATAAGGCCTGTGCGGCTCGCGCTCCACTCCACTTCCCGAAGAGTCGTCTCTGCCGTCTCATCCGCCCATTTAAATGCGATCGAATGACGCGGTGCCTTTGCTGTGCGACCAAGCGATGCGCTGTATGCAAGATCGTCATACGAAAGCACCAGCCCATCCGAGGGAATGTCGTAGTCTTCTATCGCATGCGCAAAATACTCGATCGTATCAAGGATCGTATCCGCCGTCACAGCCTTATGCTCCACAACATCAAAACCCTGTCCGGCAAGGAATGCAAACTGCTCTTCTCTGGAATTGCCAAAATCCACGCCTTCCGCCGATACGAGCGCAAACGCATAAAAACGCACGTTACGCTCTGCCGTCACAGCGCTGTTAAGCTGCCGCACGCTGCCGCTGCAAAGGTTACGCGGATTCTTGTAAACAACTGATGCATCCGGCATCGATGCATTGATCTTTTCAAAATCGGAATAGGTAATGACCGCTTCTCCGCGAAGAATGAGCTTCCCTTTATACGGGATCACATGCGGCAGGTTCTTAAATGTACGCGCATTGCCCGTGATCACTTCGCCGACCTCACCGTTCCCTCTTGTAACGGCCTTTGAAAGCGTGCCGTTCTCATACTCAAGCACAACGGTCAATCCGTCCAGTTTCCAGCTGAGAAGTCCCTTCTTATCACTGAGAAAATCGCGCAGCTCTTCCCGGCTCTTGGTTTTCCCCAAAGACAGCATCGGCTCCGGATGACGCTCCTTCGGAAGCTCATCAACCGCTTCGTAGCCGACATTGACAGAAGGTGAATCGGGCAGGATGATACCTGTCTCCTCTTCAAGCCTCTGTAAGCGGTCGGATAGTTCATCATATTCATAATTGCTCATCAGCTCTTTATCCTCGGCATAGTATGCTCTGGATGCTTCTTTCAGCTTTTCGATGAGCGAACGCATCTCTTCTTTTTTGTCCATCACAGTCTGTCCCCCAGCCCGCACGCAAGGTAGAGCGCGCTGACTTCTTCCTCATTCAGTTCTCTGTATTCACCGTGCTTTAATCCATCCAGTGTAACAGATAAAACGCGCTCTCGAAGAAGCGACCTGACATTTGCGCCAAGCGCCCTGCACATCCGCCGGATCTGCCGGTTCAGCCCTTGCGTTAAGATAATGCGGAATTTGTATTTCCCCGCCTTCTGCACCTTACACGGACGCGTCGTGCGGTCTAAGTCTTTTAAATAAACACCGGCAGCCATTTTCTCCAAAAATGCATCCGTCACTTCGCGGTCGATCGTCACAAGATATTCTTTCTCATGTCCGGCGCTCCCCTTCATCATCTTCTGGATAAGATCACCGTCATTGGTCATAAGGAGCAGGCCTTCCGAATCACGGTCAAGCCGCCCTGCATATGTCACACGCACGGGATACTTTACGGCATCCGTAACTGTAATTCGCGCATGCGTATCCTTCTCCGTACATGTCACGCCCTCAGGCTTATAATAAGCAAGCACGATCGTACGTTCACGCGTCTTTACAGGCTTTCCGTCCACCGCGACAATGTCCGTATCCTTGACTTTGAGCCCGCACGATGCCGCCGCGCCGTTTACCGTAACGCGTCCGTCTTCGATATAGCGGTCCGCCTCGCGCCTTGAACAGACGCCGGCATCCGCCAGAAATTTATTGAGTCTGATCGCTTCCACGCCATAATCTCCCATCGAAACCATTCTATCATACACCCCTACAAAAACAAACGCAGGAATCGGTCAAAAAAGCCCCGTGCAAAGAGAAAAACAGTTGCGATCGAAAGAAGGAGCCACACGATAATACCCGTCATACCAAGGCTCGTTATCAACACTGTATGGACGCCAATCCCCGTTAAGATATACAGAAACGGGCGGTGGAAGAAATAGATGGGAAGCGTATAACGCCCCACATCAGAAAGCCACTTGCTCCCGCCGCCCGGTACAAGCATGAGAAAAGAGATCCCCGTCAGGACTTCGGTTGTATACACAAGGAGCCTGTAGAGAAAACCGTACGGCATCACGGATGCATGATACGGCACGCTCCCCGTAAACAAATGTCTCAGGAAATAAATGCGATCGATATGTACAAAGGCGATATACCCCCATGCAAGAAGGATCACGGCGCCGAGCAGTTTCATGGGAAGCCTGCCCGCAGCGCGCTGAAGCTTCTCTCTGCATGACATCACACCCGCCAGAAAGAACGGGTAGAAAACGATCAGTCTGGAAAGTGCCATCCACTCGCCGATCTGATCGCAGTAGCCCGCAGCCAGTGCCCCGATCACATTCAGGATCAGGAAAGAAAGACGCCACTTAACAGGGATCAGGCGCGTCAGAAGCGTGTATAAAGCCATCGCCAGCAGGAACCAGGGCGTACCTCCCTCTGAGAAAAGATCAAACGCCGCCTTCCCGTTTACGGCCCATTTGGCTGCATAGATCAGCCCCTTTAACAGAACGTAAAGCACCAGAAAAGAAACCGTGCGCCGGATCGTTTTCTCATTCTTATAAAAAAGTCCGGCGATATAGAGAAAAGCTGGCATATGAAAAGCGTACAGAAACAGAAAAAGACTCCTGCACACTCCGCTCTCTTTGGTTAATTGATCGGCAAAATGGCCAAGGACCACTGCGATAATCAGCAGTGCCTTGGCCATATCAAAATACATGATCCGTTTCATGAAACTCCCTATCTTGTGGCCTTCGTTGCAATAACGGGAACACCCGTACCTGCTACATTATCCAACAAGATATCGCCGATTGCAATAGGTGCCTTTGCAGTCACTTTGTTGATCTCCTTCATGACATCGAAGATCATGGACTTCGGGATATCGGACTTGGTCTTTACGGAAACGTAAGGCTTCTCTCCGCCCGTTACTTTGACGGTGGACGTGACGATCCTTGTAGGATTGGTCACTTCTTTTTCCGCGTAAGCTTTGCCGCGCGGGCATGTATATCCGGTCAGACTCTTGATCTCACCGTTTTCCTTTTCTACCGTGATCTGGCAGCCGAGAGGACAGCCGATACATGTTAATTCGATTTTTTCCATAGTCCTCATCACTCCTTTTCAATCTTAACGGTGATCGTCTTTAAGCCGTTATATGCGGCCAGTTCCTTTTTCTGCAGGATAATCTGCTCCATCTCGCCGGGCGCCATGACATTTTTCTTTCTGTGCAGAACGCGCTCGTCATTGTAATATACGCTGATGAAGGAATCCTTAAATACGGCGCCGACGCGGAAACGAACAGTCAGAAGATCGTCCATACGGTCGATGTTGATCGTCTTCGGTACGGTGTAGCGGGCGCCTTCCGTTGCGATGATCTCAACGGATTCGCCGGTTGCTGCCTTGCCTCCGTTCTTAACAAACTTCGCTGCATTCTCGCCGGCTCTGCCTGCCTCTTCCGATACATAGTCTACCAGGTCATGTACGTGGAGCACATTGCCGCAGGCAAATACACCCGGAATATTGGTTTCGAGGCTCTCGTTGACGATCGGCCCCGATGTAATCGGGCTCATCTCTACACCCATGCCTCTGGAAAGTTCGTTTTCGGGGATCAGACCACAGGATAAAAGCAATGTATCGCAGCTGTACTCTTCTTCCGTACCGGGGATCGGCTTGCCATCCTTACCGACTTCTGCGATCGTGATGCCTTCAACACGCTCCTTGCCTTTGATATCCACAACGGTGTGGCTTAGTTTCAGCGGGATGCCGAAGTCATCGAGGCACTGCACGATATTACGCTTCAAGCCGCCGGAATACGGCATAAGCTCAGCTACTACCTTAACTTTAGCCCCCTCTAATGTCATACGTCTCGCCATAATGAGACCGATGTCACCGGAGCCTAAGATCACAACTTCCTTGCCGGGCATATAGCCTTCCATGTTGACAAGGCGCTGCGCCGTACCTGCGGAAAAGATGCCGGCCGGACGATATCCCGGAATATTGAGGGCTCCACGGGGACGCTCACGGCAACCCATCGCAAGGATCACTGTCGTCGCTTTGATTTGGAACATACCGTCTTCGCGGTTCATGGCCGTTACGATCTTATCCGCGCTGATGTCCATGACCATGGTATTCAACATATATTCAATCTTCAGATCTTCTACGATATCGATAAAACGGCCTGCGTATTCGGGACCAGTCAGCTCTTCTTTAAACGTATGAAGGCCGAAGCCGTTGTGTATGCACTGGTTTAAGATACCGCCAAGTTCTTTATCACGCTCCAGGATCAGGATACTGTCGATTCCCGCCTTCTTTGCAGATGCAGCCGCCGCAAGGCCTGCCGGGCCGCCACCTACGATCACAATGTCATATGCTTTCATCGATGCTCCTCCTTACTGCTCTTTGGTACGGCCGACCACGATCTTTGATGCGCCGCCCGCCTTGGTGATATCTTCCTGTTTCATGGAAAGCTCTCTCTCTAAGATCTCCATCGATCTCGGGCTGCAGAAGCCGGCCTGGCATCTGCCCATCCCCGCTCTCGTACGACGCTTGATGCCGTCCAGGCTTCTTGCGCCGAGCGGGCGACGGATCGAATCGATGATCTCGCCCTCTGTAACCATCTCGCAGCGGCAGATGATCGTGCCGTAAGCAGGATTCTCTTTGATCAGTTTGTTGCGTTCTTCAAGGCTTAATTCGGAAGGATTTAAAATGCCCTTTCTGGTTGCTTTGAAATCCGCCTTCTTCTCAAGATGCATCAGGTCACGCAGCAGATCCGCAACCATCACGCCGATCGCCGGAGCACTGGAAAGACCCGGTGATTCGATGCCGGCAACATCAATGAACTGCTTTGCATCCTCCACTTCACCAATGATAAATTCGTGCCCGTCTTCATGTGCACGAAGACCTGCGAAGGATGTGATCACCTGTCGCATCGGGATATTCTTAACGGAAAGACTTGCGCGTTGTGTGAGCTCGTCAAGACCTTCTCTTGTCGTATTTACGCCTTCCTTGTCTTCAATATCGATCGCCGTCGGTCCCACAAGGAGATTGCCGTGGATCGTCGGGGTGACAAGAACGCCCTTGCCGTATTTGGTCGGAAGTGCAAACACCGTTTTGTCTACATGCGTCCCAGCGGTATGATCGAGCAGGCAGTAATCGCCGCGGCGCGGCGTGATATGGATCTTCTTGGCACTGACCATATTGTGGAAGTCATCGGCATAAACGCCTGCCGCATTGACAACATATCTTGCTTCGATATCGCCCTTGCCGGTCTTTAATGTGTAGGAGCCGTCGCCTTTTACGATACCCGTTACTTCCGTATCGAACTTGAACTCTGCGCCGTTTTCAAACGCATTCTCCGCAAGTGCGATCGTCATATTAAAAGGACATACGATGCCGCCTGTCGGTGCGTAGAGAGCACCGCATACATCGTCTGCAAGGTTCGGCTCCATCTTGTGTGCCTCCTCACGGTTTAGGATCTTCAGATTCGGTACACCGTTCTTCACGCCGCGGTCATAGAGAACTTTGAGACCGTCAAGCTCGTCTTCGCTCGTGCAGACAACCATGGAACCGTTCCTTCTGAACGGGAAGTCAAGCTCCTTGGAAAGCGCATCCATCATCGCGTTGCCTTCCACGTTGAGTTTAGCCATCAATGACCCCGACTCTGCGTCAAATCCGGCATGGACGATCGCGCTGTTTGCCTTGGATGTGCCGCAGCAGACATCTTCGCACTTATCTACCACGCATACACTTACCTGATAGCGGGACAGTTCTCTCGCTACCGCGCATCCACTCACGCCGGCGCCGATAATCACAACATCGTACATATCCTTCTCCTTCTCTGCATCAATAAAAATAGAGCCAAACAAAAACGAATCTTTCGGATTCATTCTTTGCCTGACTCTTCATCTCACGCAATGTATCAAATTGTATTCATATTACGTTTTCATCCTATCACAAATGATTCTCGATTACAAGAGAAACCTTTGCAAAAGAGTGAGAACGACTACTCTCCTTTTGCCCAGCCGCGGCTGCTCTGCACGGCATGCTGCCAGCCGGATAAAAGCGCGGTACGTTTGGATGCATCCATAGCGGGTGTAAAAATGCGGTCGATCGTCTTATTGGCGATGACATCTTCGGGGCTGTGATAGAAGCCGACCGCAAGGCCTGCAAGGTATGCCGCGCCGGCAGCCGTTGTCTCTACGCAGGACGGGCGCTGTACTTTCGCGTTACCTATATCTGCCTGAAACTGCATGAGAAAATCGTTTGCGCATGCACCGCCGTCAACCTGCAGGGAATTCAGTGTCACACCGGCATCCGCTTCCATCGCACGAAGCACATCATATACCTGATATGCGAGCGATTCAAGCGTCGCACGGATGATATGATTTCTGTTAACGCCTCTTGTAAGACCCACGATCGTACCGCGTGCATACTGATCCCAGTACGGTGCGCCAAGGCCTGTAAAGGCAGGAACGACATAGCACCCGGCCGTATTCTCTACGGATGCTGCCGCAGCTTCCGACTCTGCCGCCGTCTTGATGAGTCCAAGCTCATCTCGAAGCCATTGGATCGCTGCACCTGCCACAAAGACAGAGCCTTCAAGTGCATAGGTTACCTTTCCGTTCAATCCCCACGCGATCGTTGTTACGAGCCCGTTTCTGGAAAAAACGGGACGCTCGCCGGTATTCATAAGCATAAAGCAGCCGGTCCCGTATGTATTCTTGGCATCACCTTCCTGAAAGCAAGTCTGCCCGAAGAGAGCTGCCTGCTGGTCTCCCGCAGCCCCGCCGATCGGGATCTCTTCGCCAAACAGATCACTTACGGTCTTACCGTAGATACAGCTGGAAGGCATCGCCTCCGGCAGCATGGAAGCAGGGATGTCAAGCTCTTTTAAGATCTCCTCGTCCCAATTAAGTGTACCTATATTAAACAGCATCGTCCGTGACGCATTGGAATAGTCCGTTGCATGAACCTTTCCGCCCGTCAGTTTCCAGATGAGCCACGTTTCGACGGTTCCGAATAAAAGCTCTCCTTTTTCCGCACGTTCCCGTGCTCCCTCCACATGATCGAGGATCCATTTTACCTTCGTTGCGGAGAAGTACGCATCGATCACAAGACCTGTTTTCTCACGGAAAGACTGTGCGAGCCCCTTAGCCTTCAGCGCATCGCAAGTTTCCGCCGTGCGTCTGCACTGCCATACGATCGCATGATGAATCGGACGGCCTGTTGCCTTTTCCCAGACGATCGTCGTCTCTCGCTGGTTCGCAATGCCGATCGCTGCGATATCTGTGGCCTTGGCTCCGATCCGGTCCATCGCCTCGCGTGCAACGCTAAGCTGCGTCTCCCAGATCTCCTCCGCATCATGCTCGACCCATCCGGGCTGCGGAAAGTATTGTGTAAACTCTTTCTGCGCCATCGCGCATACTTTACCCGCATGATCAAATAGAATACATCTGCTGCTGGTCGTACCGGCATCCAATGCCATCAGGTATGTAGCCATCTTTCATTCTCCCCGAACTGTTATGTATGAAACGGCTGTATTATCCTTAACTGTCAGCCTTTACATCGTCCACACATCATAGCTTGTTGCGGACACGGAGATCGCGCCGCTGTCAAGTGCCATCATGACATCGTCCTTGTCGGCAATGAGGCCGCCGGCGATCACCGGTACACGGCTCATTTGGTTCACCTTTTTGATCACCTTGGGCATAATGCCCGGCAGGACTTCGATCACATCGGGCTGTGCGGCACCGACCTGCTTTTCAATATTGGAGATCGCCATGGAATCCATGGCAAAGAATCGAAGCACCGTATAGAATCCAAGCTGCTTCGCATATTTGATCAGATTGCTCTTGGTCGTAATGATCCCGTCTGCATCTGTATTTTTCTTGATAAAATCGATCGCGATCTCTTTGGCGCTGATCCCGCTGATCAGGTCAAGATGCACCATCGCGATCTTGCCTGCACCTTTGATCGTCTTCACGATGTCACTGATCGTGCAGATATCACCATAAAGAACAAAGATCACCTGAATGTCCGTCTCCAGACATTTCTGAAGACCTTCGTTATTCTTCACGGAAGCGATGATCGGTGTATCCTCCAGAATCTCCCTAAAGGCTTTTCTCATTATTCTCCTCCCCCTAAGGCCGGTTCTTACCGGCAGTTACTTCGTCAGTTCATGATACACGTAAGTCGCCACAACGGAATGTCCTCTGACGTTCGGGTGCAGTCCGTCCACCAAATATGTCTTGGAATTGGAGATAAAATCCAGCTCCGGAGCGTGAAACAAATCGATCACTTTGATGCCGTATGCAGGCGCCGTCTCAAGGATCGCATCCGCATACTGGCTTAAAATATGGCCGCTCAAATTGGGCCTGTTATGGTAAATCCTCTTTAAAGGGGTCATGAAGACGATCTCGGAATTGGGATACATCTGCTTTAAACCGCACATCAGATAGTTAAGTGCGCCGTAGAACGTATCGCCTCTGAAATCGCCGAGCTGGCCGAGCGGTGTGCCCGCCATATACGTAAATTCATAATCGTTGGTCCCGCCGAATACAAGGATCAGATTTGCATCGCGATCCATCATCGGATATCTGGAAAGAAATGTATCGACGTGGCCAAGTCCTCCTACGGCTGAACCGTTGAGCCCATAGTTGTTAAACTTTTCAGCCCCAAGCATCGCACTGACAAGCGGCGCATATCCGCTCATGGAATCCGCGAGCTTATCGCCGTACGTGATGCTGTCACCGAGCGCATTGATCTTAAGCGGTGCGGTCGCACGCGTTAAGGAGCGCACATTCAGGACGTAATCCGTTGTCGCAGATGCGGGAACAAAGCCGAATTGACCGATGTAATAGATCTGCAGCCACCCATTATCGGTCTTGCCGGTCACGATGGCAGGCGCATTTTTTACGATCGTACCAATGGATGCAGCCGATGTCGATGCATCCTTTCGTACGGGCGTATCTTCTTTCATTGAAATATACGCGGCATGCGGCGTAACCTGCGTCTGTGCATGGATGACAAAAGGTGTCCCAAGCACGCATAGGAAGCAGATCAAAGCCGTGAGCGCTGCCTTTTTAAAGTGACTGTACATGAATGACTCCTGTTTCAGAAAAAATCACGGTCCACCGAGTCTCGATGGACCGTGATGAAAATACTAATCTGAATCGTTATTCAGAAACGATCATCTTGCGGAGATCACATCTCCAAAGCTGGAGGCACCGCGGATCGCAAGTGCTTCTGCCTGATACTGTGCAGCATTCGGGCCGTCTAACTGCTTGTAGCAATCATACAGCGTCTTGTGGCTGCCGTCGGGATTGGAAAGACCTACAGCGAGACCCTGTGCAAGGGAAGCTGCATTATCAAGCTCCTGCGCAACGAAGAACGCATCAACATGCTGATTCATCATAGCTGCCTGGTAGCCGAGAACAAGTGCTGCTCTCGCAGCTGCCTCACCGTTGGAAGTCGTATAGCCGCAGCCTGCGATGATGGATCGAACCTGTCCGTTCGGGGCAAGCATCTCAGGTCTTGAGAAGAAGTCTGTCACGACTTCGAAATTGGACATAGATACGAATGCCGTGTTCGGGCTGTGTGTCATGAGGCCTCTGAACTGGCTGTTCCAATCTGTAGCCCATGTAAGCGGTACCGGATAAGGATGTGTCATAAGACCCCAATCGATGTTACCGGATGCGGAAGTAACCGCATTGAAAGTAGCGTCAAAGTCTTTGCCGTCCCAACCGTCGTGGCTGAATACGCCCTTCGGATTACGATCCCACTGATGCTCTGTGCAGATGTAGATACGAGCATTTGCATTCTTGCTCTTGATACCGTTGTAGAAAATACGGAAACCTTCCATGTATTCCTGGCAGTAAGCTGTCAGATCACCGATGTTTACGTAGTTCCACTGATCTTTGATGTTTACTTCGTTGCCGACAACCCAGTTGTCAACCTTGCCATGTGCACCGCTGTAACGCTCGCCGAGGAATGCTGCGATCGCCGCAAGTGTCTCAGTACCGGAAGCATCAGCCGTATTGTACATGTAGCAAGGACATGCAACGCCTCTGGAAAGAGGATGTACAAGCTGCGGAGAACGTCCTGCCCATTCCTGACCGTTGATCAGGCACATGGTCACGGAGCATCCGCCGTTATTGTAAGTGCTGATGATATTGTCGTACTCAGCTACGCAAAGGCCGTTGAACTGATAGTTCTTGCCGTTGTAGTTATAGTTGATCGTCGGGTAAGCGCCGTTCTCGGTCGGTCCGAGGAGACGTCCGACATAGATGTTGTAAAGAACCTGCTTAACACCAAGATCTACGAACTCACGGGAGTTCAGCTTCTCAGGTGCAGTCAGAAGGCCCTTCTTGCCTCTGCCGTCAAGTCTGCCCGCCGTGTGGGTAGCAACAGCTTCGGGATTGGTGATATAGTTGCCGGGATTGAGCTTCACAAAGGAGCCGCCTCTCTTCGCGCATACATAAAACTTGGAATACAGACGGGAATTTGCGCTGTTCAAGTTCAGCGGTGTGCTGAAAGATGCGTTTGCACCTGCCGGAGCAGTCGCAAGAGCCTCGGTTGTGATCGCATCCGAATAGATCGGTTCTGCGAAAAGATAAAGCGTGCCGTCGTCGCTGGCGATCGCGCCTGTCGCGGATGCGTTAACAACAACGTTGCCACCGCTGATAGCCGCATTAACATTCATTGCGTCGGCTGCCTGAACGTCCATCTTATCTGCGCCTGTTCCCGCAAGAACAGCCACTGCCATGAACGTTGCCGCTGCCATTGAAATTATCTTTTTTAATTTCATTAATGGTCTCCTTTCCTTTTTCATAAAAAAAGATAAGTGCATGATAAGTTTACCATAATTTTTGTAAATTATGCAACAGATTTTGTTTTATCCCAATATCTGCTATACTGTTTAAAGTCTGAAAAGGAGAATCATCATGGCATTTGACGGTATCACTGTTTCCTGCATCGTAAAAGAACTATCGGACGCCTTAACGGGCGGTCGAATCTATAAGATCGCACAGCCGGAAAGCGACGCTCTCGTTCTGACCGTGCGCAAAGAGAAGGATCAGTTTAAACTCCTTCTCTCGGCAAACGCTTCTCTCCCGCTCATCTATCTGACGAGCAAAAGTTATGTAAACCCCATGTCCGCTCCCGGATTCTGTATGCTATTGAGAAAACATCTGTCGAACGGAAGGATCCTTTCTGTCACACAGCCGGGCCTTGAACGCATCGTGCGCATACGCATCCAGCATCTTGATGAAATGGGCGATCTTAAGGAAAAATCACTCCTCATCGAAGTGATGGGCAAGCACAGCAATATCATCTTCGTAGACGAGAACGAAAAGATCATCGACAGTATCAAGCATATCTCCGGACTTGTAAGTTCCGTTCGCGAGGTACTCCCGGGGCGCGATTATTTCATTCCAAAGACACAGGATAAGATTGATCCGCTCCTTGTAGGTCACGCCGAATCGCTCCTTCCCGGGAATGCAAAGCCTTCCGATCCTGTTTACAAGGCGCTTTATACAGTCTATACCGGCATCTCTCCCTGCATCGCACAGGAAATATGCCACCGAAGCGGTGTAGACAGCTCGCTTCCCTTAGGAACGCTTTCGCAGGAAGCTCTGTCTTCTATCGAAAATAACTTTGCAGCACTGATCAATGAGGTCAGAAGCGGCGCATTCCTTCCCAATATCGTATTCGAAAATCGGTCGCCGCGCGAATATGCGGCCGTTACGCTCACGATGTATGAGGACGATGTGCGCAAGCCCTATGATTCCGTCTCCGCTCTTCTGGAGGCTTACTATGCGCAGAAGGATGCTGTAACTCGCATCCGCCAGAAGTCGACT
Source organism: Lachnospiraceae bacterium (assembly GCA_015056735.1). GTDB lineage: Bacteria > Bacillota > Clostridia > Lachnospirales > Lachnospiraceae > VSOB01. The sequence continues at coordinate 12,313 of SVFT01000004.1, read as the reverse complement.
GACCTTCGCAAGATCGTCTCAACGCATTTGGAGCGCAACATCAAAAAGTATGATCTGCAGATCCGGCAGCTGGAAGATACCAAAAAGCGGGATACATACAAGATCTACGGTGAGCTCCTCCACACCTACGGCTATAACGCAAAACCGGGTGACAAGAGCTTAACGTGCGAGAACTACTATACCGGCGAAAAGGTAACGATCCCGCTCGATGATACCTTGACGCCGGCTGAGAACGCGCAGCGTTATTTTGACAGATACGGCAAAATGAAGAGAACGAACGAAGCGCTGACGGAGCTGACAAAAGAAGTAAAACGCGAGATCGACCACCTCGAATCCGTTATGACATCGCTTGATATTGCAGAAAAAGAAGACGATCTGACGCAGATCAAAGAAGAGCTGATCGAGACCGGCTACATCCGGAGAAAAGGCGGCGGCAAAAAAGCAAAGCCGACCGGAAAGCCGCTCCACTATCGTGATGCGGATGGATACGACTTCTACGTAGGTAAGAACAATTTTCAAAACGACGAGCTGACATTTGGCTTTGCGACGGGCGGGGACTGGTGGTTCCACGCCAAGCACGCACCGGGGAGCCATGTGATCCTAAAGAACCCGTATGCGGGTAAGGACGGTACAGGCGAGCTTCCCGATCACGTCTTCGAAGAAGCTGCCGCACTTGCGGCATACTACTCAAAGGTAAAGGATCAGCCCAAGGTCGAGGTCGATTATACGATCAAAAAGAACGTAAAAAAGCCCGGCGGCGGTGCACCGGGCTTCGTGGTCTACTATACAAACTATTCTATGGCGATCGCTCCCTCGATTGAGGGACTTACACAGGTAGAGCGACCATGATCTCATGCTTCTTCGTAAGGAGGCAGGTCGGATGTACAATGCGGGCACTTCGTTGCCTCAATGCTGACTGTCTCCTTACAGAACGGGCATTCTCTTGTTGTTACAGCCTCTTCTGCCGCTTCCTTTACGAGCATCTTCGAAAGAATCTTCACCATTATGAAGATTACTGCTGCGATGATCAGAAAATTGATGATCGCCGCAATAAAGGCTCCGTAATTGAGCGTTGCGGCATTCTCGCCTTCTCCAAGCTTCACGCAGAGCGATGCAAAATCAAGCCCGCCCGTAAACAGCGATACAATCGGCATGATGATGTCATCCACCAGCGATGTGACAATCGCAGAGAATGCACCGCCGATCATAACGCCGACAGCCAGATTCATCACATTGCCGCGGTTGATAAAATCTTTAAACTCCTGCCACAGTTTCTTTGGTGCTTCCGGGATCTTCTTTTCTTTGTTCTCTCCCATTTCGCTACTCCTCCTTACATTCATGCGTTATATTGCGAATGGAGACGCACGATAAATTCCCGCGCACGCCCCATTACGGTATCATTACCCACCAAGCGAACCTTGTCGCCAAGTGCGAAGATCCAACCAAGGAAATGATCGCTGAGTGCCACTTTTAAGTGCACCCGCGAGTGCGATTTGTCGATTGGGATTATGCGAATATCCTGACCGAAGCGATCAAAAAAGATCCCACACATATCGTTCTCGATCTCCACATCCACATTTTCCTCATTCCCGCCAAACATAGCAAAATTCTTCTTAGCATAGTCCGCCGCGTTCCACTTGGCAAAATGCTCCTTGCCGCAGCGCGCATCATCCGTCATCGTGATCTTAAGCATCTTATCGACACGGTAGTGCTTGATACAGTCTGCCTCATTGTCAAATCCTACAAGGTAATAATTCTCATCGTCCCATACAAGCGCCCATGGACTGATCCGGTAAAAAGCGCCGTCTCTTTTTAGCTCCTGCTCCCCGCGGATATTCCATTTATAATATTGAAAACGAATCTGCTTATTCATCGTGATCGCATTGTGGATCGTATCGACCGAATAATAGATACTCTCGTTCATGGTCTTGATGCGGTCCTGCACGAAGACTTGACGCTGCAATTGTTTTGCCTCATACTCGCTGCAGAAGTTCTCGAGCTTACGAATCAGTTCCTTGGACTTGCGGATCGTAATAAACTTGGAAGACTGGATTGCATCTACAAGAAGCTTAAGCTCGGGCAGTTCAAACTCACGTCCGCTTACGGCATAATAAGTATACTTGCCTTCCTTGGTCCCCGTGATCTCAACGCCGAGTTCCTCAAGCAGTTCAAGATCCGTGTAGATGCTCTTCCGTTCAGCCGAAACTTCGCACTTTTCAAGTTCCTCGAGAATCTGCGGCATCGTGAGCGCGTGTGCCTCATCTGTCTTTTTGAGCATGATGTCCTTCAGCCTGTAAAGTTTCAATTTTTGATTGTTTGCCCTGGACATATGACACCTCACTAAGAACCGTCTATTCTATGATACGGTACTGAAACCGACCACGCGGCCTTCCATCATCTCATTAACCAGAAGATTGAACACTTTCTCAGCATCTTCATTACAAAGGCCCATATCTTTGCCATCGTGCTCGTAGCCGTATGCAGCGTTTCCGTTCGAATCATAGTTCACATAGGCAAGTTCTTCGAGTTTGAGCTTTTCATCTTCGATCTCATACTTGCACATCCAGTGGTTGCTGCCTGTATAAATTGCATCACCGGCAATCGTGATCGGATATGCGGTACCGCCGCTTGCGATCTTGCCGATCACAAACGGTACCCCGTCCTTATAGATTAGAAGTGCTGCATCGATCGCCGCATAATTACCGTCTAAATTATCAAACGTACCACTTGATGCGAAGAAAACGTCGGTACCGCCGACCTGCTCATTTGCATAGCCCATGCCGGCCGTAAACTTCTTATCAATAATCTGCGTAAAAGTATCGCACCCGTCAATGTCGATCGCAGGCGCCACTTCCTCTGCAGTGCCCGCTATATCAGGTGCCTTTGCAAATGCCGCAGGCTCCTCATTCTTTTCAGTCTCAGCCGCCTTAGCAGGTGTTTCCGAAGGCGCATCCTTTGCCGGCTCGTCTGCTACGGCCCGCTGCGCTTCCTTGGTTCCCGGCACATCCTTAGGGGCAACCGTCTTGCCGCAAGCAGCAAGAGAAAACACCATCATGCAGGCCAGCATGATTGCAAAGATCTTCCTAGTCATATCGCATCCTTCCTTTCCGGCAAAGCAGGAAAGCCGCTGCTAAAACCTTCCATGCTATCCCGATCCTTATCCGGACTTCTGTGTTCCGATCCTAGAAGTGCCTGATTACCTCAAATCGCTGCAGCCGCACCGGCTCGTCTTCATAGATTCCTGCCTTGCGTTTTGCAATATTGATCTGCTCTGTGACCGTGTCGACACCGTCAAGGTCAGGCAGGAGCAGACCGCGCTTTCTGCCGCTTGTGACAATAACGCCATAGCGCTTTACATCAAGCTGACTCGCGGAGTCAATATCTTCCGGTTCTCCTAAAATGTCAACGCTGATATCAAGAAACGGCAACTCCTCTTCCGTGATCGGTTCAAAACGCGGATCACGTGTGGATGCGCTGATCGCATTATCAATAATCTCATTTGCGATTGAGTCCTGTGTCGGCAGGATTGTCCCTATGCAGCCGCGCAGCTTGCCAAGCTTATGGATCGATACAAATGCACCGGCCCGCCGCATCGTCATCTCAGCGGGAAGATCCGCCGGCACCTCGATCCTGTTGCCCTCTTTAATATAAGATTCCAGTGAAAGACGTGCAAGACGCACAAACGCATCGGCCTTTTCACGCTTTTCTCTAAGATCTCTGCCTATCTCATCTATGTAGATCTTTAAAAATCGGCGACTGTCATCCTCTGCCCCCGGGTAGAAGCTGCAGATGCCGTACCCAACGCCGGTCACATCCTCGTGCACATATTGTTTCGCCGTCACAGACGTTCCGTCTAATACGCCCGCCATGATCACGAACGATCGATGACCGCACTCAGCCGCCTTGTCGCAGAAATTTTCATCGAAATCAAACAGCTCACCGAACGAGCCGCGCGACATGACATCCATGATGCGCGCATCGTATTCCGGGCCTTCCCTGGCAAAGCCGTACGGGCCGTGTACCTGCAGTTTGTGCGAGAGATCCCCGCTTGCAATGAATACTGCATTGATACCAAGATGCCGTACTGCCTCGCCGACAATCTGCCCGAGCTTATAGTGATCCGTAAGCGGCAGACCCGATAAGCCGATCCGAACAATCTTGCCGCCCTTGTAGTACTTTCTGATAAAATAAAGCGGCACCATGGTTCCGTGATCGAGCGCAGGATCCTGCCCGCCAAGCGTCCCTGCCGGGAATCCGTCCTTTCCTGCAATCACTTCGATCTCATGGACGAGCGCCATATCGTATGTCTCATCAAACCGCACTTCGGGCGCATGAAAATTCGCGAAGGAACCGGTTGCCGCAAGACCGGGTGATATATGAAAATAATCCTGATACATGATCGAATGCGGACTGGAAACAATGATCGTATCGGGCGCAAGAGCCGCAACTTCCCGCGCAACCGTTTCATATGCATCGATCGTCTTACGAACTTCTTCCTCCCCGCCTCGACCTACCTCGTGCACGATCAGCGGCGGATGCGGTACCATAAAAGCTGCTTTGATCCCCATCTTCCGTATCTCCCTTAAAACATGATCACTGTATTGTTTATAGCTTGTCGTAAACATCCATATCCATCTCACCTGATCTTTTCGCGACGATCGCAGTCACGACCACATCCCCCAGACAGTTGCTCATACAAAGGAACATCCCGACAAGCGGTGCGATACCCATAACAAGGCCGACTGCCTCCGTCGGCACATGAATCTGCTCTAACAGAACGGACAGACAGATCACAAGAGCGCCCGGGATACCGGGTGCTCCCATCGAAAGGAGTACGATTAAAATCGCCAGCGTGATCAGGTGGCTCGTCGATACCGGTGCGCCATAAATCTTAGCAAGCGTCAGTGAGAATACCGAGAGCATGATACACGTTCCATGCATATTGATTGTTGAGCCGAGCGGAATAGATAAACTGCAGATCTTCGGACTGATTCCCAGCTTCTTCTGGCACACATCCATGTTGAACGGGATTGCCGCATTAGACGATCCAATGGAAAAGATCTGCACCATCGTCGGTGCATACTTTCGGAACATTTTCCACGGATCCAATCTACCGACAGAAATCATCAGGATCGTGTAGAAGACCATCATACAGAACAGGCCGAAAATAAACGTCGCTGTCATTCCTAAGATAGACAGAATCGTCTTACTGCCGGTCGTCAGGACCATAGATGCCATTGAGCAAAAGATTGCAAGAGGCATGAAACGAATAATCATCGATGCGATCTTCATGAACAGTTCATTGAATGCATCAAACAGTGATATGAGAACAGCCGAGTACTTGCCGATGAGCCCCGTTGCAATACCGCAAAGGAGTGCCATGAAAATCAGCTGCGGCATATTGTCGTTAAGGAACGGACTGATAAAATTGGACGGTGTCATTCCGATCAGAATCTCCGTCACGGAAAGCTCCGCGGTCGGTGACGCAACGACAGGCACTTCTATTTCATGCGCCAGTAAAGGATCGCCCGGTTCAAACATGTAAAAGACACCAATCCCAACCAGTACAGCCACAATGGTCGTCAGTACATACATCAGGATCGTCTTGCTGCCGATCCTGCCAAGCTCGCGCAGGTTCGAAAAACCGCCCACGCAGGATACAATGGAAAAAAATACGACGGGTGCGATGATAAGCCGCAGCGTATTCAAATAAATCGTCTTGACAGGTGATAGCACATAGGCATTCAAGCCCTGATTGAATGATCTCGGTGCAAAGGCAGATAAAAGAAGCGCTATGCCGATCGAAGAGAAAAAAGCGGCAAGCGTCTTGTATAGAAACAGTCGTCTGTATTTGTACAGCGTCAGACGAATGTAGTTATAACCGTCTTTATGGCGGTACCGCAGATCGCCCGCAATCGAACGAAGCATAACAAAGCGAAGATCATCGAGCGCTTCCTTGCCAACCTCCTCTGTCGGCAGATCGGCGGACTTGATATTGTCCAGAAGATGGTACTCACTGCCCGGTGCACCCAACTCGATCGTGGTACGACCGAACAGTTTCTGAACACTTACACGCAGTTTGCCGGTATTTCGCCCGTGCGCTATCAGACTTTCGATCGCCTCTAAGGCAATCAGTGTAGTCTTTGCCGTATTCCGCTGCGGATTAAATGCATGCAGGCACTGCCGGATAAACTCTGCGGCAGCGCCGACTTCATTATTATCTATTGCAAATTCAGCCGTTTTTCTCATTCATAACCTCCAGCTCAACTTCAGCTCATAAACTCAGCCTGTCACACACTGCATTCGGCATTTCAAATACTTTTCAAGATATTGTACCATTCCCTAATCTGCCTCTTTCCGGTTCCGATTATTCATCCGAAACGGATTGCACCCTACAATGTCAGCATGAGGTTATTCAGCCCCAGCGTATTGAGATAGACAGCCTCCCGGGCATATGATATAACCGTGCGGATGCCCAAATGAGCCACGGGGTCCTCACCGCGGTGAAGCTTGTAATAATGAACGGGATCAAAGAACAGGCAGTTATCACGAATACGGATTTTCTTTTCATTGCCGCAAAACATCAGACGTACATCAACGGTATAATGTCCGTTTCCCTTTGAAAATCCGTGAATAACCGTGTTACAGGTTATTTCCTCGATACACAGACCTATCATAACACTTTTTGTTTTATCTTCTCCGTGAGCCAGGCAGAAATCAACTGCCTTATCGGAAACATTAACGGCATCATTTACATTACCGACACTGAACTCGAAGCAGTTTCCCTCCGATACGCCAAAAGACGCCGGCAAAAGTGCCCAATCTCTTGCCGCAAGACCAACTCGTCTGTTATGTATCCATACATATGCACAAATAAAAAGCCAGGCAGCGCTTTCGCCGCACACAAAACACATCCAGACCCCTGTGGTCTTGAGTACAAATCCCAGTAAAAGGGCGGCCAGAAACGGCAGCACAAAGTTTTGAAGCACACTGATTGTCTCCATCAGCCGTATTTTTCCGATTCCCTGATAATAGAATTTGAAGGTTGTGTTGAGCGCACATGGAACAAGAGAAAGAGAAAACAGCCTCAGACCGAGGGTGGCAAGTGATATGGTTTCCGGTTCATCTGCAAGAAACAGCGCTACAACCGGACGACCAAAAGCCATAACAAGCAAGGTGACAAAAAACAGAAGGACAACCGCACTTTTACGCATGACTCGTACAAGTTCATACAGAGAACTGCGATCTTCATCGGAATGAAAGATGGAAGCCATCATAAGTGCCACCTGAGAATTTCCGTTACAGAAAGCATAGCACATATTGCTGACCGTAGCTATCACTGAGTATGCCGCTACGGCATGATTTCCTTCCATCGAACTAAGCAGGTGATTCAGAAGTAATACCAGAAATACCAGGCTGAGCTGGTTGATCACGGTGGGGATACCGTTTAAAATCGTATCACGCAGAATGCTATATCGCATATTTTTCCATCGGAAACGGAAAATGGATTCTTTTTTTAAAAAGTAACCAAGGCCTATTGCAACAGCAGCATAGTAGCTGATACTCGAGGAAAGCCCCATTCCGAAAATGCCTCCGTGTACGAAGATTGCATTCAGAAGGTCAAGCAGGATGTCGAATGCAGTCATGACAAGTACGGCGATTACAAGTCTGATGCGGCTGCCTGCCATCTGCAGGTAAGGAATCATGATCTGCGCAGTGAGGAATGCCGGCAGCCCGATGATGAAACCGGTAAGATAATCTTTTGTAAGATAGTACACCGCATTGTCGCTTCCGGGAGCCCCTGCTCCAAGAAGTGTACTGATAGGACCGGATAAGGTCAATACAATTACCAGCCCGAACAGTGATATCAGAGCTGTAATGACGGCAGACAGTGTAAAGCATGAATTCGTACCATCCATATCACCGCTGCCGAGCGTTTTACCGCATACAACCTGTACTCCGGCTGAAATCATCGCCCCGGGTGCGGCAAACGCCAACAGAACCGGTTGTGTATAGCCGTAAGCAGCCATTGCATCAACGCCCAGAAAACGGCCTATAACAATACTGTCAATGAGCATACACAGCGTTACTGCCATGCAGGAAACAACCTGTGTAAACACCATTTGAGAGAATAATTTGCGTATCATTTGAATCAAAACGCCTTTCCATATCCTTGATATGCAAGCATCTTCCAGGCTACCCTATCAGCCAGTCGTACATTGCATTCGGCATTTCAAACTCTTTTTCAAAGATTGAATTTGCTGTAAAATACTGTCTTTTCATCATCGAATGCTTTGCATTTACTGCAGTTAATTAAGTTTAATTGATGTCAGTTTGATGTCAAACTATGAATCCGGAGAGTCTTCTGCCTGTATTCAGAAAACATCCAATTCATCTGCCAGCTTGTCTATCTCTTCGAACTGCTTAGCTTTGGAAACCTCGGCATATATGTCCAATGTGATATTAATGCTGGCATGACCCATCACGGTCTGTATCACCTTTACGTTGACATCTCTCTCGCACAACCTCTTGCAAAAGGTATGCCTCAGCATGTGATTCGAAATATGAGGCAATAATACCGGTTTCCTATCCTCAAGCTCTGCCATTGCCTCTTCCTGCTTGTTGTGAGCTTTTACAATATCACTTAAAGCCTTATCCAGCCTAACGGAAGTATACACATTACCGTTCTGCTTGGTGAAAATAAAATCTGTGTAGCCGTCTATGGTATCGCTTACAAAGTGCTTCGTCTGAGCCCATCTGTACTCTTCCATAAAGGCTTCGATTACCGGTTTCATAAGAGGAACCTGTCTTATGCCGGCTTTTGTTTTCGGCAAAGATACTGTCAGGTGTTCTTTTTCTCCACCCTTAACTGCCTTGACAAGGACAATTCCGTGATTCACATCCAAAAGGCGCTTCTCAACGTCGATATCCTGCCACCTGAGTCCGCACAGTTCTCCGACGCGGAGTCCTGTTCCGAGCATAACCTGAAATATACTATGATATCTACCCCGTACAGGATGTCCATCTATATACTCCAGAAACTCCTTCTGCTCATCCAATGTAAGTGCACGGATCTTTCTCTCGTCATCACCAACTGCGCGCTTAAAATCTCCAAAAGCTCCATCAGCCGGATTCTTTAGGATCATTCCATCTTGAAGCGCAAGTTTAAGTGCCGAATAAATCTGAAGATGTATGTGCTCGATCGTTGACATTGCCAAGCCCTTACTCTTCATCAAATAACTGTAAAATGCCTGTATATCTGAATAGTTAATATTCTTTACAGCTTGCCTTCCGAACTCTTCTCTTACATGATTATCATATGATTGCCTGTAACTTGCATATGTGGATGGCTTAATCCCAATCTTAAGCGCCAGCGATCTGTCAAACATAAAGTTTAATGATGCCTGTGTGCCATATTGAGTAGCCCCTTGCCAGTCTGCCACATGATGCTCACGCTCTTTTTGCCTGAGTTCCAAAAGACTATCGGCATATATAAAACATCTCTTGCCTGCTATATTGGTATATGCGAAATGGTATCTTCCGTCCTTACGCTGGGCTTCGCCTTTCTGCAGTACTCTGCCTTTACTATCTTTCCTCGATGCCATCTCTTCTCCTTTCTTCATATACTGAATCCGGGAGAGAGTCAGATCATGCTTTCTTGTTCTTTTTCTTCATCAGAAGATCAAAACCTTCCAGCATAGTCTCTGTAATCGTCTGATCGGTTGCTTCATTATATTTCTTAAGCTTCTCATAGTCAGGCGCCGACATACGTACCGTCACTTTATACATCTTTGGGTTTTCTGCCGGGGGCCTTCCCATTTTCGCCATAAATATACCTCCACTTCCGACTATTTTATTATACTTTATGTCGGACTTAAGTACAAGTATATGTTGCAAATAAAGCAAATCCTTAATATACCCCTCCGGGAATCCTGAAACCTTCTATATATCTGTCAATTGTCTCAGAATCAATAAGAACAGTGGCATCTATTTTGATCAATGCGCCGGAATCTGTAGCCCAGTTCATGATAGTAGGACGGCTCACACCATACCTAACTGTGGCTTCCTTACACCTTAACCACTTCTTTTTTGTATGGAAGAAATTGTTTCGCTGGCAAATGCAATGGATGTGCCGTTGTCCGAACAGGACATCCGCAGCCTTGACGGATTCTTTGCCAATTATGATCCGGACGGAATGTGCAGCATGGTACAGGATATGATTTACGGGAACCCTACGGAAATCGATATGTTTATGAGGGAAGCGCTGCGACTTGGAAACAGATACCATGTCAAACTGCCGGTATGCCGCTTTGTATATGACATTATCACGAGCATGGAGAAAGCGAGGAAATTCGCATGAAAAGAAAAGCACTGAAAGCAGCTTTTCCCTATACGATCCCTATTTTTGCAGGATTCTGGTTTTTAGGACTTGCTTATGGGATCTACATGAATGTGTCCGGATTTTCCTTTGTCTATCCTATGATCATGAGTCTCGTTATTTTCGGCGGTTCCCTGGAGTTCGTTGCAGTATCTATGCTGCTTAGTCCCTTTGCACCTGTGCAGACACTGGTCATGACGCTGCTGATTCAGGCGAGGCACCTGTTTTATGGCATTTCCATGCTAGAAAAATTCAAAAACATGGGCTGGAAAAAGTTTTATCTGATCTTCGGGATGTGTGATGAGACTTTCTCGATCAATTATACTGCCGATATTCCGAAAGATGTGGACAGGGGGTGGTTTATGTTCTTTGTCACACTGCACAATCATTTTTACTGGGTATCCGGAGCAACGATCGGCGGACTGCTGGGCTCCCTCATTCATTTTGATACAGACGGGATCAGTTTTGTCATGACTTCCATGTTTGTTGTCATCTTTATGGAACAGTGGATGAAGGAAAAACATCATATTTCCGCTTATATCGGTCTTCTGGTATCTGCAGCCTGTCTTATCCTGTTTGGCGCAGATTCCTTTATGCTTCCAACCATGGCAGCGATTATTGCTCTGCTGGCAGCCAGCCGTAGGAAATTGGAAAAACTGGAGGTAAATGAATCATGACGATATCAGAACAGATAATAACTATCACTTTGTGCGTGCTGGGTACTATGACAACCAGATTTCTGCCATTTCTGATTTTTTCTGAGAAACGCCCTACGCCGGCATTTGTCCAGTATATCGGCAGATATCTGCCGTCTGCCGTCTTTGGTATGCTGGTCATCTATTGTCTCAAGGATGTCCGTATCTTAAGCGGGACACACGGTCTTCCGGAGTTTATCGCCATCACAGTAACCGTGATTCTTCACAAATGGAAACAGCAGATGCTTCTTTCCATAGCTGGCGGAACTGCCTGCTATATGGTGTTGCTGCACTTGTTCTAGCAGAGAATCTGGAATTCTGCAAAAATGGGAGCTACTAAATGCAACTCCCAAATCCGTAAAGTGTTTGACATTTCTGCCGGAACACTTTATAAACATCTTAGAAACCAAAGGGCTTTGGGTACTGTCCGATGGTTACACCGGAAACTTAATAACGAAGTTATCGAGTTACACAGGCTACCTTCTATGCCACTAGGGGGTAGCCATTTTCATGCTTTCGCATGTCAATCAACTGCCGATGGCAGCCTACAGGTAATGCAAGGTTTACGAGCACCTTGCCATTCTTTTGTTGTATGCCTGTGTGATTGAGGTAGGTGCCGCTTTATCGATATAGTTATGACAAGGCTGGTAGCAACCGGTCATCCCACTGTTGGCAGCGTTTACGATCGCATCACAGCGAAGTGTCGTGATATCTCCCTGCCAGAGATAAATGCCTTTCTGGCCAGGCTGCAGCTCTTTAAGATCCGTAATGCCTTTTTCTTTCGTCGCCTCCTGCAGGTATTCATCCTGCACTTTCAGGAAATCCCCATTTATCTTCCCAGGCATGCGTACATTGAACAGGCTGCGGAGAAGTCGTTTCTGTTCCTCCGCCTCTTTAGGGATTTCCATGTCTTTATATCTTGGCTGCTCAGCCAGGAGTGTTTTTTCAGATATTTTCTCTTCTCTGCCTGTTCCATACCAACACCTTCTTACTCTATGATCTGTACTCTTCCGGGCTTTCTCGGCTTGCTTACCGGCTGCTGCCCGTCGATATATCCGAGAACCACAAAGCCCTGACATATATAATTATCGGGAACGCCCCATTTTTTCATAAGCGCCCGACCTTCTTCGCTGTCAAAAGTCTCTTCGCCCCTGGAGATGATGCAGGATGCGATGCCAAGCTCTGTAGCCTGCAGCACAATGTTTTCTGCCATGCAGAAAGCGTCCGCAGTCTTAAACAG
>SVFT01000001.1 GCA_015056735.1 Lachnospiraceae bacterium | reverse complement strand
TAAAGTCCATGGAAGCTTGGGGAAATAACTACAAACAGGGACTTGAAGAATAAACGCAAAATGGCGGTCATGAGTTTCTCATTTCCGCCATTTGTTATTTTATCTTCCAATTGAACACGCCAACTTGCCCGACAAATCGAATTTGTCATCGTGTATGAAACTGAATTTTATAAATCTGCACTTTTCGTTACGCTGTAAAGAGTTACTCCTTCCAGTCTAAAATCCATCTGAACTTCCCAAAACTCAACACCTGCTTCTGATGCCTCTTTGAAGGTTTATCTTACAAAAGGGTGACGCGTCTTTACAGTGAGATAAGTTATGTTTTGTATATGACTTTTGTCACGTCCCGAAATTACCATTATATTTCTGTTCGGTATTCTCCATAATCCTCCTCTCCGAAAAGAAAAGGCACGATTACTGCTATGATAACCATGCCTTTTGCTCCTCAATATGTTTTTCATGTTTACAGTATCTGATCTCTGTTTCTGGTGTGTATCCGAAATGCCATCCCTGGAAAAAAACAATCTGTCCATTGACAACACAGGGCACTGATCCTCGTCATGTTCTTTCTTTGCATAGAAAAAGCGCCGTACGCCTCTAACTATGCAAATTATCGTTTATTGACCGGAAAGTTCTTCTAAAACAAACGGCAGCATATATATCGGTTTATAGATCAGTTGCTCCATATGGCCGACATCCTTCTGCGAAAACAGATACTGCCTGTACACTTTCTTTGAATACTTTTTGAAGAAAGCAGATATGGATTTATGAGTATTTACATTGGATGATTTAATCTCCATCGGTACAAGTTTTGCATTAGATGCTATAAGAAAATCAACCTCATAAAAATGAACATCATCATCCTTTTTCCATGTATGGTAAAAAAGTCTGTTACCACTCGCAACAATCATCTGAGCCGCAGCATTCTCGTAAAGATATCCGAGATTGGCCTCCAGTTTATCGGAAAGAAGCTTACTGTATATCTTAGTATGTATCTTATCGACGGAATTAAAAAGCAGAGTAGTAAACAATCCCGTATCCGACAGATAAACCTTATATGACTCGTCGTCGGCAGTAGCACCAAGCGACACATCCGGATCCGTAACATTATAGGATATCAGCACCGTCTTTGAATCCAGGAGTTCCGAAAAGATCTCCTTATCCTTATTCGTCATTCTCTTTCCTGTTGCACTGGATATGACATATCTCTTTTTATTTGCAGCAAGCTGGTTTGGAATCGAATTATACATCTTCGATAAACGCCCACTAGGATCTATCTTATAAAAATCCTCTTCATAGAGTTTCAGTATAGTTCGCTTTACCTTATCGATCTGTTCAAAATTTTTACCATTAACATACGCTTCCACAGCCTGAGGCATTCCGCCTACAGCCATATAAATCCGGAAATCCCGCATAAGTTTTCTGTTAAGGCTGTCACCGACAGGCTTGTTCGTCTGATACAACTGCCGTAGCACATTGTAAGTATCGTTACCCGTCGCCCATAAAAACTCTTCATAGTCCATCGGATATACCTGTATGAAATGCTCTTCCGATGGTATCACGATATCTTTCACATTCTTTTTAATGCTTATCAAAGAACCTGTTTCAATGTAGCTGTAACGTCCATCCGCTACAAGATATTTGATCGCCTGTCTCACTCGGGGTGCTTTCTGAATCTCATCAAATATGATGACAGATTCCCCCGGATACAGCGTTACCCCTGTTGCAGTCTGAAGCCTTAAAAAAAATACATCCAAAGATGCTATATCATCAAAGGCTTCCAGCACCTCTTGTTCGACATTGGCAAAATCCACCTTTATATAAGACCGGAAGTTGTTCCTGGCAAATTCCTCAGCAACCGTTGTTTTACCGACACGCCGCGCTCCTTCCAGCATGGCCGCATAATTTCCGGAATACTTCTCCTTCCACTCTGTCAGAGCGTCATAAACCTTTCTTTTGAACATAAACTGCCTCCTTTTGCATCCATAATAGCATTACAAGCAGTTTTTCACAACACATTCGCTTTGTTTTGGAGCGGTTTTTTACAACACTCTTTCTTGAGTTCTAGGCAGTTTTTTACAGTATTTTAATTTAATATTGTAGCAGTCAAGAAAAGTAGACTGTAGCAGTCAAGAAAAGTAGACATATAGCTTACCCATAATAATTTCCTATTCCTAGAGAATTGGGGACGGTTCCTTTTTCTCAATTCTCTTTACCTTTCGAAGAAGCCAAGCGTTTTCAGCATCTCTACCGTTTTTTTCAGATAATCCATATCGATTATGGACCATTTGAAGCCAAGTCTGTAGAGTGCTTTTACCGTAAACCCATTTTCGATCCCATTCTCGATCCTTAAGGCATCATCATCCAGATTGTAGTTTATCAATGGAGCCACAAAATGATTGTGTTCTTCGTCTGCAACCATCTCCTTCAACTTCCTGTCAAAGTCATCCTCACCGATCACGCTGATATCAAAGCCGCTTTCCGAAAGTGCATAGATGAAATCTCCCATCTCGATACTGTGAGAATTATATGCATGAAATACCGTGAATTTTCTGTCTGTTCCTGACAGAAGCAACACGGCCCTGGCCACCTCATCTATGGGGGACAGCTCATCAGCCTCATCCATCTCCTGTACCGGAAAGCTCTTCATGAAAACATATGATTTTAACGTATTCATAAAGTTGTTGGTATGGAAATTGATCTGGAACTCGCCATCCACGTATCTGCTCATGAGATTTCCCAGCCTTATCACCTTGGCATCAAGCCCGCTTGATGCAATGGCATTAATAACATGTTTTTCCGCAAGATACTTAGAGTAAACATATCCGTTGGATTCAACCTCCTGCCCGATCTCAAGCCTGTCTTCAGTAAGAATATCTCTCCCGCCTCTGTCCCTAAAACTATCACCGGCAACCGATACCGTTGACAGTTGTATCAGCCGTGCCTTTTTCTTTATGCATAGATCAATCAGGTTGTCAACACCATATACGTTGATCCGCTTAAGATATTCCGGCTGTGCAAAATGCTTTACACATGCGGCGCAGTTTATTACGGTGTCAAAATCGAGTTCTTCAAGTTTCTTTACACTTTCCGGATCGGTTATGTCTCCGTCGATCACGACTAACCTGTCGTCCTCTGTCGCAATATCGATCTCATCAAAATAATAAAAGAAGGTCGACTTAAGCCTTTCCCCGGCTGATACTCTGGTGCTTCTGACAAGGCAGAATATCTTATTCGTATGGCCGCAAAGAAGTTCCTTCAGTATGTGGATGCCCAGAAATCCGGTTGCACCGGTCAGGAGCACATTCCCGAGATCACCAGGGGTTATCTCATTTACATATTCGGCCGTGTTGTATTTCAGCACACTGTACTGATCTTCTTCATTTTGTGGCTCCACTTTTTCATCTGACGGTATATCAAGGATAACGCTTTCCTCACCGAGTTTTTCCTCAATAAGCTTTGAAAGCTCCTCCACAGTGGGATGTTCAAAAACATCCTGAAATACTACGGGCAGATTGTCTGTCATGGCAGCCATCATAAGTCTGGCTGCGGTAAGAGACGTTCCTCCCAGCTCAAAGAAACTTTCATCAATCCCGATATTGTCGAGATTCAACGTCTTTTTGAAGAGATCAAGGATCCTCTCCTGCATTTTTGTTTCCGGTTTTTTCAGCCTTCTGTTTGTTCCTGTGCCTTTTATCTCGGGAAGCGATTTCTTATCGATCTTTCCGTTTGCGGTCAGCGGCATCTCGTCAAGCTGCATAAAAGCCTGCGGTACCATATATGCAGTCAGTTTTGAAGCCAGATGCTTTTTCAGTGCTTCTACATCCACCCTTTCATCAGCTGTAAAATAAGCTGCCAGATATTCGGTCTCCCTTTTTGCAACTATCACGATACTCGATCGGACAGCGGGAAAGGAGTTCAGAACGCTTTCTATCTCTCCAAGCTCCACCCGAAGTCCCCGAAGCTTGACCTGATTGTCTATCCTTCCGTGGTATTCTATCTGCCCGTCGGAGAGGATTCTTACAAGGTCCCCTGTCCTGTATGCCCGTTGTCCCAACAGGGTGATAAAACACTTTTGGGTAAGGTCATCCCTTCCGATGTATCCCCGGCCCACACCGTCTCCAAGGATCACAAGTTCACCCACGGCACCGGGCATCTGGAGCCTGCCGTCACGATCCACTGTAGCCGCACTTACATTCACGTTGGGTATTCCTATCGTGATATTTTCCGTCTCGGTGATAACCTTCATGGTACAGCTTATGGTCGCTTCCGTGGGACCGTATCCGTTCATGATGTGGATATCGGGAACGATCCGGGTAAGCTTTGAAAAAAGCGCCGGGGGGAAAGCCTCTGCTCCGAGATCGATGGACTTTAATCCTGCCACGGCTTTTCTGAACACATCCATATCCAGCATGTTCATGATATATCCCGGCGTACAGCTCATTACATCTACATGATTCCTTATCATTAGCTCCGAAATACGGTTGGGATCCATTATCTCCTCATGCGTTGCAAGTACCACCGTCAGTCCGTTCGAGAGCGGAACAAATTCCTCCATGATGGAAAAATCAAAGGTAAGTGCCGCAACTGCAAGGCTCACATGCGCCAACTGCGTATATCCCCTGATCTCGTGGTTCTTTTCGTCATCATCGACGAAATTAACAAGGTTTTTATTAGTCAGCATAACACCCTTGGGCGTGCCTGTGGATCCTGACGTGTATATAACATACGCCAGGGAATCATAAGGAACACTTACATTCAGATCAGATCTATGGGATGCTGTGATGCAGTCTTCAACGTATAATACCTTCACGCCGGAGGCTATTATGTGTTCAAAGAGCTCCGCTCTTTTCTCTGCTATCCTTTTCTCTGTAATAACTGTATTCGTCCCTGAATCCTTCAGTATGAAATTTATCCTGTCCTCGGGATATTCGGGATCTATGGGACAGAATGCGGCACCGCTTTTTAATACACCCTGCCTCATCACATATGCATAACTGTTTCTGTCCGCCAAAACGGCAACGATCGAGTCAGGGACCGCTCCCTCTTCACGGAGTATATATCCGACGCAGTTTGCTTCCTCGTTGAGCTCACGGTAGGTAAGGGTTCTGTCTTCGGCAATCAGGGCAGGTCTTTGTGGATTTTTTGTTGCAGCGTCCTGCAATAGCCTGTACGCAGCCCTTTCCGCCACAGGAAATGCTGTATCATAGAGAATTTTAATTGACTCCTCATTTTCCCTTGTAACAAGGGAGATGTCACCAAGCTTTTCTTTTACCAGCATTTCCGATATGACATTGTCAAGAACCACGCAGAAGCCGTTAATGGTATAGACGGTATAGCATGCCGGATCGTATTCAAACAGATACAGGATCTTTTCTTCCTTGAGAGCTATATCAAGGCCGAAGGGGGCTTTTGCCTGAGAAACGGGCAATTCGGTTTCCGTTGCATCCTCACCGCAAAGGGTCATCATACCCTTTTGTTCTCCCTGATAGGCAAAAAGCACATCCGAACTGATGCCGTAATCCCTGTGTATCTCGGCAAAACTGACTATATCGTTTATCATTGCATTTACAAGATAAGCCTGGCAGCCTTCAATATATGAGAGCACGGACTCCTCCCGATCTGCCGACATCATCACCGGTAATGTTTTTACAAACATTGACACCGCCCGTTCAAGCCTTTGGTCTATCCTTCCGTTATATATTGTTGCAAATATTGCGCTTTCGCTTCCTGTATATGCCTTGAGTGCCAGACCGAATGCCGCAGTAAAAAATGCGTTCGGGGTCACATTGTTTTCCGAGCAGAAATCCCGCACCCTGTCTGCCGGAATGCTTCCTGACCTGTTATCAATAGCAATGGTTTCCTTTGAATCCGTTTTTTCATACAGCGGGAGAGTCACGGCATCGCAACCCTTATAAATGCTGTCGTACCATGACTTTGCAGCTTCATACCGGGCGGTGCTCCTCATCTTTTCCTCATCAACAGCCCTGTCAAAACCCGTGTATGTCTCTCCTGCCACTTCCTTTCCGTCATACGCATGGTTGATGTCCTCAAGCAGTATGCTTATGGAAGCACCGTCACTTATGATGTGATGAGTATCGAGAAACAGATACTTCCCATTCTCATGGTCAAACAGGCAGCATCTGTATAAAGGCTCCTTCGACAGCAGATCAAACGGACGGACCAGCTCCTCCATCTGAGGCTCTTCGTTCTTTATCGGAATAATGACTGATGCTGTCCTATTCTTTACCGCAACGATATCACCGTTCTCAGCCTTTTCAAAAGACACTGACAGATACGGATGAGCCTCCACCACCTTTTTCAGGGCACTTTTTAACTTTTCCATATCAACCTGTGCCCCAAGCCTGTAAAGACAAGGTATATTGTATATGGTGGAATTGGGAAATTTGAGCCAGTCAAAATAAATTCCAAGTTGTGTCTGTGTAAGCGGATATTTTTCCATTTCTCTACCTCTCTTTTTGATCCTTAAAATATATTATCATCCTTCTTGCAAAATTGAACTCTGAGCAAATGACTTCTCCGTATCTTTTTTCGTCTTCATCATCCGTATCGCCCTGTGTACCTGTAATATCATGCTTTGCCAGGTACCTTAGTACGACCGATCTCTCATCGACATCGCTTTGAATTATTATAAAAGAGCACCGCACTTTTATTTTCGGATCCAGTGCATTTTCAAAAGGATAAAGAAGCTTTGAACAAACGGTCTTAAATTCATCCTCTGACAGATATTTTTTTGCGGCGTCAGACCATCCTTTTATTACGGACGAAGACGCATATCCGCCGGTGATATACATAAGATCTGTTTTTGTGTCAGGCTTCAGATCACTGAACATATTGCAGTAAAAGGCAAAGTAGAGGATCACTGCGATATTTGCTGCAAGAGTAGCATACCACGGCGCATCATGCGGCAGCACCCGGGCCAGAAGAAGTGTAAAGAATATCTGTATTAAACCCTGTATCACAAAAGAGATATTTGCTTTTTTTTCTTCATCCACAGAGCTTAAGTAATTCACAAATATGGTATTTACAAGCACGAAAAGCTGAGCAAATGACATGATCCTGATAGAACCCGGCAGTACCTCTCTCATGATGGGATCATCAACCGAAAAGAATATCATCAGCCATTCGGGGTATATCAAAAGGGAAAGGACAAGGGGAAACAGCAGTATTACTCCTATTGTCAGGGCAAAGCGCTTTACAAGCCTCAGCCCGTGCTCGTTGCGTTCTCCGTGATAGGATGCCGCAAGGGGCATTACTGCCTCGCTTATGCCTGCTATGATGATAGTTGCGATAAGCTCGAGATTTTCGATGACAGCAGCATTTCCCAGCCCGCTTGTTCCGATATCCCTGCTCAACACGAAATTCCCGGCCAGAACCTGAAAGACGATTATGAGATACAGGAGGGCTTCGGGAGTGCCCGGCATGATGATCTCCTTTATCTTCAGGGCTTCGTACCCCTTCCGGTCAAAGATGAATCTGCACATCCTGTCCTTCCTGCAAAAATGTATCAGGAACACACATACTCCGCAAAAGGCACCGAAAACCGTACCAAAGGCGGTCACCCATATCCCCTGATCGAAAACAAACATGCCGGTCCAGTCAATGATCATATTTACGATACCCATCACGATACCGCCGGCCATCGCAAGATTCGGGTCATTGTCATCCGTCAGTATATAAGCCCCCGCAAATTCCAGCACATAGAAGACCATCCCCACAAGCAGCGCCAGCAGATATTCTTTGGCATACCCGGTGTTTTCAGCCGTTGCGCATAAAAAAACAAGGATGGGATCTATAAAAATAATACAAAGCACACTCAGAACAATCGCAGCTGCGGCGGTCCATATCACCGCAACCGTGAACATCCTTCCGGCTCTTTTTTTCTCTCCGGCACCCGATGCCTTGGCAATACCGATACCGCCGCCCATTCCACCAAGCACCGCAATGATATTAAAGAAATAATACACGGGTGATACGGTGGAAAATGCCGAAAGCGCCGTATCACCCAACTTAGCCGATACGCATACAGAATCCACAAGCGGAGCCAGCTGACCAAAGATCATGGCGAGCGCTGCCGGTATTATATACCTGATATACGCTTTTCCGATAAATATCCTTTCACTTTTATCATTAATGGTCTTTTCCATTTTTCAGTTCATCCTATATGCCTGGCAATCGTTTTCAGATTCTCAATGATAGTTATATGCTGCGGGCAAACACTCTCACACTGACCACAGGCAACGCAATCCGTCACCATTCCGCCTCCGCCCTCCAGAAGCTGCGGATAATCGGAATAATTCACAAACCATTCCTTTTCTTCCAGATCATCAAAAGTATTTTCGTTGTACATTCTGAAATATTTAGGAATTGCGATCTTCATAGGGCAGCCTGAAGTACAGTAAGAACATCCTGTACAGGGAATAGCAATCTTCCTGATCAACATTTCTCCTGCTTTCAGACACAACTTCTTTTCCTCCTCTGAAATAGGTTTAAAATCCTCCATGTAAGAAGTGTTATCTTCCATCTGCGCAATACTGCTCATACCCGAAAGAACCAGCATCACATTGTCAAGACTGGCAACAAATCTTATAGCCCAGCTTGGTACCGACATTGAAGGATTCTTCTCCTTAAAGATCTTTTCCACATCCTGCGGGAGATCAGCCAGTGTTCCTCCCCTTACCGGCTCCATTACGGTAACAGGTTTTCCATGTTTTACAGCCACTTCGTAACAGGCCCTCGACTGAACCCACTCACTATCCCAATCCAGATAATTTATCATCAGCTGCACAAACTCCATCTCCGGATATCTGGTCAAAATCTCATCCAAAAGCTCCGGTGTGTCATGAAACGAGAATCCGACGTGTTTTACAAGCCCCGCTTTCTTCTTTTCAAGCAACCAGCCAAAGCAATCCAGCTCTTCATAGATTTCCAGAAGTTCTTTATCAATCCCGTGGATAAGATAATAATCAAAAAATTCAGCTCCTGTCTTTTTCATCTGTTCACTGAAGATTTTATCCCTGTCTTCTTTGGTCTTAATATATTCGCCATGCAGTTTAGTAGCAAGGGTAAAGCTATCCCTGGGATATCTGTCCACCAAAGCTGTCTTTACCACGTTTTCACTGTTAAAATCATGATACATCCAGGCTGTGTCAAAATATGTAAAGCCTCTTTCCAGAAAAATGTCCACCATTTTGCATACCTGCTCCACATCAACAGCCGCCTCATCTGATGGGTCTGACAATGGCATTCGCATGAGTCCGAATCCAAGTTTCTTTTTGGGTTTAAAATCCATGATCTGCTTCCCTTCCGCGAGAATTGGCGAGAATTGGGGACGGTTCCTTTTTCTCACTCTTTTTCATGCACTATATTTAAAATCTCAGCTTTACTAAAGGAGTTTCTGCTTCTCAATAAAGCATGCGTGTTCCTTAGATTATTCTGAGGAGCTGCTACCATCCATGAAACATAATAATCCCTCCGAAATAATTGTATCATAAAACAAGCCTTAATTCATAAGATCTAAAGACACAGCCCCTATAATCAAACCCTTATTCTATGTAACGGGCGGATTTCCGCCCAACCTATCCCATGTCGATAACATCATACTCATCATCCGGTTTAAGCTTTAGTTTCCGGTTAACATACTTCTCAACATCAAAATAGTTTCTCTTGTCAAAATCTGCCGTCTCCCTGTAATTCGGGTGCTTAGTCAGATCATATTTGTCCGACAGGAACGGTCTCACACCGCGTAGCTGCAGGATGCATTTCTCACTGTCCATCACGGCAAGTTCATCAATGCTCAAGAGCTCGTGACCTGTCTTTTGATAGTTCATGGAATATGACGGGTTGTTACCCCTGCTCTCCCCCGTGTTGTGATAAAGTCCTGATAGTTGCTTGGTTCATCTCTCTTTACTCCTTTCACTGTTTTTCAGACGAAAAAAAGACACTCTCTCCGGAATCAATGTTTTCCGAAAAAAGTGTCTTTCAATACTCTCAATATTAAGTTCATGATATTTTGACATCAAAAATCGCAAAAAATTGATGTCAGATTGACTTTGTGTATATCAAACAGTCGTTTTTGAGGCGCCGCGAACCAGCCACATGACAGGCTGAGCGACAACCACCGTTCGCTCAGCCTATCAACCTATCAGCCAATCGTACATTTCCTGATATTTGTTTGCTGATACTTTCCAGGAAAAATCAGCCTGCATCGCACGCTCAACGATCTTGTTCCAGTCCCTCTTCTTGGTATAGAAGATACGTTCTGCGTAACGGATCGTCGCAAGCATCTCGTGTGCGTTGTAATTGGCAAATGAGAAGCCGGTACCCTTGTTCTCGTATTCATTGTAAGGCTCTACGGTATCCTTAAGCCCCCCTGTCTCGCGCACGATCGGAACGGTGCCGTAGCGAAGCGCGATCAGCTGACTCAGGCCACAGGGTTCAAACAGTGACGGCATCAGGAACGCATCACAGCTTGCATAGATCTTGTGCGAAATATCTTCAGAATAGTAGATATTTGCAGATACCTTATCTTTATATTTCCAGTCAAAATGACGGAACATGTTCTCATAACGCTCTTCGCCGGTTCCCAGCACAACGAACTGCAGATTGTCACTGCAGATTTCATCCATCATATACGATACGAGATCAAGGCCTTTCTGGTCCGTCAGTCTGGAAACAAGTCCGATCATAAACTTCTTATCATCCTGCTCCAATCCAAGATCCGCCTGCAGCTTTCTCTTATTCTTGATCTTCTCTCTACGGAATGTCGTCACATCGTAATGATGTGCGAGGAACTTGTCCGTCTTAGGATTATACTCATCGTAATCAATGCCGTTCACAATGCCGCGAAGGTCATTGGTACGCGCATTCAGAAGACCGTTAAGCTTCTCGCCGTAGTAGTCGGTCTTGATCTCTTCCGCGTACGTCTTGCTGACGGTCGTGATCGCATCGGCAAAAACAAGACCTCCCTTCAGGAGATTGACATCTTTAAAATACTCCAGCTTATCCGGCGTAAAGTAATAATCCGGAAGACCTGTGATCTCCTTGACCGTCTTGACATCCCACACACCCTGGAACTTGAGATTATGGATCGTCATGATGCTTTTGATGCCCCTGAAGAACGATCCGCCCGCAAAGCGCTCATGCAGATAAACGGGTACAAGACCTGTCTGCCAGTCATGGCAATGGATCACATCGGGTCTGAAATCGATCACAGGCAGAATGGACAGGAGCGCCTTTGAGAAAAAAGCGAACTTTGTGATCTCCCACACCGTATCGTTGCCGTACGGTCTGTCCCCGCCGAAGAAATATTCATTGTCTACAAAGTAGAACGTAATGCCATCCTCGACAGCCTTCAGGACCCCCACATACTCTTCTTTAAAATGGAAATCCATATAAAAGTGTGCCACATACTCCAGGCGATCCTTGATCTCCTGTTTCATGCACATATACTTTGGAAGCACAACGCGTACATCAAAATAGCGCGAATCCAGTTCCTTCGGCAATGAGCCCACAACATCGGCAAGTCCCCCCGTCTTGATAAAAGGCACGCCTTCCGATGCCGCAAACAGTATCCGTTTCATGCAATCCCTCCAAATCCGTTATTGGGGCAAGCCCCATATTCAGCGAAGCTTTGCTTCGAGGTCGTCGAGTGAATCGTATCCGTAAAGGATCGCCGTATTCTCGATGATCATCTGCGCCAGGTTCACGCCACGCTTTGCGAGCTTGGCAATAAATCGACCGTACAAGTCAAGTGTCTCATCCGAATACGTCTTGAGTTCGCCGCGCAGGTACGTCTCGTACGATGTGGAAAAAGGTGTATCCTCTGCAGTATGGATCGCCCGCGCCTGGCTTGCAGCGAGCGGATACTTCTCAGCGCACTCTTCCATCATGCCCACCTGCAGCTCACAGATCGCGTTGATGATCGCAAGCTTTTCTTCCGGCACTTCAGGAAGCAGGTGTCTGATCGCAGCATACTCTGCAGGCGATGTCGACTCCATCATATAGCCGTACTTCTCACTGATGAGATTCCGTCCCTCTTTGATCGCACGTCTGAAATCCTGAATATAGCTCTTGAGCATCTCACTTGACCAGGTAAGATACTGGCTCTTACGCATGATATAGAACGTATCGTGATCATCCTGGCAGTCTGCTCTGCCCCCGATGTTCTTCGTTTTGTCAAAAGTCTCCCATTCCAGACGGATAAGCTCCTCCACAAATTCGCTGTGGACACGCGGATCCTCGTCCTTCTGCGCGATCGCATGAAGGATACTGTCCGTATGATGGTCGAGATAGGTATCGGTCTCCGCAGTCAGCCTCTGTTTCTGCATTTCGGCAATGATGAGCTTTACGATCATCTCAATGCACTCGGGGATCCTGGGATCACCGACCTGCATACCTGCCATTGCATCGAGGATATCCCGTACGCCCGTAAGAAGTGGCAGATCCTCAAGGCTCCTGCGCAGCCACTTATAATACGGTGCATAACGTCTGTTTAGAAGATGTACCATCAGCATCGTATGCTTCATAAATTCCGAAAGTGCAATGCCGGAGGTCACAAGATCGCCGCGCCCAAACATGCGGCCGTAATTGTACTGGCCGGACTGTGCGATCAACGCCGCCTCTCGCGCGACTTTTCGAATACGCACTTCTTCCGGATAGTAAGAACGGATCTTGGTGCGGATCCTCGTAAACTCACCGACGGGATCGTGAAAGACTTTGCCGTTCGATGCATTGAGCAGACGGTAGTCGTCAAGAAACAGCCACTGATGCTGACTCTCAGGAGCATCGGGAAGCCCAATCAGACGATTATAAAAATCCGAGATTCTGAATACGCCGACGCGCTTCGGAGCTTTCGGGCTCTCACGCCTTACGATACCCATATAGGCACGCGGCAGTTTATCATATTCTTCCTGCAATCTCTCACCGATCTCATCATAGACCGAATCAGTCAACCAAATACAGAAGCCCGGTCCGAAATCATGATCACGCGATGTCATATCATCATAGCCTAGGCATTCGGATCCTTCTCCGACAAGTCCACATGCCATCTGTTCAAAATAGGGTGCAAACTTCTCTCTGAGCATCGGCTCGCCGTATTCTTTATAAAATGCTTCGCAGAGCGCAAGACCGCTTGTTACGTCCGGTGCCACATCAGGCACTTCTTTTGCTTTATATCGCGCCGCTTCCAGATTCTGTGCCACGATCTCATAAGCAGCAGTTCTGCCCATGTGCTTTTCGATCTCGTCAAGCGCCCGCTCATAATAAGCGGCAGATTCATCATAACGACCCGCCAGATACAGCGCTTCACCCATAGCAGACAGCGCGCCGCTGTAGTGATAATCCGTCTCATCATCCATCTCAAAGATCGAGAATGCGGGGCGCAGATGCTCCATCGCAGTCTCCCAGTCTCCAAGCTTTAAAAGAGACATCGCAAGGTTCGTATGTGTCGTCGCTGTCTCGATCCGCTGATCGGCACGCTTTGATACGATATCGAGCGCTTTTTGCAGGCAGGCACAGGATGCTTCAAAATCCTTTGCTTCCTGATACAGAAGCGCCATGTTGTTATAAAGGCTTGCAAAGAGCATGTCGTCTGCCGGCAGCTTTTGTTCAAAGATCATCTGTGCACTTTTAAACAGTACCAGCGACTCGTCAAGCTTGCCTGCCGCACGGTATGCGTTCGCGATATTGACCAGTGAAGTCGCATAAGGAACGGTCCCGCGAAGGTCCGAACTCTCGAGCTTTGCCGCAAGCCGCTCACAATACGATACACACTTCTCATACTTCCCTGCATCGCGCAGATAGCCGATCATTTCGTTCAGCAAGGTAATCTCAGCGCCATCATCACCCGAAAGCACCGCTTCATTGATCCTGTTCTCCAGAAAGGCCTCCACCTTATCAATCTGATACGTAGCGAACAATCTGTCGAGCTCCTGTAAGATTTTCTCAGTATCCATGAAAAATCACCCCTTTATGATAAGATCTGTCAATCTATATTTTTATTATACTCGCTCTCTCGCGTTTCTGCGCATTTCCTTTGCATTTTCGATCGCCGCATCGGAAAGTGTCCCGCTTCCCAAGAGTCTGGCAAGCTCTTTGATGCCTTCTTCTTCCGTAAGACGCGTGATCTGCGTATGTGTCCGCCCATTCGAAGCCTTTTTTTCAATCCCGTAGTGTGCGTCCGCCATTGCTGCGATCTGAGGCAGGTGCGTAATGCAGATGATCTGATGTGCCTTTGAAAGAGCACCGAGTTTTTCGGATACCTGCCATGCGGTATTACCGCTGATACCAGAATCGATCTCATCAAAGATCATTGTTTCAAGTTCTTCTTTTCCTGCCATGACCGTCTTAAATGCAAGCATGATACGTGACAGTTCGCCGCCGCTTGCAACATTCTGCAAAGGTCTCAGGGGCTCACCCGGATTCGCGCTGATCCAGAACTCGCAATCATCATACCCGCCGGCGCTAAAGAGCTGCTCGCCGGATGTAAGTCTCACTTCAAATGAAGCATCCAGAAAATTCAGCGATAAAAGCGTCTCTTTCATGACCGTCTCGAAGCGTCCGGCTTCTGCTTCCCGGATCTCGTGCGCTTTCCTGCAAAGTTCGGTTAGCACCGCCTTCTTCTCGGACAGTTCCTTCTCAAGACGAAGGACATACGCATCATGGTCTTTCCAGCGTTCCAGCTTATCGGCCAGTTCGCCCATGTATGCAAGAACGGCCTCGATCGAATCGCCGTACTTGGATTTCAGTTTATTGACAAGGTTTAATCGCTCTTTGGTCTCATTGTAGAGGGTCTCATCGAATTCAGCCGCTTCCAGATAGTCGGATAAGCCTCTTGCCGCATCATGAAGCAGATCCTCTGCCTGCAGCAGGATCTCTTCATGTGATGCAAGTGCTTCGTCATAACTCCCGGCAGCTTTCACTTCTCGCGCAGCCGCTCCGATCAGCGATAAAGCGCATCCGTCATCATCAGATGAAAGCGCTGCAAGCGCACGGGATACGGACTCCGCGATCTTCTGCACATTCTCCATTTTATGGAAGATACGCTCAAGTTCCTCGTCTTCGCCCGGTTTCAAACCGGCATCCTCGATCTCTTTGTATTCAAACTCGGCAAGCTCGATCTCCTTATCCCGTGCCGATTCATCTTTGCTTTCTTCCGTAAAGGCCTTAAGTGCGCTCCGGTAAGCGGTGTACGCTTCGGAGATCTCTTTTTTCAAGGAAGAAAGTTCTGCTCCCGCAAAGTCGTCCAGGAGGTCTAAGTGATTCTTCTTACTGATAAGATCCTGGTGTTCTCTCTGCCCGTACAGGTCAAAAAGGATCCCGGCGATCTCTTTTAATTGCCTTGCCGATACGGTAAGGCCGTTGACCTTTGCGGTGCTCTTGCCCTGTGACAGTTTTCTGCTGATCACGACCGTATCATCATCAAGATCTTCTTCCAACAGTTCCGAAAGCTTCTTCCTGTCAGCCTCTGTAACGGAAAAAGCCAGGCGGATCAGACCGCTGTCCGCCCCCTGCCGGATCATACCCAGGTCGGCTTTTGCGCCAAGCGCCAGACCGATCGATCCGATGATGATCGATTTACCGGTGCCCGTCTCGCCCGTCAGGATATTCAATCCCGGCTCAAAATCCACGTCGACCTCTTCGATCAGCGCGAGATTTTTTACATAAAGATTAGTTAACATAACCTATCATTTCCTCGATTTTATGCATGACTGTCTCCGCGTCATCCGGTGTACGGATCGCCATCATGATCGTATCGTCTCCGGCGATCGTACCGACGATCTCGTCCATTCGAAGAGCATCAAGCGATGCGGCAACCGCCATTGCCATACCGGATACGGTCTTTACGACCAAGATGCTGCTCGCCATTCCCATAGAGGAGAAGCCTTCTTTCAGGACGCGTGAATACTTATCGCCCAGATACGCATCCTCACGGTGAATATAGATGTACTTCTGACCGCCGCCGTTTGCGGGGACTTTTGAAAGTTTCATCTCACGGATATCCCTGGACACCGTCGCCTGTGTTACGGCAAAGCCCGCATCTGAAAGACGCTGTGCCAGTTCTTCCTGTGTGCCGATCTCGTATCGCTCGATCAGCTCTAAGATCTTATTCTGTCTCTTACGTTTCATAAGGTTCACTCACTTATCTTCTTGTGCAGTACTTGCAGGAAGCTGACGGAGCTAAGCTTCAAAAGGCCTGTTGTGATCTCGCTTTTGGTAATGCGTATCCGATCCCCTTCCTTAAGTGGCACACTGTGCCCGCCGTCAAAATTAGCTTCGATCTGCTTGTCCGGGTCCCTGTCCCTGGCAATCTCCACTTCGATGCAGTCGTCCGCTGACAGAACGATGCTCCTTGAATTAAACGTATGCGGACAGATCGGTGTGATGACCATAAGGTTTGCAACCGGCTCTACGATGGGGCCACCCGCTGACATGTTGTAGCCCGTCGAACCGGTCGGTGTCGATACGATCACGCCGTCTGCACTGTACGTTTTTAAGAATTGCCCGTTTACATATATGTGAAAATGCAGAATCTGCATGGAACCGCTTCTGGTAATAACGATATCGTTAAGCGCAAAGGATTCATCCACGACTTTGTCCCCGCGGATGATCTGACCCTTTTCCATCATTCGGTCTTCGAGATGATATTGATCCTTGAGAAGCTGTGTCAAAGCGCTCTCAAGACTAGATACTTCGACTTCCGTAAGGAAGCCGAGGTTGCCCAAATTGATCCCGATCAGCGGGATCTTGCTGCCCGCCGTATCTCTGGCCGCCTCCAGGAGCGTACCGTCCCCGCCGAGCACCAGGATGCATTCCGTCCCATGCGGGATCGCATCGATGTCCGTATAAGAAGGATCTTCGCCGTGTTTACGCTCTCTGACAAGCGTTACGAACGAAGCGCCGTGCGCCGAAAGAAAAGCCTCCACTTTGCGGGTGGCCTCCAGATTCGGATCCTTATCGGGATTCGTGATAACGAAAAAGTGTTTCATTCTCTGTCCAATGCCTCGTGTGCCATGCGCACCGTCTCACGGATCGTCTCAGACGATACAGATGATGCGTCCTCTGTGCCAATGCCTGTTTTCTGTAAATGCACCAGGTATTCAATATTTCCCTCCGGTCCCTTGATCGGAGAAAACGAAAGATTCAAAACACGGAAACCGTTTGCGCCCGCAAAGGACAGGATGCGCTCAACGACTTCAAGATGTACATCGGGATCTCTGACAACGCCTTTTTTGCCTACCTTTTCACGGCCCGCCTCAAACTGCGGTTTGATCAGGCACACCATCCGGCCCTCGGGTTTTAAAAGCGCGTGCGCAGGCGGCAAGATCTTTTCAAGGGAGATGAAGGAAACATCGACAGACGCAAAGTCAAGGTCGTCATCGATATCATCCCGCACCATATAACGGAAATTGGTCTTTTCCATACAGACAACGCGCGGATCATTGCGCAGTTTCCAGTCAAGCTGACCGTGGCCCACGTCAACGGAGTAGACCTTGGATGCGCCGTTTTGGAGCATGCAGTCTGTAAAGCCGCCGGTCGAAGCGCCGATGTCCATGCAGACCGCATCATCCAGTCTGATGTCAAACGCAGTCATTGCCTTCTCTAATTTAAGGCCGCCGCGGCTTACGTATTTTAAAGGTTTCCCCTTAACTTCGATCTTAACCTTATCCTCGGCGAACATCGAGCCCGCCTTGTCTTCCCTCTGTCCGTCCACAAAAACGTCGCCTGCCATGATGACCGCCTTGGCTTTCTCACGGGAAGCTGCAAGTCCCTGCTTTACAAGGAGTACGTCCAATCTCTCTTTCATGACTGACTCTCCCCTCTTCCAAGCGGCGCATATGCAGTTACGATGCGCTTGAAGACAGATTCTTCGTCAATGCCGACTTCCTTGTACAGAAGGTCAAGATTGCCATGTTCTATGTAAACATCAGGCAGCGCGATCGTCAAAAGCTCCGGCCTTGGGTTAAGCGAATCGACAAATGAACGTACATGCTCTCCGAAGCCGCCGCTTTCCACATTTTCTTCGAGCGTGACAAGAAGGCGATGTTCCTTTGCGACCTCACGGATCATATCTTCATCAAAAGGCTTCACAAAGCGCGCATTCACAAGGGTACACGAATACCCCAATTCTTTAAGACGTTTGCGTACGTTTTCCGCCGTATGCACCATGCTGCCGACGGCGATGAGCGCGATATCCTCTTCTTCATAGAGCACTTCGCTCCTGCCAAGCCGGATCGGTGCACGAAAATCTTTCAGTCCGTCATATGCCGTTCCGCGCGGATAGCGGATCGCCACCGGGCTTCCAAGATCAACGGCAAATTTGAGCATGTCAGAAAGCTCCCATTTATTCTTGGGTGCCATTACGGTCATATTGGGGATCGATGACAGATACGAGAGGTCAAAGATACCCTGATGCGTCTCTCCGTCCGCACCGACAAGCCCTGCTCTGTCGATCGCAAATACGACAGGGAGGTTCTGCAGACATACATCATGTACGATCTGGTCGTATGCACGCTGCAGGAACGACGAATAAACGGCAAAGATCGGCTTCATGCCGCCTGCCGCAAGACCTGCTGCGAATGTAACCGCATGCTGTTCGGCGATCCCGACATCAAAGAAACGATCGGGATAAAGATTACGGAAACGTTTCAGTC
Source organism: Lachnospiraceae bacterium (assembly GCA_015056735.1). Classification (GTDB taxonomy): domain Bacteria; phylum Bacillota; class Clostridia; order Lachnospirales; family Lachnospiraceae; genus VSOB01. Next base: position 529,938 of record SVFT01000001.1, on the reverse strand, counting down.
CCGCGCCTTCAAGCATCGCCGCCGTGATCGCAACGATCCTGTTATCTCTCGCACCAAGCTTGGTCATCACAGTCGAAAAGATATCGGTATAGTCTGCCTTTGTTTTTTGCTTCGAAGGAAGGCCCGTCTCGATATCAAAAGGTGACGTGCCGTGGAACCTGGCCGGATGACGCTCCGCAGGGAGAAAACCCTTGCCTTTGTGCGTCAGTACATGTACAACAACCGCATTCTTGCAGCGCATCGCCTCGCCGAAAACCTTGACCATTGCCGCCACATCGTGTCCGTCGACCGGTCCCAGGTATGTAATGCCCATATCCTCAAAATACATGCCCGGCACAACCAGATTCTTGAAGCTGCTCTTGGCCTTTTTGATCTTACGTGCAATGCTCTCACCGCGAGGTATGCTTTTTAAGGCATTGTGAACGCCTGCCTTCAGGTCCAGATAGCCCGTTGCGGTACGGATCTCGTTTAAGTAATTGGACATGCCTCCTACATTCTCCGAGATCGACATATTGTTATCGTTCAGTACGATGATAAAATTCGTTGTCAGCCTGGCTGCATTATTCAGTGCTTCGTATGCCATTCCACCCGTCATGGAGCCGTCGCCGATAACCGATACGACACGCTCGTCCGTCCCGCGCAGATCACGTGCCTTCACAAGGCCGAGTCCTGCGGAGATGGACGTAGACGAGTGCCCGGTATCAAATGCATCACAGGCACTTTCTTTTCTCTTGGGAAAACCGCTCATGCCGCCGTACTTACGAAGGTTCTCAAAGCCTTCTTTACGCCCGGTCAGGAGCTTATGTGTATATGACTGATGCCCGACATCCCAGATGATCTTGTCTTTGGGAAGATCCAGACTTAAGTGGAGCGCCATCGTCAGCTCCACGGCTCCAAGATTCGAGCCTAAATGGCCGCCCGTCACACTGATCTTGCGGATCAGAAAATCACGGATCTCGGATGCCAGCCGCGGATAATCGGCAGGTGCGATCTTCTTTATATCATTTGCTTTTTCGATCTTATCAAGAAGCATGTATTCTCTTCTTTCTATTTGTGTCTGCCCGTCAATGAATCGACAAGGTCTTCAAGGAAAGGATTGCGATTGGCAAAAGAGGACAATGCCTCGATCGCTTCTTTGGAGAGGCGCTTCTGGTCTTCGGTCGCGCCGTCAAGTCCCTTGAATGTCACATATGTCTTCTTGCCGTTCTTTTCATCGGAACCGATCGGCTTACCAAGCTCATCCATCGTGCCGGTCACATCCAGGATATCGTCCTGGATCTGGAAGGCGATGCCGATCTTGTAACCGATCTGCTCGATCCTGTGGGTATCGTCATCGGATGCACCTGCGAGAATGGCACCGACCATCATCGCACTTTGAATGAGCGCAGCCGTTTTGTGTTCATGGATAAAAAGGAGCTTCTCTTCCGTCATCTCGCTGCCGGGTGTCTTCTCGGCCTCCACGTCTGCGACCTGTCCGCCGATCATGCCGTAAATGCCGCCCTTACGCGCAAAAACAGTAAGCGCTCGTGCGACGTTATGCGGGTTTTCTGCAAGCGGGAATGCCTTTGCCGCCGTCTCAAACGCAAAGTTCAGGAGTGCATCGCCTGCAAGGATCCCCATCGCCTCGCCGTAAACAACGTGCGTCGTCTTGCGCCCGCGCCTGTAATCATCATCATCCATTGCCGGAAGATCATCATGTACAAGCGAATATGTATGCATCATTTCCATCGCTGCCATGAACGGCTCGATCTCCTTGCCGCTCCCGCCAAACATTCTGTATGTCTCGCTCATTAAGAGCGGCCGGAGTCTCTTGCCGCCTCCCAGCACCGAATAATTCATCGCTTCGAGTACTGTCTTCTGAAAGCCCTTTTCCTCCGGAAGATATGATCTGATCACCGCTTCGATAGCGGAAACTTTTTCAGCAAGTGTTTCTTTAAAAGGCATCTGTCTCACCCTCTTCATTCAGCTTGAGCACGTTCTTTTCAACCGCATCGATCGAATCGTTACAGTATTTCAGAAGATCCATCCCGTCTTTATAATCACGAAACGCATCCTCCAGAGAGATATTCTCTGACTCAAGCTGTTTTACGATGTCGTCCAGCCGGTCAAACGCTTCTTCCAATGTCAGTCCGTCTTTCATCGCTTTGCTCTCTCCTTCTCTGTAACGGTCGCTTTCAGGATCCCGTTCTTCACATGGATCGTCAAGGGATCCCCGATATTGATATCTGTAATGTCTGTAACTGCCTTACCGGAAGCATCTGTCACAAATGAAAAGCCCTGGGTCAGCTTATCAAGCGGTGACAGACCTTTTAAGAGCCCTGCATAGATCTGTACTTTGCTGCGTCTGTCAGACAGCAGAGACTTCATCGCAGCCTGCAGATGCTCTTCGTGCTGCAAAAGGAGCATGCGCTTAGCCCGAATACGCGAGATCGGGCTGTCTGCTTTTAGCAGCGCCTGATACTTCTCTGCTTTCAGGCGATACGAAGCGCACTTCCTCATCATGCCGCGGTTTAAGGAAAGCTTATATTCACGGAGCGTATCCGAGAGTCTTGCAAATTCAAAGACAGCGAGCTCCGCTGCCGCAGACGGAGTAGCTGCACGAAGGTCCGCCACAAAGTCTGCGATCGTCGTATCCGTTTCATGCCCCACAGCGGAGATGATCGGCACGCCGCAGTCAAAGATCGCCTGCGCTACACGCCTGTCGTTAAATGCCCATAAGTCTTCGATCGATCCGCCGCCGCGCCCGACGATCATGGCATCCACACCATAACGCTCCAGCATATGAATACCGCGAATGATACTCTCCGGCGCTGCATCTCCCTGCACGATCGCAGGATAGAGGATGATCTGTACGTAAGGATTGCGTCTTTTCGTGACCGTGATGATATCGCGCACAGCTGCGCCCGTCGGCGCTGTCACAACCCCCAGCGTCCTGATATAGCGCGGGATCGGCTGCTTATACTCCTGAGCGAACATACCGGATTCTTCGAGTTCTCTCTTCAGCGCCTCAAACTTTTCAAACAGTGCACCTGCGCCGTCGCGCTCGATCGTCTTTGCATAGAGCTGGTATCGGCCGTCCCGCGGATAGACATCAACCGTCCCCGATACAACGACCTGCATGCCCTCCTGCATATCGAACTGAAGGCCTCCGCGGCTGCCGGCAAACATCACGCAGGCGATCTGGCCCTTTTCGTCCTTTAACGTAAAATAAATATGTCCAGAGGAATGATACTTGCAGTTGCTCACTTCACCGCGAACGCTCAGCATCTGCAACAGATAATCCTGCGTGAACATATTTTTAATGTAGGAATTCACCTGTGTGACGGAATAAACGCTTTTCATCCGTAGTCCTATTCGTCCTCTTTGATCTTCTCCTCATCGCTGAATTTGGCGAGGATGCCGTTAACAAACGATCCCGCATTGTCCTGGCCGTATTTCTTGGCAAGCTCAACCGCCTCATTGATCGCCACCCCGATCGGGATCTGGGGATCAAAGCAGATCTCATAAACGGCAAGTCTGAGGATCGCAAGCTCTACCTTGCCCATGCGGTCGATCGACCATTTCTCAGCCTTATCCGAAAGAAGCGTATCAATACGGTCAAGCTGCACCATGATCTTGTCATATTTTCCGCTGATCAGAGCTGCCTCTTCTTCGGAAAGCGGTACATCCTTCTCATCGATCAGAAGACCCGACTCGGTAAACAGGCGGATCTGCTCAGGCATCTCGTCTCTTTCATTAAATTCTACGCGGAAAAGCAGCTTAAAAAGCTGCTCTCTTTGTTCTCTCTTACTCATACTCAAAACTCTCTTATTTCTCGATATTAACGTCTGCGATATGAATGTTGACGTCGGAAACTTCCAGGCCGGTCATCGTTTCGATCGCGGACTTCACACGTTCCTGGATCTGTTTGGAAGTATCAGGAATGTTATAGCCGTATTTCAGGATGACAGACATCTCTACGGAAACCACACCGTTCTCAACCGTAACCTTTGCGCCGGCCGCGAGATTCTTTACACCGACTTTGCCCAGGATCGCATCCTTTGCTCTGCCGCTCATCGCATAGACACCGTCGATCTCAAGAGCCGCAAGCCCGGCGATCATTGCCACCACGTCATTTGCGATCTTGACTTCACCGATGCTCTCGCCGGTCTCGATCACGTATCCGTTTCTTTCGTTATCCATATCCATAATCGTTCTCCTTATAATCAAAATGATCGTTAGATCATAGATCTCTATAATCCATTCTATTATATCAAAGCCACCGGATTTTGCATAGCAAAAAGCACGCTCTAGAGCCAGAAGGTCAATGTGAAAAGCTTCGGATTCTCGCCGTAGGTAACGTTTTTCCGATCAGGTGCGAGATAATCAAAGACAGCCTGATCCGTGAGCAGTTTTTCCTTAAAATAATTATAGGTCGCAAGGTCCGCGCACTTAAGCTCCACGCAGGAACGTCCTTCGCTGTATCCTTTTGCAAAAAGCGCCCGCAGCTTCTCTTCATCGGGACTTGCAAAAAAAGCATTCTCCCGCACGTAGTAGTTATCTTTTGTCGCCGTGCAATCAGGCAGTTTTACGGGTGAGCGAAAACTGTGCGTCTTGGAGATCTCCTCCGTCGATACCAGGAGATAGGAATAGCTGATCTCCGGGATCGTGCCGTCGAAGCCCGCGATATTTGCGGCACCAGCGTAGGAATCATCTCCCCATGTAGGATCGACATAGTAATAATCCCCGTCAGACTTCACAAGCACCCACGCATGAGTCTCTCCGGCAGCATTGCCGCTCACTTCGCTTGCCTCAATGCCCGATCGCTGCAAAAGATACTGAAGAGCTCTTGCATAACCGCTGCAAACAGACTGCCCATCCAAAAAGACAGAGCATATATTCTGGTTGTCCGGGCAATCAGACACATAATCCGTGTGCGTAATGACATATTCGTAGAAGTAACGGATCGTATCGTAATCATCGCCTTCCTTTGGCGCATCTGCAAGGATGCCATCGATCTTGCGCTCGATCCGTTCCATGCGGTCCAGCGCGACCTCCTGCGCATAGTCATATACAGGGGAGATGAACTGTCTCCACTCGCCGTTTCCTTCTTTTCTTTTTTCGTGTGAATAGCCGGATGTATAGAAGATCTCGGGATGATCCATCAAAACAGCTTCAAATGCCGTATCAAGAACATCCGAATCGATCGTGGAGACTTCCGTTGTCTCCGTATGCGATGTGATGCAGGCATAGACTTCATCGTAGACGGTTTTATGCGTTTGATCCAGCGTACTGTACGCATAATACGTCACGGAAGGATGGAGCGGTAAAGAAGCGCCTGTGCCCTTTTGTCCTTCCGAAGCATCCGCGGTCTCTGTTGATCCGGCTTCGGCGGCTTCTTCCGCAGACCCGCCTTTTGCTTTTCCGCCATCTTCTGCGATCTTTTGCGCCGCACGGATCGCATCGTCCGTTACTTCTTCTATACTGCTTGTAAGATCGTCGAGACTGGCCTTATCAAGGCCGTCCCGCACAAACTGATCAGAGCAGCCTGCCGTCAAAAAAACCAGGCAGGCCGTCAGTAAAAGAACTGCTCTCTTCATTTAATTCCTTCCGAATTCCGATAAGACCAGACCGGCGTTACGTTCGACGGTCATGCCGACGCTCCAGGCGTTGACAAATAAAAGAAGCGGGTTCCCCTTCATATCCTTTACTTTCTTCATGTCGGAGGTACCTGTCAGGCGATCGAGGTCGATATCCGGATTCTCGATCCAGCGGATATGCTCGTAAGGAAGCGGCTCTAAGCGGATCTCAACATTGTATTCGTTCTCGAGTCGGAACTTCAGAACATCAAACTGCAATACGCCGACAACGCCGACAATGATCTCTTCCATACCTGTCTTAAATTCCTGGAAGACCTGGATCGCACCCTCCTGTGCGATCTGTGTGATACCCTTCACGAACTGCTTACGCTTCATCGTATCGACCTGACGGACGCGCGCAAAATGTTCCGGCGCGAATGTCGGGATGCCTTCGTAGGCAAACTTCTCTTTGGGCATGCAAACCGTATCCCCGATAGAAAAGATACCCGGATCGAACACACCGATGATATCGCCCGCATATGCTTCATCCACGACTTTACGTTCACTTGCCATGATCTGCTGCGGCTGCGAGAGACGAAGGACCTTGTCGCCCTGTACATGGCGGACTTCGGCAGATGCATCAAACTTGCCGGAGCAGATACGCATGAACGCGATCCTGTCACGATGCGCCTTGTTCATATTCGCCTGGATCTTGAAAACAAATGCGCTGAAGTCGTTCTCAACCGGATCGATGATGCCGATATCAGACTTACGCGGAAGCGGAGTTGTCGTCATCTCCAGGAAGTATTTCAGGAAGATCTCCACGCCGAAATTGGTGAGCGCCGACCCGAAAAATACAGGCGTCAGCTTGCCGGCGCGGATCGCATCAAGGTCATACTCAGCGGAGGCCCCGTCCAAAAGTTCGATCTCTCCCGTCAGCTTCTCGTACAGTTCATCGCCGATATAAGAGACTGCATTCGCTTCGTCGGAAAGCGGGATGACTGTTGTCTCACCTTCTTTGGTACCCTTCTGTGTATCTTCATAGGTGATCACATTTGCTGTCTTGCGGTCATACACGCCTTTAAAGTTCTTGCCGCAGCCGATCGGCCAATTGATCGGGCAGGTGGCGATACCGAGTTCTTTCTCGATCTCATCCAAAAGATCGAACGTATCGTTCGCCTCGCGGTCAAGCTTATTGATGAAAGTAAAGATCGGGATGCCGCGCATGCCGCAGACCTTGAAAAGCTTCCTCGTCTGTGCCTCAACACCTTTGGATGCGTCGATGACCATCACAGCGGAATCAGCCGCCATCAGTGTCCTGTATGTATCCTCCGAGAAATCCTGATGGCCCGGTGTGTCCAGGATATTGATGCAATAATTGTCATATTCAAACTGCAAAACGGATGAAGTAACCGAGATACCTCTTTCCTTCTCGATCTCCATCCAGTCAGATACCGCATGCCTTGCGGTGGCTTTTCCTTTAACGGAGCCGGCCAGGTTGATGGCCCCTCCGTAAAGCAGAAACTTCTCCGTCAGTGTTGTCTTACCCGCATCGGGGTGTGAGATGATCGCAAACGTACGCCTGCGTCCTATCTCCTGTGATAAATCTTTTCCCAAATCAAACTCCTCTTTCAAAAATGCCGCATGCGGCAGATCATAGATATAATTTCTGCGCACGGCGCGCAAAGAACGCATACACGATGATCAAACCAAACAGCACAAAGCTCGTGACTCCCGAAACGAGGCCAAACCTGCCCGTATAGTCGGCGATGATCTGAAACGCGCCTGTCGCCATCAAAAGTACACTTAGTACGATCGTTTTCAAATACATATACCGAATGAACCCTTCCGGATCCTTCGGATTGGAGATATCGAAGTTTTTGCCCAGCATGAATCCCTTTTCAAGCTTGCCGCTCTTCTTCATCTGCATCATATTCCTGCAAAGCAAAAAGCCGGCCAGCGTGATCATGCCGTCGATCAGCAAATTGAATTCGTTCCCGATCATAATGATATGTCCTTACGAAATGCCAAGGAACCCGTAGATCTCCCCAAGCATATCTCCTTTCTCGCAAACATGGTCGTGACGCACGGGCGCAGTACGGATCTCTTCGATCGCACGCGGAACTTTTACGGTAGATAAGCCGGACAGCTCATCCACAAGTGCAAAATCCTCCATCGAATCGTACTTTGCATCGATCGCCGTCATGACGCTTCTGGTAAATTTGAACGGGCTGGCCGTAGATGCGATCACAGTCTTTGTTGTATCGCCTGTGCGCTTTTTGTACGCATCATAAACATAGGCAGCAACTGCTGTGTGCGGATCGATCACATAGCCGGTATCTTCGTATAAAGCCCTGATCTTTGAGGCAGTCTGCTCTTCTGTTGAGTAGCCTGCCTCAAACATGGCAAGCTCCTCTTTCATCTTATCCGTGATCGTGTACCTGCCCTCCTTGGACAGCTGTGCCATAAGCGCTGCATTTGCATCCGCATCCTCACCGCCGATCAGATAGATCAGACGCTCTAAGTTACTCGAGATCAGAATATCCATGGACGGGGATGTTGTCAGGATAAAATCACGGTTCTTATCATAGGTACCGCTCTGAAAGAAATCGAACAGAACCTTATTGTCATTCGATGCACAGATCAGCTTGTGAACCGGTACACCGATCTTGTTTGCATAGTAAGCGGCAAGGATATTGCCGAAGTTGCCGGTCGGAACGGTAAAGTTGACTTTCTCGCCGTCTGCGATCTTTCCTTCTTTCAAAAGCATGCAGTAGGCATATACGTAGTAAGCGACCTGCGGGAAAAGACGCCCGATGTTGATGGAGTTGGCGGATGAAAACTGGAATCCCGCCTTATCAAGCTTCTCGGCAACAGCTTTGTCACCAAAGATCTTCTTGACACCCGTCTGCGCATCGTCAAAGTTGCCATGAATGCCCACAACGAATGTATTGTCCCCCTTCTGGGTCACCATCTGCTTCTCCTGGATCGGGCTGACGCCGTTCTTGGGATAGAATACGACGATCTTCGTACCCTTTACATCCGCAAAGCCGGCAAGAGCCGCTTTGCCGGTATCGCCGCTCGTCGCTGTAAGGATCACGATGTCGTTCGTAACATGATTCTTCTTTGCGGCAGTCGTCATCAGGTGCGGCAGAATGGAAAGTGCCATATCTTTAAATGCGATGGTAGCGCCATGGAACAGCTCGAGGAAATATGTCCCCTGCACTTCCGAAAGCGGTGCGATCACTTCGGTATCAAACTTCTCGTCGTATGCATTCGCAATGCAGGCTTTCAGCTCATCCTCCGTGAAGTCTGTAAAAAACAGTTTCATGACTTCATATGCGATCCCGCGATAGTCCATTTCGGAAAGCTCTTTCAAGCTTTTTTCCAGTGTCGGAACAGCGGTCGGCAGAAAAAGACCGCCGTCATCCGCAAGGCCTTTTAAGATCGCCTGCGATGCCGTGATCGGTGCACTGTCTGATCTGGTACTCTTATACTTAATCTCCATCACATTATCCTTTCATCTTTCCTTATACACAAGTGCGCTTCAATAAACGACCATTAGTATAGCACAAACCCCATTTCCGCGCAACGGAAGGCGCATTGCGAACGCAGGTGCAAGGATGCTATAATCGGGTCGGAGGGTGCTTCATGGCAAAAAAACTTGCAGGCGTACAAAAAGCGGTAAAAAAAGACGGCACGGTCTACTATCGTGCATCGATCACATTTCGCGGCAAACACATCAGCCTCGGAAGTTTTGAGACTGCCGGGCGTGCGAACGCTGCCTATCGCGAAGCGGGCGGTATCCTGGCAGATCCGCAGTATCTGCCGTCAGATGCGGAGGATCGGGAAGAGGTCCTCTCCTATCAGAAAAAGATCTCTCTGATCAATTTTCGTGATAATAAACTCTACATCGCCAATCCGATCTATATCCGAAAACGTTTCTTTGAATATCACTATGCACCCGGGATCATCCTGAAATTCGACCAGGACGATCTCTTCTATTACAGTTCGCATAAGATCCAAAAACGCGGCGGGCGATTTTTTGTGGTCGATTATGCGCTCCAGACGGGGATCGGTATGCGCTATGGGATCAAAACCTATGCGGTCGAAGGCCGCGACTACCGTTTTGTCAACGGAGATCCGCTTGATTACCGCTATGAAAACATCGAGATCTTCAACACCTATACCGGCGTCAGCTGTACAGAGACAAACGGGCAGCGAACCTACACCGCAAAGATCCATTTAAACGGCGACTATGTGATCGGACGATACAACACGGCGGAAGAAGCTGCGATCGCCTACAACAAAGCAGTCGACATCGTAAAAAAAGCCGGCGTCACCAGACAGTATGTTCCCAACTATATGGAAAACATATCTCCCTCGGAGTACGCCGACATCTACGCACGGATCAGGATTTCCGACAAGATCCGCCATTATACGATCCTTGATTAAAGAACGCCCTTCGTGGACCAGACGCCTTCCATACGCGGCTCCGGACTCACCGCTTCACAGAGCGCCTTTGCAAATGCCTTGAAACACGCCTCTGCGATGTGATGGTTGTTCGTTCCGTCCATCTGCTTGAGATGCAGGTTCATCCCTGCGCTGTAGGCGATCGCGTAGAAAAACTCTCTTGCCATCTCGGTATCGAATTCCCCGATCCGATCCACCGTAAAGTTCACACCGTATTTCAGATACGGTCGACCGGATAAGTCAATCGCGCAAAGAACAAGCGATTCATCCATCGGAAGAAGTCTCTGCCCATAGCGCTTAATACCTTTCTTATCGCCGAGCGCCTGTTTGATCGCCTCACCAAGCACGATCCCGACGTCCTCGATCGAATGGTGTGAATCCACCTGCAGGTCGCCCTTACACTTTACCGTCAGATCAAACAATCCATGTCTGGCAAATCCTTCCAGCATATGATCGAAAAAACCGATCCCTGTTGAGATCTCTGCTTTGCCATTCCCGTCCAGATCGATCTTTACCGTAATGGCGGTCTCTTTGGTCTCTCGCCTGACCTCTGCCGTTCTACCGCTCATAGTTCCTCCTATTTTGCCCCGTAATCCACAAGGCAGATGCTCAAAGCTGCCGGCTCTTCAATGCCGCCGATCTTGGCATCCTTCGTGTACTCCCACATCGTGTATTTATAAGGATAATCCGGAATATCCTGCGGCTGGGAAAGCCAGATATCATTGCCGACAAGTTTCGTCAGGTCAAGTTTCCTGAGCAGCCAGTCCTTGTTGCCGTAAACGATCGCTTTGTAGCCACACATATTCATTGCCTGGCAGAACGTCAGCGCAAAATCCGTCTTCTGTTCTTTGGATAAAGACTGCACGCGGGCTGTATCGTTCTGCACGTATTCCATGTCGTAAGCGACCGGATATTTCGGCGAAAATCCCTGTAATCCTTCCTGTACACGCGCCGCCTCTTCCAGCACTTCTTCCCTGCTCGTTGCCTGTGAGAAAAAGTATGGACCCCAGTCAAGACCTGCCTCCTCGGCACGTTCCACATTGACGTAGAAAAGATCGTCCGCATTCAAAAGGCCGCTGCCGTATCCGCGATATCCCATGCGGATCATGACAAAATCAACGCCTTCTTTCTTGAGCTTTTTAAAGTTGACCTCACCGTTCTCGGAAGAGATCTTCGCACCTACGCGGGACACCTTCTTACTGTCTGCATAATATTTCATGATCGGATACTGATATACGAATCCGTTCAGGTCATAGTCATTGGTGGTAAGCTGCTGATTGAGCTCGATCCACTCCTCCGTTCCGTCTTCGCCGACGATCTTGGTATGACGACCGTCAGTCGACGCATCCTGCACAGGCTCCGTCTCCGACTCTTCGGATTCTGTCTCCGTTGCAGCAAGAGGCTTCTTTTCGGTTGAAGTGATCGGCTCATCATACATATGCCAGAAATCCAGATCCTCGCTTCGAAGTCCCGAAGATGTCTCGATCGTCTCCTGCATCTGGCTCGTAAGCTCTTCCACTTCCCGTTCACGCGCTTCAAAGGCAGCTTCCTTCTTCGCCTCGCTGTGCCTGTTTGCAAGAACGACTACGCCGAGCACGGTCGCCACAAAAAGTGTACCGATCAGGATCATATAACGGAAAGGAAGGCCGGAGCCTTCATCAAAATCATCATTATGTCTCATGATCATTCTCCATCTGCATTCTGTTAATATGGTATAATAATTCTATTGAAAAAACAAGAAAAGGATTCCCTATGAAACGCGTAATCATACGGCCGCTTATACTCCTTGCGGCCACGCTTGCCACACTGACGGGATGCACCCCAAAAACAGAACCTTATGCGGCAAGCGGTTTCTATTTTGACACGGCGATCACCGTAACGATCCATGAAGTCGGCGATCAAGCGCCCTCCAAAGACGAGGCGGACGCGATCATCCGTGACTGCTTCGCACTCTGCGACCGTTACGAAAAGCTCCTGTCCGCAACAGTTTCCACAAGCGATATCGCAAAGATCAACGCATCAGGCGGACAGCCTGTTCTCGTAGACCGGGAAACCATAACCGTATTGAAAGAAGCGATCGGGTATTCCGAAATGTCTGCCGGGCGGTTCGATATCACGGTCGGGCCGCTTGTCAGTCTCTGGGACTTTTCATCAGGCGCTTTGGAGCCTGGGAAAGAGCATTCTGTTCCTTCCGATGCGCGGATCAAAGATGCTGTCACGCACGTTGACTATACGAAGATCCGGATTGAGGGCGATACCGTTACACTCCTTGACCCCGATGCTTCGATCGAACTTGGCGCGATCGCCAAAGGCTATATCGCGGATAGGTTGACCGAGCTGGTCAAGAAAGAAGGCGTCACCTCCGCACTGATCAATCTTGGCGGAAATCTAGTGGCTGTCGGACATAAACCGGACGGAAGCGACTGGAGGCTCGGCATCAAGAAGCCGTTCACGGAATCGGATGAACTCATCGCAACGCTACCCGTATCGAATGCTTCGCTTGTCACATCCGGCATCTATGAACGGATTTTTGAAGCCGGGGGAAGACGTTATCATCACCTGCTGAATGCATCGACAGGATATCCCGAGGATAATACCCTTACATCTGTTTCGATCCTCTGCCCTTCATCGCTTCGTGCCGACGCCCTGAGCACAGTGTGCTACCTTTTGGGTGAACATGAAGGAATGAAGCTGATCGAGTCACTTCCGGATGCAGAGGCTGTGTTTGTAAAGCAGGATGGAAGCATCCTTTATTCAAGCGGACTCGATCCCTGATCCGTTTTGTTATGTTAACTTATTTAAAACACATGAAAGCGCCGCATCAGAAGATGCCGCGCTTTTCTTTTACATAATCACCGGGTGTCATGCCGAAGCGTTTGCGGAAAGCTCTAAGGAACACCGAGTATTCCGAGAACCCGCACTGCTCACTGACTTTTCCGACCGGAATATCTTTTAAAAGAAGCCGTTTTGCCATAATGAGCCGCTTCTCCGTTACATATCTGTGAATACTGTAACCGGTTTCAGCCTTAAACTGACGCATCATATGATATTTGCTCACATAAAAGCGATCGGCCAGTTCATCGACCGTGATCTCATCCGTCAAATGCTCATTCAGATACGTTAAGATATCGATGTTCTTCTGATGGAATACCGCACCCGCGATCGGCTCTTCCTCTTCATCAAAGGAATCCGGCAAACGGTTCAGCTCCGCCACAAACTCCAGAAAGAGAAGCTGCCTCCTTACCTGCGCACCGTACCCCTGATCCGCACAGGCTTCTTCCAAACGCTGAAAGCTTGACATCAACCGCTTCTTTGCATGTTCCGGAAGGCGCAGGACATAGTCCTTCTGGTCAGCCGCCATGTGGAACATCCGAAACGGGTCGTAATCTTCACATCGCTCTTTTTTCAAAAATTCATGAGAAATATACAGCACAGCCCTGTCATACGGGATCTTCGGATCGATCGCGGGTTTGTGCAGATGAAAACGATTGACGAGAACGATGTCGCCCGGCTCGAGGTAATAGTTCTTGCCCTCGATCAGGTATGACACATTCCCGCCAAAAAACAGAATGATCTTGTCAAAATCATGATAGTGCAGATGAAATTCCTGAGATGTTACGTCATTTAAATGAAACAGCCTAAACGGCTCTCTCAAATAACCTGCTTTTTCATACCGTTCGATCATGGATCAAACCCCTAACGCAGCTCAAACAATGCGTCAACAAATGCATCCGCATCGAATTTCTGCAGATCGTCAATGCTTTCTCCTACCCCGATGTATTTGACGGGAACATTCAGCTCAGACTGGATCGCGACAGCGATACCGCCTTTTGCAGTTCCGTCAAGCTTGGTCAGGATGATCCCGGTCAGATCGGCCACTTCACCGAATTCCTTTGCCTGCGCCAGCGCGTTCTGCCCTGTTGTACCGTCTAAAACGACCAGATTCTCTCTATGCGCATCCGGAAACTCACGGTCGATGATCCGGTTGATCTTCTTTAATTCTTCCATCAGGTTCTTCTTGTTGTGAAGACGACCTGCCGTATCGCACAAAAGCACATCTGCTTTGCGTGCTTTTGCTGCATTCACCGCATCAAATACGACAGCTGCAGGGTCTGAGCCCTCTGCCCCGCCGATCATCTCAACACCTGCGCGGCTCGCCCACTCTGCCAGCTGTTCGCCTGCCGCCGCACGAAAAGTATCTGCGGCTGCGATGATGACTTTGCGTCCATCCGCTTTTAATTTGCCGGCGAGCTTGCCGACAGATGTCGTCTTTCCAACACCGTTGACCCCGATGATCAGGACCACCGACTGCTCATGCTCAAAAGCATAGGCCGTCTCGGAAACAGCCATCTGCTTCTTGATCGCATCGATCAGATACTGTCTGCATGCTGCCGGCTCTTTGATCCTGTTCTCCTTTACGGCGATGCGAAGGTCATCTAAGATCCTGCCTGTCGCTCTGACGCCGATGTCCCCCATGATCAGGACCTCTTCCAGTTCTTCGTAGAAGTCTTCATTGATCTCTGATGCACCGGAGAAGATGTCATCCATACTGTTTACGATATTATCTCTTGTCTTGGCAAGTCCGGCCTTCAGGCGGCCGAAAAAGCCGAGCTTTTCTTCACTCATGTCTTACTCCAAATCACAGGAAACGGATCAGGAACTTAGCTGATCGTCGATCAGGTTGACGCTGACAAGCGTGGAAATTCCTTTTTCCTGCATCGTGATACCGTAGAGTCTGTCCGCACGCTCCATCGTACCGCGTCTGTGCGTGATCACAATAAACTGCGTGTTCTTGGTCAGCTTGTGCAGGTACTTTGCAAAACGTCCGACGTTGCTCTCATCAAGTGCCGCTTCGATCTCATCGAGCAGACAAAACGGTGAAGGCTTCAGATTCTGGATCGCAAACAGAAGCGCGATCGCAGTCAAAGCTTTCTCTCCACCGGAAAGCTGCATCATGTTCTGCAGTTTCTTTCCGGGCGGCTGCGCAATGATGCGGATGCCTGCCTCCAGGATATCTTCATCTTCCATCAGTTCGACCGTACCTTTACCGCCGCCGAACAGTTCTTTAAACACTTTATCGAATTCCTGTTTGATCTTTGCGAAGTTCTCGTCAAACTGCTTGCGCATCGCGCTGTCGAGCTCTGCGATGATCCCGCGAAGTGTCTCCTCCGCCTGAACCAGATCATCGTGCTGCCCCTTCAGGAAGGTATAACGTTCCATCAGATTCTTGTAGTCTTCGATCGCGTTGACATTCACGTCACCGAGTTTACGGATCTGATCCTTTAAGGACGCGATCTCTTTCTTCATGGAAGGCAGGTCTGTCATGCTCTCATCACGCATCGCAGCGGCATCGGAAAGTGTGATCTCGTACTCATCCCACATGTAATTGATCTTCGCTTCGATGGCGCCCTCAAGCCGTTCCTTCTGCGCCTGCAGACGGTAGACTTCTTTGTCGAGATCCGTCTGTCTGGTAGCCAGCTCTTCACGCCTTTCAAAGAAGGTTTTCTGACGTTCGGAAAGCTCTTCCTTCTGCTTGATATCGCCCTGAAGCTTTTCTTCCGTATCGCTCTTTGTTGTATGCGACTGCAGGATCGTTTTCTCGATCTCGGTGATATCATGTTCTTTTGCGGCGATATCTTC
This sequence comes from Lachnospiraceae bacterium, assembly GCA_015056735.1. Lineage (GTDB taxonomy): Bacteria > Bacillota > Clostridia > Lachnospirales > Lachnospiraceae > VSOB01. The sequence goes on along the minus strand of SVFT01000001.1, from coordinate 514,267 downwards.
TTCGCCTGCCGTAATACCCTGTTCGATCTCGGAAAGTTCCGACTGCAAACGACCGATCTCACCGTCGATACGATCGATATTCTGCTGCTTGAATGCCTGTTGCTGGCGATATTTTTCCAGCTCGACATCCCACTCGGATACGCGTTTCAGCTTATCTGTCTCTTCGCCCTTATGAACCTCAAGTTCGGACTGAAACTCTACGATCTCGCTCTCTGTCGTCTTTTCAAGCGCTTCGGACTCTGCGAGCTGTGCCAGGATCTCTTCCTTTTCTTCAGAGGCTTCTTTGATGCGTCGTTCGATATCGGCCTGCTCATCCTGCAGGTTGCCGTATCCTTCCTCGGTCTCGTTCCACTTCTCCTCGGCGCTGATCACATTAAGACGCGCGGTATTCTGCGCAATGGAGCGTTCCTGGATAGCAGCCTTTGTTTTTTCAAGTTCGATGCGCAGGCTGTTGCGCTCTTCCTTGGTCTTTTCGATATCGCTCAGCATATCGTCGATATCCTTCAAAAACTGCTTAACCTTGCTTTCAAGCTCATCCATCTCGCGTCGTCTTCCGAGAAGATTGGAATTGTTCTTGAACGTACCGCCGCTGATCGCGCCGCCCGGAACGAGCAATTCGCCTTCAAGCGTGACCATGCGGATCCCGTAATCGTATTTGCGCGCGATCTTCAAAGCATGATCCACGGTATCGACGACCATGATACGTCCGACCATCGCTTTTGCAACATTCACATATTTCTTGTCTGTCTTTACAAGACTGTCGGCCAGGCCGAGTACGCCCTCTTCATCGAGCGCTTCAGGCGTCTTGAATTCCTGCGGGTTGGTGATCGAAGTAAGCGGCAGGAAAGTCGCACGGCCTCCCTTGGTCTGCTTCAGATAAGCGATCATATGCTTTGCGGTCGCTTCATCCTCGGTCACGATATTCTGAATGTTGCCGCCAAGTGCTGTCTCGATCGCAACTTCATATTTCTTTTCAACCTTGACAATGTCAGCCACAACGCCGATGATACCCTTCTCGGTATCCTTCTGCTCCATGACTTTCTTGACACTGCCGCCGTATCCCTCGTAACGCTCGGTTAAGTTGGAGAGTGCTTCGAGCTTGGACTTCTCGCGGTGATAATCAACCTGCATATCGCGGAGTTTCTGATCCTTGGCGGTCATCTCTTCTTTGATAAGTCCAAGCTTCTCCTCGATAGAGACACGCTTTTCGTTAAGCTTGCCGATCTCCTCCGTCACACTTGTGAACGCTTCGCGCAGCTTCTCCAGATTGTCCTTCTGCTCCGCTTCGTCTGACTTTGCGCGGAGGAGTCTGGAGTTTAATTCTGCCTTCTGGATATTGCACTGCTCGAGGATCGTATCCTGTCTCTCCATCCTGGACTTGATGGATGCCCGCTCGCCGAGAGCCTGAATGATCACATTCTTGCCGGCTTCGATGCGTGCATTAAAGTCCTCGATCTTGGATTGCACTTCCGAGAGAAGAGCCGCCGCTTCCGCACGTTCACGCTCTGTCGATGCAACCAGATCGTCAGTCGCCTTCTTATCCTCGAGGGTGACATTTTTTTCATTTTCACGTGCCATGATCTCGGCCGTGATCGAATCTTTTCTGGTGATAAAATGCTCTTCGTTGCCTTTGGCGGAATTGATCTTCTCTTTTAAGATCTTGATCTCGCCTTCGAGCTTCTCGCGCATCAGATCTGTATTGGAAAGCTCCTGCCTTGCCTTCTCGATCGCTTCTTCGAGCATAGTGAGCTGTCCCTGGATCTCTTCGTATTCCGTCTTGGTCTTCTCAAAGCTTTCCGTTGTCTCTTTATAGTCGTTCTCTGCGATCGAAAGCTTCTCGGAAGTGGAAGCAAGCTCATCGTTGATGTGCTTGTTTTCTACAAGGAACATGTTGACATCGAGAGTCTCCAGTTCCTGCTTTTTCTTTAAATAGATCTTTGCTTTCTCCGACTGCTTCTCAAGTGGACCGACCTGCTTCTCAAGCTCGGCTAGAATGTCGTTGACACGAACGAGATTCTGCTTCTCGTTCTCGAGCTTCTTCTGTGCCGTCTCTTTGCGTCGTTTGAACTTCACGATGCCGACAGCCTCATCAAAAAGCTCTCTTCTCTCTTCGGGTTTGCCGCTTAAGATCTTGTCGATCTGGCCCTGTCCGATGATCGAATAGCCTTCTTTACCGATGCCGGTATCGTAGAAGAGTTCCGTAACGTCTTTTAAACGGACGAGCGAACCGTTGATCGAGTATTCGCTCTCGCCGGAACGATAGATCCTTCTGGCAACCGTCACTTCGTCATAATCGATCGCAAGCTGATGATCGGAGTTGTCCAATGTGATCGCAACATAAGCGTAGCTGAGGGGTTTTCTCGTCTCCGTACCGGAGAAGATGACGTCCTGCATGGACGCGCCTCTCAGCTGCTTGATCCTCTGCTCACCCAGCACCCATCGCACCGCATCCGCGACGTTGGATTTCCCGCTCCCGTTCGGGCCGACGATACCAGTGATGCCATTATGGAATTTAAATACGATCTTATTCGCAAACGATTTGAAACCGTGTACTTCTATACTTTTTAAATACATGTTATACCCGCTACTCTGATTTGATGGAAAGAAGCGCACGGTACGCAGCCTGCTGTTCCGCCGCTTTTTTGGTCCTTCCCTCTCCTTCGCCGATCAGGCGATCGTCGATATATGCACCCGCACGGAACACCTTATCGTGCTCCGGACCGCTCTCCGAAAGAAGCACATAGTGAAGCTGTCCCTGCGCTTTCTTCTGGACCTGTTCCTGCAGGATCGTCTTGCTGTCATAAAACAGCTGCTTGTCTTCAAGATCGGATAAGATGAAGCGGTCGATAAAGCGCTTGGCTTCTTCAATGCCGCCGTCTAAGTAGATCGCACCGATGATCGCTTCCATGACATCGGATGTGATCGACTCGCGATAACGGCCGCCTGTGGCATCTTCTCCTTTTCCCAAAAAAATAAACTGCCCAAGGTCGATATCCCTTGCGCAATAAGCAAGCGCAGGCTCGCATACCATCGAGGAACGGAGCTTTGTAAGCTGTCCTTCCGGCTTCTCGGGATGTGCCTTAAAAAGAAAATCGCTGGATACCAGCTCCAGCACCGCATCTCCCAGGAATTCCAGTCTCTCGTAATCCTGCCATTTATTGATCTTCAGTTCATTTGCATAAGAACTGTGTGTCAAAGCCTGTTTTAAGAGAACCGGCTCGTGAAAACGATAACCGATCCTCTCTTCCAGTGCATGCACTTTCTCTTCGTGATTCATTCCGTATTCCTGCCGTTTAATCAGCGCTGACTGCTTTCTTGATCATCTCAAGCGCCTCACCGACCGTCTTGATGTTCTCAACGGCTTCCGGTGCGATCTCCATGTTAAAAGCATCCTCAATGCCCATAATGATCTGGAACAGATCAAGTGAATCCGCGCCAAGGTCTTCCATAAATGTCGTCTCGGGACGGATCTCGTTCGTGTCCACGCTGAGTACTTCCGCAATGATCTCTTTTAACTTATCAAATTCCATAATGTCCCCCTAATCCGCCTGTCTGATGCCAATCTCTTCGCGGATCTTTTCATTTATTCTTTGTTCCGAAAACGTGATACACTGCAGGATCGAATTACGGATCTCTATGTAACTCGAACTTCCGTGTGTCTTAACGACAAGTCCTGTCAGGCCAAGAAGCGGCGCACCGCCGTATTCCGAGAGGTCATACGGCTTCATCGCTTCCTTCAAAGAAGACTTGACCAGTAATGCACCGATCTTGCTTCGAACAGTCGCCATCAAGCCCTGCTTGAGCATCGACAGCATCGCCTTCCCGACACCCTCGATCGTCTTGATGATCACGTTTCCGGTAAATGCCTCGCATACGATCACATCGGCACCGCCAAGCGGTATCTCACGTGCTTCCACGCTTCCGATGAAATTGATCCCTTCGCACTCTTTCAAAAGCGGGAATGTCTCTTTTACAAGCGCATTGCCCTTCTCCTCTTCCGCGCCGATGTTAACGATCCCGACTCTGGGATTCTTAACACCGAGCACATGCTCCATATAGATGGAACCCATCTTGGCAAACTGTACGAGATGAGAAGGTCTTGCATCGACATTGGCACCGCAGTCCAGAAGAAGCGCCGGCCCTTTCGTGGTTGGGATCAGCGGAGCAAGCGGCGGTCTCTCGACGCCTTTGATCCTGCCGACCAGAACCTGTCCTCCGACAAGAACGGCACCCGTGCTGCCGGCCGAAACGAATGCATCGCATTCGCCGTTCTTGACCATCAGCATACCGCGAACGATGGACGAATCCTTCTTCTTTCTGATCGCCATAACAGGAGGCTCAGCCATCTCGATCACGTCCGTGGTCGCTACGACATGAAGCCTGTTCGTGTCATATGTATATTTTGCTAACTCAGCGGTGAGCGCCTCTTCGGTTCCAAGCAGCCAGATCTCAAGCTTACTGCTTGCTTTCAGAGCTTCGATCGCGCCCTTGACGGTTGATGCCGGCGCATTATCACCGCCCATACCGTCAACCGCTACACGTATGATCTCTTCCAAAGCCTGTATTCCTTCCTGCATATCTTAAATAAATATACTAAAGGAGTCCTCAAAAATCAAGATTGTCTGTTGGCACTGATCAAATTCTTGCACTGCAGGAGCACACCGAACAGTTCTTCCGGCTTGACCGGTTTCATAAGGTGCGCACTCATACCTGCTTTGAGAACATTCTCAATATCTTCGTCGCGTCCGTTCGCCGTCATCGCAACGATCGGAACAGTGAATGCATCGCGCCTCTCAAGCGCTCTGATCTCACGCGTTGCCGTGATACCGTCTTTGACCGGCATCATGACATCCATCAGGATCACGTCGAACGTATCCGGCATCGACGTACGGAAAAGCTCGACAGCCACCTGCCCGTTCTCGGCCGGTGTTACGATCGCTCCCTTTTCCTCCAGCAGAAACTGCGTGATCTCCATATTGAGCGCATTATCCTCGACAACAAGTATCCGCAGGCCATCCAGAAACATCTCGTTTTCATCGAGCTGCTGATACATCATCAGGGGGATCGTAATATACACGTGTGTCCCCTGTTCCTCTACGCTCTCCGCGCGAAGACTGCCGCCCATTTCATAGATCATCTTGCGTGCGACGGCCATATTCAGGCCGATCTCTCTGCAGTCCTTGCGAAGATTGCCGCTCGCACAGCCATCCAATGTGAAAACATGATCCAGATATGTTGCGCTCATACCGACGCCGTTATCCGAGATCACAAAACAGTATTCGGCATTGCCGGATTCCGAAGGCAGTTCCTTTACGCCAAGCGTAATGTTCCCGTCTTCTTTGATGAATTCGATCGCATTGACGATCACATTTTCAAGGATCATCCGGATCGCTGCCACATCCCCCAGTGCAGTACGATGCGTTACATCGACCTGTCCGATCGAAAAATGCACTTTACGGCCTTCCAGGATCTGCTCGATCTCCGGATAGATCCCTTCGATCGCGCCGTGGATATCAACAAGATCCTTTGCCGGCTTAAAGCCCTGCGCTTCCAGTACACTGATATGGGTTATGTTCCGGATCAGGAACTCCATGGAGATCGTGGAATGAAGCAGCCGCGTCGCCGTCTCCAAAACAGCATCCGGATCATCCGCATGGTGGATCAGCCACTCCTCACCGGTTCTTGCAGCCGCCGCATACCGCCTGACATCCTTGGAGATGTATGCGATATAGTCATCCCTGGCATCTCCTACGGAAACAGAATGCTGCCTGACAGTCTCAACAGACTGGATGTAACGCGCCTGCTTTTGCTGCATCAGTTGCTTATGCTTGCGATCCAGCAGATAGAAAGTCCAAAACAGGATCACCGTCAGAACCAGCAGGCCGGGCACAACGATATGGAAAGCCGCATTATGTATAGCCGATCCGTTATCGGCAAAACGGCTTACGACCTCGAACGCGATCGCCGCAGCTGTAGCAATCGTCAGAAGGATCCCTGCGGTAAATCCGATCCTCTCGCTGTCAAAAGCATTCTTTACGGCATTGTTTTCATTCATGCACGCTTTCTCCTGCTCTTCTGAAACTTTTGATCTGTTTCATCTTTAAAATGCTCAAGTTCCTTTCTGGATACCTCGAAGCATTTTAGCATCTTTTGAGAAAAGACGCCGCATTCGCCGCCCATGATCATATCGTAGGCAGCTTTCTTGCTGTACGCCTTTTTGTAGCATCGTTCACTGACAAGCGCATCATAAACGTCCGCAAGCGAAACAAGCTGAGCCTCGATCGGGAAATCATCCCCTTTAAGCCCGTCCGGATAGCCGTTTCCGTCGTAACGCTCATGATGGTGACGACAGATGATATGGCTGACTGCTTTGTATTCTTCATTCCAAACGCCTTCGATGTGATTCAGAAACTCACAGCCGAGTGTTGTATGGCCTTTCATTGTCTCAAACTCTGCAGGTGTGAGCTTGCCCGGCTTAAGCAGGATACTGTCCGGGATTGCGATCTTGCCGATATCGTGAAGCGCACTCGCCTGCACGATGATATCGACGCGATGGGGCGTCAGGTTGTACTCCGGATACAAATCCATCATATTGTTTGCGAGGATCTTGGTAAACTCCTTCACGCGCTTGATATGCTCGCCGCTCTCCAGATTCCTGTGCTCAACGACATTGCCCAGGATATCGATGATCCTGTTATTGCTCTCGCGAAGCTGCTCCGCCTGACGCTTGAGCATGGAAAACTGCGCCTTTAACACTTCCATCTGCGCATTGACCTGGTCTTCCAGATGGCGTTTATGCTGGTATAGCTCTACGATATTCTGAACACGCTTTTTGACAATGCGCGGATCAAACGGCTTTCGAATGAAATCGCTGGCTCCGTACTCAAAAGCCTCCGATTCCGACTTTACGGAAGTCTCACCCGTGATAAAAAGAACCGGAACGCGATCGATCAGGCCCGATAGGCGCATGGCCTTCAAGACATCCAAGCCGTTCATTTCGGGCATAACAAGATCGAGCAGCATTACAAGGTCTTCCTTCGTATGCTGCCCGAGTATTTCCAATGCCTCTTTGCCGTTATGTGCCTCTAAGATCTCGTAAGTGTTGGCAAAAATCTCGCTCAGAATATCCCGGTTGATCGCTACATCGTCGACAATCAATACCTTGGTCTTCATAGTTTATGCCTGTAACCCTTTCAGAAACGCGATCACATCATTGTATCTGTCCGTAATCTGCGGGAGAAAAGCTTTGCCCGCTTCAAAATCTCCGGCGCGAAACGCCTCCGTAGCCTGATCCGCGACTTTGAAAAGCCCGTCCAGTGCAAGGTTTGCCGTCACGCCTTTCAGCGTATGCGCCTGTGAAAACGCTTCACCGCAATCGCCCGATTCAACGGCTTTGACCAAAGCATCATAGCTTGGGTCGCTTGGAAATTTCAGAAGGAATCGTTCGAACAACGCTTCTTTACCCATAAAACGATTCATTCCGGCTTCGTAGTTGATATCGTGCCTGGCAAGTTCTGCCCGATCAAGCATTGCCATTCCCTCCGATCGTTATACGGGGAACCTGTCATCTGACAGAGTCCCCCCTTATTATTATCTTATATTCTATCATAATACCCGTGGAATTGTCTATTTTCTGAAATTTTTATCCACGATCTTCGCCGAGAAGACTGCCATATACTTTTTCTGCCGCCTCACCGCCTAACTGCCCGACACAGTCACCGCATCCGAGATTGGCCAGAACGACCGTGGCGATCAGCTTAAGCCCTTTCTGCCCGGTGTTGAAGCGGGACGCCGCAAAAAGAAGGGACTGTGCAATGCTCATCCCCACAAAGGATGCCGCTTCCGTCAGGTTTTCAAACCCTCTGGCCCGGCAGATAAAGCTTAGGCCGGAGGGATCCTCCGTTAAAGTGATCCCGTTTGTTCGAAGAGCATCCATGGTCGCTGTTTCCTCTGCCTCGCCGGCAAAAAAAGCAGCGATGTTGCTTCTGTCGTGGAAGTAACTTCTGAAAAAATTGAGAAGATGTACGGCCTCTTTTACCACGATGGGTCCGACGGCCTCATTCACATCTTCCGCAGGCCCCGAGAGAAGCTCGGAAATCGCGTTTAATGTCCGGTCGATATCACGTGCCTGCGACTCATCGGAACCAAGGTTAACGCCTCTTTCCGTTTGCTTCCAGCTCTGCTCAAGGAATTTTGCCAGGATCTCCTGATCCGGATCCTCCTGCTCGGTCATCTTTGCAACCGTCTCCGCCAGAGTCTTTTCATCATGCATCTCCTCCGCATCCCACTTGGCCACGATCAGCTTGCGCTCATTGTTGAGTGCCTGCAGGATGGCAAGGCCGTTGGTAACGTAATCGGACACATCCCCCACCGTTTCCGCCGCATCCATCACCGTTCCGGTGAATCCGCTCGTATCAACGTTTTTCAGCGCTTTCATTCCTTTGTTGATGATCGGATCCTCATTCAGATAATCATTGGGATAGGATACGATCTCGCCGATCTCGCCGACTTTGCCCACAAAGGAATCATCGTCATCATCGGCCCCGAAGGGCTTTAATCCGTTGACTGCATTGGACCAGGAGATCGGAAGGAGGGAACGGACCGCAAACTGAATGGAAGCCGGGATCAGATCCATCAGTTCATCCGCTACGCGCCCCGCAAGGAACCTGGTAAAACGCGTTCCCGCATGATGGATATTGCCCCGCATCAGGGAGAAGTCCCCCCGGTATATGCCTTCCTTTACGGCGTCCGTATAGGTATCCGACAGCATCTGCTCCTGCCGGTACTGGTCTCTCTCCATATTGGCGCGATGTACGATCTGCAGGGCACGGGTAAACAGTTTCCAGTCGATCGCCGTACCGCGGGTAAACTTAAAGAATGACTTATTGGTCTGGGTATCTTCCAGGCCCAGGACCTCATCATAGTCAACATCGTCCGCAAGCTGGGTGGAAATGCAGCCCATAAACGCCCTTTTATAAAGTTCACTGTCCGTATCGATCCTGCCGTTTCTGATATAGACATCGATGAGCTCGTTCCGTCCCGCCGCATTGGCGAATTCTCTGTCCTTCATCCCAAAACGGTCAAGCATGATATCCTGCTTGGAGATATCCAGTACATCACGCCTCGAAAGCGCCGTAAAGAAAAGGGATTTTTCCGCTTCCGACAGGCGCAAAAAGCCTATGATGCAGGCAATCTCATCATCGCTTTTGGCCTGCCGGATCAGAATCTGCTCCAGCGTCTTCTGATCCATCGCCTCATCCTCATGATCCGTATAGAGCGACACTGCTTTTTCATTCCCGCTCTTTAAGATCATGTTGCGGTCGCTTGCATGCCGGATCGCTTTGATGCGAAGGTTTTCATTGTGCAGCTCATCCACGAAATCCATGGCGCGGCCAAGGAGTTCCCAGTCGCCCTTCGTTTTCCTTGCTTCCGCAAGGTCATCTTTTGTGATCTTCCTGCCCAGCCTGATATCATCCTTGATCTGGAAGCTGTAAAGCTGCGCCAGAGCACTTCGAAGCATCTCACCCGTAATGGGCTCTGTAAGCCAGTGATCCTCCTGCTCACCCATGGCTGCCATCCATTCGGAACGTGCACCTTCATTGACAAAACTGTGCACTTTCCCTTTTCTCCGGTCATACCAGCCGATGGTGGTCGTATAATCAAACATCGTACGATCCTGCAGTACCATGATCAAAAGGCGGAGCCTGTCCGCGCTCTTGTCGGCAAATTCCTTCAAGCGCTCCTTGGTCGCCGATGCGGCAGAATCGGTATCCTCGATGGCGGTTACCTTATTGATAAAATCCGCTTCCGTCTGTACATTCAGATCGTAGGAATAGCCAAGATCCTTAAGGGTCTGCTCCGGCGCCGTGCCAAGGCGCGCCAGATCCGGCTCATTTGCCTTCTGCTTGATGTAGCTTGCGACATTGACAAATGCCATCGCATCCGCAAAGCGCTGCTCATCCACCGTCTTGACCCCTTCACTGTTATATACCGTCAGATTTGATGCCGCCAGGGCATAATCCACCGGCGCCGTGATCGGTTCGCCGTTTCTGAAGTTTCCGATGGCGCCGCGGGCATCCGACATCGCCTTACGGGATACGATGTTGGAATACACATACTCCATGCCGGGCAGGGAATCCGTCTCGCCCACAAGACCGGGGATGCTCAGAACAATGGCAAATACCTGACGTTCTTCTACGGAAAGCGCCGTAAATGCCTTGTACATCTCATCCGTTCCTTCTGTCCGAATCAGATCGGTAAACTGCTCCCTGTTCATGACGGTAAAGGGCGTCAGCTCGGACTGCGTTAGCGAATCATAGGAGATGCTTCCGAGAACGGATTCGGAGTTCGCCAGATATGCCCGCTTGTCCCCATCGTTCAAAAGACCGGTCAGTTCCGCATAAAGCGCCTCTATATTGACCGCTCCATCATGAAGCTTTGCGTAAAAATACTCATGGATCCCGCAGACAAGCGCGCGATCATCCTGAAGTCCCCGCGCAGTCAGCTCTTCTATGACCTTATTGTCCCAATCCGCCGCCGCGTTAAAGTACGCAAGCTGATCTTCGACCTCCCGCGTAAACTGCTCCTCATCCGTCAGATACATCTCATACGAGAGGAGCTTCAGCGCCTCACCAAACTCCGCATCCAGATACGGACGCAGCTTCATACGGGGCGCAAGGTGCCGGAAGGTGGCAAGTTTCAGGCGTTTAGCCGGGATCGCTTCGTGCTCTGCAGCCATGCCGTCAGAGCCGGCTTCCTTAACATGCTCCGTGATCTGCCTCTCTGCGGCATTGACAAGTGCCTGCCTGCGCCTGCTGATCTCCCGTCCGCGGCTTTTTTCCGTCTCCACAAATAGCCATGCATCCCGGCGCCCTGAAAGCGCCTTGTCAGCCTGCTCGGTCTTTTCGAGGGTAGCGGTCTCCGCTGTGATACACTCATCAATGATCATCTGCATATCATCCGCGGAAAGTTCCGATCGCAGGGCGATGAGCCCTTTTGTCCGAAGGCGGAATGCCGTCTTAACAGCCTCTATGCGCTCCGCGGCCACCCCGGAATAATCCGCCTCTGCAAGAAACGCCTCCCGGGCACGGTCGTTCTGCCGGATAAAGGGCAGGATCTCCCCCAGATAACGATAGTAATCGGTATCCTTTTCAAGGACGCTCTCGGGGATCGATTCCATGACTGCGTCAAAATACTTTTCGATGGGGCTGTATTTCGTCTCTTTCCCGTCCTTCAGCCTGTCGATGCGTTCCTGGATCGACTTATTGAAAATAGCGATATTGGACTTTAGGAGTGCATTGTACTCATTGGCCAGCAGGGCTTTGATGTCGGTGCCTTCCTGAAAGAACCGGTCTCTCAGATTGTGTATAAACTGATCCCTGATAAAAGCGGGAACGCGCTGATAATTGACTGCCATCACTTTGGCAGCCGGGATCACCGTTCTTTTAAACGCCTCCATCTGCTCTGCAAACCGCTCGTCCGAATAGATGGAGAAGATTCTGAAATACTTCGGGTCGGACATGATCTCCGGGATAAACGGCTCGATCTCCGGCCCGCCTTCTTTTCTCAATATGGCGATCCGGCGCTCTCTTGTCTCCACAACCAGGAGTGCACGTGCATCAAGTTCCTTTTCATGCGCCTCACTGCCGGTCTCTGACCGGTAGATCTTAAGTGCCTCCCGGACCGTGCTTGTATAATCCTCCGTCTCATCGTTCATCATGGGAAGGAGGCGGTTATAAAGATCAGACAGAGCAGGCGGCAGACCTTCCTTCAGGTCATATCCTGCCGCTCTCACCTCACGGAAAAAGACAATCTGGCGCTCGATGTGCATCTGCATAAAGGGCGTCAATGCTTTCCGGTACGCTTCGATCTCCAGACCCTGCACGGCACCGGCGTAGCGGTCTGCAAGATGCGTCTCCGCATCACAGATCCACAGTTCAAAGGCTGCATCCTTCGGCAATGATCCGGCAATTTTCTTCTTCTCACTTACGGGCGCCTTCAGATACCGGTCCATGTTCTCGAGTGCTTCTTCCCACCTGGTGCGGCCGGTCGTCTCTGATACCTCCTGCAGCATCGCATCCCGCATCGTGCGACCTGCTTTCATACGATCCTGCCGGCGCTTCTGGCGGGATTCGGCATTGCCGAACCAGTGAAACGCCGTACTCTTGGTGCGCTTTTTATAATCAAATACCGCTTTTTTCGAGAGATGATCCGAGCCAAGGAGCAGCTGGCGGATCCGTACCTCACGGAAGCTGGCATCCTTTCTTGCCTCGTCGTCTCTCTCCCTGATGTGGGCGATAAACTGCTCCGGCGTATCCTGCAACAATCCCTCCGCCAGGGATCTTTTCAACTCCGCCTCGTCCACGCCGCGGATCCCGTCCCAGGCTTCCAGATTTTGCAGCATGCGAAGTTCCAATTCCGATACAAACAGACGCATTCTGGACGGGCTTAAGTTGTTGATATCCTGCTTCGTGCAGCCCGCTTTCAGCCCGAATGCTTCGAACGCACCGGATGATGCGATCTTAACGATCGCATCGGCGATCGCATCCTCATATCCCTTAAAGGAATCGCCAAACAGCTCATTGGCGCAAAGCAGGGCGCCCTTCATGCGTGATACGTTGGAGACATCCTCCGCAAATGCCCCGTGGGATGCGCCGCTTTGCGTGCGCGTTGCCTCCGCGCTTCTTACCTTTGCATAAAGGTCGGGATCTACAACCCGCAGGGAGTCTTTCAGATTGCGCAGCATCTCCTGCGTCTCCGATAATGATTTGGACAGAATATGATCGCCGTAATTCCGATAGAAAAGCTCGGTAAACCGGCCTTCGAACCCGGGCATGTTCTCGGAAGCCCACTTACGGATGTATCCGCAGGATTCGCTGATATTCTCCTTCATAAGAAGGAGCGCTCCCTCCACTGCTTCCGGATCTTTGTTCTCTCCTACACCAAGTGCAAAGGATAATATCTCCCTATCTGTCAAAAGCTTTTCTTCCAGCGCAGGTGACCCCACATCGGCTGTCAGATAGCGGCAGCTTTCCTTTGCTTTTTCAATCTTTTGCAGGATCTCGGGAGAAGCCACCAGCCGGTCAAGACGGCCTGCAAGTTCCTCTCCCTCCACTTTTTCCATGTGCATAACACGGTCCGTATGCTGTGATACCAGTTCCGTCGCGTAGGATTCCGTCAGGATCGCATCCCCGACATTTCTGATGAGGAGCTCCCGAAGGAGCTGCTTAAAGATCTCGCTCTTAAACACCGCTTTGGCGCCTGTATCTGCGGTCGCTACCTGCTCCACTGCGCGGTCGATGCCCCAGAGATTTAATTCAAGCCGCCTTGCAAGCTGCGTCACCTCAGCCGAGAATTCTTTTTCCGGAAGCTCTGTCAGCCGATCACCCAGAACACGGATCGCTGCCTCCGCATAATCACCGAGGGGCCAGTTTGCATCAGCCGTCTCTCGCATCTCTCCTCTGCCGGTACGGATAAAATCTTTCCGCACTTCCGCAAGTTCCTGTCTTGCCAGACGTTCCTGTTCCCTGGCTGTAAGAAGCTCCGCCGCCACAGCCTCGCGCTCCGATACAGCCTCTTCTTCCAGAAGCCGGTCGCGGATCTCCTTCTTTTGATCATGATAGGATTTGGAAGCATAAAGCGCCGTCGCCACCAGGTTCATGCGGCGGGACAAGGCATAAAGCCGGGCAAGCTCATCATGGTCCACCTGCTCATCGGGCATTGCATTCAGCGAGGCCATCAGTGAATCCGTGGCACACTGCATCAAAAATACCCATGCCGCATGAGGATTCTGTTCGATCACACCCCGCTCGTCAAGCTGCGCTTCTCCGATCAGATGAGAAGCCGCATGCAGCTCCTTATAGCGGTCGATCAGCACTTTGGTCTCCTGCAGATTCAGGGTATCCGGGTCGATCGTGATCAGATTGTGCAGATAGTGTGTAAGCGGAGGCTGTGATCCGTCCTTGCATACCTTGAGAAAATCAGGTGTCCTGCGCGTGATCGTCCCGTATGCAATGTCCGCATACTGCGAAGAAGATCGTGTATCCTGCTCTTCTTTTGTCCCAAGGGCATATTGGATCGCCTCATAATCGACCTTCTCCTCTTCAAAGAACGCCCTCTTACGTGCAATGATGGCGGCATCGCGCTTTTGTGCTTCCTGCAGTTCGCCCTTTACCTGTCTGTTCCAGCGGCTACGTCTGATCTTGCCGTATCCTTCCGGCGCACCTGCGGAAAGCTTTGCTTCAACAGGCGGTGCCTCCGTCGGTGTCAGATCGTGCTTGCTTTTCAGGATCCCCAGTTCTTCCCTTTGCTGCAGCATGGATTCCTGGTCTCTGACAAGCGACTCGACACCGCCATACTCCTCGTCTCGGCTCTGCTGATGCGCTTCCCTCTTCTCCTCCAGCGTACGTCCCATCTGCTCCTGCTTCTGCTGCAGATTTGCGATCGCATCACGCTGGATCTTCAGTTGCTCTTCTTTGGTCAGATGACGTTGCATATATGCTCCCTTCGTCTATACTTCGTAAGGCTGCGGCACAAGTTCCGCAATATGATACCGGGGGGATGATTCCGGCAGAATGTGAAGCAGCTTTTCCGGAAGTTCCACCCCCCGCTCCTCCGTCATCTGAAAGATCAGTTCGGAAGATGCATCGATCCGCCTCTCCTTCACGGCCGTTGCCGCTGCATGCATCACGGCCCCCACAAGCGACACGACCGCCATGGGATTGATCCGGACGGTGTAGAGGTCTTCCAGGCTGTAAAGGTGCTCATGCACCTTTCGAACAAGGAGAAGTCCCGTCACCTGCCGATCCTCGATATAGGCATAGCTTAGATTCGGATCACACCATTCAAAGGCGATGACCTGCATCGGATTAGGGATCACGTTCAGATAGCGACCCGGAACATCTTTCAGAGGCTTTAATCCCTCCGAAGATAAGCCCACCCGGTTATTGGCAAGGCGCCTTGCCATATCACTTGCCAGTACGTCCCTGATCCGGATCCTGAACCGGTAGCAGCGCTCAAGCCGAAGGGAAAAACCGTGGGCAAGATAAGCTCTGTCCATGGATACGACCTGATCCTCATCGCCTTCATATACCGCCGACAGGGACCTGATACCGAATGCTTCAAGATGATCCCCGGAAAAGCTGACAAGCGCCTCCATGACATCATCCCGATCATATCCCTCTGCGACGGTCAGCGTCCTGATCTCTGCCTGATCACCTATGCAGACCATTAGCAAAAAGCCGCATGCCGCCTCATCCGATACCGCACCTAACATGATGGGCGGACCGAGGAACAGCCATTCCGAAAGATCTGTGGGAATAAACGGTCTGAACATTTCCAGGTTATGACTGGTGAGAAAAGTAATATTGATCATAATTATCTCTCTTATCCAACTATATACATGAATTGTCTATCACTTTATCATTATATCATATTGCTATACATGTCATTCTGTTTTGCTCCAAAAACATAAAAAAAGAGACCGGAAAATCCGATCTCTTTTTACAATCAATTCAGTTTTATTTCTGAGCAACATCCTTCATGGAGAAGCTGATCCTGCCCATCTTGTCCTTGCCAAGGCAGACAACGGTAACCGTATCGCCAAGTGTCAGCACATCCTCAACGTGGTTGATACGCTCTTTTGCGATCTTGGAGATGTGTACCATGCCTTCCTTGCCCGGTGCAAACTCGATGAATGCACCAAACTCCTTGATGGATACGACCTTACCCTGGAAGATCTGGCCTTCCTCGAAGTCTGTTACGATCATCTTGATCATCTCGATCGCTTTCTCGATCATGGCCTTGTCTGTACCGCACACAGCCACTGCACCGTCATCCGTGATATCGATCTTCACGCCGGTTCTTGCGATGATCTCGTTGATGGTCTTGCCCTTCTGGCCGACAACATCACCGATCTTCTCAGGATCGATCGTGATCTGAACGATCTTCGGTGCATATTCGTTAACGGTCTCACGCGGCTTCGCGATCGTCGGCTTCATGCAGGTATCCATGATGAAAAGTCTTGCTTCGCGGCATCTTGCGATCGCACCTTCAACGATCGGTCTTGTCAGACCGTGGATCTTGATATCCATCTGGATCGCTGTGATACCTTCTGTCGTACCTGTTACCTTAAAGTCCATATCACCGAAGAAGTCTTCAAGGCCCTGGATATCGGTAAGGAGTACGAAATCATCATCCGTATCGCCTGTTACAAGACCGCAGCTGATGCCCGCAACCATTTTCTTGATCGGAACACCGGCAGCCATCAGAGACATACAGGATGCGCATGTGGAAGCCATGGATGTGGAACCGTTGGACTCAAATGTCTCGGATACGCAGCGGATCGCATACGGGAACTCTTCCGTGGAAGGAAGAACAGGGAGAAGTGCTCTCTCTGCAAGTGCACCATGGCCGATCTCTCTACGTCCCGGGCCACGGCTCGGCTTTGTCTCACCTACGGAATAGGACGGGAAATTATAGTGATGCATATAGCGCTTGGTCGTTACATTCTCATCGATGCCGTCAACCTTCTGTGCTTCGGAAAGCGGAGCCAGTGTACATACATCGCAGATCTGTGTCTGACCACGTGTAAACATAGCGGAGCCGTGTACGCGGGGGATGAGGTCAACCTCAGCCGCAAGCGGACGGATCTGTGTGATCTCACGGCCGTCAGGACGCTTGTGATCTTTGAGGATCATCTTACGTACTGTCTTCTTCTCATACTGGTAGATCGCTTCGCCGAGGATCGCAAGCCACTCTTCGTTATCCGCAAATGCCTCTTCGAGCTTCTCTGTGATCTTCTTAATGTTATCTTCACGAACCTGCTTCTCGTCTGTGAAGACAGCAACTTCCATCTCGGAAGGGGGAACGATCTCTTTGATCTTTGCAAACATCTCTTCCGGGATCGCGCAGCTTGTATAGCTGTGCTTCGGCTTGCCTACCTCTGCCACCATCTGATTGATGAACGCGATGATCGTCTGGTTTACTTCGTGCGCCTTGTAGATCGCCTCGATCATCTTTGCTTCGGGGATCTCATTTGCACCGGCCTCGATCATGATGACCTTGGTCGCTGTGGAAGCAACAGTCAGTTTGAGGTCGCCTTCAGCCCATTCCTTCTGGGAAGGGTTTACGATGAACTCACCGTCCTTCATGCCGATCTGCGTCATCGCGCAGGGGCCGTCAAACGGAATATCGGAAATCGAAGTTGCGATCGCTGCGCCGAGCATAGCCACCAGTTCGGGACGGCATGCAGGGTCAACGCTCATGACCATATTGTTCAGTGTGACATCGTTACGATAGTCCTTCGGGAAAAGGGGACGCATCGGTCTGTCGATCACGCGGCTTGTCAGAACAGCGTTTTCGGAAGCCTTTCCTTCTCTCTTGTTGAAACCGCCGGGGATCTTACCTACGGAATACATTTTCTCCTCGAATTCAACGGAAAGCGGGAAGAAATCAATACCGTCCCTCGGTTTGTCGGATGCTGTTGCCGTAGAAAGAACGGTTGTATCACCGTATCTCATGAACGCACAGCCGTTTGCCTGTTTGCCAACCTTGCCGATCTCTACGGATAATGTACGTCCTGCAAGGTCCATGGTATAAGTTTTTACCATATTGTTCTCCTTTCGTCTCATAAATGAGATATCTTATCAGACAGAAGAACCGAAACTACATCTAAATCCACGATCTTTCGCACATTTGGATGTGGTCTCGGGGTAGATCTTCTGTCTGTGTTACTTGAAAAACAAAGAGGCGGATAGACAAAACCCGCCTCTTTTTAGCATTATTATTTTCTGAGGCCGAGTTTCTCGATCAGTGCACGATATCTCTCGATATCTTTCTTCTTCAGATAAGAAAGAAGACCACGTCTCTGACCAACCATCTTAAGAAGACCTCTTCTGGAATGATGATCCTTCGGATTCTCCTGCAGATGCGCTGTAAGCTCAGCGATCCTTGCTGTCAGAACGGCAACCTGAACTTCCGGTGAACCGGTATCGCCTGCTGTTCTCGCATACTCATTGATAATAGATGTTTTCTTTTCTTTTGCGATCATGTAAATTTCCTCCTGATAAATCTCGCATGTCGACCGCTTTCGATCGACTGATACACCGATCACCGGGACGCGGTTGGAGTATCCGCTGCCTAAGTGACGGCAAACAACACTTGATGATTATAGCATAGGCGCTATTATATGTAAAGCGCTTTTTCCCGCTACTTCATGACACGTCGGATCGTCGCGGGCGAACGGTATGTCGCATTGGAGATCTTGATACCGCTCTTGGGGCTGCTGGCGTGTACGACCTGTCCGTTGCCGATATAAAGCGCAACGTGATTGATCCTGCCGCCCTTTGCATAGAAGATCAGGTCGCCCGGCTTTGCCTCGGAAAGCTTGATCTTGGTACCGACAGTCGCCTGTTCTCTCGAAGATCTCGGAAGCTTGATGCCGAAGTTCTTAAAGACGCTCTGTACGAAGCCGGAGCAGTCCGCGCCGTTTGTCAGGCTTGTGCCGCCCCATACGTAGCGGTTGCCGACAAACTTCTTTGCAAACTGACACAGATCGACTCTCGTATTGGAGACGCCGTCCTGTCCGTATAACAGTTCTTTCATCGTAACGGCGGTCGTCAGCTCTTCTTCGATCTTGACAAATTCCGTTGAAACGTATGCTTCCTCATCATCAAGCATGATCTTGGCCCAGCCCTCTACGGACTGATCGACCACCTCAAGACGCTCCTCTTCGCCGACAAGCGTGATAACGGGACAATTCGTATTAGGCTCGTCACGGACCTTTAAAGTCGTCGTTGTGACGATCGCAACCGTATAGACGGTCTCTTTGGCCCGCTTCTTGGCGGCATCGCCCTGCAGCAGATAATCGGTATGGCAGTAGCCTTCCACCTTACCGGATTTGATATGCGCCCAGTCTCCTTCGATATCAAGGATCTCGCAGGCCGCATTCTTGGTCATCTTGCCGACGAGTTCGCCGCTTTCGGACGGCTGGTTTCGAACATTTAAATGATTATCGACTTCCGCGATACCAAGGTTCGTATACCCCCAGTTATTTGCCTCGCAGAGCTTCTGCTTCGGCTTCTTGACGCTTCCGTCGCGGATCTGCTGTTCCAGTTCCTTTGCGCTCTCTTCGGCTTCATGGATCAGTTCGGAGAGACCCGCATGGCGCTCTAGATCTTTGGTCGTCTGTGCATGCAAACGAAGCGGCATGCACAGGGCCATCGCGCACAAAAGCGCAGCGCCTGTTGCAATATTTCTTTTCATGTAAAACCTCATTAAAACTTCTGTCTGCCGGTCAGAACATCTGCGGGTACTGTGCGCCCGCAGCGACGTCTTCCTGCATCTTGGCTTTCAGAACTTCCACACTCGGGAACTTCTCTTCCGGCCTTCTGAATTCGAGCAGATTGACTGTCAGCTTTTTCCCATAGATCTCTTCATCAAAATCATAGAGATAGGACTCCACGCCCTGCACGTTCCTGTCGCCGACCGTCGGCTTCACGCCCACATTGCTGATCGAGCGGTAATGCTTTCCGTTATAAGACACATAGGAGTAGTAAACCCCATGCGGCGGCAGAAGCTTATCATCCGGCGGCAGCAAGTTGACCGTCGGGATGCCGATCGTGCGGCCGATGCGTTTGCCGTGCTCCACGATCCCTGTGATGCTGTACGGAAAGCCGATCAGACGCGTGACCGTCTGCATATGTCCCTGCTTTACTTCTTCGCGGATCCTGGTCGATGTGATCTCTTCCCCTTCATCGAGGATCTTATCGATGATCTCGACCTGATATCCATATGTGTCCGCCCATTTTTCCAAAAGGGCGCTGTTGCCGCGTCCGCGGCTTCCGAATGAAAGGTCGGTTCCGGCCGCAATATATGCGGTGCGAAGACGCTTTACGAGGATCTCTTCGATAAAATCCTCCGGATCGGTCGCAGCGGTCTTTTCGTTAAGCGGGTACTCGATCAGCACGTCGATCCCCTGCTTGTCAAAGATCCGACGCTTCTCTTCTCTTGTTGTCAGTCCGCGCACTTCCGTCTGCCCGAAAAGGACATTCGGCGGCGGATCAAATGTAAAGATGACGGTTTGAAAGCCTGTTTCCTTGATCTTTTTAAGAAGTTCCTGGTGTCCTCTGTGGATACCGTCAAACTTCCCGATCGCGACAGCACTCGGACCGTCTAATTGAAAATCTGTTGTTCCTTCTATCAGCAGCATGATCTGCTATCTCCTAAATCCCTGCCCGGGACGTCTTATAAAAACATCCTGAGGGGCTTGTAAATTCCTTGTTCCGTACGGATATAAAGTCCGTAGAATCGGCCGTCGCCGTCATAAACGCGGATCTTTTCTCCGGTCGGGGACGGCGCTTCAAACGAAGAGACCGTAAGCGTATTGCCGTTGGAAAGCGGCACGACTGCTTCTTTTTTCACCGTGTGTCCCGGATATTTGAGAAAAAGTGCATCGACCGGCGTAATGATCCCGTCTGTCTTTTCTTCCTGTACCAGCTTCTCGATCTCATCAAGCTTTAAGGCCTTATCAAGTGTAAACTGATCGACCTTGGTACGCACAAGACTCAGCATAGCTCCTCCGCAGACGAGCGCTTCTCCGATATCGTGACAGAGCGTTCTGATATAGGTGCCCTTCGAGCAAACGACACGGAAGCGAACGATCGGCAGATCGACCTTTAAGATCTCGATCTCATAGATCGTGATCAGGCGGGGCTTGCGCTCCACCTCTTCCCCTCTTCGTGCGATCTCGTAAAGGCGCTTGCCGCCGACTTTGATCGCAGAATACATGGGCGGGATCTGTTCGCACGGTCCCACAAACCCCATTACGGCGCATCGAACCGCAGATTCCGTCACTTCTACGTTTTTGCGCGTCAGGACCGTCCCGGTCATATCCTGTGTGTCGGTTGTAACACCCAGCAGACACTCCGCAACATATTCTTTGCGCTTATCCGTCAGAAACCCGCATACCTTTGTCGCATTGCCTAGGCACACGGGAAGAACACCTTCCGCATCGGGATCGAGCGTCCCGGTATGGCCGATCTTCTTCTGCTTCATGATGCCGCGCATCCTGGCTACGACATCGAAAGACGTATAGCCTTTCTCTTTGTAAACGTTAATGATTCCGTTGATCAATCTTTCAGTCCCTTATTTCGTAAGCTGCATGGCGATACGCTGTGTCACGCGTGCGATGATCTCCTCCGCACTGCCTTCCAGCGTCGCTCCGGCCGCTTTCTTGTGGCCGCCGCCGCCGAAAAATACAGCGATATCCGATACGTTGACCGCATCGGTCGAACGCATGCTGACCTTGAATTCCTTATCTGACAGTTCATAGAGAAATACAGCACACTCTACGCCTTTGATATTGCGGATCTGGTTAACGATCCCATCCATATCCTTGCCTGTGAGGCCGTACTCCTGCATCGTCTTCTGCGTCACGACCGTATAGGCGACTCTCCCGTCTAAAAGAAGCTCGCTCTCAAACATCGCTTTGCCGCAGACTCTCGTCTGCGCATACGTCTTCTGATAGAACGTCTCTTCAATGAGTGTAGAAAAGTCAAAGCCAAAGCCGATCAGATCCGCAACTGCGCGAAGCGTCTTGGGTGACGTGTTCGAGTACTGCAGAACGCCCGTATCGTGAATGATCCCGATGTAAAGCGCCCTGGCGCAGGCTTCATCCACCTTGTCAAGATCGAGGAGGTCATATACCAGCTCACTTGCGCTCCCTGCGGTCGCATCGATGTAGTTGATGTCACCACTGCCCGCATTGCTGATGTGGTGATCCACATTGATCTTCTTTTTTGCGCCTGCAAAAAGAGGCGCGGCATGCCCCAGGCGGCTCTCATCGCAATCCAGGCAGAAGAACACGTCGTATGGCACGCAGTTTTCATCCGCCGTCTCGTGGATCTTATCGATCCCCGAAACCGTATCGAACACATCGGATGGACGCTCCATATAGGCGTCGATCACACAATCCGCCGGCATATTTTTTTGCAGATAATTGTATAAACCCAGAACAGAGCCGACACAGTCACCGTCGGGACGGACATGGCCTCCGATCCCGACCCTTGCAGCGCCGGCAAGTTCTTTCATTAAATCAAACATCGTACCTCCGAAAACTTACGCTTCGCCGCCGTCGCCATCACTCTCCGCCTCATGCAAAGGACGGTTGATCTCATCGATCCTGTGCGACATGGAAACACCGTATTCGATGGATTCGTCCATGATAAAACGGATCTCCGGCGTATTGCGAAGGTTGATCTCTTTCGCGAGTTTGTTACGGATAAATCCTTCTGCACTTTTCAGTCCCGCGAGCGTATCCTTTCTCGCCTGCTCGTCACCGAGCACGCTGATCCAGGCCTTGCAGGTCTTTAAGTCCGGTGAGACTTCGACAGCCATAACACTCGTCAGAAGACCGATCCGCGGATCCTTGATCTCGCCGCGGATGATCTCTGCCAAAACACGCTGTACCTCACCGTTTATTCTTGTATTTTTAATACTGTTCTTTCTCATGAACGAGGTACCTCAACCATAATGTATGCTTCAACCTGATCCATCTCCTGCATCTTGTCAAAACCTTCAAATACAAGACCGCATTCGAATCCGGCCTTCACTTCCTTGACGTCGTCTTTGAAACGCTTCAAAGAAGCAAGCTCGCCTTCGTAGATCTGCTCACCGTCACGCGAGATACGGATCTTGCAGCCTCTCTGGAACTGACCGTCAAGGACATAAGAACCGGCGATGTTGCCGATCGCGGATGCCTTGAAGATCTGGCGCACTTCCGCATGACCGATGACTTTCTCTTCGAAGATCGGATCGAGCATACCCTTCATCGCAGCTTCGATATCCTCGATCGCCTGGTAGATGACCTTG
This sequence comes from Lachnospiraceae bacterium, assembly GCA_015056735.1. Classification (GTDB taxonomy): domain Bacteria; phylum Bacillota; class Clostridia; order Lachnospirales; family Lachnospiraceae; genus VSOB01. The sequence continues at coordinate 491,398 of SVFT01000001.1, read as the reverse complement.
TACAGTCTGATATCGACACCTTCGTGCTCCGCTACAGCCTTGGCCGTTGCATCCGGACGGATATTGAAACCGATGATGATCGCATTGGATGCGGATGCCAGCGCAACGTCGGATTCATTGATCGCACCTACGCCGCCGTGGATGCACTTGACAACGACTTCATCGTTGGAGAGCTTAAGAAGGCTCTGCTTAACGGCTTCCACACTACCCTGTACGTCCGCCTTGATGATGAGGTTCAGTTCCTTCAGATTGCCGGCCTGGATCTGACTGAACAGATCGTCAAGCGACATCTTGGACTTGGTCTCCTCAAGTTTCTTCTCTTTGTTCTGTGCCGTATATGTATCGGCAAAGCTCTTGGCCGTCTTGTCGGAATCGTGTGCGATAAAGATCTCGCCCGCATTCGGAACGGCATTTAAACCAAGGATCTCAACGGGTGTGGACGGGAGTGCCTCTTTTACGCGGCGTCCCTTATCGTCGATCATCGCACGTACTTTACCGTGGCTTGCGCCCGCGGAAATGAAATCGCCGAGGCGCAGTGTACCCTTCTGAACCAGAACCGTCGCAACGGGTCCGCGTCCCTTATCAAGTTCTGCCTCAATGACAAGACCTCTTGCGCGGCGCTTCGCATTTGCTTTCAGCTCCAGGATCTCAGCAGTCAAAAGGATCGTCTCAAGCAGCGTGTCGATCCCTTCGCCGGTCTTTGCGGATACCGGAACGAATTCCGTGTTGCCACCCCAGTCAACCGCAACGAGCTCGTGCTCGGTGAGTTCCTGCTTCACGCGGTCGATGTTGGCATTGGGCTTATCGATCTTGTTAACGGCAACGATGATCTCGATGCCGGCTGCCTTGGCATGCGCGATCGCCTCGACCGTCTGCGGCATAACACCGTCATCGGCCGCTACGACGAGGATCGCGATATCTGTGGAGTTCGCACCACGCATACGCATTGCGGTGAACGCCTCATGACCCGGTGTATCGAGGAATGTGATCTTCTCGCCCTTGACATTTACGGTGTATGCACCGATATGCTGCGTGATACCGCCTGCTTCGCGGTCCGTAACATTGGTCTTCCTGATCGCATCCAGAAGCGATGTCTTACCGTGATCGACGTGACCCATAACGCAGATAACGGGCGGTCTCTTGGTCATTTCTTCCGGATTCTCTTCATCCTCTTTCAGAAGCTCTTCGATCACATCGACCTTGACTTCCTTCTCGCAGATAATGTCATATTCGATCGCAATGTTCTCAGCGGTCTCGAAGTCGACTTCTTCGTTGACCGTCACGATCTTTCCTTCCAGGAACAGCTTCTTCACGATCTGGGACGGCTGGATCTTCATCTTCTCAGCCAGTTCTTTGATCGTCAGTGTCTCAGGGATCGTGATCGTTTTGATCTGCTCTTCCTGAGCAGTCTCTACCTTCTTCTCGGGCTTGATGAATCTGCCCGCTCTGTTTGCATTCTTGTTCTTTCCGTTGCCGTCTTCATAGATGGCATCCTTCTTGGAACGTCTGTCGCGGTCCTGATTGCCTCCGCGTCGCTTGTCATCCGACCTGCCCGGTGCATTCTGCTGCGGTGCCTCCTGCGCAAACCGCTTGCCGTCCGCAGGCTTTCTGAATCGGTTGTCCGATCCCGGAGCCCCTTGCATAGGGCGTCCAGCGCCCTGCGCATTGCGGTCGCGCCCCGGCATACCCTGTGCACTCTGGTCGCTGCGGCGGAAACTGTTATGATCGCCGCGATTCTGAGCAGGCTGTCTGTCATAGTTTGCGTTCCTCTCTCTTACGGGTACGTCCTGTCTCTGCGGACGATTATCATCACGTCTTGCGGCAGGTCTCTGCTGTCCGGGCTTGATCATGTCGACGCTCGGTGTGGGCGACGGCGGTGTCAGCGGCCTGATCAGTCCCTGCGGACGCGATGATGTCATACGGTTGTCGCGCTGATGTCTGTCGTTGTTCTGCCCCATCGGTCTCTGCCCGCCCGGCACTCTGGAATTGTGCGGGTTGGATACAAAGATAATGTTCTTTTTCTTTTTAAAGGGCTTTTCTCCCTGCTTTGCATCACCGGAGGGCTTGCCTTCCGCTTCAGCGGGCGCAGCCTTTTTTGCAGGTTCCGTCTTTGCTGCAGGTTCTGCCTTCGCCGCCTGTTCCGGCTTTGCTGCGGGCTTTGCTTCCGCCTCAGGCTTCTTTGCTGCAGGCTTTGCCTCTGCTTCCTCTTCCTTCTTCGCAGGCGCTTTCTTTGCTTCGCCTTTTCCGAATTCTTTGCGGACCAGCTCTGCCGCATCATCCTCCACACTGCTTCGTGTTACTTTTACATCAAAACCTTTTTCCTGCAGAAAACTCAGGACCTCTTTGCCGTCCTTGCCAAGTTCTGCTGCAAGATCAAGTATCTTTATTTTTGCCATTCCTGTTCCTCCGTTCCTATTCCCTCGGGCAATCCCAAAAGTTTCATGAGTCCTTTTGCAAACCCTTCATCCGTCACAGCAAGACCGCTCCTGTCGGCTTTGCCGATCGCATGACCGAGCGCTTCCATCTCGCCGTATTCCGCGATCGGAACTTTGTAAAAAGCGCACATGTCGCGGTATTTCTTTTTCGTGCCGTCCTTTGCATCGCTGCTGACGATCACAAGGCAGGCTTTTCCGCTTTTGACAGCGGTCTCCGTCTGGAACTCGCCGCTTGCAAGTTTTCTTGCTTTCATTGCCAGTCCCAGCATAGACAGGATCTTGTTATGCATGGTAGCTTGTGAACTCCTTTTGCAGATTCTCGTATATCTCATCCGAGATACGCATCCCGAAGGAGCGCTCCAGGCCTCTGCTCTTCTTGGCCGCATCGAGACACGATGCGCTCTTGCAGATATAAGCGCCTCTTCCGTTCATTTTTCCTGTTACATCGAGACTGATCTCGCCGGTCTTAGCCTTGATCACCCGCATCATTTCTTTCTTGGGCTTCATGCTGCCGCATCCGACACACTGTCTCATAGGGATCTTTTTATCCATTTGAATCCCCTTTATTCATCCTGATCTTCGGGAGCATCTCCTTCAGACTCTTCATATGATTCGGACTCTTCGTATTCGCCTTCTTCATATGCGCCGTCTTCGTCATACTCCTCGTCATCGTATTCGTCATCCATATAATCTTCGTAACGGAAGCCGGGGGTATCTTTTGCCTGTGTCTCACTCTTAATGTCAATCTTGTACCCGGTCAGACGGGCTGCAAGTCTTGCATTCTGACCTTCCTTGCCGATCGCAAGGGAAAGCTGATAATCGGGCACAACGACTTTGGCCGTCTTCTCATCGGGATCTGCGAAAACCGCAACGATCTTTGCGGGAGACAGCGCGTTCTGGATCAGATTACCGGGGTTCTCATCCCAGTTGATGATATCGATCTTCTCACCGCGAAGCTCTTCCACGATCGCATTTACACGCGCACCGTTCATGCCGACGCACGCACCGACCGCATCAACGTTCGGGTTGTTGGACCATACCGCAATCTTGGTTCTGGAACCTGCCTCACGTGCGATGCTCATGATCTCGACGGTACCGTCTTTGATCTCTGTTACCTCGGACTCAAAGAGGCGCTTCACCAGTTCCGGGTGGGTACGGCTTACAAGGATGCGGGGACCCTTCGGTGTATCACGGACTTCAAGGATATATACTTTGATACGCTCCGTCGGGCGGAACACTTCCGTCTTTACCTGCTCGTTCTCGTTGAGCAGTGCATCCGCCTTGCCTAAGTTGATGCTGATGTTCTTACCGATATAACGCTGAACGACACCGGTTACGGCATCTTTTTCTTTTGCGTAGTACTGGTTGTAGATCACGTTGCGTTCTTCCTCGCGGATCTTCTGCAGGATCACGTTCTTTGCGTTCTGCGTAGCGATACGGCCGAACTCTTTGGATCTGACTTCCACCTTTACGATGTCGCCGAGCTTTGCCTTCTTGTCGATCTTCTTTGCATCTTCCTTGGAGATCTCAAGGCAGTCATCTTCCACTTCGCTCACCACGGTCTTCTCGGCGTAGCAAAGGAAGTCGCATGTCTCACGGTCGATCTCAACCTTGATGTTGTCGGACTTGCCAAAGTGGCTCTTGCAAGCCAGGATCAGCGAATTTTCGATCGCATCAAAGAGCGTATCTTTGCTGATCTCTTTTTCCTTTTCCAGCACATCCAGCGCTTCCATTAATTCTTTGTTCATTACGTTTCATTCCTCCTATTTATACGGCTTGTTGTTATGCCTTTGTTTCCTGGATCTGTATCTGATGAGCCTATGCTCAAAAATCGAGTGCGAGTCGTATGAGTGCAATGTCCTCACGGGAAAAAGTGCGCGCCGTACCGTCTTCTGTTATTGTAACGGTCTTCTCGTCGAAGGATTCCAGCACACCGGCGAATTCCTTCGTTCCGTCGATCGGTTTATAGGTCTTTACTTCCACATCCTGTCCGATCGAGGCCTGCAGGTGCTTGTCTTTTTTCAATGTGCGTCCGAGTCCGGGACTCGATACCTCTAAGATATAAGCATCCGCAATAAAGTCCTCGCGGTCCATCTCATCGGAGAGGGCGCGGCTTACGACTTCACAGTCGTCGATCGTCACGCCGCCTTCCTTGTCAATGTAAACGCGAAGGTAGTAGTCGCTGCCTTCCTTGACATACTCGACATCGTATACGGACACGCCCGCCTTTTCGGTGATCGGGCCAAGGAGCGCCTCCGTTTTCTTCTCGTAGTCTTCTCTTCTTGCCATTCTGTCTCCTTACAAAATCAAAAGAGTGGAACGCGTTCCACTCTTTAAGCATAAACAGTATTAAGTCTTTACATATAGTAACACTCCCGCGGATTTATTGCAACCCCCGTTGTTCCTTTTCAAGTGCCATATTGATACCTCCATCTCTATCAGAGTCCGATCTGAGATGCATACGGTTCAAAGTCCGCTTTGGTAAATACCTTGCCGACCTTGACGAACTCATATTTGATCGCCATCAGGTAGTGGCGCATACAGACTTCCCCGTTCGCAGTCTTATCAGCAGCCGCAAGGAACGCCGCATTCAGGATACAGTTCTTGATATTACCGCCTGCAAATTCAAACTTCTCGGCGATGAACCGGAAATCCACATCCTCGCCGAGGGGCGTTGTCTTCGGTACGGTCGTACGCCAGAGCATCTCTCTTGTATCCGCATTCGGGAACTGGAACTCTACGATATATTTCATACGTCTGAAGAATGCGGGATCGATGTTGTGCTTGTAGTTGGTCGCAAGCACGCAGACGCCGTCGTATGCTTCCATCTCCTGCAAAAGGAGCGCCGTCTTGTTATTGGCGGATGCCTGGTTGGATCCTCCGTCATCGGAACGCTTTGCAAAGATGGTATCGCATTCGTCGAAGAACAGAACGACGTTACATTTCTTCGCTTCGCGGAAGATCATGGAAAGTGATTTTTCCGTCTCACCGACGTACTTATCGACAACTTTGGATATGTCGACACGGTACAGCTCCAGGTTCAGCTCATGCGCCAGAACCTGCGCCATCATGGATTTACCGGTACCGGGTGCACCGAACAGCAGGACCGTCAGGCCGCGGCCGTACGGATACTTCTTGGTATAGTTCCAGTCGTCATAGACTTTTTTCTTGTACATCATCTGTTCGATCGCATGCGTGATCGTCTCTCGCTGATCCGCATTCATGACGATATCGTCAAAACCGAACTTTGCCTCGACGCGGGAGGCCTTCTGGGACAGTTCCGAAGACATCTGCGCATTGCAGCCCTTGAAAAGGGTCTCGCGCGGGATCTTCGTCTGCTTGTCCATCGTCGCAAGGCTCTTGGCATGTTTCAGCGCATCATGGATCTTTCCGGGCGTAAACAGGAACTTCATCGCCATCTCAAAAAGATCGCAGTCCTCCTCCAGATCGAAGCCCTTGGCAAAATACTGCCAGCAGTTCACGCGCTCTTCGTTGCCGGGTGTCGGCAGATCCAGTACCGTGATCGGCTCTTTTGTGATCTCCTTAAATTCCAGCTTCTCCTTGCTGAGCGCAAATACAAGGATATCCTTGGCCGTCAGCTTGGCAAAGGCAAGGTCCATGTAACCGAAGAATTTTTCCTTCTCTTCCTCCCGATACGAAAGCTCCTCCAGTACGCAGCAGGCATTCAGGAGGATGCACTCTCTCGTAACGGCCCACAATGCCTTCTCGACAAAAGAAAAATCATACACAAACAGCTTCTTGCAATTCATGGAGATCGCACGCATATCGTTCTTGCGGCAGAACTGCTTGATAAAGAATTTGCGTCCGCTTCCCTCGTCACCGTAATATGAGAAAAGCCTGCAGCCCTCACCGTAGGAGATCTCCATCGCTTCAAGCTTGTTTTCATTTGCCATGATCGGGTTCAGCTCTTCATCGCTTGTCAAAAGGCGGAAAAACCGGATATAGTTCTCATCCAGCAGATCGGGATTGCGTCCGAACAAAAAGTCAATGATACGCTTATCGGGTGAAACAACTGTTGAAAACGGCATATTGCCGAGTACGTTCAGACTGAGGATCGGGCTCAGCTGCTCCAGGCACACCGACATATCCCCGAATGCATTCGTGATCGAAAAGTTCTTGCCGAAGAACAGCTTGGCAGCCGCTTCTATGGTCGGCGAAGAGAGGTTCCCGTTCTCGTTGATGATCTGAAAGATCCCTGCATAATCTGTCTGCGTGGAAGAAAGGATCCCGCAGGCAAAGCAGAATACGGTAAAAGGCTCAAAACGGAGCTTCGCACAGATCTCGTGAAACGGAAGACGTATGCCTTCTTTCACGGTTGCCTCGGCGCGCTCTTCAATATATCCAAGCATCTCCGTAAGCGACATGGCATCGCCGCCTGCTGCCGCAGGTTCTGCAGCTTTATCACCGGAAGCGGAAGCATTGTCCGTATCGATCGAGAACGCACTCAAAAGATCCATCAGATCCGGATCGAGCTGCGGCATCGCTTCGTCTGAATGCTCCGGCTCTTCAGTGTGCGGGGCAGCACTTTGAAACCGCTCCATCTGGTCGCGGCATACATCGTGCGCGACCTCGATATCCGGATACAAAACGTTCTTATATCCGCCCTGTCCGGTCGCAAATACCTGCTTCAATTCCGCCAGATAGGCATCGGCTCCAATGTTGACACAGGCAAATACATAGTCCATGTATTCCCCGTAGCTGTCAAAAGGTTTGCCCCGAAGGCTCTCATCAAAACGGCTCATTGCACTCTCCCATCAAATCTAAGCATTACCGATCCGTATCGGTACGGAAAACGGCAGTTCTGTCAAAAACATTCTCCATGCGATTGATCGCCTGATCATCCACACGCTTGTGAAATACGTCTTTCCGATCATTCAGATACGAAAGATCTCTCTCTCTTTGCATATAAGTATAGTACTCTTCGTCCTCATAATATGGGTCCTTGGCATTCGCCCGCCGGACATTTTCCGTATCTTTGATCAAACGATCTGTAAGTGACATCGTATCACACCCCAAAATGATTGTTATTTCACTTATTGTTATGCTATTATTTATTATAACAGTGAATTGGAGATAATGTTAGAATAATCTGTCAATCGGAGGTTTTTTTTCAATGGCTACCGCACAAAAACTGTTTCTCGGTATCGCAGTGGTTTGCTATGCACTGGTCCTGTTTAACTTTATGCATGGCGATCTCTGGATGATCCTGGTTTTCTTTATTCTGCACAGCATCTGTCTGATCCTTTTCTCTTATCTTTCCTATGAAGCAAAAGTAGACAAAAAGGCCATGGAAGATCTGATCGAGGAGCTTGCACGCACGAAAGCGGAAAAAGAGGAAATATCCGAATCCCTCACGCAGCAGCTTTCCGGAAAGAGCACGCAGCTGATGGAAGCAGAGCGTTCCCTTTTAGAGACGACCGAAGAGTTGAATACGATGAAACAGGAAGTCAGTGAACTGAACGAGCGGGAAGAAGCACGTATCCAAAAAGAGCAGCTTGAAGAAAAGCGTGCATCCGAAATGCCCGCACTCGAAAGCCTCCTGCCGCCTCTTCCGTATGAAGCGGATGACCACGAAACGATCGACATCATCTCGATCTGCAAGGAAACGATCAAGGATCTTGCTCCGTATGCGGAGCAGGCTAAGCTTCAGGTTGTGATCTCCGCACCGGAGAGTTCGCTTCTGGTAAAAGCTTCCCCTTCTCGCCTCCGCATCCTGTTCCGCAATATCATTGATAATTCCATCAAGTATATGCGGCGTGCCGGTTCCCTGATCATCACCATTTCCAATATCGGGGATGATATTTTCATCGTGCTCAAGGACAACGGGAACGGCCTGTCTCCGAATGAGACCGAACACATCTTTGAGCTTAACTATCAGGGTTCAAACAGGATCAGCGGTAACGGACTCGGACTCACGCAGGCCAAGGCCATTGTTACCTATTACGGCGGTACGATCTACGCAAAAAGCACGATCGGGCAAGGCATGGGTATCTATATCCAGCTGCCCACAACGTAAGGAGGCCGTATGCTGAAAAACCATCGCACTTTCTTCGCATTGCTGCTTGCCTTTTATGCCGGTCTCGGCATTCTGACCGCTGTCCTCTTAAAACCGATCGTGACAGAGACAAGAGCTTACAAAGAATTCAATCCGGACACCAGAAGCGTTTTCGCGACCCTGCCATACGGAGATCTAAAAAAACAGGAAGCAGTTCCCTCTGCGCCTGCCGACAGTGTTCCTGCCGAGCCTGCTGACGCCTCCGGACCCAAGCCGGAAGCGCCCGTTGCGGAAACACTTCCATCTGATCCAAAAGAACCGGCGGCACCTGCCGAAGAAGAGAACGTACCCGATACGCCTGCTTCGCCGGATACCGCCGAGCGCAAATATTATTCATTTGTTACCGCCAATGTAGAGCAGATCCTGTATGTCCGTACGCAGCCGGGTCTTGACAAGAAATCCGTCGCCCGCCTGAAACCGGGCACGAAGGGCTATGTCCTGCAGGAAGGCCCGAACTGGTGCTATATCCTTGCTGGCGATATCATCGGCTTTTCCTCCACGGAATACCTGACGCTGACAGAAGTTCCAAAGGAACAGTTCCCGCAGGAATATCTGGGTATCGTCTCTCCTTTTCCGCTGGATGTACCGAACAAATAAGATCGTATTATCTCAGACACATAAAAAAGACGCAGGTTTACGCCTGCGTCTTTTGATATACATATGCATGATCCCGCGCATCACGATCGATCGCGATCTGCCTGCAGCAAAGGCCTGCTGCCGTATCGACATCATGTGTCGCAACGATGACTGTTGTACCGCGTCCTGCGATCAGCTCAAACAATCGCATGATCTCAACGGATGCACCCCGATCCAGATTACCGGTCGGCTCATCCGCAAGGAGGATCGGCGGATCATTGACGATCGCTCTTGCCAGGCACACCTTCTGCATCTGGCCTCCCGACAGCTCACGCGGATAGCGTTTAAACAGAGTATCCAGCCCGAAAAGTGACAGCAGGTAGGAAATCTTCTTATCCTCTTTGTTCCGTCCGCTGCCGGCGATCATGCGAGCCAGATTGATGTTCTCATAAACGGTATGATCAGGCAAAAGCCTGAAATCCTGAAACACAACCCCGATCTGTCTTCTGTAGAGCGGGATCTTCCGCCCTTCGATCGATGAAAGGTCTCTGCCATCCACAAGGATCCTGCCTAGTGTCGGCTCGATCTCTTTTAAAAGGAGTCTGATGAGCGTGCTCTTACCGGCACCGCTCTCTCCTGTCAAAAGAACAAACTCTCCGTCTTCGATCGTCTCCGAAAAGTTCCTGATCGCATACGTCTGTGTATCTTCATAACACTTCGTTACATTTTTAAAAGTGATCATATCATTCCATATGAAGCATCTGAACAAAGCCGGTTATCTCGAGCACCTGTCGGACCGTATCCTGCACATTGATCAAAACCAGGCTCCCCGCCTTGGAATTGGCTGTCTTCTGTCCGATCAAAAGCGACCGTAATCCGGCGCTCGAAATATAATCCACCTTTTCCAGATCAAGGATCAGATTCTTTGCTTTCTGAAAGCCTGCCAGGATCGCGGACAAAAGCTGATCGCTTGAAGCCATATCGATACGTCCCGACACATTCAGCTGTACTTTGTCTCCGACTACGCTCTCCGTAACAGTCATGTATCATTACTCCCTCAAATACAGATTGATCATCGAACATATTTTAGCAAAGGTACCGGCCTTTGAAAAGCATTTTCTACTCGGATAAGCATGTCATGCCATCCAGCGTCTGCCTCTCATCAAGCGCACCTTCACTGAAGGAATATACCCTTGCATTCATATCCAGATAGCAATGTGAATCGAGCATTCCGTCAGGCTTTAAGAAGATCACATGAATGCGGCTCCTGATCGGTTTAAACTGATTCAAAAGAAACATGAGCTGTGACTTCAGATTCTCAGATACATACGAATTGACCAGAAGAGTCACATCATAGATACTCTTTCCGTACAGCTTCTCAAACTCATGCATCTCCTCTGACGGAATATAATTCTGCATCACATTGCGTTCAAGGACTTTCACCGGCTCACCGAGCACGATCTCCGCGATACGCGAGATCGCCTTTTTGGTTCCTTTGATCCTGTTAAGCCGGTAGGTCTCCTTTACCAGCATCCGCAGTTTGCTCTCGCCAAGAAAATCATTACCCACATCGATCCCCAGCCATCCTGCGTAGATCGGAAGCAGCTCCTTAGGGCAGGTATCCAGGTCCAAAAGCTGCGGAAGTGCGGCAATATCATTTTGAAAATCGTTATAGATACTCGAAAATACAGACAGATAACGATGGAAAAAGCTGTTCTTCTCCCGATAGACCTCCGGGAACGTCTCCATGAAATTATCACCGTGCAGATCCACCACAAGATGGTCGAGGACCGCTTCCCCGATCCCGGTCACTTCGATCGCGATGTAAAGATATCGTCCTTTGAGATCATAAAGCAGGATATCGTTCCGGTTCAGGAAACGCTTAGCCGATACCCGTTCAAAAAATGTCTTTTTAATGGACAGCGGTTCATCCGGATCTGCGAGGAAGTCATCGATCCTGACGAGTTCATCGTTTCGGTAGAAAACATTCTCGTTCATGGCAGCCAGATAGACATAGACGACCATCTCTTCTTCGATCTGCATGTCAAAATGCATGCGTCCCCATTCGGAATCGGCGACCGCACTGTCAAGGCTGCGCAGAAACAAGTATCCGTCCCCGCTTCCCTTTCCTTTGCATATGGCGGTCCTGCCCTTTGATTCAAGCCCGGACATGCAGCCTCTTTCTATTCTGTTCTTCTTAATGGTATAGGTAATACCTGCCATTCTCTCTCCCCTTACTCTTGTCCGTATGTACCGATCTCCAGCGATATGCTGCCCATGCAAAACAGGCAGTTGGGGTCCGGGATCACATCCGCATCCTTAAGCCGCGCATGCGCCGAGGACTTGGGACGGACGGACAATTCGTAAATATATTCCACGCAATCGAGATTGTCGATCGCATAAAACAGCTCATCAAAACGGAGTGACTCGCCGATCATCCGGTGCGGATCGTGCGCGTGATCGATCACTTTACGGATCGTCTCCTCAATGCGTTCTCTGCAGTTTTCATACTGACGCTTGATATAGATCGTCCCCTGCACCTGAAGCGGTACATAAACGACACTCGAAACCTCAATCCTCGTTGTCAGTAGACGTCTGTCTTCGAGTCTGCGCTCGATCGCCTCTTTATAGATAGCGGACAGCTGCGGCAATTCCTCATCTGTTCCCGGCTTAACCGCCACCTGCACCAGATTCCGGTTTCCGTCCAGAACGGCCTTCACCCTGTCGATGCAAAGCTCCGGTGTCTCTCTGACGATCTGCTCATAGTCGCTCGCAGTCACTGCCGCATACGGCTTCTGGATATCTTTGATAAAACGCTTTTTGACATCTTTCAGCTTTTCGCGAAAGGCACCGCCCTGACCGGGACCGGGATTGAAAAACGTCACATGATCATCCTTCAGGCCTGCCGCTTCAAACACATTGCCTTCCCGGACATTTCCGTCATCGCCGGATGTCACGCTGCACTCGCACATATAGAGCTTGGCACCGATAAACATTCCTGCGTCCTCGATCACGATCTTTCCGTCATTTTCAAGAAGATGATAGATCATATCCTGCTCACCGGACTTATCCGGCCTAACAAAATAGTACAACGGGCCGTCGTCTCCTCCCGGCAGCGCGGCGATGATACAGAATGAATCCGCCACGATGTTTGTGATCGGAAGATCGATCACCTGATTATCATATCCGTAGACCATTCCGAGGGAATAACGTCGCATCATCTCCTCGTTATAGCATACGATCTTGATCGCATTCTTCAGCTTGGCCGGCGCGTACTTGTAACGCCTTTTGTCAAAACGGAACGTACGCTTACCGTACTCTATGCGCTCTTCCTCGTAGAAACGCCCTTCTGCCGCTTCTCCCGGAGAAAGCTTATACTCCCTGTAGGCACTTCCACGCTCCTCTTTGCAGAAGACCTTCACATATCCTTCTTCAAGAAGATCCGCATAGAGCGTGGCGGAACCGACTTTGTTAAAAGTAAAGCAGGTACATTTTGTCTCTTTCTGCCATACTTCAAACAAAAACGCATCAATCGATAAAACTTTCGGGATCACATCGTAATGCGCATCGACAAGGGTCGCGCGGATCACGAAGGGCGAACCGTCAAGCTCGCTGCACCCCGCCGCCCGCTGCTCGGGCATGCGGATCCTAATCTCTCCGTCGATCAGAAAGCACCCGGTACGGTCAGCCACATTCACTTCAACAAAGCCTTCTTCCGTATAGCACTCCCATTTCAGCGCCGCAAACGCATTGCGCCACTTGTCGGAAAAAGGATTCCTGTTATGGCGATTGAAGGCACGTACGTAAAAGATGATCTCCTCGCCCGGTTCCGGAAGATGATCCGCGGCAAAGTATACCGCATCCCCTTTCTTGGGATGCTCGCCAAAGATCATGCATGGGATCGGGATCTCACGTTCAAGCTTTTCCGTATGATCATAAAATGCACCATCGCGCTTTCCAAAGATTCCGATGATGGAATCGCCGGAAAGTTCCAGCGGCTTATTCGTTTCAAACGTCATGTTGCCGAGGCTGAAACGCTGGTTCACCGGAAAACTGAGCGGATGCGATACCCCCTCTGCGCATAGCAGGACGCGCGCGCATTTTCCCTTTTTTGCCTCAAATCCGGCAAGCTGTAAAAGCTTCTGACGTATGGGAACCGTGATCTGATTGATCCCCTGAAGCTGCAGCGATTCAAATGCAGTCAGATTCTCCAGTATCGTGATGCCGGGATCGGATGGATTGAAGTTGGTCCACTCCGACGAATAAAGCGGTATCTGCGTAATGGCTTCGCCGAGCCTGTCTTCAAAACGAATATCATTCAGATTTTTCGTATTCAGCATGGTATCTCTCCTGCGTGCTAATCTTCATCTACCAGCACATGTACATGATGTTCTCCGCTCCGGCAGATCATAAACGGGGTCACGTCCACATCATCCAGATCGACTTCGTGTACCCCTGTCTCGTCGGTATACTTTGCGATGATCGCAAGTTTTTTGACGATCGCACGACTTTTTAAGATGTTGAGCTTCATCAGGATCGGAGACTTCTGCGGCAGTGTTCCGATCCGCCATCCGGCTCCCGATTCGCTTTTCAGCGGTTCAAGATACTGCCTTAAGCAGTCCTGGAGAACATTCTGCACCTCAAAGGTATCATCCATCTTAACGCTCTCCACCCAAAGATCCACAGAGATATCGACAAACATCGGCTCAACTATATGAATATCCTCTTCCGAGACCGTCAGCGCGCACTTTTCAAGAAGATGCCTGCGAAGTGCACCGGAAAGGCCCTGGAAGGAAAAAGCGCCTTCCTGGTAATCCTTGAGAAGCACAACAAAGGATAATGCACGCTCCTCAAAAGAACCGTCACGCAGCCGGCCCGCAATGCATTTTACCTGATCGATATTGTCGGAATACGTCATGATCTCGCGCTCGTAGTCATCCGACGAAACGAGCCGCTTTCTCGAGCGAAGGATATTGGCCCCTCGTTCCAGTGCACTTTCAAAATCTTCGATATTGCTTCCGCCAAAAGCCCTGACGGGATTATTGATATCGCCGATATAAGTAAGCTGCGTTGCCGAATCAACGATCATCCCTTCCGCAACGTTTCCTCTGTCCCCGTTGCAGCTTCTGATGACCGCCTTAAACGCGACATCATCCATCACACGCGGGAGATCCGTATGGACGCCGTCGCCGAAGATGATCTCGTTGTTCATACGATCGATCTCATAGACACGTCTGTCATCGGAATCCTCGAAGCTTTCCGTCTCGCTCCATTTTATGTAAACTGCCTGGATCTCGCCCAGGACATCATATTCGACACGCACTCTGTCCGGATCCTGCTCCAGCATGCTGCTTACCTCAAGCGGCGTCAGATACCCTTTTTCATTGACCCATACATCCATATCGAGGATGTTCTCCGCAGGCAGCGCAAAATGCATGAACGGCGTCAGATCTTCCAGGTAAAAATCCTGTTCCATGCCCGTCTCGATGTTTGAGACCATGACCGCATTGAGCTTGATATCAGAGATGACGGGAAGTGCCGGCTGATACTCTCCGGCATGCGGCACATCGGTCCGTCTGATCCGGATCCAATAACGTTTCCGGCCCTCGATCGAAATCTCTTTCATATCCGCCTGCGGCATGAAAAGAACGATCCCCGATCTGGAAAAATCCTGCGTGTAATCCAGGACTTTGAGCTGCTTAAATCCTTTTGCCGTCGCATATTCAAATACGGTTTTCACGCCCTCATACTGCGTTCCGTCTTTTAACATAAAGAGAATGCTGATCGGACCGTTTTCCAGCTTTTTATCAAATCCAAGATACAGCGCATCGTCCATGTATCTGCTGACGGAAAAAGCGGTAAAACGTCCCCGTCCGCCCATTTTAGACGTCATCGGCACACGCGTAGATCCCATGATCGCAACCGCTCTTGCCGCAGGTACATACTGCTGCTCATAGGAAAAGGCGATCTTCAGATTACGGATGTGCGGATAATGATGGATCGCGGGACGGATATAGCAGTTATCGGAGCGAAGGAGCTGCAAACGCAGGCACCTGCCCTCGTACGCCCCCGCATCCGTCTCGGTCCAATCCTTCGGGCAGATAAAAGAAAGCGTATAATGACCCTGCTCGATCCGTGCAAACATGGTCTTGTACTCCTGCCTGCAGTTCAGCTTTTTCCAGCCGATCCCGTTATAGTATTCGATCGAGATCTCCTCGGCAAACACTTCGGCCATCGCATCCGATACAAAACTCTTCGGCTTTTTCTTAATGATCTTCAGCTCGTCGTTGATCTGCTGAAGCGACATCTCCAGACGATGCTCCGGGTATGTCACATCAAAGTCGATCGTGATCAGAGAACCCTGCTTGGCAAAATATGTATCGTGGCCGATGTAGCACTCGGCATACAGAGAAAGCGTATCTCCGAACAGATCAAAATCGGTCACATCGTAGTCGGTTGCCCCGTTATTGACTGCCACCGCGCCCGTTGGTTCGCCGGCGGTGGAAAAAAGGATATCCTCCAGTTCATAGTTCTCCCGGATCGGCTCATTCGCCACCAGCGCAAGGAGGCTGTATTCCTTGCCCTCGATCACAAGCTTCCTGTTCTCTTCGGATTTGCGAAGGACGATCGTTCCGTCATCCTTAAACTCCACATAGCCAAAAGGAAGCAGCCCGTCCCCGGAATAATACAGGAAAGAAAAGGCGCCTTCACGGATCTTTTCAAGAAGGCGATCATTTCCGACGATCTTGACATAGATATCCTCGTTCACAACATCAAAAACGATATCATGATAGAAAAGCAGCGCATTCTTGTGGATCCCGCCCGTTTCATCAAACAGCGTAAACTCTCTCCAGCCGCGTGCGGATCGCACCTCCGGCTCTTCCTCTCCAAACAAAGGAGACGGCGTGTTCTCTTCGGTTTCCTCTTCCTGCTCCTGTTCTCCTCTGACCTGCTCGGGCAGGACGATCGCGGGCGCTTCAAAGTCCCCTTTTAAGGGGATCACATCACCGTCATCCTTATCGGTCAGAAATGCATCCGTGATATCGGCGTTCGTTACATATACACTGAAGTCAGTCTCAAAAACGATCGGATCGCCCGCATCGGCATCCGTCAGTAGTTTCGAACCCTTCGGAACGGGGCTTCCCGGGATCAGATTCTGGATCAGACCGAGAAGAACAACAGACCGGGCCGGTTTTGCAGGTTTAAGCGAGATATCGAGCAGGTTCACAAATTCCGTATGGTATTTGTCCAGAACCTGATTGTATCTGTCAATATTGCCCTCCATCTGCTTTGCAAAAAGGATCCCGATTACGGAACCGATGTCCGGATCATCCTTTGAAAAATGCCACTCCGGCGTATAGTAAGAGGAAAGCTTGGCTATTCTGTTGCAGATATCTTCGGCTTTTCGCTTATCAACCTGATATCTCTTCTGTTGGTTCCTCGTAGTGTTCTGGCTCATTCTCTTCTTCCTCTGGCGTCACATTTAAGTAGAACGGGAATACAAGATTATCCCGCTTATTCGTCTCGCTGATCGTATAAGACACATTGAAGATCAGACATCCGTCCTGTACCCCGGAGTCCGTCGTCACGTCCACCGCCGAAACACGCGGTTCCTGACTCGTGATTGCCTCCGAAACTTCCCGCTCAACGATCGTCAGGGTCGTGGCATTCACATCCATAAAGGTATACGCCATGATCGAACTTCCGAACTGCGGCCGTAAAAAGCGCTCCGTCTTCTGCGTCATAAGGATCAGATAGACCGATTCCTTCACGCTCTCCTCCAAAGAAGCTGTCACAAAACGTCCGGTCGCTCTGTTGATCTGAGGCGGAAATTTCATTCCGGTACCAAGAAAACTCTTATCCGGCATTGTTTCAACCTGCCTTTCCTATCCTAATTTGATCGGCGTCCCGTCAATCATGACGGCGCCGCTGCTTGTCATCTTAAGCTGCGCGTTGGCCTCGACCTTGATCGTGCCCGCATCCATGCTGATCCCGCTGTCACCATGCAGTTTGACCGAGTTGGTCATCTGCACATCGAACTTCGTTGCCTTGAGTGAGACGCTGCCGTTGTCACCGTTCATGGTCAGTTCCACGTTGTCACCGACCTTGATCTTAAGCTTCTTGCTCGCAAGGATCGTCATCTCACCGTTTTCCGTCTTCATCTCGATCATATCATCTTTATCTTTGTCCGAGATGCGGATGACATGTTTCTCATTATCGAGTTCTATGAAATGCTCTTCCAGGGAGGTAAGGATCCGGATCTTGTCTTTCTCGCCGTCTCCTTCTTTATTATCCTCCAGATAGATCGTATTGCCGTGTGTACTGACGATCTTCTTGAACTGGTTATTCTCGTCCGCGCACTTTTTCAAAAACTTGTCTGCATCCTTCGGGATACATCCGATGATATAGGGACGCTCGATATTGCCCTGTTCAAACACGACAAGTACTTCATCACCCACCTCGGGAAGGAAGTAATGTCCGTACTCAGGTCCGCTTGAAGGCATCGCCACTCTGGCCCATTTTAAGACATTCGCTTCCGTATCGCGCGTATGGATCTCGATACAGACGCGTCCCGGCATATCCTGATCATAATTGTTCACAACCTTCGCGACGATCACACCCATGATCCGGTTATCGCCTGTATCGGTTTTCAGGATCTCCTTGGCGGAGATATCCTGCATGACTTCAAAAAGTCCCATGTTCTTCTTCCGTTCCTGCTATTGTAATTTGGCGGCTTTTCCTTCAATCCTCGTATAGTAGCCGTTATCCGAGTCCATGATATGCGTTACCTTTGTCAGATAAAAGGTATTGTCGGCGCCTTTCCCGAGCCCGTCCAGTATGATAAAACGTCCCGGTATAAAATGCGGAAGCCCCATAAGCTCCGCTGTCAGTGTTCCGAACCGGTAGGAAATGTCCTCCAGAAGATAACTGAGCCGGTTCTTGCAATCCTCCTGATCAGCGGCGGTCGGGTCAACATATACCTTCCGCGTCCCCTTCAGCAGCGCTTTGGCCTTGTTGCCGTAGGAGATCTTGTTATTCACCTTGTCGGATACCGCAATGACTTTCCCTTTGCCGACATCCGTCGTTCGAACCTCCACGCGCTCTACAAGTCCCGTTATATCGTATTCCACATCAAAGGCTTTCAGTCCCGTGCTCGGACCGATATTGATCAGAACTTCCTTGTTGCTCTTGGCCGGTCTGAACAGTACAACGCCGTTCGATGTGAAGAATTCATAGTTAAAACGCTTGGCAACCTTCACGACATATTCATAATCGCTCTCGGCAACCATCTCCATTGACTTGGCGCTTGCCCCCTCGTTAGAGCCGCCGAGACTTGCATCTTTTGTCTTTTTGTCGGGTGTATCCGTGATCTCTACCTTTTTGATCAGGCCGTTCGATTCCATCTGCTGATACAGATCCGATTCAAAGATCTCATGAACCGACTCGGAATAGGTCGTTGCCGTAAGCTGCTTCTCATAGCGCGTCGCCATCATGATCCCTTTGACATCCATGCAGGTCACTTTAACGCCGGGGATATCACCCGATTCATAACTGAAGTTCACCTGCGAGATAAAGCCGGAAAACACCTCCATGATCGAAGTGTCATACCCCATCCTGATCGTTACCGGCAAGCCGATCGTAATGTAACCTTTAACGGCCGGAAAATCAAATTGACTTTCCGACTGCAGATAACTGTTGTAGATCCAGAACGATGCCACCGAAGCTTCATACCCGGCTGTGTTCTCCACCGTCACATCGGAGATCTTCAGATTCTTTTTATTCTTTGAAAAATCTTTTTCATTGATAAAAACCTGCAGCTGCGGATGCGCAAAATTATTGTATTGTTCACGCAGATCCTCATACTTGTATACTGCCATTTGTAAACTCCAAAAATCAGTGTGTCAGGTTCACGAGACCGCCAAGCATCTTCTGTCCGACATTCCCCAGGGACAGATCGTCTTGAAAGGCTTCTTCATACTTATCAGTCCAGCTGCCGAGCCTGTACGGCTCCGCCGACTGGTCGATCAGAACGATCTGCATCTGTACTTCCGCTCTGACCGGTACGCCGTGATGATCAAACATCGTATAATTTGCGGCAAGCTCATTGACCATCCCGGTATAATACATACTGCCCCAGGAAAACGTGACCCATCTTGTGTACTTCGAACGAAGTGCGGCGATAAAGCCCTCAACCTTCTGCTGTACGGTCAGTTTGTTCCTGCCCCGCAGTTTCCCGGCTACTTTCCTGGTCACTTTTCCGGCAACGGCGGACGCCGATGTGCCGTGCGTAGCCATATAATCGCTCCAAAAGGAATCCTCCGGTTCCATACTGTCAAAATAGAACTTCACCCCCAGATCGATACGGGAGTCGGCCGCCGCGAACTGGAGTCCCGAGCCGGTTGAACCGTCGGCAAAACTGGTTTTCTGCACGCGGCCGCCGCCCTGCGCATTCAAAACCAGTTCGCTTGGATTGAACTGAAGCCAGAATGTCTTGACAGACGCACCGCCCACAGAGGAATAGCCGGCTGTTTCTTCCTCTTTCATAAGCCTCTGCTTTTCAGCGATCGATTCCGCATCCGTTCCGGTGATCGCAGCCGCCTGATTGGCAAAAGGACCGCCGGCTGTCTTTACAGCCGCGGTCAGATCCGTAGCATCCAGATGGGACGCCATTTTACTCGGAGACAGCGAGGAATTCAGACTGTATTTCTTCCCGCCGAGCGGGGACGGACCCTCTTCTTCCTGAGGCGTATCACTCTCACTCAGTTCACGAAGATCGATCACCTGTATACAGGCCTTCTGAAATACGCCGGTCAGATTCGGTCCTACGGCATCCCACATGGCGCCTAAACTCATATTGAACGCTCCTTCTTATAACTTGAGATTTAAGATCTGCTCATACCAGCCCGCTTCTTCACGGGCAGACTCCTGATCTGCGGTCGCATCCTCACCGAATGCCTTGTCAAATGCTTTCTGCCAATACTTCTCATCGGAGGCAAATTCATCGCCCTGCCGGATCGTCAGATTGATCACCGCACGGATCGGATGTCCTTTTGAATTGAACATCGTAAAGCGGACGTTTGCATTGGTCAGCTCGCCTCTGAAAAACATCTTGCTCCAGACAAAGATGACCTGTCTGGTCTCCGTGAGCAGCAAAAGTGAAAGGATCCCTTCCGCTGCCATCTGAACGGAATACCCCTTGCGGTCTTCTTCATCCAGATTTGATTCGATCCCCGCCTTTACAAGCGCCTGTCCCGCAGAAAGGGCGCCACCGGTTGAAAGGACCATGCCATCCGCAAGGAACGCATCAAATACGTTCATATCGTCGAGTATGATCTGACAGTGCATCTCCGTAGCGACCGGGTTGATGACCTGCACGATCTGATTTGCATTGGCACCGCCCACATCGCCGCCCATGGGGCGGACGGATTTTCCGGCCGATGTACGGAAAGAAATGCTGGCGGGATTATACTGTACCTCAAGTTTTCTGAACCGGTTGATGGAAAGATTGCCGTCGCCGCCGTTTTTGATAGAATCAATGACCTTCCATGCATCTTCAACGGTTTTTTTAAGCGATTCCCCCTCATCCTCCAATCGGCTGCTGATATCTCTTACATATAAACATGCTTTCGGTATGTTTCCGCCGGCTGCATCCAGCGGATCTTTTACAGCATCTTTAACTGTATCTTTCGCGGTATTTAACAGTGCACCAATATCCATAACTGCCTCATATTACAGACCTCGTCTGCGCTTTTCGCTTTCCATTTTCTTTTCCAGCTTGCGAAAGACCTGATCGGAAATGGTCCCCATCTGCTGACGTACGCCCTGCCTGATCATCTCCGTGATATCTTCCGTCCGCTCGGTAATCTGCCTGTCAACCGTGTTGGTGATCGTTTTGTTTTCGACCGTTTTGGTCTCGATCGTCTGTTCGTTCACTTCCCGGCGCTTTTGAAGGATCTTGCTCTGCTCCATCATCGTTTCAAGCAGCTCTTCCTGCGAGATCTCATTCTGCGCTTTATGGATCATCTCTACGTTCTCGGCAACTTCGTTTCTGATGATGCGCTTTGCCTTTGCCGGCATGACTTTCTCGTTATAGTGCGAAGCAACACGCTCTGTGATCTTGCGCACCTCTCCGCTTAATTCCGTCTCATCATGCTCCGTCATGCGATGTGTGCGCTCTACCTGACGTATATCGCTTAATAGCATCCCCATATTGTCTTTGGAGATATGATATGTATCGCGCAGCTTTTCGGGCGCTTCGATATATTGCTGCAGAATGTTGATGATCTGCTTTGCATCTTCCGGAAGTGCTTCTCGGTATGCATTGACCTGCGTATCCGGCCGGCCGTCATCTTTTTGTGCTGATGCGGCCCGGCTTTTCATGAACTCGTCCGGATGCGTCAGCGCAAGGAATGCGGCGCGGCGCCTCTCTTCCGGGGTAGCACCCGGGGCGGATTTTGCGCTTTTTTCCTGAATCTGCCGAACACGCTCCAGATACTGCTCTCGCATCTTAAGATTGTGCCGGTTGATCATCTGAAGCTGCTGCTGCAAAAGGTCCGTGTTCTGCTCAGTCAGATAACGCTCGTCCGATTCGTTCCGTATATTCTCAAGATTCAGCTCCGTCACATTGCGATGCTCATCCAGAAGATTGGTCACCTGTCTGGAGATCTCGGCAGATACCTTTTCGGAAACAGGCACCTCATCAGGGCTTTCCGTCAAAAGATGGTTCAGGTTGGTGATCGTCGTCGTCTTTCCGCCCTCAAAGAGCTGATTCAGGAGACGGATCTCCTCCTGTGATACGCGGTTCTGACGGATGATCGTATCACCCGCATGTGTATCGCTTCTGAACTCACTTGTCAGATTCATGCGAAGGCGGTTCAGGGTATTCTCCGCTGTTCCAAACAATGCATGCTCTATGTGATAATACCGGTCGCCAAACCGGTTTGTTGTACTCAGTCTGGTCTGAAGCACATTATCGATCAGGTTTAAAAGGACCGCCGATGTCATCTGTCTCGTGACGTTTTCTTCCGTCACGTTTTCTTCCGTCAGTTCCTGCTCTTCGTAGTAATTCTCGTGACGATACACAAGCGGACGGTCTTCGGACCTTGCCACATTCTTAAGTTCCTGCAGCAGAATGTTCTGCGTAAGCCTGCTCTGGTCGGAAAGGAGCAGTTCGGTATCCGTGATCTCTGTCAGGTTCAGCGCGTTCCTGTGAAAATTGTTCATCTCCTGATAGATCGAAGCGGTCTGCAGACGGTTCATGATCTCTTCATGGAGATAGACGGATCTGTCTTCTTCGGTCGACTGATCGCCCTCTTTTTGCACCGTCATGCTGCTCTTATACTCGGAAAGCATCTCCTGCAGATCCGCTACATAATCCCAATACATATTGACCAGTTTGGTCGTATTGGATGCTTCTTCCCTGATATGCGCCACCTGATTCATGAAAAGCTGCTCGTTGCGAATCCCCATCTTGTGCAGGATATTCGTAATATAGACGCGGTCCTGATACGTGAAGCCGACATCCTCAGAAACAAGGATCCGATTGACCAGGTTATTGATCACATCGATCCTGGTCTCCTGCCTGTTCGAAATGTTCGTCGTATTCAGGATCCCCGTCTCCCCTTCACCTGCAAGATAGATCTCGGGCGGTGTGGTCACGACATGAAGCAGCTCTTCTTCCGTAATACCGGAAGTGATCATCCCGTAATTACCGGTGATCCGTTTATAAAAATCTTCTCCGGAGGGGATCATGAGATCGGTACATTTCAGTTCGATCGGGGCCTTAACGGTCAGCATGATGTTTCCTCCTTCTTTCTTATTTCTGTAACGTTATTTCTTCTTTTTGGATAAAAACTTCGCGATATCCGCAGCACTCTTCTTCGGCGGATACTTCACGGCTCTGTCCGTCATCTCTTTAAGCGACAGCTCTTTCTCGGGATGCTTTGCCGATTGTGTACCGCCGCCTGCCTTGGACTGTCCGGAAAAAGCCCACTTCTTAGCAGCAGCTTCCAGTGCTTTGGCATTCATTTCATCTGCCGTCACATTGGCAGAGTGCTCGCCTTTGCCTGCCTTGGATGTTTCGTCGAATTCCCACTTCATAGCCTTGGCTTCCAGTGCCTTGGCATTCATTTCATCTTCTGCCGCTTTGGCGGAGTGCTCGCCTTTGCCTGCCTTAGATGTCCGGTCGAATTCCCACTTCTTGGCCCTGGCTTCCAGTGCCTTGGCACTCATTTCATCTTCCACTGCTTTGGCGGAACGCTCGCCTGCGCCTGCCTTGGATGCTTTGTCGAATTTCCACTTCTTGGAAGCAGCCAAAAGGGAATTCTTTGCCTTTTCATTCGGATCGGTATGCGCAGACTGCGTGCCGGTCCCTGACTTGCTTAACTCTTCAAACGCCCACTTTTGGGAACTGTTCTGCATTGCTGCCTTGGAGAGCTCTGCCGCTTCACCGATCGTAGCAAGATTTCTGGCAGACTGTTTTGCGTTTCCTGCCTTGGTCGTACTGTTGAATCGCCACTTAACGGCTTTACGCGCCGTCGCGGTCTTTGTCGGTTCCTTGCCTGCAGTCGCCGCGGACTGCTTCATATTGCCATCCTTAAGCTGCTCGGAAAATTCCCACCTGGAAGACTTTCCTTCGAGCGCTGCTTTTGTCTCTTCTCTGACGCTCCGGGACTGCGAAGATCGCCTTGTATTGCCCTCTTTTCGCTGCTGATCGAGCTCCCACCTGTGCTTTTTGGCTTCCTCTTCCCATTTCTTTTTGGCCACGTTGGCCTTGCCCATGGTGCCGAAAGAATCGACCACAACATCGGTCGGATCCTGCGCAGAGCGGGTTCCGGCTCCGGCCACATCGGTACCGTTGAATTTCCACTTCTTTGCAAGACCTTCCATCGTGGATCTGAGCGGCTCGGCATCGATCTTGGTCGTTCCGTCGGATGCGGTTGTCTGCAGATGCACCGCGGACTGCGTCCCCTTTCCGGCCTTCGTCGCCGTAAGCTCGGAATCGTCATGGAACCGCCACTGATGGTTCTTTGCCTCTGTCTCAAATGCACTCTGACGGGCTTCTTCCGTACCTGTAGCGTCCTTGAGCGTCCTCGCGTTGCGGACCTTCTTATTCTTACCGTCCATATTGGGCTTGCCGGATTTTTTATCGCGATCCTTGGGATCAAACTCCCAATAATCGCCGACAATGCTTGTGAACGGATTGTCGATGCAGTACATCTCTTTGTATGCAAGCGTTGTGACCTCCGTCAAAAGGCCGCTCTTATCGGCAACCAACTCTCCGTATTCCTTGGACATTACGGAGACACCCGTAAACACGTACATACGGACAGGCTGGTAGGAGCCGCGCACATACCGGTTCACGATCAGAAGAACAGGGAGGATCAGCTCCGTGCCGTTTCTGAGAGGATCCAGCGAATCCACGCCCACATAACGCTCCACCTGAAACGTAAAAGGTTTGGAGATCGGCTTCCTGCGCATATGCACATAGTCGTTCAGACCGCCTTCCTGTATAAAATCGTACTCATTCTCCTTGGTAAAAGCGCGAATCGATTTACATGGCAGGTCAAAAAGAAGCTCCACGCGCAATATAAAGTTAAAATTGACAAGGGGATTCCATCCGAAATTAGCGCCTACAACGGTATTCCCCGACCAGTTCCAATCAAGTCCCATGATCGTACCTTTTCCCTTCGGTTATCGAGTGGGTTTCATATCCAGAATGCTTTTTTCCTTCGTTTTTTTGGAGGGATTTAAGCTCTTGTTGATCTCAGAGATCTCATTGCACCACCGCCTGCGGCTCATGTGATCGAGCTGCATCACTTCGTCTTCACTCCAGTGAAAATAATACGAAATGAATGACATCTCCCGATAAAGCTCATCCTTTGGATACAGCTTTATCCCTCCTCGGTAAAATTTAGCGGCACCTCAAAGCTCTCACCGCAATGCGGACATACGACCTGCATGGTCGGAGGCTCAATATCGTTGATCCGCTGATACATATCCTGGAGAAAAGCCAGATCCGCCGTAAACAGCTTCTCAATGAGCGTCGCGGATACCATCTCCACGCCTTCCAGCTGCGTGATCACTTTGCTCAGGATCACGATCGTAAGATACGACGGATTGCTCAAAACGCGGGGGTCTCTCGTGGCACTGATCTCATCTCCGGCAGTCGCAAGACGCATCTTTCCTTTTCTGTGCAGCTCACCTGCATTATCCATGTAGCCCTTCGGTAACGTAAAATCATATACGGTTTCCATCTGATTCTCCTTTTCTTTGCGGATATTCTTTAACCGGTCCATGCCCGGATCCGGAAAATGCATGAAGCCCTTTTTCCAAAAAGAGGTCCATGCACGCTCCGGATCCCCGTAGCGCACAAAAACACTCCTGCCGGAAGCGGCATCCGCCGCCTCCGCAAAAGTGTATCGATACTAGTTGGGAATGATCAGCTCTTCGTATGCAAGCTCTACACTCTCGATCGCAACATCACTGGTCTTTGCGTCCAGATCAGGTGCGTTGTACTTGGTAACCCATGCATTGGAAAGAACCCATACACGTGTGCCGGTGATGCTTGTAGCGATCTGCTGCGGTGCACCGCCGTTGATATCGATCATCTCGATCTGCACGTTGTTACGGGGGATCTCACCTCTTGTCTCGCTGACACACTCCTGGATCCATGTCTTGAAGGCACTGTCCAGTGTGTAGCCGAGTTTCAGGGTTACATTGCCGTGTTTAACAAGTCCCGGGATCTTAACAGGTGCAAGGCTGTTTGCGTTGCCCTGGCGGAACTCGATCACATCTACCGTTGCTTCAATGCCCGTTACTTCGCTGAATGCTGCGGTACCCTGTACGCCGTCCACAGTCACCAGGAAGTTCATTTTTGTCAACGGATATGCAAGCTGTTTACTGTTCTCATATGTTGCCATATATTATCTCTCCTTTACCGTTGTCTGTTTACTGTTCCTTCACATAAGTCCGTCAGCCTTCTGCCGCTTCTGTTCCGCCGGCAGCTTCAGCTGTATGCTGCGTTACACGGAAGATTACGAACTCTGCAGGGCGGGAAGGTGCGATACCGATGTTGCAGATCAATCTGCCGTTCATGATATCGTCCTTGCTCATGGTGGACGGTCCGATCTCTACGAAGTATGCTTCGGATACGGAGGATCCAGCCAGCATGCCCGCTCTCCACATATTGTCGAGGAACGAGGACACGGTCAGGCTGACTCTCTGCCACAGCGAAGAATCGTTGGGCTCGAATACAACCCAGTTGGTGTTTGCCTTGATGCTCTCTTCCACATAAATGAAAAGACGTCTGACATTGACATATTTGAACGAGCTGTTGGAGCTTGCCGTTCTTGCGCCCCAGATCCTGATACCCTGTCCGGGGATTGCACGGATCAGGTTGATGCCTTCCGGATTCAGGATATCCTGCTCGCCCTTCGTGTAGTTTACGGAAAGGCCTGTGCAGAATACTGTCTCGTTAGCGGGCGCCTTATGAACACCGCGGTTGATATCCGTTCTGGAATAAACACCGAGAACAGCACCTGAAGGCGGAACGAAATCTGCCTTATTGGAAGAGCGGTCGAAAACCTGGATCCAGGGATGATACATTGCTGCGTAAGTGGAGTCGATCATGTTGCGATATGCGATCAGATCAGCTGTCTTGTACATATCCTTGGGCATATCGAATACGCAGAAGCGACTCTTTAAGTTCTCACAATGAGCAACCAGAGCAACGATGACTTCGGGGATCGTAACACCCGGAATCGCCATCATGCTGACAAGGTTGTTCTCAACAAAGGACTGGATACCTGTTCTCTTTCCGGGGCCGCCGTCCTCGCCGATAAAGGTTGCCGCATTCACTTTGGACATAGAGCCGTCGAAGCCGTTCTCCAAAGTGATCATGCCGCTTGTGTTGCCTTTTCCGAGGATCAGCTCAACCGGATTCCCGATCTCTTTTACCGGAGCGACTTCCACCTTAACAAGTTCGCTTAAGGAAAGTCTTGTTCCGATATAGTTGGGAGATGCTACGTTAAAGCAAAGCTCCGTGAAGTTTTCCACATCATCGTTGAAGCGAATGCTTACATCGAATGTAACCAGATACAACACGTTCTTCGGAATGATGTTCTCATCGACCGGATTGCCTTTGAATTTGTTTTCAAATGTGATGCTGTTGTCGTAGATTGTTGCGATACGATTGTATTCGCCGGCGAATTCTACGATATCGCCTTCGCGGAAGCCGTCAACGCTCTTTGCGATGAAGCCGTCACCGGATTTTGCGATCAGCTGGAGTTTGCGCTTTGTTACAGTGTTAAAAGAGATCTGAATCCTGTTGCCCCATTTGCCGACGCTGGATGCGGTAATGGTCAGGCTTCCTTTTTTCTTGGATGCGGCAACCGCATCAGCAGGTGCGACACGGGAAACATAGCATCTTGTTCCTCCGTTTACGAAGAACTGTTCAACACTGTTTGCAAGGTAGCGGTATTCGCCGTGGGTAAACTCGCTTAAAAAGCCGCCGAACTGCTTCGTGAAGCTCTTAAAGTTCGTTACCAGCAAAGGAGCGCCGACCGTAGGTCCTTTTTCGGCAAAGCCGATAAAACCGGCAGTACTTGTGCCGACTCCTTCGATACTACGCGGGGAATTGTCATATTCCTCGACGTATACACCCGGTGAAAAATATTCTGCCATAAGTATATTTCTCCTTTCGAATCCTTTTCTTACTTTTAATTTGCAGTCACTTTTGCCTGTCCCGGACTGACTACGGAGCAGCCGGCCGGATTATAGGCACAGAACGTTTTGGCATCACTGCACAGGCACGGTTTGCCGCCGATCATCACCTTCGGATGGTTCGGGGTCCAGCTGCCTGTCAGCATCGGCGTACACGGCTGCGGTGTCAGGACACCGAGTGCGGCCGCCGTTGCGGATGCGACTGCCGGGTTCATGAGCGATGAGCACATGCCGAATGTCGCCATATTTGCAGTAGTTGCATCAGAGATCGTTCCCGCAGGCAAGCCGCCGATTAGAACCTTCTGCTGGCTCGTCACAACAAGCGACGCGGGTGCCGTTCCCATGCTGCAGGTTATCTGCGCGCTGTTTACAACATTTTGTGCCATTTCTTCCTCCTACTTCAGTAGATTGTCCAGAGATTGGTGAAAATCAACTGCCTGAAAATGATCCACATCGCCGATGCGGTACTTGACAAGGTACCGTAGGTCTGTGGCATTGTCTCTGACTGCCAGAACATATCTGCCGTCCCGATCGGTCCGTCCGAATACGATCCTGGAAATCGGAGAATTCACGGAAAACTCCTCCTCAAGCGGCTTTGCGATCTTCACGGAATCTTCCGACACCTGTTTGATGATCTCAAAGGATTCATACGTGTCATTTGCCGTGTTGATCAGGCCATAGTAAATATTCTCCGTGTTAAACTTGTTTTGCGAGCGGAACAGTTTCATGATGCGCTTTCGCTCATCAAATTCACTGATGCACCAACCGGTCTGGCTGATACACACCGCTTCGATCGCGGTGATCCCTTTGAGGGTACCCGTAAGTCTGAGAATGCTCTCACCCGTCCGTGCTTCGCCGGCAGGTATCAGAAACGCTTCTTTTGTGGGCAGTGCACTGTCAAGCTCATCATAACGGATGAACAGCTCGCATTCTTCGTAGCCGTATACTCTGACTGTCAACGTGCGGTCTTCTCTCTTTTCGTTCAAAAAGATGTAGTTGCCTCCGCCTTTTGGCATGGGCCTGATCGGTTGACCGTTTTCAAAGAAAAGCGCATCACGTGAATCGACAGAGGCGCCGGTCGTGGTATCCACGAGCCGGACCAGCAGATCCAGGCTGTAACGAATAACAGATGCTTCCACCTACTACGTTTCCCCCCTTTCTCCCGCAATATGCAAACCGAATTCGGCATCCACAACGCGGGGCGTGTTGATGACCACTTCGCTGGACAGGTATACCGGTGCCGCCTTATAGAACAGGCTGATCTGATATGGCTTGTTGATTGCCTGCCACACCCTTACCTTTTCCTCCAAACTTATCTTCGCCTGAGACAGTACAATCGGAGGCTCCTGTGTGTCCAGCCAGGTTTGCAGCTGGTTCGGAAGAACCTGGTTGTTGTCATTGACAATCTGTGCCACTCTTCCGATGATCTTTTGTATATCCGGATCCTTCAGACCCATCTGACCGGATCCGTTGATAAATACCATATAGTACAGACCATATGGTCTTGGCGGCTGTTGCAGCTGCACGCGCCCTTTCTGTATCAAGGGCGGCTGTGCCGTATTGCTCTCTTCGCGGATATCATACAGGTACAGACCGACGATATAGTCAACATCCTGTGACGCCGGCGAAGAGATCTCTATGTTGTTCGGAGACGGGATCGGCTCCGGACACATCTTGCTTCTGAGTGTTTTTACTATATAGGAACTGACGTCCGATATGATCGGATAATCTGCCATTTACTCCTCATCTCCTTCCGCTGTGGCAAGTTCTTTACATGCCTTTACGATCTCATCGGCTTTTGCGCTCCACCTGTCTTTGAGGCAGGCAGCGAGTCCCGTCGATTCAATGTATTCGGCTTTGCAGCCAAAGAAGCCTGCCGTATCGGCTTCGGGAATATATGCATCTTTCTGAAAGCCGGTCTTACGCGCCATGGATTTGGTCGTACCGTCCGCGAGCGTAACTTTATCGGAATTGACTTTAAAGCGGTATACTTTTCCGCCCGATGACAGTGTCGCTTCCTGCTTGGACGTGCTGTACGCATATCGGTAATCGGATGCATGTCCGAGCGCCTTTGCGGAGAAATACCGGTGTGTGCTGTCCGCTTCAAAAACAGAATACGTATATCGGTTCCCTTCACTTTGGCACGTCATGATCATCGTCTTTGAAAGCTCCGCTGCCGCTCCGCATCCAAGCTTGCCGACACGGTTCATGGCGGATGCGGCGATCACTTTGCCCTTGGCATCCAGACTGTCAAACGGCCCGCCGAGTATATCTGCGAGAATGCCTTCCAGAATGTTCCTTGTAAGGCTCGCGATACCGGTCAGCGCATTCGGCTTTTCGGTTGCGGTTCCAAGTCCCGTTTCTTTTTGTACCTCCCGGGCCTTCTCTACGGCTTCACCTGCAGAATCCGCAAGTTCATTCGCAAGGCTTTCTGCGGCGTCGTCTTCACCGTCTGCACCTGCGTTGTCGTCTTTGAGTTCGTTCGAAAGCTCCGAAAGCTCATCTGCCGCACCGTTTTCGGCAAGTGCTTTGATGCCTTCGAGCGCAGCGTCTTTATCACCGTTACTTGCCGCCTCTTTGACTTTCTGCTTCAGTTTTTCGTTGGCACCGCTTTCCGTGCCCGCCCCGCGGAGTGTCACATCCGCAGACGCATCGCCGGCAGCTGCCGCATCTTCGAGTTCTGCCGTCCCGGCATCGATCTGCCTGTCAACTTCCTCGATCATCGTATCGATCTTGGCCGCCCGGTTGCGGTCATTGTCATCAAGTGCCTCCTGCTTCAGTTCAAGAAGCTCCTCTTTTCTTTCTTTTAATACATCGAGTTCGGATTTCAGATCCGAATCGGCATCAATAATGGACTGTGCATGCGCTTTCAGCCACTCGATGTGCTCGTCTACCGTCTCGTCTGCTTTTTTCCTGAATGCATCGTTTCGGATGTTTCCGCGCCAGGTGTTCGTCAGCTCGATCCGGCCTTTTGTAAACTCTAGCGCATCCTCGGGATCCATTCGATCTGTTTTCGAGCTGATCATCATCTGCAGATCGGTACGCTTCTGGTTGACCTGCGTCTTCTGATCCTCCAGGATCTGATTGCGAACGCCGCTTGCGTAGTTGTTGCTGACAGCCGCTTTGTATTCTCCCGGCTCTCCAAGCGAGATCGCATTGATATAATTCTGCTGTGCTGTCGGAAGGAGCTCTGTCTCGATCAGATTGAGCTCGCCGTCGATGTCATCGATCACCCCGGCCTCAATGTTATATACGTAATGCAGCTTGGAAAGGACACGGTCCATCTGCCCGGAAACACCGCCGGATGCCTGATCGATCGCCTGACTGCTCAGCGTATATTCCGCATGTTTCAGTACCGTGTCGCCGTCGATCAGCTGTTTTGAGATATACTCGTTGAATGATGTGTTGCAGTTCGTTCTCGCATCACCCATCGCATCGTTCACGCCGGATTTGATCACAAGCTCGGGGATCTTTTCGTCCTCATCCTCATCTTCTTCGTCTTCATCTCCGACTTCGTCAGGAAACATCTCCTTGCGGAACGCTTCTGTCGTAAAGCGGGCGCTGTAGCTGTCAAGCGCACTCTCTCCTTCAAACCCCGGCGCATCCTCATCGGCACCGATCAGCCAGTTCATGACCTCTGCCCGTCTGACGGCATCCACGCGGCTCATCAGTTCAAAGACGATATCGGCCTCGCTCTTTTTCTCCTGTCCGAGATACGCTTTATACAGTTCAAACAAAGCGTCGATTTTCCGGTCACACTCATCTGTCCTGTCGCTCTTATAGCGATACGACAGGAATTCATTCAATACGTTGCGATAGTACTCATCGGACTCACCGTTTGCACCCTCATCCTGCATGAGCAGATCATACTGGTTGCGAATGGGCTCCGTCTGCGGCAGGTTATACAGATCGTAAGGATCCGGATCGTTAAACGGATTCGTGATCGCCATGGATCTTGCATCCCGTACGGTACCGTCTTTGCCCACAACATAGGTGATCCAGAGCGGGTTGAGTTCGGTAACGGGAACGGGAACGGCCGAGTCTGAAATGTCCTTGATCCCTTCCGCATCCGATATATTGAACCAGGCACCGCCTGCCAGTTCGGATTTGTAGTAAGTCTCGAACTGCCCGGACTCGGAAGCACTCGCCTGCGCCATCTCATACAGTTCATCCGTCATGGAATCCATGTAGATCAGATAGGTCCCGATAAACAGTGTCGTATTCTCGATCGTATTGCTTCTCGAAAACGTTTCGAACGAGACCGCTTTGGATGTGTCAAATTCCGCAGCGGATGACCTGTTCCGGACCCAAACCGCAGCCGCAATACAGAGAGCAACCGTCAATATTCCTATGCATGCTTTTGTTATCTTCTTCATGTGGAAGCTTCTTCCTCCGGATCTCTCATCAGCTTAAAGTTCGCAGTGTCGAAGTAGCCCTTGTAGAGCAGATTCTTTGATTCATCATAATATTCGACGGACAGTTCGCCGATCTGCGCATGCAATAGCGGCAGATACGTAAATGCCTCGGAAACGTCATGGTACTCTTCCGCTCCCAGGTACTTGCCGTCGGCTGTTTTCAGGCGGACATATTTGATCTTGAACCTGGAAACAGGCTTAAATGAGATGGAAACAAAGCCGGTCGTCGAATTGGTCGAGACCGCAAAGGATCCGAGCGGGGTTTTTGCCCCATCGATCGCATACTTGCTCGGGATCAGCAGCGCTCCCATTGTCTCGGTGGGATCGATCTCACAATCACAGATAAACTCGTCCTCGTTATAGAGCCTGATCTTCAGCGTTTCCGCCCCTGTTTTTGAAAGGGTAAGGTGCCTGATCGTCCCGTTCTTTGCTGTCCTTGTGCCGATCTGCTTGTCATCGTTCCAAAGTTCAAAATGTGTTATGTCAACCGGAAAATCTTCCGGGATCTTGATCGTCAGTTTATATTCCGTATCCTGAATGATCGAGTTGATAAAATAGTACGCGCCCTCCGCATACTCGGTCGTCACAAAGCTTTCTCCGCCTTCCGCCGCCTCGATATCCAGGCCGTTCCCATAGAGGATCGCAGAGATTGCACCGCACGTTCCACGGTCATAGGAATACAGCTGTGACGTATAATCGGTCAGGGACTGGATCATGGAAAGCTGCGCTTCTTCAAAGGTGTCCAGTTCCTCCTTGTACTCCTCGTACGTCATCAGCCCGGTCACGTTTTGGATCTGTGCTGCCTTCATATCCAGTGTTGCGCGGTCGACAGCATCTACGGAAGCACTGTAGGCATTGCGCATATTGATGTAATTGTCAAATCCGTCATTTACGGCTTCGACCACTTCGTCATGCGTTGCCTCCTTTTCAAGGCGCGCATCCTGGTAATCGAGTGTATCCTGATATAAAACGTACGGGTCGTCTTCAATGTAGCGTGATCCGTCCAGATCTCCCTTCATCCAGATACGCGGGATCTTGATGAAGATCAGGATCTTTTTTTTGCCCTGCCAGTGAGAGTCGATTAATTGGATAAACTGGTCGTAACTCTTCTTGAAATCCTTGGCACTGATCTTCATCCCAAGGATCGCAAGCGAGACATAGTTGTCGATCGGCCACATCTCTCCGCCGTACTTGGATGACATCAGATTATAATTCGTTTTCAATGACATCAGTGCCGTATCGGAAGAAAGTCTGGCCTCGTAATACGTCTGATCGCGGTCGAGCGTATACGAACGGATCGCAGGAAGCTGTGTTCTTTTGATCTTGGCCTCGATGGTCGGCTTCTCAAACGTATAACCGGTCGTGACATCATATCCGAGCGCCGTGGAAAGTTTCTTTTTCTTGGAAAGGAGCATATTCTCATCGGCCGAGATCTTGGAAGTAAGCGCTCTTTGGGATGACAGCATCGTCTTGAGATCCGCTTCCTTTGCTGTCCCTGCCGCGACCTTTGCCTGCGTTGAAACGATTGCCCTGTTTACGGCAGACAACCGTTTCTCGTTAAAATCGATCGTGATCTCTTTTGCGTAGATATCAACGAAAAGATTGTTGATCTTTTCCCGCTCCGCGATCTTTGCATCCGTCAGCTTATGCTGCAGTTTATCGATCTCAACCTGAATGGAAGCCGCCTTGAACGCAAAATCAAACGCTTCCGATTCGTTCGGCGTCTCCGGAAAGTGAAAATTGAGCAGCGGAGACCAGCGGAACGTTTTCATATTCTTTTCTTTTAATCGCAGTTTTTTGACTGCATTGCTGTAAGCCGCTTTTTTGCTCGCGATCTGGCTCTCGATCCGCTCAATCGCAGTACTGTTTTCGATTGCCCTTGAGATCGCGGATGCCAGTGTGAGCTTCTTTGTATTGGAAGCAGCCATTGCCGGGATGGCAGGCGACAGCGTCAGAGAAGAGACCGCCAGCACGCATGCGACAAGGCCGGCCAGTATTCTGTTGATCCTTCTCATGGAGTATTAATTCCCTCCCTCGCCCTTCTCGATAAAGTAGAACAAAAATCCTTCATTCTTATCGCGGCAGATAAAATTGTAAACAAGCCCGTCTCTCTGGAAAGAGTACAGATAGATCTCGTAACTGTCATCCACCCCGTTTATGGTATATGCTTCCGTAAAATCCTGTGAAAGATCCATGTCAACGGAAGGCATTCTGATGTCTTTTTTCAGATTCAGTTCATTGATCAGGATCGCCTCTGCAGGCGTTATGACAGAGTTACCTTCGTAGGAAGGATTGCCAAAGGTCTGCTTCAGATCTGCGATCGAAGTACGATCCTGAAGCCCGTCGCGGAAGGAAGCATCCAGCACATAAACGCCATCGATCACATAGCCGGCATCAACAGAGTCCTCATCCCGCTTTGCCGCAACCAGCATATTCAGATCCGAATACCGGATCAATGCAGAATCATCCGTGCTGTACAGGATCTGCTTCCCGGTGTACTTTTCAGCCGCCTCGGCCGTTGTCTTTCCGAGCAGTTCGCTGTACTGCAGACAATCGTTCACAAAATTGCCTGTGTAGACAGGATTGTTGGATACATCGTACAGCGTACCTGCGCCTTCTTTTACACCGAGCGCAAAAGCACCGGCATATTCCAGGCTTCCGTTCATCCGGTAGAGCTTGCCTTCCCCTTCGTAAAGATTGTCCTTGAAATCTCCCTGATAGCAGAGCGTTCCGTCCGGATAGTAGAAATAACCGTGCCCGTTATACATGCTTTTGTCAAAAAGGCCGCGATATACGACATTTCCGGCCGGTCCGTACAATGTGCCCTCACCTGTCGCGGCGCCGCCGTCCACATAGCCTTCATATGCCAGATAACCGGATTCTCCCGTGATCTTGACCTTGTCGGAAGCAAAGCGCAGAAGCAGCGAATCATAGCTGTATGTTTTAACGCCTCTTGCCTCACCGTCTTCATCTGACAGAATGTGATGAATCCCAAACAGATAATAAAGACTGAACACACCCACCACGATCACGGCCGCAAATGCAAGCTTCTTGCTGACAAGCCAGCCGAAGATCTCATAATAATCACGCTTGTGCTTGGGTCTGATATCCAGGATCGATGTGAAAAAATCACGGATCCTGGAGATCACCTTTGCCTTTAGGAAACTCCAGCTGGTCCAGTATTTTAACTTGGTGACCAGCGGCGTGACCTTTGCTTTAATTGTCGTTATCAGAACCGTAAAGATATTCGTGCCACCCATCAGGCTTCTCTCCTACCTCATTCCATTCTACAGATGAAGGCTTCCGGTAAACTCGGCATTACTTTCGTCATTCAGATAGCGTTCGCATTCAAACAGATACCACTTCGCAACGCCGTCCGTCCGATCCTCCTTAATGATCTCGGAAAAGGCACTTCGTGCCAGATACAGATCTCTCTTATGGAATAACTGTAAAGCATTCTGGAACTTTGCATTCAGATCGAGCTTGCTGCGACGTTCCTGCTCCTTATATGCATTGAGCACTTCATAGAGATTGATCACTTTATCGGTTCCACGCAGTCTCACATATCCGATGTAACGGACCGCATCATCATAAAACTCACGATTCTTTACATCTGCCGTGATCACAAGACGGATACCCAGTTTACGGAACCATACGCAGTATGCCTCCAGCTGTTTTGCTTCGTCGGAAACAAAATAAGGTATACTCTGCGCGTTCGTTCCCGCGATGCCGTAAGCAAAGTCGGCAAAGCAAAGAAGGATCGAAAGCGGGAACTCCTCTTCGGAAGAGTTCTCCTCAAACTCTTTGATAAAATCAATGCCGAAATCATGTGTATGACGGTTATCGGAGAAGAAAAGAAGCTTCATCTGCGACAGTTCGTTGTCGTTACCGATCAAGATCCCTTTCTGCTCGTCCTGGTATTTCCCGACCATGGATACCAACTGATTCACTCGTTCAAACTCCGGTTTCGCCCCGATCTTCCGCTCATCCGAGGAAATGATCGCGACCGTTCCGCTCATGGAGATCGACTCTCCGCTCTCCACCTCCGTAATGGAGTCGCGGCCCAGTATCGTTTCGATCTTCTTGGGTGCAAAGCGGTAGTATGCTTCCAGCATCAGATACTTGGTCCGGTTGATCCTTCGGATATTCTGTCCGATCTCAGCCAGACAGTTCCACATATCTTCCGTATCTTCAGCCAGGTATCCGGGTTTGGTCACCTCTGTCGCGCCCTTTGCCATCGCTTTTAAGGCCCTGGCAAGCATGCGAAGATCATTCGATTGCGTCCACAGCACAAATGCACAAAGAAAGCCGGCAACAACAAAAACGATCATTGCCTCCATGATCTCTGTCTTTAGAAAATCAGACTCATCTTCATCGACGTAGCCGCGATTCGATATCGCAACCAACGCGTACTCCGGATCCATTTCCCCCAGATCCGTCACCATGATCGCTCCGAAATTCTCACCAGCAAGGACAAAATCGACATTGCTCCACATGCCGGGTCCGTTCAGATTACGTACCGCGTTCAATATTTCCGGCGAGTACAAATGCGCAATGTTCTCGCCATTCTGCCCCGTCAGACTTACTTTGACCGTACCGGTCACTTTATCGATCATCATCATGTCGAAGAAGATCCAGGAATTCCCAGATGCCAGCGTGAATGTGCGAAACGACTCCTGCATGTTGATGTACTGATCCGATTCATAAAAACCTTCTGCATCAAAATCATATGATCCAAAGTCGCCGATCCTGTCCTGAAGGTTTTCCAATTCATGTTTCGCAAAGTCCTCATATTCTTTGGCATGCGAAGAGACGCGAACACTATGGACGGAAACAACCCATGCGCAACAGATCAATGCAAGAACGACCTCGACAAGCGTTGTTATGTAAACTAAACGGTTTCTGTTCTTAAGCGCTGCCATTGCAATGAAGATCAGGATCTCTCCGACAATGAAGGCAATGAGCCAGAAGTGGGAACCACCGGAGTGGATCCGGATCCGCTGCGACAGTGTCATGCTTTTGTGATCGAACAGATTGATGATCCTGATATCCGGTTTGAACATCTCGCCGTTCGTTCCATCATCAAGACGTGCCTGAAAGTTCTTACCGTCATAAGAAACCGCAACAAAGAAGCGGCCATCCTCCGATTGTGTGGCATAATCGGGTTTCAGTACGGCTGCTTCATTTTCGGAGAGCTTTCTGAAGGCCTCTCTTGCTCCGACAAAGGCCTCATAGTCAAGCAGGCTGTCAAATCCTACACGGTAGGACTGTGCACTTTGCGCATATCTAAAGTCAATGAAACTCAGATAGATCCCGCTTTCATTGACCGTGATCGTTGAAGGGGTGTAAGAATTGTCAATATACAGAGGTGCACTGTAAGAAACCGGATGCAGATCGCTGTCCAGCTTTACAACATAATAAACACAATCATTCGGAGCTTCCTTGACATCTCCCGCAATTTGTACAAATGTATAGAGATCACCCTGATAGGAAGCTATTTTGAGAAAAGATGCATTTTCCAAAATAGAATCCGTTTTGACAAGGTCAAGAACTTTCCCGGAGGCATCCAGTGTATAGATGAAGTCAGCGCCGTTTCTGGGCTCAATAACGTAGAGCCGGTCCTGATCCGTGCAATATGCATGCAGCATCGCAAACGTATCGGCACTGCCTCTCAGTTCCCTTTTGACATACAGACATGTTAATGAGATAAGCCACAAAAGGCTCAGAATAACGATTATCCTTTTTCGCATATATACTCGCCCCAAATTCGGTGTGATATCACTGCAGCAGTGATTCCGTTCCGATCTTTTTAAATCCATTGAAAAAGATGCGCAGGAATGGTATATCCCCAAAGATCAGCTGGGATATAAGAGACACCAGCACAAAAACCAAAAGGATCAGACAGATCCATAATAAAACGCGGAAAATGGTATCTTTATTGCGCCTGAAAAAAACCCGGACAGACCGGATCAGCGACTGCTTGTTCTTCGGTGCCGCCGCAATACGGATATCCTTGTATAGCTCCGTAAACTTCCGGTAGCTCCGTTTTGCGATCTTTTTCTGCAAAAGGATATAACTAATCGCCTTTTGCGATTCCTTTGGAGCCAAAAGCTCAAGAAGGATACCTGCGCACTGCACCGCGCAATCCCGTTCCGTCTTTTCCGGTTCAAACTCCGCCAGATCCAGGTCATAGTCAAAATATACGGAATGATCCTTAGACAGATTGAGTTTACGCTGTTCCAGAATCAAATAGAGGACCGGTGCCGGCACCCTGGTTGCAATACAGGTCAGGATCACATTAATGCAAATATCCTCACAAGTCGTCAGATCATACGTATCTCCCATGTAAAAAGAAAACAGATTACGCTCTGCCTTGTAGGGAAACACAACCAAAAACTCACCCCGAACGGAAAACGTAGTGATCTCTTCCGTCCATTCGGGATAATCCTGACAGACCTTTACAAACTTCCGGGCCGTATCATGATCTTTAATGACCGCAACTGTATATAGATTTCCTCCATCGGCAGCAAGATCACGGCAGATCAGGATATCATTGATATCACTTTGACGTAGCGTGCTGACCGGCTTTAGCTGCATCTTGGTTGATTCGTAGATCACGTTGTGCTACTCCTTTGCATCCGCCATTTCCGCATCATCTGCGCCTTTTTTCTTGACGATCGCATATGCGTATGTGCAGATGATCGGCATATCCGTACAATAGATCCGGATCTCATAAACACCCTCTTTTGCAGGTGCCGTATAGATACCGTCGGCGGTGATCTCACCGCTTCCGCTCTCTGTCAGCTCATATGCGATGCTGCAGCTCTCCATGTTGTGATACTTCACGCCGAAGAAATGACTCTCCTTGGTGCCGAGCACAACGGTCGGTGTCTCGGCGGAGATGCTCTTATCGTTAAAATCCGTCGTCAGTTCAAGATCATTGCCTGCAGGGAACTTGATCGCAACCCAGCGATAAGTCAGCACCAGATAATCGACATTCTGGAGCAGCTTTGCGGCAACAACGAAGCTTCCTTTATCGTTCAGGACCTTCACTGCCGTTTCTGCATCCACCGTCGTGATACGGTCCTTTTTGAACAGGTCCGGATTGCCGTAGATCGTACTCTTTGCATTGGTTCCGAGAAGCGGATCTTCCGCGATGTATTCGTATCCGATCTCGACATAGACATTTCCTTTGCCAAGGCCGTGAATGATCTCGCCGGAATAGCGGATATCGCCCTTCTTGGCTGCTTCACCGAGCGGAATCTCCAGAATACCTGTCGCCACTTCGGGACCGCTGGCTGTGCCTGCGGACAATTCTGTCTTAACATCTCCCGCAACCGTTTTGCCGGCTGTGCCGGACAGATCCACATCCTTTCGGAAGAAATCCATGTAAATGTTGTGGAGACGGTCCTGCGCAGGCGAAGTGATATATTTCCGAACACCCGCATCCCGGACTTCTTCAATGATATAGGCACTTTCCGTCCGCACAAGCTTTAAGTCGGCAAGGCGGATATAGTCCTTTGCACCGCCGATGTTCTTCATCTCAAGGCTCATGCGGCCGATCTCACGCGCGATCAGATCATACGGAGCTATATCGCTCATAATGACCTTCATCGAGAAACCGGGGATCGCCGTCTCGTTCTTACCGTCGAGAAGCACTTTTACAGAGCCGCTCTTTAAAATAATATTGGTCTCAATGGCAGGTGTGTTCTGCACCTCCATCCAATATTCAAAATCATAGGTCTCACCGCTGTTTAAAAGCAGATTGTCTATGTCTACCAGGATCTCATGCTGCCCATCGGGTGTATTGAATGCAGGGACCTGAAGGATACACTTGAATGTAAGTTTCTTATTCTCGGAGGAAAGCTTGGTCACACGAACGACTGCCTTCACGTTTTTCCCTTTGCACACCGTGGCCGGAAGGACCACTTCTACCGTGTAATCCGCACCGGCATAAAGCATTCCGTTCGTCAGGAATTCTGTCTCCATCTCGCCTTCCTGCTCAATGTCCTTAGCGTCGACAAGATACAGTTTGTAACCCTCACTGATCCGGTTGTACTCGTATTCCCTGTCGTTCTCACGCTGGTTTACGGCATAGATGCTGTGGACCTCTTCTTCGTCGTATTTAAGACACAGGCTCACTTCATTCGTTTTCAGACTTTCAAAACCTTCCAGCACGGAAAGCTTTTTTACAACAGAAGTATCCATCACGATCTCACGGCCGAGATCATCGATAGCCACACCGCTCTCGATCAGTACAGACAGATCATCCAGACTGAATACACCGAATCCGCAGACGATACCGGATCCGCACATCAGTCGATTGATGAACCTGCGCTTATTGTTAAAATAAGCCTGTTCCGCCTGGAAATCTGCCGTTGTCAGCATCTTTCCTGCATAATAACGATTCCTTTCAAATGGATACAACTGGGTATTCTTCATAGTGTTTACTCCTTCAGGTTGTCAGAATGTCATAGTATTGCACAATAACACACAGAATAATTCTATCATATTAGCGTTTCCACATCTATATACGAAACGCAAAAAGAAAAGGATACTTTTTCAAAAAAACTGCTTGCATTTTTTTTGAAAGTATAATAAGATAAACAAGCGTTGTGAAAACGATACGCAAGATGGCCAGTTGGTCAAGCGGTTAAGACGCCGCCCTCTCACGGCGGAATCAGGGGTTCGATTCCCCTACTGGCTGCGAAAAACCTGTCGGATGATCCGGCAGGTTTTTTTATTTGATATTTGTTTTTCTATTCTATTCTGAAGCTTTTAGTGCTATTTGTTTTTCTATGCTGTTCTATTCTGAAACTTTTAGTGCTATTTGTTTTTCTATGCTGTTCTATTCTGAAACTTTTAGTGCTATTTGTTTTTCTATGCTGTTCTAAGTTTTTTACCATTTGCTTTTCCATACTGATCTGTAGGCTATGTGAATAAAGGGGACGCTTTCCCAAATACTATGAAAAATGCATGCGCATGCGCACTTAATGAATAAGTATTCCGAAAGGGACATTTCGAGGACTGTCTGAGCGAAGCGAGTTCCGCAGAAATGTCCCATGCTTTTCGGAATGCTTATGAATTTAGTGCTGAAATGCGCGCATTTAAATAGTATTTGGGGGAAGCGCCCCGGAATACTATAAAAGCATTTAAATGGTATTCGGGAAAGCTTCCCCCATCTCATATCATCAACAAAAGGAAAAAATCTACACGATCAGATTAAGCACGATCCCTGCAATGCAGCCGATCGCATAAAGGCCGGCCGCGATCAGGATGTTCTCTTTCATCCGTTTATGATTTACCCTGAAAAGCACCAGAAGGCCGACACCGGCGCCCGTCAGAAGACCGCCGATCATTGTACCTAAGCGGATCATGCCCTCTAGATAGAGCTGCGTCAAAAGAACAGACGCCGCACAGTTCGGAATTAGACCGATCAGCGATGCCGCAAAAGCTGCGAGCACGCTGTGATCAAGCAGTGCATGCGCGATCCGCTCCTCTCCGATCAGGTAAAGCGCCAGATTCAGTGCGCAACTGATCAGAAGGATAAAGCCAAAGACTCTTACCGTATGATAGAAAGCCGACCGTAAAAGGCTCTCTTCACACCGGCAGTGGCAGTTTTCTTCCGAGCAGAGTTCATGCACATGGATCTGCGGAAGTTCCGGCTTAAAGATCATATCGATGAGGAAGCCCATCACAAGTCCGATCACCACTTTGATCCCGATCACCTGCCCCATCAGGATCGGCGATGCCGACGATGACAGCATGATCGGCAGCATCTCGTCGGACGTCGACAGATAGATGGAAAAAAGCGTGCCCAGCGTGATGATACGACCTGCATAAAGGCTGCTTCCCCCTGCCGAAAAACCGCACTGCGGAAGTGCGCCTATCAGAGATCCGAAAAGCGGGCCGAGCCTTCCGGAACGCTTGATGATCGACTTGGTCGTATTGTCTGCCTTATGCTCTAACCATTCCATTAAAAAATAGGTAACAAAAAGGAACGGAAGGAGCTTTGCGCTGTCAATGACAGCGTCTTCAAACACTTCAAACATGGTTTATCCTTTCACAAAATCAAACAGACTGATCTGGTTGGACTCAGGAAGATCTCCGAGAAGACCCAGCTCATCCATCTTTGCGATCAGTGTCTGCGATACCTTGGTCCGCTGACGGAAATCGTCCTTGGATAAGAACGGCCCGTTCT
The DNA here is from genome assembly GCA_015056735.1 of Lachnospiraceae bacterium. Classification (GTDB taxonomy): domain Bacteria; phylum Bacillota; class Clostridia; order Lachnospirales; family Lachnospiraceae; genus VSOB01. Next base: position 448,972 of record SVFT01000001.1, on the reverse strand, counting down.
TGGCTGCCTCAACGATCGCATCGGCCGCTTTATCGCCCATACCGTCGATACTGCTAAGGGACGGCATGATCTTCCCGTCGATGATCTGGAAGTTGCGTGAATGCACCCTGAAGATATCGATCGGCATGAAATCAAATCCGCGGGCATACATCTCCTGTACGAGACGCATGTCTTTCAGCTCATTCTGCTCTTTTGCCGACAGTTCATCCTCACGCTTACGATAGTCAGCTAGGATATTCTCCAGGTGCCTCTGGCCGCGGCACATTTTCTCATAGGTGAACCCGGTCGCACGGATACTGAAGAACGCCGCATAATACGCAAGCGGATAATAGATCTTGCAGTACGCAATACGCCACGCCATCATAACGTACGCAGCCGCATGTGCCTTCGGGAACATGTACTTGATCTTCTCGCAGGACCAGATATACCAGTCTGGCACATCGTGCGCCTTCATATCCTCTTTCCACGCGGGCCACTTATCGCATTTGCCGCCCGCGACTTTGCCTTTACGGACCATCTCCATGATCTTGAAAGACTCTTCGGATTCGACACCCTTGCTGATCAGATACGTCATGATATCGTCACGCGTACAGATCGCGGTGGAGATCGTCGCTTTGCCTTCCTTGATCAGCGTCTCGGCATTTCCGAGCCATACATCGGTACCGTGCGCAAGGCCCGCGATCCGGACAAGGTCCGAAAAGGCCTGCGGCTTCGTATCGATCAGCATCTGGATGGCAAAATCCGTACCGAATTCCGGGATACCGAGTGTGCCGAGCTTTGTGCCACCGATCTGATCCGGCGTGATACCGAGCGCTTCCGTATTCTTAAAAAGGGACATAACGCCCTTGTCATCCAATGGGATCGTAACGGGATCAATGCCTGTCAGATCCTGGAGCATACGGATCATGGTCGGATCGTCGTGTCCGAGGATATCGAGCTTTAACAGGTTATGATCGATCGAATGGTAATCAAAATGTGTTGTGACCGTATCGGTCGTCATATCATTTGCAGGGTGCTGCACAGGCGTGAACGAGTTGATGTCCTCGCCGAGCGGAAGCACAATGATACCGCCGGGGTGCTGGCCTGTGCTTCGAAGGACGCCGGTACACCCCGCAACGATGCGGTTGATCTCGCTCGTACGCTTCTTATCGCCCTTCTCTTCGAAGTATTTTTTCACAAAGCCGAATGCGGTCTTATCCGCAAGCGTACCGACCGTGCCGGCACGGAATGTCTGGCCTGCGCCGAAGATCACTTCCGTATATTTATGCGCCTTGCTCTGGTACTCGCCGGAGAAGTTCAAGTCGATATCCGGCTCTTTATCACCCTTGAATCCGAGGAATGTCTCAAACGGGATATCGAAGCCGTCCTTGCAGAGCGGCTCACCGCAGTTCGGGCAGACCTTGTCCGGCATATCGCAGCCGGCTTTTCCGGCATATGCCTTGACATCGTCCGAGTCAAAATCGCAATAATGGCATTTCTTACAATAGTAGTGCGGGCTAAGCGGATTTACCTCCGTGATCCCCGCCATCGTCGCAACAAACGAAGAGCCGACCGATCCACGGGAGCCCACCAGATAACCGTCCTCCACGGATTTCCACACAAGTTTCTGCGCGATGATATACATAACGGCAAAGCCGTTCGTGATGATCGAGTTCAGTTCCCGTTCCAGACGCTTTTTAACAATATCCGGAAGCGGATCGCCGTACATCTCGTGCGCCTTGTTATAGCAGATCTCCGTAAGAAGCTTATCGGAATCCGGAATGACCGGCGGACACTTATCGGGCCGCACCGGTGACATCGATTCGATCATATCCGCGATGAGGTTCGTATTGGTGATGACGACCTCTTCCGCCTTGTCGCTTCCAAGGTATGCAAACTCCTCGAGCATCTCTTCCGTCGTGCGGAAGTATAACGGCGCCTGATCGTCCGCATCATCGAAGCCCTTACCTGCCATAATAATCCGGCGGTAGATCTCATCCTCAGGATCCATAAAATGCACGTCGCAGGTCGCAACGACCGGCTTATGGAACTGCTCCCCGAGCTTTACGATCTTGCGGTTAAAATTCTGAATATCTTCGATCGAGTTCACGTTGCGCACACGATCGGAGCGGATCATGAACTCGTTATTGCCTGTCGGCTGAATCTCGAGATAATCAAAAAAGCTGACGATCCTTGCGATCTCTTCATCCGATCTGCCGTCAAGCAGCGCGCGATACAGTTCTCCCGCCTCGCAGGCACTTCCGAAAATGAGCCCCTCATGCAATTCCATCGCAAGACTCATCGGCACACGCGGGAATCGTGAGAAATATTTTAAATGGGACTCTGATACAAGTGTATACAGATTGATACGGCCCGTGTTGTTCTTTGCAAGGATGATGCCGTGATAGGAAGGCATATGGCGGATCGCGTTTGCGTTACGCTCTCCTGCCTTGTTAAGCTCGCCAAGTGTATGCAGGTTGTCCTTATCCAGCACCTTGATGAGCTTGATAAAGATCTCTGCCGTACACTCCGCATCGTCGACCGCGCGGTGATGATTCTCAAGCGATACGCCGAGCGTTTTGGCAACGGCGTCAAGCGTATGCTTGGCCTGGTGCGGCAGCATCATACGCGATATGCCGACCGTATCGACTGTCACGAAGCGGTCATCATATCCTAAGCGTCTTGCATTCTCTCTGATAAAACCAATATCGAATCCGACGTTGTGACCGACGAGGATCGTATCCTTTGCAAATTCCAGAAACTGCGGCAGCACCACATCGATCGTCGGCGCATCCATGACCATCTGGTCATTGATACCGGTCAGGTTCTCGATCTCATACGGGATCGGCTCCTTTGGATTGACAAAAGCCGAAAAGCGGTCCGTGATCACACCGTTCTCTACCTTGACAGCACCAAACTCTATGATCTTGTTCTGCACAGGTGAGAACCCTGTCGTCTCCAGGTCAAAAACAGTAAAGCTGCCGGAAAAGCCCATACCGGCAAGGGTATCTTCGCTTTCGATAAAAGGCGGCAGACCTCCCTCGACCGACACGACTTTCTTGAGGTCGTCCACAAAATACGCCTCCATACCGTAAATGATCTTGAAAAAGTCCTGCTTATCCGGATTCTCGTCGCCCGCTTCTTTTCTCTTGTTCTTCTCTGCCTTCCAGAGATCTTCCCATGCGTGGTTTGCATCCGGGAATGCGTGTACAACGCCATGGTCCGTGATCGCGATCGCCGGGTGTCCCCACTTATAGGCACGCTTCACGAGATCCTTTGCTTCACTGACGCCGTCCATGTTGCTCATCTTGGTGTGGCAGTGAAGCTCCACGCGCTTACGCGGTGCATTATCCTTACGGGACACTGTAAAGTCGGGGATCTTCTTCACGCCTGAAATGTGTCCGACAGTCAGTTCATTGTCGAATTTATCATGCACAGTCATCCCGCGCAGCTTAATGAAAGCACCCGGGCAGATGCTGCTTTTTAATTCCTTGACATCGTCATTATGCGCAAACATCTTGATCGTCATCGTATCGGTAAAATCCGTCAGATCAAAGATCAGGATCGTACGCTCATTCTTGATCTCCCGCTGGTCAAAAGCAATAATCTTGCCACGGATCACAACTTCTCCCATCTCGCCGACAATATCTTCGATGGGGATCGCATCCTCATCAAAATCTTTGCCGTAGATCAGGTCCGGGTTGTCACCGCGCTTAAGCGGCATGCGCTTTTTCTCGTCGGAAGTCTTTGCGCCCTTAGCATCCGCCTTCTTATCCGGTGCAGGCTCCGCAGTTTCCGCAGGCGCTGCCGCATCTGCAACGGATGCTTCCGGCAGAGGCATCACATCTTCGCGGGAAGACGAAGCTGCCGCCTGATCAGCGATCGCAGCTACCTGCTGTAAGACCTTATATTCGTCCTCTTCGATGCGTGATCTGCCCTTTTTCTCGGCATAGAAAAAAGAGATATCGAGCGGAATGCCGAATCGCTCGGTAAACACTTTTTCCAGAATACGGATGATCTCAGCTTCGGAATCGTGTGCGATCGCCGTATCCTGCACGGTAAGGTGCATATGGGTATCGTCCGGAATAGAAAGATCCGCACCCTTTACGATGCTGTAAAGAAGGTGCGAATAAGATTTTAATTCCAGCAAAAAACTTTCCCGGTAGATCTCCCAGAGTTTCGGGAGCGTATACTGCCCGGAAAGATTGAACTTTTCATATATTTTTACAGTCGTCCCCCGCCCCTTAAAGAGCTGCTTTGCGATCTCTTCTTCTGTCTGAAAGACGATCTCCTTTTGGATCAGGTGATCGCTCTCGATATAGACACGTAAGAAATCATAGCGCTTTGTGATCGAGACTTTCTCTACGCGCACATCCTCCCAGAAAAGCGCGATCTCGCTCTTTAATCTGAGGTGCGGGAACACATCTTTAAACGGTGTTGCCATAACTATTTATCCCAGTGCAGTAATTCTTCGCGGAGTACATCCACGATCTCCTCTTCCTTGACCTTGCGCACGATCTCACCCTTTTTGATCAGAAGCCCCTCGTGCAGGCCGCCTGCGATCCCGATATCCGCTTCCTTTGCTTCGCCGGGTCCGTTCACCGCACAGCCCATGACCGCTACCTTAATATCAAGCGGGATATCCTGCACCATATCTTCCACGCGATTGGCCAGACCGATGAGGTCAATCTTTGTGCGGCCGCATGTCGGGCAGGAAACGATCTCGATCCCGCCTTTACGAAGACCGAGTGTCCTGAGGATCAGCTTTGCACTCTTGATCTCTTCCACCGGATCACCCGTTAAGGACACGCGGATCGTATCGCCGATCCCCTGACCCAAAATGAGTCCCAAACCGATCGAAGATTTGATATTGCCGCTGATGATCGTACCCGCTTCCGTGATGCCGACATGAAGCGGATGATCCGTCTTCTCTGCCAGGATCTCATGTGCCTTCACGCACATCAAAACATCCGATGATTTGATGCTGACAACCAGGTTATCATACCCGAGATCCTCGATCATATGCACCTTATCAAGCGCACTCTCTACGATCCCCTCCGCTGTAACGCCGTTGTACTTTGCAACAAGGTCCTTCTCAAGAGAACCCGAATTCACACCCACACGGATCGGCACATTCCGCTCCCTTGCACAGCGAACCACTTCTTCGACCTTGTCGGCGCTGCCGATATTACCGGGATTGATCCTGATCTTATCCGCGCCGTTCTCGATCGCAGCGATCGCCATCTTATAGTCAAAATGGATATCCGCAACAAGCGGGATCGTGATCTGCTTTTTGATCTCGGCGATCGCCCTGGCCGCTTCAGTGGTCGGGACCGTGCAGCGGATGATCTCACAGCCCGCTTTTGCCAGTCGACTGATCTGGTCAACAGTCTTGGCCACGTCCTCCGTCGGCGTATTGGTCATGGACTGGATCGCGATCGGATTCCCGCCGCCGATCAGTCTGCCTCCTATATTGACAACTTTTGTATGTTCACGATGCATAGAGCTTCCTTCTTTCCGTCATGAAAACCAGATCCTTACGATATCCTGGTATAAAGTAAACAGCATTAAAGCAAACAGCAGGACAAAACCCGCCATATGTACGTAGTTTTCCTTTTCCGGAGGGATCGGACGCCCGCGGAAAAATTCAACGATGATGAAAAGGAGTCGTCCGCCGTCCAGCCCGGGGATCGGCAAAAGATTCATCACGCCCAAGTTTACGGACAGAAGCATCGTCATGCTGATCAGATTCAAGATGACGACAAGCAATCCGTACGGTCTGCTCTGTTCCGTGACGTCACCGACCATTTTGGCCATGCCGACAGGTCCGGCAAGATTATTTACGCCAAGCTTTCCGAAGATCAGCATTTTCAGACTCTCAAGGGTTGAATAAAGGCCGAGACGGACTTCATAGTAAGCATGCGGGATCACATCCCAAAAGCCGCAGTCAACATATTCCGCATACCCTTCAAAGCCATACAGCATACGACCTGTCTCTTCATCCTTCTTAGGTGTCAGCGTGACAGAATACTCCTTACCGTCTCTTTCGTATGTAAACTCCGTCGTCTCACCGGCATGGAGCTGCGTCGCGATCGCGATCTCTCTTGCGAGGTACACGCTGTGCCCGCCTACGGAAGTAAAGACATCACCGGGCTGCATCCCTGCTTCGGCCGCCGGAAAACCGGGCCGCACATCCTGAAGGACCGGCTCATCCACATATGAATTGCCCACCAGGATCAGTGCCATCAGGTACGCCAGTATAAAGTTAAAAAGCGGTCCCATAATGACTGTAAAGAACCTTGCGCCGACACTTGCATCCATGAATTTGCCGCCTGTATGCTGTTCCTGCGCTGCGTTCTGCGCTCCGTTTTCAGCTGCGTTCTCTCCGGCGGTCTCTTCGTGGTCCGAGGGATCGGAGACTTCTTCCTCCTTCACTTCGGATCCTTCCTGCTGCGTCTCCAGATCGTCTTCAAACACGCACGCGCCGCCGAGCGGCAGGAGCTTGATCTTGAATCGTGTCTCGCCTTTGCCCCATGCAAGAAGGGTGGGACCGATACCGATCCAGAATTCTTTCACTGTTATTTTGTTCGCTCTTGCGGTCAGAAAATGTCCCCACTCATGGAAAACAACAAGAACGCCGAGCATGATCAAAAAAATGATGACTGACATATGATCTCCAATTTATTCGGAAAGAGTACGCAGGTAGTCATACGTCTCCAGTTCCGTTGCAAGGATCTGATCCACATTCGGATCGGCAATATTCTTATGATGTGCCATTGCTTTTTCGATCAGATCCGCAATATCCAGAAAACGGATCTTATGATCCAAAAACAGCGCTACCGCTTTTTCATTGGCGGCATTATAGACAGTCGGAAGCGATCCGCCCGCCTTCAGCGCATCGAATGCAAGCCCCAGTCCTTTAAACGTCTCCATATCAGGCTTCTCAAATGTGATGCCGGAAAGATCGTACAGGTCAAGCTTCGGCCCCGGCATCGGCTTACGATCGGGATACAGAAGCGCATACTGGATCGGCAGTTTCATATCCGGAAGCCCAAGCTGCGCGATCATACTGCCGTCTACATACTGTACCGCGGAATGAATGATGCTCTGCGGCTGCACAACGACCTGGATCCTGTCCGGCTCCACATCAAAGAGCCACTTCACTTCCATGACTTCAAGACCTTTGTTTACAAGCGTAGATGAATCCACCGTGATCTTGCGCCCCATGCTCCAGTTCGGGTGCTTTAAAGCATCCTCCGCCGTCATTCCGGTGAGTTCTTCACGCTTCTTACCGCGGAAAGGACCGCCGGATGCCGTCAGAATGATGCGGTCGATCGTCGCGGGGTCCTCGCCCTGAAGCGACTGAAAGATCGCGCTGTGTTCACTGTCAACGGGAAGGACGGAAACGCCCCGCTCTCTTGCGAGAGGCATCAGAATATGTCCCGCTGTAACGAGCGTCTCTTTATTTGCGAGCATGATATCTTTGCCGCATTTGATCGCTTCAAGTGTCGGCCTGACACCGATCATGCCGACGATCGCCGTTACAAGTGCGTCCGCCCCCGGATACTCTGCGATCCGGATGAGACCCTCCATGCCGGATACGACCTCCGTATCACCAAGATCTGCGATCCTTGTGCGAAGATCCTTACAGCTCTCTTCACTCCACAGGCAGGCGATCTTCGGTCTGAATTCTCTGATCTGTTTTTCCAAAAGGTCCACGTTCGTGCCGGCTGCAAGCGCCGTAACGGTAAGATCATCCGGATTGTTTCGAACGACTTCGAGCGTCTGCGTTCCGATCGACCCCGTAGAACCTAAGATACCGATCCTTTTCATTCTCAAACTCCTTATACAGAAAGCATCACACGCGCCAGATAGTAGATGATGGGCGCGGTGAAGAGTACACTGTCAAAACGATCCATGATGCCGCCGTGTCCGGGGATGCATGTGCCGTAATCCTTGATGTCATGATCACGCTTGATACCGGATGCGGCAAGATCGCCGATCTGAGAGATCACGCTGCCAGCCCCGCACAAAACAGCAAAGTTCAGCGCCACCTCAAACCTTCCCATTGAGAAAAGGCCCTCGCCGACAAGATAACCGTATACGCCGCCAAAGATCGCCGTACCGACGATCCCGCCGATCGCACCTTCAATCGATTTCTTGGGGCTTAGTACGGGTGCAAGCTTATGCTTCCCAAGCGTCACGCCGACAAAATACGCAAACGTATCGCTGACAGACGATGCGATAAAGATCAGCCATACCAGCACCATGCCGTTATCCATGCATCTTGTCTTAAAGATGAATTCCAGAAGCGCCGGCGCATAGAGCAGGCAGAAAAAAGATGACATCACGCGCTCTGCGCGGTAACGCGGGAACGTGATCACGTAGACTGCCATAAATGTCAAAAGTGTTGCAAACAGCAGGATACAAATGTAAAGGAACATGTCCTTTTCCGTCTTCCATGCTATATAAGTGAGCACATCATAGCAGATGATCGCAAGATAGCCGAAGACTTCAAGCGGATCAATCCCTTTTTCTTTATGCACCCCGATTGCTTTGTTGAGTTCTCTGTATGCAATGCAGGAGATCAGCAGGATCACAGCCGCAAGGACTTCGCCTCCGGCCCAGATCACGCCGAGTGCGACTGCCAGAAGCGCCGCACCGCTTACGATCCTCTTGCCCATGTTATTCCTCCTTCAGTCCGCCAAACTTACGATTACGCTGATTGTAAGCTTCCACGGCCTTCTTTAATTCTTCTTCGTTAAAATCAGGCCATGCAACGGGTGTAAAATACAGCTCCGCATAAGCGAGCTGCCACAGCAGATAATTTGAGATCCTCTGCTCATTGCAGGTACGGATCATCAGATCAGGGTCCGGGAATCCCGCCGTATCAAGATGATCGCTTATCGTTTTCTCCGTGATCTCTTCCGGCTTCATCTCGCCCTTTTCTACCAGTTCGGCAATATGGCGCGTCGCCCGCACGATCTCATCACGGCTGCCGTAATTGATCGCAACCTGGAAGCGAAGTCCCGGGTTATTCTTTGTGTGCTCTTCGAGCTTTGCAATGCTCTCCTGCAGATCCGGATCAAGGCGCGTCTTGTCTCCGATGATCCGTACGCACATGTCGTTCTTGTCCGCAATCTTGATACAGTTCTTCATATACTGGCGGAGAAGCTTCATAAGTGCGTCTACTTCGTCTTTCGGTCTCGACCAGTTTTCAGTCGAAAATGCATAGACCGTCAGGTATTTGATGCCCATCTTGTAGGCCTTCTCGCAGATCAGTTCAACCTGCTTGGCACCCTGGACATGGCCATAATTACGGGGCATGCCCTTGGCTCTGGCCCAGCGGCCGTTTCCATCCAGAATGATCGCCACATGGTTCGGTATATTCATAAAAAATCCTCTTGTTCACTTGGTATAAAAACGCAGATAAGGGATAGCAGACTCATCGCCGCCATCCCCATTCTTACTAAACAGTCATGATCTCTTTGGTCTTATCATCTACGGCCTTATCGATCTCTTTGATGAACTTATCCGTTTCCTTCTGAAGCTCATCTTCAAGCTGTTTGATCTCATCCTCGGAAATATCGGATTTGGAAAGCTTCTTGAATGCGTCGTTTCCGTCTCTTCTGATGTTGCGAACGGCTACCTTTGCATCCTCGCCTTTCTTCTTCACTTCCTTTGCAAGGTCTTTTCTTCGCTCCTCGGTGAGTTCCGGGAAAACAAGCCGGATCACGGCTCCGTCATTACTCGGTGTGATCCCGATATCGGAAGAAAGGATCGCTTTCTCAATGTCCTTGATCAGGTTCTTCTCCCAGGGCGCGATCTGGATCATACGCGCTTCCGGAACAGAGATATTGCCGACTGACTGGATCGGTGTCGGTGTTCCGTAATAATCAACCTTGATCTTATCGAGTACATGCGGATTGGCACGTCCCGCGCGGATCGTCTGATAATCGGCAAGTAAAAAATCAAGAGCCTTCTGCATCTTATCTTGGTAAGTCTTTACTCTTGCATCCATCCTGGTTCCCCCTCCTATACGGTCACTTCTGTTCCGTTAAACTGCTCCTTCAGAGCATTCACGATACTGTTCTCTTCATTCAGGCCGAACACACGCATCGGCATCTTATTGTCCCTTGCAAGGATCGAGGCTGTCATATCCACTACCTGCAGATTCTTCTCGATCACTTCATCGATCGTCACGCTGTCATAGCGCTTTGCATTCGGGTTCTTCTTCGGATCGTCATCATATACGCCGTCGATCGCCTTCGCAAGAAGGATCATGTCGGCTTCCACTTCGATCGCACGAAGCACAACACCCGTATCTGTAGAGAAGTACGGATGTCCCGTACCGCCTGCAAAGAAAACGACCTGACCGTGCGCGAAGTATTTATTGGCACGATCTTTTGAAAAAAGCTTTGTAAACGCCCCGATCTCAAACGGTGTCAGAATATTGGTCATCATCCCGACACTGCGGAAGATCTCGGATACGTAAATGCAGTTCATAACGGTCGCGAGCATTCCGATCTGGTCTGCCTTCGTGCGATCAATGTTCTCGCTCGAACGACCGCGCCAGAAATTGCCGCCGCCGATCACGATGCCGACCTGTACGCCTGAATCCGTCAATTGCTTGACCTGCAATGCAACGCCGCGTACCGTAAGCTCGTCAAAACCCGTCTTCTTCTCACCCGCAAGCGCTTCGCCGCTCAGTTTTAATAAGATACGTTTTGCCTTGTCTGCCATTATTTATTTTTTCCTTTTTGTTTGATGCCGTCAAAGAAGGATGTCGGGTTCACTTCTGCGTAGCACTGCGAACACATACCTTCAATAACCGCACCGTTATTGATCTGAACGGATTTGGATTTGATGTTGCCCATTACGATCGCGGATGTATCAAGGATAACGGGACCGTGTACATCGATATCGCCCTTTACTGCGCCGGCGATCACGGCACTTGTCGCAAACAGATTGCCGATCACAACTGTGCTCTGACCGATCTTCACACTGCCTTCGCTTTTGATCTCGCCTGTGATCTTCGCATTCTCCGCATATACTTCCATCGCCTTCGAATTGCCGAGTACGGTGCCCGTTACATTCAGCTTGCCGAGAATGTCGATGTTGCCTTCGATGCTGCCGATCACGTCGAGGGATCCGTCACTTGTGATATCACCCTTAATGCTCATGCCGGCTGTGATCAGTGCAGTCTCATCGGATGCGATCCTGCCGACAAAAGAAGGAGCGGGTTTCTGCGGCGCAGGTTCAGGTGCAGGTGCCTCTTCCATCTTATCAAGAAGGGACTCCAGCTCGCCGGATACATCCTGTGTTTTCTCAGGCACTTCTTCCACGAGCGCGGCTTCCGGGGCAACTTCCTGCGTTACCTCTTCTTCGCTCGGCATGAAATCATTTACCGAAGTTGATAAATCCTCTTTCAAGTCTGAAAAAAATCCCATTGTTTCAAATCCTCCGTTGTTTTCTATTTTCAAAATGATCTAATTTGCGTCATGTTGTATCGGAACAGTCTCTTCCGTGATCGGAAGGATCACCGTATCGGGCATTGCCAGGATCTTCTCGATGATGCCCGGAAGTGCGTCGACCGTGCTCTTCTTGTCTGCCGCATCATGCATCAGAATGATCGCTTCGGAATAATCCGCAAGCTCATGTGTCGCATAATAGGTGACGGAATCCTTGCCAAGGCCTCTTCCTGTCGCATCTCTGCAGGAAACGTTCCAGTCATAATACCGGACGCCGATCTCGGAAAGATAGGCTTCCAGATCCTTCATGCTCACGCCGGATGCTCTGTTGCTGCTTCCGCCCGGAAAGCGATAGACCTGCGGATAGACCCCGGTCACATCATGCAGATAGTCCTGCAGTGCGTTCACATCTTTGATGAAAGCTTCTTTTGATGCATAGATCTCGCGGTACTTATGACTGTAGGAATGCATCCCGAGCGTATGGCCTTCCGCCACGATCCTCCGAAGAGAATCTTCGTAATCCTCTTTGCCTTTTGCGACAACAAAAAAGGTGGCTTTGACGCCATACTCTTTTAAGATATCGAGGATCCGATCCGTATAAATGCTCGGTCCGTCATCAAACGTCAGATACACCTCTCGCATGCCGGAAGCAGTCAGAACTTTACGTTCTCCCGTATTGTCCGACTCTTCCCATCGTCTGATGTTCGCTTCTTCCGACTCCGGGTCAAAAGAAGCCGCATCCGGTATCTCGTCAGGCAAAGCGGGGGTGACCTCCAAAGCCGCCTCTGCCGCTTCCCGGGTGTCCGTACCCGTCGCAGCGGCAAGCTGCTCCTGCAATCTTGCGATCTCCTCCTGTGCCATATGCAGTCTCGCACTCTGCAGGATGCAAAGCGTAGTCGGCACAAAAACGGCTAGTAAGAAGCAGGTTACGATCACGCGCTTCAGCCGTTTGATCCGCTTTCTTCTTGATTCATCCATCATGACCACATAAAAACTCCTTTCCTATTGTATCACAACAACAGGAAAGGAGCAAAAGGAAAATCTTGATAAATCAGGCGTTTATTCGATCACGTCTTTTTTACGTCCAAACCATCTTCTTTTCTTTTTCGGTGCAACGTATGTGCCGTCTTCGATCGCCTTCTTTTTGGCCTTTCTTGCCTTGCTCTTCTTATGAATGATCATATAGAAGGTCGGTAAAAGAACAAGTGTCAGGATGGTCGATGCGGAAAGACCACCGACAATAACGACCGCCATACTCTGCATCATCTTACCGTTCTTGCCAAGGCCGAGCGTCATCGGGATCATGGAAAGGACCGTCGTCAGTGTCGTCATCAGGATCGGACGAAGACGCGACACACCTGTCGCGATCAGCGCATCCTCCGTCGTCATACCGCCCTGTCTGAGCTGATTCGTATAGTCAACATACAGAATACCGTTATTAACAACGATACCGATCAGCATCAAAAAGCCCATCAGAGAGACCATACTGATCGTACATCTCGTAACGAGAAGGAGCAGGATGGAACCGATCAGAGAGAACGGGATACAGAACATGACCATTCCCGAATAGCGAAGGTTCTCAAACTCGATCGCCATGACCATATATACCAGCAGGATCGCAACGATGATCGCTTTGATGATCGCACCGAACTCTTCCTGCATCATTTCGTTTTCGGAGTTGACCGTCTGGTCCACGCCTTCCGGAAGACGGGTCTGGGCGATCTTCTCTTCGATCGCACCCTGCGCGGAGAATTTTGCTTCCGCCGTCAGTGTCGCGGTAACCTCTGTTCTGTAGCGGCTGTTCTGCTTGTCGATGGAGGTCGGCGTATCCGTATAGACGATATCGGCGATATCGCTGACGGGAACCGCCTGTCCTCGCGCATTGGTCAATGTCAAGCCCATAACATCGTTTACGGTCTCGTATTCACCCTCGGGGAATTCCACGCGCACATTGTAATCGCGGCCGTCAATGGACACTTCCATCGCTTTGGATCCGGACATGATCGCATAGAGCGCATTCGCAACCTGCTGCGGTGTCATGCCCGCCGCGGAAGCCCTCATGGGATCGACCTTGACCTCTGCTCTGGTTGCACCGTTCGAAAGCCCGGAATTAACCGTGATGACGCCCGGAACCGTCGCTATGGCATCGGCAGCCACTCTGGCCCCTTCTTTTAACAGATCCAGATCCGTACTTTCAAGAGAAACCGCGTACGTATTGCCTCCACCGGAGCCGGTCATGCCCATGGAAGAACCACCCGAAACAGATATCTCGCAGTTATCTTCATATTCTTTTAACAAAGGTGTCCACTCATCAACGATCTCCGTCGTCGTCAGATCACAGTCATCCGACACATAACATGAGACCGATCCGGATGCGGAAGTCTCATTGCTCCCAGCACTGTAATCGCGAATATACGGGCTTTCCGATGCAAACTGCTCCAGCTCACGCACCTTTGCATCGATCACATCCACGCGCGTACCCGGCCTGAAGTCAACACTGATATTGACACGGCCTTCGTCGGCTCTTCCCATCAGCTCAACATTACAGAACTTAAACAGGAAGATCGAGACCGCAAAGATCGCGATCGCGGTAAACGCAACCGTTTTCCTTCTATGCAGCGCTTTCTTTAATATGCGTGAATACCTCTCGCCGAGTTTTTCCAGAAAATGATTGATCCGGCTCTCCTTTTTCTCCACAGGCTTGTACTGCGAAAAACACAGCGGTACCAGCGTGATCGCGGAAAAGAGAGATGTCAAAAGCGAGAAGATAATCGTATAGCCGAGCTGCCCGAACATCTGACCGGACAGACCTTTCATCATGGCAAGCGGCAGATATACAACGACTGTCGTGATCGTCGATGCGATGATGGAATTGATCACGATCTTCGTACCTTCATAGGCCGCATCCATAAAGTCCAGCCCCTCATCACGCTTTCGGAAGATCATCTCGATAACAACGATCGCGTTATCTACCATCATACCGATACCGATGACCAGTGCGCCCATGGTGACGAGGTTTAAGGTAAACCCGAGGAAATTCATGAGAATGAATGTCAGCAGGAGCGATACCGGCATGGAGCTTCCGACGATCAGTGAGCCCTTCAGGTCACCGAAGAACAAAAACAGAACCGCCATCGTCAGAAGGACACCGACAAGGAGCGTCTCCGCGATCGTCTTAATGGAATTCTTGATGGTCTCCGAACTGTCATAGATGGTCTCGATCCGGAATTCGGGGTGCTGCTCGTTCAGCTTCTCGATCGCTTTGTACGCTTTGTTGGCAAGCGTAACCGCGCTGGAAGACTGCACCTTGGTCATCGAGATCGTGACATTGTCCTTGTTGTTGTAACGGCTGTAGGCTGTCGGCGTCTTTGTGTCGTAGCTGACGAGCGCCACATCGCCAAGGTGGATGATATCACCGGATGCTGTTGTGATCGGGATCCTGGAGATCTCGTCCGGAGTCTTATACTCTACCTTGGAAGCCAAAGAAAGCGTCTGGTCACCGAAGTCTGCCGTGCCGGCAGGCAGGGAAAAGTTCGCCGCTTTGATCGCAGCTGTAACGGCCGGAATATCAAGGTTATACTGCTGCACATACTCGGGAACAAGCTGGACGCTGATGTAATTCTCGTTGCCGCCCGATACATTGACCTGCGCAACGTCGGCGATCTTCTTCAGCTCGTCCGTTACATCGTTGTTCGCATAATACAGCGCATCTTCACCTTCATCCGCATCAACGGACAGCATCATGACAGGCTGCGCGTTCATATCTACGGTTAGGATAGTCGGATCCTCTACTTCATCCGGGAAACGGCTTTTCATTCGCTCCACGGCTTCCTGTACATCGATGAAGGCTTTATCCATGTCCGTTCCGTAATCGAACTGAAGCATGGTCATGGACAAATTCTCGGCCGACTGTGAATAGATCGTGTCGATACCGGAAATGGAACCACAGTTTTCTTCAATGACCGTCGTCACAAGACGGTCGATATCCTCCGGTGCTGCCTGCGGGTAGGTGGTCCTGACCAGCATGACCGGCAGGTTCATATCGGGGATCAGCTGAAGGGACAGCCCTCCGAGAGATGTCGCACCGAATATGATCAGACCGACGACAATGACCAAAGCAGCAACAGGGCGCTTCAGTATTGTTTTCGTTAAAGCACTCATGTGTCAAATCTCCTTTCGGGCTATGATAAGCCGACTTCGGTGCGGATCGTCAGTTCCTGCACTTCGTGCGGCGCGGACTTCTCCGCGTCGATGCTTCCTGTCTGCTCAGGCGCTTCTTCCGTCTCATTTACATCAGAAGAAGGGGCAGGCTCATCTTTATAGCGCACCGGCATGCCGTTCTTCAGTTCGGATGCCCAAGTGGAGATGATATCTTCTTCAGCAGTCAGACCGGATACGACTTCGATGTTTTTCTCATCGGAGATACCCGTCTCAATAAATTTCTTAACGGCTTTGTTTCCGTCTTTTACAAAAACATAACCTTTTTCACCTTCAAAATAGACGCATGCAACCGGGATCGTCATCGCGTCCTTGGTACGTTTGGTCGCCATCGTGACCTTTACTTTAGTGCCGGTAATCAGCTTGTCCGCGCCGGCGGAAACGGTCACCTTTACTTTAAAGAGGCCGTTTGATGCATCCGCGATCTGGTTGCACTCCGAAATCTCACCCTGGAAAGTCTCCTTATTGCGTTCAAGAACGACTCTCTGTCCGATGGACAGTTCCTGGATCACGGACTCCGCTACATAGAAGGACACGGAGATACCGTCCGACGTCTCGATCACATAAGCCGCCGTTCCCATATTGGCCATGTTGTTTGTTGTGATATTCTTTGCGGTGATCACACCGGATACGGGCGCGATCCCTTTTGTATTCTCAAGTGTAAGCTCAGCGGATTCAACGCCTGCCTGCGCACTCTTTAAAGCATTCTGTGCGGTGGATACACCGTTATTGGCCTGGATCAGGCCAAGGTTCGTGCTTGCGAGCTGCTGGTCGAGACCTGCGAGGATCGTCGCTCTGGTAAAATTCCTGTAATCCTCCAGTGCCTTCTCTGCAAGCTTCTTGCTCTCTTCCGCATTAAGGACATTGTTCTTTGCTGTCTCTTTGCTGATCGCAGCACTGAAACGGCTGATGCGAAGAGAATCCTTGGATGAAGATGCCGCCTCACCCGATGCATTTACGGAGCTCTTTGCCGCCTGTGCACTTGCGATCATGGACCCCAGCTTAGCCTCACCGTCCGCCGCATCATCCGTCATATACTTGATATACTCTCTCTTGACATCCGCTACGGAAGTCGCACCGGAAAGATCGAGCTTCGAAGCGGAGATGCCGAGTCTGTTACGGACATAATCCTCGGCAGCCGCAAGATCGTTCTGCGAATCGATCCTGGATGCATTCTCTCCGACCGCAACGAGCTCTTTATAATATTTGGAAAGGTTGTCGTAGTCATCCTGCAGATCATCGATCCGATCTTCGAGTTCGTCGTACTGGTCTGCAGCCAGGCCGTACTGCTCCTTGGCAAGTTCCGCCGTCTCTTCAGCAGTCTTCAGGGCAAGCTTTGCCTGCGTCACGGCATTTAACAGTCTCATCTCGTCGGTATCCATCGTGCCGACTTTCTCACGGATCGATGCTTCCGTATACAGCATGCCGTATTCCGCAGCGCTCTTGGATGCCTTCGCGGTATCCACTGCGATCGCCGCATTATCGGCTGCGACCTTTGCCGTCGTCATGCCGATCTGCGCCGCACGGTCGTCCAATGTGAACAGCAGATCACCTGCATTGACCGTATCTCCCACTTCAAAAAAAGTGCCTGTTACATCGCCGGATGATTTTGCCGTCACGGTTACGGTATTATCCGCTTCAACGGTTCCCATAAAGTCACCGTCTACCTCGATGAGTTCCGCTGACGGTTTGATCGTCTCGACCACAATGGAAGGATCCGGCTCGGCCACTTCTTCTTCACCGCATCCTGTCATAAGCGTTGACGCACTCATGACAAATGCGATCAGGAGCGCCAGGTTTCTTTTCCTCAGTCTTACACACATAGTTTTCGTTTCCTCTCCTCTGTTTCTATAATCAAGCTGTTCTAGCGTGTCTTGGTTAGATTCTCCATCAGACGGCCAAGCATCTCATACATCTTGGTCAGTTCCTCGTCCGTAAAATCAAAAAAAACAAATTGCTTCGTCTCATCGATCTGCGATTTCATGGAGCCGGTAAGCTCTTTCGCTTCCTCGGAAAGCGTGATCACCTTGGTCCTGCCGTCTCCGCCGCTCTTCGTCCGGATGATAAAACCCTTTGCCTCCAGACGTTTCAGGATACCGGCCATCGTCGGATTCGTTACATGAAAAAGTTTCTCAAGATCACGGGATGTCACATCCGTATGATCTTCGTCAGCCCGCATCAGATAGATCAGCACATTGAGCTGCGCTGTTGTCAGATTCATCTTCGCGAGTACTTTGTCAAACTGCGCCCGCTGCAGGTTACCGACAAACCCGATCATTGCAAGGATACGCATGGCAGGATCGTTCTCCTTGCCAAAGCAGTTGAGCAGATCATCCTTATCGATCGAATTCACACCTTTCCGAAAACTATTCGCAATATCTAGTTGTGGCATATTCTCTAACCTCACTTATCTTGTATTTTAAAGCTAAAATACATAGCACGCTACATATTTTAACGTGCATAAGATAGCATGTCAATATATCTGTATGATATTTAATAAACAAATTAGAATTAGCCCACCGATCGATCATACCGTCATAATAAAAAAAGAACCATGATCACACTGATTATGGTCCTTTTTACACTAATTACATGTTTTTTCGATCAGGTCCGCGTACTTCTCTGCCTGTGAACGGTAGTCATATGCCTCTGCCGTCTCATAGGAACCCTTTATGAGCTTTTCTCTGAGAGAAGCATCCGTCAGGATCCTGTTCAGATTCCGGGCAATCTCATCCGATGCGCGTTCTTCCGAAAGAAGGCCGTTCTCTTCGTGGCGGATCACCTGCACGATCCCGCCGGAACGGCTCGCAACAACGGGAAGTCCGGAAGCCATCGCTTCCAGGATCACAAGGCCGAGGCCTTCCTTGTCCCCGTCCTTTGCGGTAACGGACGGCGCGGCAAATACATCTGCCGATGCGTAGATCTCCCTGAGCTCATCATGCGTCTTGCCTCCAAGGAAGACGACCTTTGCCCGCTTTGCCTTTGCCGCCTGCTCTTCAAGTTCCCTCTGAAGCGGGCCGATCCCGACGATCACAAGGAGCGCATCGACCTGCTCCATCGCTTCGATCAGATAGCGCACACCCTTTTTCTCGGCAAGGCGCCCTACAAACAGAACGACCGGGATGTCTTCCTTTGTAAAAAGATGTTCTTTGCGATACTGCGGGCCGAACTTCTTTGTATCGACGCCCATCGACAGAACGGATACGTCCCGCCCCGGAGCCATCTCCTTCACAAGATCCGCCAGCGCATCCGATACGGCCGTGATCGCACGCGCCCGTTTGAGGCATCGCTTTTTAAGTGCTTTTAAAAGTCCGCCGTTCATGCTCGTCACATCGCCGCCGTGACCCGTCACGATATAGGGAAGTCGCGTAAAGGAATGCACGATCCCCTGCGGGATCAGCCAGTGCGCATGAGCGGCATCAAAATCCTTTTGCATGGAAAGGAGCTTGATCCAAAGGCCCAGAAACAAAAACGGAACCAGCAGGATCCGGATCTTCTTTTCTTTGATCCGCGGAGCGATCGCACCGGGATAGCAGAGCGTCTCCCACCTATGAATGGGAAAATAGTGATACCGGACCACTTTCACGCCTTCCAGAACCTCGGTATCCTTTGCGCCGGGAGCAGCCGGAACAAGAACCGTGATATCAAAGCGATCCGACATATTCCGTGCCAGATCCAGTACAAAACGCGGTTCAGGATCCCCTTCCCAGCGAGGGAACGTGGATCCTGTCACGAGTAACTTCATTTTATTCATGTAGTGATATCTCCAACAGTAACGTAATGTCCGATCAGCCTTCCACGATCAGGTAGCGGCCGTCACCCACATCGAACACCTCATCCGCGGCCAGGATCTCATCCCGGTCTGCGTTCTCCGTATCGATGCCGGCCTCCTCAAAATATTCCACGACCTCATCCACCGACCCGACTACGATCGCCATGCAGTCTTCAAGGAATGCTTCCGCATCCTCCGGCGTCGTCGCAACCTTCTCGGGAAACAGCTTCAGCTGCTCTCTCAAAAAACAACGAAGTACCGCATCATCATACTCATGCATGTAAAGTCCCTCCTCTGCTTCTAAGGCGCCTGTAGAGCCCCGCAACGGGAAGCCCTAATACCGTGGCATATTCACCTTTGATCTCTTCAACAAAAACGGAAAAGTATCCCTGGATCCCATAAGCGCCGGCTTTGTCCATGGACTCGCCGCGGTCCACGTATCCTTCGATCTCAGCCTCGGACAGCGGCATCACCTTCACATCCGCCTTCTCGGAAAACGTTTCCGTCCACACGGTGCGGCCATTCTCCCGCTCAATGAGCGTAACGCCCGTATACACTTCATGGACTCTGCCGGAGAGAGAGCGGATCATCGCAATCGCTTCCTCTCTTGTCGCAGGCTTCCCAAGGATCTTTCCGTCTATCGTCACAACCGTATCGCTTCCGATAACAAGTCCGTTATCCGTCTTCCCCGCGATATCTTCCGCCTTTTGAAAAGAAAGCTCCTCTACGACCGCATCCGGCTCAGACTTTGTGATCACTTCTTCCCTTTTGCTCGGATTGACTTCAAAAGTCAATCCCATCAGGGTCAAAAGATCGCGCCGTCTCGGGGATGCACTCGCCAATATGATCTTATCTGTCATCGTATTTCGTTTCCGGCACAAACACACGTGTCCTGGCCGTGTCCTTCCTTATTCGTTCCATCCTTGCGGCCTCGCGTACGCAGCTCTCCTGGCAGTCCAGGCGGATCCTGCCGCGGCCGTCAACTTTTTCATACGTACCGTCCGGCTTTAAGATATGCGAACGAACGGTATCATTCAACTGGCATTCCAGGATCTTTAAGATGCGCGCACGAAGCTCCTCCTTCTCCACCGGGAAAAGGATTTCAACGCGGCGCTCAAGATTACGCGGCATCCAGTCTGCGCTCCCCAGATATACCTCCGGCATCTCATGGTTCTTAAAGTAGAAAATGCGCGCATGCTCAAGGAAGTCTCCGATCACGGAGCGCACTTCGATATTCTCGGAGACACCCGGGATCCCGACTTTCAGGCTGCAGATCCCACGTACGATCAGCCGGATCTCCACACCCGCACTTGATGCCTCATAAAGTGCCGCTATGATATCCGGATCACAAAGTGAATTGACCTTTGCGATGATCAGCGCATCACGCCCCATAAGCGCATGCTCCTTCTCGCGGCCGATCAGATCCAGAAACTTATCCTTGAGCCAGAGCGGTGCAAGCGAAAGCCTGTTCCAGGCAAGCGGCTCCGAATAACCCGAAAGCATGTTGAAAACAGCGGTCGCATCTTCGCCGATCTCCTCCCGGCACGTAAAAAGACCGAGGTCTGTATAAAGCTTGGCCGTCGCGTCGTTGTAATTACCGGTCCCAAGGTGTACATAGCGTACGATCCCCTCTTCTTCCCGGCGCACAACGAGCGTGATCTTGCAGTGCGTCTTTAAACCGACCAGGCCATAGATCACATGACAGCCGGCCTGCTCGAGCTTTTTGGCCCAGACGATATTGTTTTCTTCATCGAATCTGGCCTTTAATTCTACAAGGACGGATACCTGCTTGCCGTTCTCCGCCGCTTTGGCGAGCGCCGCGATGATCGGCGAGTTGCCGCTGACGCGGTAGAGCGTCTGCTTGATCGCCAGCACATCCGGATCTTTCGCAGCCTTTTCAATAAAAGTCACAACAGGTGCGAAGCTCTGATACGGATGATGCAGGAGCACATCGCCCTTCTTGATCACGTCGAAAATGTCTGTCTCACCGTCAAATTCAGGTGCCATGGCAGGCACGTGCGGCTTTGCCTTCAAATGCTCAAACCCGTCCATGCCGTACATTTCCATCAGAAATGTCAGATCAAGCGGTCCTAAGATCCTGTAGATCGCGTTCTCCTTGATATCCAGTTCCTTCTTTAATATGGATAAAAGCCTTTCATCCGCACCGGATTCGACTTCCAGCCGGATCGCATGTCCCCACTGCCTTTTCTTGACCTGCTTTTCGATCTCCTTTAAAAGGTCGGATGCATCGTCCTCTTCGATCGAAAGATCGGCGTTGCGCATGATCCTGAACGGATGCGCACACACGATATTGTAGTTCAGAAACAGCCTGTCGATATTTTTCTCAATGATCTCTTCGAGCAGAATAACGCGTCGGATCCCGTCGCCTTCATCAGGAAGCTCCACGATACGGTTCAGCACGCTCGGAACCTGAACCGTCGCAAATTCGTATTCTTTTTTCTTGCCCTTCTTGGTGACGATCGCACCGATGTTAAGGGTCTTGTTGCGGATCAGCGGAAACGGTCTTGATGAATCCACCGCCATCGGCGTCAGAACCGGGTACACACTCTCTTTGAAAAACCGGTCCGCGAACCGTGCCTGCTTCTCTGTCAGCTGTTCATGCCGCTGTACGATATGAAGACCGTTCTTCTCAAGAAGAGGCAGAAGCGAGCGCTGGTACGTATTGTACTGGAGTCCGACAAATGCATGTGTCTCCTCGGAAAGGCGCGATAACTGCTCCGCAGGTGTGAGACCGGAAATGTCCGGCTTATCGTACTTCACCGATACCATATCCTTTAAGGAAGCAACACGGATCATGAAGAATTCATCCAGGTTCGAAGACGTGATGCTGAGGAACTTCAGACGTTCGAACAGTGGATGCTCCTTATCGCGTGCTTCTTCGAGCACACGCCTGTTAAACAGGATCCAGCTCAGTTCCCGGTTCGTATAGTATTTCGGATTGTGGAAGTTCTTCTTTTTTCCTTTTCCTGCCATATGCACCGCCTCTGTTATTTCCGGGATCTCATCTTCTTGATCACCGGTGTGATACTGAAGATCTCTTCAAAGAACGAAGCCTTGTCGTCAAACGACCCCTTCTCGAGCGTGATATCATCATCCGTATCAACCGTCAGGTTGAGTACGCTCCCGCGAAGGGATGCGGAAATATTCTTAAACTTCTCACGATGGCTCTTATCAAGCGCCGCCGCAAGCCGGAGGATCGCCGCAAGCTTGGCGATCACCAGATAGCTTGCCGGATCGAGCGAATGCGTCTTGGCCAGCTCGTCGTAATAAGCGAAGCGGCCGTATGTATACCGTACTACGCTCGCTACGATCATTCTCTCATTATGAGACAGACCGATGATCTCGGTTGACATAATGATCTCGTAGGATGCCTCTCCCACATTCATCAGCGTGATATATTTGCCGCAGTCATGTAAAAAGGCGGCCAGCCGGAGAAGCAACCGTTCGCGCTTTTTCAGGCCGTGCTGCTTCTTCATGGCATCAAAGATCGCAACGGAGATGGCTTCGAGCGTCTCACCGCGCGTCTTGCTGCCCATGTAACGGTTACTGATATTCTGCGCACATCCCAGAATATCCTTTTCAAAGTTATGGACCGGCTGGATGATCCTGTTCTTCTCCGCATATTCGTATGCAATACCGTCTGCCAGGCTTACACCCGGGATCCAGATATGCTTCGCGCCGGTATCACGCAGGATATTGCGCACAAGGATCGCAGAGATGTGCACCAGAAGAAGGCTCTCTTCCGGCATCTGCATTTTCCTGACATGCTCGCTTGCAGGCGCATCCAGAAAATCCTGCATGCTCTCCAGATACTGTCTGGCTTCGATATAACAATCCGCACCTTTTCTGCGTCCGGTCAAAAGAGCGCGGGAAATATACTCATCGATCACGATCAGGTTCTCGATCCTGACATCCTTCAGATACAGCTTTTCAAACGGCTCCAGCTGGCTGTCTGCCGATTCGCTGATGATGTCCGCATATGCGCTCGGCTTGATATACATCGTTCCGAGTTCTTCGCGAAGACGCAGGATCCCGAGCCTGAGGTTCTGTGAAGTGATCAGTGTGTCCTTATCAAAAAGCGAGATCTGAATGCTGCCGCCGCCGATGTCAACAACCGCGGTCCCTTTTGCCACAAGCTTCCGGAAACGGTCTCCCTTAAACGCAACCGATTTGCAGTCCAGGAAACGCTGCTCGGAATTGCTTAACACCTCGATACGGATACCCGTCCGCTTTTCGATCTGATCCAGAATGATCTTTCTGTTCTTCATCTCGCGGATCGCACTCGTTCCATATGCCACGTAATCGGAGACCTTATAGGATCTCATCACGTCGGCAAACTCCGAAAGTACACGGCAGAGCTCGTCAACCTTCTCGACGGAAAGCTTGCCCATCGTATACGTCTCCGTACCGAGTTCGATCCGATGGCGCAAATGATCGATATCCTTGATCCCCGTTCCTGTGGAAAAGGAAAAGATCTTCATGGAAAGTTCGTATGAGCCGACATCGATCGCGGCAAAAGTCTTAACAGCCATTACCTCTCTCCTTTTTGCCATGCCTCCTGCAGTTCTCTGCTGCTTCTCATGATCTCTGTAAAGATCGATCGCATCGGCGCTTTATGCAAAGCTCCTTCGGTCATCTCTTCCACCGCGTCAAGTTTCTGCTCTTCGCGCTCGCGATCAAGGATGGGCTTACCGGTCCTGAGCTTATCCTCCGCCACAAACGCGGAGATCTTCATCCGCTCTTCAAGGAGCGTGACCAGCTGCTTGTCGATCACATCCAGCTGCTCTCTGCAGGTCTTAAGATCCATTGTATCTGTCCTTTCGAAAACCCTTTATTTACCGTTCATTTTAGTACATCTACAGACACCGTGCAAGCGTTCACGGCTCGTTTTATGCCTTTCAAAACAGCGGATTAAGGTCTATAATAAAACAGAAGGGGGACTTCAGAAATGAAGAAGATCATACAATACGTTTTGGCTGCCGTTATGATCCTTGGGATCATCGGTGCGATCGTATATTCCAAATACAGTCAGTATGTGCCGGAAAATCCGCCCGACACGGTCGGAAACAGCGCCGGGAATCTGTATAACGGCGGACTTTTTGCCGAGAGCGACAAGTACGTTTTCTTTTCCAATCCGTACGATCACAATGCACTCTACCGGATGCTCCCCAACGAAACAGAGATCATGAAGCTCTCCAAGTCGCAGGCATATATGCTCAATGCGGCAGGCGATCTTGTCTTCTACTATCAGTCGCTGGCAGACGCCAACATGGACTTCACAACGGCGATCTTTAAAACGAGCGGGATCTATCGGATCGATTCGGAAGGAAACCGGGCAGATTGTATCAAAAGATGCAATGTGCCGGCCATGCAGATGATCGGCAACCGGATCTATTTTCAGGACTATGCAACAAAGACCGGTACGCATCTGAAGAGTATCTCCGTCTTTGGCAAAGATGAAAAGGACATTGCCGATACGGCGATCAATCCTTCCTGCATGATCGGGACCACGATCTACTATCAGGGAACCGGGAATGATCATTACCTGCGTACGCTGAATGCGGAATCCGGGTTCTCGGCGCCGATCTATCCGCACAACTGCTACATGCCGCAGAACCGTGGCAACTACATCTATTTTATCGATGTGGAACAGGGCTATCATATCAGCCGTTTCAATCTGTCCGATAAGTCTGTTGAAGAGCTCGTTCCGGAGTACTGCGAGCTCTATAACCTCTCGGACGATTATATCTATTACCAGACCGGCAAGACAGATTCACCGGCTTTGAAACGTGTGCCCATTAACGGCGGCGAAGCCGAGATCGTAAGTCCGGGCGTCTACCAGAACATCAATGTAACGTCAAAATACGTCTACTTCAATGCATTCGACGAACCGGCTCCAGTCTACAAAGTCCCTGCAAACGGCATGCTGCAGCTTGGCACCTTCAGTGCCGCGGCCAAGGTCGTTGCGCAGGCGGAAGAAGATTAGCGCATAATGAAAGCCCTCCGCTGCATTCCTGAAGCGAAGGGCTTTTTTGTATCTATTGTTCATTCAAACGATCAAGCAGCGCCGTCACGCTTTTCCCATAGATCGGGTGGATCCAGCCCGGTGCTACCTGCGAGAGCGGTTCAAGCACGAACGCGCGGTTATGCATATCGATATGCGGCACGATCAGATCATCCGAACGGATCACTTCCTCTTCGTAAAATACGATATCCAGATCGAGCGTCCGCGGTCCCCAGTGAACGAGCCTCTCGCGCCCGGCCCTCTGTTCGAGGCTCTGGAGAAAATGAAGCAGCTCTTCCGGATCGTAAAGCGTCTCCAAAACAGCAGCGCCGTTTAAGAAGACATCCTGCTCAACACCGCCGTACGGTTCCGTTTCAATGAGTTCGGAACATCTGACGTTCCGGATATTCTCATCCGCTTCGATCGCACGGAGCGCTTCTTCTATATATCTTCTCTTATCCCCCATGTTGGAGCCGTATGAGATCGCCGCCGCTTTCCACTCGCGGTGGATCTTCACGGATACGCAGTCAAACGGATAACGGATCGGTGCGCCCGGCTTTTTCAATTCCAGCGTCACGCCGCCGATCAGCGGAAACCTGTGCAGAAGATGTGCCGCTAGGTGTTCTACCGCCGCCTCTAAAAGCTTATACGTATGTTCAGTCAGAAAGGTGTAGATCTCGCTGCATGCAGTCCCGTAGTTTACAGACTGCGTCAGATCGTCCGAGTACCCGGCCGCTTTCGTATCCGTAAACAGCGTGGCATTGACGATAAATGTCTGGCCAAGCTTCGTCTCTTCCGGATACACGCCGTGATGGGCAAAGATCACAAGCCCCTCGATCTTGATTTCATCAGTCATGCTTTTTTGCATAATCACACTCCGGTCATACGACCCGGCCAAAGCGTTCAGGCATTTTTCATTGCCAGTGCAAGCTTCGCCGCTTCATAGTTCTCTTTTACATCATGGACACGGATGATCGAATATCCCGCCAGTACGCCTGCCGTGGTCAATGCGACCGTTCCAGCAAGACGCTCCTCCACCGGGATACCGAGCACATTACCGATCACGGATTTGCGTGATGCACCTAAAAGCATCGGCAGATGATAGGACGCAAGCGCATCCGGATGGCAGATTAAATGCAGATTTTGCTCTGTGGTTTTTCCAAAGCCGATACCCGGATCCAGAATGATCCGATCGCGTAAGATGCCTGCATCATCCGCTGTCTGCATCATCTCCTCAAGCGTATAGTCAAAATACTGCATGAGGACACACGGGATATCATACTTTGCGACCACCGGTCCCATTGTTCCGTCATACATCAGCCCGTAAATATCATTCACCAGATCGACACCGAGCCGGATGCCCTCTTCCGCCGTCTTACTGTGGTACGTATCAAGAGAGATCGGAATGTCAATTCTCGATTTGATGGCCTCGATGATCGGAAGGACACGTTCCATCTCCTCTTCATCCGAAAGCGGCTTCGAACCGGGACGTGTAGATTCACCCCCGATGTCGATAATGGATGCGCCTTCATTTAACATCTGTTCCGCATGAAATAACGCTTGTTCTCTATCAAGATACCTGCCGCCGTCCGAAAACGAATCCGGTGTCATGTTCAGGATCCCCATGATATATACATCATGCTCCAAGTCAAATTCCCTGTTGCCAATCTTCATGATCACTCACCTCTTCGAAGCATTTCGTAAAATCGATCCTGCAGTCTCTCCTCACGAAACTGTCCCAGACACTTCACCGTTACCGTCTTACTGCCGGGCTTGCGTACGCCGCGCATCGTCATACACATATGCTCTGCCTCTACAAGGACCATAACGCCTTTAGGTGACAGTTCTGTCATAATCGCTTCTGCGATCTCGGAAGTCATCCGTTCCTGCAGTTGCGGGCGTTTTGCGAACACCTCAACCGTACGTGCCAGCTTGCTGAGTCCAACGACACTCCCGTCAGGTATGTAAGCCACATGTGCTTTCCCGTAGAACGGAAGCAGATGATGCTCGCACATGGAATAAAAAACGATATCCTTTTCAAGCACAATCCCGTTATCCGGTGCCGTAAAGCGCTTGGACAGATGGTCGGATGCATCCCGGCCGATCCCTTCGAATATCTCTTCATACATACGGGCGATCCGATCCGGGGTCTCTTTCAGGCCCTCCCGGCCCGGATCCTCGCCGATCCCTTCCAGGATCAGGCGAACGCCTTCTTTAATCTTCTCTTGATCTACCATGCGTATCACTCCCAAAACGATCGTGTGCCTGCGCCCATCCCTTTGCTTCTTTCAGATAGGAAAGAGAACCGCAGGCGAGGATCACATCGTCCTTTCCGGCCATCAGATAGGAAAGCTCAACCGCTTCCTGAATACTGTCCGCCGCTGTCACCATCGACTGATGCGGGCGGACCAGAAGCGCGAGCTCATATGCGGGAAGTGCCCTTGGATTATGCGGCGGCGTAACGGTCACAACATGTGATGATGCGCCGGAGAGGATCTCCGCTACTTTCTCGCATTCCTTGTCCTTCAACATTCCTATTATAGTGATTATCTTTTTGTTTGTAAAATGAAAGTTCAGGGTCTCCAGAAGCTTTGCCGCAGCATCCGGATTATGGGCCCCATCGAGGATAAAAAGAGGTTTTCGGCCGATCACTTCAAAGCGGCCCGGCCACACGGCATCACGGATCCCCTTTTGCATGCGCGCATCCGAAACGGGATATCCGAGCGTCTTAAGAACGTCGATCGTAAGAAGCGCCGTCACGGCATTCTCGATCTCATAATTGCCGAGAAGCATCGTCTCCAGTTTCATCCCTTTATAGACGAATTTCTGTTTTGTTAAATTACGTTTTACCGATGTGGCTAGCGCTGGATCGGCAAGGTATAACGCGGCACTGCGCGCCATGCAGGTATCTGTGATCACCTGCATGGCATCTTCCTGCTGCAAGGTCGATACAACAGGGCAGCTCTTTTTAATAACGCCTGCTTTTTCAGCAGCGATCTGCGCAAGCGTATCTCCAAGAAACGCCATATGATCCATGCTGATCGAAGTCAGAACGGATACCAGCGGCTTTTCGATCACATTGGTCGCATCAAGACGTCCGCCCATCCCAACCTCAAGAATGACAGGGTCGCAATTTTCTTTCCGAAAATACCAAAGCGCCAGAGCCGTCTCCGCTTCAAATACGGTGGGGTGTGCATAATTGCATCCCGTGATCGTAACGCATGCTTTACGGATCTCTTCCATTCCTTTCGTAAAATCAGACTTGGATATATTCTTCTCACCGATACGGATCGTCTCCAGTTCATGAAAGACAGCGGGCGAATGGAAACGTCCCACACGATATCCGCCTGCCTTGAGCACAGATGCTATGTAGGCCGCCGTACTGCCCTTCCCGTTCGTCCCTGCAATATGGATAACGGAAAGATCCTGCTGCGGATCACCGAGCGCATGAAGCAAACGTCTGATGCTGTCCAGACCGGGTACGCTCCCCAGGCCTTTCATTGCGTCAAAATATGCGCGGGCTTCCTCATAGGTCATGATCTCGTTGTTCATTAATTCAATAACACTTGTTGTTTCTGTCATAATATCCCACTCCAAGTTGTATTATACCATTGTCTTTTGCTGTATTGCTATGCTATGATGATGTTACACGAAAAGGTATTACTAAACATCACGGGAGGTTATCATATGACAGCAAAAGAATGCATTAAAGGACGCAGAAGTATCCGTAAATTCAAATCCGACAAGGTGGATCATGCACTCCTTGGTGAGATCGTTGAGACCGCATCCTACGCACCCAGCTGGAAGCATACGCAGATCACACGCTATATTGCGTTAGAGGGCGCTCTGAAAGACAAAGTCGCAGACACATGTACGGATGCCTATCCTCACAATGGCGAGATCATGAAGAATGCGCCGATGCTGATCGCCGTAACGATCATCAAAAACCGTTCCGGTTTTGAGCGAGACGGCTCATACTCCACGATACGTGAAGGCGGCTGGCAGATGTATGATGCCGGTGTTGCAAGCGAAGCATTCTGCCTTGCAGCATACGAGAAAGGGATCGGCAGCGTTATCATGGGTATCTTTGATCCCGAAAAAACAGCAAAGCTTTTAAATCTTCCTGAAGATCGCGATGTGATCGCTCTCATTCCGATCGGTTATCCGGACGAAGAGCCGACAGCACCGAAACGCAAACCGGTCGAAGAGCTCGTGTCATTCATGGCATAACGTTTCCGACAGAATACGCATGAAAAAGCCTCCCGATACGTCGGGAGGCTTTTTATACGCTTTATACTGAATGATGTCCCAAACGGTCAGGCCTCAAGCAATCCGCCCACACGTGTGACCACACACGTACGCGCATCATTCTGCTCCATTCCCAGCGCAACCGCCAGTTCACTGACAAGATTCTTTTCCGCCAATGCATAATATTTCTCATCAAGCGCCGTAACTTTCTTGCCCTCGGCAATACGCTCCAGCATACGGACATGGATCGTTTTCAGAACCCTGACATACTCATGCGGATCGCATTTATGGATCGCTTCCTTATACTCCGCTTCACGCGTTTTCTCGGAAATGATCGTCAGAACATCCAGCTCTTCGATCTCATCGATCAGGCTGAGCGCCTCGTCTCTGGACATAACAGGACGCATGACTACTTTCTCGTTATCCGTAGGCGTATAGATACGACCTCCCGCACGACCGATCTGCGAAAGCGTGTAGTAAAGTTTGCTGTTCCCGGAACCCGTAAGATCCATCTCGCTTACTTCTTCAACTCTGCATACCCCATTGCTGCCATAAATGATCATAGCACCTTTTTCAAACATCCAATCACCTATCCACTTTCTTTAGACAACCCTCCAAACTGTTTCCGTTTTTATTTTACCAAGTTTTTTCAACCTGATGTAAGTTAAATATCACCCGATATTTTATATCTTCAAAGAAGAAAGATAACGTAATCCGCGTTCCTGCCGCTCTAATCCCTCGATCTCAAGCAGGATCGGTGTATTGATATCGTACTTTTCCAGAAGGCGGAAGCACTCTTTATAATCGACCTTTCCGTCTCCCGGTGCCTGATGCAGATCAGACTTCAAGTCGTTGTCGTTCATGTGCATATGACACACATAAGGCGCCATTGCCTTCACCCATACTTCGATCGGTGTCGTCGTAAGAAGCGCATGCCCGTAATCAAGGCAGAGACCGAAATTCGGTACATCCTTCATAAGCTCCGCGAGCTTCACAAGATTATCCGGTTCCTGCTCCGTCGTATTCTCTGTCCAGACGCTCATATGCGGATATGCCTCACAAAGCTTACGCATCATGGCAGAATAGCTATCGATCCATTCATTTAAATATACGGGTGTGTTGAGGCCCGTAATGAGCGCAGAGTGAAACACAACGCCGCGACACGATAATGCGGATGCGATCTCCATTGATCGCATCATCAGCTTCTGGCTGTGTTCACGCACGACAGTGTCCATGCTGCCGGGATCAACGCTGAAGAATACACCGTGAAGCGTATCATGCCCGTGCTCTCTGTCCAGCGCATTGTAACGTTCGATCCTTGTTCTGACCGCATCCTCATCTTCATAGATCTGCGGGAAATAGAATTCATGAAATTCAAATCGCGCGCCGTATCGCTCTGCGAGAGCAGCCTGTTCATCGATCGAACCAAGGCGCGGATTGATCAGCCATTGTCTGTCCATAATAGTCTCCTAACGATGATTATAACAAAAATCCGACATTTTTGCCAGCCTCTGCAGAAATGTCGGACAAACAAAAACCCGAAAACCGGAACCTGCCGATTTTCGGGTCATATAGTACGCATTACAGTAGTAAGGCGGGTGTAACAGACACCGCCTGGTCTTTGCTGTACGGAATGAGCGTTGCCTGAAATGCATGGTACAGATCGGATTTACCGGGCCATACCGTACCTGTCAGTCTGTTATTTTGATCAAGCTGATGGAACCACGATCCCTTTTCATGATCGAGCACCTTTTCATCCAGATACTGCATGAACATTGCATAATCCTTTGCATATCGCTCCGTCCCCAGGATCCGGTACAGCACTGCCGATGAATTGATCGCTTCCGCAAGCGTCCAGTGCATTCTGTCATGCACAACAGGCTTTCCTTCCCAGTCGGTCGTGTAGCAGATGCCCGGCTCACCGTCTGCAAACCAGCCGTCTCGAATGGCGCGATCATACAGGTTAGACGCAGCTTCTATGTATTCTTCGCGTATCTTCTTCTGATCGCGGTGTGCGGAAAGTGCATACTGCACGATCAGTCTCGCCCACTCGATACCATGTCCGGGCGTAGCCCCAAAGGGTTTGAACGGATCAGCGGGGCGTTCACGGTTGAGCATCAGATCAGGCTTCCAATCCTTGGAAAAATGCTCGGGAATGCGCCACTTATTCTCTCCTGCCCATTTGATGACATGATCGATGATCCTGCCCGCTCTGATCCGGTACCGTTCATCCTTAAGGACATCAGCGGCCGCCAGATGCGCTTCCACGGAGTGCATATTGGAATTGATGCCCCTGTAGTCGGAAAGCACGGTAAATTCCGTATTCCACGTATCTGCCGCCATGCCTTCCCGCTCATCCCAGAAATAGCGATCGTATACTTCGATTGCCTGTTTCAGGAGCTCATCCGCACCGCCTACATGGATCAGGCTGGCCGAGGATGCCGCCAGGATCACAAAAGCGTGCGCGTAGCACATTTTGTCCGGAAGCGGATCTCCGTCCTTGGTAACGCCTGCATACCAGCCACCGTTTTGTTCATCATGCAATTCGCCGAGAAGACCGCGGATCGCATCTTCCGCAAGCTGCTTACTCCCTTTATGCCCAAGGATCTCTCCCATGCTGTAAACATGTGCCATACGGCAGGTTATCCACGTCTCACGCGGTCTGTCCATCCACGGGCTGCCGTCGTCGCCCAGATAATACGCGCTGCCGTTTTCCGAAGGGAACCTGTGACCGAACGAAAGCAGGTCATTGCGTAACGTCTTTAAAAACTCCTTGTTTTCATTTGTATCTATTTCATATTTTTTCATTCATGTCTCTTTTCTGATAGAGAGACGATTATGATCCTAGCCGTTTCTGATCAGATCATTGATCTCACCGAGAGACGGCATAACACGTAGCGCCCCTCTTCTGGTCGTAATGATCGATGCCGCAGCATTCGCAAATGTAAGCATTTCAGACAGGTCCTCTTCTGTAAGCCCCCGAAGTCCCTTCTGCAGGATAAAATGAAGTATGCAGCCGCCGAACGTATCGCCCGCCCCTGTCGTTTCGATCGTGTTCTCCTGCAGGAACGGAGCCGCTTCTGCTTTTATATATTCCGCTTTCTTCGGTTCCTCTTTATAGAAGGCCATACTGCCGCTTTTACCTAAAGATACTGTGATCAGAGAAATCTCGTAGCGGTCGAATATCCACTTAACTCCCTCTGTGTAATCTTCAATGCCGGTAAGCCATTGTATCTCATTATCCGAAATCTTAAGTATGTCGCAAAATGAAAGTCCCTGCAGAACCTGCTTGCGGGCCTCATCCAGGGAGTCCCACAGGGGCTCTCTGAGGTTCGGATCAAATGATACGATTGCGCCGGCCTCCTTTGCTTCACGCAAAGCGAAAAGCGTTGCCTCTCTGGCCGGTTCATGCGTCATCGATAAAGTGCCAAAATGAAAAACACGCGCAGAATGGATAAGATCTGTATTCACATCTGCCTTACCGAGCATCATATCAGCGCCCGGATTGCGATAGAATGAAAAATCACGATCGCCGTCTTCAAACGTTTTTACAAAAGCAAGTGTCGTACGGACATCCGGATCGACTACAAGCCCTTTCGGATCGATCCCCACTTCTTCAAGCACTGCCTTCAGTTCATGGCCGAAAATATCATCACCGACTTTTCCGATAAATGCCGTCTTATGGCCAAGCTTTTCCAGCATCGCAAGAACATTGCAGGGTGCTCCGCCCGGATTTGCCTCGTAAAGAGCATTCCCCTGGCCCGAAATTCCGTTCATAGTCATGTCGATCAGAAGTTCTCCCAAACCGACTACATCAAGAGTTTTGTTCACGTTATCATCCTCCGCTGTTATTATTGAACCGACTTGCATCAGCTATGTTCCGTCTGAACCAGGTACTCGCTGGGCTTTCGAAGGACCCTGTCCGTTGCGATCGCCGCTGCACCGAGCAAAGTAGGGTTAACGCTCAGCCGTGACATCTCAATCCGCACCTTTTCATACACTTCCGGGATCAGTCTTGACTCCACGGTCTCTATGATCGTATCAAGAAGCAGATCCCCGCCTTTGGACAAAAGGTCACCGATCACGATGATGTCCGGATTATAAGCGTTCATGATATTGATACACCCGTATCCCAAATATCTGGCGATCTCTTTTACGACTCTGTCCGCCGCTTCATTCCCTTTTCTTGCCTCACCAAATACATATTCACATGCTTCGGATTTATTCTGAAAGTTCCGCTTATCAAAGCCTTTCATCTCTCGCTCTGCAAGATTTAAAAGCGCCGGCACACAGCAGTAAAGTTCCAGGCATCCGTGATTGCCGCATTCACATTTCGGGCCGTTTACATCCACGCTCATATGTCCGATCTCACTGGCAATGCCCTTCATGCCGAGCAGCAGATTTCCATTGTCCACGATCCCGGAGCCGATACCGTCTCCTGCCAGAAGATAAGCCAAAGTACTGATCGGCCTTGCGTGATTACCGAACCACCATTCGGCAAGTGCACCCGCATTCGCATCCTGTTCGATAAACAGCGGCTTATCGAACACACCCTTGAACTCATCTTTGAAATTGATATCATGCCATTCGGGCATCGTCGTAACAAGCGCGATACGCCCTTTTTCACGAAAATACGGTCCCGGTACAGCCATCCCGATGGCAACAACATTTTCATGCTCTTTCAACATGTCACCGATCTGACGCTTTATATCCTCCAAAACTTCTCGCGTTCCCTGCTCCGATCTGAAATCCGTCTGACGCAAGGTATACAGCTTTCCGGAAATATCAAAAACACCGATGGAAAACCGCTGGCGGGAAAACTTAACACCGATCACCTGCTTGTCCTCAGCATTGAGCCTCAAACCGATCGATCTTCTGTTTCCGTTTCCCTTTATGATCCCCACTTCGGAAACAATACCCATCTCGATGAGTACAGCCGTGATCTTCGTGATCGACGCCTGCGTCAATCCGGTGATCCGCGCGATCTCGGCCCTGGAGCAAACCTTCTGCTGCAGGATCTTCACGATCGCGGATCTGTTCATTTCGGTAAGGTCACTGTTGTTGCTACCTGATGCGAATTTTCTAGCCATAGATCAATATCCGTTTCCAACAATGTTTTAATAAATTAACAGTGTAAATGGTTTAACTCTTTTACAATTTTAAATATTAAAGTCGATCCGATCTCCTGTCAATAATGTCTCAACAAGCTTTTGTTTCTTCAAGTAACGCTTTAAAAACGCCGGCAATATGAATGTGATCCACACTGCCGGCACATACATGCTCAATCTGCGCTAAGCCGACTTACTGAATATTATCCTTATTCAGAACCGTAACACCGGTATCGACCACTTTACCGCCAAGGTCTTCGCCGCCTACTGCCTTCACGCAGGCCTTAACACCTTCACTACCCATAACATCCGGGTTCTGCGCCATCGTGCAAAGCAGATGTCCGTCAACGATCAGATTCTTGATCGAGTCGGATTTGTCAAAACCAACACCAACGATCTCGTTTCCGGATGCTTTGATCGCATTACCTGTTCCGGTCGTAGAGCCTTCGTTTGCGCCAAAGATGCCGACAACACCCTGTGTGATGTAGTTTTCTGCGATAGACTGTGCCTTAGCGGCATCACCGTCACAGTACTGTGTCTCGAGGATGTTAAAGCCTTTTCCTTCAAACGCACTTCTGAAACCGTTCTCTCTGTCTACCGTTGATTGTGTGGAAGCATTTACGTTTACGATGCCGATATCACCGCTTGTGATCCCTTTTGCTTCCAGTTCTTTGAGCATTTCTTCGCCTGCTGTCTTGCCTGCAGCTTCATTGTTCGTTGCAAAGGTAGCCTCTGCGGGAACGTTTGCCGGGGAGTCAACATAAACGATCTTGATCCCTGCAGCAGCAGCTTCATTCAAAGCGCCGGAAATAGCGTCCGGACCGTTTGCCGCCACCATGATCGCGGTATAGCCGCCTGCAACTGCGTTGTTCACGCATTCGATCTGCTTGGAGTCATCCTTTGTGTCGGGAGACATGAAATCTACCGTCACGCCTTCTGCCTTTGCCTCAGCCTGAGCGCCTTCATTCAGGGTAACCCAGTGCTGATCGATCGAATCCATTGTGATCAGTGCGATCTTAACATCGCCTGTTGCTTCAGCCTCTTTCGCCGGCTCTTCCGCAGCGGGTGCAGGTTCTGCAGCCGCCTCCTGCTTTTCTTCCTTGGGTGCTTCAGCGGCCGGTGCGGCTGATCCGCAGCCTGCCAATAAAGACATTGTCATAACCGTTCCCAATACGATTGCCAATAACTTTTTACTCATAGTTCCTCCTTTTGTTTTAAAAAACATCCTTCCTTTTATTTCACACCGTTCCATGCCGCGCGCTGGCATTTCACGATGAAAAATACTACGCTTTCTTCTTACCTCTAAGAACAGACACCAGAACTGCCGCAACGACCATCACACCGATAACGATCCTCTGGATGCCGACCTGAGCGCCGATCATGTTCAAGCCGTTTTCCAGTGTCTGCCACACAGCTGCGCCGGCAAATGTTCCAAGCAGGATCCCTGATCCGCCGAGCGGTGATACACCGCCGATAACGCCTGCCGCAACGCCGTACATCTCATAAACGTTTCCGGCTTCCATGTTACCCATTCCGGCTTGAGCGCAAAGGATAAAGCCGACGATCGCGCCGCAGAACTCGCTGATCAGATACGCCTTAACCGTTGTCTTAACTACATTCACGCCCGAAAGCTTGGCTGCCTCAACGTTAGAACCGATCGCATAGATATGACGGCCTGTTCTTGTCTTGGACAAGATAAAGAAGCAGATGACAAAAATGATAAACGCGATCCAGAACGTATTGAACAGTCCCAATACTTTTCCGTAATAGAAAAAGTTCTGAAATCCGTCGGCTACATCTTTGCCCAGCGTGATACCGATGTTGTCGGTATTGCGGTTTCCGTTGACGATATAGGCAACACCTCTTGCAATGAACATCGTACCAAGTGTCGCGATAAAGGGCGGCAGTTTAAACTTGCCGACCAACAAACCGTTCACAAGACCGACTGCAAGACATAAAACAAGCGTGATCAGCATTGCCACGATCGGATTGACACCGAGCGTCATCAGTGTCGCTGTCATCATCGCACTCATACCGGCGATCGATCCCAAAGAAAGATCGATGTTGCCGGTGATCATAACATAGCTCTGCCCGATACCGATCAGCAGGTATTTAGACATGGATCGCAGCAGATTCAGAATGTTCTGTCCCGAAAAAACCATCGGATTCATAAAACCGAATGCCGCATAGATCACGATCAGTCCGACAAATGCCGTGAGCGCCGCGCCCATCCCTTTCATACGCATGATTCTTTTTAATACACCGGTTTTACCAGTTTTCATCTTCCCAGTCCTCCGTTTACAGCTTGCTCTCAAATTGTGTCGCATATTTCAGTATTTCATTCTGTGTTGCTTCTTCCGCCGTCAGCTCGCCCGTTATACGCCCGTCGCACATAACGATGATCCTGTCCGCGATCCCCATGACTTCAGGCATCTCAGACGATACAAACATAACAGCGATACCCTGTTGTTTCAGTTTGTTCATCAGATGATAGATCTCTACCTTGGCACCGACATCGATCCCTCGCGTCGGCTCATCAAACATGACAACTCTCGAATTGCGGGCAAGCCACTTTCCGACAACGACTTTCTGCTGGTTGCCGCCGGAGAGGTTCCCGGCATCGATATCAACACCGGGTGTTTTGATCGAGAAGTTTCGAACCGCCTCTTCGCAGATCTCCGTCTCTTTCTTTCTGTTGATCACGCCGCTCTTGCCGCATATGATATCCAGATTCGGAAGCGCGATGTTCTCGCGGATCGTAAGCTTTGTACAAAGGCCGTCCTTCTTGCGATCTTCCGGCGCAAGAACGATCCCGGCTCTGATTGCATCCATCGGATCGTTAATCTTGATCTCACGGTCATCCAAATACAGCGTCCCGCTTTCCTTGGCATCTACACCGAAGATCGCTCTCGTCGTCTCCGTTCTGCCTGCTCCCATCAAGCCGGCGAATCCGACGATCTCGCCTTCATAAAGGGAAAAACTGACATCTCTGACGCTTTTGCCCGCGTTCAGTCCGCGGACCTCAAAGATCTTCCTGCCCTTCTCGCAGTGGACACGCGGAAACTTTTCCTTGATCTCCCGACCTACCATGTTAGCGATGATCTCATCCATCGTAAAAGATTGAAAATCACCGGATGTAATATACTTCCCGTCACGCATGATCGTCACACGGTCAGTGATATGTGCAAGCTCTTCCAGTCGATGCGAGATATAGACGATGCCGCATCCCTGTTCTTTCAGCTGCCTGATGATTGCAAAAAGTTCCTTGATCTCTCTTGATGTAAGCGCGGATGTAGGCTCATCCATGATCAGGATCTTTGCATTAACGGAAAGCGCTTTTGCGATCTCGATCATCTGCTGTTTGCTGACAGGAAGGTTGCCAACTGTCTCCTGCGGGTCGATGTTTACGCCCAGATCATCCAGATACTTTCCGGCGATCCGTTCCATCTCCGCGTTATTGAGCATGATCCCGTTCACATGTTCTCTTCCGAGAAACATATTCTCCGCAACGCTCAGATCCTTGCACATGTTCAGTTCCTGATGAATGATGGCAACGCCGGCAGAAAGCGCCTGCCCCGGATTCAGGCTGTCATACTCTCGGCCCATGATCTTAAGAGTCCCGCCGTCCTTCTGATAGACGCCGCTCAGGATCTTCATAAGAGTTGATTTTCCGGCGCCGTTCTCCCCCAAAAGCGCCATCACTTCACCGCTTTTCAGTTCGAAGCTGACGTCATCGAGTGCTTTCACGCCGGGAAAAACTTTCGTTATATGTTCCATTGAAACGATCACTTCGCCCATTGCTGTCTCCTCTTCATTTGTTTATCGGAGTTAATTGCTTAACGCTGTTAATACATTAACGCAATTATGCAGAACTGTCAACACGATCAAACAAGAAAAACAATTCTTGTAGGAGCTGCACAAAACGTGCTCTCGAATTTCTTGCAATTCAAACAAAAAAATCCGGAAGACCGTTCTTTTCGGCCTTCCGGATTCATTCACAGATCAATATCAATTTGCAGCCATATGTCGATCAACGCTTGTTTTCAGACTACAGCTCGTGGATCTCCTCTTCGGAGAGGATCTTAATGCCGGGGATCTTCAGCACGTTAAGAGCGCCCGGGATATCCTCCACACGAACGACAAGCACTGCCGTCTCTTTGCTTTTGGTAAAAAATGCATATGCATAATTTAAGCTGATACCTGCATCTGCAAGCGCATCCACAACTCTTGCCATGCTTCCCGGCTTGTCCTCACCGGAGATTGCAAGAACATCTGTCACCGAATAAACGATCCCGCTCTCTTTCAGTGCATTGGCTGCCTTAAACGTATCGTTGACGATTAGACGCAGGATACCGAAATCCGCTGTCTCAGCGATGGAAAGGGCACGGATGTCAACCTGTGCCTCAGCAAGAAGATCAGTTACTTCCCGCAGGCCGCCGCTTCTGTTTTCGATAAAAACCGATATCTGCTTTACTGTCATTGCCGTTCCCTCCATTTCTACACACCGTACAGTTTGCGCTTGTCGATCACGCGCACTGCCTTGCCCTCACTCCGCTCAATGGTCTTCGGGCTGACAAGATGTACCTTGGCCTGGATGCCAAGCATCGTCTTCAGTGCCGCAACAAGCTCTTTTTCCTTATTCGTTACCTTGGAGAGGTCATCAGAGAACATCTCTGCCGACATCTCCACGTTGATATCAAAAGTATCCGTGTTGTTCACGCGGTCTACGATGATCTGATAATTTGGTGTCATGCCCTCATTTAAGAGAACAGTCTCGATCTGAGACGGAAATACGTTGACACCGCGGATGATGAGCATATCGTCGCTTCTGCCGAGCGGCTTGCACATCTTAACATGCGTACGGCCGCACGGACAGGGTTTCCTGTTCAGGATGCAGAGATCCTTGGTCCTGTAACGAAGAAGCGGAAATGCCTCCTTGGTGATCGATGTAAAGACAAGTTCACCCTTCTCACCGTCCTGCAGCACTTCTCCGGTCTTGGGATTGATGATCTCGGCAATGAAATGGTCTTCATTGATATGCATGCCATCCTGTGCCTCGCACTCAAATGCGACGCCCGGGCCGCTGCATTCCGTAAGGCCGTAAATATCGTAGGCTTTGAGTCCGAGCTTCTGCTCGATGTCAGTGCGCATCTCATTCGTCCATGCTTCCGCGCCGAAAATGCCGGCCTTCAGCTTGATCTGATCACGCAAACCTCTTTCTGCGATCGCTTCTCCAAGGTATGCGGCATAGGACGGTGTACAGCAAAGGACACTGGCCTCCAGATCGACCATAAACTGAAGCTGGCGCTCCGTATTGCCGGAGGAGATCGGAACCGTCATCGCACCGATCTTATGAGAACCGCCGTGAAGCCCTGCCCCGCCGGTGAAAAGGCCGTAGCCGTATGATACCTGCACCGTATCCTCTTCTGTCGCCCCTGCGGCCGTCAGCGCTCTCGCGCAGAGATCTTCCCAAAGGTCTACGTCATGCTGCGTATAGAATGCCACAACACGCTTGCCGGTCGTACCGCTCGTCGAATGGATGCGCACGCATTCACTCTTCGGAACGGCAAGAAGACCGAACGGATATGCCTCCCGCAGATCGTCTTTGGTCA
Source organism: Lachnospiraceae bacterium (assembly GCA_015056735.1). Classification (GTDB taxonomy): domain Bacteria; phylum Bacillota; class Clostridia; order Lachnospirales; family Lachnospiraceae; genus VSOB01. Next base: position 408,539 of record SVFT01000001.1, on the reverse strand, counting down.
TGAACGGAAGCTTGTGCAGATCCTCGATCCCTTTGATGTCATCAGGCGATACACCCGCATCTTCCATCTTCTTACGGTAGTACGGCACATGGTCCCATACATGCTGCACCTGCTTGACCAGGCGTTCGCTCTGCAGCTTCTTGATCTCTTCTACCGGCATCGTCTCGATCTCCGGCTGATAATATTTTTTCATTGTCTTCTCCTCATATCACTGGATCAGGCGTTGCGACCGAGCGCAAAAGCCTTCTTATTGAGTTCCAAAAATTTGGGCGGAACACACGCCTCAAGCGCTTCCTGCCATGCTTCTTCCGGGGCGTCAAAATAGCGTGAGAGCCGTCCCATCAGAACAAGGTTGACCGCCTTGGCGCTGCCTGCCTCCTCTGCAAGGGAAAGTGCGTCGATCGCATCCACATCCGCGCCGGCCGCCTGCATCTTTTCGATCAGATCGGACGGATACTCCGCGGCGCCCGTGATCACGGGCATCGGTTCGATCTCCTGTAAAGAGGTGATGATCTTTCCGCCCTTTTTCAGGTATCCAAGCCACCTTGCGGCTTCCAGCTTTTCAAATGAGATGATGTAATCGGCCTCCCCCTTGTCGATGACCGGAGAGTACACCTTTTCTCCGAAGCGAACGTAGGTGACAACGCTGCCGCCACGCTGACTCATACCATGTACTTCGGATACCTTTACATCATAGTTCTGTGACAGGAGAAGCCGTCCGAGCATCTTGCTCGCAAGGAGTGAGCCCTGTCCGCCCACACCGACGATCATAATATTCTTAGTCATTCTTATCCTCCAGGCTCAAGCAGACAAGCTTGCATGTCTATTTGAGCCGCCAATCAAGTTTGAAAGTTTTACTTTCAAACTTTGCCCTCCAATGCTCCGAATGCGCAAAGCTGGCTGCAGACACCGCAACCGACGCAAAGTGTCTTGTCGATCCATGCCTTGCCGTCTTTCATGCTGATCGCAGGACAGCCGATCTTCATACACATCTTACAGCTCTTGCACTTGTCCGTATCGCAGGCGATCGGTCCTTTGTGCTTTACGGTCTTTAAGAGTGCACACGGACGTCTCGAAATGATCACAGAAGGCTCCTTTGCGGCGAGCTCGTCCTTTACGGCCGCTTCCGTATCCGCCAGGTCGTACGGATCACAGATGCGGACACGCTGAATGCCCATCGCCTTTACGAGCGCCTCCAGATCGATCTTGCCGGCCGGATCACCATGGATATCAAGGCCTGTCGTCGGATTCTGCTGATGTCCCGTCATGCCCGTGATCGAATTATCCAGGATGATCACAGTCGAATTGGACTGATTGTATGCGATATTGGCAAGCCCCGTCATACCCGAGTGCATGAAAGTTGAATCGCCGATGACCGCAACGGTCTTTCCTTCGCTCTCCTCGCCGAGCGCCTTGTTAAATCCATGAATGGAACTTACGGAAGCGCCCATGCACTCTACCGTCTCAACCGCATTCAGCGGTGCTGCGGCACCGAGCGTGTAGCAGCCGATGTCACCCAAAACGGTGATCTTATTCTTTGACAAAACATAGAAAAGCCCTCTGTGCGGACAGCCTGCACACATCACGGGCGGACGGTTCGGGATTGGCTCATCAATGGAAAGTCCCTGCGGCACGTCCCTGCCAAGCTTCTCTGCCAGGAGATTCTGAGAAAACTCGTCGCATAACGGGAACAGATCTTTGCCGCTTACTTCAATGCCAAGACTTCTGACGAATTCTTCAATAAACGGATCGAGCTCTTCGATCACGATCAGCTTCTCTACTTTGGATGCGAAGTCTTTGATGAGGTCAGCCGGGATCGGCCATGCCATGCCGAGTTTTAAGATGCTCGCCTCGCCGCCGTATACTTCCTTTGCATACTGATAGGATGTCGAGGATGTGATGATACCTAGCTTTCCCGATCCCATCTCGATGCGGTTTACAGGTGACTTCATCGCGTATGCTTCAAGATCCTTTGTACGCTGCTCCACGATCGGGTGCTTAAGCTTCGCGAAGCCCGGCATCATAACGTTCTTGCGGATATCCTTCTCGTATCTGCGTTCCGACGGCTCTATACGATCCGATGTCTCAACGATACTCTGCGAATGTGCGACACGCGTACAGGTCTTTAAAATGACCGGTGTATCAAACTGCTCGGAGATCTCGAACGCAAGCTTTGCAAACGCAAGGCACTCCGCGGAATCGGAGGGCTCAAGCATCGGGATCTTGGATGCCTTTGCATAGTGCCTTGAATCCTGCTCATTCTGCGAGGAATGCATGCCCGGATCATCCGCGACCAGAATGACCATGCCGGCGTTTACGCCGATATAAGACATGGTAAAAAGCGGATCGGCCGCAACGTTTAAGCCGACATGTTTCATGCCGCAAAAGCTTCTCTTGCCGGCAAGGCAGGCACCGAATGCCGTCTCCATCGCCACTTTCTCATTGGGGGCCCACTCGCTGTAAACCTCTTTATATTTTGCAATCTCCTCAGTCACTTCCGTACTCGGTGTACCCGGATAACTGGATGCAACGCCGCAGCCCGCTTCATATAAGCCTCTCGCGATCGCCGCATTGCCCAACATCAATTGCTTCATTGAACAGACTTCCTTTCTGATATTCGTTTTCATTTTATCTTACTCCAAAGAAGCTTTATAAGGCAACAGAAAATTTACTTATTTAACGCAACGAAGCGTTAAACTGTAACAACGCATTACCGCTCCGGAGCAAAGAAAGCGGCTGCCGCACTCTGTCGGTGCAGCAGCCGTCCTGATCACTTATGTTTGCCGAAAGGCCTGCTTCTATCGAAGTCCCGGTCCGTTCTGCAGATAGTAATCGATCTCGGAAGCCGCTTTCTTGCCGGCTCCCATCGCTTTGATGACCGTTGCGGGTCCCGTCACGTTATCGCCGCCCGCAAATACGCCCAGATGCGATGTTTCCGTACTGTCGTCCTTAGCAAGGATCGCGCCTCTGTCAGATACTTTTACCTTCTTTAACGTATCCGTAAAGGACTTATCGAACGTCGTACCGATCGCCATCACGCAGCGGTCAACATCGATCGTAAAATTGGACCCTTCGATGGGCTGCGGTCTTCTTCTTCCGGATTCATCCGGCTCTCCGAGCTCCATCTTTACACACTCAAGACCTGTGATATGACCCTTTTTGTCTCCGATCACTTTGACCGGATTGGTCAAATACATAAACTCAACGCCCTCTGCGATCGCCTCATCGACTTCAACGCCGTATGCAGGCATCTCTTCACGGGAACGTCTGTAGATCACATAGACCTTCTTGGCACCGCTTCTTGCCGCGCTCCTGCAGGCGTCCATCGCGACGTTTCCGCCGCCGATGATCGCGATATTCTTTGCATGTAGCAAAGGATCTGCCATCTTCGGGTCGTAAACCCGGTCGAGGTTGATCTTCTTTAGGTAATCACCCGCAAGGTAGACACCTTCCAGATCTTCTCCCGGGATGCCCATCACGGACGGGATACCTGCGCCGTTAGCCAGAAATACCGCATGGAAACCATCCTTTGCAAAAAGATCTTCCACGGTATGCTTCTTGCCGATCTCCGTCTCTAAGCAGATGGTCACACCAAGCTTTTCAAGGAGCTGGACCTCTCTGTCTACCACTTCGTTCGGAAGACGGAACGCCGGAATACCCGTTACGAGTGCGCCGCCGGCTTTCCTGTTCTTTTCAAAAACAGTGACTTCATATCCTTTTTCGGCAAGGTCCTTTGCGCAGGTCAGGCCGGCCGGCCCGGCGCCGACAACAGCGACTTTATAACCGTTCGGTTTCGGGATCGTGCGCTCTTCTTCCGGATAGTTCTTACGATGCCAGTCGGAAACAAACCGTTCCAGCGCGCCGATCGAAACCGGCTCGCCTTTCACACCGCGCACACAGCTTCCTTCGCACTGTTTGGACTGCGGACAGACGCGCCCGCAGACCGCCGGCAGTGTCGTTGTCTCACGCAGGATCGAATATGCCGCCTCAAAGTCTCCTTCCGCAACTTTTCCGATAAAATCCGGAATGTGATTATGAACGGGGCAGCCTTTCATCATGCAGGGCTTCTTGCGGCACTTCAGGCACCTCATCGCCTCTCTGACCGCCATCTCTTCCGTATAACCGGTCGCCGATTCCTCAAAACTCTTTTTGCGTACTTCGGGATCGAGTTCCGGCATCGGATTCTTTATCTTCGAATAATTGATCATTTTACGGCACCTCCCGTCCTGGACTGACCCATCGCCTTCTCACGCGTTTTCAGCGTATCGTAGCGTTCCAAAGCAGCCTCCTCGGCTTTTTCGAACAGTTTGTCTGCCCGATCCGGGAATTTCAGCTTCAGGGAGTTGTATCGTACCTCGCCCATCAGGAAGTTTCTGTAATCTTCGATCGGTCTTCCGCTGTCGATATGAAGCGGATTTTCACCCTTCTCGGCAAGTGCGGGGTTGTACCGGAGGAGATTCCAGTAGCCTGCGCGAACGGCATTACGCATCTCCAGCATCGACTTGTTCATGCCGGCTTTGACGCCGTGGTTGATACAAGGTGCATATGCGATGATGAGTGACGGTCCGTTGTAGCTCTCCGCCTCACGGAATGCACGAAGCGTCTGCTCGGGATTTGCGCCCATCGCAACCTGTGCGACATAGACATATCCGTATGCCATCGCGATCTGTGCGAGATCTTTTTTCTTGACGGCCTTACCGGAGGCCGCAAATTTCGCGACAGCGCCGATCGGTGTCGACTTCGAAGACTGTCCGCCTGTATTGGAATAAACCTCCGTATCAAATACGAGGACGTTCACATTCTCACCGGAAGCAAGAACATGGTCAAGTCCGCCGTAACCGATATCGTAAGCCCATCCGTCACCGCCAAAGATCCACATGGAAGGCTTGCCGAGAAGATCGGCATTGTCCATGATAAAACGTGCATCGGGATCCTTATCCGCCATCGGTTTGATCTTTTCGATCAGGAGATCACCGCAGACCTTGGAGCCGTGCGGATCCTCCATGAAGGAGAGCCAGTTGTCGGCAGGTGCGCCCGCCTTCTTTGCGATCCTCGTGACAGCACTCTTCAGTTCATTCCTTCTGGCATTTACGGATACGACCATGCCAAGGCCGAACTCCGCGTTATCTTCAAACAGGGAGTTTGCCCATGCGGGGCCTTTTCCCTCTTTATTGACCGTATACGCACTGCTCGGTGCGGAGCACCCCCAGATGGAGGAACAACCGGTCGCATTCGCAATGAACATGCGATCGCCGAACAGCTGCGTTGCCAGTTTCGCATAGGGTGATTCGCCGCAGCCCGGGCATGCACCCGAGAACTCCATGAGCGGCTGCTTGAACTGTACGCCCTTGACAGTCTCCTCGGTAAACGGCAGCTCTTTTTCCGGGACGTCTGCAAACAGGTAATCGAACGTATCCTGCTCCGCGTTCATGTACCCATCATCCGTCGGCTGCATCTCAAGCGCTTTCTTTCTCGCCGGACATACCTGCGCGCAGGAGCCGCATCCGGTGCAGTCTTTTGCGGAGATCGCGATCACGAAGTATTTGTCTTTGACGCCCTTCATCGGACGCGCCTCGGGAACGTTCTTGGCTTCTTCTTCCGTTAAGACGAACGGACGGATCGCGCCGTGCGGGCAGACCATCGAGCACATGTTGCACTGCATGCAGTTGCCGCCGCACCAGTGAGGCAGATCGGCTGCGATACCGCGCTTCTCAAATGCCGATGTACCTGCGGGGAGCATGCCGTTTTGCGTATCAAGGAAGACGGATACGGGAACCGCATCGCCGGCTAGTGTATTGGTCGGGACGAGGACATTGTTTACATAATCTGTCGTGAACTGATCACGGCCGATCAGAAGTGCGGGTGCGGGATCGTCCGCAACCTTCTTCCAGGAGGCAGGGATCTTAACTTTGTGTACACTCTGGACACCTGCATCCACCGCCGCATTGTTCATGTCAACGATATTCTGCCCTTTTTTCGCATAGGTATGTTCGATCGCATCTTTCATGTAACGAACGGCATCATCGATCGGAATGATGTTGGCCAGTTTGAAAAAAGCTGCCTGCAGAACGGAATTGGTCCTCCGGGCACCGAGTCCGACCTTCTTTGCCAGAGAAACGGCATCACAGGTATAGAACTGGATGTTGTTGTTTGCAATATAGCGTTTCACCTTTGCGGGCAGATGTTCTTCAAGCTCCGCATCGGACCAGACGCAGTTCAAAAGGAAGTAACCGCCGGGTTTCACATCCTCGACCATGTTGTATCTGGTCAGGTAAGCACTGTTGTGACAGGCAACGAAATCAGCCTGCTTTACATAGTATGTCGAGCGGATCGGCGAATCACCGAAACGAAGATGCGAGATCGTCACACCGCCGGATTTTTTGGAATCATACTGGAAGTAAGCCTGCACGTACTTGTCCGTATGGTCACCGATGATCTTAACACTGTTCTTGTTCGCGCCGACCGTACCGTCCGCACCAAGCCCCCAGAACTTGCAGGCATTGGTGCCTTTCGGAGCGACATCCGGATTGGATGTGGTCGGAAGAGACAGGTTCGTCACATCATCTGTGATCGAGATCGTAAACTCGCGCTTCGGGCTCTTACTCCAAAGATTCTCATATACCGCCAGGATGTCGCCCGGCTGAACGTCCTTGGAGCCGAGTCCATAACGACCGCCGCAGATCACGCACTTCGACCATTCCGTATCCTGCAGAGCGGAGCAGACATCAAGGAACAGCGGCTCACCGATACTGCCGGGTTCTTTGGTACGGTCGAGTACCGCGATCTTCTTTACGGTCTTCGGGATCACCGCGGTAAAGTATTTTTTCGAGAACGGACGGAACAGGTGGACTTCCACGATACCGACTTTCTTGCCGTTTGCATTCAGATAGTCGATCAGTTCTTCCGCGGCGTCACAGACACTGCCCATTGCGATCAGGATCTCCGTCGCGTCTTCTGCTCCGTAATAATTAAACGGCTTATAATCCGTACCGATCTTTTTGTTGATCTTGTCCATATAGGAAGCAACGATATCCGGCGTCTCGTTATAAGCCTTGTTGCTCGCCTCACGGTGCTGGAAAAAGGTCTCTGGCTGTTCCGCGCTGCCCATCGAATGCGGATGGTTCGGATTCATGGAACGCTCGCGGAATGCCTTAACCGCCTTCCAGTCGACCATTTCTTTGAGCTCATCGTAGTCCCATGTTTCGATCTTCTGATACTCATGAGAAGTTCTGAAACCATCAAAGAAATGCATCATCGGGATCCTGCCGGAGATCGTTGCAAGATGTGCTACCGCAGCAAGATCCATTACCTGCTGTACACTGTTCGAGCACAGCATCGCAAAACCCGTCTGTCGGCAGGCCATGACATCGGAGTGGTCCCCGAAGATCGAAAGCGCATGGGATGCAAGCGCCCTGGCCGCCACATGGAACACGGTCGGCGTCTGTTCACCGGCCAGCTTGTACATATTGGGGATCATCAGAAGAAGTCCCTGGGAGGCCGTGAACGTCGTCGTATAGGAACCTGCGGAGATCGATCCGTGAACTGCGCCTGCGGCGCCTGCTTCGGACTCCATCTCCACGATCTTCACTTTTTCACCGAAAATATTCTTACGATCCTGGGCTACCCACTCATCCATGTTCTCAGCCATGGGTGATGACGGCGTGATGGGATAGATTGCAGAAACTTCGGAAAACGCATATGCTACGTGAGCCGCAGCGGTATTACCGTCCATTGTTTTCAGTTTTCTCATTCCGCTCACTCTCCTTCCCCGAGACCCAGTACTTCGCGCTGTTTAAAGATATACTCCGGTACTTCCTGCTCTTTGATCACATTGCGCTGGCAGACGTACTGGCACATATTGCAGTCTTCGCATATGTTCGGGTCGATCACGGCATGCTTCTCTTCCATGAAGATCGCGCCGTTCGGACAGTTATTTTTGCAATCCTCACAGCCGATACAGCCGGAATCGCAGACAGCGGCTTTATCTTCATAATCATCCGTCGACGAGCACGGAACAAGCTTCATGCCTTTGTACGGAACGATCGTGATCAGATGCTTCGGACATGCATAGGTACAATCCTTGCAGCCGACACATTTTTCCGGATCGACGACGGCAGTCCCGTTCACAACGCTGATCGCGCCGTAACGGCAGACAGCGGTGCAGCTTCCCTGGCCGCAGCAGCCCGTTGTGCAGATCCCAAGCTCTTTTGCATCCATCTTTGCAGCTTCTTCGCAGGTCTGGATCCCCAGTTCCTTGAAAAGTTTGGACGCACGCGATCCGCCGCTGCAGCGGACAAATGCGACCTTATCCTTGAGTACCTGCAGTTCATGCTCGGTATCTACGATGATCTTCTTTTTGCATTTGACTGTACATGCAACGCAGCCGACACACTTGTCATAATCAATGACCGCGTGATTGTTCTGAATCGTAACGGCACCTTCCGGACATGCTCTCTCACATTCACCGCATGCAATACAGCCGTAGCCGCAGGTTGCCCTGACAACATCTTCATCCGGCTCGGTTGATGAGCATGGGATAAAGTTTGTTGCATCAGCCGGAATCATGCGGATCAGGTGCTGCGGGCACACGCCCTCTTTGGCACAGTCGCCACAGCCGTCGCATTTATCGCGGTCAATGATGATCTGACCGTCCTCGAGTCGCATGGCGCCTTTTTTACAGGATTCGATGCAGGAACCGACGCCGACACATCCGCTTCTGCATTCACCGCGCACAAAGCCCTTCTCCACCGCTTCTGCGCAGGACGTACAGGTATCGGAGAATCGATCTTTTCCCGCTGCATGACCGGCACATGCCACAAAGGCGACCATGGGCTCAGTCACTTCACTTGGATTCTTACGATCCTTTCTCATTGTTGCAACCCCTCCTATCTGAAAATGATTATTATTTTCATGAAATTATTATAAAACTGTGCGTATTCAAAAGAAAGTGATCGTTTATTTTTTGACAGTACCGTTATTTTTTTAACTTTTTACAAGGGCACATCGGGTCGCGGCGATCGATCTAAAAAAGCCTATATTTTCAAGGCTTTTCATGCTATAATAGGAAAGTCTTTTTTCCGTCCCGCGATCACCGCGAAGCATCTTGTATCAAAAAAAATGCAAGCACACGGAAGAACGGTCGAAACCAAGAATAAGAAAGGAATAAAAAAGACATATGCAAACGTTTATCGACTTTTTCACAGGGACTCTGAATACGGTCGCATGGCTCTACATCTTCCTGCCCTGCTCCATCATCGGCGGGCTCTATCTGACCATCCGGAACAGGGGTATCCAGTTTACCAGATTCGGCTATATCATGCGCCATACGATCGGGCGCATGTTCCATAAAAGAGATGCCGGCGAGGGCGCGGTCACCCCACTCCAGGCTGTCACGACCGCACTTGCGGCAACAGTCGGCACCGGCAATATCGTCGGCACATCCCAGGCGATCGCTCTTGGCGGCTACGGAGCCGTCTTCTGGCTGTGGATCGCCGCCCTGATGGGCATGATCATCAAGTACACGGAAGTTACGCTCTCCATTCACTTCAGGGAGCGCGATCCGCACGGTGACTGGGTAGGCGGTCCGATGTATTCGATCAAGAACGGACTCAGCACGCGCTGGAGATGGCTCGGTTATCTTTTTGCCGGCCTTGCGGCACTTGCCTGCTTCGGGATCGGCAACGGTTCTCAGGTTCATTCCATCGTATCAAGCATCGGCAACGCGATCGTCAGCTTCCGACCCGATATGCAGAAGCACCTGACACTGATCAGCCTGGTCACCGGTGTCATCGTTGCCATCCTTGTATCGCTGATCCTGTTCGGCGGCATCAAGAGGATCGGTACCGTTACCGAAAAGCTGATCCCGTTCATGTGCCTCCTTTATATCCTTGTCGCTCTGACTGTTATCGTTTTGCATGCTGAGAACATCATCCCGGCATTCAGGATGATCTTTACCGGTGCATTCACACCGGAAGCAGCCGGCGGTGCTGCCGCGGGTATTGCCTTAAAAGAAACGATCATCTGGGGTATCCGCCGAAGCGCTTTCTCCAATGAAGCCGGACTTGGCACATCGGCGATCGCGCATGCGGCAGCTGAGACAAAATCTCCCGTTGATCAGGGTATGTTCGGTGTTTTCGAAGTTTTTGCGGATACGATCGTGATCTGTTCGATGACGGCACTTTGCATCATCTGCAGCGGTGTCGATATCAACTTTGGCGTCAAGCCCAGTTCCGAACTCATCACTGCCGCGTTTGCAACGGTATTCGGCGCAAAAATCGCTTCCATGTTCGTTGCGGTCTCTCTGATGCTGTTTGCATTCTCCACGCTCATCGGCTGGGCACTCTACGGAACCAGATGCGCACAGTACATCTTTGGAAGCAAAGCGATCCGGATCTACCAGATGCTGTTCGTACTTGTTGCGATCATCGCTTCCGTTCTTTCTGTTGATGTGGTATGGGATATCGCAGATACGCTGAACGGTCTGATGGCGATCCCGAACTTTATCTCGCTGTTCGCACTGGCGGGTGTTGCCGGCAAGCTGACGCGCGACTATTTCTTCAAGAAGTGATATCACTGCGACATGACGCAGATCAAAAAAAGGCCGATCCGACGGATCAGCCTTTTTTGTTTGCAATAATCTCTATTCTTTTATGATGATGCGCCCATCCGCTCCGATCGGGCGCTCCTTTTTGCTTTCCCGCATGAGGGCCTTGAGCGGGTTAACGCCACCGGCCTGCTCCATCAGCTCATCCAGATGGTCGTGCATGTAGACAGTCAGCTTCGAAAGCTGCGTCTCGTCAAAGCCGCCGTTTCGTATGATCACGCAGTCGGGGATGCGCCCTTCCGCAAAGTTCTCTCCGTCTTCAAGACGCACATATGCCGTCTTTTTGCCGTCTTTTGCGACAGTTATTCCCGATACAAGAAGATGCATAGTCTCCCCCTTTTACCTTAGACACAAAGTTCCCAGATGATCTTAATGAACAGTACCGCTAGCACCAGGATCATCGGCAGACGGACCGATCTGCCGCCATGGCGTTCGAAGCGGCGTGCGCCCAGAAAATTGCCGAAGATGCTGAAAGCCCCCGCGATCAGACCGACCGTAATATCCGCCCTGCCATTGTATATGAACACAAGCGCGGCCGCATAATTCGTCGACAGATTGATCGCCTTGGACGTCCCGTTTGCATGCTCTAAGTCAAGATGTGCGACTCCCGTTAAGAGAAGCAGCAAAAACGTGCCCGTCCCCGGCCCGTACAGGCCATCGTAGATCCCCATTACAAATGCGATCAGCGCCGTTAAGACAAACGTCTTGCTCTTTTTATAGGGCATACGCAGCTTGTCAAAATCCTTCTCTTTCGTTACATAATATGCAAGCGGCGGCAGTACGATCAGCATCAGGATCTTGAACCAAAGATCACTGATCAGGAGTGCAAGCTGCGCACCGATCGCCGATCCGCAGAATGAGAAAACAACGATCGGCAGTACTTTGCGAAAAGAAACAAATCCCTTATGCCAATAGCGGTACGTCGACATCGTCGTACCCATGGAAGAGCTGACTTTATTGGTTGCGATCGCCGCATGGACCTGAAATCCCGCGATCATATAGGCCGGCAGAGAGATCAGTCCGCCTCCGCCTGCGATCGCATCCACATAACCCGCCAGAAAGACCAGGGGACAGATGATCAATAGCTCTACGAACATATGGCAGCCTCAAAGACCTCGGTGATCTTTTCCTTCGTTGACGGAACGGATCCCTGGATCATCTCCGCCTTTCCGCCGCCCTTTGCGCCGAGCGCTTCCTGCAGATGTTTTAAAAGATCCCTGCAGTCTTTTTTTACGCTTCCTGCGATATATGCATAGCCGGACGCATCGTTTCCGCCAAATCCGGCAACAAAGCCACTTCGTTTCTTTACCTCTTCGTTGACGATGTGACGCAGCACACTCGTCTCGATCCCGTCTTCAAAAAAGAGGAGATCCTCCTGTCCGCCAGGGACTTCGGAAAGCCTCTTCTGCAGCAGTTCCTGCTTTAAAAGATTGCACTTTCCCTTCAGGTCACGCACTTCGTCTTTCAGACGCGTGACGGACGCGACCGTTTCCTCCTCCCCTGTCGTCAGGATCCCTGTCAGGGATGAGAGGATCGCATTCTTCGCACGGAACGCGTCAAGCGCACGGTATCCGCAAAGGATCGTGATGCGTACGCCCTTTTTATAATTCTGCAGGCTCATGACCTTGAGAATACCGATCTCACCGCTGCGGTGCACATGCGGTGCGCAGCAGGCGCAGATATCGTACCCTTCGACCGTAACAAGACGGATCTGTCCTTTGATCTCCTTCTTGCTGCGATAGGTCAGCTTCTGCTCTTCTTCCCGGGACGGATAAGAGACCGTGATCGGCACATTCGCATAGATCGCACCGTTAACCGCCTTCTCGATCCCGGCTGCATCTTCCGGCGTGAGCACACCGTCAAAATCCATGGACACAACGTGATCACTCAAATGAAATCCCACGTTGTGATATCCGAATCTGCTGTATACAAGTCCTGAGAAAATATGCTCGCCGGAATGCTGCTGCATATTCGAAAATCTTCTGTCCCAGTCGATCCGGCCTTCAAAAGACGATCCGGCCGGCAGCGGCCTGTCGGCATAATGCGTGATCACATCGTCCCTGATCTGCACATCCGAGATCGTTGCATCACCGATATACCCCGTATCCGGGCTCTGTCCCCCTTCTTCCGGAAAAAACGCGGTTCTGTCAAGGATCACGGCATACAGCCCTTTATGTGCCTCATCTTCCGCCTCCTTGCAGCTTGCGACCGTTCCCATAAACGTCTGCAGGTAGGCATCTTCATCAAATAGTCGTTTTGTCGTTTCCATGATTTTGATTATAGGGGCCATCCGGGAAATGGTCAATGACAATCGCGAACAGATCCGCACAGTGTTATACTAAACTACAGATACGACAGGAAACATGGAAAGGAGCCAGCTCAATTGAAAGAAACACATAGAAGTGACAAAGACCTTAGGTGGAACATAGAAAACACGAAAGAAGTCCTGCAGACACCGATCTTTACGCTGAAACTGCAGACAGAAAAAGCCGCCGTCGGAATAGGCGGCGACTACTACGCATTTGATGCACCGGAATGGATCGTGGTGCTGCCTGTACTCGGAGACGATTTTGTCATGGTCCGTCAATGGCGCCATGCGATGCAGGGGATCACAACAGAATTCCCCGGCGGCATCGGCGATCCGGGAGAAGACCCGCTTCGCACTGCGACCAGGGAATTGCTTGAAGAGACCGGGTATAAAGCCGGGAAGATGACCCATATCGGAACATGTAACCCGAATCCGGCTCTGTTTCATAATCAGATCCATTTCTATCTGGCGGAGGAGCTGACCGATACCGGAATGCGCCACCTCGACGATGATGAGGTGCTGACCGGCACGCTCGTCCCGATCAAAGAGGCTGTCTCACGCTTTGCAAGCGGAGAATTCCAGAACGCATTTATGGGTGTCGCACTGATGCTCTATAACCGCCATATCGGCAAACTCTAGATCCTAGGCTGCCAGCTTCTTCTGAAGCCAGTCCTTACCGTCACAGTATCTGGAAACGATATAGGATACAACGTAGTCACCTGCCGCATTGATCATCGTTGCCGGCGGGTCAACCAGATTACCGATCGCTACCAGGATCGGGAAAGCAAGCTCAATCTGTGTCGGGAAGAACAGCGAACAGATGATGTACTCACCGATATAGCCGCCGCCCGGAACACCGGACATACCGACAGAAGAAAGAACCGCAACGAGCACGATCACGGGAAGCTGGCTCCACTCAAGATTCTGGCCAAATACGCCGAGAACGAATGCGATCTTCAGTACACATGAGAAGCAGGATCCATCCATGTGCATCGTCGCGCCGAGCGGAATGACCATCTCGGACACATCCTTGGAAATGCCTGTCTCTTCTGCTTCCTGCAGATTGGTCGGGATCGTTGCGACCGAGGAGCAGGTTCCGAGTGATACAACAGCCGGCCTTGTGATATGAGAAAACATCACCTTCACTGCGCCCTTGCCGCCGCCAAACCGTGCGAACAGCGGAAATGCGGTAAAGATATAGATAAAGCAAAGCGGATAGTAAACGAGCATCGCCCTGCCGTAGCTTTCCGTGATCTGGCTGCCGTAAGAAGCAACAAGATCCGCAAAGATCGCGAAAAATGCGATCGGTGCATAGTAGGTGATGATCTGCACGAATCTGAGCATGACCTTGGTCAGGTCTTCCAGAAACTTCGCAACAGGTGTCTCCGCACCGCCGTTTAAATTAACGGCAAATCCGAACAAAACAGAGAATACGATGAGCGGAAGCATCGCTCTTCTGGTCAGAAGACCGACAAAATCATTTGCCGTGAAGAAGTTCACAATCATATCCGCAACGGTTGCATATTCACCCATCTCTTCCGCCTGCAGATCCGTCCAGGCACTTAATACCGGCGGGAACAGTTTCATCAGAACGAACATGATCACAGCTGCGATCGCACCGGTGATCACGAATGTGACAACGGTCGTCCCCATGATCTTGCCGGCACGCTTTCTGCTCTTCATACTTGCAACACTGCCTGCGATCGAGGCAAAAACTAGCGGTACCACGATACAGAACATCATATTGATGAATACAGTACCGAGCGGCTTTAATACGCTTGCATTCGGCCACAGCCAGCCAACGATACTGCCAAGTACCATCGCTGCGATCATAATGGCCAAAAAGGTGTAATTCTTTGCAATGACTTTCTTATCCATAGAAATTCCCCTCCTGTTTTCTACAGTATAAACGCACTTATTGTATGAGAAAACCTCTCAAGTTGCTTTCTGTATTGCAAAAAATGCTATTTGCTTCGGAAGCCGATCTTCTGTCCCATTTTAACCGGAACTTCCACGCCGGTACCAAGTTCATTTAAGAAAGGCGCATCAAGCACTGCCGCATCCTTTTTCAGAAGAAGGATGATCGTGGAACCGCCGTAGAGGAAGGTGCCCTTCTCTTCCCCGCGTTTAAATGTATGCGTCCCGTGATGATTCTTGATCTTGCCGACCAGCATCGCACCGACTTCCACCTGGATCGCCTTACCGAAATGTGCCGTCTCCATCACCGTATATTCGCGCGCGTTACGCACAAAGACGGGATGGTGGCGCAGTGCGATCGGCTGGACCGTATGCAGGATCCCAGGGATAAAATGATTCTCTCCCTTGGAGCCATCATCAAAATAGTGATAGCGATGATAGTGATTGACGCAAAGACGAAATACAAGACACAGTCCGTCACGGAACTCCTCTGCCAGCGCATCGTCTCCGATAAGATCGCGGATCGTGTATTCGCTCTGCTTCACCGGAAGGACCGTCTCACCCGTAATGGAATATGCGGACAAAAAGCCGTCACTTGGCGATATCAGCGCATCCTCAGCCATCTCGATCGGGCGGTACCCGGGCTTTACATGCCTTGAAAAGCAGTCATTGAAACAGTGAAAACCGTCCGATTCAAACTGCGTCATATCAATATTGTTCTTTTTAATAAAAGGACCGATCAGAAAACAAGAAAAGCGGGAGTCCATGAAGCTCCCGCATACTCTCGAAAGTGCGGGATCGGTCAGACATTTGAGCAGTACCCTTCCGGGCCTGGTCCCGTACAAAAAACGCAACATATGATTCTCTCCGTCAAAACTATGCGCAGATCTTATTAAAGAGCAGGATCAAAAACTCTACAAGTCCGATCCCGATCAGGATCCAAATGCCTTTTGAAGTCGGCTTCGGTGTCTTAAAGCGTGCGACAAACAGGAATCCCACGATCGCCAGACCGATATAGTATACATACGTCAGATCTGCCGGTGTCAAAAACTGGAACAGCATGATCAGCGGGAAAATCAGCGACGCCGAGGTAACAGGCATGCCGTCGAAATACTTACGCACACCGGTTTCCTGCTTCTGTCTCGTCTCTTCCGTTACATTGAAGTAAGCAAGACGAACGAGCGCCATCAAAATATAGAACAAGAGAACGATGTAGCAAACGATGGGAACGATGACATCCTTGATGTGACCGGTCGTAAAGTCCGGAACACTGCTGATGTTCGGTGCTCTCCAGAGCATCGCATAACCGATGCAGGCCGGCAATACGCCGAAAGCGACAAGATCGGCCAGTGAATCGATCTGGATACCGAATTTGCACTCCTCTTCTGTTCTGTTCTTCTTGGTTCTGGCCACCTTCCCGTCAAATGCATCGCAAAGGCCGGAGAACAGCAGGAAAAATGTCCCGATATAGGGATGTCCGAGACCGCCCAGTGCGATACCGATACCGCAGCCTGCCGAAAGCAATGACAGATAAGTCAACCAAACCGTGTAATTGTAATACCCTAACAAAGAATCCCCTCTCTAGTCAGCATCTTCCGCGCTGACTCTGTTTTTTCTTCTGATATATCCGAACAGCACCATGGCTGCACTGATCAATACACAGGAATAGAACGAAATACTTCTGCTGACAAGTTCCATACGGATCGCAAACTCAGGACTTACGATCCCGCCGAGACCGTCAAGCAATAAATAATCGGAAACGCCCATGGCGCCCGGGATCGGCAGACAGCTGGATCCGATGGTCACGAAGGACTGGATCGACCATACATCCGCCGCACCTTTTAATGTACCGCCTGTCGCGAGAAATACAAATGATGGAACCGCGATCTGCACCACGCGCTGGAAGAAGTTGAAGAAGAACACCTGTACCAGCATCTTGCGCTGGCCGCTGACCATCGTCGCACAAGCGTTGTAGTCATCCATGACCTTTTTTAACTTGGCACGCTTCTTATCAACCTTGCGGATCAGACGGAACTTCTCCAGGAACGTCAGAACGCCGTCGCACAAGGAATGCATCGCGCCCGCTTTGTGAAAAAGAAGCAGGAAAGATGCCGCAAACGCTCCCAAAATGATATAACCGATCACGATCAGCACCTTTGAGAGCATGCCGAATCCCATAAAGCGCAAGGGATTCTCCAGGATTGCAAAGATACCGACGATCATGATCGAGATCGTATACATGATCAGGTTCAACAAAAGGGCTACCGTACTGACTGCAGCGGAGATCCCATCACCAACCATAAAAAAAGCGCTGGCCGGCTGTCCGCCTGTTGCAGACGGTGTGATCGACGAAAAGTAAATATCGGAGGCCGCATAGAGACAGCCCGTCCGAAAGCGGACGCGATAACCGAATGCATGTAGGATGCGACAAAGGCCGAGTGCTTCGAAAGCAATATAGCAAACCATGCAAAGTACTGAAATAACGAGCCAGATCGGATTGGCATGCGCCAGAAAATCCATAAATCCGTCAAATGACAGATGGCGTGCCTGCGATACAACTGCCAATATACTGATCGCCGCAATGGCAAATGCGATCAGGCTCCACTTGAGTTCCTTCTTACGCACGGTCCAAAAACTCCCTTGATTTAAAAAACTCTTTTTTTATTATATCAAAAAAAAAAATACTTGGCACCAAAAAGTTGATGGGAATGTCTCATCCATCCATCGCGCTGATAAAAAGGCCGGTACACCTTTATGCGGTGTACCGGCCTCTCTGTCTCTCAGTACTTCAATATAAGGCGGATCAGCCTTTTTCCAAAGCAAGTGTTCTGGTTGTCAGATCACATACGGAAGCAGGTCCGTAATACTGGATCGCACCGGGATAGGTGAAGCATGTTTCAAGTGCCCACTTATCTCTGTTTGCCTCGAAATATTTGAACGGCTTGCCGTCAAGCTCTACAAGAGCCTTTCTGATAACCGGCTTGTCTTCACCGTTTCTTCTCTCGATGTTCATCATCTTGGTGATCGGCATACCGCCTGCAACCCACTCTTCAGCCGGTTTGGACAGGTTGGAAACCTTGGAAAGGTATCCTGTATAGCCGTACTGGATCAGCATGAATGCATTGTAGCCGAGGGAGTAGCAGTAATCCGCATCAAAGTTGGACGGGAATGCGCATCTGCCTTCATAACCGAAGAAGTGATGCTGTGTACCGAATTTGCCCTTGTATGTGCCTTTTGCTTTTCTCTCTTCAAGGATGTCCTTAACCATTGCGGAGAAGAGCTTCTCGGATTCGATCAAGGATACCTGAACGTTACCGTGCGGATCTCTCTCTAAGAACAGCTGCTGCTGGATGCCTTCGGGAAGGATCTCGAATACAGCCATCGCATCTTTTGTAAGGCCCTTCTTAATGAACTCGTACTTCTCTTTCCAGGAAGGAAGTGCGTTGAACTCTTCTGTCTTCTTGCCTGCAAGGAGTTCATTGATCTCAGCGATCAGAGCTGAGAATTCGGGAACGAACTCTACGATACCTTCAGGGATGATCGCAACACCGAAGTTGTTGCCGTTTGCCGCTCTCTTCTCTACAGAATCAGCGATCTGATTTGCGATCTGGGAGAGAGACATCTTCTTTGCCGCAACTTCTTCACCGATCAGGCAGATGTTGGGCTGTGTCTCAAGAGCACATTCAAGTGCCACGTGAGAAGCGCTGCGGCCCATAACCTTGATGAAGTGCCAGTATTTCTTAGCGGAGTTTGCATCTCTTTCGATGTTACCGATCAGCTCGCTGTATGTCTTGGTCGCTGTATCAAAACCGAAAGATGCTTCGATATCTTCGTTCTTTAAGTCGCCGTCGATGGTCTTCGGGCAGCCGATGACCTGAACGCCTGTATTGTGTGCTGCCATGTACTCTGCAAGTACAGCTGCGTTTGTATTGGAATCGTCACCGCCGATGATAACAACTGCGGTAAGGCCGTGCTTCTTTGCCACCTCTGTAACGATCTTGAACTGCTCTTCCGTCTCAAGCTTCGTTCTGCCGGAACCGATGATGTCAAAACCGCCTGTGTTACGATACTGATCGATGAATGCATCGTCGAACTCAACATACTTGTCTTCGATCAGACCGCTCGGGCCACCCTTGAAGCCAAGCAGTACATTGTTCTTGTCCGTTGCCTTCAGTGCATCGTAAAGGCCGCAGACAACGTTGTGTCCGCCGGGAGCCTGACCGCCGGAAAGGATCACGCCTACAACCTGCTTCTTTGCTGCGGATGTATTCTGGCCCTTCTGGAAAGTGATCTCCTTCTTGCCGTATGTGTTCGGGAACAGTGCTTTGATCTTGTCCTGATCCGCTACGCTCTGTGTCTCGCTGCCTTCCTTGACGCAGATCTCTGCGATACCGTTTCTGAGCATGCCGGGAAGCTTCGGGCTGTACTCATATCTTGCCTGCTGAAGTGGTGAAAGATTCATAATTCATTCTCCTTACTCTTTATGATGATGTGATAAAAATTGTGTTCCTACAGAATTATAATGAGTGCGGGACCTTTTGTCAAAAATATCATTGAAAAAAGCGGGATCATTTGATCCCGCCTGCCAAATCCTGCAGTGTCGTTCCGTCCAGATAGGAGTTGATCGCTTCATTAAAGCCTTTCCAAAAGCCGATCGTATCACATAAATGCGCACGCTCGCACTTCTCGGAGCCCTCCGCCAGACATGCGACCGGCGCAAGCCCTTTTTCCGTCAGGCGCAGTACATCGCCTGCCGTAATCTCGGAAGGGTCTTTCGCAAGTTTATAACCGCCGCCTTTTCCGTGAACAGCCTCTACCAGATTGTTCTTGGAAAGGATGGGCAGGATCTGCTCCAGATACTTCAGCGAGATCCCCTGCCTTGCGGCAACGTCTTTCATCGGTGTATATCCGTCATGCCCGACCGCTGCAAGATCGATCATGACGCGAAGTGCATATCTTCCTCGTGTTGAGATCATTCTCCGTCTCCTGTCTGTCCATTGCTGTCTGTCATTTCTGAAAAAAAACTACCTGCCGCAGTGCGCCTCACAATGCGCACAGTCCTCGTCGTCCGGGAACAGATCCGCATCATAGATGATACCGTTCTTATCGTAATAATCCTTCACTGCCTTCTTGATCGCCTCTTCCGCGAGCACGGAGCAATGAAGCTTGTGTGCCGGAAGACCGTCAAGCGCTTCCGTAACAGCCTTGTTGGTAAGCTGCAGCGCTTCACTGAGCGGCTTTCCTTTAATGAGCTCGGTCGCCATGGAGCTTGATGCGATCGCACTGCCGCAGCCGAATGTCTCAAACTTGACATCTTCGATGATCTGCTGATCGTTGATCTTTAAATAGATCTTCATGATATCGCCGCAGACCGGATTGCCGACTTCACCGACACCGTCCGCATTCTCAATGGAACCCACGTTTCTGGGATTCCGGAAATGATCCATAACCTTATCACTGTATAATGCCATATCGCTTAACCTAGCCTTTCACAAATTCTTTAAATACATGCGGGCGCTTGCCGCTTTCAAGATCATGCCAGAACGGTGACATATTCCGCAGATACTCTACGACTTCCCTGACGGACTTGATCATGTAGTCAACCTGTTCTTCGGTCGCATCCTCGCCGAGCGAGAGACGGAGTGAACCGTGTGCCACCTCATGCGGTCTGCCGATCGCAAGAAGCACATGGCTCGGATCGAGTGAACCCGATGTGCAGGCAGATCCGGATGATGCGCAGATCCCCTTATCATCTAAAAGAAGCAGAAGGGATTCACCCTCGATCCCTTCAAAGCAGAAGTTGACATTGGAGGGAAGTCTGTGCGTGCGGTCGCCGTTTAACTCAGCGTACGGGATCGTCTCCAGTCCAGCGATCAGTCTGTCGCGGAGCGCCGTCAGCTTCTTTGTATTCTCATCGATATGAGCGGCCGCTTCTTCAAGCGCAGCCGTCATGCCCATGATGCCCGGTACGTTCTCGGTACCGGCACGTTTGCCGCGCTCCTGTGCACCGCCCTCGATCAGGTTCTCTAAAAGGATACCGCCGCGCGCATAGAGAACGCCGACGCCCTTCGGGCCGTGGAATTTATGTGCGGAAAGAGACAGCATATCGATGTTCTGCTCTTTTACGTCGATCGCGATATGACCTGCTGCCTGCACGGCATCTGTGTGAAACAGAACACCTTTTTCCCTGCAGACCGCGCCGATCTCCTTAATGGGTTCGATCGTACCGATCTCATTGTTTGCGTACATGATCGTTACAAGGCAGGTATCCTCACGGATCGCCGCCGCCACTTCTTCAGGTGTAACGATCCCGCTGTTATGTACATCGAGATAGGTGACTTCAAAGCCTTCCTTCTCGAGTTTCTTCATTGTATGAAGCACCGCATGGTGTTCAAAAGCGGTCGTGATCAGATGCTTTTTGCCTTTGCGAAGCCCGATCGCCGCTGCGGAACGGATCGCCTGGTTGTCGGCTTCGCTTCCGCCCGATGTAAAGTAGATCTCTCGCGGCTGGCATCCGAGTACCTTCGCAACACGCTCACGTGCGCCTTCAAGCGCAGCCTTGGCAGTCTGTCCCACTTCATAAAGACTGGACGGATTGCCGTATACTTCCGTGAAATACGGCAGCATCGCATCGACTGCCGTCTTGCTTGCGGCCGTTGTCGCCGCATTATCTGCATATACAAACATGGTCAGTTCCTCTCAATCTGAAAATAAAGGTGTGGAGAGATAACGATCTCCCGAGTCGGGAAGCAGGACAACGATCGTCTTTCCTTCAAATGCCGGACGCTTTGCAAGCTCGATGCCCGCATGAAGTGCCGCACCCGCGGAAATACCGCAGATAAATCCTTCTTTGCTTCCAAGAAGGCGTCCTGTCCGAAACGCATCATCGTTCTCGACCGCAATGATCTCGTCGTAGATCTTGGTATCAAGCGTCTCGGGGACAAAACCTGCGCCGATGCCCTGGATCTTGTGCGGTCCCGCTTCTCCTTTGGAAAGGACAGGGCTCGATGCCGGTTCAACCGCCACAATGTGAACGGATGGCTTCTTCTCCTTTAAAAACTTTCCGGTTCCGGAAAGGGTACCGCCCGTACCGACACCCGCCACGAACGCATCGACCGCACCGTCTGTATCTTCCCAGATCTCAGGGCCTGTCGTCTCATAGTGGATCTTCGGATTACTGGGATTCGTGAACTGGGACGGGATAAAGCTGCCGGGGATCTCTTTTTGAAGCTCCTCCGCCTTCTCGATCGCTCCCTTCATGCCCTTTGCGCCTTCCGTCAGCACGAGCTCCGCACCGTATGCCTTCATCATCTGTCTGCGCTCTACGGACATCGTATCCGGCATCACGATGATCGCACGGTAGCCGCGCGCCGCCGCAACGGAAGCAAGGCCGACGCCCGTATTGCCGCTCGTGGGCTCAATGATCGTCGCACCGGGTCTGAGTCTGCCGTCCTTCTGCGCATCATCAATCATCGCCTTTGCGATCCTGTCCTTAGCGGACCCTGTCGGATTAAAGAGCTCTGCCTTTGCAAGAAGCCTGGCCTTTAAGCCGAATTCCTTTTCGATCCCGCCAAGCTCAATGAGCGGTGTGCCGCCGATCAGCTGATCGATCGATCTATATATCTGTGCCATCGTATCTCTCCTGTCTTAATTAACTACCAAATCACTAGGTCGATATTTACACTAGCACTTATTACCTACTCCGTCAATAGGTTATTCGTGTTTTTCTCTTTTCTGAAAAGCTTGTGAATTGCCGTACAGATGGATATTATGATATAATAATTTCTGAAAAATCTTACAGTCACGATCGCACCGGGATTTTTTCAGAACATCAATCGTGAATAAGGAGAATCCCCCTATGAAAAAACTGCTTCTTGCCGGTTTACTCTTCATCTTCTCTGTATTCTTTTCCCTCGGTGTATGCGCCAAAGATGACACAGAGGAGACGGCGCGCCCGTCCGTCTCCGGAAGACTTCACGTCGAGGGCCCCCATCTGCTCGATCAAAACGGAAATCACGCCGTGCTGCGCGGTGTCAGCACGCATGGTATCACCTGGTATCCCGATTTCATAAATGACAATTTTGTAAAGACACTCTCCGAAGACTGGGACAGCAACATTATCCGTCTGGCGGTCTATTCCGACGTATACGTAAAGGAAAACCGGCAGGAGATCCTGCAGCTCGTCAAAAAGGGCATCGATAACGCCATCAAAGAGGATATGTACGTGCTGGTCGACTGGCATACCCTGACGGAACACGATCCCAATGTCTATAAAGAGGAAGCAAAAGAATTCTTTGAAGCGGTCTGCTCTGCATACCCGAACGATCCTCATATCATCTATGAGATCTGCAACGAGCCGAACGGCGAGACTACCTGGAGCAATATCCGTGACTATGCCAATGAGCTGATCCCGTTTATCCGCTATTTCAGCCCGGACAGCGTGATCGTTGTCGGCACGCCCAACTATGACCGTAACCTGATGGCTGCAGCACGCTACCCGCTCGAATACGAGAACCTCATGTATGCTCTCCACTTCTATGCCACCACGCACAAGAAAGACCTACGTCACGAGCTGGTCGATGCGATCTCCCGAAGGGTCCCGATCTTTATCTCCGAATGCGGCCTCTCTGAGTCAAGCGGCGACGGCGCCATCGATTTTGATTCCGCCGCAAGATGGTTCAAGATCCTTGATGAAAATCATATCAGCTACTGTATCTGGAGCTTTTCAAACAAAGACGAAGCATCTGCGATCACAAAGGCAAATTACGATCCGAAGACGCCCTTTACGGACGATGCCCTGACCGGATACGGCAAATGGGCCAGAGAAGTGATCCGCGGCAATGATCCCTATTTTATTCCCCCCTTTGATGTGACGGTGGATCGAAGCCCATTGGACTGGATTCTCAGAACCCTGCGCCCCGATGAGGCACTCTCGGTGCTCAGCTGGCCACACATCCTGCTGTACGGTGCACTGTTTCTGACAGCTGTTCTTTTTATCTACCTGATCTACAGAGCGGTTCGGAAAAAACGTCAGGAAACGTATGATACCTTATACGGTTCGAAGCAAAACGCGGCACTTGCCGCTCTCCGTACGATCGCGCTTCTGATCAGTATTTTCTTTACACTCTGCTATCTGATCTGGCGTGTCCGCTTCTCGGTCCCGGTCGAATCCGGATGGATTGCGATCACGGCCAATATCATCCTGCTTCTCGTGGAAGTGCTCGGCTTCTTTGAATCCGTCATCCTCTATGTGCATCTGATGCGTATGAAGGATCATCCGCTCCCCGTGATCGGTGATGACGAGTATCCCGAAGTGGATATCTTTATCGCGACTTACGACGAGCCCGAGGAGCTCCTCAGAAGGACTCTTAACGGCTGTAACCATCTTGAATATCCGGACAAAAGCAAAGTCCACATCTGGCTCTGCGACGACAACAGACGTCCTTCCATGCGCGCTCTCGCCGATGAAATGGGTGTCGGCTATTTTGACCGTCCTGACAATAAAGGTGCCAAAGCGGGCAATCTCAACAATGCGCTTTCCCGGACGAGTGCTCCCTACGTCGTAACGTTCGATGCGGATATGATCCCGATGAGCTGCTTTTTGATGAAGACGATCCCGTACTTCGTGCATGCGGAAAAGCTCGGTTTCGTCCAGACCCCGCAGTGCTTCTATCAGCCTGACATCTTCCAGCACGCGCTCTATGCGGAAAAAACCGCACCCAATGAGCAGGACTTTTTCTACCGCACGGTCGAAGTTGCCAAAGTATCATCCAACAGCGTGATCTATGGCGGATCCAATACAGTGATCTCCCGCAGGGCGCTTGATGCAATCGGCGGCTTCTATACGGAATCGATCACGGAAGACTTTGCGACCGGACTGCTCATCGAATCGGCCGGCTTTGTGAGCCTCGCGATCTCCGAACCGCTCGCATCCGGCATGACACCGAATGACTACGCCGAGCATCTGCAGCAAAGAAGACGCTGGGGCCGGGGCGTGATCGGTACCGCCAAAAAACTGAAGATCATGTTCAGACCGGGACTGACGATGGCACAAAGGCTCAGCTACATGTCGTCAACGATCTACTGGCTCTCTCCGATCAAAACACTGATCTATCTGCTCTCGCCGCTTCTGTTTGCGACATTTGCCGTTCCGGTGTTTCAGTGTTCCTGGGCTGATCTTGTGCTTTACTGGCTGCCTATGTTTATCATGCAGAGTATCTGCCTGCGTATCATGTCAAAAGGTTCCATCTCCCTAAAGTGGAGCGGTATCTACGAGACGACCGTCATGCCGCATCTCCTGCTCCCGATCATTCTGGAGCTTTGCGGGATCAGTGCCAAAGTCTTCGAAGTCACTGCAAAAGGCGGCACAAATGCGCGTAAAAAAAGAGATAAGCGGATCTCGCGTCCTTTTATCATTCTGATCGTGCTTTCCGTGATCGGCATCTTCCGCTCGCTCTTCGTTCTCTACCTGACAGGAGCGGTCGGTATTGTCGTATTGCTCTTCTGGATCATCCGGAACATGTACTATCTGATCATGGCGCTTTTCCTGATCGGCGGACGTGGCAGCGACTCAGAACCTGTCAGAGTCATCGATGCGGAGCCGATCCTGCTGCAGAGGTATAGAAAGACAAAACCCATAGGCCCTGTCATGGAAGGCATCACAACCTATCTGACAGAGCACGGCATGAAGATCTATCTTGACGATCCGCTCGATCTGGAGATCGGTGATCACGTATCGATCGATATCGAAAACGAAAGCGCCAAAGCAACCGTAAAAGGCGTCCTGACAGGAAAGCATATCCCCCGCTCCTCCGCTTCCTGCATCTACTCAGTCGAATTTACGGATATGGAAGAACATCCTTATGAATACTGGCAGATCCTCTATGATCGTATCCCGACGCTTCCGCAGTCGCTCAAGCGTGATATGGGCATCATCCGCCATATTCTTGTGAATATCGCACACCGGATTCTTGAAGGCTGAAAATTTGTGATATAGTCATGATATAATCAGAATAAGAAAATCATAATAAGTAAGCGGAGTCTTTTATGCGTAAATCATCGGACAAACTGATATCTGGGCTGCTCTTTTCCCTCCTGCCCGTACAGATCTTAATCTTAGCGATGGGATCCATCAACACCATCGTCGGCGGCGCAATGGCCGGGCGTTACATTGACGCCACATCCGTCGGCGTGATCGGCTTGTACTTTTCCATGGTGAACATCTTAAATTCCGTCGGCGCGGTACTTCTGGGCGGCACGGCGGTTTTGTGCGGCAGATATATGGGGAGGGGCGAGATCGCCAAGACAGAAGGCATCTTCTCCCTGAATCTGACGATCACATTCGTGATCGGTGCTTTCATGACAGTAATCAGTTTTTTGATTCCCGGCCCCCTGGCATTACTGCTCGGCTCCGGCGAAGCACTGAAGGATGAACTGATGCAGTACATCATCGGCTATGGCATCGGCATTCTTCCGATGCTGCTCGGTCAGCAGATCGCCTCGTTTTTACAAATGGAACGGCAAAATATCAGGGGATATGTCGGCATTGCCGTCATGATCTCATCCAATGTCCTTGCGAATATCCTGCTTGTCGGGATCCTGAAGATGGGTATCTGGGGGCTTGCGCTTGCAACCTCTTTCAGCAATATTGCCTATTTTCTTGTTCTGGCGCAGTACTATTTTACAAAGAAGCCGCAGCTTCGCTACAGTTTCCGAAAGATCCTCTGGGCTGACCTGGTGCCGATGATCACGATCGGCATTCCCGGTGCGCTTCTGACTTTCTGTATCGCACTGCGGGTCATGGTAATCAACAGAATTCTACTCACCTATGCGGGAAATGACGGGCTCTCCGCCATGGCTGCACTTGCCATGATTAATGGGCTCCTGATCGCTTACTGTCTCGGATTCGGCGCTGTCGTGCGCATGCTGACAAGCGTGTTTGTGGGCGAAGAAAACAGAGCATCCATCAGAAACATGTTCCGCATTGTTTTCACAAAAGGCCTCGCTCTGTCTGTCGTAATCGCACTCCTTTTACTCGCAATCGCACCGCTTGGCACATCGCTCTTTTTCCCGGACCGGAGCTCAAATGTATACCGGCTGGCCCTCGAACTTTTCATGATCATATCAGCCTGTGTACCGCTGATCTTTGTCTGCTCGGTATTTACGAATTACCTGCAGGCAATGGGTTTTCATCTGTGTGTAAATATCCAGTCCGTTTTCGACGGCTTCTTTTCCATGGTCATCCCGTCTGCCATTCTGGCTCCCTACATCGGTGCAATGGGTGTCTGGCTGGCAAATCCGATCGGAATCGTCCTGACACTTCTTTTAATTCCGCTCTTTGCGCTTGTATATTGGAAAAAAATCCCGAAAAGCGTTGATGAATGGCTGTTCATCCGTCCCTCGTTCGGACTTTCCGCCGATGATTTTCTCGATATCCCTATCCATAAGACTGCGGATGTAACCGCCGCTTCTCTGCGCATCCAGGAATTCTGCGAAGCGCACGACATGAGCAAAAAAACAAGTTACTATGCAGCACTGTGCCTCGAAGAAATGGCAGTCAATGTCGTATCACACGGCTTCCATGCCGACGCAAAAAAACACTCTGCCAATGCCCTCGTCGCCTTTAAGGGCGGCAACATCATTCTCAGGATCAAAGATGACTGTATTCCGTTTAATCCAAAAGAGATGGCTGAAATGGCAACAGATACGGATCGCTTTGACAACATGGGAATCCGTATGGTTTTCAATCTCGCCGACGAAATCAGCTATCAGAATATGCTTGGGCTCAATGTTTTGACGATCACTTTAAAAGAAGAGAATCTGCTTGCAAGCATTAAGACGGATTTCCTTTTGGAAAAAACGCTGAAAGCCTTAAGCCCGGATCTGCACGAGAGATTTCGCAGCACCGTTTTCTCCGTTCAGAAAATCCTCTCGAATTACCGACTTCTCTTCCCGGAGTATACGGATCATTCCGAGCTGCACAGCATGACAGTCATCGATTCCTGCAACAGACTGATCGGTACAAAGCAGATCGCTCTGTTGAATGCCGATGAAATCTATATTCTGCTTGTCGGCTGTTATCTGCATGATGTGGGAATGGGAATCGGAGAAAAAGATTTCGAAGACTTCAAAGATACGCTCAAAGCACAAGACTTTTTCAAATCAAATCCGAACGCTTCGATTTCGGATTGCATCCGTGTCTTCCATAATGAATTCAGCGGACTTTTTGTGGAAAAATATGCAGACCTGTTTGATATTCCTTCGCCGGAGCATCGTTTTGCCATTAAACAGATCGTGCGCGGTCACCGCAAGACCGACCTCTACGACGAAAATGAATATCCGCCCGCGCTGAAGCTGCCAAACGGAAACGAAGTTCGACTTCCCTACCTTGCGGCCCTGATCCGTCTGTCGGATGAAATCGATGTGGTCGCCACCCGCAATCCGCTAATCCTCTTTGACGGACCGGCAAGCACCAATGAGCATCAGCTCATCGAAGACAAAAAGCTTGATTCCATCAAGAGTATGCGCATGACGCATGATGCTTTCATTCTTTCCTGCCACAATGAAGAAGCAGAGATGTGGCCGCATATTGAAAAAATGACGGTTAAGATGCAGGAAACGCTTGATAGCTGCCGCGATGTGGTCCGCAAAAAAACGCCGTTTGAGATAAGCCAAAAGAAAATCATCTTAAAAAAGATATAGGGGAAGTCCGCCTGTTGCGCTCTTCCCCGTATGCATCCGGTTGGATCTCGAAAATATCAGATTTCCAGACACTCCACCGTCTTCAGCAGTTCGTCGATATGTTCCCGCGTGTGCTCAATGCGCCTCTTTCCCAGCTCGCCGTTTTTTAAATCGGTCGTTTCAAGCAAAAACAAAAAACGAATCGCAGCTGTCAGTCTGACACGATCCAGTATACGCTTCTCGTCTGCGTCGTCTTTGAATTTAAAATAATGCTTCACGATCAGACGCCAGATTTCGTCAACCATCTCATTTGTCATGCCAAGGAAACTCTTGGCATTGCCCGGATCATCCTCTCGAAACTCCTTATACGTCATATAAAGACTCGACAGATCAAACACGGGATTCCCAAGCCCGATCGTCTCCATATCAATCAGCATAGGGCCGTCAGCTGTCTGCATGACATTCTTCATCTGGATATCTCCATGAACGATCGTGACCTCATCCGGCACGGCAGTAAGGAGCTTACGCAGACCCTCATACTGCCCGGGGGCCAGAAGCGATCTGATGATTTCCAGATAATCCAGAAAACGCTCCTTTACGGAAGGAAAGTCACCGGTCTTCATCACAATTCCGTGCACAAGCTTAAGCAAATCCGTATACTGAATGATCACATCCTCCAAGGATGAACCGGACTCTTTTGCAATATCGTGAAACGTCCTTGCATTCAAAAGCTCGAATACCGATCCGTAGTCCTCTCCCGCCTGCACGATATCATAAGAGATGGCCGTCGGAATCCCGGCCAGAAAAGCCTTCTGTGCCATTTGCTTTTCGTTCTCGATCAGTGGGATAATATCTTTTCCTTTGTACATCTTTACGATCGTTTCCGGGTCAAGACGATACACGGTGCCGAAAAAACCCTGTCCGACCACTTCAAGACCGTCCGTACTGATTCTGCGATATGCCCTCTTAATGTTGAAAAGCTGCGTGAATCCCGTTGCATCAAAGATGTCATAAACATCACGCGAGACGTTTACGATCGTAAGCGGCTTATCCGACTGCTTCCGCACTTTCATGAAAACGCGAAGACCGGCGCTGGAAATATATGTAAGATTTGCCGCATCAAAGCATATTTCATTATATTCACACGCAGAAACCGCTTCCATGACACCTGCTTCCACGTCCGGAGCATTGCCGGAATCAATCCTGCTTTCCAATTCGATGATCAGTTTTCCGTCCGTAACTGCTGTCCGCATCAATACGCCTCCCTGCTCTTCCGATAGCCGGATATTTATCTGTACTATACCATAGTATCATAACATCTTTTGGTTTTTTTTACACTTTTTGCTTGCCTTTTTCGCTTTAATACTTTATCATAGCAGAGAGGTAAACCAATAAAGAAAATCCCAATCGCGGATTATACATAACAAAGCAAGGAGTTACAGATGAACTGCATTCGGAAATACACAATATGGAATACGGAGAAGGCACTCTCTTTGATCTGCTTTTTCCTGCTTGTCTTCGCATGGTGCTTCTTTTCATTCAGCGGCATGGTACAGGATATCTTCCTTCCGACACCGACCGCCGTTTGGAACAGGCTCATGGAGATGCATCATGACGGTTCCCTCTGGGCAAGCTGCCTCGAATCGACGCAGCGCGTAGTAGTCGGTTGGTTCTGGTCCGTCGTCGTTGCACTTCCCGCAGGTATGCTGATGGCTAATTCCAAGCGTTTTTCCGCTTTTATCCAGCCGATCATCGAATTTGCAAGGTATCTTCCTGTCGTTGCACTCGTCCCTCTGACGCTTCTTTACATGGGCATTGACGAGTCGCAGAAATACATGATCATCTTCCTCGGCACCTTTTTCCAGCTGATCCTGATGATCTGTGATACCGTATCGGGCGTTGACCGTAACATGATCAATGCCGCAAAAACACTGGGCGCAAAGAGAGCGCAGATTTATAAAGAGGTGATCTTTCCCGCTGCTCTTCCCGGTCTGATGGATGATTTCCGTATGACGATCGGCTGGGCATGGACTTATCTGGTCGTAGCAGAGATGGTCGCAGCAAGTAACGGCCTCGGCTACATGATCCTGCGCTCGCAGCGATATCTTGCAACAGACACGATTTTTTCAGGGCTCATTATGATCGGTCTGATCGGTCTTGTAACGGACTGGATCTTCAGAATGCTGTCCCGGATCGTGGCACCATGGCAGGAGAGACTCGGAGAACAGGAACATGAGTAACATAAAATTAGAAGTCAGAGACCTCACCAAGATATACAGCGGCAAAAGCGGAGACGTTGTCGCAATCGACCATGTCAACTTAAAAGTTGATGAGTCGGAATTTGTCATGATCGTCGGTCCGTCCGGCTGTGGCAAGACAACACTCATCAATATGATCGGCGGTTTGCTGGATCCGACCTCCGGCGAAGTACTGCTGGACGGAAAGCCTGCCATGGGCCCCGGACCGGACAGAGGCATGGTCTTCCAGAGCTACAGCCTTTTTCCCTGGCTGAACGTCCAGAAAAATGTGGAGTTCGGCCTTAAGATGCGCGGCGTCCCTGCATCGGAGCGTGCGGCGCAGGCAAGAGAATACATTAAGCTCGTCAACCTGGAAGGCTTTGAAAATGCACTCCCAAAAGAGCTCTCGGGCGGTATGAAGCAGCGCGTTGCGATCGCACGGACGCTTGCCAATAAGCCGGAGATGCTCCTGATGGATGAGCCGTTCGGTGCGCTAGATGCACAGACGAGAGTCGTCATGCAGGAGCTTCTCGGGCGGATCAGCCGCGAGACGGGCACAACGATCCTTTTTATCACGCACGATATCGACGAAGCCGTCCTCCTCGGGCAGCGCATCTATGTGATGAGCCGTCGTCCCGGTACGATCAAGGCCGCACTCGATGTAAACCTGCCCAAAGAACGGAGTCATGAGTGCTTCGTGATGCCGGAATTTCTGGAGACAAAAAAGAAGATCATGGATATGCTTTGGCAGGAAAGCCAGGATGCAGCCATGGATCGCTAAGCTAAAACGATAGACTTACATAAAAGGAGTTCATTATGAAAAAAAAGATTATCGCCGCACTCTCACTTATAACCCTGCTTGCCATGACCGTTCTGACCGGATGCGGCGGATCCGCAAAAACGTCCGACGTATCCATGGCGTTCTGTACCTGGACCGGCTATGCGCCGATGTTCATTGCGGAAAAGGAAGGCTACTTTAAGGATGCCGGGATCAATATGACGATCCAGGTCATCGAAGATGAGAGCACCTACGCAAGTCTTCTGACACAAGGCTCCATGCCTTTTATCGCGACCGCGCAGGATCCCAACATCAAGATGTTCGCAAACGGCGCGCCGAGCCGCTATGTTCTTATGATGGATGCATCAAACGGTGCGGACGGTCTTGTTGCGAGAGCTGACATCAAAACGCTGGACGATCTCAAGGGCAAGTCCGTTGCACTTGATAAAACGGCATCATCCTACTACTTCTTCTTAAAAGCGCTCGAGCAGAAAAGCTCGATCACGGAGGCGGATGTCAACGTGATCGATATGGGCGATACAACGGAAGCAGGCCTTGCTTTTATCAGCGGCAATGCCGATGCGGCGATCATGTGGGAGCCGGAGCTTTCGGAAGCGCTTGAATCCGTAGAGGGTGCACACGCACTCGTCACATCCGCAGATGTGCCCGGTGCGATCATGGACAGCCTGGTCGTCAATGCAAAGTTTGCGGAAGAAAATCCTGAAGTGGTGGAAGCGGTCAAAGAAGCCTGGTACAAGGCGATCGACTTTATGAAAGAAAACCCCGCCAAGGCTTACGAAGATATGGCGAGCGGATTTGCGGAAGTATCCGCAGAGGATATCGAAGCAGACTGCGAAGGACTGATCTTCTACGGCAGAGCAGAGAATGAAAAGTTCAACACATCGGCAGGCGATGATTCCGTACGCGCTATCAGCCAGGGTATGGCTGATTTCTGGACAGAGAAAGGCGAGTGCAAGACAGACGACCTGACAGAGTTCTTCGGACTTCTGAAATAAAAGCCCAGAAACAAAAAAGGGATTTCTTCTTCAATGAAGGGATCCCTTTTTTTAATCCTTCGATCAGTCTTCCAATCTGCCGCTTTCGATCAGGGATATCATGATATCCGCGATCTTCGGATCAAACTGTTTTCCTTTGCACCGCTCAAATTCTTCAATGATGCGTTCTTTGGAAAGCTTATCTCTGTATACACGATCCGTATTCATGGCATCATAGGAATCCGCTACACAAATGATCCTTGCGATGAGCGGGATCCGTTCTCCCGATGCACCTTCCGGATAACCCTTTCCGTCATAACGCTCATGATGGTATAGAGCCCCTTCACCCGCATCCCGGATGCTCCTGAAACGATTCATGATCTCTCCGCCTCGGATCGTATGCGACTTGATGACTTCAAACTCTTCTTCCGTCAGCTTGTCGGGCTTTCCGAGGATCTTGTCCGGCACACCGATCTTACCGCAGTCGTGAAGAAGTGCCACATAGTAGATCCTTTCAAGTTCTTCGCCCCGATATCCAAGCTCTTCCGCCAGAAGTTTTGAATACTTTGCCACACGCACGGAGTGGCCGTTTGTATACGGGTCCTTTGCATCGATAAAGCCGATGAAGGTCTCCATTGATTCGTTGATGATCTTATTGTCACGCTCGTGACGTTCCTGATACTTTCTGATCTGCAGAGATGTCACCGCGTGAATGATCAGACTGATGATCCACATCACGATCAGCGCCACCGATGTCCAGAACATGGATTCTCTGGTCAGATTCCGGCGGAACGCATATTCAAGATCAAGCGACATCGTCTCCCGGATCTCGCTCCCGATCGGGACATACATAATGATACCCGGAACCGTGCCTTCATAGGGATTGATCGGAACTTCCATTGCCGTTGCGGAGGTGCTCGGTGTATAGATCAGGTAATCCCCCGGTTTCATCCAGACAAGCTTCTCACCGTCTGCCGTGAACGTCTCAAGCGAATGCCTGGAAGGCTCGAATTCACGCAGATCGGGAATCGTATCGACGATCTCATTGACAGCCACATTCTGATGGATCTCCAGGCTTCCGTTCCATGCCGACTGCAGGAAGGTAGTATCATGGAAATCCAATCGGAACGTAAAGCCCCTGACTTCGTCTTTCGTGTTGTTTTTCACATAGAAATCGACCGTATATGCCTCATAGTTCGGCTCTTCGATCCCTTCATTATGAAGATCGAACGTCTTGGTCCATGTACTCTCACGCGTATCCGCCGTTACACTTACGGTATTGTTCGCATCCTTCTGCGTCGCAAAAAGCGCTTCCTTGGGAAAAGAAGCCGTGTGATGCGCCGCGTTATACATGTTGGTCTTGAGAATGCTGCCGATCAGGAACAGCACAGCGATCAAAAAGCTCACCGCAAAGATCAGGACATCTGTTTGTATGTTCCTTTTTTTCATCATCATTCGCCCCGCTATATCGGTCTGTCAGTTATATTTTCCGGGATAATCCGTCCCGGTCTCACCCTGCATCGCTCTGATCATCGGCTCCGGATCTTTTCGCATATTGAGAAAAGTCCGAAAAGCCCTAAGTACCATCTTGTTTCCATCGGTCTTCATCCCATTCTCGGCACGATCCATGGTCGCCTTGAAATGGTCCATCTGGAATACAAGGATATCCACCACACTGTAGCCTGCGATCTTTTCCCTGCAGAGAAAACTGTTCTCCCGAAGGTAATAAACGAATTCTTCCATGATCTTCTCATCCGAAGCAAGATCACGCAAGAATTCCCTCACAAAGTCCTCCGTCTCCCCGCATGCCGCAGCCATCTGCATGATGCGTGCTTCTACCTTCTGCTGCTCCATTTCCTTCTCCCGTCAGTAAAAAAAACCCCGGCGCCATGGATCCCCAAGAGCGCCGGTATAGATTTTCTTTCGTCAGCTTTGCAGATACGCTTCGATACGCATCGTATCAAACTGAGGGACGTAGTGCTTCTGCATGAAAGCCACCTCGTGCTCTGATGCCGGATGGAAGTGCTTACGGCACACTTTGCCCCCGATATCGTATACACCGGCTCCGATCGAGACCGCACAATGCTCCCCGCCGCGATCTACCATGAGGTATGCCCCCGGCGTGTTCTCACAGACACGGGAAGCGAACCAGTAACAGCCGCCCTCCGTGAAATACGATTTCCAATCTTTCTGTCCTGCAAAATATTGTTCCAGGGCAGAGACCAGCATCTCGTAGTACTGCATCGTGCACCTGTCTTTCAATCTTACAACTCAGTAAACGATATGATCATTTTGTACCTGTACCCTGGAAATGCTTACACAGATCATGCGCAAAATCAACCGGATACAAAAGCACCATGTTGGAATCGATCAGTCCCTCCACCACCATGCGGAAGGCGATCTTGACAAAACGATCCAGTTTGGATTCAAACATGTGCTCAAAGATCTTGACACTCTCAACATCAATCGGGCTGACGCGAGGTGTGCTGATATCAACCAGCATGTCAAGCATTGTCGCCATGGAAGTTGCAGACGCACCCATCATCTGGTTCATAACTTCCGAGATCGCGCTCAGGTGAAAGTCATTCAGTTCACAGTCCGTATTCGTCCCGTCGCCGCCCATCATCAGATCGGTCAGACACTTGACATCACGTTCTTTTAAAATGAACACGTTGTTGCCGGACAAGCCCTTCACGTAGCTGACCTGTACGAAAACACAGGTCTTCTCATAACCGTCGAGTGCAGCGCTTCTGCTGATCACTTCGATCTTCGGTGTGGAAATGTCAACACGGCGATTGACCATCAGACTTAAGTTGGTCGCTTCGCCACCCACACAGATATTGGAAATCTCCCCCAGTACGTCAATCTCTTCACGTGTAAGATCTTCCATATTCTATCCTCCATACCGATATGTAAATGCTATCTGAACACTCACATGCTTGTTCTTATATTTTATCGAATTCCCAGCATGGTGTCAAAGAGTATACAAATTTTTTACATATTTGGATAGATGCTATTTTGCAAATTTGCCGAGGAAGCGCATATCCTCTCCGCGCTTTGCACGGTCATAATACTCCGCTGTCGCCGCGAACATAACGTCACCGCTTGAGTTCAGTGCCGTCTCGACGGAATCCTGGATGACGCCGATGATAAAGCCGACCGCAACGACCTGCATGGAGATATCATTACCGATGCCGAAAAGCGAGCATGCCATCGGGATCAGAAGGAGCGATCCGCCTGCGACGCCGGATGCACCGCAAGCCGCGAACGTTGCGAGAACGCTCAGGATCAGCGCAGTGGGAAGATCGATCGAAACACCGATCGTGTGCGCACAGGCAAGGGCCATAACTGCGATCGTAACTGCAGCGCCATCCATATTGATTGTTGCACCAAGCGGGATCGAGATCGAATAGAAGTCCTTGTCCAGACCAAGATTCTCACAAAGCTGCATATTAACGGGAATATTCGCCGCACTGCTTCTGGTAAAGAAAGCGGTCACACCACTCTCTTTGATGCAGCGGAAAACAAGCGGATACGGATTTCTCTTTAAGAAAATCGCCGCAATAAACGGATCCACTACAAGTGCTACAAGGAGCATACAGCCAACAAGCAGAAGCAGGAGCTTGCCGTATTCCGTAAAGATTGCGAGACCGCTCTCGGATACGGAATCATATACAAGCCCGAGGATACCGATCGGTGCACACTGAATGATACCGCGAACGCCGGTGGATACCGCATCCGCACAGTCGGAAAAGCCGTCGACCGTTGCAGGTGATGCAACCTTACGAAGGCAGATACCGAAAATGACAGCCCAGAACAGGATGCCGAGGTAATTGCCGTTCATCAGGGAGGCAACCGGATTCTGTACCATATTCACGAACAGGTTGGTTAATACTTCACTGATACCTTCAGGTGCCGCATTGTCCGCAACGTCCTTTAAATGGATCGTTACCGGGAACAGAAAGCTGCCTGCAACTGCGATCAGGGACGCAAGAAGCGTACTTAACATATACAGGGCGATAACGGTACGGAATCTGCTGCCGACGCCCTTCTGTGCCTTTGCAAGCGCAGAGGTTACCAACATAAATACGAGCACGGGCGCGATCGCTTTGAGCGCGCCGACAAACACACTGCCAAGCAGGCTGATCCACGGATTACCCGGCATGAGCAGCGCCAGAATCGAGCCGATCGCAAGACCTGCAATGATCCGGAGGATCAGGCTGGCCAGACACCATTTTTGAATTAGTTTTTTCATAGATAAAATCCCCTTTCAAGACATTCACAGAGTATATTATAACAGACAATGCACCACATTCCTATCATTTTGTGCTTATACGGCGCACATTTGTCTTTCACAGTATTACACTTTAGGTGCTCCAAGCAGGATCTCCACGCGGTTGGGCTCCTCCTCCTTTTCATCAAAAGCATACTTAAGCTCGGCCGACGTGCTTTGAAGGATCGACAGAGACAGCGTATTGTCCGTATCGCCGATGTCGAACGGTTCTCCTTTATAGGTTACGACTAGGCTGCAAGTCCTGTTTTGCTTCTCATATGCAGCCCTGATCCTGATAAACGGTTCCTTATAATGCGGCAGGAGGATCTGCTGCACAAGCTCTTCTATGGCAAGGCGGATGCGGTACTTGACTGCGGGTGGCGCATCGTTTTTCTGAAGATAGCGGTCAAGCTGCGCGCCGAATTCCACGAAATCATGTCTCCGCTTCTCGATCACAGCCTCGAATACTTTGAGCTTTCTGACAAATCTGCGCGTCAGTTCCTTTTTAGGATCCTCAAAGATCTCTTCCGGCGTCCCGTCTTCGTAGATCACGCCCTCATCCATATAAAAGACGCGGTTTGCGACTGCACGGGCAAATTCCATCTCATGCGTGACGATCATCATGGTGCGCCCGCTCTTTGCAAGTTCCGAGATGACAGCCTGCACTTCTCCGACCATCGTCGGATCCAGTGCACTTGTGGGCTCATCCAGCAAGAGCACATCCGGATCCATGGCAAGCGTCCTTGCGATCGCAATACGCTGCTTCTGACCGCCCGAGAGCTCTTCCGGATAACTGTATGCCTTTTTGGACAGCCCCACCATCTGCAGCAGTTCCATTCCACGGTCATATGCTTCCTGGCGGCTCCGTTTCAGGATGTCAACCTGCGCCAGCATGATGTTTCCGATCACGGTCAGATGCGGAAAGAGGTTGAACGACTGAAATACCATGCCGATCCGCCTTCTGACACTCTCCATATCACACTTTGGATCTGTGATCTTTGTTTCATCGAGCCAGATGTCACCGCCGGATGGTCTCTCGAGCAGATTGATACATCGAAGAAGCGTGCTCTTTCCCGTTCCCGAAGGGCCGATCACAGCGATCACATTCCCATCATCTATCGTCGCATTCACATCCACAAGAGGCGTCACGCCTGGATATGTTTTTTGCAAATGTTCAATCCGGATCATGTAACCGCACCCCCTTCAGGATCTTTTCTTTTCTTCCCAGTCTGCTGCTGATCCGTATTCGGATGCGGCTCACAAGAAATCCCAGCATTCCTTCTAAGACAAAATAGATGATCGTGATCGCGATCAGCGGGAAAAACGCTTCATAGGTACGGCCTCTTACAATATCTCCCGCCTTGGTCAGATCCTGCACCGCAATGTATCCTACGATAGCCGTTGCCTTTACAAGCGTCACGACCTCCCCTTGATAAGCTTCGATCACATGCGGAAGCGCCTGCGGCAGAATGATCCTGAAAAAAGTGCGTCCCCTGCTGTATCCGAGCGCATACGCCGCTTCATACTGGCCTGCCTCAACAGCACCGACGCCGATCTTTAAAAGCCCGTAAACCGCCCCGCCGAATGTCAGCGTAAATGCAAAAACCGATACCGTCACGCCGCTGATATCCATTCCGCCGAATATGATGTAATAGAGGATCATCAAAAGCACGACCAGCGGCATGCCTCTGATCAGCCAGTTTAAAACGCCCGTTATCGCATTCGCCACAGGATTACCGTTTCGGCAAAGCATGAACACGGCAAATCCGAGTAACGTGCCAAATACGATAGAAAGGACGGTGATCAGGAGCGTTGTCAGGATACCGTCAAGAAACATCCGCCACCGCTCTTCCCTGATAAAATTCTTATCAAAGCTTTCCTTGATCGAATCAAGGAACGATCCGTCCCCTGCTGCCGCTGCGCTTTCATCGCGTACCATGATCCCTACCTTCTCAACGAACAGATCCTGCGAGAACGGTATGGATTCTTTACGTTCCGGCGTCACATTGAGCTCTGCCATGATACAGTCTACATCACCGGAAACAGCAGCGGGAACGATCCCTTTGAAGTCATACACCTTAAATTCCAGATCCGCGTTCAGCCACCTTGCAAAGCGGTACGCAAGCTCGATATCATAACCGGAGAGCTGATTGTCTTTATAGTAGTTAAAAAGCGGAACGATACCCGTCGTACCCACTGTCAGATGATACTCCGGATGCTCCGGCAGCGAATAGTCCGGGAACGACTCATCCTTTTTGATGACCCAGCGCTTATGCATCTCATCAAGGGTACCGTCTGCCTTCAGCTCATCGATGAACGCATTCAGCTTATCCTCCAGATGGTCGATCTTGCTGACCGGTGAGATCCCGACTGCGATATGGTTTTCTTCCTCCATATTTTCATCCAGGAGCCTTACCCCCGTGCGCCCGGTTGCGATCGCATATTCCAGCTGGTTACGCTCAAACACAAACGCATCGATCTTGCCCTGGGCTACCGCCTGCAGGCCGTCAATATGGCTCATATACAGGCGCTGCGCTTTGGGAAACTCATGTTCCACGGTCTGCTCCGCAAAACCGCCTTCCCCGACGCCTATACGAATATCTTCGCTGTTCAGATCCGCTTTGGATGTGATCGTCTTTGCATCGGAGGCATGGACTGTCATCAGTCCGCCCATCATAAGCAAAGATACGACAAGCAGGATACCTGCGATCTTTCCGGTGTATCCGCATCTGCATCTGTTCTCACAAATCATGTTCGGCTCCTCCTCTCCCGGTCGCGTTCTATCTGCAGCGAACGATCTCGGCGACGCATTCGATTTGCGAACCGTTGTCCAAACTTATCTTCATATCTTTTGAGATGATAGGAAGCTTGAATTCTATGGATTTAAGCCATTGACCGTTCTCTTGTTCTTCTTCGTAAATCTCTATCTTTTCAGCAAGTATCGACCTCTTCTTAGCTTTAGCTTCTACTAAAGCATTTTCTGTCTCTTCAATTTTATCATAAGTTTTACTGAGACGATCCTCTAAATCTGCTTTTCTTCTCTTGTAATGCTTATCTTCATAATCCAAGTTGTCCAAATCTAAAAGAATGGCATCCTTGTTCAAGTAACTTTGGCGTAGCGTCTTTTCCTGAGCAGATATTTCCTGCTCAAGCGCTGTGGTATCAACTTCCATATTGATTTTCTCACGCATCATTCCGGCAAATTTCTTATTGCTCACCAACTTACGAAGCACTTCAACTACCGCACCATCCAACTTCGTCTCTGAAACCGGCTTTCGATAGTCGCATTTATGCCCTCTTGTCATATTGCGATGCTTACTGCCATAGTAAAAATAATCACTGTACTTTGTGCCATCTTTTCTATCTTTTTTACATGCAAGCCACGTTTATTTCCGCTTTCGTTTAAAGTCGCAATTTGCGACTTTAAACGTTCCGGGAGCTCTTCAGGTTCAATTTGAAACATAAAATCTTCAGGGAATCTATTTATATTTCGCTTAACCTGCTCATTTAATCTTTTAACCTCATATCCATAAATATCAGCCAAATCACTGTCAAGCATCACCTGTTGTCCGCGTATCGTATATACACAGTTTCTGATAGACTCAACTGTGAGTAATTCTGTTGTATTTTTCATAAACACTATATCCCTTTGCATTTTCTTTTTTGAAGTCACAAATTGTGACTTCATGTATTCTATACTCAAACAAAGATGTTTTTTGTGGTCGAAAAAATCGACCGCAAAGCCTATGATCAAATTTGTAAGCGGAAATAAGATAAAAAAATCCTACATATCTTCTAGAATCTCTATCTTCTTCAGTGCCTCCATATATGCCATAAGCCGCTTTTGTTGTTCTTCCTTGAGGTTATGATAATCTTCAATCATCTGAACATCTCCAGGAGTAAACTTGCTCTCAGGACTTGCTGCAGCAATTTCCTCTTCATCCTCAATTCCTTTACCGGTAAGAAGCTGCTCCGGGGTAATTTGCAAAACATTACAGATGTCCATTATCTTTTCTACAGTAGGATTGGTCTTTCTCTTTTTCCATTCGCTTATGGTACTGGTTGAAATACCTACCTGCTTTGCAAACTCCGCCTGAGTCATATTGCGTTCTTTCAAAACCTTTATAATTCTTTCACTGATAATCATGAGTGATACCTCGCTTGCCATTCACTTATATAACATTCATATAAATGAATTTATTTTATCACAACTCATGCTATCCCTCAATGTTCTACTTCGTTTTCCTATTACGGAACTTCATATACGCTTTACCGCATTAAGGATCTAACGATCCAATCGATATAATTCGATAGATGACTACAAGTATCCGTTGACACTCACCGTTCTCTATACTGTCCAGAAATTAAATGACCGGGAACTGTCAGCATATCAGTTCCCGGATTTGCGGTTTTAGGCGGCAACATAGAAAAACCGGGAAAGCTTTTCGCTTTCCCGGTCCAATAGCTTACTATGCATTTACTCTGCAATCGCTTCACTTAATGCATCATACTCAGCCTGAGTAATAATGCCGTTGCTCAGCAGATCGTTCAGAAGGCCTCCATTCGCAGGACGTTCTCCATTCATCTCCGGAAGATCGGAAGGGGCTTCTCCATTCCTCTGAGGCGGCTGACCGCCCATCTCAGGAGCCTGGCCATCCATCTGAGGTGGCTGGCCATTCATCTCGGGCAGCTCGGAAGGCCTGTTCTCTTCCATGTAAGCCTTGATCTTGTCGCATGTCTCCTGGGAAATGACGCCGTTTTTCACCATTGTGTCAAAGTCGATCATATCCGGATGTCCGGAAGGTTTTTCCCCGTTCATCTGAGGAGGCTGACCATTCATTTCAGGCAGGCCGGAAGGCTTTTCCTCGTCCATTTGGGGTGCTTCTGCAGGGAATTGCCCACCCTGCGTGGTTTCTGGTTGTGAAGTTCGTTTGTTATTTGCCGCATAGGCTACCACACCAAGACTCAGCACCAGGACAGCTTCTACTGCTATAATGATTATTTTTTTCATGGCTGAATTCTCCTTTACAATTTTTTTGTTGATGGCAAACCCTGCCTCAGATCAGGATTCTTGCTTCATTACGCGCCGGGCGTGCACTCTCCCGGTTTGTGAGTACATCATAACTGTGGTTCCTTTAAGCAACATTGAAGCTGCATGTTTTTTTTTAAATAGATTTCCGGGCAAAAAGAACTCCCGCACATCTCTGTCAATGTGCGGAAGCCTTTATACTGATTTCAGTTGTTAATTGAACAGCTCTGCGAGGGTGTCTGCATGCTCCTCAAATACCTTCAGAACGTAGGTGTCCCAGTGGCGTGCATCAGCGGTGCTGCTGCCGAAGACATAGTCTTCCTGACCATAGTCCATCACATCGAAGCCTGGCATGGCCTTGGCCGCGCCGGAGGTCCGGTATGCCGCAGCTCCGGCAAGCGTCATGCCGACGCCGCTTGTGCTGTCGTAGCTGACCCAGGCGGAAAGATCTGTGCCGGAAGGCTCCGTGTCGTCTCCATTGGTGGTCTGGCCGCTCGCGGCAGCTTTCGTGATCTTCACAGCGCCATCCACATATTCGCCGTACATGGTATCTACATAGAGAGCGAGGGAGTCACCAAAGATCTCAGACGGTACATGACCGCCGTTCCACTGCCATTCGATCTCTGCGTCGGTTCCGGCATTCAGCCAAGTGATCTGCAGGTTCAGGGAGTTCATCATGGAGATGTCACCCTCGGAAGCGCCCATCAGGATCCTTGCCCATGTGGGGCCATCTGTTCCATCGGCTCCGATATAATTCAGCGGGTTATAGAGATCGACAATGTTGTTGTCGTATTCGTCACCGGCCTGGATCTCGGCAATATCTGCCTGATAGGCAGCCAGCATCTCTGCAAAGGAAGAATAATTCGCGGAATCGGTCTTGCTGGAAGCAGACTGCGTTGTTCCGGAGTCAGGAGTTCCGACTTCATCACTGCTGCCGCCGTCCATATCGGGAGGACCGCCTGCGTTATCACTGCCCGGGCCAGCGCCATCAGGTTTCTCGCCGCGGGGCGGTCTGCCCGCGGAATCACTGCCGGGGCCAGCGCCATCAGGTTTCTCGCCGCGGGGCGGTCCGCCCGCGGAATCACCGCCGGGGCCGCCTTCCATACCGCCGGAGCTGCTGCCGGTGCTGCCCTTGACATACCAGCCATTGATGAATGCCTCCGCACGGTCCGCGTCAGTCATCGCAGCGACCTCACTATCAGAAAGAGCTGTGCCATCACTGTTAAACCAGGTCCAGTCTTCCGCGTAAGCAAGCCGGTCAATATAATCCTGCAGGCTCTGCTCGAACTCTGCCAGGTACAGATCCAAGTAGGTACCGTAATAGCCGTTGGTATCTCCATGTCCGGTTTCGTCATATTCGATGGTGAGAGCGACCGTATCAGAGGTATCACCGTCGCCGTTCAGATCGAAACCGACCTTTGCTTCTTCAACGGTCAGATCCTGTGCATTGATATACTCCATATACTCAGCCGCCAGATATTCTGCGAGCTGCTTCTGGAAATCCGTATTGAAGCTGTAGTCCGGATTCAGATAATACTCGAAAGCCAGTGTCATATCCGCTTCGGCAAGAGAGGTGATGGCGCTGTAGGCCATGCAGCCCCAGAGACCGTCGGAGAGTTCCACTTCACTGCCGTTCACTGTGACCGTGGTGCTGTAGCTGCCGTCGGAGTTCTTATAGACGCCGACTGCTCCCTGGGAGATCTCGTAATCATAGAAGTCCGGGTTATTGGAGGTGGCTGCAAGCAGGGTGGCATGCGCGCCGCCGCCGGAGCCGCCGGTGGAGACGAAATAGTCCACGCTGCCGGGGAGATTGCCGAGCAGGATGTTGAACTTCACGAAACGAACAGCATTCTTCTGATCCACCAGGCAGGACGGGGCGTCTCCGGTATAGGTTCCATCAGACAGCGTGCTCTGCTTTCCGCGGTTGCCGCAAGCGATATTGATATAGCCCTCCTTGGCATAGGTGGTTCCCGCCGTCTGATTTGACTGTGCGGAGTAGCCCGCCGCACCGGTGTTGATGATGACCGGAGCGGTTGCTGCCGTATAGACCTGGCCGTTGGTGCTGGTCACAGTCGCGTCATAATCGATAACGAGATTGCCGGAAGCAGTCCCGCCGGTCACATCGGCTGTACCGTCGCCGTCGGTATCCACGCCC
The DNA here is from genome assembly GCA_015056735.1 of Lachnospiraceae bacterium. Taxonomy (GTDB): domain Bacteria; phylum Bacillota; class Clostridia; order Lachnospirales; family Lachnospiraceae; genus VSOB01. Next base: position 364,564 of record SVFT01000001.1, on the reverse strand, counting down.
TTCACATATGCGCCGGGCACACAGACGGACACGCCCTGATAATCAGGCAGCTCTGCATTGGTGACGGCTGTCACAATGGCCATCGTCCAAGCGTCGGCGTTTTCGGAATATGTCCACTCCGGCTTGATGTTTGCCAGGTTGAGTGCGGACTCAGTATCCGCCTTCTCCACGCTGTCCGCAGTGATGACCGTCGTATCAGCAGACTGGCTCTGGCTGTTATCGGCTGCCTGCGGTGTGCTGTCATCATTTGTCGTTGTTTCGCCTGAGCTTGTGCCGCAGGCAGCAAGCCCCAGAACGAGGACCATTGCAAGAAGAAGCGCAAACATATTTCTAAATTTCCTCATAAAGAAACCTCCCTTACGTTTGATGAACTCATTGTAAGGGAGGTTCCTTGAAACAAGATTAAAGTTTTATTTATTTTTTTCGGGAATCGATACCGTGAAGCGGACCTTGCCGTCCTGGCTGGAGACTGCAATACTCCCGCCGTGTTTTTCTGCAACTGCCTTTGCTATGGAAAGGCCAAGCCCATAATGATGCCCGTCGCTGCTGCGAGCTTCATCGACCCGATAGAAACGGTCAAAGAGGTGCTCCAGTTTCTCCGGAGGGATCTCATCCCCATCGTTGACTGCGCTGAGCACTGCCATATGGCCCTGACGTTTCAGCGACAGCTCGATCTCACTTCCTGTCCCATGCCTTACCGCATTATCCAGCAGGATGGATGTAAGCTGTGTCAGATGGGCCTGATTGCCTATGACGTGGATCTCTTCGTCAATGTCACTTTGGATCGTTTTCCCCTGATCAAATGCGACACTTTCAAAAGCAAGCACTTCACCGGTGACGATACGGGTAAGATCAACCGTTTCCATAGGCGTTTCCGTGTTTTCCGCTCTGGAAAGATCCAGAAGCTGCTTCACCAGATCTCCCATGCGTTCATTTTCATACTGGATATTTGCCAGCCACTCATTTTCTCCCAGCTCCCTGGAAAGAAGCTCCGCATTGGTGCTGATCACAGCAACCGGTGTCTTCAGCTCATGGCTGGCGTCCGAGATAAACTGCTTCTGCTGCTTGTCGTTTTCTTCCAGGGGACGGATGATCCTCCTGGACAGAACGAGAGATACGAAGAACAGGATAACAATGGACGCCCCACCGATGATAAGGACATTGTGCAGCAGCGTTTTCATGCTGCTTTCCGTCACTGTATCATCGATAAACGCCACAAGCGTATATCCCGGTTTGCTGCTGATCCGATAGGACAGGTTGTCAAGCCGTCCTTCGGTTTTGTCCTTTGCCAGCAGCTCCCGGCCAATCGAGATCAGTTCATCCTCACTGTACAGCCCTTTCGCCCCATCATTTACGGAGAGCACGGTACCGTCCTCCGAGAACGCGACAGAGTAAAAAGTGGACAGCTGGAAACCCGGCCCTAAATCAGGAGGCAGATCGCCATGTTTGGGACCCGGACCGGGAAGACTTTGGTTATCGAACGCGACAGAGTAAAAAGTAGACAGCTGGAAACCCGGTCCTAAATCAGGAGGCAGATCGCCATGTTTGGGACCCGGACCGGGAAGACTTTGGTTATCGGGAGCAGAATCCGGCGAGGTTCCTGTTCCCGGCTGCCGATCGGGAGAATACATATCCACATATCGTTCCAGCATTTCCGAGCTCTGCTGACGGATCTCATGGTAACTTACCAGCATGATCACGGACAGGGTAACGCCGAACAGAAGGATAAGCGAGAGCATGATCGCCAGTATAATCTTTTTTCTGGAGCTGCTAAACATCTTTTTCCCTCAATTCATATCCCAGTCCGCGCACCGCCTTGATCTTCACCTTGGAGCCGACGAAGGCCAGCTTCTTCCGTGTGAAGGACATATATACCTCCACGTTGTTGTATTCTGCTTCATTCTCAAAGCCCCAGATCTTTACGGCAAGTTGCTCCCGGGTCATGATCTGTCCTTGATTACCAAACATGTATTCCAGGATGCGGAGCTCTTTTTCACCGACTCGGACGCTCTGTCCGGTGGAATTACAGGTCAGCGTTGCCTTTGCTGTATCAAGGGAGAGGTCGCCAAATTTCAGACTTCCATCCTGAAAACTTGCGCTTCTGCGGCCAAGGGCTCGGAGCCTGGCCAGCAGTTCCTTGGTCTGGAACGGCTTTGTAAGGTAGTCATCCGCGCCGCTGTCCAGGCCCTCCACCTTATCGTCAAGCTGGCTTTTTGCCGTCAGCATCAGGATCGGTGTTTTGATGCCGTTATTTCTCGCACGACGGGCAACTTCAAAACCGTTCATCTCCGGCATCATCACATCAAGAACGGCAATATCGTAAACGCCGCTTTCCAGCGCAGCCAAGGCGGAAGCACCGTCTGCCATATGGTCAACATCGTATTTTTCCTGCCTCAACAGAGCAACGAGAGCTGACGCCATTCTTTTTTCATCTTCAGCAAGAAGAACGCGCATTCCATCACCGCCTTTCCCTGTAAGTTTATCTCTAAAAGATTAAGAAAAGATTGAAATCGAATATCTAGGCACTTGATAGAACCTGATTCGTTCGTCTCAAATAATAATTTAATTCTTCTTGATTTCAACAGGCCAATCTTACTCAGATCATCTGAAAATGCCGGAACGCCTCAATAATGGCTTTCTCCTTCTCCTTCGGCGTCTCCGGCGACCTGCTGTCCTCACTCTTCGGCGGCGGTCAGATCCAACTCGTCCATATCGACCTGAACGTTGATATGATGCTTTGCTTCTGAAAGTTTGGACAAAGCGCAAACCGTCTCCACATGCCCTGTCCAAGGGAACATATCAACGGGCCTGATCCTTCTTACCGCATATCCATGCTTCATCAGGTATTTCAGATCGCGCGCCTGCGTATCCGGTCCGCAGGAGATATAGATCACGCGGTCCGGTTTTAGTTTACATAACGATGATAAAAAAGCCTCATCCGATCCGCTTCTCGGCGGATCCATAAAGACCACATCGATATGCACATGCTGCTCCGATAACTGCACCATGAATTCACCGGCATCTTTCTGATAAAAGGTAATGTTCTTTACGCCGTTTTGTTTTGCGTTTCGGATCGCATCCTTTACCGCAGACTTATTCAGCTCAACACCGATCACTTCAGCGGCATCCTTTGATGCAAGCATCCCGATCGTACCGATTCCGGAGTAGGCATCGAGCACGCGTTCTTTTCCGGTCAGGCCGGCATAGAGAAGTGCCGTCTTATACAGTTCCTTGGTCTGCAGGGGATTAACCTGATAAAAGGATCTTGCCGAGATCCGAAACCGCATCCCGAGCAGCACATCTTCAATGTAGCCCTTCCCGTAGAGCACATGCTCCTTTTCTCCAAGGACCATACTATCGGTCCGCGTATTGATGTTCTGCACGATTGACGTAATCTCCGGATGCGCTTTTACAAGCGCCTTCACAAAATTCTGTGAGGAGGGAAAAACGGGTGATGCCGTCACGAGCACGACAAGGATCTCACCTGTCTGATGCCCCGTTCTGACAAGCACGTGCCGAAGAAGGCCATAGCCTGTATCCTCGTCGTACACTTTGATCTTAAACGACCTTAGCATCCCCCGGATCGTCACGATGATCGCATCCGCGTTCTTATCTTCTAACAGACATATATCCGTATTCACGACCCTATGCGTGTTCTCTTCGTATATGCCGGAGATGATATTGCCCTTCTTATCCCGCGAAAATGCAGCGCTGACTTTATTCCTGTAGTGATACGGATAATGCATACCTGCGATCGGCTCTATTTCCCCGCATTTTCCGTAAAGCTCGCGTATATAGGCTTCCTTTTGTTGTAACGAGTTTTCATAAGGCAGGTTCATGCCGCCGCATCCGCCGCAGCGTCCCGCCAGTGCACATTTCATCATAGTCATTATTTTAAAAAGGTGACGTTTGCCTTGCCTTTTCCGCGTGCCAGAAGGTCCTTCTGTGCGCGGCGCACATCAGAAAGGAGCGTATCCACATCCATCGTAAGTCGCCCTTCCCTTTTCAGGAATTCTCCGCCGACCATCGTATAGCGAACGTTGCTGCTGTTTGCGCTGTACAGGATCGCCGTTACCGGATGATAGACCGGATACGTATCCGGCGCATTCAGATCCCAGATGACAAGATCCGCCGGCGCACCTTCCTTAAGGCTCCCTGTTCCGAAGGAAAAAGCCTTATGACCGGCCGTCAGGTGTTTCCAGACCTCCTGGACCGTAAAATCCGTCGGGTCATCTGTCGTGTATTTGCCCGCAAGCGCATACATCCTCGCCTGCTCAACGGTATTGAGCGTATTGGAGCTTGCGCCGCCGTCCGTACCGAATCCGAACTGCACCTTACTGCGGTGCTTCCAGAAAGAGCCGTGTCCGAGTGCCATCTTCATATACGTTTTCGGACAGAACGCAAACCAGATCCTGTCTGTCAGGTTCTCTGCCACATCCTCATCCATCCACAGGCCGTGCCCGAAAAGAACGCGCATATCAAGAACGCCCGTCTCCTTCAGGATCTGCCCTGTCGTCTTGCCGTAGCGCTCCATGGACGTCCTGTTCGTATCCTTTGCGTCCGCAAGATGCAGATGCATCGGAAGATCAAGGTCACGTGCGGCCTGCACCATTTTCTCAAGGGTATCAGGCGGACAGGTATAGTCCGCATGCGGCCCGATGCGAAAAGCGACCCTGTCGGAGTCGTTCCGGTGCGCTTCGATAAAATCCTTCACGCCCTCCAGGCGCTCTTCAAATCCCGGCATGCTGCCAAAGATCGTCGGCGATATGTCCCCGCGGATGCCGGTCTCCTTCACTGCTTTAAGGACCTGTTCCTCGCCGAAATAATGATCCGCGACGGCCGTGATCCCGTTCCCGATCATCTCTGCGATTGCAAGCTTCGTGCCAAGATATACATCCTCGTCCGTCATCTTGCTCTCGTAGGGAAAGATCATCTCGTTGAACCAAGCATCGCTCGTCACATCCTCCGCGATCCCTTTGAAAATATTCATCGCCATATGCGCATGCAGGTTGACCATGCCGCAGCTGACGTAGAAGCAGCTGCAGTCGATCGTCTCATCCGCCCTAAGGCTCCCGTCGTCAGCCGAGGCTTCCGTGATCTTAGCGATCTTCCCGTCCGCAACATACAGGTTACGGTCCATGAGACAGTCCGCATCCTCCATGATCAGGGATGCATGCTTTAATAAAATTGTTTTTGCCATACGTTTTTTATACTCCGTTTTGTTCACCAGATTATAGGACGTGGGACGCAGTACGCCTTCTGCCCTATCTCTATCTTATATCGACGCCGCCTTTAGGTAAACCATTTCTGATATGCATTCTCCTGAAACTTGATAAAAAAGCGGCCCCCAAAGGGAGCCGCCATGCTTATCCGTTCTTATATACTCCAGCATGCGCTTGCATTCTGAAGCTGTGCCATTCTGCGGAAGATACTGTCTTTCTTTTCGAAGAGTTCCGAAGGCCTGCCCTCCTCCGCGACTCTGCCGTCCTTTAATACGACGACCTTGTCTGCCGCCTCTACCGTACGCATCCTGTGTGCGATCACAAGGACCGTCTTGCCGGCAAGGAGCCTTGAGAGCGCCTCCTGCACTTTTGTCTCGTTCTCCACATCAAGAGATGCCGTTGCTTCATCCAGAAGTACGATCGGTGCGTTCTTTAAAAGCGCTCTCGCGATCGAGATTCTCTGCCTCTCACCGCCTGAAAGCTTCGCGCCGTTTTCGCCGATCGGCGTCCGGTATCCATCCGGAAGCTTCAGTGCAAATTCGTCGCAGTTGGCCGCTTTGGCTGCCGCCAGCACCTCTTCGTCCGTCGCGCCGTGCTTGCCGAGACGGATATTTTCCATGATCGTATCGTCAAAGAGCACAACATCCTGGAATACCATCGAGTAATCGCCAAGCAGTACTTCCGGATCGACTTTGCCAATGTCGACACCACCGACTTTGATCGAACCTTTCGATACATCCCAGAGCCTTGCCGCAAGGCGGGCACACGTACTCTTGCCGGAGCCGGATGGTCCGACGAGCGCCGTCACTTCGCCCTCTTTCGCTGTAAACGATACGCCATTTAGCACCTGCTCGTTATCATAAGAAAAGTCCACATCGGAGAAAACGATATCATGCCCGGACGGAGCGAATTCTTCCGCGCCTTCTGCCGCCTTGGTATCATGGATCTCCATCAGACGGTTTGCCGATACCTGCGAGATCAGCATCTCTGCGATCAGTGCAAGTGCCTGGTCAAACGGAGCATAAACTCTTGTGATCACAAGAAGGAACATAAACAGTACCATGAAATCGATCTTGCCCGCAAGAATAAGGTTCGTGCCGGTCAGGATCGTTGTCGCAACGCCCAGGCGCATGATCACGCTGGCTGCATTCACGAATATGCCGCAGGAAAGCTCGCCTGCGAGCATCGTTTTCTCATGATGATCAATCTTGGCATCGAGATCGTCTAAAAAGCGTCCTTCCTGATTGGTCGCGCGGATCTCTCGGATATTCTCCAGCGTCTCCTGGATACCGTCGGATACAGCGATCGCAGCTTTTTTCGTGATCTCAGACTTGCGTTTTGAAATGCTGCGGCTTCCAAAGAGAAGGATAAAAGCAACCGGAACGCCCCAAAGACATGCGATCATCAGTCTCCAATCCATCACAAGAAGACTCACCGCGATGATTGCCGTTGAGATAAAGGAGCCGTAAAGATAGCCCAGGCAATGTGACCATACATGCTCTAAGCGGTTTACGTCACCCATGATCGTCTCGGTAAGGTCTGCCAGGTCACGCTTTCCGAAGTAGCCCAAAGGGAGCTTGCGAAGGCGCTCCGCAAGGCTGAGCCGTACGCTTTTTACTTCCCCGTAAACAACACCGTATGTCGCCCTGTACTGCTGCAGGTGCGTCAAAAAGGAAAGAAGCACAAAAGCCACAACAAGAAGCGCATAGTTCATTCCGTCCGAAAGGGGCTCGCCCCCGACGATCGTCCGCATATAGCCGGACATCATCAGATACAGGATCCCCATGCCGCCCATGACGACAAGGTTTACGACAACCGTCCAGAAGGTTGCCAGCTTGGTATTTCGGATTCCCTGATCGGTCAGTGCATATTTTCTCTGAAATTCTTTTCCAAACATTTACATTGCCTCCCCTGCTGCGATCCGCCATTTTACCGCTTTGTTATAGTCAGCCCACATACGGGCATAGAGACCGCTTTTATGTGATAAGTCTTCATGTGTGCCTTCCTCTTCCACATGACCGCTACTTAGGACGATGATCTTATCGGCGCCGGTCACCGTAGAGAGCCTGTGCGCGATCATGATCACGGTGCGGTCCTTTGTGAGCGTAGCAAATGCCTTCTGGATCAATGCCTCATTCTCCGGATCCGCAAACGCTGTCGCTTCATCCAGCACAACGATCGGCGCATCCTTTAAGATCGCGCGTGCAAGTGCAACTCTCTGCTGTTCTCCGCCGGAAAGATAGGTCCCTTCCGTTCCGATGATCGTATCGATCCCGTTCGGAAGCTTTGCAATGATATCATCACACTGCGCGGCTGATAATGCAGCCAGGACTTCTTCGCGCGTCGCATTCGGTCTGGCCGCGCGTACATTTTCCAGAATACTTGCCTTGAAGAGGCGGTTGTTCTGGAAGACAAATGCGATCCTGTCCATCAGATCGTGCGGATCCGCTTCGCGAACGTCAACGCCGCCGACCAGAACGCTGCCACTGCACGTATCCCAGAAACGCGGGATCAGGCTGGCTGCTGTTGTCTTTCCGCCGCCGGACGGGCCGACGAGTGCGACCGTCTGGCCGGGTTCCACGCGGAAGGATACGTGGTCGATCGCAGGAAGCTCTGCACCTTCATAGGTAAAGCTGACATCCTTAAACTCCACACTGTTATCTTTCGGTGTCTTCGGATGATCCGTGATCGGAAGCACCGGTGCATCCATCACGGTAGCGATCCTGGAAAGTGCTGTGCTTGCCAGCATCATCCCGCTCGCCGCAAACATGATCCTTGCAAGTGCCGTGGATACGATCGCGGAGAAAACCGCATAAAACACGAAGTTTGTTACAAATCCCGCAAAATTTCCTGATGCAAGTGCCCCGGGAGCCAAAAAGATCGCAACCGGAACAAAAAAAACAAATGCACCTTCCGTCGCCGTTAAGTTGATCGACTGCGGCACTCTGCACACGCCGTCCGTATAGCCTTCCGCTTTACGGCTGTAGTCCTCGATCGCCTCTTTAAATGCTTTAAACGAATAAACAGTCTGCTGGAACACCTTTACGATCGGTATGCCGCGCACATATTCGGTTCCGGCTTTGCTCATGTAGTCCTGCGCCGTCTGATACTGACGCATCATCTCTGCATTTTTGCCACCCATCATCGTGAACATCGCGCCCACGGAGATCACAGCCGCAAGAAGGCATGAAGCGCCCATCCGCCAGTCAAACCAGAACATTAAGATGACCATGCCGATAAACATCGTAATGCTTCCCACGATATCGGCAAGGTTGTGTGCAAGAAGTGTCTCGGTATCACCTGCCGCCCCGTCAAGACGATTGCGCAAGAGACCGGATGCATTTGCATCAAAAAAGCCAAGCGGCGCTTTCATAAGATGTGCCATTCCCTGCTTGCGGATATTGGATGCCGTGCGGAATGCGGCAAGGTGCGTGCACAAAAGCGCTGCAAAATAGACCAGGATCCCCACAACGGCAAATCCAAAAGCCATCCAGCCATACCTGCCAATATCCGTCGCCGCGGTCCAATTCGGCGCTACCGCAATCAGATCGCGCGCTACGAGCCAGATCAGGATGTACGGTGCCATCCCCAGGATCATTGCGATCGCGGAGAGGGTCAGTCCCAAAAAGGTCAATGCCTTGTAACTGCCTGCATATCCCATAAGAACAGACAGATCACTTTGTTTTTTTTCTTTCATTTTCTCCTCCTTTGTTAGCCTCTGCTAACAAATGTATCATAAACCGCTCAGAACCCTTTTACAAGACCTGATTCTGCAATTTGAATTGCAGAATGGAGTGGTTTGTAACAAAAAAAGCGCCGCCCTCCCGGGCAGCGCCTTACATTTTGAATGATCCGAACGGATTAGCCGTTCATCTGCTTTGCAACTTCTGCAGCGAAGTCTTCGTTCTTCTTCTCAAGGCCTTCACCTGTCTCGAAACGGATGAATTTCTTGATCGCGATCTTCGCGCCTTCAGCCTTGGCAACTTCCTGTACGTACTTCTCAACAGTCTGCTTGCCGTCTTCAGCCTTAACGTATACCTGATCCATCAGAACGATCTCTTTCATCTCTTTGTTGATACGTCCCATGATCATGCCCTCGATCACCTTCTCAGGCTTCTGGGATTCCTTAGGATCGTTCATGATCTGTGCTTTCAGGATCTCTTTCTCTTTCTCGATGTAGTCGGCATCAACTTCCGCTCTTGTCGTGAACTTAGGAGAAAGTGCAGCTGCCTGCATCGCAACGTTCTTGCCCATCTCTCTTACGGCATCGTTGATCACGTCAGTCTCAACGTCAATGAGAACACCGATCTTGCCGCCTGCATGGATGTAAGAAACGATAAAACCGTTCTGCTCTTCCATCTGCTCAAAACGTCTGATGTTCATGTTCTCGCCGATGATGGAGATCTGAGAGGAAAGTGCTTCCTTAACGGTAAGGGAAGGATCCTTGTCCCACTTCTCAGCAAGGAATGCATCCATATCCTTAGCGGTTGTCTTAACAGCCTGTGCCGCAACATCCGCAACATAGTTCTGGAACTTCTCGTTCTTTGCAACGAAGTCTGTCTCTGCGTTTACTTCAACGACAACAGCCTTCTTGTCATTGTCAACAAGGCATGTAGCGCAGATACCTTCTGCTGCGATCCTGCCTGCCTTCTTCTCTGCGCCTGCAAGTCCCTTCTTTCTGAGGAACTCTACAGCCTCGTCCATATTACCGTCGGTCTCGCCAAGGGCCTTCTTGCAGTCCATCATGCCGGCACCGGTCATCTCACGTAACTCTTTTACCATTGCTGCTGTAATGTTAGCCATGTATTTTCCCTCCAAATTATAGTTGAATCGGGCGGCATATTCGTGCCGCCCAAAAGAATGTCGGATTACTCTTCTGTAGCTTCAGCCTCTGCTTCTTCTACTTCGTTTGCTTCACCCTGGTTTGCTTCAATGACAGCGTCAGCCATCTTGGAAACGATCAGCTTAACGGCACGGATCGCGTCGTCGTTGCCGGGGATGATATAGTCAAGCTCTTCGGGATCGCAGTTGGTATCGCCGATACCGATCAGTGTGATACCGAGGGAGTGCGCTTCCTGTACGCAGATCCTTTCCTTCTTGGGATCTACTACGAAGATCGCATCGGGAATTCTCTTCATCTCCTTGATACCGCCAAGGTTCTTCTCAAGCTTGTCCCATTCCTTCTTCAGTGCGATCACTTCCTTCTTGGGAAGGACATCGAATGTACCGTCTGTGGACATGGTCTCGATCGCTTTAAGTCTCTCGATACGGCTTCTGATGGTCTTGAAATTGGTCAGCATACCGCCGAGCCATCTCTCATTTACATAGAACATACCGCAGCGTTCTGCTTCAACCTTTACAGCATCCTGAGCCTGCTTCTTGGTACCTACGAAAAGAATGGTACCGCCCTGTGCGGCGATGTCTGCAACCGCTCTGTAAGCTTCGTCAACTTTGCCTACGGACTTCTGCAGGTCGATGATGTGGATACCGTTACGCTCTGTGAAGATGTAAGGAGCCATCTTAGGGTTCCATCTTCTTGTCTGGTGTCCGAAGTGAACACCTGCTTCAAGTAACTGTTTCATAGAAATAACGCTCATTTGTAAATCCTCCGTTTGGTTTTACTTCCGTATGCTTGTATTGCAGCACCACTTCCCGCGTTATGGAAGCACCGGTGCCGGACCCACATACGTGATTTTTACGCAACATGGGTATCATAGCATAAGAAAAGCCCTTTTGCAAGGGCTTTTCGGGGTTTCTTACGTATTCTGCTTCTGTTTCAGTTCACTTTGAATTTGCCGACCGCTTCTCCCAGTTCACCGGAGATATGCGTTGCTTTTTCCGCCTCACCGTTGATGCCGGTAATATTGCTGGATACGTCGCATGCTCTCTCGGCAGCCTCCGTGATCGCGGTCGTCGACTGTCTTACGGAATCATTGACCATACCCGTATAGTCTCTGATCTCATCGATATTGCTCTGTACGCGTTCACTCATCTCGGAGAAATTGGTCATCATGCCGTCCACATACTCAGCGGTCTCGCAGTATTTATCGCTTGTCTCGACAAGGCGCTCATAACTCTGCTGGACATTCTCATCGATAAATTCCATCATATGCTTTGCTTCTTCCGCAAGATCACGAACGGCACGGATCACTTCATCCGATACGCGCTGGATCTCTCCTGCGGCATTCGCGGAATCATTGGCAAGGGCACCGATCTCCGTAGCGACAACGGCAAACCCCCGTCCCGCTTCACCGGCTCTTGCAGCCTCGATACTTGCATTGAGTGCAAGGAGGTTGGTCTGGCTCGTGATATTTAAGATGTTTTCCGTAAGCGCATTGATCTGCTTTACTTCCTCACTTCTTGTAAGCTTCTCGGAGATTGCTTTCTCCATTTCCTTTACATCGGCGCGAGCACGTTCCTGAGCGGCTTTTGCTTCGCTGCCGGTATTCTCTGCCTTCGATTTGATATCATGTGCATAGTCAGCACCGTCCCGTACACCTGTAACGATGCCTGCGAACACGTCGTTGATCCCGTTTACACGGTTGTTGATCTCATCCATCGCCTCCTGCGTATTCTGCATGGTGGCGGAAAGCTCTTCCAATGTAGCACCGACCGTGCTGGTGTCATCGCTTGCAACGCGCAGTTTTCCGAAGATCTCATTGGTCGCCGTCTCCAAAGAGACAGAACCGTTTACGATACTCATCAGCACTTCGCGGATGTAAGCGACCAGTCTATTGACGTTTCCTGCGATCACTTCAAACTCGTCACCCGATCTGATCTCGATCGTCCTAGTCAGGTCACCGCCGCCGCCTGCAAGCTCTTCTACTTTTCCGTTCAGCGTCTCAAAGCCCCTGGAAAGTCTCCATTTGATGAAGAAAAGCATGCAGATGCCGACCGCCAGGAAAACTGCACATACGATGACGGTCATCATCAGTGTTCCCTGAACCGGCTCACTGATCAGCGAATAGCGGCTGTCCATACACACGATGCCGGCCAGTTCGGATCCGTTCATAACGGGATAGTACGCCGTGAAATGGGTTCCGAATTCATCCGAATAGGGTTCCGGATCCACGCAGGCTGCTCCTTCAGCTGCCTGTTTTGGATAGCCTGTGAGCTCTTTAAAGGTCTCACCGCTCTCCACTTCTTCATCCGCATCGACCACATAGGCAAGGGAAGAACCGCTCGGCTTGACCGCATAAACGTACTCAACGCCGCTCGATTCGCGGATATCCTGTAACTCTGCCAGCACGTTCGCATAGTCCTCGCTGCTGTTATCCCCAAACTGCAGCGCAGCGAGCGCGGCTGCATCCACACGCCTTCCGGCTGTCTTGGCGATACTGAGCGTATTATTCAGAACCTGCTCTGTCAACAGACTCTTCGTTCGAAAATAAAGAAGTCCTCCAAGCATTACATCGGACACAAGCAACAGTACACAGATCAGCACAAAGATCCACGTAGACATTGACATTCTTCTGACTTTCATCTTCCCTATCCTCCATTGGCATGATTTAGGTTTTTCTCATTGTAGTGCTATACATTTATGGATCGCATTGATAATATGTGATAATTATATTACCGTTTTGTCTTTTGTTCAACATTTTACCATATTGTCAGTCTTTTTAGTTTTCTTGCAAAAAAAGCGCAGCAACCGAAGCTGCTGCGCCATACGCATATCCTTTAAATATTCAAAAGTTCGCTGTAGCATTTAAGCGCCCCGTCAGTCTCATGCGCGAGAACCTTCTTTGCGAGGACTTTTCCAAGCTGTACACCTTCCTGGTCGAAACTGTTCACATTCCATAAGAATCCCTGGAACATGATCTTGTTCTCAAAGTGTGACAGAAGTGCGCCAAGCGCTTCCGGTGTCAGCTGCTTACCGATGATGATGCTCGAAGGACGACCGCCCGCGAAGTTCTTGTTCGCATTCTCATCCTTCTTGCCGCAGGCAAACGCTACGATCTGAGCCGCTACATTCGCGCAAAGCTTCTGCTGGCTCGTGCTGCCCTGGATGTCAACATCCACGCCGCACTGGCTCTCCTTAAATCCGATAAACTGGATCGGCACGATATCCGTGCCCTGGTGCAGGAGCTGGTAAAATGAGTGCTGGCCGTTCGTTCCGGGTTCACCGAAGATAAGCGGTCCCGTCACATAAGATATCGGCTCGCCGAAGCGGTTGACGGACTTGCCGTTCGATTCCATATCCGCCTGCTGCAAGTGTGCCGGGAATCTGGAAAGCGCCTGCGAATACGGAAGCACAGCCGTCGCCGTATAGCCGAGCACATTGCGCTCGTACACGCCGATCAGCGCATCGAGCATCGCAGGGTTTTCAAAGATGCTCCTGTTTTTGGAGAGCTTATCCTCTTCCGCCGCACCGTTTAAGAATCTCGCAAAAACGTCCGGGCTGAAGGCAAGCGATAAAACCGCGCCGCCGACTGCGGAAGTCGAGGAAAATCTGCCGCCGATATAGTCGTCCATAAAGAATGCCGCAAGGTAGTCGCTGCTCTTTGCAAGCGGTGATGTCTCACTCGTAACGGCGATCATGTGCTTCGATGCATCAAGTCCCGCTTTCTTTAAAGCATCCTTTACAAAGGATTCGTTCGTTAAAGTCTCCAGCGTCGTGCCGGACTTCGATACCAGGATAAAAAGGGAATGCGCCACATCGATCGATGCGAGCACGGCTGCCGCATCATCGGGATCGACATTGCTGATAAACTTCGCTTCCATCCTGAAAGCACCGTTCTTCTTCGCCCAGTTCTCGAGTGCCAGATACATTGCGCGGGGGCCTAAGTCAGAGCCGCCGATACCGATCTGCACAACAGTGGTGAGCTTCTCCCCTTTGCCGTTTGCGATCTCGCCGGCATGCACCCTTTTCGCAAAATCGGCGATCCTGTTCTGCTGGTTTACATAAAACTCTCTCTTGTTGATGCCATCCGCAACAACATCCTTGCCAAGCTGCCCTCTCGTCAGCTGGTGCAGAACGAGTCTCTTCTCACCCGTATTGATGACCGCGCCGTTGTATAGCTCCTCAAACTTCTCGGTGAGTCCTGCTTCGTCCGCGAGCTTTTGCATGGTCGCAAGGATCGCATCATCTACTTCCTTTGCGCCGTAGTTGAACGCAAGGTCAGCCGCCATCGCTGCGCTGTATTTCTTAACGCGCGCAGCTCCCTCTTCTCCCGCCATCGCCTCCGCGATCTTTACGGTGCCTTTTGTACCCTGCAGCTCTTTATATGCCGCATAGGTATCCAGATTTTTCCAATTTGCCATTCTTTCTTCTCCTCTTATGAATATGATAGGTTATCCGTTCCATCATACCACAATTTTGGACCTAGGGGACGGGGTTCATGGCTCATTTTTCATTTTGAGCCACCTACCCCGTCCCCTAGGTCCATTTTGGTTTTTACGTAAAGAACAGATCCAGGCCGGCTCTGATCCCACGCGCAACGCCTGTCAGAGCCGCATCGAAATGATCGGATACGGTATCACCGATCTCAAGATCGACAGACGGGACCGTCGAATAGGACGTCTGCGTCAGATCCATCTCAAGCTCGCCGCTGTTCCATTTGGAGAACCCTTCTCCCTCAAGGCCCATGATGAGGCACCTTCCCAGCATGTCATGCAGCTGCCACCATGATCTGACCGGTTCCATGTTCTTATAGCTCTCGTCATTCGGAACACTGCAGAAGAACGCGCCCTTGTCATTTGTTGTCGAATCATAATGGAGCGCAATATGCGCATCGGCACAATGCGAGGCGATCAATGTGCGCGCGACATTATCAAGCTGCACATCGTCCGTCTCTCTGATCATCAGGACATCATAACCGGACTTTAAGAGTTCTTCTCTGACAAAATATGCAGCCCGCAGTGTAGCCGCGGCCTCCGATTCGCCTGTCGCCATCGTGACGCCTTTGGAAATAGCGGTCGCATACGTCGCACCTGCCGCGGTCGATCCTGTTACAAGTTTGGGGCTTCCGTCTGGATGACACAGCGTTTTCACATCGGTACCGCCCTCCGTGCCATGCCCTGCATTGACGCAGACTGTTTTATTCCTCCTGCTCTTGGCATCGGATCTGTAAAGCCTTACCGTACCGTCATGGATTGCGGAATTGCCGGCGTAATCCCAGGACATGTCAAACGTGATCTCACGGTACGCTTTCAGTTTGAGGATCTGCCCGGCATGGATTAAGTGAGGATCACGGATCGTATCCCGATTCAGCTTATACAGCTTCCTCCAGGCGCTTCTGTCGCCATACATTTTATCTGCGATCGCGCTTAAGGAATCGCCCTGCTGCACGGTATAGGTTGTGAGAAAAGGTTCCGGCAAAGGTGCCGGCGTCCCCCGCCTCCTGGGCCGATACCGGAAGTACCTCCAGCATCATTGCCGCCGCAGCCGCAAATATGATCAGTGTTCTGCGTTTTATTCTCATCAAAGCACCTCTCTGCCCGTCCCCCTGGCTCCAGCCAGAAATAACGCATCTGAAATCCTCTAACCCAGACTGAACTCTCCCTCTCCGGTCGCACCACAGGTCTGACAGGTCCAGGTATAGGTAGTCGAATCCGGAAGACCGTCTTGCGTCAGACTTCCCCCGCTGGGACTGACTGTGATCGTATGCACGATCTCTTCCTCACAACTTTCACACGTAATCGTTACTGTTTGTGAAGACGGAGTAGCAGTCCATGTATTCCCTACGGCGCTATTAATCGCTACCATGAAATGAAGACCTTCAGCATGGTATTCCTCAGCTGGTGATGGCCATATATGTGTGTGTCCGCTCTGCGACGATCCGCCATCCGAACTGCCGCCGCTGCTGTCATCGTCATCATCGTCATGATCGCTATGATCCTTATTGGCTTCCTCTGCAGCCTTCTTATCATCATCCTTGGTCTGCTGAACAGTCGCGTTGACTGCATTATTATCGGATTTGAGGCTCTGATTCAAAGAATTCTGCTGACTCTGCAGTCGCCCCTCCTCCGCAGCTTGCATTGCATCTGCATTTTGTGCGACATCCTGCAGCGGAAGGTTCGGGTTTGCCGCCATTACACGACCTGCAAAATTCTCATCATCTCGCGCCTCCAATGCTACAGAAACGGGAATATCTCCCGCTGTAGCATCATGCTTACTCACCTGCAGAGTCGATGCATTTCCGGCAGACTGACCGGTCGTAACGTCGATCACTTCGCCTGCATTTGCATCGATCGTCATCTGCTCGCCCGTAATCGTATTCTTCACGGTCGTTTTCCCACCGTGCTCCAGCCATCCATACCGCGCATGATTCTCATCAATGAGCTCTGCCCATATAAGGCTGCCCGTGATACCCGTCACGCTGTTTCCTGAACGAACCTTCACCGTCGCGTTCTTGGCAACTTTTTTCGTGACATTGATCAGCACATCGCCGGAGTGCAGTCTGATCTCCAGATCTTCATTCTGCTGTGAGATATCGACGTCCGACTGCTGGCCAAGCTTTGCCGTCTTACTGTCATCCATATTGATCCAGGCAAAACTTGCTATATCTGTCTTTACATGCTGGCCGTTCTTCAGATTCATCTGTTCGAAACTCGGCAACTTCTTGCCGATGCTGTCCGTCACCTGAACGGTCCCTTCCATTTTCGCAAGTTTCAGTGTCTTTGCGGAATTCTCCTCTGCGCTTACCACATCACCCGCAAGGCCGGCAAGAAGGATCACGCTAAGAATGAGTGAACACACTGATGCTGTGCGATGTTGTAATCTTAATCCTGTTGTTCTCATAGTATCTCCTATAGCAGTCGACTTAGTATGACCGGGGGGACGGGGTTCGTGGCTCATTTTGCATTGTTTTTACATTTTGGACCAGGCACCCCGGCCCGGTGGCTCATCATTACATTACTCAGCGAAACTTGATGTGCCTGTCGCGCCACAGGTCCTACAACGCCAAGTGAACCTTCTAATATCGCTATAGATCATACCTTCATATCCGGTAATTTCAATCTGGTGATCAAACATCTGTTGACAGTCCGGACAAGGAACCTGAATCATAAACACTGACATGGACTCTCCGGTTTCTTCATTTTTAGCGCCATCAATATCTGTCCCATTAGATGCAGTCGGGATCAACCCCGGTATCAAATGTTCTCCCCACACATGCGTATGAGCATCCTCATCGTCGTCATCGTCATCGTCATCATGTTTCTTGTTGGCTTCTTCGGCTGCCTTCCGCTCCTCATCTTTTGTCTTCTGAACTTGATCACTGACCGTTTTCTTATCGGCGTTAAGGCCCTGATTCACATTTTCCTGTCGCGCCTGGATCTGTCCTGCCTGCAAAGCTTCGATCTGATCCGCATCCTGCGCGATCTGCTGTACGTCAAGACCCGGATTTGCTGCCTGCACACGGCCTGCCAAGTCAGGATCACGAAGTTCCAGTGCAGTACCCGCGGTAATGTCTCCTACAGTCACACCGGACTTGGTCACCTGCAGAGACGGAGCATCGCCCGTAGGCTGGGTCGTCCTGACATTGACCGAATCACCTGCTTTCGCCTGGACCGTCATGTGCTCGCCCGAAACAGAATTTACCACAGTTAAGTTACCGCTGCCTTCCAGCCATACATACTTCGTCTGATTCTCATCGACACTCTCGGCTTGAACAACGGTACCCGTGATGCCAGTTACGCTGTTGCCGGAACGGACTTTTACCGTTGCGTTCCTGGCAACCTTCTTTGTAATATTGATCAGCACATCACCGGAATTCAGTCTGATCTCCAGATCTTCATTCTGCTGTGAGATGTCGACATCCGACTTTTGGTCGACCTTGGCTGTCTTGGAATCATCCATGTTGATCCAGGCATAGCTTGCCGCTTCCGTTTTCACATGCTGTCCGTTCTTTAAATTCATCTCCACAAAGGTCGGCAGTTTCTTGCCGATGCTGTCCGTCACCTGAACGGTTCCTGTCATCTTTGCGATTTTCAGTGTCTTTGCGGCGTTTTCCGCAGCGGAAACCTCCATGTGCGGCTCCCACATCACAAACACACTGCCCGCCACAAGCAGGCCGCACAGCATAACTGTCATGCATCTTACGATTCTGTCTTTCATTTCTTTGATCCTTCCGTTATATTTTTAGGGTCATCCACCCATTACGATGCCATCAACACTATAGCCAATGTCGGAATTGGACAGTGTATACGCAGATCCTTCTCTGTCAATGTCAATATTAAGCGTGAACTGCCTGGATTCTCTGCACTTGCTGCAGACACCGATCGCGCTCAGGCTGCTATGGAGCCGCTGCGCATCGTGGTCCGTATCCATCAGTGTGACCGTTTGCTCGCTATCCGAGTTATTTGCATCCCTGGTGTATAGTACGTACTGATCTCCGCTCGTATGAGCAAAATAGGAAACTGAAACGCGGAACGTCCAGTTATGCTCACATACCTCTTCGTCTTCATCCTCATCGTCATCGTCGCTATGCTTCCGATTGGCTTCCTCGGCCGCTTTCTTATCGTCGTCCTTGGTCTGCTGCACACTGTTATTGACTGTCTGCTGATCAGCCTTCAGTCCGGATGCGACCTGATCATCCTGCTGCTTTATGTTCTGCTCCTCGGTTGCCTTGATATTGTCGGCATTCGCAATAAGACCCGGCACATCAAGATTCTGGTTTCCGTTCTGTACCTCCTGCGCAAGCTTCGGGTCCTTGTTCAACTCATCCACGGTAGAAGACGTGATATCCGCTTCCGTGGTCGGCCGCACCGAAACTGTTACATTACCGTCTCCTGTCTTCTCCTGCACGACTGTCTGACCGGCCTTGACCGGAATCGTAAGCTGCTCTCCCGTCACAAGATCGGTGATCTTCATATTACAGTTACCTGACAGAAGCGAATTCTTTACTGTACCTGTCGGCGTCAGCACGATCTGATCGACCGTACCCGTAATACCGGTCACAGTCGTGCCGGTACGAATCTTCACCGTTGCGGTCTTGGTGATCTTTTTTGTGACATTCACCAGCACATCGCCGGAATTCAGCCTAATCTCCAGATCTTCCTTCTGCTGAGAGATATCGACATCCGATTTCTGGCCGACCTTTGCCGTCTTGGAATCGTCCATATTGATCCAGGCATAGCTAGCCACATCCGTCTTTACATGCTGACCGTTCTTAAGAGTCATCTGCTCAAACGAAGGAAGTTTCTTGCCGATCGAATCCGTCACCTGTACGGTTCCTTCCATCTTTGCAAGCTTCAGCGATTTTGCACTGTTCTCCTCCGCAGATACCGCCCCGTACTGCCCCCACAGTGTAAACATACTGCCGGCGATCAGCATTGTACACGGCAGCATCGCCATCATTTTTACTATCTTGCTTTTCGTCTTTCCCCCATTCATTTTGCTCCCCCACCTATTGATTATGGTCTAGGAACCACGCCCCCATGGGACCTTTTTTTGAAAAATGAGCCAGGAACCCCGTCCCCATGGCTCATTCCAGGATCTCATCCAGAATCAGGATCTCAAAACCTTCTTTCTTTCCTTTTAATTTAATCGTTGCGCCGAGAGATGTCGTCCTGATCCGTCCCTCCAGCTCATCCGCAACGGCTCTCGAGATATAGATCGTTCCGCCCGGTGCATTGGCTTCCAGTCTTGCCGCCGTGTTGACCGTATCTCCGATCGCGGTATAATCCATACGCATCGGCGAACCCATATTGCCAACGACCGCATCGCCGACATTCACGCCGATACCGAACGATACGCTGCGTCCGTATTTTTCCAGAAGGATCTTGGAGAGCTCTTCCGAGCCTTTGCGCATATCATCCGCTGCTTTCAGCGCATTCATCACATAGTCTTCCTGCGGAAGCGGTGCACCCCAGAATGCCATCGCCGCATCACCGACAAACTTATCAAGTGTACCGTGGTTCTTGATGATGCAGTCTGCAATCAACGTCAGATAATCATTCAGGATCGCAACAACTTCCGGTGGTGTGAGCGCCTCGGACATCGTCGTAAAGCCTCTGACATCCACAAACAGAACCGCGATCCTGGTGAGCTTACCGCCAAGACCGAGCGCTTCCGTGCCTTCTTTCAAGATCTCGTTTACAACTTCAGGCGCTACATAGCGCTTGAACGTATTGGTCACACGCCTTTTTTCAAGTGCGGACTGCAGGTAATGGAAACCGATGCAGCCGACGAATGCGACCGTCATAAAAATGGGAATATATAATACTTTCAGGATCAGGCCCCGCCCGTACAGGAGCTTGCAGATCCCGACATAGCCTGCCGTTACAATCACGTATGTCGTCAGCGCCACATAGACCTTCCGCTTCATGAAGACCAGCATGCAGAGGCCTAAAAGAACAGGGATCAAAAGAAGCTGCGGCCAGATCGGCACTTCTTCTTTGTAGTTTCCGTCCAAAAGGGCCTGGATCACATTGGCCTGCACTTCGATGCCGTACATCGGCTTCGCGTGATCGATCGCCGTCACGCAGTCATCCTGCAGTGCCGCCGCATACGGTCCGATCAGTACGATCTTGTCCGCAAAGTACTCGAGCGGAATATTTCCGTACAATACGTCGATCACCGAAATGCCTTCATCGAACGCACCCGGAAGTCCCGCATAAGGAACATACCAGAAGCCCTGCTCGTTCGTTACGGGCCTTGTGACTTTGCCGAATTTCTCTGCGATCGCAAGCGGCATGGAAGGGATCTCTCTTCCGTCCGGCCTGATGGTCAGAAGGGAATGACGGAGCACACCGTCGATATCGTACATCGCATTGATGTGCCCTTCCGTCGCAGCGTTTCGGAGTGCTTCAAACGGCTCCGAAAAATTCAGGATCGCAAATGTGTCAAGCTCATCGTCCACGATCGCGCTGCCGAATTCCGCCGCGCAGGCAACGACAACATTGTCGTATTTTCCTGCCGTTTCGGCGAGATAGGAGTCGATGGCAGGATCGTTTTCTCCAAGATACAGAACGTCCACGCCGATCACGGCCGGGCGCCCTTCATCCGATGAATTCAGTGTATCGATCGTCGCACCGACGATGTCTCTGCCCCATTCGCTGTACGGGCCGAGCTCGTCGATCGCGCGCTCATCGATCCCGACGATCACGATATCGCCGTTCGTAACGGTCGGCGACTGATAGAGCATATCCTGCGCCGCAAGGTCCGCACTGCTCCAGGCATCAAACCAAAACAGCAGCATAAAGGCCGCGATCGCAGCGATGCAGATGATAAGCGTTATTCTGTGATATCCGTTTTCTTTTTTTCCGGGCATATATATTTACCGAATCAAATGATCTGTGTTCTATTTGCTGACCAGCATCAGCGTTTTCAGGAAATTGTCGCATACCAGAAGGCCTTCCGGCGTCACTGCGATGCCTCTCGGCGATACCGGTGATGAATAGAGTTCCTTCGGGTTCGATACAAGGATCGTCTCTGTCATGCCGCCGGCAAGTTTTCTGACCGCATGGTTCCCTGTATCCGCTACATAGATCGTCCCGTCATCATCTACGGCGATGCCCTGCGGAGAAGAAAACTGCGCTTCAAGCCAGCCGCCGTCCGTGAGGCCCTCAATGCCGCTTCCCGCAAGCGGGGTGATCGTATCCTGCGTCACCGTTACGATCCTGTTCAGGCCAGTCTCGCATACATAAAGAACGCCGTCTTTCCAGCAAAGTCCGCTGGGTGAATCAAGACCTTTTACAACCGTTGTGACTCTTCCGCCGTCATCGATCTTACGGATCGCGCCGTTTCCGGAATCCGCAACATACAGATTGCCGTCCTTGTCAGATGCAAGGCCGGTCGGCAGGTTAAAAGATGCATGGATGCTTCGTCCGTCTGCATTGCCCGCATCCGGAACACCCGCGATCGTCTTGACACCGCTCGAAGGCGAGAGCAGACGTACTACATTGTTCTTGGAATCGGTCACCGCATAGCCGTCTTTATAGCGTGCGATCGCCCAAGGCTCTCTGAAGAGGCTCTGGCCCATGCCCTTATCCTGATAACCGCCCTGCGGCTCGCCGTACATATCTCTTCTGGCGATCTCTCCCGCGTATTTTTTTGTACCTTCCATATTTACTTTCCAGATGACCTTGTTGTAGGTATCTGTTACCAGCACGCCGTCATTCGTAACGATAATGCCGGACGGTGCTCCGTTCACGCCAAGCAGACTCGGTGTGCTCTGTTCTGTTTTCTGCGCGTCCTTCTTCGGCGCCGCCATTGCTGTTATGGAGCAGCCCAGAGCTAAGACCAGTGCCGCGCATACAATTCCTTTTTTCATGTTGAGTTCCCCCGTAGATAGATTGTGTCGGACCCTCGGGACGTAGTTAAGAGTCCTGTTTATTTTGAACCATGCACCCCGTCCCTATGGTTCATTTTTTGCAAGTGCTTCTTCCAGATAGGTGACTAGGCGGTCCTCCAGCTTGCCGTGCGCTGCCATATCGTGCATGATCGCAAAAGCTTTTTCCTTGGGCATCGGCTTCTTATAAGGTCTGTCCGTTGCCAGGAGCGCGTCGCAGATATCCGCGACCGCCATCATACGCGATTCAAGCGCCAGGTCCTCTGCCTTTAAATGATCCGGATAGCCGGATCCGTCCAGGCATTCATGGTGCTGCGCCGCCCAGATCGGTGAGTTGGCAAAATACTCGCCGAAATATACTTTGGAAAGGATCCTTTTCGTTACGGATGCATGGCTTTCCATGATCTTGCGCTCATCATCCGTAAGCGTTCCCTTGCGGATCTGTAAGAAGCCGCGCTCCTCCTCCGAAAAGTAAGAAAGCGCTCTTCCGTCTCCCGTAATATATGCCGCGTCAAGAACCTCTTTGAGCTCCGCAAGCAGATCATCGGTCAAAAAGCCCGCTTCATTCGCCTTATTCGCTATGGCGATCGCCTTTTCTTCCCGCGCAAGTTCTGCCTCGTAGGCCGCCTGATTGATCGCTCCCTGCAAAAGGTCGATCTTGGCTTCCAGTGCGATCGCACGAAGACGCTGTTCGATCTTTTCTGTGCCCTTTCCGAGGCGCTTTGCCTTGTTCATGACAGCCGTCGGAACCGCCATCTTGCCGATATCGTGCAGATACGCACCCATCAGGAGCGAATCCTTTCTCTGCGTGTTGAAGGCATCATCCGTCTTTCCGGCTTCATGCAGTTCATTGATATAGTCCGCCAGAATGCCGACATATTTTGCCACATTCCGGGAATGAGAAGCATTGTACGGCGTTCGGGAGTCGATCGCTTCCGTCATGGCTTCGGTGAAGGACCACATCTGTGCCTGCAGATCCTCGCGGTACTGCATGTTGGAAAGTGCTATGGATGCCTGCGATGCAAGTGACATCAGGATATCCATAAGGTCCTGCGCGAACGGGACGATCCGGTTGTTCTCATCGAGCGAGTTGATCAGCTGGATCACGCCAAGCACCTTCTCGTCCTGATCGACGAGCGGGATCGCGACCATGGAACCCGTATGATACCCTGTCATGGCATCGTACTTTTTTGGTCCCGCAAAGTTGAATTCATCGCTGCCATATACGTCCTCAATGTTCAGGACTTTCTTATGCATCGCACAGTACGCGCAGATATTTTCTTCTTTTAAGGGAACGGGTGGAATCGAATCGGCTGCATCGCCGCCTTCAAACACCCTTTCGACATGCATGGAGATCGTACGCATAATGGCAAAATGAAGGAAGCCCTCCTTCAGGATATAGAGGGTGCCCGCATCCGCATTTGCGATCTTCATACTGTAATCCAAGATATGATATAACAGTTTCTCTCTGTCCTTCTCTACTGTCAGAGAGATCCCGATATTCAAGACCTGTTTGATCAGTTCTTCACTGTAATGCATCTTACACCCCTCTTGTAAGCGCCCTTGCGATCTCTTCGGCACCTGCGCCGACTTTGATCTCATAATTACCTGTGCAGATCTTCTTATCGTAGCCGTTCTGGCATAAAAAGTTGTCAAATTTATCGGCCGATTCCACGAGTCCCTGTGTCGCCAGCTTCTTGCTGACCGTGTAGGAACCTTCGCCCGGATAGACGGCGATGATGATCGTAGACGTATCGGACGTCACTGTCGTAGCAGGTTTCTGTTCTGCTTTCTGTTCCGGCTTCGTCTCCGGTTTCGTATCGGCTTTCTGCTCCGGCTTTGTTTCCTTCTTGTCAGGCTCAGCCTTCACGGCTTCTTCTTTCTTGTCAGGCTCTTTTGCCGGCGTCTCAGCCTTTGCTTCGGACTTTGCTTCAGCCTTCGTATCAGTCTCGTTTTGGGTCTTCTCTTCTTCGGAGCCATCCGTCTTTCCGGTGGCCTTCTCTTCCGCCTTTACGTCGGCCTTTTCGTCCGTCTTCTTTGCAGCGTCCGCAAGCGTCTCCTTCTCCACCATGCCAAGCACTTTAGCACGTGCGATGACTTCCGAATCCGTCATCTCCGCTTTAGCGGCCGGCTTTGTGACGGAAAGAACGATCGCCGTAACGAATATACCGATGCCCAATCCACGTAAATAGTATCGTAATCCCATGTCTATTTCAACCCTTCAAACAGGTCAATGACCAGTTTCACTTCGCCGATCCCGAGGCCCAGTTCCTTGGCGATCGCCATGTTGGACTTGCCTTCTTTATGAAGCGCCAGGATCTCGTCGTTATTGTTCTTCGCGCCCGCCTTCTTAGAGGAGAACGAGAGATTGATCTCGCCGCGCTCTGCAGGCCCTACGGATGCTTTTTTGGATGCTGTTTTTTTCTTTTGCGCTTTCTGCTCATCCGGCTTGGCCGCATCAGCCTTTGCCGTATTCTTCCCGAAGGACGATGCCTTGCCTTTTTTTGCGGTCGCAGGCTTTGCGGAAACCGGCTCGTCCGAAGCATCCTGTGCCGGGGTCATACCCGTCAGCTCAGCGATCGCGGCATCCGGCCCAAACTCCGCATCTTCCGGTATCGCATCCGGAAGCACCTCCGGCATCGGAACCGCTTCTATGATCCGCTCATCCTTTGCGATCGGCTGGATCTCGATCCCGCCAAAAGGCGCAAAGCCCTTGCTTTCCGTGGCAGCCGACTTGGCTTCTTCCGCAGCTTTGGCAGACTCCTCCGCAGCCTTGGCGGACTCCTCCGCAGCCTTGGCAGTCTCCTCGACGCTCTTCTTTGCTTCCT
Source organism: Lachnospiraceae bacterium (assembly GCA_015056735.1). GTDB lineage: Bacteria > Bacillota > Clostridia > Lachnospirales > Lachnospiraceae > VSOB01. The sequence continues at coordinate 339,280 of SVFT01000001.1, read as the reverse complement.
TGCTCGTCTTGTCCACGATCGCGGCCGTATCCGTCAGATCTTTGTGCTTATCATTGAGCATGTCATAGAGAAAGACCACTTCTTCATGATTCTTGTTGATCTTCTCCAAAACGGTACCCGAAAACTCATTGATCGCATCGATCTTTTCATTCGATACGCGTTCCATACTGCGTTCGGCTTTTTCGACCGCATAGGAGACCGTCTCATCGACCATATCGGATATCTTTTCTTTTACATCTTTGATCTGACTCTCTGCGATCTCACGGATCTTCTCTTCACCGAGTTTTAAGTCCTCTTCCGCGAGGTTGCGCTTTTTTTCCGGAACAACGAATCCTGCGACAAAAGCGCATGCGCCAAGGATCATCAAAATAATCGTTAAACTCATATTAAATCTTTACATCAAAGGACGATGAGCCCTTTGTGATCACCTTTCCGTTTTCCTCTGCCTTATGGTCGCCGGGTCTTCTTCTGCCGCCGTCGCCGGCATACTGTCCATGACCCTGATCACGTGCGTCAGACTGCTTGCCGTCTCCCCTGACCTGGTCACCGGACCGTACCTGGTTCAGGCGGTGCTCCGCCTCACGTTGAAACGTCGTCTGGAAGTTCTGCTGGTCTTGCATGCCCTTCGTGTCTTCACCGTGCTTGATCTGCAGATAATCCTGCGACCTGGAGATCGCGCCGTTTAGTTCGATCGGATTGATTGCCATACTCTTGTCCCTCTCTAGTCAAATGGTTTGATCCTGACATCGCCTTTTTCCTTGATGAACCTGCAGTGGGAAGTGCCCGGCTTTACGATCATGGATACATCGCTGATCACGATCCTAGTACCGGCATATGCATCTCCCTCTACGCTCACGCAGGCGTTTCTGCTCGCCTCGAGCGCGGCCTGGATTTTGTCTGCTTCTTTTCCGAGACGTGCGATCTCGGCTTTTTTCTGATTGTACATCTTGTGCAGGTTCTTGATGTAGTCCGCACGCTCCGGTGCAAAACTGCCGCCTGCCTTGATCTTATCCACAGCCGCCTGAAGTACGGGAAACGCATTCTGCAGGATCTTGTGATTCTCTTCGATCGTATCGCGGATATCCTTTTCACGCTGTTTCATCGCGGGATCCGCGCCGACTTCCACGATCGTATCCGTTCCCATCGTGGAACCGAGCGTCTTGGCGGAAACAGAATTTCTCGCCAGAATATGTCCGCCGGAAATAAATCCCTTCTTGCCGCCGACATTGACTTCCGTCTTGGATCTGACTTCGCAGTGCATGATTGAGTCGGCCTGCACATAACCGCCGGCCGTAATATCAACGTTTTCAAAAAACTTACCGATGATGTTGCCGCCCGCAGTAACAACACCTTTGCCCATGCCGTTCATGCCTCTTGTGATAATGATATCACCGCCGGCCTCCACGGTCGCTCCTTCCACAACGCCCGCCACGACAACATTGCCGCTTGCCTTCACGGCAAAATTCTCACAAACGTCGCCTGCTACCTGCACACTGCCGGCAAAATCGATATCGCCGGTGGAGCTATCCACGTTCTGAAGCTCCAAAACGTTGGATACCGAGATACGATCGTTCTCCATGCGGATATGACCGCTTACCTGCGCGATGAGCTGCGTCTCATCATCGTTCATGACAACATTCTTGCCGGGATTGAGCTTTTTGCTGCGCACTTCCTTCGCGGGAATGATCTCGCCAAGAACGTTCATGCCGGGTTCTGATGCAACCGCCGGAATGAGCGTTGCGAGCACATCGCCCTCGTGGCAGTTGTTGATCGTATTCAGATGATGGAAGTCTACGCTTCCGTCCGCATTCAGCGTCGGTCTTGCCTTCGCATTCGGATCAAAAGAATACTCGATCCTGGCATCCTCGCCGTTACGCGGGCCTTCACCCTCTGCAAGGACGATATCCTCGCAGTACTTTCTCTCTTTGATAAATGCCTCGATCGCTTCTTCCGAAACGCCGTGTATGATCCCCTGATACTTCAGGTCGTTCATGATCTCTTCTTTTTTCATGACGGCGCCTTCTGTCGAAGGAGCATAAAAACGCACGATTGCTTCCATCCTGTCATCTGATGTACGCACTCGTGCCGTTTCCTGAATGGGCATGCAGCGAGTCGCATTCAAAACGACCTCTGTCTTGCCCTCTTTTATCTTTTTTGCAGCACCATAAAGAACACCGGAGTCATAGCTGATACCCTTGAGCATCAGGTATTCCGTGACCTCGGCAAAGTCTACATCCAATCCACCATCCGTCGGCGGATAGAAAATCATCGTCGTCTTATCCGGCGCGTTTACGATCTGAAAATAGCCGTTCATTCTACCCCCTGTATATGAGCTTCGGAACTCCCTATTCCGACAGCAAGCCCATATAACTCCCCATTTTGCCTCTCATTTTCTGGAGTGCCTTCGTGTGAAGCTGCGAGATACGCGACTCCGACACTTCCAGAACGTAACTGATCTCCTTCAGAGTCAGTTCTTCGTAGTAGTACAGTTCGATCACGCGGCGTTCCTTCTCGGTGAGAAGTTCCAGCGTCTCCCGAAGTGTCTCCGCAAGCTCCGTTTTTTCAAGAGCACGCTCCGGCGAGTCAAACTGTCCGGATGCCCTGTGATCGTTGGGGATCTCACTCCCCTGTTCCATGTATTCATTCAGCGAGATCACACCCGTGATCTTCATCTGCGATTGCCAATCTGTATACTCATCCCCGGTAATGCCGAGTCCTGCGGCGATCTCTTCATCGGTTGCCTGACGCCCTTCGCGCGTCTCGACTTCACGCATGACCTGCTCGATCCGTTTCTGTTTCTGCCGGATCGTACGCGGGATCCAATCCATCTTGCGGATCTGATCCAGAATCGCACCACGAATGCGGAGGCTTGCATACGTCTCAAACTTCACGTCCTTGAGCGAATCGAACTTGTCGATCGCGTCGATCAGACCAAAGATGCCGTAACTGCAAAGATCTTCGTACTCCACGTTGTAACCCAGATACATGCTGAGGCGTCCCGCGACCACCTTTACAAGCGGCGCGTACTCCAAAATGAGCTTTTCGCGAATGTCCGCGCTCTTGGTGCGGGCATAATCGCTCCATAACCGTTTCTTGCCGATCTCGTCCATGCTGTTCTCCTTAGATCTGCCCCCTCAAGGCCAATCCAAAACTACGGATTCTTCTGCGTGACAGATCCTGTCCCTTCGTTAGGTTCTTCCGGCTTATTCTCCTCATCTTCCGGAAAATCGAGTTCCTTCTCAATAACCTCACCGTCTTCGAAGGCAAAATTCGCCTCATTCTCTGCCTCGAACCGGTCAATCGTTCGCTTAAAAAAACAGCCAATGATATAAAACACAACTAAGACAGCCAGTAAGATCCACAAAGCTGTCTCTAATTCATAATGCATTAATTTTGTGAGGATGCTTGTGACAGCGCCTGCCACAAGCATCACCAAAAGCGGAATTTGCTTCGTATTCATGAAATAACCGCCTTAGATCGTTCGTTCCGGCTTACCGACGGCACGAATGATATAATCTCCGGTTTCCGGGTAGAAGATAACGGTACGACCGAAGTCTTTACCTGTATCCTCCGCAAGGATCCGGATCTTCATTTCCCCGAGTTTTTTCTTAACTGCCTCCACATTACGTTCGCCCACACGAACCATGTCGGACTTGTTCTGGAATAAGAACATCTGCGCGCCACCTGCAATCTTTGCAACAAGGCGCGATCTTTGGGCACCGAGTGCTACGATCTGTTTAACAAGTTCCTCGATACCGGTGTCCGCAAACTTAGGGATGTTGGAATTGTTTTTCATCGCAGTGGAGTCAGGCAACATGATATGTGCCAATCCACCGATCTTCGTCCCGGGATCTCGAATCGCTATACCGACACAAGAACCAAGTCCCAGTGTGGTCACGCCATCCGGGCTCTTACATGTTTTTAAATCGGCCATTCCGACCTTAATGATCTCACTCATCGCTATTATCCCTACCGGCTTTCTGTCTATGCTAGACCAAGTGCTGTCAAGATCTTACCGTAAGACTCTAAGTCGGGTACCAGAATGAAGTATCCGTCCAGAGACATGTCATCGGTAAACTCTGTCTGAATAAGAAGGATACGATCGCCCAATGTACCAAACTCGATCGCCGGTACACTTAAGATCGCCCCCGCCATATCGATACTGATATCCGGTATGGTCGGAATGATCTTCAAGCGCGTCAGATCCGATAGGGAATTCAGGTAGGAACCTGTTATGATGTTGCCGATCTCTTTCAGTGCCGAGAGCTCCATCTCGCCAAAGTCTGAGTTCGGATCGGGTTCCATGCCCATCAGTTTGCAGACAAGGTGACGGGCTGCTTCTTTTTCCAAGAGGAACATGATGCTACCTGTGATATCACCTTCTACCGCAAGGTAGATGCCTGCCATGATCTGCTCTTCACCGCCCATGCTCGCGCCGACATCTTTAAACTCCAGCAGTCGTACCTGCGGGACTTTCATGTCGACCTTGCAGTTCAACATCGTGGCCAGCGCGGTCGTTGCATTGCCCGCGCCGATATTGCCGAGTTCTTTCAGTACGTCGAAGTATTGCTCCGACATCGTTTCCAATGTAATATTATCTCCCATGTCACACTCCCGATTCCGTTATGCCTGCGGCTCCTGAATCACGGCATTAAGATCCAGCAGAGAGATCAGTCCGTTTCCGTCCTTGCCGATACCGGAAATGAAGTTCTGTGTCTCATCGTGTCCGTCATAGGAAACCTTTTCGATGCAGGTATCGTCGAGGTTAACAACTTCACGAACCTCATCAACTACGATACCGACATTGCCCTGCTGCTCCATCTTGATGATGATGATCCTGGTCGCTTTGGTCTCTTCGTCAGCCGGAAGACCCATTTTCAAACGAAGACTCATAACAGGGATCACTTCACCACGAAGGTTGATAACACCTTTGATGTAATCAGGCACCTTGGGAACACGGGTGATGTTCTGCATTCTAACGATATTGTCGATGTATTTGATATTAATGCCGTACTGCTCGTCGCCGATCTTGATCACGATAAACTGAATCACTTCATGTACCTGGTTTTCGCCATCTTCCGTCGTGGTCAGTGCGTCATTTACTTTTAATTCATCCATGACTTTTCCTCCTCTTGCGGCAGTTAGATCAGTGCGTTTGCATCCAGGATCAGGGCAACTTCGCCGTCACCGAGAATGGTAGCACCACTGATGAATTTGCACTTGTTGATCAGTTTACCCAGAGACTTGATAACGATCTCCTGCTGACCGATCAGCTCACTGACTACGAGGCCGGCAAGCTTATCACCTTTCTTCACGATACAAACGATCAGGTCATCCTTTTCGCTCTCCTGCGGAATGTCAAGCACTTCATCAAGACGGATGAGCGGGATAACGGTTCCGCGCAGGTGAATGACTTCCTTCGCCTGAACGAGCTTGATATCGGATTTGTGAATATTCTCGATCGTCTGAATAGAGCCGAGCGAGATCGCATATTTTTCATTGCCGACGATAACCATCAACGCCTGAATGATCGCCAGAGTCAGCGGAAGTCTGATCGTCCAAGTACTGCCGACGCCAAGTTTGGACTTCACTTCAACTTCACCGCTTAAGGATTCGATCTTGGACTTTACAACGTCAAGGCCAACGCCTCGTCCGGAAACGTCCGTAACCTTCTTTGCGGTAGAGAAGCTGGGCAGGAACAGAAGATCGATGATATCCTTATCGCTCATGTTCTCGGCCTGCTCAGGTGTGATAATACCACGCTCAATCGCCTTGTCACGAACTGCCTCTACGTCGATACCGTTACCATCATCCTTAACGTCGATGACAACGTTGTTACCATCCTGGTATGCATCGAGATGGATGGAGCCGACTTCCGGCTTGCCTCTTTCCTTACGAATCTCAGCGCTTTCAAGACCATGGTCTGCGGAGTTACGTAAGAGGTGCATCAGAGGATCACCGATCTCATCAACTACGGTACGGTCAAGTTCTGTATCCTCACCTGTCATGTACAATTCCATCTGCTTGCCGAGTTTTTTCTGCAAGTCGCGGATCATACGAGGGAATTTCTGCAATACACTCTCGATGGGAACCATTCGAACCTTCATAACGGATTCGTGAAGGTTGGTGGTAACGCTTTCGAGGTATTCGATCTGCTCATTGAACTGTGTGCTGCTGCTTACTTCGCTCTCGGAGTTGGAAGTAATGGAAACAAGCGAGTTCTTTGCAATGATCAGCTCGCTGACCAGATTCATGAGGGAATCGAGCTTCTCGATGTCGACACGAACCGTTCGGTTGACAACCGGCTTGCCGGCAGCGGGCTTCTTCGCATCCTGCTTTGCGGCAGGTGCTGTTTTCGGAGATACAACAGCGGGTTTTGTCTCTTCCGCCGGCTCTTCCGAAGCTTCTTTCGCGTGCTCTTCCGAAGCTTCCTCGGCAGGCTCGTCACCTTCCTGTGCCTGTGCATCCAGGGAAACGGGAGCACCAACAGCATGATCGATCTCGGACACGGCCGAAGCTGCTTTGATCAGCTCGTCCAGTTCATGTTCCGTAATAACGATCAGACTGAAATCGAATTCAAATTTTTCGTCCTCGATATCCTGTGCGGAAGGCTCTGATACGAGGATCTCACCAAGGTCTTCAACTGCCTTGAAAACAAGGAACGCACGTGCTGCTTTCAGGATACAGCTGTCCTGAATGAATACGGTCATGCCGAATACGTTCTTGCCCTGAGCCTGTGCCTCTGCGATCACGGAGCGCTCGCTGTCGCCAAGTTTGATCTTGGTCCAGTTATCGCCCGATGCGGGTGCCGCCGCTTCGGCCTTTGCTTCTTCCTTGGCCTCTTCCTTCTTTGCTTCCTTTGCGGGCGTCGCATCGCCGTCTGCGCCGTCTTCGCCCTTCAGAATCTTATTGAGTGCCGCGATCAAGTGCTCGTTTTCATTTGTACCTTCGTCCGCGGTCGACTGGATCGTATCCAGATACTCTTCCAATGCATCAAGACACTGGAACAGGATATCGATCATGTTCGCTTTCACTTTAATGTTGCCGTTTCTGACTTCGGAGAAAACATTCTCCATATCATGCGTCAGATTCTGCATTCTCTTATAGCCCATGGTACCTGCCATACCCTTTAAGGAATGGGCGGCACGAAAGATCTCGTTAATGGTATCCATGTTTTCCGCATCCTGTTCCAGATTCAAGATCTGGGTGTTCAGGCTCTGCAGATGTTCTTTTGTTTCGTCGATGAAGATCTCAAGATATTGGCTGACATCCATTTTACCTTACCCCCACGTTCAAAATAATCTCCTGTGCGATCTGATCAAGCGGAATGATCTGATCGGCAAGCCCTGCGGCAACGACGCTTCTGGGCATTCCGTATACTGCACAGGTACTCTGTTCTTGTGCTATTACGTGTATTTTTTTGGCTTCCTTGAGATTGCGAATTCCTTGTGTTCCGTCAGCTCCCATGCCTGTCAGGACAACGCAGAGAACTTCTTCGTAGCGGCAGGTCCTCAGGGATTCATACATATAGTTGGCGCAGGGCTTAACGCCTTCTCTGGTGGGCTCATCCGTGTAGTGGATGTAATGCTCACCGTTCGGCTTGGCCACGACATTCATGTGCTTGCCGCCCTGTGACAGATACAGATGCCCTGCTTCAAGCTTATCGCCTTCCTGTGCTTCCTTCACTTCCAGTCCGCTCAGTTCATTCAGGCGATCCGCAAGTGATTTGGTAAAGCCGGTCGGCATGTGCTGTACGAGAACAACCGGGCAGGAAAGCTGCTTCGGGATCCCCGCCATAACGGTCTGAAGAGCTTTCGGTCCGCCGGTCGAACTTGCTATCGCAACGATCCTCTTCTTATCCGAGAAGGATGCGTGCTTCGTAACAAGCTCTGTCACCTTGCGAACGGTCGCCGTATCAACCGGCTTTGCATTCGCGTATTCCGGCGCCTTCGAAACTGCAACGGCTTTCAGCGTCCGCAGGAAATCTTCCGTAAAAGAACCTTCACGAAGCTGCGTAGCCATCTGCGGCTTATGAATGAAATCGATCGCTCCGAGATCAAGCGCTTCCATGGTGACCTGCGCGCCGTCCATTGTATCGGTGCTTGCCATCATGACACGTGCTGAGATCTTACGTTTGCGAAGCTCACGCAGGAGTTCGATCCCGTTCATCTTGGGCATGTTCACGTCCAGGACTACTGCATCATATGTATTTCTGCTCAAGAGGTCGAGCGCTTCCAGGCCGTTCGTTGCACGGTCCGCAACCTGGAATTCACTATCTGTGTCGATTATATCACAGATAACTCTTCTCATGAGTGCTGAGTCATCAACCACAAGAATTTTTTTCATTAAATTAGTCTTCCTTTACATTCTTTCTGGTTATTCGTTCCTGTTCGAAAATATATCTGACAATTTCATCCCGTTCTCCACGGGTGATGTTCACAAATTTCGCCCGCTGTTCAAAACGGTCTTTTGCATTCTCTCTCGGCACGGAAGCGATCACTTTTGCATACAGCGTCATCTCCCTGTGAAGGAAAACACGTACGCGGATCATATCGCCGTTCTCATACTTGCCGGCCGATACAAATCGAAGTCCGCCGCCGCTGATGTCGATGATGATGCTCTTTTGTTCCGTCGTTTCATCCGGCAATGCCCCAACGGCCATAAGCGGATCTCCTTCGATCAGCATCCTTTCTTCAGAGCCGCTCAGAAGCCTGTCATACATCGGTACCAGGCAGGAGAACCGGAAGTACTCCCGCTGCTGCTTTTTTTCAAGCGGTGTGAGCTGGTTTAGAAGGAGCAGATACACATTGTCATTCTTGTACCGGTCCGCCACGCGCACCCGGCATTCGTAGATACCGCCCTTCGTGTAAGTGAAAAGATCATATGCCGTTCCTACCTGCAGGAGGATCAGTTTGGTCTGGTCCATCGGCATGTATACCTCGATCTGCCCGTTTTTCTTGATATCGCAGACCTTGGTCTCATACGTCTTTACGATGTCCTCTTCGCCCTCCTGGGTCCCCGGCTGCACAAATTGCAGCGAGATCTTTGTCCCCGGTTTGGCGATCTTCTCAAAATTGCTCATAGTCTCCCATCTCCGCTATCTCATTTTTTGCCTGTCACGATATGTGAAAAGAATGCTGCCATTCCACGCAATTTCAAATCTTTGTTCATCTCTCTGTTCATCAGTGTCGCCGCGATCCTCTCAAATGCGATCGCGCTCTTGGCACGCGGATTGGACAGTGATACCGGCGTCTGCTGCATAACGGCCTTGGACAGCTGGCTGTCATACGGGATCGAACCAAGATACTGGATCGGAAGCTTCAGATATCTTGAGACCACCGCGTTCAGTTTGTTGAAAAGATTCCTGCCTTCATCCGGTTCATCCACGCGGTTCGCAAGCACTTTGATCTGCGAATCTTCACTCTTAAAGCGCGGATGTCTGTTGAGCGCCTTTAAAAGGGAGTACGAGTCTGTGATCGAAGTCGGTTCCGGTGTCGTCACAAGAAGGATCTCGCCGCTTGCCACCAGAAATTCCAGCACCGCATCGGAAATACCCGCACCCGTATCAACAATGATCACATCCGCCACCGCGTCAAGTTCCGCAAGGTTCTGAATGATGTAGATCAGATACTCTCTGCTTAAATTGGAAAGACCCACGATGCCGCTGCCGCCGGAGATAAAGCCGACGTCCCCGGGCCCCCATGTGATGATCTCCCGAATGTTCTTGCCCTGATAGATGAGATCGCACAGATTGTGCTTCGGCACAGTACCGAACATGATCTCTATATTGGCAAGTCCGAAGTCCGCATCCAGAATGATCACACGCTGCCCAAGCCGTTTAAGCTGGATGGCCAGGTTGATCGATGTATTGGATTTGCCGACGCCGCCCTTGCCGCTTGTAACCGTGATCACACGAGCCAGCGGTCTCTGCGCAGGCGCGCTGTTCGCTTTCACGATATTGCGTAACTGTTCTGCCTGATCCATATAATAATTCCTGCCTTACTGTTTACCCCCGAGGAGCTGCTTCACCGTTTTCTGCGGGTTGAAATTCTCGATGTCATCCGGCACGTTCTGACCGCATGTCACATATGAAAGCGGCGCTCCCGTATGGAGCTTTAAGTTGAGCAGATTGCCGAGTGTCGTCGTCTCGTCGAGTTTGGTAAAGATCAATTTATAATCCGTGATGCCAAGATAGGTATCCGCAATATTCACAAGATCGCGGTACTTGGTCGTCGCGCTGACAACAAGGAAGACTTCCTTTTCCGCCTTGCCGTCCAGAGAATGGATGAACTGGCTCATGTTATCCCGCTGAGATTCATTGTTGTGCGAGTGTCCGGCCGTGTCCACCAGAATATAGTCATAGTCGATGAACTCCTGCATCATCTGTTCCACTTCTTCCACGGAATAAATCACGCGGAAAGGAACCTCCAGGATGTTCGCATAGGTACGGAGCTGCTCTGCAGCTGCGATCCTGTATGTATCCGCTGTCAGGAGCGCAACCCGCTTCTTTTCGTTTACGCAGAAGCGCGATGCGATCTTCGCGATCGTCGTTGTCTTGCCGACACCCGTCGGTCCGACAAAAAAGACGACCTTCGGCCCTTTTGCGGCCGGCGTGATGATCGAAGGCTTTTCAAATTTGAGGATCATCTTCTGATACACGTTGGAAAGCACATAGTCGATCGGCGAGTTCGATTTGCTGTTCTTCTCGATCTCGTCAATGATCTGATTGGCGTACTTTTCATTGACCTCGTTCTCGATCATCGTATTGTAAAGAAGCTGGATAAATGCCAGCGTCTCATCGTTCTCTTCTTTGCTTTTCTCCTCTTCTTCCGGCTCCTGCTCATCCGCTGATGGCTGGATCTTCTTTTCGAGGAGATTCTGGAGATTGTCAAGGCGTGCTTCAATCGCCTTCTCGGAAGGCTCCTTTTTCTCTTCCGGGATGATGCCCGGCTCCTTAGGGATCGTGCGGTCCACAAGACTCTCCGGAATAAGCGGCTCCCGCTTTGCCTGCTGACCGGCAAGCTGAAGGCGCTGTGCACCTGTCAGCACCGGAGGCTTTACGGTTTCCTGCACCTTGGGCGGTACCTGTGAGAGCACGGGCGCATTTTCCTTGGCATCCTCTTCGAGCGCGACCGTGATCTCTACGAGCGCGGGTTTAAAGATGCGGAAAAAACCCTTCTTTTTCATGTTGCGCACATTCATGATCACAACGCTCTGCCCGAGCTCTTTTTTGGCGGCCTCCACAGCTTCCGCTTCTGTTTTTGCTTGAAATTTTTTGATTATCATTATGCTGTCACCATTCCAACAGATTGTAATTCAACATTTGAATCGACTTCATTGTAGGAGATCACAATGAGGTCCTTAAAATAGTCTTCCGTAAGCCTGCGGAAATATACACGCACGATCGGAGAGGTGATGATGATCGGATTCTTGCCGAGTTCTTCGAGTTTCTTGATCTCGGTCTCAACGGAAGATACGATCTTTTTGGTCCGTTCCGGATCCAGTGTCAGGTACGCGCCCTGCTCGGTCTGTTTGACAGATCCCATGATTTCCTGCTCGATCTTGGGGTCGAGTGTCACGACGCTCGTCGTCTCGTTTGCGGGAAAAAACTTGCCGGAGATCGCACGTTTCAGTGCCTGCCTCGTATATTCCGTCAGGATATCGGTATCGCGGGTTGTCGGCGCGTAGTCTGCGAGCGTCTCGAAGATCGTCTGCAGATCACGGATGGATACCCCTTCTTTAAGCAGGTTCTGCAATACTTTCTGGATCTCGCCGAGTCCAAGGAGTTTCGGAACCAGTTCTTCCACAAGGACAGGATTGGATTCTTTCAGGTTGTTGACAAGGTTCTGAACATCCTGCCTGCTGAGGAGTTCTGCGATATGCTGTCTGATGATCTCCGTCAGGTGCGTCGCGATGATCGACGGCGGATCGACAACCGTATAGCCGACGCTCTCCGCACGTTCTCGCTGGTTCTCCGTGATCCATATCGCTGGCAGATGGAAGGAAGGTTCAAACGCCGGGATACCGGTGATCTCCTCCTCCACGTAGCCGGGATTCATCGCCATATAATGATCGAACAAGATCTCGCCTTCACTGACCTGAATGCCCTTGATCTTGATAATATACTGATTCGGATTGAGCTGGATGTTGTCACGAAGTCTGATGATCGGCACAACGCAGCCCAGTTCCAAAGCGATCTGCCGTCTGATCATAACGACACGGTCCAAAAGATCGCCACCCTGGTTGACATCGGCAAGCGGAATGATACCATAGCCGAATTCGAGCTCGATCGGGTCAACATTCAGAAGCGAAGTAACATTCTCCGGCTGCCTGATCTCCTCCGCGGCACGCTCTTCCTCTTCCACTCTTGCTTCCGTTCCGGCAGTCTCGATGGTACCGGAGATCACACGGCCGACAATGATAAAAGAAAAGCCGAGGATCAGGAAGATAACGGCATTTAACGGAGTCACGAGACCGAGGGCCACGATGATACCGCCTACCAGATACAGAACCTTGGGTACGCCGAACATCTGTCTGACGAGAACGGTACCGAAGTCAAGCTGCTTGGAACCCTTCGTAACCAGAATACCGGTTGATAACGAGATCAGAAGAGACGGGATCTGGCTGACAAGACCGTCACCGATCGTCAGGATCGCGTACTTGTCAAGTGCAGCGCTGACATCCATGCCGCCCCGGAATACGCCCATGCAGATACCGCCGATGATATTAACGGCTGTGATCAGAAGACCCGCCGCGGCATCTCCTTTTACGTACTTCACGGCACCATCCATGGAACCGAAGAAGCTTGATTCTTCCTGGATCTTGTCACGAAGACGCTTTGCTTCCGCGTCATCGATGGCACCTGTATTTAAATCCGCGTCGATCGCCATCTGTTTACCGGGCATCGCATCGAGTGTAAATCTGGCCGTTACCTCAGCGACACGCTCGGAACCTTTATTGATGACCATAAACTGGATGATGATCAGAATAATGAAAACGATGACACCGACCACCAGATCGCCGCCGCCGACATAGGAGCCGAACGTTGCGACTACGTTTCCGGGATCACCCGTTGTCAGGATCAGTCTGGTAGACGATACGTTCAGCGCGATCCTGAAGATCGTTGTGAACAGAAGGATCGTCGGGAAAAAGGACATCTCCAGAACATCGCCCGCGAACATACATCCGAACATGATCGTGAACGCAACAGCGATGTTGATCGCCAGAAGGACATCCAAAAGGATGGAAGGGATCGGAACGATCAGCATGATAAACGCCGCAAGAACGTATCCTACAACGCCTATATCGGCTTTATGCAGCGTCATGTGCTTTCCTTCCTTTCCGAATCATTTATATCTTTCCCTGCATCTGGTATACCATCGCAAGGACCTCGGCAACCGCCTGATACAGCTCCGGCGGAACCATCTCTCCGATCTCCACGTTTGCGTAAAGCATACGGGCGAGCGGTTTGTTTTCTACGATCTCGACACCGTTCTCGCGTGCGACTTCTTTGATCCGCTGTGCGAGGATGTCTGCGCCTTTTGCCACTACCACAGGGGCGGGATTTTCATCCGCATTGTAGCGAAGCGCCACCGCATAGTGCGTCGGGTTGGTGATGACGACATCCGCTTTCGGAATATCCTGCATCATCCTCCGCCTTGATGCCTCACGCATCTTCTGACGGATCTTGCCTTTGATCTGCGGATCACCTTCGGTGTTCTTCATTTCATCCTTGACTTCCTGCTTGGTCATCTTCATATCTTCGTTGAACTTGTACTTCGTATAAAGACGATCCAAAGCAGCGATCACGATGTAGATTGCCGAGATCTTGATCCCCATATTGATCACAGTCTCACCGATAAAGGCCATCGCGCGCATCAGCGACATATCATATAACAGATAGATCGCTCCGATGTCCTCTTTGATCGTCTGATAGACCACATAGACGATCAGTGAGATCTTTAAAAATGCTTTAAACAACTCAACAAGCGATCTGGGCGAGATGATCCTTTTCAGCCCCGAGACCGGATTCATCTTGCTGAACTTGGGTTTCATCGGTTCAAAAGTGATATGCCACTTAACCTGCACAAAGTCGGCAATAAAAGCAGCCAGAAACCCGACGCCCAGAAAAGGCGCCAGAACAAGCAATGTACGGAGCAACCCGTTTCTGAAAAACGTCAGAAACAAAGCTTGCGGCATCGTGCCGTCCTGCATTGTCGTCGCTTCAACGATACGGCCGTAATAGGCATGGAAAAGCTCCAGAAGCGTCGTTCCGACCCAGCCGATCGTAACTTTTAAAACCACAAAAAGACACAGGAGGCTTGCTGCAAGGTTCACTTCTCTTGACTTGGCAACCTGACCTTTGTGTCTGGCATCCTGCAACCGCTTCGGTGTTGCATTTTCGGTTTTCTCACCGCCCGGTCCGTCCTTGGCGAAGAACTGCAGGTTATACTGAAGCATTACAGCATCCCCTCCATGACCTGTGAGACAAGTTTTTTCATTTGAACCATGATAAAATCCGTGGCCCCCGGAAGGATCGCCACTGTGAGAAACAGTGTCGCAAGCCCGAACAGGAGCTTGATCTGGATGCCGACCGCAAACATATTGAGCTGCGGCGCAACCTTTGCAAGAATGCCGAGTACCACGTTCACGATCATGATCACGCAAAAGATCGGCAGACTGATCCGGAATCCGATGATCAGGTAATCCGCCAGAAAAGCCGTCAATGCATTCAGCAGTTTTTCCTGATCGAAAACCGCGCCGCCCACCGGGATCAGTCTGTAGGTGTCGGCGAGTGCTCTTATCAAAAACTGGTACAGACCGCTGACAAGAAGAATCAGCATCGAAAAATAGTGCAAGTAGATACCCGTGATACTGGTATTTTCCCTTGTCGTCGGGTCCATCATGGACATCATCGAAAGTCCGATGTTCATATCGATATTACGACCTGCAAAGTTCATGATCTGCATGCAGATCTGTGCGCTGTAGCCGACAAGGATACCGACCGTCATCTCTTTGATGACAAGCACGCTGTAGCCAAGTACTGTCTGATACTCCAGCGTCGGATGCGGCAGATCCAGGCGATACAGCAGGATCGCGATAAAAACGCCGAGCGCGACGCGCACCCTTCGCGGCGTTCCGGTCATCGCAAAAAAAGGCGCTGCAAAAATGAACGATGTTACCCGCATCAAAACAAGCAGGAAAAATTCCAGTTCAACCATGGAAAACGTGTAATCGATCATATTGCTACCTTATGTATGCACTGAAATTCGACCAAAGATCCGTCATGTAATTCGTAAGCTGTGTCAGCAGCCAGTTGCCCATCAGCATGAGCGCAAGGAAAATACTGATGATCTTCGGTACAAACGTAAGCGTCTGCTCCTGGATCGATGTCGCCGTCTGAAAGATACTGACGATCAGTCCGACAATCAGTGACACCAGAAGGACCGGCGCCGACGCTTTAATAATGAGAAAAAGTGCGTCACGCGCAATATCCGTTATCACATCTACGGTCACTTCTTCTCACCCTCTTTCTAATAAAATGTCTTCACAACGTTGCCGATGATCAGCGTCCAGCCATCCGCAAGGACGAAAAGCAGGATCTTGATCGGCAGTGAGATCGTTGTTGGCGGCAGCATCATCATACCCATACTCATCAGGATCGATGCCACCACCATATCTATGACGATAAAAGGAATATAGATCAAAAAACCGATGATGAACGCCGTTCGAAGTTCGCTCACCATAAAACTGGGGATCAGTACGGATGTCGGTATCCCGTCGAGCGTGCCATCCCATTCGGTCTCGGAGATCTCCATGAAAAGACGGACATCCTTAACCTGCGTCTGGCCGTACATGAATTCACGCAAAGGCTCAACGCCTCTCTCCAGAAATTCTGTTGTCTCGATCTCACCGCGGTCAAAAGGCTGCACCGCGTTCTCATTGATCTCTTTGATCACGGGATTCATGATAAAAAAGGTCAGGAGAAGCGAAATGCCGATAATGACCTGATTGGGCGGGATCGTATTGGTGTTCAGGGCCGCACGCGTAAAGTGCATGACGATAACGATCCTGGTAAAGCTGGTCAGCATGATCAGGATGGTCGGTGCCAACGCGATCAGTGTCAGCGTTAAAAGGATCCGGATCGGGCCGGCCGATGTGCCGTTCCCGTTGTTATATGTGATCGTCAGACTGTTTGCCACATTCAGCTCTTTCAGATCGTCTGCATTCTCAGAGCTTCCAGGCTCGTTGATATTGGTCCTTGTATCGGTCGTTCCGGTCGTCGGTGCATTCAATGTGCTGTTCATCGAATTGACCAGATTGGAATCGCGTTCATCCGCATGCACCGATAATTTCGGCGCCATAAACAATATGCCTACTGTAAACAGCAGGCATATTTCCATCATAATCTTCTTTGCGGAAAAAAACAGTTTCTTCATGATAAAGCCTACTTTTTCTGCATTCTTTCCCTCGCTTTGTCAAACAGCTCCTTAAAACTCATCGGCATCATGCCCGCCGCTTCCGGGATCGTGATCTCATCTTTCGACAGTTCCGTAATCGTCTCAACCGTATCCTTGCTGAGCGCAAGGGCATAGTACCGGTTGCCGATCCGTACGATCTCGATCAGTTTGCCGGGCGCAATCCGACAAGTTTCCAATACCGCAATATTAGAGCCTGTCATAGTCTTCTTCTGAAACCCGCCGACCAGCCTGGTTGTAAAAACAGTGATCGCGAGCACAAAGACGAATATGGCAAGTACGGTCAGAAACTGTACAAAGGACGATTCCATTCTATTATCCTACGACCTTCTTTACTGCTTCCAGTACACGGTCTGCCTGAAAAGGCTTAACAATGAAGTCTTTTGCACCGGCCTGGATGGACTCGATAACCATTGCCTGCTGACCCATTGCGGAACACATGATAACAAGGGCGTTCGGATCAGACTCTTTGATCTTCTTAAGGGCCTGGATACCATCCATTTCAGGCATTGTGATGTCAAGCAATACGAGATCCGGCTTTACTTCTGCATATTTCTCGACAGCCTTTAAACCGTTCTCAGCTTCTCCGGCAACATTGTACCCGTTCTTGGTCAAAATGTCTTTGATCATCATACGCATGAATGCTGCATCGTCACAAACTAAAATATTCTTTGCCATCTTGTTTTCTCCTACTCTACTTAATAATCTCTGTTACTCGAATACCAAAACTCTCTTCGATAACAACTACTTCACCTTTTGCAACAAATTTACCGTTGACTAAAACGTCGATCGGCTCACCCGCTATCTTATCCAACTCTATAATGGTTCCGGGCGAAAAGTCAAGTATCTCCGAAATAGCCTTTGTGGTCCGACCCAGTTCTACCGTGACTTCAAGCGGCACATCCATGATAAGCCCGATATTCTCCGGTGGTACGACACCGGGAGAGGCTCCTGTAAGTGCCTGGAACTGTGCCGGCTGGATATTCGGCATCTGCTGCATCGGCATTCCCATTGGCTGCATCGGCATGCCCTGCATGGGCATTCCCTGCATAGGCATACCCATCGGCATACCCTGCATCGGCATTCCTTGCATCGGCATACCCTGCATGGGCATTCCCTGCATCTGCATCTGGCTCGGATCCATCTGCGGCATTCCGTATGCCGCCGCATCAGGAGCGGGCGCGGGAGCAGGTTCGGGTGCTGCTGCGGGGGCAGGAGCTTCCGGTGCTTTTGATTCTGCCGCTGCCGTCTGTTGATTGATAAATGTATCATACAACGACTTCGCAAAGTCAATGGGGTACAACTGTAAGATCGTGGAATCCACGAGCTCATCGATCTGCATCCTGAAAGAGATCCGACAGAAGGTTCCCTCCAGGAAGGAAGCGATCTCACCCGGCTTCTTAAACTCGCCCAGGTCAACGAGACTAGCTTCCGGCGGGCTGATATCGATCATCTGCCCAAGCATGGTGGAAAGCGACGTCGCCGCCGATCCCATCATCTGGTTCATTGCTTCGGAGATCGCGGACAAATGAAGTTCTCCGAGTTCTCCGTCTGTATTGGTACCGTCTCCGCCCATCATCAGGTCGGTGATGATCTTAACATCCTTCTCTCTGAGGATCAGGATATTGCTGCCTTCCAGGCCTACCGTATAACGAATCTGGATGAAGACGCAGGGTTTTTCGTATTCCCCGATCATGGTATCCCAGTTCGTCAATGAGACGACAGGTGTTGTGATGTTCACCTTTTTATTGACCAGAGAATAAAGCGTTGTCGCGGAAGAGCCCATACTGATATTGGCCACTTCGCCGATCGCATCTATCTCTGTGCTGGATAAAAGGCTTTCATCGATCGGCGCACTTCCGGGTGCCGGTGCGGCTTCTTCCGCGGCCGGAGCGGGTTCGGAAGGCGCAGGTGAATCACCACCGCCGATATCCATGCCGTTCAGCAAGGCGTTGATCTCGTCTTGCGATAACATGCCATCCACGCGTTATTCCTCCTCTCGTAGTACTGACGTTACCTGAATTGCGTATGTATCATCGCTTGAACCGGGCAATGCCAGGAATTTTTGAATATTGCCAACGTAGATGCGAAGATCGCTGTCTACCTTGGAATCCAGACGAATGATATCGCCTGCCTGCAAATGAATGAAATCGTCGACCGAGATCACGCTCTTGCCAAGAACCGCCTTGACGGGGACCTTGACGTGGCGAAGCATCGCCTCAATGTGATCCTGGTAATCTTCGTCTCTCTCGTTCTGCAGTGATGAATACCAATACTTGGTATTCAGTTTATCCATAACGGACTCAAGTGTAAAGTAGGGAAGGCAGACATTCATAAATCCTTCCACATCACCGATCTTGACGTTAAGCGTCACGATCGCGATCATATCACTCGGTGAGATGACCTGCGCAAACTGCGCATTGGTCTCGATCCTGTCGATGACGGGGTTGATCTCCACCACGTTCTTCCACGGTTCACGCATCAGAGACGTAATGGAAAGCATGATCCTTTCTACGATCGTCATCTCGATCTCAGAAAAGTCTCTGTTCTTTTCAAGCGGAGCTCCCTGCCCGCCCAGCATTCTGTCGATGATCGTAAATGCCAGGTTAGCCGCCAGTTCCACGATCACATTACCGGTCAGCGGCTGAAAATTGATGATCCCCAAAACAACCGGGTTGGACAATGCGTTCGTGAACTCGGAGAACGTAACCGTCTCGGAGCTGACGATGCTGACCTGAACCGTCTTACGAAGGAAGATCGGCAGGTTGGTTGAGAGCAGTCGTCCGTAATGTTCGTAAATAATCTCAAGCGTTCGAAGGTGTTCCTTGGAGAACTTCGCAGGACGTTTGAAATCGTAATTTTTGACAGGCTTTTCATCTTTTGCCTGTATTTCTTCTACATCAAGCTCTCCACTGGATAACTGTGAGAGCAGATTGTCAATTTCACTTTGGGACAGTACCTCTCCCACGTTCTGCTCACCTCCGGTGTGTTACTGGAATAAGATATCTGAGAATGAAACCTGATAGATGAAATCAGATCCATACATCTTCTGAATACTCTTCAAGATGTCTTCACGCATCATATCCGTATTGGCCTGCGCTTCTTCGAAGGTGTATCCCTTTATAACATCAAGCACGCATTGCTTGATCAGATCCACCTTATCCGCAATACTCGCGCCGTATGTTTCATAGTCATCATGCTTCGTATTCATCGAAAGCGCCACACTTACCAGGCAGAAATGAGACTTTCCGTCTTCGCCCGGCATCAGCGGGATCGTCATCTGATCCGGAATCTTATATACGGATGTATCTTCCATCGCAACTTCTTCCTTGACCGCGCCCGCTTCCGCACCGCTTGAAAGCTCAAGATTAAGCGAATTCGCGATCGCCGCGACGAGCTCGCCCGTCTTGGCGGATGCCTTTGAAACATTCATCATCATGATGGTTGTCAGGACGATATTAACGATCAAAAGAGCAAGTATGATGATTGACAATAAATTTCTTTTCATGAAATCCTCCCGGATCAGATATCACTCAATTCATGATAGATACGAATCTCAACGCGGCGGTTCTTGGCTCTTCCCTCCGGTGTGGAGTTATCTGCGACGGGAACATACTCGCCGCGGCCGGAATGCTTGATCTGCGCCGGATTCAATGTGGTATTCGCAACAAAGAAATCGAAAACCGCAAGGGCTCTTGCGTCACTCAGTTCGTTGTTGTTGGCATAGCGGGCGCTGCTCATCGGCACATTGTCCGTATGACCTTCCACCTCGATCACGCTGTCCGCGTATCGTTCCAGGATCTGTCCGACCTTGGTTACGACCGGGATCGCTTCATCCTTGAGCAGGTTGCTGCCGCTGTCAAAAAGCAGCGCACCCTTTAATGTGAGCTGTACATACTGGGAGGTGATCTGAATATCAACATCTCTGCTGATATTCTTCTCTTCCATCGCTTCGCTCACTTTCTCGGCAAGTTCTTCGGACTTTTTGAGCTTTTCCTCTTCGAGTTTCTTTTTGAGTTCCTCTTCGGAGTCGATCTCTTCGCCGTCAGCCTCGGCAGCCTTGCCCATACTGTTGATATAATCATCCAGTTCGTTGAGCTGGCTGACGCCGTTGCTAATCAGCAGTCCGTCGCCGATGGCCGTGGAGCCGGCCGTAAAAATGCTGAACGTCTGTGAAAACGATGCAGCGATTAGTTCAAACTTCTGTGCATCTACGGTTGACATTGAGAAAAGCAAAACGAAGAAACACAAAAGCAGATTCATCAGGTCACTGAAGGTCGCCATCCATGCCGGCGATCCCGGTGGGGCTTCTTCGGGTTTCTTCTTAGCCACCTGCTTCTTCACCTCCGTCTCCGCCGCCTTCATTGTTTGCGGCACGTTCCTTGGGTGCCAGGAAAGACTTAAGCTTTTCTTCGATCACACGAGGGTTCTCGCCGGCCTGAATGGAGAGGAGACCTTCAATCTCGATCTCTTTAACCTGGAGTTCCATCGCGTTGTTTACTTTTAATTTGCAGGATACCGGTGTAGAGATCCAGTTCGCGAGCATGGAGCCGTACAACGTCGTAATCAGCGCAACCGCCATGGACGGGCCGATGGAGGAAGGATCACTCATATCCTTGAGCATCAGGATCAGACCGATCAGTGTACCGATCATGCCCCACGCAGGCCCCATTGATGCAATCGATTCCCAAAAGCCGATATTCTTTTTATGACGGTCTTCCAGGGAAATCAGCTCCGTCTCCATAATGGCACGGACAAGTTCCGGATCGGTACCATCAACAATAAGAAGGATGCCCTTTTTCAAGAATTCATCCTCCAAATCTCCGGCTGCCTCTTCGAGGGACAGCAAGCCCTCTTTACGTGCAACATTGGATAAATCTATAATTTTCTGGATAATCTGCGGAATATCAAAAGCGGGCGATTTGAAGACCAGCATGAAACTCTTCAGACCATTCGTGAAGTCGCCCATGGTATTGCAGGTAAGAACGGCAAAAAACGCGCCACCGAAGGTGATGATCATGGAGGGAACGTCGACGAAAGACGACAATCCTCCTACCCCGGCGCCCGATATAACACCGAACAAAAACATACCGAAACAGAGGCCTAATCCCAATACTGAAGCCAGATCCACAAGTGTCACCTGATTATTTTCGCACTATTTAGGCAAAAATATCCTTTCTATAAGATTTTACAAGATTTTTCACTTCTTGTCTACTTTCTTTTATAATTAATTTACGCCCCGTAGTAAGGAGAATCACGGTATCCGGGGTCTCTTCGACGGTCTCTAAAAGGTCCGGATTGACCAGTATCTTTTGTCCGTTTAATTTGGTCACTTCGATCATTTTTTCATACTCCCATTCATACGGAAATAGGGAAACCGCATCTGCGGTTCCCCTGCTTCCTCGTATTTATGTATCACTTATCATTATCTCTTCAGGTTGATCAGCTCTTCAAGCATCGTATCGGATACGGTGATGATTCGGCTGTTTGCCTGAAAACCACGCTGTGTGGTGATCATGTCGGTAAACTCTGCGGAGAGGTCTACGTTACTCATTTCGAGACATCCTGTATTCATCTTGCCTTCACCGTCTGCGGAGATATCAACGCCGATGCCGTCGAATTCGCCGGAGTTAAGGGATGCATCATACAGGTTCTCACCGATCTTCTCAAGACCGGATGCATTTGCGAACTTCGCAACTGCGATCTGACCGAGGAGTCTTGTCATACCGTTGTCATAGCTTGCATAGATCTTACCGGTGTTATCGATCGATACGCCGTTCATGTTACCAAGCTTACGGCCTGCGCCAAGGCCTGTTCCCTCTTCGCCAGATAATGCACTGATCGTGGATGCGCCGTTGTTGTTGCACCAGTTTGTGTTGCTCCAGTCGATATCAATATCGGAGAAGTTAAGAAGCGAAGTTGTTGTCCCTTCCAGATTCGTTACGCTGTTGTTAAAATCCAGCGTAACGGAATCGCTGTTGTTGATGCTCGAGAATGCGCCTGTATCAGTATTGAAAACCAGAAGATTCCCGGGATACGTTGTCTTAGTGGTAACCTGTGCCTTGCCGTTTTCAGCCGGTACATAGGAGTATGTCTTGGTCGTATCGGATGTGTCAAGGCCGTATGCTTCCTGCCATGTTACGTTTTGTGTGAACGAACCGCCGTTCGCATTGTAGGTAGAATCCTTTGCGATCGTAAATTCTGTATCTGTGATCACAAAATCTACAGAAGAGCCGTCGGATGCAAACGTGATGTTATCCAAACCATCAACGCCGAGAACTCCTGCCCAGTTAGTTTTGTTCTGATCCGCAGTCACGCCTGTAGGAGGTGTGGTGCTGCTGAAAACAGCCTGATCATACATTTTCGTTGTCGGATCGCTTGTTTTGTAGTAATACGGGATATGATCCGCCGCATCATCCGCGCTGACGTAGATCAGGTCAAGGCCGTTCTCTAGACTGGACTGGCTTACACTCACCGTACCCGTCATAACAACCTTTTTGCCTGCCTCGACTGCTTTCGTGCCGGTGATCGTCGAAACATCCGTACCGTCGATCGTCTTAGGCGTCCACTTTACGGTCAGGCCGCCGAGAGAAGATGAATAATCGGAGAAAAGCTGTCCGTAATCCACGTCCTTGCTGTATGAGTAGCCGGCTGTCGGATCGGTCGTGGATGCCTGAGAAGCATCATAGTTGTATTTGTATCCTGTTGCGAGTGTCATCAGATCGGTTACGGTATCGGTGTAGCTTGTACCGAAGTTTGCGATCGATGAGATATCGTTCACTTTGTAAACATCCGTTAAAGATGTTCCTTCAGAATTGAGGATGTCTGCGAGTTCTACCGTATACGCACCGGGTGTCGTGGTCTCATGGATCGCGAATTTTGCTGTATAGGAATAACCGAGCGCATCATAGAAGCTCATGTTGACAGCTTTGCCTGCTGTAGTGGATGCATCCGATTCATTCTTGTCAAGGATACCGGACACATAACCCTTGGATGTCGCTTCGGGTTCATATGTCATGTTTGCAGCGCTCATGATGCGAAGCGCTGTAACCGTATCTTTCTTGATCGTACCGGTGGACTCATCAACCTGCCAGCCCATTACGTTATAGCCGTTGGAAGACATGGCAAGGTTACCTTTGCCGTCAACGTAGAAGGAACCGTCTCTTGTGAAATGATTGCTTACGCCGTCGTTTACGATAAAGAACGCATCGCCCGTGATCTTGATATCGAACGGGTTACCGGTCGTCTGTGTAGCACCGGCCGTGGTGATGGACGTGCTGAACGCACCTGCCTGTGCACCGAGACCGATCTGTTTTGCGTTGGTACCTGCGCGGCCTGTGGTCGCGTTGGCACCGGATGCCTTTGAAGTTGTCTGATAGAGAAGGTCGGTGAATGTTACCGACTGCGATTTGAATGACGTGGTGTTAACGTTGGCAATGTTGTTACCGATAACATCCATCTTGGTCTGGTGCGTCTTAAGACCTGCCACACCAGAGTACATTGATCTCATCATAATGAATGACCTCCGATAGGGCCATCGACTACCGCGATTTGATTCCTTCTGTCAGTCGGGAATCATTGCCTCCATAAGGTCCGGCTACATGATTACGGTTCCGTCGATGTTTGTGAAAACATTTTCCTTTGTTTCTGTTTGATCCATTGCTGTGATCACCGTCTTGCTCGGGATATTCACGATAAACGCAAGCTTGTCAACGATCACCAAGGATTCTTTGATACCTTTCGCACCGGCTTTCTCTGCGCCTTCCGTCAAGCGATCCATCTGATCACCTGTCAGCTCGATGTTCCGGTCCGTCAGCCTGTTTGCCGCATGCTTGGAAAACTTAAGCGGCTGCGCTGCTGTCTGGTCCTGCGCTTTTTGGTTCAGGATATCTTTGAATGAAAGCCCTTCTTTGGTAAGTGCCGTGGGACTTATGCGTTCATTGCCGCGTCCGCTTACGTTACCGACGTGGGTTGCATTCAGGTATTGATCCTGCATCTGCAGTGCGGAAAGGTAAGTGCCGTTTTGAATCTTCACTTATTCGTCTCCTTCCGTCTCTCCTGAAGCTGTATCATCTTCCGATGATCCGTTTTCCTTAGCGCTTTCGGATGCTGCTGCTTCCGTAGCTGCTTCCGGTGTTTCCGTGCTGTCTGTTTCGTCCTCTTTGTTCTCGACAGTCACTGTTTCTTCGGCTGTGTCTTCGGCCTTTTCATCTGCGGCTTCCGACTCTTTCACTGTAGCCTCATTTTTATTATCGGCGTTTTCCTTCGCTTCCTTTAGAGCATTCATCACGGAAATGAGTTCTTCGATCTTCTTTTTGTTATCAGCGGTCAGGAATGACTTCTGATAATCCGTCATACTTTCGTATGCTTTCTGAAGTTCTGCAACATCACTTTCGTATCCGATCGTAAGCTTGGATGCATTCGGAAGTTTGTTCAGGCCAACCGTGAAGTTGTATGCCTTTTCATATGCTTCCGTGTAGGTCGGATCGTAAACGCTCTTAACGTCTTCCAGCGGATACAGGGTACCATCGATCGAAACAAAACACTTGTTGTTTTCGAATGTGACGTAATCCACAACGCCTGTTACGCTGTTGGTGTCACCCGTCGATGTGTTCATGGTCTCCAGATATACTTCCTTACCTACCAGTGAAGAACCTCTCTGCAGTTCGAGCGTCGCGCTCATGTTCTGCATCTGCTCCAGACTGGAGAATGTAGCAAGCTGGGAGATATACTCGGTGTTATCCGTGGGTTCCAGCGGATCCTGGTATTTCATCTGTGCTACCAAAAGCTGCAGAAATGCCTGTTTGTCGAGAGTGGAGGACTTTTCCTTTGCCGCGGTCGTCTCGTTTGTCTTATTGGCTGTATCAACGATCTTACCGTTCTTTACTTCTGCTATAACGCTCATTTGAATCCTCCTTAAACGGTCATGTCTACGGTCGTGCCGTTTGCTTTCATCATCTCTGCAGCGATCCTTGCTTCGTCATCCAGTTCCATCTCTTCGATCGAGATGCTGTCATCTAAGATGATCCTGCGAGGGCTCTTTTTCTTGGGTTCGGATCCTTCGTTTCCGCCGGCCGTTCCCTGCTGCATGTTCTGGTGAAAAGCATGTGCCTCAACCATAACTTCTACCGCTTCTACCTTGACGCCTTGCTCGTTTAATGTCTCTTTGAGCTGTACGAGCTGTACCTCAAGTGCATTCTTGACATCTTCGCTGTGTGTTGTGAACTGTGCGGTTACAACACCTTCTTTTGCAGCTACTTTAATGTTCAGCGTTCCCAGTGATTCGGGATTCAGCTGCATTTCCATTTCGGTCATCTCGGGCTTTGCATTGATCTTCACGTATTCTGCGATCTGATCCATGATCTCGGATGCTGTCGGCATCTCAAATACATGTGCTTCCGCTTCCGGTGCCTCTACCGTATGGAAAACGGGTTTTCCGGTCAGATCCTGCAGAAATGAGTGACTTCCCTGTTCGGAAGTGTTCTGCTGTTCTTTTCCGGAAGTTTTTGCGACTTCTCTTTCAGCCGGTTCGTGAATGAGGTTCACTTCTTCTTCGGCTGTTTCCGTCTGCTTTTCGGGTGCGATCTGTTTTGTTTCTTTGACTTCGGCCTGTCCGATCACTTCTGCCTTCACGCCTTCCGGCTCCTCGTCCATAGCCGGCATCTCGTTCTTATTGCTTTCAGGTCTTACTGCTTTGATCGGCTCATCTGTCATCTCGATCTTTTCAGGTTCGATCACCGCGGCCTCATCGGGAATCGCTTCCATGGGGCTTTCGATCTTCACGGGAGCTGTCAGCTCTTCGATCACCTGTCCGAAGCTTTCCTTCGGGATATCAAGTGACTGTGCGACTTCTTCTGCCGTCTCCGTCACAAACGCTTCTAACGTTTTGAGGGATGTGAAAAGGTCTGCGTCTGTCAAAAGGCTCATCGGATCGGTCTCGCCTGTCACCTCCATCACAAGGTCCTGCAGCCTGCTCGGATCCAAAAGATCGATCGCTGTCAGTCCAAGGACTTCCATGGCATTTTCGAGATCTTCTTCGCTGATGCCAAGCTCTTCTTTGATGGCTTCTTTCACTTTCTCGCCCGCCTGCTCCAAAGCATCCTTAACCGCTCCTTTGTCCACCTTGTCGGTATTCATCGGTTTTGTTTCGGTTGCTTCTTCCGGCGCCTCGATTCTGTCGGCCTTTGCGGATCTCATCATGTCCTGCGGCGTTGCCTGCTGCACATTGCCTGTGCGGACATCGATCTGCGTTTTCGCATTTCTTGTAAGATCCATCACCTGAGAAAAGCTGTCGCCGCCTGTCAGATCCACACCCGGATTAACAGCGGCCTGGTTTGCGGCAAATGGAAAAAATACATTTGCCTGTGTTACATTTGCGCTGGTCATTCGCTTCCTCCTCTCTTCAGTTTTCAAGGTACTTGATTCTTGTGGAAGCTTTTGGCTCCGCCAAAGCCCCATCTCGACTGTCGTCTCGATGGATAATGGTCGTCAAGTCACCGTTCACGTAAACGTGCGGTGACTTTCCTCGTCATCTTCCACAATATTTATATCGGATTAAGATCACAAAACTTAAGACTCAGGCTCCATAATTTTTGTGATCCTTGCCGCCACTTCGGCATCCATCGCACCGAGGATCTTTCCGCGGCTCGTTGCGTCCATCTCCCAGAGGATCTTTGCGGCAAGCTGCAGGTCATCCTGCATCGCCTCAAAGATACCGGCAGCTTCCTTTGGCTTCATCTCGGAGTATGCGGTCGCATATTCTTTTACCTTGGAATCTACGGCTTTCTTTGTCACGACTTCGCGATAGATCTCCTGCGCCGTCGTCGGGTCCATCGACTCATAATACTTGATATACTCGTCCGCTCCGGGCCCTTTATCCGCATAAACGACCTCGTTGTAGAACTGATTCTTGATCTTCTCAAACGCGATCTGGTTGTTCTCGAATGTACGCAGACGTTCGATCTCTGCCTGCATCTCCTCAACTTTCTTGCTGTCCGTCTGCTGGCTGCTCTGCGCAAGTTCCAGTTCCAGCTCCAGCTGTCTGATCTGATCGACCGCTTCCTGGATGCTCTGATACTGTCCGTACTTATCTTCGAAATCGGAAGACGGCGCATCGGATGCATCCGACGGCATCTTCTCCGTCGGCAGGATCTTATTGATCACCGGAACGTTTTTTAAAACGGGTGCAAGAACGCCGGATCCGAAACCGCCCACATCCAGTTTGATCAGGAGTGCAAGGATCGCGATCCAAAGCGATACGATGATCAGCGTCACCAAAAGAACAGGGGCGCCGCCCCCTTCGATCTCATCATCCAGCTCGTCTTCCTGTGCCGCTATCTCTTTTGCGCGCTTCTTTGCCTCTTTCTTCTGGGCTTTCTGCTCTTCTTTCAGTTTTTTCTTTTCTTCTTTGAGCCGTTCCTTGTTCTGTTCGATCTCTTCCGGAGTCTGCGTGCCGTTCTCAGCCATCCTTCATTCCTCACTGTATGTCAATCTTCTGTCCGTATGTATAACTGGTCAGTTCATCGATCTCTTTGCGTTCTGCCGCCTTCTCTTCTTCCAGAAACTGTTCGAAAGCGCGTTCGCGCAGTTTTTCCTGTATCTTGCGCTCCTGGATGGCAGCGGTCAGCTTGCGCCGTTCCACCTCGAGCTCATCTTCCGCCCTTCTGATACGTTCCTTCTGATCGACGATGAAATCGTCCATGCGAAGGCTCGCTTCCTTGGCTTCCTGCATCTTCTGCAGATCCAGAACGCCTTCGCTGTATCTGCGGTAGTCATCCTCGTAGCCGGCCTTTCTCTCGTAAAGCGTCTGAAGCTTCTCCTGCTCTGCGATGAGCCTTGCCTGCGCCATCCCGAATTCCAGTTTTGCCTGATCTTCCAGCCGGATCTTGATATTCAGGATCTTTTGCATCGAATAGATAAATCTGGCCATGCCTTACATCCTTCTAATCCGCATAGAGTGCTTCCAGCTCGGATACGATCGTCTCATAGTCAAACTTCTCGTCCACATCCTGCATCAAAAAGCGATTGGTCGCATCGATCTTCTCGATCGCATAATCGATCGACGGATTGCTCCCTTTCTTGTACGCGCCGATATTGATCAGATCCTCCGCATCCGCGTATGTCGCAAGCACATTCTTAAGCTTGCCGGCCGCCTGCCGGTGCTCTTTGGGTGTGATCGCCGACATGCACCTGGAGATACTCTGCAGGACATCGACGGCAGGATAATGGTTCTTGTGAACAAGTTTCCTGCTGAGCATGATATGACCGTCCAGAATACTTCTGGCCGTATCCGTGATCGGTTCGTTAAAATCATCACCGTCCACCAGGACCGTATAGAGCCCCGTGATGGAGCCTTCCGCGCTTCTGCCCGCACGCTCTAAGAGCTTGGGCATTTCCGCGTATACGCTCGGCGGATAGCCCCTTGTTACGGGCGGCTCTCCGTTTGCGAGGCCGATCTCTCTTTGCGCCATGGAAAAACGGGTCAGGGAATCCATCATCAAAAGGACATCCTTGCCCCGGTCACGAAAATATTCTGCGATCGCCGTAGCGGTCTTGGCCGCCTTTTTTCTTTCAAGCGCCGGCTTGTCGCTTGTCGCAACGACAACGATACTGCGCGCCATACCTTCCGGCCCCATATCCCTCTCTACGAACTCACGGACCTCACGTCCGCGCTCGCCGATCAGGGCGATCACATTGATGTCGGCCTTGGTGTTTCTTGCAAACATACCAAGAAGCGTCGATTTCCCGACGCCCGACCCTGCAAATATTCCGATACGCTGGCCTTTTCCGACTGTGATCAGACCGTCGACCGCCTTCACGCCAAGCGGCAGGACTTCGTCAATGATCGCCCTGCTCATCGGATCGGGCGGCATCGCTTCCACACCGTAGCGCGGCGCATCTTCCGGAAAGACCACATTCGGATCCGTCGGTCTTCCGAGACCGTCCAATGTCTGTCCGAGGAGAAAATCCCCCACGGCGATCTGCAATGAAGCGCCTGTATTTTCAACCTGATTGCCGACGCTGATGCCCTCGGTATCGTCATACGGCATCAGGAGTGTTTTGCCTTCTTTAAAGCCGACTACCTCGGCCATGATCTTGCGTTCCGGACGATCTTCCGAATGGATATAGCAGATATCCGACAGCTTTGCGTCAGGACCGGCGCTCTCAATGGTCAGTCCGACTACATTGAGGACCTTGCCCATCTTCTTGAAATAAGTCTGTTCTTTTGCCTTATCGTACTTGGAAAGATTGAACGCTTCCTGCAAAGAAATGCCCATGAAACGATGCACTCCTTATTCTGAATAAGATAATAGCTGCAGTTCTTTTTTCAGAGCGATCAGCTCCATGTCAAGGCTGCAGTCGTAGATCCCCATATCCGTCTCGACCATGCACTGGTTCTTGGAAAGCATCGTATCCTCAATGACTTCGAGGTTTGCTTCCCTAGCGCCGATCGCTTCCTGCAAGTGCCTCTTCTGCATGGAAACATACGGATAGTCTTCTTTGGATGTATGGATGATGTAATTCCTGCTGCTCTCAACACGTTGCAGACAGGCGGTCAGAAGCCCGACCACTACATCGCGGAGGCTCTCCAAATTGATGTGAAAGACATGCTCGTAAATGGATGTGATCTTGTCGACAAGCATCGGTTCAAGTGCTTCCGATCTCTTGTTGTATTCCTTCTCAAGCAGGAGCTTCTGCTCCGCGATATGCTCCTCTGCGGAGGACATTCCCTCGTCGTAACCACGCTGAAAACCTTCGTCGTGGCCTTCCTGAAGCCCCTGGTTGTAGCCTTCTTCTTTGCCTTGGGCAAAACCTTCATCGGCCGCCTGCTGCTTTGCAGCCGCTGCCTCCTCTTCAAGCTGCGCACGCATCCTGTCGATCTCTTCCTGCGCTTCTTGAAGAAGCTCTTCCGGCGAAGGACCCGCATAAGCCGGCTCGGGCGGAGCTGCCTTGATCACGGGTGCTCCTTCGCCTTCTTCCCCCTCGTAGCCTTCAAGCATCTCCGCCTGCAGGCCACTCTGAAAACCACCCTCGGGGCTCCCATCCCCGTAAGGGTCTCCATAATCAACATCTTCGCGGATCTGACTGTCGCGCTTTATCGACTCGCGCACCCGGTTCTCGATCAGCTCGGTGTTGTTGATGACGCGGACATCTTCGTCCACAATACTCCAGTTGCTTTTCAGCAGATTATTAGACAACAATTTCGTCTCCTCCGCCTCTGGAAATAACAATCTCTGCGGAATCTTCCAGTTTTCTGATGATATTTACGATCTTCTGCTGCGCCTCTTCTACGTCCTTCATACGTACAGGGCCCATGAATTCCATATCTTCTTTGATCATGACGGCAAGACGCTTCGAGAGGTTGTTAAAGATCGCATTCTGAACCTGTTCATTGGAGCCCTTGAGGGCGATCGCCAGATCGTTGTTATCAACATCACGCAGCACACGCTGAATCGCTCTGTCGTCGAGAAGCAGAATATCCTCGAAAACGAACATCTTCTTGCGGATCTCGTCTGCCAATTCCGGCTCTTCGATCTCCAGTGTCTCCATGATATGCTTTTCCGTACCACGGTCTACCGCATTCAGGATCTCTACAACAACATCGACACCGCCGATGACCGTGTAATCCTGGTTGACAAGAGAGGACAGTTTGGATTCCAAAACTTTCTCCACTTCCTTGATGACATCCGGGCTCGTTCTGTCCATCATCGCGATACGCTTTGCGACATCGGCCTGCCTGTCGGGCGGCAGCGCCGACAGGATCAGAGAAGACTGCTGCGACGACAGGTAGGACATGATAAGCGCGATCGTCTGCGGATGCTCGTCCTGAATGAAGTTCAAAAGCTGGGAAGCATCTGTCTTTCTGACAAACTCGAACGGCTTTACCTGCAACGATGCTGTCAGCTTGCCGATTACGTCCTTTGCACGCTCTTCGCCAAGCGCTTTTTCCAGAAGTTCCTTTGCGTATGTAATACCACCTTCCGCAATGTACTGCTGTGCAAGACAGATCTGATAGAATTCCTCAATAACCTGCTCCTTCAACTGCGGTGTGATACTTCTTGTATTTGCGATCTCCAGTGTCAGCTCCTCGATCTCTTCTTCCTTGAGATGCTTGAAGATCTGTGATGACTGTTCGGGTCCCAGAGAGATCAATAATATGGCCGCCTTCTGCGCACCAGTCATCTCATCAGGCATACACTGTTACCCCCAATCTTCCTGAAGCCAGTTGCGCAGCAGATTTGCCGCCGCCTCCGGATTTTCTTCGACAAATTTTTCAACCAGCTTGCGGGTCTCGGATTTCTCTTCCAGTTCGATCCCGGTAAGTTCGGATTCCTGCGTCGACTGGAGCAAATCCTCCACGGACAGCTCCGGCTCTTCCTCTTCGCCCGCCTCGCCTCGCATGCTTCTGAAGACAACAAATCCGAGCATGCCGAGGATTACGAGAATCAGAACGATCTGAATGATATCCGACGCCGTGATGTTCATACCCTCCGCATCGATAAAGAGTGGCTCGGTATATGCCACCATCGCAATGTTTTCGGGAGCGATACCGGTTGCCTTGGCAACGACATTCACAAGATCCTGGTTGACGGTCTGCGGCACTCTGGCTGCATTGGCCAGCTTGTATTCGTTCCAGGTGATGCCATCCAAAAGCCCCTGGTCTTTTGCGTCCTCTTCGCGCACCACGTTATATGTAATCGCGGAAACCGAGATTGAAGAAGACTCGTATTTGATCTTGCCGGGCGGTGTCGATCTTGATGTGATCTTCTCGTTCGGAAGATAATCACGCTCATTCTCCGTCACCGAGGACTGGGAATTGCTGTTGTCCTGCATCACGTAAGTCGTTTCGGAATTGGAATCCGTACCGGGCACACCGCCGCCGCCGTTCGTTGTGTCAGCCTGATAGTTGCTTTCATGACTCAGAACGCCCTGCGTCTGGCCCTCTGCCGGTGTATAGTCATGCTGTGTCTCTTCGAGAGAAGAGAAATCAAGATCCAGATTGCTTGCCACCTCAACATTGTCGAATTCGTTGGTGGCAAGAAGCACTTTCTTGACTTCCTGTTTCACCCAATTCTCCGTCTGTTGCTTGACAGACAGCTGGTTGCTCGCATTGCCCGTCATGGAGGAGGTATCTTCTCCCGAAAAAAGAAGCTTGCCGGTGCTGTCCAGAATCGTAACATTGTTGGTATTCTTATTACCGAGTGCGGTCTTGACAAACTGTGCCACCGCCGCCGCATTCTCGGGCGTAAACTCATCTTCCAACGTCAGGATGACGCTGGCAAACGCTTCTTCGTTCTTGGAAAGGAGTGTGCCGTCATTCTCCGGGAGAGAGAGCTGCACATCTGCCTTGGATACCGCATCGAATCTGGTCAGATCCTCTTCCATGCGGCTTTCGAGGTATAATTTGTAACGCTTTTCCTTGTCGGATTCCGTGGTTGAAAAGCCACCCGACATAACGTTGTCGATGCTGTAAGATGCGGAGGGAATGTTGTTCGCACCAAGTAAAAGGTTCGCATCCGAGATCTGCTCTTTTAAGATAAAAATCTGGTACCCGTCATCGGAAACTCTGTATGTCAGGCCCTGTCCGTCCAAAAGCGCCGTAATCTGAGAAGCCTCTTTTGTGCTTTCACAGGTAACAAGCAGTTCATATTGCGGCCTCGTCAGCACCGTGATCAAAATTGCAAGTGCTACGATAACCCCTGCCGTAATACAGATGATGATGGTTTTCTGTTTTGACGTGAAACGGTTCCACCATTCAAGGATCCGCTCCGGAATCGCCTTCAGTCTCTCGACCATGTCCTTACCCCTCGTAAAAAACTAACTGCGGCCGCGCCCCGATGCACAGCCCAAAACGCTCACGCAGATCCCGATCAGATCTGCATCTGCATGATCTCCCGATACGCTTCCAAAAACCTGTCACGCACCGCAACCGTATACTGCAGTGCCGTCGATGCTTTCTGAAGCGCAATGGAAAGATCGTGTGTATTGTCCGTCTCGCCGAGCGCCACCTTAATCTCCTCATTCTCCATGTCGGAGATGTAACTGTTGGTGGTGTGCAGATTCTCCACCGCCGTATCCAGAATCGCGCCGAACAGATCCTTGCTCTTTTCCTTGGCTGCGACCTGCTTCGCCGCATATGTCTGCTCAGCCGCTGCCTTCACGGCGCCGGACGAAATGTTATAAAGTGAAGAAATGTCCATCTGTCAATTCCTCCGCAAGATCAGTTGCTCATTTCAAGGCCTTTGATGGCCATTGATTTGCTCGCGTTAAAAGCCGTTGCGTTCGCTTCGTATGCACGGCTTGCATCGATCAGGTTCGTCATTTCCTCAACGATGTTGACATTGGGATACAGTACGTAACCGTCCTGATCGGCATCGGGATGGGAAGGATCATAGACCTTCTTCATCTCGTTCCAGGTATCCTCCTGCACGGAGCTGACACGCACGCCCTTGCCGGAATAGTTATCCAGCTTGCGGTTTAAAACGCGTGAAAACGGTGTCTGATCTTCCTTCTGTTCAAAGGTAACAACCTTCCTTCTGTAAGGCGTCCCGTCCTGCGTTCTCGTTGTATTCGCATTCGCGATATTCTCGGAGATTACATCCATGCGGTAGCGCTGTGCGGTGAGCCCGGATGCGTTCACGTCAAATGAAGAAAAAATACTCATCTAACCCACCTCCTATTTCATTACAGTCTTCAGGTTTGCGAACTCCTGGTTCACACCTGTCATGATCGCGTTGTATTTGACCTGGTTTGAGGCAAGCATTACGTTCTCCGTATCGATATCCACGTTGTTCCCGTCCAGTCTGTAGGAGAATCCGTCATAATCCGTATATGTACGCGGGTTCAGACGGTTAATCTTCAGATTGGCAACCTTGGTATCCATGGGCTCAAAACGGCGATTGCCGAGTGCCCGGAGAAGCTCACCCTCAAAGTTGATGTCCTGTCTCTTGTAGCCCGGCGTTGTGGCATTGGCAATGTTGTTGGACAGTGTCTCCTGCCTGATCCACGCCGCGTCCGCCGTCTTATCCAGAACATTGATGTAGTTAAAGACGTTCGAATTGATCATTTCGACTCTCCTTTCCACATAAGTGCACGGGTATAATATACCCCACCCACTCTATTTTATTATAGATTATTCACCCGAAAAGACAAGGTTTTTTTCACAAAAATCCACAATATCATGTGTCAAAACATTATGTTACCCACATGATGTTGACAGGAAAGCTTCTGCAAAATGCCGTGAAAAAGCGTTTTTATCCGCTTTTTCGGCAAAACCTGATATGGGTAATCTTTATATCGGCATGTTTGCCCCATCACTTAAAGATTACAGGAAGCAATCTGTTCGATACGGACTTTACGCAAAAATCCCGGACAGAATAAATTCTGTCCGGGATACTGTGATTCCGTTATATCGCGATATTTTATTTCTCACGTCCCGCGCCGCGCTCCAGACGCTGCTTCTTTAATTTGTCGATCTCTTCGAATACAACATCGTTCAGAACCTTGATGTAGGTTCCTTTCATACCGGAAGATCTGGATTCGATAACACCCGCGGATTCAAACTTACGAAGTGCGTTGACAATCACGGAACGGGTGATACCTACTCTGTCTGCGATCTTGGATGCCACCAGGATGCCTTCCATACCGTTCAGCTCGTCGAAGATATGGATGATCGCCTCCATCTCGGAGAAGGACAGTGTGCCGATCGCCGACTTCACAACAGCAAGCTTTCTGGTCTCTTCCGCACTCTCCTCATTCACCGCACGAAGCATCTCAAGGCTGACGACCGTCGTCCCGTACTCGCAAAGGATGATATCATCGATCTCATACGGTGCATCGCATTTGTAGATAAACAGGGTGCCGAGCCTCTCTCCCGCGATATCGATCGGTGTGATGATCGCCTGGAATTTACGGAAGTCCGTCTTCTCAAAGCCGAGTGTCTCGAGGTTTACATTCTCCTTTGTGGAAAGAACGCCGAGCATTCTCTCATTGAGCATCGGGTCGATGAAACCGCCGACCTTATCACTGATCAGCTCATCGATCTCCTCGATCCCGTCGCAGATGCCAACGCCGAGGACCTTTCCTTTGCGGCTGATCACAAGTACGTTGGAATTCAGGATGTCCTTCATGACGTTGCAGATGTCATTGAACACGACTTTACTGGAATTGTTATTATGAAGGAGTATTCCGATTTTTCTGGTCTTATCTAACAATTGTACGCTGCTCATTTTTCCCTCCCATTCTTTTTTTCATTCTCTTCATTACACTAAAATTAGGCGCAAGTTCCTGCGAATAAAAACATAATAGCACGATTGTAAACAAATATCAATCTTTTTTATCGAATTTTCGCAATATTTCATTCTATACAAACAGGGTGTCTGAAATTACAGCCACGCAAAAAAAGGCTCCGGCTTACGCCTTTGCCTTTTCTGTCACGTGTCCGCACGCTTCGTTCGCGCACACGAGTTTATTTCCTTTTTCCAGCATGATATATCCGCACTTCTCGCATTTTACGTTTGTCGGCTTCTGCCATACCATAAAATCACATTCCGGATTATCGATGCAGCCGTAATACTTCCGGCCTTTTTTCGTCTTTTTCAGCACAATATCCTTGCCGCACTTGGGACAGGCAATGCCGATTTTTTCAAAATACGGCTTCGTAAAGCGGCATTCCGGAAAGCCGGGACATGCAAGAAACCGTCCGTGAGGCCCGTACTTGATGACCATGTTGCGTCCGCAGACATCACAGATCTCGTCGGATACTTCATCGGCAATCTTCACCTTGTCAATCTCTTTCTCCGCCACGTTCACCGCTTCATCCAGGTCGGGATAGAAATTCTCAACAACCGTCTTCCAGCCGACCGTTCCCTCCTCAACCTTATCAAGAAGCGCCTCCATGTTGGCCGTGAAAGTCACGTCCACGATACTCGGGAACGCCTGCTTCATCATCTGGTTGACGGCCTCACCAAGCTCCGTCACGTACAGGTTTTTCGCCTCTTTTGTGATATAGCGGCGTGCCAGGATCGTTGTGATCGTCGGTGCATAGGTACTGGGGCGCCCGATACCGAGCTCTTCCAATGCACGCACCAGACTCGCCTCCGTATAATGTGCGGGCGGCTGTGTGAAGTGCTGCTTCTCCTCATAGGACGGGGAAGATAGCTTTGTATGCTCGTCAAGTCCTTTCATCAGGACATTGCTTTCCTGCTTTTCATCGTCATCGGATGTATAGACGCTCATGAAACCGTCAAACAGCGTCTTGGATGCGGCCACCGTAAACACATGATCTGCCGCCTTAATCTTGACGGAAGTCGTCTCATAGAGTGCTGCCGCCATCTGACTTGCAACAAATCGCTTCCAGATCAGCTGATAGAGTCTGAACTGATCCCTGGTGAGTGAATCCTTCATAACAAACGGCGTTCTTAAAAGATCCGTCGGCCGGATCGCTTCATGCGCGTCCTGAATCTTCTTGTCGGATCTGACCGTCGTCTGCTTTGCGGATACATACTGCTCACCGTGATTCTTTAATATATAATCGCGGGCCATTTTTTCCGCCTCGTCAGAGACTCTGGTGGAATCGGTACGAAGATATGTGATGATACCGACCGTACCGCTGCCCTTAATGTCAATGCCCTCGTATAACTGCTGCGCCAGGCGCATGGTCTTCTGTGTGGAAAAATTAAGAACCTTACTCGCTTCCTGCTGCAAGGTGGAAGTAGTAAACGGAAGCGGCGGATTCTTGGTTCTCTCACCCTTCTTTACTTCCGTCACGCTGAACTCAGCGCCTTTTAAATCCTTCAGAATTGCATCAAGCTCGGCCTTTGAGGAGATGACCTTCTTCCCTTCCGTCGTGCCGTAGTACTTCGCGATCAAAGGCCTTTTCTCGCCTTCGACCTTGAGGCTGACATCCAGTGTCCAGTATTCTTCCGGGATAAATGCATTGATCTCATCCTCTCTGTCACAGATGATACGGAGCGCCACAGACTGTACGCGTCCTGCGGACAGCCCTCTTTTGATCTTCGCCCAAAGAAGCGGGGAGATCCGATACCCCACCATACGGTCGAGCATTCGGCGTGCCTGCTGCGCATCCACAAGATCCATGTCAATCTCACGCGCATTCTTCAAAGATTCCTTGACGGCATTCTTGGTGATCTCGTTGAATGTGATACGGGATACCTTCTTGTCCTCAAGCTTTAATGTATGCAAAAGATGCCAGGAAATGGCTTCGCCTTCACGGTCAGGGTCGGTTGCGAGATAGATCCGGTCAGCCTTCTTTACTTCCTTGCGAAGATTTGCCAGAATATCGCCTTTACCGCGGATCGTTATATATTTGGGTTCGTAGCCATGCTCCACATCAATACCGAGCTGGCTCTTTGGAAGATCTCTTACATGGCCGTTACTTGCAGCCACTTCGTAGTTGCTTCCGAGGAACTTCTTAATGGTTTTTACTTTTGCGGGTGACTCCACGATCACAAGATATTTCGCCATGAAACTCTCCTTTGTCACATGATGCCACTCACTATACAACGATTTTTCCGAAAAGGCAAGCACCTAAATGTAATACCTTCCGTCGCCGTCCGTACGGATTACAGATTTTTCCACCAGCGTCATGACGATGGCAAGAACGTTCGGAAGTGTGCATTTTTCGCCGTTTTCCATGGCTTTATCATACAATTCCTGCAAAGAGAGCGGGCGATCCGATAGTTTCTTCCATATAGACAGTTCATCGTCCGTCAGGCATTTAAGTACCGATTCGTCGATGCGTGAGGGTATATCTGCGGCAGGATGCTTTTGCTTCGGAGCGATATGAAGCGCTTCCAGAATCATCTGCGGCGACAGCGCGATCCCCGCCCCCTGTGCCAGAAGCCTGTTGCAGCCCGCGCTCAGTGCATCCGTGATCCGGCCCGGCAGGACAAACACGTCCTTGCCCTGTTCAAGTGCCGCATCTGCCGTAATCAGCGTCCCGCTCTTCTCTCTTGCCTCTACAACGATAACAGCTCTTGAAAACCCGGCGATCAGCCTGTTACGCGACGGAAAGAGACGGCTGATGGGCTGCATGCCGTCAGGATACTCACTGATCACACCGCCCGATATCAGGAGCCGCTCATACAGGTCTCTGTTGGACTTCGGGTAACAGATATCCGCGCCGCATCCAAGAAGTGCAAAACTCCTGCCGCCCGCATCAAGCGCTGCGCGCTGTGCGATCCCGTCTACACCCATCGCCATGCCGCTGATGATCTGCACACCCGCCTTTGCAAGTTCAAAAGCGAACCATTTTGCCATATCGGATCCGTAAAATGTGCAGTTTCTCGCGCCGACGATCGCGACTGCCGGCTTTTCGGGGTCGGGGAGTCTCCCGCGTACATACAGCTGACCGGGCGGGTTTCGGAGCATCTTCAGGCAATCCGGATACGCCCTCTCCAGCGGGATGATCATACGACTCTCCATGTGATCACCCCCTGCTTCCCCAGTATTTGCGCATGCTCGTTCTGTAAAAGACCGCCTCCTGCAGGTGTTTTGTAGCGATATCCGAATCGCCGGCAAGATCTGCGATCGTACGCGCCACGCGAAGAATCTTGTGATACGCTCTGGCACTGAGGCCAAAACGGGCAAACAGCGTTCTTAACATATCCCTGTCGCTGTCCGAGAGCGGGCAGTATTCTTCGATCTCATCGACACCCATGCGCGCGTTAAAGTACGCAGGACCGCCTCCTACGGAAAACCGCGATGCCTGGATCTGCCTTGCCCGCATGATCCGCTCGCGCATGCGTTCACTCGATTCGGCCCGCTTTGCATCCATAAAGTGATCGATCTTCATATCAGGTACTTCCACACCGATATCGATGCGGTCAAGGAGCGGTCCTGAAATACGGGATAAGTACTTCCTGATCTCCGTCTCCGTGCAACGGCACTTCTGCCTGTTCGGATAGTACCCGCAGGGACACGGATTCGTCGCGGCAACCAGCATAAAATCAGCAGGGTACTGAGCAGCTCCGTAAACGCGGCTGATCATCACTTTCCGGTCTTCCATGGGCTGCCGGAGCATATCAAGGACATTCCGTTTAAACTCTGTCAGTTCGTCCAAAAAAAGAACCCCCTTGTGCGCGAGCGACACCGCACCGGGAACAGGGATCCGGCCACCTCCTACAAGCGCATGACCGGGCGATGAGTGATGTGGTGACACAAACGGACGCCTCGTAAGGATCCGCCCGTTCGGAAGCCGGCCGCAGATCGAATAGACCGCAGAGCTCTCGAGGCTTTCTTCCTTGGACAGCGGCGGCAGGATGCCGGGCACTCTGCTTGCAATCATCGTTTTGCCCGATCCCGGCGGTCCGATCATCAAAATATGGTGAAAGCCTGCTGCCGCGACCTCCATGGCCCTTCTGACGCTCTCGGCGCCCTTAACGTCTGCAAAATCAGGTATATCCCCGCCTCCTGAAGCATATTCTTCAGGCAGAAAACGCGGGAGCACGATCTCTCCGCCCTCTTTGAAACTCTCAATGACCATCGACAGGTGCGATGCGCCGTATACGGCGACTTCGTCGATCACGGCAGCCTCCTCCGCATTCTCTTTCGGGACCACACATATCCCGATGCCTTCCTTCGCCGCCATGCGGACCATGGGAAGGATCCCGTTTACGGGCCGGATACTGCCATCCAGCCCGAGTTCGCCCAGAAACAGGACGCCTTTCAGACTTTTCGCACATACCTTATCGATTGACGCCAGAAGCCCCATTGCGACCGGCAGATCGAAGGCTGTCCCGGATTTGTGCCGGTCGGCGGGACTTAAATTGATCGTAATACGGGATGGCGGCAGAACGATCTCCATGTTTTTAAGCGCCACACGGATCCTCTCTCTTGCTTCGGAGGCCTCCCTGCTTAAGCACCCGATCATCTCCATACACGGAAGTCCCGGCGCAACGTCCACCTCCACCCGCACAGGATAGCATTCCATGCCGACAAAGGCCCCCGAATAAACTGTTGTGAACAAAAATAGAACTCCTTTCCGCCGGCAGGATCTGCTTATGAGCGCGCAGAATATGCCCCGACCGGCCATATTGTTATAAAATGTAAAAAATGAAAAAATGCCGAAACGGCAAGAAATCGGGTCGACCGGAGATCCCGGCCGAAACCCTCATCGCCACAATATTACATTGGCGGGGAGAAAAAGTCAATTCGTGGAGGAAAATGAACCACGAACCCCGTCCCCCCGGTTCATTTAAAACGATGCCTATCCCTATTAAAAACACCAATTCCACCCGAAGCATGATCCAGCTCTTCGTCGACCAATTCCGTACCGGCTTTCTTGGCGTAATCCTGTGCTTTTTTATTCTCTTCCGCATTATCTGCTTTTGCTTTCAGTTCGTCTGTATATTTCATATGAAGTCCTCCCAGATCAGATTGTCTTTCTATCATTCTATACGAGGTGGAATCCGAAAAGGCTACATCCTCACAGAAAATACTTTAACACATCTTCGGCCGGCAGCCAACAAAAAGAGAGATCTGCGCATCTATTGTGAGCCATGCACCCCGTCCCCCTGGCTCATGCCTGCATAAACCATGACATCATGCACCCGCCGGCGGCTCCGGCGGCTTTTACCTCATTCAGATTCTCCGGTTTGATCCCGCCGATGGCATAAACGGGGATCTTGCAGGCCGCAGATACCCTGCGAACAAACTCCGTCCCACGGCCTTTGAGGCCCTTCTTGCAGTCTGTCTCAAAGATCGTTCCCAGTATGATCTGTGAAGCACCGTATGTATCCGCCTGAATCGCTTCTTCAAGGCTGTGGCAGGCCACGCTGATGTTTTGAAGGTCATGCAGCCCGCCGGCCTCATAAAGCTCGAGAAATCCGTCAAAAGGAAGATGCACATTCCGCCCGAATCGTTTTGCCGATCCTATATGACCGTGCAGATAGAACAAAACGCCGTATGCATCACAGATCGGCTTCACTTTTGCGGCATACGCTTCATATTCTTCATCCGTAAGATCCTTTTCCCGAAGGATCAGTGCATGCGGCCCAAGCGATGCGATCCTTTTGATCTGTTCCAGGTATTCGCGCCCCGCAAGATGACGGTTCGTGATCGCAATGCAGTCGCGATAGTCAGACTGTTTCATCGTACATACCTCTTTCCGGAGAAAAGGGAGCAGCAGGCCCTTTCCTACACATAGATATAATCGTTCAACACAGGCTGGAGCCCGCCTTTTTCCATGTCATGATACATCTTGTCAAAAGATCTGCCGTCGCTGATCTCAAACTGTTCATCACCGGCATCTTCTTCCTGACTTCCCTCGTACTTCTCTTCATGATCGCCGATCCCGGTTGAGACGCCGGCAGATACTTTTGTCGCACAGATCCTGGTGATGCCGTTTCTGAATTCCGCCGTCTCTCTGCTGGAAACCGTGATGCCCGCAAACGGAAGGAACATCCTGTACGCACAGAGTACCTGACAAAGCTCCTTCTCACCGACATCCCGCGGATTGATCCTGTCGTTATTGACGATCGGCCGCAGACGCGGACAGCTCAGGGAAAGTTCCGCGTGCGGGTACTTGCGGTTGATCAGGTAGACATGGAGACCGGTTGCAAGTGCATCCCTGCGAAAATCATCCAGGCCAAGGAGCGCTGAAAAGCCTGCGCCTCGCATACCGCCCATAATGGCACGTTCCTGTGCATCGAAGCGATACGGCCAGATGCGCTTATGTCCGAGAAGATGAAGGGTCTCATACCTGTCCGGATTATATGTCTCCTGGAATACGGTCACATAGTCAACACCGCATTCATGCAGATAACGATACTCATCCACATTGACGGGATAGATCTCAATTCCGATGTTCCGAAAATACTTACGCGCGATCTTCACGGCTTCGCCAATATAGGTGACGTCGGAATAGGTACGGCTCTCGCCTGTCAGGATCAGGATCTCTTCCATACCCGTCCGGGCGATCACCT
Organism: Lachnospiraceae bacterium; assembly: GCA_015056735.1. Lineage (GTDB taxonomy): Bacteria > Bacillota > Clostridia > Lachnospirales > Lachnospiraceae > VSOB01. The sequence continues at coordinate 296,856 of SVFT01000001.1, read as the reverse complement.
GCATCTCATGTTCGATCTCATCGTGATCAAGCCGTTTGCGGCGAATATTGTTGTAGCAGTTGAATCCGCAATAGACACAATAATTCTGGCAATAATTGGCAATATACAGCGGCGTAAAGATATAGACCGTATTGCCGAAGTGGTTTTTGGTGATCTCCTCGGCCCTGCGCGCCATCTGCTCCAAAAAAGGCGTAGCAGCGGGCGAGAGGAGTGCTTTGAAATCCTCTGTCGAGCAGGTTTCATGGCTGAGCGCCCGCTGCACATCCGAAGCCGTGTACGCTTCATAGTCATATGCCTTCATTGCGGCAAGTACTTTATCCTTAATATCGGAATCGATCACCTCCATGCCGCTTAGATACTGCATGTGATCTGTCCTTGCGGACGGATCCTGCTCGAGCGCATGCTTCCTTGCAAGTGCTTCAGGCGGCAGGGTGTCGCTGTCAACAAAATATACCCGATTCTCTTCGTTCATAATGCCCTCCTACCTGAGGAATCCGGTAAGCGGATCCGATGCGCTCCCGCCGCGCGCAAGTACGCGCCCCATACCGGTCAGATATGCTTTCCGCCCTGCCCTGATCGCGAGGTTAAAGGCAGATGCCATCTCCGGAACATCGCCGGCTGTAGCAATGGCCGTATTGGCCATAATGGCTGCTGCCCCCATCTCCATCGCCTCACATGCCTGAGACGGCTTACCGATCCCGGCATCCACAATGACCGGCAGATCGATCTCATCGATCAGGATTTGGATCATCTCTTTTGTTGCAAGCCCTTTGTTGCTTCCGATCGGCGCCGCGAGCGGCATCACGGCAGCCGCGCCCGCTTTTTGCAGATCTCTTGCGACATTCAGATCGGGGTGCATATAAGGCAGTACGACAAAACCCGCATCGGCAAGGATCGACGTGGCTTTGATCGTCTCCTGATTATCCGGAAACAGATACTTGGTATCACGCATGATCTCAACCTTGACAAAATCTCCGCATCCCATGGCGCGGGAAAGCTTTGCAATGCGCACCGCTTCGTCCGCATCCCGCGCGCCTGATGTATTCGGAAGGAGCGTGACCCCTTCCGGTATATGGTCCAGAATACTCTCCGATTCGGCCGTATTGGCACGGCGGAGCGCAAGCGTGATGATCTGAGCGCCGCCCTGCTCGACGGCCGCCTTGATTAGATTCATATTATATTTTCCCGAGCCTAGGATAAAGCGGCTCTCAAATTCTTTTCCTCCCAGGATCAACGGATCGTTCATTATTCTTTCCTCCTCATATCATCCATGATCAGTTTAAGATCAGTTCCAGGACCTTGCCGGCCTGATGTCCCGCACAGATCGCCACGCGCGGCGCGGTAAGGCCGATCCCGTCTCCGACGTCTGTCGAGCGGTCTCCGCATACATAGAGCCTGCTCATCATCTGCTTCGTCTCTATGGCGTTGGAATTGCCGATCCCTGCCATTCCGTTCCCGGATACGACGATCGTCTCAGGAAGCTGTGCAAGGACCTGCTGTACGAGCATGGCCTTTTGATCCGGCTTATCAAATGCCTCGCATACGATCGGGTAGCCGGAAAATACGGAAACAATGTTTTCAGGCGTCACCTTAACACGAATACTCTTATACTCCAGATACGGATTGATCTGCCTTAGGATATCCGGCAGTGCTTCCGTCTTGGGAATCCCAAGATGCCGGATCAGATACATCTGCCTGTTTAAATTGGTGACATCCACCACGTCAAAGTCAACCAGCAGCAGGTGCCCCACGCCGCTTCTTGCAAGCATGACGGCTATGTTGGATCCAAGCCCGCCAAGACCTGCGACTGCGACGCGCGCTCCGCGAAACTTCTGCCTGATCTCCTTAGGGAAGCGCGCATCAAATGCCGCCTCCAGTTCTTCTTCCGTTATCATGTTTTTTGCTTCTTCCCGCATGTCCGTCTCAGCCCCCTCCCACAAAACGAAGGACTTCGATCGTATCTCCGTCTTTGATCACATGTTTTCCCAGTTCTTCACGCGGGATGATCTCAAGGTTTTTCTCCACTACGATCTTCATAAGATCGAAGCCCATGCTTTCCAGATAATCCTTCAGATCATTTCCCGCCGCATCTTTTGATTCGCCATTGATCGTAACCATAAAAAGCTCCCTCCTCATTGAATTGCTCGATTCCTCCAGGCGCTTTACGGCATCAAAAAAGCGCCTGCGGACAGTCCGCAGACGCTGGTGATCATACTATTACGCGCGGATCGGATTGTCCGAGATCCGGCGCCTTTGTTGTCAGTGAAAAGTGGTGCCCCCGATTCACTCAAATTGTATTATACGCATTTTCACTCAATCGTCAAGGCTTTTCAGCCGCTGCTTATCCTCATACATCTCTCTGTCGGCCCGCTCAAAGATATCCGATACGAAGCTGTCGCTCTCGGGCTTGTACTCCGACATGCCGGCGGCAAGGATCACGCCCGCACCCACCCGCTTGTTCTCAAGGACCTGTTTATGCAGCATGTCCAAAAGTTCATGCCTCGATGTATAATCAGTCCCGCGAAGGAATACCACAAACTCATCGCCTCCCACACGGAATATGGGACTGTGCACATATATATTGCAAAGAAGGCGTGCCGATGCCCGGATATACTCATCGCCTGCCGCATGTCCCTGCGTATCGTTGATCTGCTTTAAGTTGTTGGTATCGCATACGACCAGCGCAAATGTCAGGTAATCCATCCCGTTGTCGATATTGCCCTGCGCAGCTTGCTCCAGTTCCATGTATGCGGTCTTGTTCTTGACACCGGTCAGCTCATCACGCCTTGCAAGCTCTTTTTCCGTCTTCAGTGCTTTATGCTGCTGCTTCTCGCGCTTGATCTCGGCATCGATATCCTCAACACATATGATAAAATGTGCGCCGTCGCTGGTCTTTCGAACGATCATCCTTGCAAAACGGGATTTGCTGCCTGCCATGATGCGGTAATCAATGCTGTAGTCTTTGTGGTTATTCAGGGCATCGATCATATTTTCCTTCTCAATGAATTCGCGCACCTGATCACGGTCCTGCTTATGAACGACCTGATCGATGTTTGCGAGAGATTCACCAAAGAAATCCGCTCCGGACTTGCTGATCTCCAGCTGTCCATAAATATTGCTCACCGCATAGCCGACATACGAATCATCCGCAACATCGACATAATAGATCTCGTCGTAGTTGGATGCAAGGCTCTCTGCGATCTGTCCGAACGTGATCGTCTTCTTCTGGTCCTCTTTTCGGGCCTTCTCCGCGTTGAGCTCATCTTCTATGTCTTTTTCATAAAAGACCAGATACTGACCGGACCGTTCACGCATCACCGTGAAGAGGAAATACCTTGGCACTTCATCGATCAGAATTCTGTATTTAAAGGAAAAAGAACGCCTCCCCTCCAGATTCTTCAGCATCGTTTCTTTGTGGTAAAAGCCCCTTGCATATTCCAGGTCATCGGGATACACACATCCTTCAAGGCCCTCAAGCGCCTCCCGGTAGAAATCTTTTCCGGACGGCGGCACGTTTAAAGACTCGTATTTCCGGCTTGTAGCATATGTCAGATATTCACCCGTTTCTTTTTCGATGTAAAAGATGGCTTCATAATCTTCCGCCATCGCAGACGCAATATGATCATGGATCTCTTTTTCTCTTCGCGCACCCAGTTGTACAAAGGAATGAACAAGACATATTCCGATCATGAGCCCGATCGCATAGCAGGGAAATAGTGCAAAAATGATCTGAAAAGTGAGAAATACGCCCAAAACGATGCTTGTCGCCGCAACCGCCTGGTATCTGACCCTTTGACGTCCCATGCTTTTATGGGTCACATACAGCATATTGATCGAAAGCACCATATAAAAAACGATCTGGATGAGAAAAGAGATGTTCCTTCCGACTTCACCGATATACTCATTCGCCTCATTATAGGAAAACATGAAATGCGTAAAACGATTCAGGATGAGGCACAATACACCGACCGTGAACATCCCCCATACGCCGTAGAGCAGCATCGTACTGCGCCGGCCGCCCTTGTCAAGGTAGACGACGATATACCGTGTCCACGTCAGCATGGTCAGGAGCATAAGCATGAAATATAAGACAGTCAATCCGTATATGAAAGGGAAAAACGCAACAATTTCCCTGTGCTCGTACAAAATCCCCCATGTCATATCCACAACAAAGTAGCAGCATGCGGAAAGGATAAAATAGTTATAGCGTACAGGCACCAGGTTCTTCCTGTCCTGTTTTCTCTCGCGGAATCCGTAATGATAAAGAGATTCCCAATTCAGTATCAGATTAATGAACAGCACCAAAGCCGGAACCATTGCATACAGCATTCTGTTTACCGTCCTCCATGTATCTGTTTGATCGACTACATCTCTCTGAGCACAACACGGTTACGTCCTGTTTCTTTTGCTTCGTAGAGCGCTTTATCCGCAATATTGGCGCTTGTGATCCCGACAAGACAGGCTTTCGCGCATTTTGATCGGATGCACGATATGATCGCATCGTCATCCGTATTGATCTTCGGATTGTTCAGCTGAAACAAAACGCCGGCGGCAGTCTTATAGTTACTGCTGCCGGCAATTTCCGAAACGATCATTTCCAGTTCATCGATATTCTGAAATGTATACCTCTTCTGGATCATATTCCGTACCTCGCGGGCTCTTCGCGCTACGAGCCCGTTCCTACGGGTCTATTCACCCATTACCTGAAACACGATGTCACGCACACGGTCCCGGGTATCACACTCAACAAGTGTGAGATTCTGCCACGGACCGATCGTGATCCGTCCGTCCACAAAGGGGATCGTGATAAAAGGTGACAGGATCGCAGATTTGATATGCGACGATCCGTTGTCATCATTCCACGTATCGTGATGGTGATAGTAAAGCACATTCCCGTTCTCATCACGGTACGGAGAAAACGTATCCATGGCCTCCTTTAAGTCATGCTTGACGATGCCGGGCTCAAATTCCAGCGTTGTCAATGCCGCTACGCCGCCTGTGGTAAAGCCGGTGATGATGCCTGCCGACATATGCTTCTCGGCGCATCCCTTCGATACGGCATCCTGAAAATCGCCCGTTACATCGATCATGCCCATGTGGCCTTTTGTATGGTATGTCTTGCTTACGGTATATACAGCCATTCCTATTATTTCCTACAGTCTGTTCGTCATGAAGTCCGGCTCCTGCGCGTAGCGGATCGCCGTCTCTTTCGAGATCTTGCCTTCGTCGTACAGCTTCTTGATCGCTTCATCCATCGTGATCATGCCGATGTTGCGGTTCGTCTGCATAACGGTTGCAAGCTGATGCGTCTTGCCTTCCCGGATCAGGTTGCGGACCGCATGGGTTACATGCATAACTTCAAATGCCGCCACACGGTGATCACCTGTCTTATCCGGAAGAAGTTGCTGTGATACGACAGCTTCCAAAACGTTGGCAAGCTGGATACGGATCTGCTGCTGCTGATGCGGCGGGAATACGTCGATCATACGGTCAACGGTGTTCGCTGCGCCTGTTGTATGCAATGTGGAAAGAACCAAATGACCTGTCTCTGCCGCGGTGATCGCAACACTGATCGTCTCAAAGTCACGCATCTCGCCGACAAGGATGACATCGGGATCCTCACGAAGTGCCGCACGGAGCGCATTCGCATAGTTACTGGAGTCGAGGCCGATCTCACGCTGATTGACGATGGATAATTTATGCTGGTGCAGATACTCGATCGGGTCCTCCAGCGTGATGATATGTGCTTCACGCAGGTTGTTGATCTTATCGATGATCGCTGCCAGTGTCGTTGACTTGCCGCTTCCTGTCGGTCCGGTAACGAGTACAAGACCACGCTGTTTGCTGTACAGATTGATAACGGATTCCGGAACGCCGAGTTCTTCCGGTTCAGGCACCTTGGTACCCACAAGACGGAAAGCCATCGCGATGGAACCACGCTGTTTGAACGCATTCACACGAAAACGGCCAAGCTCGCGGATTGCAAACGACATATCGTATTCGCCGCGCTGATCGAAAATATTGCGCTGCGTCTCGTTCATGATCGAGATCATCAGTTCCAATGTGTCTGCCGGCAAAAGCTTCGGATACGACATTGTGATCAGCTTGCCGTTCACACGCATCTTGGGCGGCAGGCCGACCGTGATATGCACATCGGATGCGCCCTTTTCAACTGCTTCCTTTAAGATCTCATCAATTTTAAGCATTTCTTTCCCTCCTAAGTGTTTGCACTACTTTCATATTACCAAAGGCCGGGCAAAAAAGCCATGCACAATGCGAAATTTCGCGCGGATTTTTGACGACTGTCGCAGTGTTAACTCTGTTTTCAGAAAAGAAAATCCGCCATCACATAATTGCTGACGGAAATCCCCTCTTCCGTAAGCCGTACACGCTCCCCGTCCGTCAGAAGGCCCTCAGCCGCATGCTTTGCGATCACGGCGCCGTACACATCATCCATCTTCCGGGAAAAACGCGTCTTAAACAACTCTCTGGAAACGCCTTCCATCATGCGAAGTCCCAGAAACATAAACTCCGCCATCTCATCCTGTAAGGTAAGATGCTCGACCTGCTCATGAAGGCAGGACAGCCCGTCTGCTCCGCCATCTGTCCCTTTGCCCATATTCTGCGCGTTATTCCCTAAAAGGTATGCTTTCATGTATTCTTTCAGATCGCTTGTATTCTTCCACCTTGTATGGTTTACATAAGACGATGCTCCAAGTCCAAATCCGGCATATTCCCGGCCGGTCCAATATCCTATGTTATGTAAACATTCAAATCCCGGCTTCGCATAGTTCGAGATCTCGTAGCGATGATAGCCGTTCTCTGACAGGAGCTGCCCCGTCAGCGCATACATCGCCCGCTCGGTCTCTTCATCCGGAAGTCCCCTGCCGCTGCTGTACCGCTCATAAAACGGCGTTCCCTCCTCTACGATCAGACTGTATGCCGAGATATGCTCCGGCTGAAAGGACAGCGCAAAGCGAAGCGTCTTTTCAAACAGATCCAAATCCTGCCCGGGGATCCCTTCCATCAGATCGATGTTTCTGTTATGTAAACCAGCCAGCGACGCCCACTCCCACGCCTTCTCAAAATCCTCTTTTGTGTGGATCCTGCCAAGTGTCCGAAGGAGCATATCATCCGCCGCCTGCAGTCCGAAGCTGATCCTGTTGATCCCTGCTTCGCGATAAGCGATCAGCGTCTCCTTCGTGACCGTCCCGGGATTTGCCTCCATCGAGATCTCCGCATCCGGCGCAACGCAAAAGTTCTGTCTGATCGTATCGAGGAGCAGGCGCATTTTGTCCGCAGGCAAAAGAGACGGTGTCCCCCCGCCGAGGAATACCGTCACTGCTTTGCTTTCCGTATAATCTTTTGAAGCCTGTCTGATCTCCTCGGAAAGCGCATCCGCATAGCGGCTGATCGTCTCATCTTCCGCAGGCGCCGAGAGAAAATCACAGTACAGGCACTTTTGCACGCAAAAAGGAACGTGCAGATATAAACTAAGTTCTTTCATCAGTTCTCATCGAGCTTTAAGACGCTCATGAAGGCCTTCTGCGGTACCTCTACACTGCCGATCTGGCGCATACGCTTCTTGCCTTCCTTCTGCTTCTCAAGGAGCTTCTTCTTACGTGTGATATCACCGCCGTAGCACTTGGCAAGGACATCTTTTCTCATGGCCTTGACCGTCTCGCGGGCGATGACTTTGCCGCCGACCGCAGCCTGGATCGGGATCTCAAAAAGGTGTCTCGGAATCTCTTCTTTAAGCTTCTCGCACATCTTGCGGCCGCGTTCATAGGCACTGTCCGCATGTACGATAAAGGAAAGCGCATCCACTTCTTCCTTGTTGATCAGGATATCAAGCTTGACCATATTGGAGCGTTCATACCCTTTGAGTTCGTAATCAAATGATGCATAGCCCTTGGAACGGGACTTTAATGCATCGAAAAAGTCGTAGATGATCTCGTTGAGCGGCAGTTCGTACTTAATCAGTGCGCGCGTTTCCTCCATGTATTCCATGGACAGGTAACGGCCGCGGCGCTCCTGACAGAGTTCCATGATCGAACCGACAAAATCTTTCGTGACCATAATCTCCGCGGAAACGATCGGCTCTTCCATGTATTCGATCTCGGAGGGATCCGGAAGGTTCGTCGGGTTGGTAAGGTCGATCACCTCACCATTCGTTTTATGGACTTTATAGATAACGCTGGGCGCCGTCGTAACAAGATCCAGGTTATATTCGCGCTCAAGTCTTTCCTGAATGATCTCAAGGTGCAAAAGCCCAAGGAAGCCGCACCGGAAACCAAAGCCCAGTGCAACGGATGTCTCCGGCTCGTAGCGAAGCGATGCATCGTTAAGCTGCAGCTTCTCCAGTGCATCACGAAGGTCCGGATACTTCGCGCCGTCTGCGGGATAGAGACCGCAGTATACCATCGAAGTGACCTCTTTGTATCCGGGAAGCGGCTCTGCACACGGATTGTCTGCGTCTGTGACCGTATCACCGACCATCGTATCACGCACGTTCTTAATGGACGCGGTAAAGTATCCAACCATGCCGGCTGTAAGCTCGTCGCACGGAATGAACTGGCCTGCGCCGAAATAGCCGACTTCTACGACCTCCGCTTCCGCGCCGGTCGCCATCATGCGGACCCTTTTACCCTTCTCGATACGGCCGTCCCGCAATCTGCAGAAAACGATAACGCCCTTGTAGGAATCGTAGAGCGAGTCAAAGATCAGCGCTTTGAGCGGTGCGTTCGGATCACCTGTCGGTGCAGGCACCTTCTGAACGACCGCTTCCAAGACCTCCTCGATCCCAATTCCGTTCTTTGCGGAAATAAGCGGTGCATCCTGCGCCTCCAGACCGATCACATCCTCGATCTCATCCTTCACTTCCTGCGGACGCGCACTCGGCAAGTCGATCTTGTTGATCACGGGAAAAACATCCAGATCATGATCGAGCGCCAGATATACATTCGCAAGCGTCTGCGCTTCGATCCCCTGCGCCGCATCCACGACAAGGATCGCGCCGTCACAGGCTGCAAGACTCCTGCTGACTTCATAGTTAAAATCGACATGGCCGGGCGTATCGATCAGATTGAAGACATACTCTTCCCCGTCTTTTGCTTTATAGATGATCCGGACCGCCTGCGACTTAATGGTAATGCCGCGTTCGCGCTCCAGATCCATATTGTCAAGCACCTGCGCCTGCATCTCACGCTCTGTCAAAAGGCCCGTCTTTTCGATGATACGATCCGCAAGCGTGGATTTGCCGTGGTCGATATGTGCGATAATACAAAAATTCCTGATCTTACTCTGATCCAAACTATCTTCTCCTTAAAACACCCATATAGGGTGAACTTCTTTCTGCTTTATGTTCATTCGCTTTCCAAACACTACTAATATACCATACTCCCACAACATTGTGTGAGCAGAAAAAGCTTTCTCATTTTGTTCTTCATGCTTTCACCGTGTTGGCAGAAAAAGCTTTCTCATTTTTGTTTTTCATGCTTTCACCGTGTTGGCAGAAAAAGCTTTCTCATTTTGTTCTTCATGCTTTCACCGTGTTGGCAGAAAAAGCTTTCTCATTTTGTTCTTCATGCTTTCACTGTATAAGCGGAAAAAGCTTTCTCATTTTTGTTTTTCATGCTTTCACCGGTGTTCTTAATGAATCGGTATTCTGAAATGACCGTTTCGAGGACGTGTTTGAGCGAAGCGAGTTCCGCAGAAACGGGCAGCGCTTTTCAGAATGCCGATGAATTTAGAACAAGAGGTGCTGCATGAAAACAATATGAGAAAGATTTTTCTCTTAATCATATGAGAAAGATTTTTCTCTTAAATATATGAGAAAGATTTTTTCTTAATCATATGAGAAAGCTATTCGATTGTTTCGATTGTTTTTTATTCTATCTATTGACATCCACCCCGCGGGATATTACAATGATTAAGCATGTTTACATTAGAACGTCCGTGTCCGGCTTTAATGAAACATCTTCTGATTAGAAACAATAGACTTTATTAATGGGAGGTGTAGACCTTGGCTAATATTAAATCTGCGAAGAAGAGAATTCTTGTGAACCAGACAAAGATGGAAAGAAACAAATCCATCAAGTCCGCAGTTAAGACAGCAAACAAGAAAGTATATGCAGCGATCGAAGCAAATGATCAGGAAGCTGCAAAGGCTGCTCTGCTTGCCGCTACTTCCACAATGGACAAAGCTTGCCACAAGGGAGTATTTCACAAGAATACCGCAGCGAGAAAGATTTCTCGTATGAGCAAAGCCGTTAACGAAATGGCTTAAAGCGGACATCACGATATAAATGCAAAGAAAGCCCTCGCACCGTCATGCGAGGGTTTTTTTTGTATAAAGCCGTTCTGTATAGCAATGTTTGCAGCGACTCTGCTCTAGAACACGATCACGTTACGTCCGGACTGCTTGCCCATGTAAAGCTTGCGATCCGCTTCGCCGATCGTATCGATCACATCACGCACGGACGAATACTCCGCCACGCCGAATGTGAGCGTCACTGAAAACGAATAACTTTCATAATTCACCACAAGATTCCGAAGCTTGCTCTGCAGATCATAAAGTTCACGCTCCGCCTGCTCTCCGTTCATGTTATAAAAAATAAACAGGAACTCTTCGCCGCCCCATCTGCCGACTTTGCCTTTGTCTTCCATAAAATCACGCATCAGAAAAGCGACTTCTTTTAAAACGATATCACCGCAGATATGACCATACGTATCGTTTACTTTTTTGAAAAAATCGATATCTGCGATCGCAACGGTCAGCGCATCCATTCTCGCTTTCCGGTACAGCTCTGTGGCTTTATTGAGCATCTCCATGATCGCCGTACGATTACTGATCCCTGTCAGAGAATCATAGGCCGCCAGCGTACGCAGGCTTGCGTTACGTTCGATCAGATCCTTCTCCCAAAGCTGTGAATCCACGGTCGTAACGCCCATGATACCGAATGTGATAAAGGCCCCCGTATAGATGTGCAGGAGACGGAACAGATTAAGCTCCAGATCATCCAGTGCATAGACAGGGGTTGACATCTCCATAAAATTGAACAGAAATAAATAGTATGCCACCAGCATAGCCGTGAAAGCCAAACGGTTCCTCAGATTGAGAAGATTGACCGTAAACAGGACCATGATCTGGATCAGCAGAATGATCATCGGCGATGCACCGCTCCCATACAGGATGGAAACGCACATTGACACGGCAGAAAGAAGGATACAGTAAACTTCCGCCGCCACATTGCTCCATCCACGGTACGTCGCATAAAGAAGAAGCGACATCAGGAATAGTCCCGAACCGCCGAAGATCGCGCCCTGCGTGGCATGAAAAAGAGCTGAAAGAACGGTGAAAATGATAAAATAAAGGATCATCAGGAACAGATTGACCCTTAAGATCACCGTGTGTTTAAATATCCTCTCTTCAACCCCCGTCTTCTTCAGAGCAAGTCCCCTCAGTTTGCTCAACATAGTAACAACCCCACAAAATTTTGACAAAAAAACGGGGTGTGTACCACCCCGCAAAAAACATAGTACCTAGGTACTAATACAGTATAGCAAAGCTATCCACTGTCGACAATCGACAAAAATGCACAATTATTCTTCTCGATATCTGTGCACTTTTAATAGTTCTTCCTCCGTCACTTCAAAAGGATAGTTTTTCAGCTTCGCGGCATTGGAAAGGATCGCGTCCACATTGGCCTTTTTCATGTCATCCGTAACAGACACATGCCCCAGAACGAAATCCAGATACTCTTCAAGCTCGTCCAGATTGTCAAAACCGAGCAGATTGAGCACTTTTCGCGCATCCTCCGGGCCGTGCGCCGCAAACAGACGCACATATCTTGCCAGGAACACACCGACCGCTCTTCCGTGCGGTACGCCGAGATTGTATGTCAGCATATAGCTCAGTCCGTGCGGAAGGCTCGTACCCGTGTGGGTGATCGCCATGCCGCCGTAGTTGCAGGCTTCCATCAGCTTTTCATAAACGGTTTCCGAGAATCTCTTCCGTCTGATCTCATCCTTCACGCTGCCCCAGAGCTCCAAACCGCGCATACTGAACGTACGGTTGAAGCTGTCAGAGTTGGTGTTTAAGTAGCTCTCCACAAGATGTGCGAGCGTATCGACTGCCGTATAGATCGTGTTCTCGGCCGATGCCGTCTTCAGATACTTCGCATCCACGAGCGCAAGCTTCGGGTAGATCAGATGGGCGATACTCTTCTTGGTTTTGATCTTATGGTACGTCAGGATCGAATACGGTGTGATCTCACTGCCTGTGCCGGCCGTTGTCGGGACTTCCGCAACGGGAAGCGCATCATGAAGTTCACACTTCTCATACATCACGTCCGCATCTCTGCCCGGATTACTGATCATAAGTGCGATCGCCTTTGCGGCATCCATCGGGGATCCGCCGCCGATACCGATGACAAAATCCACCTCTGCAGCGCGGCCGAGGTTTGCGGCCTTCATAACCGTCTCTGTCGACGGGTTCTCTTCGATCTCATCAAAGATCGCATATTTCATACCCTGGGAGGACAACGCACTGATCACATCGTCCAGAGAACCGTTTGCTTTCGAAGAATGCCTGCCCGTTACGATGAAGGCTTTATCGCCCAGATCGGCCAATTCCTTCTTATGGTTCTCCACGCAATGCTTCTCACTGTACACTAGAGTCGGTAAATAAAACTTCATGGCTGCCTCCTTTATCGGTCTAACTGTTTATCTGCCTGATCGGCGTACTACGCCGGGTCTTCCATAAAATCGATGATCTCTTTTTTGGGTGCTGCTGTCGGTTCCACGCTGATCGCATGCAGGACGGGTCCTTTGCCGCGATATTCGGGGCGCACTTCCATCGTCATCGTACAGCGCACCTTCACCCAGGTCTTTTCTTTTAACGCATCCGCGCCGTCATATTCACATATAAACCCAAGGAACGTCATGTCTTCCGCGCAGCATGTCATCGCCATCCTGCCCGGTACGAAATATCCTTTTGGAAAAGCGGGTGGCTTTAACACACTCGCCGTAAACACGAGCGTCTTGTCAAGATAACGCTCCGGATGGTCGAACGTATCCATGTACCAGATCCCATAGCCGAAGTCCGTCAGTTCAAGTGTATCCTGCTTCAGGTCATACGGCAAGTCCTCTTCCATGATCTCGTTGATCTCACCGTTCGAATCTTCAAAAATGATCTCCGCGCTCTGGTTGATCGCCTTGACATTACGCTTGTACGTACCGAGATCCTTCACGCCGTCGCAGCGGTTAAAGATGATCATCTCGCTGCCCTTCAGCATCTCGGCCAGAAGAGACTTCATGTTGGTATAGTACATGGGAAAAGTTGCCGCATTAATCGTCGTGATCTGCTGCTCGATCTCCCAGTTATCCGGAAGCTTCATATTGCGGAAATTCCACATGCCGTTGTACTCGATAATGATGCGCTCCGGCTTGTGCTTTCTCTCCAGATAGGACAACGCATCGATCGTGAAGTCTTCCTCGTCTTCGATGACCTCTACGACCGTGCGGCTCTGCTTTCTTAACTTTTCGTCGATCTCGATCTCACCCTCCTCGCACTGGATGAGGAGCGTTTTTTCAGGGATCTGAAAATACGGCTGCTGAAGCGTGTAACGAATAAATTCCGTCTTGCCGCTCTCCAGAAAACCGTTGATCATATATACACTTTTTTTCATCTTTTTTCCAAACACCGATGGTCCTTTCTTTCGATGGATCTCTACTTAGCGAAAAGCTCCGCAAGCTTATCTTCCGCAAGTTTCGAGCCGATCACGCAGATCTTGCCGGTAAGCTCGGGCGATCCCTCGCGGACATCGCACTCACCGGGAACATAATCAAAGAATGTCCATTTGCCGGTGCCGTCAGGCAGCATGCCTTTTGCACGAAGCACATAGCCGTATGTCTTCTCATCTTCAAGCGCAGCAAGTGCCTTCTCGATCTCTTCTTTTGTATAGGAAGCGGGCGTCTCCTTGCCCCAGCTTGTAAATACTTCATCTGCATGGTGATGATGGTGGTCGTGATCATGACAGCCGCAGGTGCACTCCTCTCCATGCTCATGGTGGTGTTCATGTTCATGTTCATGCTCATGTTCATGCTCGTGGTCATGCTCGTGTTCATGCTCATGCTCATGCTCGTGGTCATGGTCATGGTGATGGCCGTGGCAGCATTCATCGTCATCGTCATCATCATCGTCGTGATGGTGATGCTCATGCTCCTCTTCAAGCGTCTCGCGAAGGAGCTGTGCCTCCCAGTCGCTGTCCTCTTCCATGGCCTCTAATATCTTCGCACCGTCAAGGTCATCCCAGGGCGTTGTGATGATCGTTGCGTCTGCATTATGCTCACGGATGATAGCAACCGCCTGCTGCACCTTTTCTTCGGAAACAAGGCCTGTACGGCTCAGGATCACAAGCCCTGCGCTCGCGATTTGGTTTACAAAGAACTCACCGAAGTTCTTTGCGTAGATCTTCGCCTTGGATGCATCCACAACCGTCACGGCACTCGCAAGAGATACCTGCGCATCCGTCTTTACGTTCATGACCGCCTTCATGACATCGGAAAGCTTTCCGACGCCGGAGGGCTCGATGATGATGCGATCCGGTGCATACGTATCCAGCACTTCCTTTAAGGATGTACCGAAGTCACCGACAAGCGAGCAGCAGATACAGCCGGAGTTCATCTCCTTCATCTGTACGCCGCTTTCTTTCAGGAAACCGCCGTCGATGCCGATCTCACCGAACTCATTCTCGATCAGGACTACTTTCGTATTCTGAAATGCTTCTTTTAAAAGCTTTTGGATGAGTGTTGTCTTTCCGGCTCCAAGAAATCCGGAAATGATGTCAATTTTTGTCATAATCTTTCCATGCCTCCTCTATCATACGTACCGGCACCGATACGGTCTCGTCCTGTGCGCCGCCCGTGATCATGCCGATATAGTGTCCATATTCGTTAAAGGTCCCGCCGCCGGACATGCCGGGCTTGGCCTTGCAGTAATTATATACCATATCCGAACCGAATTCCGCAACATAGTAAAGCGGGTTCGCGACCGTGCCGTGCGAGACGTTGCAGGCCACACCGTCGGACGAACCGATCATAAATATGCGGTCTCCTCGCTTCAGATTTGAAGCGGATCTGTCGTTAATGCGAATTTTTCGCAGTTTTCTCCTGTCTTCGTAGCTCCAGTCGCTGATGTCGACTTTCGCAAAGCCAAGGTCTGCGGTCGGGGAGAGCCACAGCGCTTTGCCGAGCCCCATTTTCCCATTGTAAAAATAAACTGCCGAGTAGTTTCTGTGGATCAGAAGATGCTTATTGGACACCAGGATCACGTAGTCGTCACCGATATCCAGAATACATCCCGACCCCCAGTAATTGCCTTCCTTGATCTGTACCACGGAAGGCATCACATTCTGTGAAGCTTTGCTGACATTGCCGTCCGGAGCCTCCTCCGTACAAAGAAGATCGAGCTTCACAAGACCGCGGTATTCATCCGCGTCGTTCGTTGTCTGCAAAAGCGGCCCGAGATCCGGGTTGGGTGCACATTCCGCATACGCGGTCCTGCTCCAAAACAGCAAAAAAAGAACGAGCATTGTAAATCCCGCCATGATCTGCAGTAAAAGCATATTCTGTTTGTGCTGTTCCGTTTTTTGATGCATTTTGATCATTTCTGTGAAAAGGACGGCCGCACGTAGTGTGCGGCCGCCACAGATCCATTCTTATAATTCGATCTTAACGTGCTTATCTTCGGGATAATCCTCGATGATGCAGTCTGTCATATAAGTTCTCTCCGCAAGTTCCATGAAGAAATGGCACTTGTCTGCATTGATGGGAGTAGGGCCCATATGCCATACACCGATGTTCAGGATAACAGCTGTTCCTTTCGGAACGATGAATGCCTGTGTCTGCTCCGGAACCGGTGCCTTTGAAGGGGGAGCTACGTGAAGCAGTACATCCGCATCGATCGGAAGGATCAGCTCGCAGGAGTGATTGTGATACTCTGCTTTTGTGACGATCGTCTCGTCAACCTTCTCCTTTACCATTGCGGAAATACCGACGCATCTGCCGCCTTCTACCGGGAACTTCATATGATCATGGAAAAATGCCCCGAGCGTATGACCCTTGGGATCCATGCAATCATAGAAATCACCGAATTCTGCGAATGCATCTCTTGTCAGTTTCTGTGCTTTGATCGTAATCATGATACCTTCTCCTTTTGATAAAAACTTACGAATAAAATCTATCACCTTTTGGAGCGGTTTTCAATCCCTCGCACAAAACTGTTTTCACAAAAGCGGTCCTGCAGATCGTACTAAAAATCACCGCTCGACCCGGAAAAGCCGTCGCTGTCGACACTCGTGCCGCCCGAATCGCTGTCATGCTCGATGGTACGCACTTCCGTCGTGGAATGCAGATAGGTATCTTCCGAAACCGTGATCTCCACGCCGTTTTCTGTTTCGTACCCTTCGGCGTTTGTCGCAATGACTGCCGTTTTCATCTCGGACTCTAAGTAGCAGCAGTAGATAAAAGCGCCGAGAGCGCCGACAAAAATGGCAACGGCAAGGCAGAGGATCCAGGAATGGTCATCCGGATCGCTTCCCGAATCAACGGGCTTTCCTTCCGCCCAAAGGCTTATGTATCTGTCCGCCTTCTCCAGATAGTGGTCAAAACCTACCGCCCATTCATCGTCTCCGAAATCATCGAGGAACGCCTCGCGCATCTTTTCGTTTCCGTAATCGGTCAGCGCCTGATTGCCTGCGCCGTGCGCGATCAGTGCATATTTTCTCTCGCTCATCGAAAGCAGAAGCATGATCCCGCTTCCGTCATCGCCGACTCCGTATCCGGACTCTGTATAAAAGTACTTCGCACAGTCGTACGCCTGATCCTCTGTGAATCCGTAATCGGAAAGATTCGGGATCGTCACAATATAAACGCCCATCCCGTACTTGTTCGTGATCTCGGCTGCCCTTGCTTCAAACCGTGCAGCCTCTTCATCCGTCAGAATCCCTGCTGTATCAAAAACATTTTCATAATAATCCGCGTTTGCAAACGCCGTCACTGTCATGGACATGATCATGGCCAGTACGGCGAGAAAAGCAATGACTCTCTTTTTCATTTTCCGTACCTCCTACATGAATATCCATTTGCCGATGAACCAGCCGATCAGTGAACACGGGATCATGGACACAAAGAAATAAAACCAGTATCTGCCCTTGTCAATGGGAAGGTTGCCGACCGTCTTGCCGGTCTGGCCGTTGATCGCAAACAGGTAGTTCTGCCCCTTCCATTTGGTCGTGAGCATCCAGACAGGCAGCATGGCATAGCGCACCGCCTTACTCTTGTATTCGATCTTCTCTTCCCCGGGAAGGACACTCTCGTAGCCGGTTACGGATTCGAGCATCTTCATGGAAGTGCTCTCTTTTGCACGTGTTGCGATACGCTCCTCATTCTCTTCTTTAGAAACATCGTACTTATCCGCAATGTAACCGGGCATATAGACCTGCGAGAACTCGATCATCTCATCATAATTGAACGGTTCGATCGCGTCCATATAGTCATCCGGCATCCTGGTCGATGCATCTGCCGGGATCCGTGCGAAAGTCACTTTGCCGGCGCGGTGCACATCATAGTGATCCGTAACAGTCGTCTCCGTATCGCCGCTTCTGGTCGTCGTGGAGTTGGAACATTCATAGCGGCAATCTGCATCCGCCTCGCCGTCGTAAAGCCAGAAAGGCACATAAACGCCCTGGATCTCTTCGATGTGGTTCTCGTCCGCAAAGACCTTCGGGAGGAGCCTTTTTCCCTTATAGTGTGCTTTCAGTGCCGCAACGGCTGCCTTCTTATCCACTTTGAACGGGATGATAAAATCAGGCTTGGCCTCACCCGACATCTGCCCCGGTACCATCTGCGGATTGCCGCAGTACGGACAGATCGTCACGGCGGTCACACCGTCGCTCATCAGGTCAGCGCCGCAGGAAGGGCAGTTATACGTCTGCATCTCGATTGTCTCACCGGATGCGGAGATACCGGCCGCGACGGGCTTTGCGGTCTTCTTATCATCCGTCTTGCCGTACTTTGCCTCCATCTCTTCCACGGAGTAGGCGCTGCCGCAGTATTCACATTCCAGCTTGCCCGAGGAGGCGCCGTAGTGAAGCGGACCTCCGCACGCCGGGCACTGGTAATTTGTCATATCAGCCATTCTATTCCCCCTCGCCTCCGTTATCGAACGATGTCTTCATCGCCGAACGGATCACCGCATTCCGGACAAAATTTGGGCGGTTTTGTCGGATCTGCAGGCATCCAGCCGCACTTATCGCACTTGTACTGCAGTGCGCCTTCCGGTTTCTTGGCGCCGCATTCCTGGCAGAATTTGCCCTGATTTACAGCACCGCAGGAGCATGTCCATCCTGCCGCAGCAGGTGCTGCCTGTGCGGGAGCGGGAGCCGGTGCCGGAGCGGGAGTAGGTGCTGCCTGCTGCATCTGCTGTTGCTGCATCTGCATCTGTTGCTGCTGCATCTGTTGCTGCTGTCCCATCGCAAACAGATTCTGCGCGTTCATGCCGCCTGCCTGGCCAGCCATGTTCATTCCCATGAAAGCCATTGCCGGGCCTGCATTCTGATTGTTTGCCGCATCCTGCATAGCCTGTGCCTGTGCACCGACAAGCTGTGCCGCTGCCATGGTCGGATTGCGGAATGCCGCATTGCGCTGCAGCTCTTTGATCATCTGCTCGTCTTCTTCGGACGCTTTGATGCTGGATACGCCGACCGAAACGACTACAAGACCGCGAAGCTGTGCCCATTTCTGGGAAAGCTCTGCGTTCATCGCATTCGCCAGATCCGTTGTATGTGCAGGCAGTGCAGAGTAACGGATCCCCATCTCGGAAATCCTTGCAAAGGCAGGCTGCAATGCCGTCAAAAACTCTGTTTTGAGCATGCCGTCGATCTCTTCACGGCTGTAATCCTCCGTGATGTTGCCGCATACATTTGTATAGAAAAGAACGGGATCGGCGATCTTATAGCTGTATTCGCCGAAGCAGCGAACCGAGATATCGATGTCCAGACCGACATTCGTATCCACAACGCGGAACGGAACAGGTGCCGGTGTTCCGTACTTGTTACCGATCAGTTCCTTCGTATTGAAGTAATATACACGCTGGGTCTTGGGTGCTTCGCCGCCAAAGGCAAAACGCTTGCCCATGTTCTTAAAGGATTCGATCAGTCCCTGTCCGAAGCCGCCGCTGAAAATGCTGGGCTCTGTGGATGCATCATACTTGAATTCACCCGGTTCTGCGCAGACTTCAACGACCTTGCCCTGATCGACGATCATCATGCACTGTCCGTCCGCAACCGAAATGATCGAACCGTTTGAGATGATGTTGTCATCACCCTTTGTGTTGGAAGAGCGGTCCGAAGTCTTCTTCCTGCCTCTTACTGCAAGAATATCCTGCGGGATCGCATCACAGTAGAAATACTCGAGCCACTGGTCGGCCATTACGCCGCCTGCCGCGCCCATAGCTGCCTTAATTAACCCCATTTTGAATCTCCTTTCAAGTTGAGTTGGCGAATACCGCCATCTTTTTTATTATAGCAAGAGTGATGTTGAAGCAGTATCACACACAAGTACTATTATGTTTGGATAGAGTGTGGAATTCGAGGAATTGTGCGAAAGTTTAAGAAAAATAGGGAGCCATGCATGTACCCCTGCAAAAATCCCAGGCAAAGCTGGGGTTTTCGCAGGGGTCGCGGGCGTTCGCCCTCTAAAACAAAAAAGAAAAAGACACCCTACCAAGCAAGCTTGGGGGTGCCTTTTCTTTTCCGTTTTGCATGGCTCATTGCCACCGCGTAAGCTGGTGACGGGACTCGGACCCGTGACCTCCTCACTACCAATGAGGTGCGCTACCGCCTGTGCCACACCAGCAGTACTTGTCTATATTACAAACTTTTGTGGTCTTTGTCAACAGAAAACAGCACAATTCGATCGACGGCTTTTGGGCCGGTTCAGCGCAATTTCTTCTTGATGCGCTGTAAGGCATTATCGGTTGACTTTTCATCCCTTCCGAGGATCTTCGCGATCTGTGCATAGCCCATTCCGGTCAGGTACAGATCAAGGACGCTGCGTTCGAATGCGCTGAGACGCTCTTCAATCTTTTTTTCCAGGATCTCAAAATTTTCCCGATCGATCCAGGCATCTTCCGGGCTCTTGTCGGAGAGAGACGCAAGAACACTTAAAAGCTCCGGATCCGCACGATACGTGCCGGTCTCATCCTCTGTCGCAAGCTCATCCGAATTATAGGAGACATAGCTGTTTAAGGGCTGATGCTTCTTCCTTCTGGAAGCCTCCACAGCGGTATACATCTGGCGGTTGATGCACAGCTCCGCGAACGTCTGGAACGACGCATCACGCCCGATGTCATAGTCGCGAAGCGCCTTAAACAGCCCGATCATCCCTTCCTGGATGAGGTCATCCGAATCCGCGCCCAGCATATACATGGAGCGTGCATGATGCCGCACCAGATTTTTGTATTTATTCATGAGATAGTCGGTGATCTCATGCTCCCCGTCGCGCAGACGGAGGATCAGTTCATCATCCGAATAGGAATCATAATCCTTCATGCTCATCCCTTTTTCATGCGCTGGCGTACGATCTCGAAACCGAGCACGCCCGCTGCGACCGATGCGTTCAGGGAGTCAATGTCCCCTTTCATCGGAATGGACACAACATAGTCGCATTTTTCCTTCACAAGACGTCCGACGCCCTCGCCTTCATTGCCGATCACAAGCCCGATCGGCCCCGTTAAGTTGACGTCGTACATGACATCGCCGTCCATGTCCGCACACGCAAACCACATGCCTTCTTTTTTGAGGCTCTCGATCGTCTGCGCTAGATTCGTGACCTTCGCAACCGGTGTATAGTTGAGTGCACCCGCGCTCGTGCGTGCGACCGTTGCTGTCAGACCCGCCGCACGGTTCTTCGGAATAATCACGCCGTGCGCACCCGAAAGATTGGCTGTACGGATGATCGCCCCCAGATTATGCGGGTCTTCAATATTATCAAGCAGATAGATAAACGGTGCCTCGCCCTTTTTTCTCGCATTCTCCAGGATATCGTCGACCGAAGCGTACTCATAAGCCGCCGCGATCGCGATCACGCCCTGGTGCTTGCCGGTCTCCGACATCTGATCGAGACGTTCCTTATCCACAAAGCGCATGATCGTATCATGCTTCTTTGCTTCCCGCCGGATCGTCATCATCGGCCCGTCCTGGCAGCCGTCCAGAATGTACAGTTTATCGATCGTCTTGCCGCTTCGATACGCTTCGATCACGGCATTGCGACCTTCTATCGTAAGTTCCTGATATGCCATAATTCCCTCTAAATCGTTCGCTCCGTCCTCTCAAGAGCAAGCTGTACCAGCGACAGAAGCCTGTCAAAGCGGTCCTGCAGATACAGATATCCCATCAGTGCTTCCATGCCGGTTGCCTTGCGATAATCCTCGATCGACATATTCTTTGCCGATGTGTAGGATTTTGCGTTCCTGCCCCGTTTATACACCGCAAGCTCCTCTTCTGTCAAATCCTCCAGTACGGATTCGATCATAGCAGCCTGTGTCGCCGCATTCACATATTTTACCGTCGTCTTGTGGAGTTTGTTTGCAGGCTTATTGCCACGCTCCACTACGACCGTCCGGATCACCAGATCATACACGGCATCGCCGATATAGGCAAGTGTCAGCGGAGAGTAGGCACGGACGTCTCCGGGTTTACATAAAAACTTTTCTCTTATACTCTCTTCCATTTTACGCCTTCTCTGGTATCTTCGAGTACGATCCCTTTCTCCAGGAGCTGCGCGCGGATCTCATCGGCTTTGGCAAAATCCTTTGCCTTTCTGGCCGCCTGCCTTGCCTCGATCATCGCTTCGATGTCGGCATCGAGCATTTCTTTCTTTTTCTCAACGATAAGACCCAGAATATCCGTCAAAACCTTGATCCTGGTGTAAACGGATGTCGCAAATGCCGCACTCGCTTCCTCCGTTACATGGATGTTCGCCCACTTGATAAAATCAAATACATGCGAGATCGCATCTGCGGTATTCAGATCGTCGTCCATGGCCTCATCAAACTTCTCTCCGAAGACTTCCGCCTCATCAACCTGCGCTCTCTCATCCGGTGTCAGATCCGCGGTCTTTGCATGCATCGCACGGAACTTCAGATTGTCCATGCCGGTTACGATACGGTCAAGACCGCTGGCTGCCGCCTGCATCAGATCGGCACTGAAGTTCAAAGGACTTCTGTAGTGCGCGGATAGCATAAAGAAACGCAGCACCTGCAGATCGTACTTCTCGGAGATATCACGTACCGTAAAGAAATTGCCCAGAGACTTGCTCATCTTCTTATTATCGATATTGAGAAAAGCGTTGTGCATCCAGTATTTTGCAAAAGGAACGCCGTTCGCGCACTCGGACTGTGCGATCTCGTTCTCATGATGCGGGAAGATCAGATCCTCTCCGCCTGCATGGATATCGATCTCATCGCCCAGATAACGCTTGCTCATGACAGAGCACTCGATATGCCAGCCGGGACGGCCGTCGCACCAGGGTGAAGGCCAGGAAGGCTCGCCCTCTTTCTTGGGCTTCCAAAGGACAAAATCAAGCGGATCCTGCTTCTGATCCTCGCCGGATACAAGAAGCGATCTGTTGCCGCCTCTAAGGTCATCCAGATCCTTATGAGAAAGCTTGCCGTATTCCTTAAAGCTTCTTGTCTTAAAATATACGGTGCCGTCTTCGCCGACATATGCATGCCCTTTATCGATCAGCGTCTGTATCATCTCGATCATGCCGTCGATCTCATTCGTTGCCTGCGGATGCGTTGTTGCAGGCTTCACGTTCAGCGCGGACATGTCTTTCCTGCACTCTTCGATGTAGCGCTCGGAGATCACGGAAGGATCCACGCCCTCCTCGTTCGCTTTCTTGATGATCTTGTCATCTACGTCCGTAAAGTTGGACACGTAGTTTACGTTATAGCCTTTGTGCTCCATATAACGGCGCGCAGTATCGAACACGATCATCGGACGCGCATTGCCGATATGGATCAGATTGTAAACGGTCGGGCCGCAAACATACATGCGGACCTTGCCTTCTTCGATCGGAACAAATTCCTCTTTTTTTCTGGTCAGTGTATTGTAGATCTTCATTTATTTTCACTCCTCTTTTTCAATTCACGCAGTTCTTCTTCCAATGACAGAAGCCTGTTCGTCAGCTCGGTATTTGCATGCTGCAGGTTCTGGATGTCCTCCTTGACAGGGTCCGGCAGGCTGACCTGATCGAGCTCTTCCTGCGGAAGGCTCTGCCCCATCCGCTTTACGACACGCCCCGGCACACCGACCACGGTCGATCCGGGCGGCACTTCTTCAAGCACAACGGATCCCGCTCCGATCTTGGAGTTCGATCCGATCTTAAATGAGCCGAGCACCTTCGCACCCGCACTGATCATAACGTTATCACCGATCGTCGGATGACGCTTGCCGTGCTCTTTGCCGGTACCGCCGAGGGTCACACCCTGATAGAGTGTAACATTGTCCCCGATGATCGTTGTCTCACCGATAATGACGCCGCTGCCGTGATCGATAAAGAAACCGTTCCCGATCTGCGCGCCGGGATGGATCTCGATCCCGGTCTTCCTGACAGCACGCTGCGATAACCATCTGGCCCAGAAATAGTGGCCCGAACAGTATAGTCTGTGCGCGATGCGGTAATGGAGCATCGCCCGAAAACTTGCATATAAAAATACTTCCATCGAGGAATGGATCGCCGGGTCACGTTCCCGGATGACCCGGATCTCCTCCCGGATCCTTTTGATCGGATGCATATGAATACCCTCTTTATAATAGAATTCCGCTTGCGGAATTCTTTACGCCGAGCGCGGTTGCTGAAAGCAACATCTTCTTTACGCGCGAGTGCGACCTTCTTTTTTCTTTATGGGAATCTCCCATAAAGAAAAAATCTCTTATTCCTATTCCGAAGAATACAAATAAGAGACGAATAAAATCCGCGGTTCCACTCTTTTTAGCACAAAGTGCTCACCTTAAAAGCGCGTAACGAGCGCAACTCGGATCCCGCTAAATCTCTTCACGGGACCGGCTCCCGGGTGCACTTCCCGTTCTTAGCCGTTGCCTATCTGTTTGGTATGTAAAAAGAATAGGCAAAAAATCCTACTTTGTCAAGAGACAGATGGCCTGCGCGGAAATTCCTTCTCCGCTGCCCGTAAAGCCGAGTCCCTCTTCCGTTGTCGCCTTCACGTTGATCCTGTCTGTGCCGATGTGAAGGACCTCTGCGATATTCTCGCGCATCATATCAATATGCGGACGCATTCTGGGCGCCTGCGCAATGATCGTCGCATCGATATTTCCGACCGCGTATCCTTCATTGCGGATCAGCGCATCCACGCGCTCTAAAAGGCGAAAGCTGTCAATGCCCTCATATGCGGGATCCGTATC
Source organism: Lachnospiraceae bacterium (assembly GCA_015056735.1). Classification (GTDB taxonomy): domain Bacteria; phylum Bacillota; class Clostridia; order Lachnospirales; family Lachnospiraceae; genus VSOB01. The sequence continues at coordinate 272,365 of SVFT01000001.1, read as the reverse complement.
GGGAAAGTGCTTTCCGATATCACCAAGTGCCAGCGCACCGAGCATCGCATCCATGATCGCATGGAGCAGCACATCCGCATCGGAGTGCCCTAAAAGCCCCTTTTCAAAAGGGATCTCCACACCTCCGATGATGCATTTTCTTCCTTCTGTCAAACGATGTACATCGTATCCCATGCCGATCCGTATCATATGATCTCCTTCACACATTCTATTCATTGGACTTCAGCGCATCCACCATGTTCATGTGACGTGTTCTCAAACAGATCAGCAGACACGATACCACGATCACACCGATCGTGATGAGTGCTGATCTGACATAACTCGAAGCAAAAACAACAGGTGCGATATCTACGCTCTCTCCCATGGTCGTCCACATCAGCCGCAGAAATTCAAGGCCAAGCGGAACGCCGAGCAGGATACCGATCACGCCGATGACAAGAAGCTCTGTAAAAATGATCCCTCTTACCGTTCCGGCCTGCATGCCGAGGACTTTCAGCGTCGTATAATCACGCTCCTTTTCCACAAAAGAAAGCTCAGATAGATTATATAAAACAATAAGACCCAGCGCAACTCCGCAGACCACCATGATATTGATCATAGTTGACATAACATCCATTCCGGCAAGCAGATCCGCCCGAAGCTGCGCTACGGTCTGCACGTTTTTCACAGGAAGTTCGTCTGAAAGGTCCGCCGAAATCCGGTAGTTTGTATAGATCCTGTTCGGAACAAAATCCTGCTCCAGATCACGGAACGTCTTCTCCGTCATCGAGATCCCCTGTGTGGAGGGATCCTTGTTGATCCCTGCGATCCTGCAGGTATGAACGTCCTTCTCTCCGATCATATGGAATGAGAAAAGCATGCCCGGCCGAAGGTCCAAAAGCTCCGCCATCTTGCGGCTCATAAACACTTCGCCGTCGTGTAAAAAGATCTCCTTCTCACCGTTCTCATCATAAAACCGAGCAAGATTTCCATCCCCAAGGACAGTCAGCGAACCGGTTTTGAGCACCGTTTTCTCAGGATCGGAAAACTCGGCCGAGACCACTTCTACCGCCTGCCCGTGAAAACGCCTTGCATACTCGTTTGCCGTAAAAGCATCTTCCCCATCCTCCATCGTAATGATGCTCCGGCCGATCATCATGCGCTCGTACGCGTTATCGGGCATGTATTCGATCGAGTCCATGCAGCCGAACGCGCCCAGGATGATCATCATACAGCCCGCAACACCAAGGAGTCCCATCATGCTTCGAAGGCGGTTCTGACGCACCTCGCGCAGCGTCCACTGGATGGATAGGGGCAGTTTTTTCCAGAGAAAAGAGCGCTCAAAGCGCGTGATCTTAATGGACTTGGGCGCCTTCTGGCGCAGCGCCGATGCCGGATTCTCCTTCATGATCCTGCGACAGGTCATGCAGGAAACAAGAGTCGAGAGCGCGACAACGACGATGCAGGCCCCGTACGAAAGCGATGTCGCTTCATGCTGCCAGTCAGGCATCGTATACATCGACTGCATGGACATATTGATCAGCGGCGGCATCCATGCGCGACCGACCGCAAACCCGAGGACGGCGCCGATCAGGCTGATCGCCGTACCGAACGAAACGTAATGCAGCATGACCGCCGCGTTTGAAAAACCGAGTGCCTTCATCGTGCCGATGACCGTTCGCTGGCGCACCGTCATACGCGTCATTGTTGTGACCATCCCAAGAAATGCGATGATCAGAAAGATACCGGGAAAGAGAACCGCAAACGTCTCGTGCTGCTCGATCTCCGCGGAAAAATCGCGGTGAGACGGCATTTGCGTCCGATCGAGCACGGTCAGATCATCTGTCTCCAAAAGGACTTTCAGTCTGTCCTTAAACGCCCGCATCTCGTCGTACGGTATCTCTTCGCTTTCGGTCTTTGTATCGAGCTGCACGCAGGTATAGAAATCATCCGAGTCGGACGGATAGCAGCTGCCCGGCAGGAACGCGTAGCCAAAAGCGGTATAATCCGGGATCATCTCGCCTGCCGGTGAATAGTACACGATATACTCAGGCGCCATGATCAGGCCCCTGATCGTCTGCGTGATGCGTTTATCGCCCAGCTTGATCGTCAGGCTCTCGCCGACCGACAAATGATTCGCTCTTGCAAAGATCGCCTCCAGCCAGATGCCTTTGCCGCCTGCATCAAACGCTTCGCCTTCCAGGATCCTGGGCCTGGAGACTGCATTCTCCTCCACAAACTGTGCGATCAGATCCGTCTCCTTATCACCCTGTTTCAGATCAGGGAGCTTGGCCTGCTCGACGCGTGATCGCTGCGCATTCCGGACGGCCGGATCTGCCCGCAGGAGCCGGAGATCTTCCCTTGAAAAAATGCGCCCCTCCACGTGATAGTCGGCCATGTTGGTCTCTTCGTAGTACGCTCGCATGGACTTGCGATCGCCCGCAGACTCCGCATCCATGCCGACCAAAACCGCGATGCCGAGGAACGACATCATAAATATGGCAAAAAACTGCTTCTTTTGCAGCCATAATTCTCTTGAAAGTTTTTTCAGTAAATACATATGCTACCAGACAATCTCGTCCGCGCTCTGCGGATGTGCATTCATTTCCACCCGCTCGATGCGTCCGTTCTTTACATGGATCACGCGGTCTGCGATCCCGGCAAAAAGGCTGTTGTGCGTTACCATTACAACCGTCTTGCCGTCTATGCGGCACAGATCCGCAAGAAGTTTCAATACCTCCTGACCGGTCCCTGTATCCAATGCGCCCGTCGGCTCATCACAGATCAGAAGCCGCGGTTTCTTGACGAGTGCCCGTGCGATCGAAACACGCTGCTGCTCGCCCCCGGAAAGCTGCGCCGGAAAGTGGTCTTTTCGCGCCGCGAGTCCGACTTTTTCAAGGACAAGAGCAGGATCGTCAATATCTTTCTTGATATCACCCATCAGCGATACATTCTCATAGGCCGTCAGCGACGGAATCAGGTTGTAGAACTGAAATACGATGCCGATCTCGTTCGCACGATATGCAGTCAGTTCTCTGTCGTTTAGATCCGATATCTTTTTCCCGTCAAAAAAGATGATATCGCCCCCGCTGACCGTATCCATGCCGCCAAGAAGATTTAGCAGCGTCGATTTGCCGGCGCCGGAAGGCCCCAGGATCACGACGAATTCGCCTTCTTCGATCGTGAAGTTCGCGTCTTTCAAGGCATAGAACGGCTCGCCGCCCGTATCGTATCGTTTGGAAACATCTTTAAACTCTATCGACCTTTTCATGATGCATCGTCCGCCTTTGCCGCTTTTCCAAGCTGCGTCTCCGTAATGGCATCCGTAATGACCGTCTCATTCGCATCAAGTCCAGCGAGGATCTCTGTCTTCTCACCGTCCGATGTGCCGCATGTGATATCGACGCGGGCTACCTTGCCGTCTCGGATCGCATATACGTAACTGCCGTTTTCATCTTCGTAGATCACGCTGCTCGGGATCGTGGAGACATCCTTTTCATGTGACAAAGTGATCTCGACATCCGCTTCGATCCCAAGGCACGCATCATCAACGCGCCCGATAAATTCCACATGAACCGGGATCTTGGCTTTGTCCGAGTTCTCCGTAGAAGCAAGTCTGTCGATCTTTGTAACCGTGCCGCGATAAGTGCGGTTGCCGATCGTGATGACGCTTCTCTGACCGATCCGTACCTTGTCGATATCATATTTTGAGATATCGGCCGAGACGTAGATCTTATCCGCATTCGCCATCGAAAGGAGGGGCTGTCCTTCCGTCACATAAGCGCCGCTCTCCTGAAAGCGCTCTGTGACGATCCCGCGAAAAGGCGACTCGCATCCGGTCAGCGCCTTATCAAGATCGTTTGCGATGCCTTCCTTCACATAACCCGCTTCTTCTTTCTTATACAGGAGCTCCCGCTGCGCATTCGGATCAATCAGGCGCACATCCGCACTGTGCTTCTGCTCTGCATATTCACTTCGAAACGCCTGCATATCGCTGTATGCGGCTTTCTGTCTTGCAAGCTCAGCCTCTAGCTCCGGTACGCCCATCGAATCGTATTCGGCGCGCCATGCATCGATCGTCGCAGCAAAATCATCCACGTCATCATCATCACCGTCAAGACCTGCCCGCGCGATCAGCGCATTGATATCGGTCTTCTTGACCTCAGCCTTCCCGAGCTTTTGCTGCAGCTGATAGATCTGAATATACTTCTCGGCGATCAGCTCCTGAAACATCTTCTCCGTCATCTCGGCGCCCTGATAGATCAGCGTGTTCTTCTCATTCTGCGATACCGTGGAGGCGTAGGCGCTGCCTGCCTGCTTCATACGGGCGGCCGCCTCCTTCTCTTCCAAAGTAAGGTCGGTGGCATCATACACAACAAGCGGTTCACCTGCCGGAACAAGATCGCCCGCTTTCGCTTCCAACATCGCGATCGGTGCCGATACGCTCGCATAGATCGTCTTTGTCTCTTCCGACTTTACATTGCCGGATGCAGTGAGCGTCTCGGTGATATCCCCTGTCTCGGGGCGCACTGTCTGATACGCGGTCGCTCGCGTGCTCATATAGGCACATCCAGCGGCGCCTACAAGCACGACGGCTGTCAGAAGCCCCACGCAGATCGCTCTCTTTCGCGTTTTGTTCTTCCCGTTACTATCCGTTTTTTTCATGATATACTCCTCTAAAACATGAATCTTGTTTCACATTCACATACTACAACTAAGAGTAACGGAAAGTCAATAGTATATGAAAATAATTTCACATTCATATTAATTGACAACCATGACTGCCGATCATATAATGACACTAAGTAAAATGAAATCGCCTCATCCACAGATGAAATATGCGATCAAAGCGGAGATTACAGGAATGATAAAAGAAGGAACGTCTCAGCGGACAAAGCCTGACAAGATCAGAGAACCGCAGCAAAAGCGGTCGATCGAAAAGAAAAAAAGGATCACGGAGGCCTGCATACGCCTCATCGGCGAGCAGGGCTATCAAAAGATCACAACAGCCGATATCGCCAAAGAAGCCGGTGTCTCCACCGGCATTGTGTACAGCTATTTTAAGAATAAAAGGGACATCCTGATGGCAGGACTCGGCGAGATCGTAAATACCGTGTCACAGCCTCTGTATGACTGTCTTGAAAAGTTTGAGAGCGAAGAAGATCTGATGGAACTCATGCCGGGCCTGATCGATTCCTTTGCCGCATTCCACAAAACCTTTGTTAAGTCGCACCAGGAACTCTTCTCTCTGGCCGCCGTCGATCCTGAGATCAACGACTACCTGGAGGGCTTCGAATCCCGCATGCTCAGTGCGTTCACAGAGGCGTACAAGCGCCGGCATAAAGAGCTGCCACATTTAAAAGAGCGCTTCCATCTGGTCTATCATATGATCGAGACCTACTGCCACGAATCCGCGCTCACGCCGAGCGATGAATACGATTACGGCGCCATGCGCGAGGAGGTTCTCTCATGCATTGCCAATTTACTTAAGCCGCAAGCGTAGAGGAAATAAAGCGCGCGAGGCATTTTTGAACCGGTTTCACACGTATTGCTCATCTGCTTAGACTCGGAGGAAGCATAATAAAATCCCCGGCATGGATCGATGCGTAAAGCGCGCGAGGTATTTTCGAACTGGTTTCAAGTGCATTGGCATGGGCTCTTAATAAGCAGGTATTCTGAAATGGGCATTTGAGGACCTAACGTGCGAAGCACGTCCCGCAAAATGCCCATGTCCTTCAGAATGCATGCGAATTTAGAGCAGAATGCCCGCACTGAAACAGTTACGGAATCAGCTCGCGCATATACACATCTTAAACTATGCAAAGATTAAAAAAGGGATAGGCCCTAAGCCTATCCCTTTACATTTCCTGTCAGCAAATGCTTATCTGCTTACGCTCCTGAGAAGTCCCTCCATCAGGTACTTGCCCGCAACGGCACCCTGGTCTGCGATGCCGATCGCTTTCGCGGAGAAGACTGCTGCCTTCCCGTATTTCGGAACCATGTTCTTGGTCGCTTCCACGCCCTCTTCTGCCCCTTTCACGGCAGCTTCCATGATCTCCTTTAAGGACTTGCCAGCCTGTGCAAGAGGCGCGCCTGCTTTTGCGGCTGCATCAACCGCATCCAGGATCGTGCGGTCACCCAGCTCGCATTTGCCGCGCTTCTGAATACCGGCTGCAAAAGCGGTCAGGAACTCGCCAAGCTCCGCGGAGCCGAGTTCGCTTTTCCCTTTCAGCACTTTTCCGGCTTCCATAACACCGCTGCTCATGAGCGTTCCCATGGTACTCGGTACGACGCCCGCCATCTTGGATGCGCCTTTAAAGAGCGTCTTGCCGATGTCGCCGGGCTCTGTGTTCTGACGGATCAGATCCGGGAGCGCGCCATATCCTTTGTCCATGGTAAGGCCCAGGTCGCCGTCACCCATGTTCGCATCCATCTCGCAAAGCTCTTCCTTCTTTTCCGCGAAGATCTCCGCTACGCCCTCGAACAGTTCCGCGATATTGTCTGTTGTATACTTATCCATTGTAACTCTCCTTTATGCCTGTGTGATAAAAGGTGTCTTCACAGGCATGTCGATCCATTCCTTCATCTGTGCATCCACCTTGCAGATCGAGATCGATGCGCCGGCCATTTCCATGCTGGTCGCATACTCGCCGACATAGGTCTTGTAAACTTTGATCTTCTTCTCGTCAAGGATCTTGCGAACGCTGCCGGAAAGAATGTAAAGCTCTTCAATACTGGTTGCGCCAAGGCCGTTGATCAGAACGCAGATCTCTTCGCCTGCTTTTACCGGCATATCGCCAAGGAGTGTATCGAGGCTTTCTTTTGCCAGCTCGTCCGCCGTCTTGATCGGTCCGTTCCATACGCCCGGTTCGCCGTGGATACCCATACCCATAGCCATCTCGTTTTCTTCCAGTGTGAAGTTCGGGTGGCCCACTTCGGGGATGATGCAGGGTGTCAGTGCGAAACCAACGGTACGTGTGTTGTCTTTTGCCTTCTGTGCTGCTGCCAGAACTTCATCCAGCGTGCCCATCTGCGCCGCTTTTGCACCGGCACATTTGTACATAAAGAAGATACCCGCAACACCACGTCTTGCATCCGGATTTGCATTGCTGTTTACGTCATCTGCGCCAACGATGGACTTGGCCACGATGTCGTCCATCTCCAGCATTTCAGTCGCCATATCAAAGTTCATGATATCGCCTGTGTAGTTGCCGTACAGATAGAGGATACCTGCGCCTGCTTCCACTTCCTTGCTGACATTATAGATCTGCTCTGCAGAGGGGCTCTGGAATACGCCGCCTACGCCGCAGCCGTCGAGCAGGTTCTCGCCGACGTAGCCGAGGAACAGCGGAAGATGGCCTGTACCACCACCGGTGATGATCGCTACCTTGCCCGCTTTTTTCTTGGCGGTGCAGTAGCAGCGAAGGTCGTCATTAACGAATTTTACTTCTTCGGGATGTGCCGCATAGATACCGCGGAGCATATCGTCTGTATAGTTTTCGGGTGCGTTTAAGATTTTCTTCATGGTTAGTCTCCTTCCTCTTTATGCCAGCGACAAGCCGATGGGCTCATCGATGGATGCACAATATTTGTCATCGTGGCTCGTGTTGTTTTTGAACACACAAGCACTCATTACTGCTCTTCCCACCGCAAACGGAACGGCGTGCCATACATGGGGCAGGCACGAGATCCCCTTCCCTGCGGGGATGAGAAAAGCTTCTACCTGATCCGCGTTAAGCTCGCCTGCAGGCGCGACCGCCACGATCAGTTCTCCGTCAAAAGCAAGCAGGTTCTCGTCCGTGAGACGATGCTCTTCAAAATCCTGCACAACAAATTCGTGCGGGATCACCTTCATCAGGTTGATGCTCGTATCGCCCTTTACCACCGCTACCTGCGGATACCACTCGTGCGTAGCGGGATCTCCGTCCGCCTTGCGGCCTTCGATCGTCAGCACTTTGCCGTATTTTGCAAAGCTTTCATCCGTCAGTTCTTTTACTTTGATCATTCTCATAACGTCATCTCCCTTATGAATTCTCGTTTTCCGCCGCAGCCTTAATCCTTGCTCTTTTTTCTGCCTTGCGGTCCAGATATACGTCAAAGAGAAGAGCCGCTACCAGGAGACAACCGTTTGCGAATGTCTTCGCATTGTCATCCATATGAAGGAGTCCGAATGCGTTGGCAATGAACTGCAGCAGGATCGTTGCGGTACATACACCGATCACGCGTCCCTTGCCGCCGTCCGGATGCACGCCGCCAAGTACGGCGATCAGCAGGGTCAGCAGTGTGTAGGTCGTGCCGTTCGAGCTCTTGCCGCTGTTTAAGTGGCTGGTGATCAGAATACCGGACACACCGCCCAGGATACCGCTGAACATATGTGTGATCACAGTGATCTTTAAGATGTTCATACCGGAATACTTCGCTGCACTTGCGTTACTGCCCATAAAGTAGATCTCGTTACCGAGTACCGTACATTTCATGACGAATGCCACGATGCAAAGTACGATGATAAAAATGAACAGAACGTACGGGATCTCGCCGATCGTGCCGTTCGCGATATTTTTGAACGGATCCACCATGCCGTTGATGGCAGGTCCGCCGGTGATGCCGTATGCAAGACCGGTATAGAGCTGCAGACCACACAGGGTTACAAGCATTGCGGGGATCTTAAAGTATCCGATGATAAAGCCGTTAAATGCACCGCAAAGGCCGCCTAAAACAACAGCTACAATGCAGGCAAAGGCAATGATCAGATACGTGGAGCCGGTCACTTCCGTTCCTGCCATGTTCTTAACAATGAGCGCTGCGATCACGCCGGTAAAGTTCATGATGCCCACAAGGGACAGATCGATACCGCCGGCAACCATACAAGCCATCATACCGAATGCCAGGATACCGTATTCCGGGAACTGGTAGATGATGGACTTCACGTTCATAAAGGTGAAGTAATCAGCCGGTTTCAAGATCGCCATGATCAAAAGGGTGATCACAAAGATACCCCAGATCGTCAAAAGGTGTGTATCGGAGAAGAGATGTTTGATTTTTGTACGCATGCTGTCTGACACCTCCTAAACCTTTCCCATATCCGAGATACGCTTTGCCTGTACAGAAGAAAGAACTGCACCAAGAAGCAATACCAGACCGACAGCGAATGTCTGCCAGCAGGTCGGTACGCCCAGCATATTCAGATTGTTTTGTACGAGTGTGATCAGGACCACACCAAGGATCGTCCCGCCGACGCCGCCGTGTCCGCCTGTTAAGCGGCAGCCGCCAACGACGCAGGCTGCGATGATGATCATCTCTTCGCCCATGAGTGCCGTTGTCGTAGAGGAATGCATCAGCGTTACGTAGATCATCGCCGTCGCACTTGCCATCACCGCACAGAAGATGTAAGCAACGAACTGCAGCTTACGCACGTTGAATCCGGCAATGCGGGCAGCATTCTTATCACCGCCGATCGCATAGATGCCTCTGCCGAGCATGGTATAGCGCATCACCAGCGCCACAACGATACAGAGTATGATCGGTACCAGCACCAGGATCGTCAGCGGATAAGAGAATCCCGTTGTGGGATCCACATATGTCAAAAGGTTGATCTCATACAGTGCCTCTAAGGAATCCGGCAGTGTTGTGTACTCTCTCGTACCAAGGATCATGATGAGGCCGCCTGCAGCCACGCTGGATGTTGCAAGCGTAGCGATCAGAGGCGGGAGTTTCATGATCGAAACCAGGATCCCGTTCAGGATGCCGAATACGATGCCGACAAGAATCGCGACACCGAAGAAAAAGTATACGCTGTCAACGCCCATATCGTGGTTGTAAAGCCAGAGCGGCACATACATCGCCACGCAGCCGACAGCCGGGAACGATACATCGATCCCGCCGGAGATGATGACAACCATCTCACAGATCGCAAAACACATTGTAAAGATCGCCGCACGGCTTAAATTGATGATCGTAGCCGGGCTCAAGAAAGCCGGCTGCCTGATCGCCGCAACGACACAGAAAATGACCATGACATAGATCAGGATCATATGCGTGCCCGTCAGGGCAAGCTTCAGATTTCCGTTCTTCTTATTCATTTGCTTCCCCTCCTGCACCGATCAGCAATTTGCCGAGGGATACTTCATCGATGCTGTTATCGATGATTCCCGAGCACTTGCCGTCTTTCATGATCACGATCTTGTTACAGTTCTTAACCAGCTCCACCAGATCATCCGAAATGATGATGATGCCGATCCCCTTATTTGCAAGATCGTGTAAGATCGCATGGATCTCGGACTTGGCACCGACATCCACGCCGACGGTCGGACCGTCAAGGATAAACAGTTTGGGATGCGTGTTCAGCCATTTTGCGATAACGACTTTCTGCGCGTTACCACCGGAAAGTGTCCGTACCGGCGGCTTGATCGAAGGCGTTTTGATACCGATCTCTTTGACCCATCGCTCGGTATCCCCCTCCATGCCGGCGCCGTCTAACTTGCCGCGCTTCATATATTTTTTGATCGAGGCTGCGATGGTATTATCCAAGATGGAACGTTCCATGAAAAGCCCCTGGGTCAATCTGTCTTCCGGCACATAACCGATCTCGTTTTTCATCGCGTCGTTTACACTGCCGATCTCGATCTTTTTGCCGTTTAAATAGATCTCGCCTTCATCTGCGGGTGCGAGGCCGAACAGCGCTTCGCCGATCTCGCCGCGGCCGCTTCCGAGAAGGCCCGTGATACCGAGGACATCGCCTTTGTTCAGCGTAAACGATACACCCGAGAATGCACCTTTTCTCCCAAGGTTTTCAACGCGGAGAACTTCTTCGTTGCTCTGCGCCGGCGAGTACTTGGTCTCCACCACGTCATGTCCCGTCATATCCTGAGTGAAACGTACCTGATCATACGCATGAATATCTCCGCTGGAAATGTACTTTCCGTTTCGGAGAATGGTCAGGCGGTCCGCGATCTGATAGATCTCGTCCAGTTTATGGTTGACGATCATGATGGCAATTCCTTTTGCCTTCAGGGAACGAATGATGTCCCACAGCTTTTCTACTTCTCTCGCCGTCAGCGCTGTCGTAGGCTCGTCGAGAATGAGCAGCTTGGCGTCATTGATGATGGCTCTGCAGATCGCCACCATCTGCTTATTTGCAACAGAAAGTCGCTCCAGCTTGATGTCCGGGTCGATATTGGCACCGATCTGGTCCATCGCTTCAAGTGCGATCTTTCTGACCGATTTCCAATTTACAAATTTCGCTTTGCTTTTTAACTCTCCGTTTAATGCAATGTTTTCCGCAACCGAAAGATTCGGAAATACAGCAAAGTCCTGATAGATGACCTGGATCCCTCTGTTAATGGCATCCATAGGCTTCATATTCTTCACCTCTTCGCCATCGATCCAGATTTTCCCCTCATCCGGTTCATGTACACCGGAAATAGCCTTGATCAGTGTGGATTTGCCACAGCCGTTCTCACCCGCCAGACAATGAACTTCACCCTTGCGGATCTCCAGATCTACTCCCTGCAACGCATGTACACCGCCGAATGACTTCCTTATTCCTTCCAGTTTCAAGAAGATTTCATCTGACATAGTATGTACTCCTTAAAAAGATGGCCCCATACGGCTGGTTCGCAACCACATGGGGCTACATCTTGAAATGTAAAGATTCAGCTCAATTGTCTTTAGAAGTTGTACTGATCCATGTTGGACTTATCAATATCAACACGAGCATTGCCGTATAATACTGTTCCGTCCGGAGTTAATGTCTCATAACCTTCTACGTTAAGACCTGTAGGCTCTTCACCTTTCAGCTTCTTAAGAGCCAGCTCGATCATTGCCTGACCTGCTTTAGCGGGATCCCATACGGAGAATGTTGCGATAACGCCCTTATCAACATAGTTCTTTGCGATAGATGTAAGAGATGTACCTACAACCGCAACCTTGCCTGTAAGACCGAGCTCGTCAACTGCCTGTGCTGCACCGACAACGTCTGTGGAAGCGGAACCTTCGATCGCTACGATGTCAGGATGCGCCTGAAGAAGCTCTTTGGTCTGATCATAAGAAGATGTTGTGTCATCACCTGTCTCATATCTGCCGATCTTTTCCATCTTTGTGTTTGCTGCGAAGTATTTATCCGCCGCATCACACCACTGGTTGTGAGATACGGAGTTAAGGTCGCCTACGAACTGGATGTACTTGCCTTCTTTGTTGCAAAGCTCGGAGAGCTTCTCAGCAAAGTGTGTACCGTAATCTTCGTTTACGAATGCTTCGATATCATAATCAAAATATTTCGGATCCATGGAAGCTGCTTCGTGTGTGATCACAACGATACCCTGCTGACGTGCTTTCTCAAGTACGGGTGCAAGAGACTCGGAGTCGAAAGGTACTACGCAGATCGCATCCCAATCCTCAGCGAGCATCTGCTCAACGATACCTGCCTGGTCAGCGCCTTCTGCGGAGCCACGATATACATAATCTGTACCGTTTGCTTCATTGTAAGCGTTAACGCCTTCTTCCATTCTCTGGAACCAACCGATATTGGTCATTTTAGGCACTACAGCGATCTTGTAAGAAGCTGCATCTGCATCTGCAGGTGCGGATGCCTCTGCCTCTGCCTTAGGTGCCTCTGCCTCTGCTGCCGGCTTGTCAGCTGCAGCGGTGTCTCCCTTTGCCGAATCAGCTGCGCTGCCGCATCCGGAAAGTAAAGAAGCGGTCATTGCTGCTACAGCGAAAAGTGAAACAAGTTTTCTTTTCATGATGATTGTTCCTCCCTTTAAAATATGTGATTGTTGGGTAACTCATGCACTAAATATCGCTAAACATTTAGTGCTTATTAAGTTACCTCGAATTTAGCACTATCAGCCGTTTCAGTCAATGAATTTTCACATTTTCGTGAGATGTTATAAGTATATGGGTGGATATTTATACATTTTGACTATATCCATTTTGAAAAAATGCGTTTAAAATCTAATTGCATTCATACCTGTTCAAGCAGTTTTACTAATAATATTAGTTATTCAAATTCTTAATGTTTTAGTGAATTCTTGGTAAGAAATACCCGAACCGCATCGGAAATGCCTGTTTTCGTTGCTTCTTCCGGGTTGATATGATATGATATGCCGAAAAAGTGAGGATGGATATTTTATGACGCTCCAAGAGATCGCCACGCTGGCCGGAGTCTCCCAGGCAACCGTCTCCCTTGTTCTGAACAACAAGCCGGGTGTCGGTGCGGAAAAGAGAGAACAGATCCGGGCTCTTCTTGAAAAATATGAATATGAACCGCAGCGGGCAAGCAATCCCTCTGTGATCACAAAGGGTCTTCTCTTTCTGAAATACGTCAGATCCGGTCGGATCGTCGAAGAGAACACCGGTTTTATCGCGACCATTTTGGATTCGATTGGCGCCGAATGTCAGAGAAGAAAGTATCCCCTTCGCATCGAGACATCGCAAAGCGATCTGGAAACGACCTTAAAGAACATTGATTATTCGCTTTTGGACGGGATCCTCGTGCTCGGAACGGAGATGGACGCTTCTCATTTCGAACTGCTCAAGACCATTCCGATCCCGTATATCGTGATTGATAACCGCATGCCGGATTGCCCCTGCAACGCCATCACCATGAACAACTGGGAGATGGTACGCACCGCTGTCCGCGCACTCGCCGACAAGGGCTTTGAACGGATTGGCTATTTCAAAGGGCTGTATCCGCCCCAGAATTTCCTGGACCGAGAAGCCGGCATGGAGCAGGCCTGCCGCGCATATGGATTAACGCAGGAGCCCGGCGATGTATTTGAGCTCACGCCCACACTCCTCGGGTCCTATGCCGATATGAAGACATTCCTCGAAGCCGGACGCAAGCTCCCGCCCTGCGCTTTTGCCGACAACGACATCATTGCGCTCGGTGCCATGAAAGCGATCATCGAGATGGGCTACTCCATTCCGGACGATATCAGCATCATCGGTTTTGACGATATCATTTTCTCAGCGGCGAACGCACCGGCACTCTCTACCATGCAGGTGGCAAAAGAGACGATCGGTGAGCAGGCGGTACGCACACTGGTCAGCAATATCAACAATCCCGACCTCATGCACTGCAAGCAGTATATCGGCGGCAGGCTGATCCTGCGGGAGAGTACGAAGTAACATCGTGTGAATAGCATACAAGAGCATTTAAAAAAGCTGTGCAGCGGAGCACAGCTTTTTCTTTATTTGATTGAGCAGGACGATAAGCCGGGTTATGTCATTGGGGAATCATCTATCTAGGATGATCGTTGCCGATCACCTCAAGCGACCTACCTGAAAACAAGCCGGGCAAGCTTATGGTTTTCAATTTGGTCTTGCTTCGGATGGGGTTTACATGTGCCCCCTTTGTTACCAAAGAGGCGGTAGTCTCTTAAGCTGCCTTTCCACCCTTACCTGCAAGCAGGCGGTATATTTCTGTTGCACTGGCCTTGGAGTCACCTCCACCGGACGTTATCCGGCATCCTGCCCTGTGAAGCCCGGACTTTCCTCACGGCGTTTTCGCGCCCCGCGATCCCCTGTCCTACTCGAATATTCTGTTTTGGTCTTACAGTCCGAAACAGCCTCCGCCTACGAATTCACGTACCAGCGAGTTGTTCGGAAGGCTTTCGCTCGATACACCGAGGAAGTAACCGAGGAATTTCAGAAGGCGCTTCGCCTCGATGAACTCCGGCTCACCCGGTTCGATATCGAAAAGAAGCGGCTCAGCGAACTGCTTCAAAACAGCGAGTTCATAGATGAGAGCCGAGTTAAAAGTCGTATCCGCCTGCTCCTGAAACGGATAGATATACTTCTCTTCACCGCGCCTTACAGAGTACCACATCGCAATCGTCGCCTTCGCCGGCGTATTGCGCGTACGCGCGTCACGAACGATACGGCGCAGCATTCTCGCATCCGTAACCGGGATACGGTTGTGCTGGTCAATGTTCAGACTCGTCAGCGCAGAGATATAGATCTTATACTTGCTGGTTGCGGGAAGCGACTCGGACATCTTTTCATTCAGGCCGTGGATTCCTTCGATCACAAGGATATCCTCAGGGCCGAGTGTCTTGAAGTTGCCTTTGTATTCTCGCTTGCCGGTCTTAAAGTTAAAGCTGGGAAGCTCAACGGTCTGTCCTTCCAGAAGCGCCAGCATATCCTTATTGAACTGCGCGACATCGAGTGCTTCCAGACATTCGAAGTCGAAATTGCCGTGCTCATCACGCGGTGTCTCTTCACGATTCCTGTAGTAATCGTCAAGTCCGATCGGATGCGGCTTTAAACCGTAAGAGCGGAGCTGTACGGACAGCCTGTGCGAAAATGTTGTCTTACCGGAAGAAGACGGGCCTGCGATCATAACGAACTTCACGCCCGGACGGCTTGCGATCTCGGATGCGATCTCGCCGATCCTTCTTTCCTGCATCGCTTCCTGCACAAGGATCAAGTCTTCGATGTTATGCTTGCAGATATAATCATTCAGATCACCGACTGTCTCGATGTCCTGCATCTTGCCCCATTCGGTAGACTGCTGCATGGAACGGTAAAGAACATCATACGGACCGAAGAATCCGATCTTGGTCGGTTCCTTCTTCTCGGGAAGGATCAGCATCAGTCCCTTGTCGTATTGGATCACGTCAAAATACTGTACATATCCCGTGGAAGGAAGCATGTAGCCGTAATAATAATCGTAATAATCGCCGAGCTTATATACATTCACGGACGAGGAACGGCGATACTTGAAAAGCTTGCACTTATCTTCCATCTTCTGCGCTCTGAAGATCTTCATCGCCTCATAGATCGGCAGGGAACGCTTTGCATAAGGATAGTCTTCCTTAACCAGCTCGCGCATACGGGTGTTGATCTTCTCGACCAGATCCTGATCGACCGTCAGACCCTCCTGCACGGAACAATAATAGCCGGGGCCGATGGCGAATTCCACCTTGACCTTGTCAACCGAAACATGATCGGTCACGTCGTACATCGCCTTGAGCATCAGCATGATCGCAGATCTGACATATGTCTTATGTCCCACATCACTGCTCAGTGTGTTAAACTCGATCCGGCAATCGTCCTGCACTTCCTTGAACAGTTCACGCATCTTGCCGTTCACCGTCACCAGCGCGATCGGGGAATCATACTCACTCTGCACTTCCTTCGCGATCTCTTCGTAAGTCGTGCCTGCAGCGTATTCCTTTGCTACTCCGTTCATCGTCACTCTAGCCATATTTTTTCCTCCTTATCAGGTATCTTCATCATACCATGAAAGAGCCCGTTTGCGTAACCTTTCACGCATCTTCAGCTGCTCAAGATTCTCTTCCTTCTGCTGTGGATCTTTGCTTTTGAGGATGCCGCGCCTTGCCGACTCGTCGGTGCGCGATTGATATTCCATATACTCTTTTAAAACAGGATGGCGCATGTAAAGAAGGAGCGGTCCGAACGCATCGAGCATCATCTGCTCCTCAGCCGTATCACGAAGCGTCGCCGCAAACGCGGGGCTGTCCGCCGTCTGCTCCTTTTGAGAAAATGTGCCTGCCGCAGCGCAAAACTCCCCGCGCAGGATCTTTTCCCCGAGGCGCACGCGCATCATCGGATAGTATTTGCCGTCTTCAAAGACGATATCTTCCGCTTCAATATGAGATCCGCCCAGGCGGAGCCACTTTCTGAAGGCCGGGATATCCGACTGCGGCTGCAGCACAAGACGCGTCTCTTCACTGATCTTATCAACGCCGTCCTCAATGATACGGCGCATCAAAGGGCCACCCATCCCCGCAATGACGATCGTGTCACATTCGCCCGGCTTTAATCCCGCAAGGCCGTCCGACAGTCTTGTCTCGATCAGGTTTTCAAGATCTGCCTCGGCAATATTGCCCATGGCTCTTTCAAGCGGACCTTTATTGACATCCGCAGCGATCGCGCGCTCCGCCATGCCGGCCTCGACCGCCGAGACGGAAATGTATCCGTGATCGCAGCCGATATCACCGAGCACGCGTGTTCGAGGGATCAGTCTGCAGACCGCTTCCAGTCGTTTCGATAGTGTAAACATCGTTTAGTCCAGATAGTCCTTGAGCTTGCGGCTACGGCTCGGATGACGCAGTTTTCGAAGAGCCTTCGCTTCGATCTGACGGATACGCTCACGGGTCACGTTGAATTCACGCCCCACCTCTTCAAGTGTGCGCGCTCTGCCGTCATCAAGGCCGAAGCGCAGACGCAGCACCTTCTGCTCTCTGTCTGTCAGCGTATTCAGCACTTCCACAAGCTGTTCTTTTAATAATGTAAATGCCGCGGCATCAGCCGGTACCGGCACATTGTCGTCCTGAATGAAGTCACCGAGGTGGCTGTCTTCCTCTTCACCGATCGGTGTCTCTAAAGATACCGGCTCCTGTGAGATCTTCAGGATCTCACGAACACGGTCTTCAGGCATGTTCATCTCTTTTGCGATCTCTTCGGGAGACGGCTCACGCCCAAGCTCCTGCAGAAGCTGACGGCTGACACGGATCAGCTTGTTGATCGTCTCTACCATATGTACGGGGATACGGATGGTTCGCGCCTGGTCAGCAATCGCACGCGTGATTGCCTGGCGGATCCACCATGTCGCATATGTTGAAAACTTGTAGCCTTTACGGTAATCGAACTTCTCGACCGCTTTAATAAGGCCCATGTTTCCTTCCTGAATAAGGTCAAGGAACAGCATGCCGCGTCCCACATAGCGCTTTGCGATGCTGACAACAAGACGGAGGTTTGCTTCGGCAAGCGCCTTTTTCGCCTCTTCGTCGCCCTCTTCCATCTGCTGTGCGAGCTTGATCTCTTCTTCCGCGCTAAGGAGCGGGACTTTACCGATCTCTTTTAAATACATTCTGACAGGGTCTTCGATGCTGATACCGTCCGGTACGGAAAGGTCGATATTTTCCACATCGACTTCATCCTCGTCAGTCAGGATGACTTCTTCCTCATCAACGTCATCCTCTTCCGTCATCTTCAGTACATCCACGCCGTTTGCTTCCAGCGATTCCACGACCTTGTCAAGCTGCTCGTCTTCCAGTCCGAGATCCGCAAAAAAATCCATGATCTCCGTATAATCGAGCGTACTCTTTTTCTTCTTGGCGAGTGCAAGGATATCCTTGATCTTCTCGTCAATCTTTGCCTGCATGATTTCGTCCATCTTTTCACTCCTCATATGTTAAAAGTATCGATGCTGATCTTCTTTAATTCTTCCAGCGCCTTCTTGGCCGCAACGGCCTGCGTGATCGCCTGAATGTCGCTTCCGAGTGACGCGCTGCTCTTTTCAAGGCTTGCACTCTTGACGCCGATCAGGATATCCTTAAACGCTTTGGCACGGTCCGCCGCATCTTCGGGCCCGAGCAGTTCTGTATGAAAAAGCGATGCTACCTCGCGCTGCTCCTCTTCATCTTCGAAGAGATCCACGATCGCCGCCGGATTCCATTTATCCTGTGCCAGATCATCAAACAGGCGCTCCGCGACCTGCCTGTACAGATCGACCGTAAAGTCGGAAGGTGAGACATACTTCGATGCCACCTTGAAAAGCGCGGGCTTATCCGCGATCGCCGTAATGAGCATCCGCTGCGTTTTCTTCTCGTTTTCTTCCCTGGTCGGCTTCTTGTGGATACCGGATTTGGGGCGCACGGCTTCGCTGACAAGGCCGGTCCTTCCCGCTTCCGTTCGGACCATGCTCCGAAGGCTTTCGAACCCAATGTGGTAACGCTCCGCCACCGCCTCGATATAGTTCTCCCGCTCCACTTCTTCCGGGAATGTGCAGATCTTGCGTGCGATCTCGCGGTGGAACGCCGTCTTGCGCTCCGGATCCTTTAGATCGTAGCCGCGCTCTAAGATCTTCAGTTCAAAGAAAAAGCTGTTCTCGGCTTCATCGAGACGCTTTTGAAAAGCATCCTTTCCAAGCGCTTTGATGAACTCATCGGGATCCTTATAGGGCTCTAAGTTCAGCACACGCCCCCGCATGCCGGCTTCTTTTAAGATGCCGATCGCGCGAAGCGCCGCTTTTGTGCCGGCTTCGTCGCTGTCATATGACAGGATCACGTCTTTTGTATATTTACTGAGCAGGTATGCCTGCCCGGATGTGAATGCCGTTCCGAGTGATGCGACCGCCTGCGTGAAGCCGGCCTGGTGCATCGAGATGACATCCATGTATCCCTCGCACAGGATAAAATTCCCTGCGCGGGATGTCCGTGCAAAATTCATACCGTAGAGGTTTTTGCTTTTATCAAAGATCGGTGTCTCGGGCGAGTTTAAGTACTTGGGCTTGGCATCACCGAGTACCCGGCCGCCGAATCCGATCACGCGGTGATTGAGGTCCTGGATCGGAAACATCACACGGTTCCAGAACTTATCGTGAATGCCCATTTTCTCATCGATCGTGGATAGCCCGACCTCCTTCAGAATATCATCCGGGAAGCCTTTTCCTTTCAGATATTTTGTAAGGTCATCGCTGTATTTGCTTGAAAAGCCGAGGCCGAACTTATGGATCGTCTCATCGGACAGTTCTCTGCCGTGGAGATACTTAAGGCCGGTCTCGCCGTCCTTCCCCCGAAGCAGATAGTAAAAATACTTCGCCGCTTCCTTATTGGCCTCGAGGAGCCGGGCACGCCGTGATTCCTTCTGCTTCATCTCTTCCGTGTACGCAATGTTCGGAAGCTCGACGCCGGCACGTTTGGCCAGTTCCTGCACTGCCTCTATAAATGAATAGTGTTCATATTCCCGAAGGAACGTGAACACGTTGCCGCCCGCGCCGCAGCCGAAGCAGTAGTACATCTGCTTGGTCGGTGATACGGAAAAGGACGGAGATTTCTCGTTGTGAAAAGGGCACAGGCCAAAGTAGCTGCCCCCCTTCTTCTGCAGACGCACATAGCCCGAGATCACATCAACGATATCGTTTTTCATTCGAATCTCTTCAATGAGCTCGTCCGGGTAATACATGCGCTGTCCTTTCTATAACTTATCCCAGCACTGCGGGATGTAGATCTCTTCGTATTTTGCGATGGCAAAGCGGTCTGTCATCGACGCAAGATAGTCGCAGACGACGATCTCCCGCTTCTCCCCCTTGTCCATAAGTGCTTTCAGGTCCCTGGGGATGAGATCGATATGCCTCATATAGTAATCGTAAAGCGTCTCGATCAGCACTTCCGCTTTCTTTTCCTCGCCCTTCGCAACAGGGTTTGTATAGACGCGGTCAAACATGAACTGTCTGAATCGCTTCATCGCATCCGCGATCACGGGTGACATCATGATGTCGTTCTTATCGGTACTTTCCGTAACGAGATCGTGAATGAACGTATCCAGCCGCTCACCCGTCGAGAAGCCGATGATCTCACCGATGTCCTTCGGAACATCCTTCTCTGTGAGGATCCCCGCGCGAAGCGCATCATCCATATCATGGTGAATATACGCGATCTTGTCGGAGATGCGCACAACCTTGCCTTCCATCGTAGACGGATGCCCGTCTGACTGGTGGTTCTTAATACCGTCCCTGACTTCAAATGTCAGGTTGAGGCCGAGGCCCTCCTTTTCCAGAATGTCGACCGTCCGCACGCTCTGCTCGCTGTGTGAAAAGCCGAAAGGGCACACTTTATCAAGCGCCCGCTCACCGGCATGGCCAAAAGGCGTATGCCCGAGGTCGTGACCGAGTGCGATCGCTTCTACCAGATCCTCGTTTAA
The DNA here is from genome assembly GCA_015056735.1 of Lachnospiraceae bacterium. Taxonomy (GTDB): domain Bacteria; phylum Bacillota; class Clostridia; order Lachnospirales; family Lachnospiraceae; genus VSOB01. The sequence continues at coordinate 251,716 of SVFT01000001.1, read as the reverse complement.
GCGAAGCGCCTTAGCGATCGTTCTGGCGTTCTGCGACACTTCCAGGGTATGCGTCAGGCGTGTTCTGTAATGGTCACCTTCCGGTGTCAGAAAGACCTGCGTCTTATCTTTGAGGCGACGAAACGACTTGCTGTGCAGGATTCTGTCACGGTCCCTTTGAAAGACGGGACGGATGTCACACTGCGGCTCGTCGCGAAGACGTCCTTTGCTGTCCATGCTAAACGATGCATATTCGCTTAAGTATTCCTTCTCGCGAAGTTCCAAACGCTCTCTGATGGTCATAAAAAAAGCCTCCTACAAGATATATTCTGCGGAGGCTTTGAAAATCCTTTTTCTTTTTTGATTTTTTTTAATTTATGGATTTTTTGTACTTTTCGAAAAAAATATTTATAAGATACTATCGATCATACTTCCGGAAGAGTTGGATTCGTTGGAATCAAGCGAACCCCTGTGTAGCCGCTCAAAATTTTTGTCAAAAATTTTGAGAAGCTTTGACAAAAATTTTGAGCGGCTACACTGACCTTAAGTTGACCGAGAGGCGGATCATTCATGGTAAAAAAATACGACAACGCGTTAAAGCACGCGATTAGGTATAGGATAAAAGCCACCAATACCGCCGGAAACGTTATCGAGCTCGTCTTCGGAAAGCTCCGTTACGGAAAGCTCCGTTACGGCATTCTCATCATTTCGTTTGATCTCTTCGCCTTTCTGATTCCGATCTCTATCCTTCATAACATGTCTACCTCCTGTCGTGAATTCTCTCTTACTGCTATTATATACGCTACGGCTCCATAAAAGGAAACAATTTTCAAATGTGAAAATGTTGCAAAATCTACTGCAGCTTTCCAAGCGGCGTAAAGGTGAGCGCCTTTTCCGCCGGAAGATCTTCGATATTGCCAAGACGCTGCCTGTAGTCTTCTTCCGTCATGCTCTCCCAGGTCTTTCCGTCATCGTAGGAAACGGACCACTTTGACTCCGCATCCCCCGTTTCATCCAGTTTCAGACTGTACTGCGGGAAAAGCTCCGTCGAATTGGGCAAAAGTTCTGTTGTGCGGATCACACTGACCCCGGCCCCTTCCGAAACGTATTCTGCCAGAACGGACCCGTAAACCTTATAGTAATCTCTGAAATAGCCGCTTGTAACATGTGCGGGCGCACCGTTTACCGATGCGAAAATGTCGTACACGTCACCGTTTTTTACATCCCCGATCACCATCTCATCCACACCGTCCAAGTTAAAATCGATGTACACGATGCCGATCTCCTCCATCGGGTCTCTTTTCGGCGTCTCCTGTGTTATGGCAAAATAGATCGGGCTTAATGAAGAAGCCTCGAGCAAATTGGCATCCGACGCGCTTTTGATCGTATCCGCGATCTTGCGAGCTGTCTCACCGTAGATCTCTTCGCCTTTTGTTCCCGCGCCGTCTATATACTTTCCGCCGTGATCCGGCTCGACCGTCGCCGCGATCTCCCGTGCGCTCTCATATAATGCTTTATAGGATGCCGGCATTTCTTCGCCTTTGGTATAATCCCACTGCACGTCCGAAGGGAAGGAAAGAAGTACATGGTACAATTTGCCGTTTTCGTCGGTCATCTCACCGATCTTGGTCCTCATCCCGCCGTATGCACCGTAATCGTCCGTTGCGCACACCTCAAATGCAAATCCGCCGAATCCCGCCTCATGACTCGCCTTGTCAAAGACAGAAATTCCTTCGGCATCCGTGATCACGCTGTAGGTGCCGTTTAATCTCGCCGGCATCATGATCGACATGAAGCCGTTCGAGACCTTTCCGGACGCACAACCCGTCATAACAAATATACACCCCATTATAAGCAGAAGTATCGTTTTCCTCAAACCGTTCTCCTTTCATGCCGGACCTTGACTGTCTGTATCCGGTTTGCAATCACTTCTATTATAATATGCGTTTTGAGATTATTTTGTAAAAAATATATTAAATCTATCTATCCTTTTCATTTAAATTAAAAAGGAAGCCTAACATAAGGCTTCCTTCGTACATAATACAAATTCGTAAGAATTGATAAGGTTTTTATTCTTCACCCATTCTTCTGAATACATTTGCGAGCAGTGCACCGGAGATGTTGTGCCATACAGAGAAGATCGCACCCGGTACCGTTGCCATTGCAAGATCGGGGAATGCCGTACCTGCAAGGGATGTTGCAAGACCGGAGTTCTGCATGCCTATCTCGATTGCGAGCGCCTTCTTACGAGGCATTGTCATCTTGAGTACACGGCCGAGTAAGTATCCGACCACATAGCCGAGCACATTGTGCAGGATAACGATCACGAATACGATCGCGCCTGTCTCTAAGATTCTCTCTGCATTGTGTGATACAACGGCAGCTACGATCAGCGTGATTGCCGCAACGGAGATAAGCGGCAACACATCCGCAACTTTTTCCGTAAACTTGCCCCACAGCTTGTTGATGATAAAACCAAGCGCGATCGGAACGATGACAACCTTGATGATCGAAAGGAACATGCTCATCACATCTACCGTAACGGTCGTCTTCAGGAGCAGGTATGTGATCGCCGGTGTAAGGAACGGCGCCAAAAGGGTATTCACGCTTGTCATGCCGACAGAGAGCGCAACATCACCTTTGCTAAGATATGTCATAACGTTACTTGCCGTACCGCCGGGGCATGTACCGACCAAGATCACACCCGCAAGAAGTGCCGGATCCAGACCGAACGCCTTGCCGAGACCGAATGCAAGAAGCGGCATGATCGTAAACTGTGCAACGCAGCCGATCAGAATATCCTTCGGGCGCTTGAACACAATGGCAAAGTCGCCGAACTTGAGGGTAAGACCCATACCGAACATAACTACCATCAGAAGATAATTGATCCAGGATGTCTCAACCCACAGACATGTGCCGGGTACAAACAGTGCCAGTGCAGCAACCACCAGAACGATGACCGCCATAAACTTTCCAACAAATTCGCTTACTTTTTTCATGATTAACTCCTCCACATATGTATTACAACCGTTAGTATATCGCAAATTTTGTCTTGTGAACTGTTTTTCTTTTTAAAATGAAAATCTTTCATTCTTGATGTGGGCAGAGTTAATTCGTTTCCATGTGCTGCTCACTCCATATCGGGTATGGACACCTCTTGCGCGCAAAAACCTCTGCGGTAAGAACCGCAGAGGCTACAATGTAATCACATATGATACCGGATCTACAGGATGCTGTCGATCATGCTGCCCGAAGAATTGGATTCATTGGAATCAAGCGACCCCTTGCTCGTATAATTCTTCTTTGCATTGGCGGAATTCTTTGCTGCAGTGCTGATAAGACCTGCCTTGGAAGCGATCTGATCCGCATATGAATTCTTTCCGTAAAACAGCGCTTTCAGTGTTGTGATCTTTGTGTTCTTGAACTTCTCTTCATCTACCGATAAGGAATTATCCTTATTGACTGTAATACCTGCCTCTGTAAGAAGCTTGGAATTTCTTAAAGTCGCACTAACCATATGCGCTGTCGGAGACAGAACGCCGGTCTTGTCGGACTTCTCGCCCTGCGTCAGCATCTCGTTATAAGCATCCGCAAACTTCTTTACCGCTTTGTAGATTGCATCACGGTCATAGTCCGTATTCTTTTCGGTTGTGCCGTCTTCCTTGCTTACGGTCATCTCTTTCTTTTCAAAAAGCGATGCCACACCTGTCAAGGCTGCGGATGCATCTTTTAACGTATCGGCAGTGGTCGCGATGCGATTATCCGTCTGCTGCTGCTTTTCCTGCTCCGCCTTGGCAGCCTTCTCATCCGTTCCGCTCTTCTTTGCATAATATGCCTTCGCAAGCTTCCCGTAAGAGCCGTTCTGAATGCTGGCATATTCTGTCAGCCATGAAGCGCCGGACGCACTGCCATCCGATGAAGATGTACCAAAAAACGAATTAAAATCAATTCCTGCCATACGCACCTCCTGTGCCAAAAGCCCGTAAGGGCAAACTCCATTTTGATTTATATCGGCTTGAATCCCGAAATACTTTAGATGAGATCGTTCAAACGCATATAAAACTGCGGAAACAATTTGGCCACATGTGAAAAACCGACGGTGACTAATACGAAACGACCATCGCTTCATACGGGCGAAGTGTATCGGGAACGGCCGGAACAAACCCGTAACTGCTAAGGAGTACCTGCGGCGCCCCTCCGATCCCCAGTGCATCATACGAGAATACCGCATCCTCGCCGCTGAAGTTCACAACGATCAGAAGCTTCTCGCTCCCGTCCGTTCTTGTAAAGGCGTAGATCTGATCGCTCTCCGTCATCCGCTCCTCGAACCTGCCGTCAGTCAGCACAGGATGCTCGCATCGGAAAGCAGCCAGTCCGCGGTACCAGTTCAGAACCGAATCCGGCTGCGCACTCTGCAGTTCAGCATTGACCGCCGTGTAGTTTTCATTGACCGGAAGCCAGGGCACGCCGTTCGTGAATCCGGCATGCTCTGATCCATCCCACTGCATGGGTGTTCTTGCATTATCCCGGCTGAAACGGTGGACGAAACGCATCGCCTCATCCGGCGAGAAGCCCTCCTTCAGCGCGATCTCATACTGACTCCTTGTATTGAGATCATCATAGGTATCCAGCTGATCCCAATGCACATTGGTCATGCCAAGCTCCTCCCCCTGATAGAGAAAAGGTGTCCCCCGAAGGGTCAGAAGAACCGTTCCGAGCGCTTTACCTGCAAGTGCCCGGTCCGCATGCGCGCCAAAGTAGAAATCAATCGAGCGCGGCCTGTCATGATTTTCAAAATAGATTGGGTACCACCCGTTATCTGCGGTAGCCGCCTGGCTGTCCCGCAGCGCTTTTTTCAGGTCTTTTAAGGTCCATTCGTCCGGCTTGCACCATGTCTCGGCGCCCTTAAATGCAAGCGTGCTGTGGCTGAATTCAAACAGCATATCGAAGACGCCATTCTCTCCGACCCAGTCGTCCAGCTGATCCGCAGAGATGCCGTTCGCCTCGCCTACAGTAAAAACATCATGCCCTTTGATGACCTGATTCTTGAACTCATGCAGGAAATCCAGAATTCCCGGCGTATTGACCGTCATATCATGGATGCTCGCACGGCCTTCCGTATCATCCACCGGACCATCGGCAAAGGACACCGGTTTCTCAATATAGGGGATCGCATCCATCCGGAAACCGCCGGCTCCTTTTCCGATCCAGAACCTCGCGATATCGTATAACGCCTTCCGCACTTCCGGATTCTCCCAGTTTAGATCCGGCTGCTGTGCGGCAAAAGTATGCAGGTAATACTGTCCCCTTGCTTCACACCATGTCCAGGCCGAGCCGCCGAAGATCCCTCTCCAGTTGTTCGGCTCCCCACCATCCGGCGCGGGATCCCGCCAGATATACCAATCACTGTACTTGCCCGTCCTGCTCTTTGCGGATTCGATAAACCACTTGTTCTGATCGGAGGTGTGATTGTACACAAGATCCATCACGACTCTGATCCCGCGCTTCTTCGCCTCGAAGATCAAATGCTCCATATCCTGCATCGTGCCGTAGCGTGGATTGATCTTCTTATAATCCGCCACGTCATACCCGTTATCGACCATCGGCGATTCATAGACGGGCGTCAGCCAGATCGCGCCGACCTTCAGCTCCTTCAGATAGTCCAGCCGCGAAGTGATTCCATTCAGATCACCGTATCCGTCTCCGTCCGAATCCTGAAAGCTGTTTACATAAATCTCATACACGTTGGTTTTCTGCCACCATTTCAGGTTATCATCCATTTTCTTTTCTCCCGAAAACCCTACCAGCGCCGCCGCTATGATCGGCATCATGGCCGTTATCACGAGTCGTTTCCTAATCCTAATCCTCATCATCGTTCTTCCTCTGGTTGTTATAGCAGACAAAATTTCCCCTCCTCTGCTTTAAATTGTAATCTTGATCAAAAAAATTCGCAAGAACGCTGATAAGAATCTGTATGAGATAAAGGCGGGGGCGCACGAGGTCCGGGGGGTGCTACTCGTCCGGGGGACGAGTGTTTAGCACCGACCGAAGTGGAACGTAGAACGGTTTTGCGCCGACCTGCGGAAGATGGGGCGCTCGAGGTCCGGGGGGTGCTACTCGTCCGGGGGACGAGTGTTTAGCACCGACCGAAGTGGAACGTAGAACGGCTTTGCGCCGACCGGAGCGAAGCGGAGATGAACCCACTGGGTTCAAATCCCGCTTCCTTCGGTCAAAAGAAAAAAGCACGGGATACTTTCCCGTGCTTTTTCTTTTCACCTGCGGAAGATGGGACTTGAACCCACACGACGTAACCGTCACAAGATCCTTAGTCTTGCTCGTCTGCCAATTCCGACACTTCCGCATTCACATATTCGTGACGCAAGTAATATATTAGCATCCGAATTGTTGAAAGTCAACCTATAAATCGAAAAATTTTATTCTATCTTTTCAGCACCGAAACCAGCGCCTCTTCCAGCTTCGTAACATCGATCGGTTTCGCCACATGACGATCCATTCCGGCCGCCATCGCCTTCTCCACATCCTCTTTAAACGCATTCGCTGTCATCGCGATAATGGGGATCATGGCACGGCGTGCATCCAACTGCCTGATCTGCTTCGTTGCGGTATAGCCGTCCATGACCGGCATCTGCACATCCATGAGGATTACATCATACGTGCCAACCGGTGCGGAAGCATACTTTTCAAGGCAGACCGCGCCGTTCTCGGCAAGATCGACCTGAAATCCGCGATCACTCAGAAGTTCGATCGCAATCTCCGCATTCAGTTCATTATCCTCCGCAAGAAGGATCTTCATTCCCGCCGGGATCACAGAGATATCAACGCCTGTCTGTTCCGCCTTCTTTTCGGACTCCAGACCGATCTTCATCGGCAGACGCATGATGACCTTCGTTCCGACACCAAGCTTACTCTCGATCCTGATCGTACCGCCCATCAGATCAACCAGTCGCTTTACAATGGCAAGACCCAGGCCGGTACCCGGTACCCCCGACCCATGCTGGGTGCGCTCGCGTTCGAAAGCGTCAAATGCATGCTCGACAAAATCTTCGCTCATGCCGCATCCGGTATCTTCTATGACGAATTCCACGATCCGCTCATTCAGCGTATCGCCGGGAAGTTCCACCGTGCTGACGCGGATCGTTCCGCCGGGCGGTGTATACTTCACGGCATTGGAAAGAATGTTTATGCAGACCTCCAGCATATGCTCACGGTCGAAATACAGATACGGGTAGGGAAGATCACGCTCGGTCACAAGCGTGAGATTCTTTTTCTTCATCTCCCCTTCCATCATCATCTTACAATCGGACAGAAAGAGGTCCATACTGTAGAGATCCGTAGTAATCACCAGACGGTTGTTCTCAATCCTCGCCATCTCAAGCACTTCATTTAAGATGCTTAAAAGATGCTCACCGGAAATACTGATCTTGTCCAGATAGTCTTCAAGCTTGCCGTCGGAATCTTTCTTCTCGCGTGCAAGCTTGACAAAGCCGAGGATCGCATTGAGCGGCGTTCGAATATCATGGCTCATATTAAAGAGAAAAGCTGACTTTGCCTTTGTTGCCGCTTCCGCCCGTTCAAGCGCTTCTTCCAGTTTACGCTGGTTCTCAAGCTGCTGCCTGATCATGCTCTCAACGTTACGGATGCCGACGATAAAGTTACGAACACCGTTCCACTCCGCTTTTGCAAAGCACATCTGAAGATAGCGGTAGCCGCCTTTCTCGTCGTGCTGCCTGTAATTACAGGAATAAACGCCGGTCTCCGGAACATTTTTCTCAAGCTCCTCAAACGAAAGCTGCTTCGAAAGGCGTTCACGATCTTCTTCCACGATCCTTGTTTTGATAAGGCCTGCCACGGCATTCTCATAGACACCCAGCTTCCTTGCATCCTCAACTGCGCCCTGCACGACACCGACACCCTGCTTGCTCTGCAGAAGCGTGATCGTATGGTCATTACAGTCAATCAGCCAGATTACGTCAAAATCTCGCGAAAGGCCGTCGAGTGCCATGTGCAGCTGCTCCTCTTCATTACGGAACAATTTGCGCTGCGCGATATCCGACAGCTCGTGATAACGAATGACACTGTATCGCCTGCCATCCGGCGTATACTCGTGATTACCGATGGCATGCACCGTGATCAGCCGCCTGTTCGGGCCGACATACTCATGGAAGACGATGTTATACTCGGCATCATAATCCGAAAAGTCGCGTACGGCCTCGGCCATCTCCTGCTTCTCGAGGATGTTAACGAACGGATCGGCTCCGTTCAAACGCATGACCAAATCTTCTCTTGTTGTCTCATAGGCCCTGCAAAAGCCGTCGGAAACAAGATAGGTCTGAAAACGTCCCCCTTCCACATAATACACGGCAAGCGGGATCGCCGAATGCTCATATACACTTTTGATCTCTTCGGAAAAAAGCGGTTTGTCCATAAGCGGCCATGCTCCTTCAAACGAAGTATTACTCTTGTTTTTATTTTACCACAATCAGATCATACTCGCGCGTTCCGATACCAATCTTTTCCGAGTGTTCAAGTGTCTCTTTCCAGGCTACATTCGGGTTGTTGTCCTTAAAGTGTTCGTGGTGATGGTGCCAGTCAGGGCGCGCCAAGTGATCGCCAAGCTGCGAGTTGCGGATCGGCTCCTGCTTCTCGCAAAGGTCGACGCATGCCTGATCAAGCGCAACGGGGTCAAACGATGCCAGCATACCGACATCAGGCAGGATGGGCGCATCATTTTCTCCATGGCAGTCGCAGTTAGGCGAGATGTCCTGTACGAGTGATATGTGAAAACAGGGCCTGCCGTCAACAACGGCCTTCGTATACTCTGCCATTCTTCGGCCCAGATTCTCCGCCGCATCCCAGTTGTTGTTCTCGATCGCATCAAACGCACAGGCGCCGATACAACGCCCGCATCCTTTGCAGATGTCCTGGTCGATATGCGCGGTGCCGTTCTTGTAATCGATTGCATCGGAGCCGCACTCCTTTGCGCAGCGTCCGCACTTGCGACATTTCGATTCGATCACATGCGGCTTTCCGTCCATGTGCTGCTGCATCTTGCCTGCACGGCTTCCGCAGCCCATGCCGATGTTCTTGATCGTACCGCCAAAGCCCGCTTCTTCATGCCCTTTAAAGTGTGTAAGCGAGATGAAGACATCCGCATCCATGACCGCTCGTCCGATGAGTGCGGTCTTGAAGATCTCACCACCTTCAATGGGCACTTCGATCTCGTCCGTGCCGCGAAGGCCGTCTCCGATGATCACATGGCATCCCGTCGTGATGGAGTTAAACCCGTTCAGTTCCGCGCAGGTCATATGATCGAGCGCATTTTTACGGCTGCCCGGATAGAGTGTATTACAGTCTGTGAGAAAAGGCTGCCCGCCGAGTTCCTTCACCACATCCGCGACCGCCTTTGCATAGTTCGGGCGGATGTACGCGAGGTTGCCCAGCTCTCCGAAATGCATCTTGATCGCAACGAACTTGCCATCCATGTCGATCTCGCCGATACCTGCCTTTCTGATCAGTTTCTGCAGTTTTGCCGTAAGCGGCGTTCCGATCATGGTTCTGAAATCTGTAAAGTAAACTTTGGATCTTTCGCCCATATATACCCTCCTTGATTCTACGTTATGCCAACTGTCCTATATTTCGTCCTCCATGTTATGTCAACTAGCTTGTATCATGTGTCTATTTCGCTTTCAGCCGAATCGTCTTCTCATACGCAGCGATCACGGCATCCATTGCCGCGCCGCCGAAAGCACGCTCTTCCAGAACGCGTACGCCTTGAATCGTGGTCCCGCCAGGCGAGCAGACTTCTTCTTTGAGTGTTCCGGGGCTCTTGCCTGATTCGATCGTAAGCTTCGCGCTGCCTAGAAGCATCTGCGCCGCAAGTCTTGTCGCATCGGCTCTCGGAACGCCGCAGGCAACGGCACCGTCCGCAAGGCCTTCGATAAACATCTGCGCAAACGCCGGCCCGCACCCCGAAAGAGCACTTCCCGCATCGATCAGCTTCTCCGGCATCTCGACGCACATTCCGGCATCGGAAAGGACATCGAGCAGGCTCCTTTTCTCATCATCCGTAACAGCCTCATCACATGTATAAAGGATCACGCCTTCTCCCACGGAAACGGGCGTATTGGGCATGATCCGGATGATGTGACAATCCGTATCCGCCATCCGCCTGATATCCCCGATTGCAAGCGCCGCCGCCATCGTCACAAGGACCGGCACAGTCTTCCTTTCCTTGAGAAAAGAGCGAATGCCGCACAGCATCTCCTCCATCATCTGCGGCTTCACGCCAAGAAAGATATAGTCACACTCCCGCGCGATCGTCTCATTAGAAGAGACATTCGCGCCAAGCTCCTTTGCCAGTGTTTCCGCCTTCTCTCGGCTCCTGTTTGCAAGATACACATCTTTCGGATCGGTCCTGCGGCAGACCGCGCGCGCGAGCGCACCGCCCATATTGCCGCATCCGATAAACCCGTATGTAGTCATTTTCATATTCTCCTGTAGTTTTATGTAAACAGTGTGTCTGCTTGTGGTTTAATGGCGTTATGTAAACCTCTTCATTCTCTGACCTGTCCTGCGCCGACAACAACATATTTGTAAGACGTCAGTTCTTTCAGTCCCATCGGTCCGCGGGCATGCATCTTCTGCGTTGAGATGCCGATCTCCGCGCCCAGACCGAATTCTCCTCCGTCTGTAAACCTCGTCGAAGCATTCACATAGACTGCCGCCGCGTCAATGCGGTTCAAAAACTCTGCCGCATGCTCATCGTTTTCTGTCACGATCGCCTCGGAGTGTCCTGTCGTATGGGCATCGATAAAAGCGATTGCCTCCTCAAGACTGTCGACCGTCTTAACAGCCAATGTATAGTTACCGTATTCCGTATCCCAGTCTTCTTCCGTCGCAGGAACAGCCCTGTCGCCAAGGACCGCAAGGGCGCGCTCGTCACATCGAAGGATCGTCTTTTTCTCATCAAGAAGCGGCAGTGCCTCCTTGAAAAAAGCCTCCAGAACGCTCTCATGCACGATCACGCATTCTGCCGCGTTACATACGCTCGGGCGCTGACACTTGGCGTTATAAAGGATTTTCGCTCCCATCTCAAGATCGGCATCTTCGTCAATATAGACATGGCATACACCCTCTCCCGTCCGAATGACCGGAACCCCTGCGTTTGCCACCACGCTCCTGATTAGTCCCCGTCCGCCTCGCGGGATCAGTACATCCACGTACTGATTAAGATGCATCAGTTCATTTGCACTCTCACGGTCCGTGCTTGCAACGAGCTGAACGCAGTCGGCAGGAAGACCGGCCGCTTCGATCGCAGCGCGCATGATCTTTATGACGGCTTTGTTTGATTCGATCGCTTCTTTGCCGCCTCTTAGGATCACGGCGTTGCCGGACTTCAGCGTCAGCGCCGCGGCATCTACCGTGACATTCGGACGTGCTTCATAGATGATGGCGATCACGCCGAGCGGCACACTCCTTTTTACGATCTTGAGGCCATTCGGACGGATCACTTCATCGTATTCACAGCCGATCGGATCCGGCAACTCCACGACTTCGCGGATCCCCCGGATGATCCCGTCAATACGCGCATCCGTCAGCTTCAGGCGATCAAGCATCGGTTCACTCATACCGTCTTCTCTCGCCTTTGTTATGTCAACTTCATTGGCCGCCAGCCATTCTTTTCTTCGTAAGCCGATTGCTTCCGCCATGCTAAGAAGCGCTTTGTTTTTGCGCCTTGTTGACGCAGTGGCAAGTCTCTTTGCAGCCACGCGCGCCTGCTCGCCCTGTTGCTCCAGTACTGTCATCGTTTTCTCCCCATCTCAAAGCATTTTCGCCGTCTTACACATCCTTCTGTGCCAGAAATCTTGTGCCGACTTCTTTTCCAGCCACGATATCATAGATCAGATCAGGCTTGGAGCCATTGGAAATGACCATATCGCAGCCTGCCTGCGTTGCAATCTTTGCAGCCTGGATCTTCGTGATCATGCCGCCGGTACCTCTCCAGGTGCCGACGCCGCCTGCGAGACCTTCCACTTTCGCGATATCGTTGACGGTATGGATCATCTTTGCATCTGGATCGGTATGCGGATCCGCATCATAGAGCCCATCAATATCCGATAAGAGGATCAGTATGTCCGCGTTGCACAGTTTTGCCACGATCGCGGACAGCGTATCGTTATCACCGAGTACTTTCTGGGCACCCGTCTCAATCTCGGCCGAGGAGACCGAGTCATTCTCGTTGACGATCGGGATCACGCCCAGTTCAAGAAGCGCCGCAAACGTACCGCTTAAATGTTCTCTCCTGACAGGATCCGCCACATCCTCATCCGTCAGCAGGATCTGTGCGACACCCCTGTTGTATTCTCCGAAAAACTGATCATACAGATGCATCAGTCTGCACTGTCCGACCGCTGCCGTTGCCTGCTTCATGCGAAGCTCCGTCGGACGCTTTTGCAGATTCAGTTTGGACTTGCCGATCGCGATCGCGCCGGACGATACCAGGATCACTTCATGACCGTAGCCCTCCAGATCCGCGAGCACACGCACCAGACGCTCGATGCTGTGCAGATTTGCCGCACCCGAGTCATGCGTGAGCGTGGAGGTACCGACCTTTACGACGATCCTGTAACAATTTTTCTGCCACATGGTATTCCCCTCTTGTCTTTATCGTATTAAAGCGTTTTCTTTCATTATTCCTATCTTTTTGTTGAAAATCAATACTTATACAAAAAAAATGAAAGACTTCGGCCGGAAGTCTTTCACTTTTTCATGAATATATCAATTATCTTTAATCGTAAACGGAATCATCCAGAAGCTTTACTTCGATAAAACCGGACGCAAACGGTCCCATTTCATAAGGCGGATATACCAGATACACGCCGTCCTCCATGAAGTCCACCTGTGACAGGAATCCGTTCTGCTCGTATGCACTCTGATATACAATGTCCGGATCCGTCTCAAAATACGGGCTCTCCTCTGCGCCGTAGCTTTGCATATTTTCCACGGTCTTCTCCGCGCAGAGCTTCTTGAAATCTTCTTCGCTGCCATCGAAGAAGTCCTGTATCGTCATACGCCTGCCCGTATTCAGGTCATACATAAACTGGCCAAAGCCCGGCTGTCCGTGCGCACCGCCGCCGTACCAGTAGCTGCTCTCATAGACCACCAGATAACGATCCCTCATGATCTTTACTTCGCCGACTCTGGATTCGTATGTCTCGCCGTACTGATCCGGATATTCCTTATGCTCTTCGCATTCGCTGTCGTCACGCTCCAGCGTCTTCTGATACTCCAGATCCTGCTCGGGGAACTTTAAGAACGCATCCTTCAGATCCGCATTGATCTTTGCGGATTCAGGCGATACATCATCATTCACTCTAAAGCACTCGGCATAGAACCGGTACAGAGTCGTCCCGCAATATGGACACTTGATCTCATCGCTCTCATAAGTGATCTGCCCCAGTTTGAGTGAAGGTAATTCCTGGATCGGGCAGCCGATGTCTTCGCGCCCCTCACCGTTTTCTCCGACGCGGACCCATTTTAAGTCGCTGCCGACTATGGCAGGATAGTAGAGATCGCCGCTGATGATCCGAAGCCCGTTGCGGACATCTCCGCCTCGAACCTCATAGCCGATCCCAGGCGTATCCTCTTCTGTGAAAAGATCTGTGCGCGTCCCTGTTTGCGGATCGATCGCCACCACAAGGTACCCGGAATGACCGTACTCGGACTGATCTTCCTGCACCACGTATACAAGGCCGCCGTGATAAGTCAGTACATTGGTATATGCCTGATCTGCAGCATATTCCAACAGTTTTTTCTTTTGATCCGTCTGCAGATCCAGATAGTAGATCCCGCTCGCATCCGGCTCACCCTCTGCCTGATAGTGCTCGTAAACGATCCCGTATGCATCATAATGGCAGACGACTTCATTGCGCTTTGGCATGGAAGAGAGCGGCGTCATCTTTCCATCGGATGTGAGTTTCAGGTATTGCTCTCCGGACTGGTCAAATACAAGGAGATAGCCCGCTTCCGTAAAGCTCTGTGTCACGCTGCCTCTCTCATAGGCAAACTCGGACATGATGAGATCATATTGATCGCGCGAGATCTTCGAAAGGACTTTATCATATGGGGATCGTCCGACCTTAAGCCCTGATGCCGGCGTGCCCTCGATCATATTCTCGTGATAGGATCCGCCCTCTGTCCGGAGCGTATAGACGGCATCTTTATAGAGCGATGCCCGGTTGATATCGATCCCTTCGCCCTCGTCGGAATCAAGGATCGTCACCGTCTGCTCCTTTGTATCGACGGCATAGACCTCACAGCCGTATTCATCGCGCCACGGATACTGATTGGACTCGTAGAAAATAAGAACACCGTCTTTCTCACCGACGAACGAATATGAGTTTACATAAAACGACTCCAGATTCGGGTATTTCCGGATCTCTTCCAGGTCGTATTCACGAATTTTCCTGCCGGAGCCGTCCACGATATAAACGATGTCTGCTCCGGGTGATAAAAGGACATGATCGCCCGGTTCGATCTCTTTGGCGGGCTCCTGCGCCTGCGGCGCGGTTTCCGTCTCCTTAGCGGTCTCTTCTTTTACTGCGGGCGGTGCCGCCTGCTCCTCTTCCTTGCTGCCGCAGCCTGATAAAACAGTCGCAGCTGCCAGTGTGATCGTTGCAATGACCGGGTATATCACACATTTCTTTTTCACTGTTATTCTCCTTCCCGCATAGGATCTCACACATATTCTCTCTTGTATCTTATTTTGATTTTAAGATAAATGCAATCGTCCGAAATCAGTACTTGCAAATTGTTTGTAAGTTTGCTATATTATAACAGTCGCCGATAGATAAACGTCGGTGATAGCACAATACATACATGCAGGAATGGCGGAATTGGCAGACGCGCACGGTTCAGGTCCGTGTGAGCATTGCGCTCATGAGGGTTCAAGTCCCTTTTCCTGCACGAAGAAGGACATCCACTCGGATGTCCTTTTTTGCGCAGGAACGGACTTGAATCCGCTTGCTTCGCAAGCGGGTTCTGTCTCCCAAGCCGGCGGGACGGCTTGCTCGGTCGGTTCGGCGGGAAAAAGGTCCACCGGACCTTTTTCTTGATCCGCCTCACCCCTTTTCCTGCACGATATAAAAGGACATCCATACGGATGTCCTTTTTGCTAAACAATCTCCTTTAAGGCCTTTTTCCAAAGAAGGCAAATCCTCTTTAACCGTATCCCATACGATTCGTAAATCAACACCCTCATACCCATGTACGATGCGATGAGACATTATTTTAAGAAGAATCTCTTTATCTTTACTCCCCATAAATCTTTACACCTGTTCTTTCAATCTCCTGCATCACTTTCGATCCTTTTTTGACTTGAGATGAATCAATCAAGTCTACCGGACAATCAAATGCATTGACCACGTCCTCTAACAATCCGTAAAATCGCAGGCCACGCAGTCCACTATCCACAAATATATCAATATCACTGGTCTCACTGGCGCTTCCCTTGGCGTATGAACCAAAAAGAACCGCCTGCTTTACATGATGAGCATTAAACACAGGTGTAAGCCTGTCACGGATCAATTCAATCGTTGGCATATTTCCTCCGTCCTGCCCTAAAATAGGCATCTGCATAACCAACTGATTACATATAAATCATATCATACTCTATATTCTTGTCTCAATCATTTCTCGAATAAAGAAAGCGGATGTATGCCAATTTTTAGAAGAAAAGGCCTCGGCTAATCAGCCGAGGCCTTAGACCGCAGACAAACCTGCTTGCTTTTACACTACTCTCAACAATAATATCGCACTTCTCCAAAAAAACGTTTCCATTTATCAATGATCTCATCACTGTTTGCTTCGATCATACGAATGATCAGTTTTAGCTTTTTCTCCGGTATATAGGAAGAGTTATCACATAACAGACACTTCCCGCTTTGGGTGATCCAGATTTTCGTAGAGTTCTCTACCGGCTTACCTTCTGCAACATGCACATGAATCGGTTCCAGAGGCTTGTTTTCATTCGCCCAAAAGTATATCCAATATGAGCCGATCTTAAAGATTTGAGGCATTAAGAAATCCTCCTTTATCGGCAAATTCCATGATCAAATGGGCGTTATCAACCACAAATTTCTTGTATCGGGAAAGCTCGGAATCTTCGTAACCGCTTATATCTTCCCAAGTGTACTCAGGAAGCCAGCAAACAGCATGATGAAAGCCGTCTTTCTCATCCGGTGTCTCAATATACACTTTTACCCGGCCGTCACCCTGCCTTTCAGAATGAACTACTTCTGTATCATTATCCAACGTCATAAACGGATACATCATTGGCTTCACCTCCCTGCACTTTTATCATAGCATACTTTCCAGTCTATTTGGATTTCATTTACAAAACCTTAAACTGATTGAATTCTTCCTCTTTATCTTTTTTCTTGAGGACGCTTTCTGCCGCGCTTTCGGCGCGGGAATCCCCTATGATCCTGCTTTCGGTCAGCCGGATCTCCTGCATTTTGGAGAGCGCCATTTTCTCTGATTTCTGTGCCGCTTTTGCCTCTCGAAGGATCGACTGGTCGTCGGTTTCCAGATTCCTGGTCCAGTTCTTACTGTGGCCCGGCTTGCCGTGCATTTCCTGTGCCGGCACCTGCTCGGCATCAGGATTATCGCCATCATTATCATCAGTCGGTGCTTCCCCCGCAAAGCCGGATGCTGCTGCGTGAAGTGCTGCTGTCGATGCTGCAAGCGTTTTCTGATCGGGCGCAGCCTGTGATGCGGCTTTCTGCGCAGCCTCTTCCTGCACTTCTTTCATCTCTTTGAGTCGCTCACGCCATGCTTCTATATAATCGTCAACATCCTTCATCAGACCATCCCAGTCTTCGGCAGACATGGTGCGCCAGTCTTCCTTTTTCCGAAGCTCCTGTGCGGTAAGATTCTGCTGTCCCTCGAGCTGCTCGATAAGGTCTGCAAGGCTGAGATCGTCTTTTTGACCATCTGTCATTTTGTTCTCTTCAATCTTCTCAAACTCTTCGAACCGGTTCCTTGTCTTGCCGACAAGCTCTGCAAAGCTCAGTTCTTCCGCATCAGTAAAGTCTGCCGCATAAGCCGCTCCGTCCCGCTTCTTTCTGCTTTTTATTGCTTCTTCAAATTGCATGGCGCTACCGAAAGCACCTACTCCTCCGATCGACATGTTTTCTCCTTTCCGCAGTCACTCCGTCAGTCAAGACTGCACCGCCCCCGAAAAGGTCCGGCGGTAAAAAAGGTACTGCATCTCAATCCTTTGAAACGCAGTACCATCCATGCATAATATGTATCGGCTTTTCCCCGATTTTCTTTAGCCCCAACTAAAAGCTTTTGCAACAAGGAGCGTTTTCAGGTAATCCACGGACTTGGCGATCGCGGCATGCGGATCCTCCAGATAGACGGAATCGTTGATCTCCAGATCCAGAAGCCCTTCGTATCCGTTCCTCTCCAGAGTGTGGATCATGTCGGCAAGCTTTTCTCTGCCGTAATCGCCTTCTCCCAAAGCCAAGTGATGACTGTCAGAATAGTGTACCCAGTAAAGTTTCTTGCCAAATTCATCAAAATACTGCTGCAGCGTCTCACCGGCAACATTCATCGCCGTAATATCGATGCAGATCTTCAGCGCATCCGAGTTCACCTCTTTCACGATTCTCTTCATATCGTCGATATTGATGCAAAGATCGCTCTCATAGGGCTGAAGCTGTTCAAACACAAGCTCTACGCCGTAACGTTTTGCATATTCGCACAAAACCGCATAGCTCTCGATCGTACGCTTCATTCCTTCTTCTCTGTCCATATCGCGGCTGTGGCAGCCCGTATTCATAAACAAATAATGCGTTCCGAACTCCAATGCATCCTCCATGGCATGCTTCATATATTCGATCGTTCTTAAACGAAGCGCATCATTGGAAGTGCTGTAGCTGTACGGATAAGCCAGTGTCTCCGGTGTGTACATAACGGTCTTCATTCCACGTGCAGCCATGCGGTCTTTCAGCTCGCGGATCGCTTTTGCCGCCTCTCCGGACGTATTGTAATCCAGTCTGCAATAGTGCGGTGCGCCGCCCCACATGTCGACATTTTTTACACCACATGTTTCCATTGACTTCAAAAAATAGTCAAATGAATACTGAGCGTACTGCACGCTCATAACCGCGATATCCTGCATTCCGATCTTTCTTTCAGTTCCCATATTAACCCTCCTGTTGTTTGTGAGAATTCGTTCTCACAAGCAGACGATAACACAGGCAAAATGGGCATTCAATACGGCGTCGCGATCTTTGTATACCCGCATAAAATGGGGCTTTCCCATTTGTTTCTTCCGTCAAAAGCGGACTAACCGCGACATGCAAAAACAGACCGCTCCTTTCGGATACGGTCTGTTCTGATTTTGAGCCGGGAACCCCGTCCCCCTGGCTCATCTATAGTACTGTTCGATCACTTCGATCACATCGTCCGCACTCTGAACGGTCGGCTCACATGCCATCTCCGTATTGTAAACCTTTTGAAGCGCTGCTTCATACTCTTCTTTGGTTACGGGCTTTTCTTCCCAGAAGTATTGGTAGATTGGCTCGCCCGCCTCATCAAACTGCACATTTGCGTTATCTTCCGCGCCGTATGTACCGGACGCGATCTTCTTGAACGCACCGTCCTCCAGGGTGTAGATATCATCGTAATACTCGTCCATATGACCGCCGCGGTCCGCAAAAACGCCGCCCACCGGATCATAGGACACGCCATAGTTGTAGCAATAAAGCTCCGTCAACTTACCGTCCTTAAAGGAAACGAGCCTGTCACCCGCTGCAGTCGAATTCCCGCGCACATAGAGAAGAGGCGCCGCATCAAAGGATACGTAGAAAATGTCGTAGCCATCTGGCTTACCGTATTCATCCCCCTTCTCCGCTTCCTTGATATAGTCGATATACGCCCCGCCGAAATCATAGTCGGATGCCTTGATCTGCTCCTTTGCTCCCTGCGGGCCTGCATGAATGTTTGAAATCTCAAATGGCTCTTGTCCTGATTCGCTCCAGGCCCAGTACTCTTCACGGTCACCGTCCGTCTTGATCGTGCAGTCCGTGATCACGCTGAAAATATCCCGGTAATCCGCGACATAATCATACACTCTGTGGCGCCGCGTAAAAAGCTCCGTCCAGTTCACCGGTACGCCGATGAGCTCCTCGATCTTGTCTGTCACGCCGGTATTCTCGCCGTCAGAGCCCTCATAGGATGCAGTCCCGAGCGATACAAATTTTCCGTCCTCAAAGGAGAGCGCCTCAAAACCGATGCGTGTTCCGTCCGCGCGAAAGCCTTCGCATCCGGATGTCTCCAGCCCGATCCTCGTCTTGCCTTCGCCGTCTGTGAACAGATATACATCCTGCACGTCACATGCATCTCCGTTACTTAAGCAATCGCTAATCGTCAGCCCTGTGAAAAAGGTGCCTGCTTCCGTCGGCTTCCCATCCGGGAAGGTCATCATCGCAAGCTTCAGCTGACGGTTTTCATCTCTGTCAACAAGGAGTACCTCTTCCACCCCATCACCGTCAAAGTCATACGGAAAAGCAGCAAGGTAACAATCCACATCCTGGAGACCGTCGATGCGATAACTCATCTCCCACTCTTCCTTACCGCTCTTTTCAAGATATCCGACCCACGAGCCGTCCTTCAGATATTTGATCGAATCCACGTATTCTTCCGCGGTCATGCTTTCGGCTTCAGTCTCTTCCTTTTCAGAAGCCTCACTTGCCGTCTCTGCGACCTGTTCTGTCTCCTTTTGTTCCCCGCCCTTAAACTTCGGCCAGATAAAAAAGTATGCAGCGGCAGCGATCGCCAGGATCACTGCACCGCCCACAAGTCCGAGGATAAGTCCGACTGCGGCCTGCTTTTTCTTATTATCAGTTGACATAATATCTCCTCATCCCTCTGTACTTCCGTGCCTTGTATGGCACGCAAGCCCTCATTCTATTGCTTCCCGTAAAGAAGCCTTGCATATTCGGAATCCTTATCGAGGATCAGCGTTTTATCCGATCCCACAAGCGCATCGAGTGAATCAAGACCTCTTGTGAAATTGTAGAATTCCGCCTTGTCTTCATTATTATACGCATCAGACAGGATCTGCATATATCTTGCTTCGCCTTCCGCCTTGAGCTTCTCAGCCTGGCTCTTTGCGTTCGCGGTCTTGATACTGGTCTGCCTGTCCGTTTCGTTACGGATCTTCTGCGCCTCTGCTTCACCCTTTGCGGCGTAACCCGCCGCAATGTTATTACGCTCGGAGATCATACGGTCGTAAACCGCCTGCTTATTGTCTTCCGGCAGGTCAAGTGCCTTGATCTCGGAAAGATCGATCAGGATCCCATACTGCGTGATATCCGAGTTTGCTTCCCTGGTGATCATATCGGTCAGGGTGCTTCCTCTAGCCGCGATGATCTCCTCCTGCGTCATCGAAGAGATCGTGTTCTTTGTTGCATTGTAAACAGCCGCGCCGATACGCTCTTCCGCTCTGGGAGCAAGCCCGCCGAGCGTCTGGTAATACTTGGTCGGATCCTGTACGGACCAGATGACATAGTTATCGGCGATCATGGATTTTTTGTCCGAAGTGATAACATCCGATGCCGGAATATCATACAGCATGTCTCCGGTATAGATAAATGTCGCATTCTCAACAAACGGCAGGTGGAAATGGATCCCCTGTGCCGTCTCTACGGACTTGATCTTGCCGAGATTTAAAATGATCGCTGCTTCGTTCGGTTCTACGGTGTAAGCGACCATACCAAACAGGATGATCCCCAGCACCAGTACAACGGGAATGATCGCTGATTTCAATATTTTTTTCATAACAGATCAGCCTCCTTTCCTACTCTGCCGCTTCCGCCGGCGCCACCTGCATGCTCGAGAACGAATCAATGGGATACATGGTCTGCGTCTTTCCGTCCGAGATCACAACCTTGATCTTAGGCAGGATCGACTCCATCTTCTCGTAGAACATACGACGCTTCGTAATGAAAGGATACTTCTGATATTCATTGTACATCTCGTTAAAACGGGATACCTGGCCTTCCGCTTCCGCGATCCTTGCTTCTTTCGTTGCATTCGCCTGCTGGATGATCGCATCGGCGTCCGCCTCGGCTTTCGGGATCTTCTCATTCTGATACTGGTACGCGTTATTGCGCGCTGTATCAGCGCCCTGTTTTGCCGTCTCTACGGCCTTGAACGCAGCCACGATCTCTTCTGTCGGCGGTGCGGAATCCTGCACGGTGATGTTCACAACGGTCAGACCGATATTGCATTCCGCTAGCTCTTTTAAGATCGCTTCCTTCACATCCGCCTGAATCTGACCTTTCTTGGTCGTCATCGCTTCATCAACTGTATAGTTTGATACGACCGTACGGATATTGGCAAGCGCGATATTCTGCAGGATCGACTCCGGCTCAAGCGAATTGAAAAGATACGCTACCGGGTCCGATACGCGGTATTCCAAATAGAAATCGATATTCAAAAGATTAAAGTCAGACGTGATCATGATACCGTTGTCCTCATCCGTGATATTCTGACCGTCTTCGGACACCGTATATCCAAGTCCCGTGCCGTGCGTTGTCATGTCAACCTCGGCAAGATCCTGCCACGGTGCTTTAAAGTGAAAACCCGCCGTCTCCACTTTGATGACTTCGCCGAACTGTGTGATGACACCGTTACTCTGCTCATCGATCGTATAGAAGCAACTGAAAAGTACACCGACCACAATCAAAGCGATGACCACCGCCGTAACGGCGCGTATCACTTTGGCTGCCTTGGACGGCTGCTCGCCAACCACCTCTGCCTTTACCTTCTTGGGAAAAAAGCCCATATTCTACTCCTCCTATGCCGGCAAATGCTTTTCTTTTCCGAATCTATTATTTCTCCCACGGGATGATCACTCGCGTGAGCTGATCAAACCAGCTCTTTCCATTCGTGCGCTTTGTATCTTTCAGTCCGTTGATCACAACGCAGCGGCCACGCATCTTCGTAAGCTTTCCGGTCTCATCATTGATCATTGCAAGGGAGCTGACATCGTTGATCGTATAGAAATCATCTCCCTCAGCACCCAGATACAGCATTTCATGCCCCGGGAACTGCAGGATCGCACCCGCAGGTACTTCCCTTAGGATGGCACTTTTTGCTTCGGATGACAACCCGGCAAGGTCGATCCTGCGAACCGGCATCGCTGCCTGCCAGGTCGTATTGCGCGCCAGCTCCATGCCAAAGCACAGATACACCTGGCGGACATACCCGGAGCAGTCCTGCGCATGCAGGCTTCCGCCCCATCCGTACCGGTTGCCAAGCGCCTTCATCGCCTGCGTAAGCAGGTTCTTCTGCGTAAAGGGTAGATACCCAACGTGTACATCGCGGTTTGCGGGGATCATAACGGGCACGATCGTAAGGCTTCCGTCACTCGCGCGTACCGGCATATCCACCACATAGTTATACCAGGACATGCGGTTGTTCACGCCGCCCGTTTTATCGGAGAGACGAAGCTTCGTTCCCATCTCGAGCGACAGCTCCGATACCGCAGGGCACGCCCGGCTTTCTTCCAGGTGGACATCTTCACCTGTCACAATGACAAAATCATCCGGCTGCTGCAGGTCAAGCCACTCTGCCTTGTCCTTGCAGAGCGCAACGCTGTCCGTGCGGACCCACCCTGAACAGATCGTTCCCTTCACATAGGTGAACATGCCATCAGCCGTCTGCACATAGGTAAGAACCGGTTCTCCGATCATGATAGCCGAGAGCGCGGTATTGTCCCATTCAGGATCAGTCACATCATCGGAAAGATCGTCCATGGTCGGCAGATTCTTCATCACATCGCGCGATGACATGATACCGTACCCGACATGCATGTCACTTTGAGCCTTGGTGCCCGCGATGTTCTTCCTGATCGTTTCATAATATGCAGCCGTCACAGGCTTTGCATGAAGGAAGAGTCCCTTCGGATCCTCAAACGATGCAAGAGAATCCCGAAGTGCGATCCCATCGTATGTATCAGGCTCTGCAGCAAGCCTTACCATACACGTCTCCGGTGTATTGTAATTCGCGTTATTTGCCGCATCGATCCCCTCAGAACCAAGAAGGATCTTATCTCCCGAATCACCCAGCCAATAGTCGGCGCTCAGCATGGAAGGCGTCACGTTGTTCATCATGATCATGTTGGAAGCCGGCGCCGCCGATGCAGGAAGCGCATTTGCCGCAAACAGCGCAACTGCTGCCGTAAGCCCCAAAAGTTTCTTATTTATACAGCTCATCATAACCTCCGATCCGTATTTCTTTTCGTTTTCCATAGACCATTTTACGTCATACGGACATGATCTGGCAAATAAATATGAGCCATGGGGACGGGGTGCGTGGTCCATTAAAAACTCCTTCCCTTGCAGGTATGTGCATGTGTGGGAAGGAGTTTGATAATCGATAAAAAGTGTATTGACCGATAGGTGCACCTATGTCATCATACTCTTGTAAGGAGGATGGACTTGTGAAGAATAAGATCCAAGCCCTTACGGAAACAGTAAAAGAGCTTCTCAAACTTTTCGCCGAAGTTGAGAAGCTCACCATCAAGATTGTGTCTCTTGTTGGTTGGATTTTAATCCTGATAAAACTGTTTCAATAGTAAGGCAGGGGAGTTTCGGCTCCCTTGGCTTTACTGTATCATAGTCTGGCATGTGACGCAATACATAAGGACGATTGAGATGGATGAAAAAATAAAGACACCGCAAGAACGCTGGTGTGAAAAAAACGACATGATCAGTAAATCATACAAATTGCCCAAATCATTGACCATTTCCTTTGCAGAAGCATGTCATTCTTCCGGCAGATCGCAGGCATCCGTGCTTATAGAATTTATGCGTAGATTTGCAGAACTTTATCCTCCAAATGATAAGGGCGGCTCATAACGAGTCGCCCGTTCTTTATGCTTCTTTCTGAAAATGTACATGGAAGTTGCTTCGGTCCCCGCGCGTGTACGCTTTACAGTACTCGATGGCACGGCCGTCTTCCGTATAAGTGATATCGCAGAAGCGGAACACGCTCTGCTCCTTGGGGATCCCCAAAAGGCGTGCATCCGATGCGATCAGTCTGACAAGATCAAGCGTCTGGTCCGCATAAGAAGGCTGGATCCCATAAAACTGGTAGATCTCAAACATGCTGAAAATGGTCAGGTCGACCTTCTCGATGTTCGGAACCAGATTGAGCGGAATGTAGATCTCCTGTATGCCGATCGGTTCATCATCCGCATAGTCGAGCCTGCGCACATAATATACCGGATCATCCGGCTGCAGATTGAGGATCGATGCGATCTTGTCCCCTGCAGGGCGCTCACCTCTTTGCAGGATCTTCTTTTTTGCGGATATCTCGCGCTCGTTCATGGTCTGCGTGAAGCCGCCGAGTACTTCCAGATCGCGCTCATATACCGTGGTCACATAGACGCCCTTGCCCTGCACGCGCTTTAAGATCCCTTCCTGTACAAGCGCATCCACTGCACTGCGCACAGTCAGGCGGTTTACGCCATACGTCGCCGCCAGGATGTTTTCAGATGGGATTGCAGTCCCGGATGCATATTCTTCATCCTCGATCTTGGATCTGATCAGCTCACGAAGCTGCAGATACATGGGGGAATTGTAATCCACCTTTTTCTGTTTTTGCAATGCTTCTCTCCTTTATCCCGAAAGATCATCGGCGGATCAGCCGGCTGGAAAAACTGATGTACTTGGGAAGCGTGATCTCCTTAAAGAACTCAAAGATCATCTTATCCTCATCCAGCGTCGTCCCGCTCTGCAGGATCACGGCAGCGTTCTCAGATGTCTCCAGAAGCGACGCCTCTTCAGGTGTACAGTAAGCGATGCTGAGAGTCTCTTCACCGCTGTACGGCTCAACTCCGTATTCCTTACGGATGATCTCATAAAGAGAGTCATTCCCGATCTCTTTTTCATCCAATCCGGGGAAAAGTGCCGCATCCAGATAGATGCCGGAAAGCGACACCGGAATGCCGTCCATCAGCCGCAGGCGCACGAGATGCCAGAGTTTATGCCCCAGTGCCTTCTTCATCAGACGGCCAAGCTTCTTATCCGCCTCGGCCCGTTCAAAGGTAAGCACCCTGCTTTCCACTTTGCGTCCGGCCGCAACGGCAGCATGATGAAAGCCGCGGTTATCCTGCAGGTTACGAACCAGCTTCGGGATCGCAACGTATGTGCCGGAGCCGCCTTTTTGCATTACGACGCCTTCCTCCGAAAGCTGTGCGATACCGCTCCTGAGCGTCATGCGGTTCACATGCCACATCTCACACATCGCCCTCTCGGACGGAAGCCTGTCACCGGGTTTTAAACCCATTCTTACGATATAATTCTCGATGTTCTCGATCACTGCTCCGCGAGGCCTGAGTCCATCAAAGTCCATTTGCTGTCCTTTCAAAAATCGTTTTCGCACGAAATCGAATCAACTCAATTATATTTATTCTGACTTTCAATGTCTAGGATTACCTTTGAAAAGATCATGGCGGATCGGATCAGATCTTCCGTCCACACACATTCGTCGGGGCCATGCATATTCGTTGTTCTTCCGGGCATCTCACAGCCAAAAGCAACGCCTCCTTCTATATCATGTACATAGGTCGCGCCACCGCTTGATAAGCACTTGCCCTCCAGTCCCGTACAGGTCTCATAAGCATGTAATAAAGTCCTGACAAAAGGACTCTCGGGGCTTACGTGATGCGGCGGATGCACCGTCCCCCGAACAGAAAACCCGATCGCATCGAATCGCTCCCGCACCGTCCCCGCACACCGTTCTTTGTCTGTGCCAAGCGGCAGGCGGCTGTCAAAGCGGCCTTTGATCACACTGCCGTCATAAGAGAGCATGGAAAAAGCCAGTGTCAGATCACCGGATACATCGTCATGCGCCGCGATCCCAAGCGCCTCTCCTTTATAGTCCCCATGCGGCATCAGTGCATACAGATCCATCAAAGAACAGAACGCCTCATCCTCCCGAAGGGCAGGCTTTTCTTCCGCGATCTTCTTTAGATTCAGAAGCATGGCCGTGATCGCATTGACACCGTGATGGGGTGATGACGCATGCGCTTCCTTCCCTTCCGTCCGGAGACGGATCTCATTCGCTCCTTCCGCCAGCACGCACTCACAGCGCGCAGGGACCACGTTCACACTGCTTCCGCCCTTTAAGGATACAAGGCGAAGGCCGGCGCTCCCTGCAGGCACCCTTTTCTCAAAGTGCGGGCGGTACATGCCCTTCTCCGTCGTGATCACGGGAAACTCCGCATCCGGTGAGAAAACGTGCGGTGCAAAACGGTCGTGCTTCAGAAAATACGCAAGGTCTTCACTGCCGCACTCTTCATCCGTCCCAACGATGATCCGAACGCCAAAGGGAAGCCTCACGCCCTGTTTCTTCAGCGCGATCAGCGCAAGGAGCGCCGCAGCAAAAGGCCCCTTGTCATCCGCGCTGCCCCTTCCGTAGATCTTCCCATCCGACTCTTTCGGGGCAAACGGGTCAGTCACCGTCCATCCTTCTCCTCCCGAAACCACATCCGCATGGCAAAGGATGTCCAGGAGCGGCGCTTCCTCGTTATAACGGATCACACCGATCACATGGTCGTAATCCGTCGTTTGAAAGCCGCTTTCTTCTGCAAGACGCAGCGCTTCTGCAAGCGCATGTGCAGGCCCGTCTCCAAACGGTCTTCCGGGTTTGGGATCGCTTCGAACGCTCTCGATCCCCACAAGCCTGCAAACCATATCGATCAGCTTATCTCTTGCCTCATCGCCGTCAAGATATGCAAATACTGCCTCTTCTATCGCCATGATACGTTCTTTGAAGTCCACTCTTTGAACTCCTCCTCGGTCGCCAGCACGCGATGTGTTCCGGATACGGTACGCGGCTCCCCCTTCGTATAATCGATCCCGGATGTCTCATAGTGGTATTCGATCGCTTTTCTGTTCTTCTCAATAGCAGGATTCGGAACAGGAATCGCCGAAAGAAGGCTGATCGTATACGGATGGATCGGATTGTCAAAGATCTCTTCCGTTGTGCCCGACTCCACCAGATGCCCCAGGTGAAGGACCCCGATGCGATCCGAGATGTACTTGACCATTGAAAGGTCGTGCGCGATGAAGAGATACGCTACACCAAGTTCTTCCTGCAGATCCTTCATCAGGTTGACTACCTGTGCCTGGATGGAAACATCCAGTGCGGAGATCGGCTCATCCGCGATCACGAGCTTGGGCTGCATGATAAGCGCACGCGCAATCCCGATCCTCTGTCTCTGTCCGCCGGAAAACTGATGCGGATAGCGGTTTGCATGCTCTTTGGCAAGGCCGATCTTGCGCATGATCCGCTCGATCTTCTCCGTCCGCTCTTCACGGGTTTTGTACAGATGATGGATATCCAGTCCCTGCCCGATGATGTCCGAAACTTTCTTACGTGGATTCAGACACGCCATGGGGTCCTGGAAGATCATCTGCATCTTCGTACGAAGATACGAACGGCTCTCGGGATCGAGCCTGCCGGAGATATCTCTCCCGTCAAAACGGATCGTCCCCTCCGTCGGGTCATAAAGGCGGATGATCGATCGTCCGATCGTAGACTTTCCGGAGCCGGACTCGCCCACAAGGCCGTATGTCTCGCCCGGATCGATATGGAACGAAACGCCGTCAACGGCCTTTACCGTGTAGTTCTTACTGATCTTAAAATACTGTTTTAAATTCTCTACAACCAAAAGCGGCTCACTCATCCCTGTTTCCTCCCCTCGTACCATTTGAAGGATTCATCTGCTCCACGACATCCTGTGGCGTTCGCGGATCCAAAAGCCAGGTCGCGGCCGCATGCGTCCCGCTGATCGGGAACATGGGCGGCTCTTCGATAAAATCTGCCTTCAACGCATAACGGTTCCGCACCGCAAAAGGATCTCCGTCCGGAAGATCGATCATATTGGGCGGTGTACCCGGGATCGTATAAAGCCGCTTTGTTTTCTCCGCCGTGATATCCGGCACGCTCTCCATAAGGCCCCAGGTATACGGATGACGCGGATCCAGGAAGACTTCTTCCGCTGTTCCTTTTTCCACGATGCGGCCCGCATACATGACCGCCACGTGATCCGCCACCTTTGCGACCACGCCAAGGTCATGGGTAATATAGATAATGGCAATGCCAAGTCGCTTCTGAATGTCCGCGATCAGTTCCAGGATCTTGGCCTGGATCGTTACATCAAGTGCCGTTGTCGGCTCGTCACAGATCAGGATCTCGGGATTACATGAAAGCGCGATCGCAATGACAACACGCTGTCGCATACCGCCGGAAAGCTGGTGCGGGTAGTTTTTGATGCGCTTGGCCGCATCCGTAATGCCGACCATCTCAAGAAGCTCGATTGCCCTCTTCTTTGCCGCCTTTTTATCCAGTTTCAGATGGCGGATCATGCCTTCCATCAGCTGCATCCCGATCGTCATGGTAGGATCAAGCGATGTCATGGGATCCTGGAAGACCATTGCGATCTTCGTACCTTTGATCCTGCTGCGCATCTCCGCAGGAGACATTTTGAGAAGATCTTTTGTCACGCTCTGTCCGTCCTGTTCGTAGGTATAGAGGATCGTACCTGCCTCCGTTTTCTGGTTGGAGCTTGCGATGCCCATGATCGCTTTGACCGTCACGCTTTTGCCCGAGCCGGACTCACCGACGATCGCAAGCGCTTCTCCCTTGTAAAGATCGAGGTCAATGCCACGGACAGCGCGTACCATCCCGGCACTCGTTTCGAAAGAGATCTGCAGATCTCTGATCTCCAAACATTTCTGTCTCATTGCTACGCCTCCTTCATTCTCGGATCAAATGCATCGCGCAGTCCGTCAGCCATCAGGTTGAAGCAAAGCATCAAAAGCGCCAGTACGACAACCGGGCAGGCAACCATGAACGGATACATGGTCATATTCTTAAATCCGTCACTGATAAGAGATCCAAGCGAAGCGAGCGGCGCCGGAATACCGAGACCGATAAATGCCAGAAAAGCCTCCGTAAAGATCGCATTCGGGATCGTCATCATACACATGACGATGACCTGTCCGAAAATATTGGGCAAGATCTCCCGGAAGATGATGGGAAGCGTCCTCTCGCCAAGCGTCCTCGATGCGAGCACAAACTCTCTTTCCTTATAGCGCAGCGTCTGCGCTCTCGCGATCCTGCTCATGCCGATCCATTCGGTGATCATCAGCGCGATCGTAATACTCAGAAGCCCCGGTTTTAACACAACGATAAGGAGCGTTACGATGACCGTCGTCGGGATGGTCGAGAGCACCTCCACGATCCTTTGCAGGAAAAAGTCTGTTTTCCCTCCAAGGTATCCCGAAACAAGGCCGTAGCTCATGCCCACAAAGGTATCGATCAGGATCGCCACAAGTGCAACATAAAGCGATACGCGTGTGCCGGTCCAGACTCTTGCAAACTGGTCTCTTCCGAGCGAATCCGTGCCGAAGATATGCGTCACATCCATGATCCCCTTATCTTCATAGACATTGGTCACATAAGCCTTGGAACCGACATAGACCGTCTCCTCCCCGGAGAAGAACGGGATATACTCCATACCGGCGATATGCGGCGGGAGATTGCGCTGGTCCATATCCTGCGTGCGATAATCATATCCGCTGATCGACGGGCCCACAAAGGACATCAAGACGATCAACAGGATCATAAGCAGCCCGAAGACTGCTCCTTTATTCTTGATAAAACGGGAAACCACATCCTTCCAGAAACTTTGGGAAGCATATGCTTTCTCGATCTCTATTTCATTCTGCTTTGCCGGCGTGAAGTCTTCGGCCGTCAGCATTCTTTTTTCCATATTCTCCATATCAGCGACTCTCCTTAGCCAGACGGATGCGAGGGTCAATTATGCAATACAGCACATCCACGATCAGCATGACCAGAATGAACAGAACGCTGTATACAAAGACAACAGCCAGCACCACATTGTAATCATTGAACTGTATAGCCGTAACAAGCAGGCTTCCGATACCCGGAATAGCAAAGATCTGCTCCACCACAAGGCTTCCTGTCATAAGCTCCACCGTCAGCGGTGCCAGAACCGTAATGATGGGGATCATCGCGTTACGAAGGCCGTGGATACCGAAGAGTCTCAGAACACCGATACCCTTGGAATCTGCCAGAAGCATATAATCGCTCCCCATGATCTCTACCATCTCCGTTCTCGTAAAACGTGCCACCGTCGCCATAGAAAACATGCAAAGCGAGATCGTTGGCATGATCGACGAAAGGAATGCATCGCTTTCCGTATAAAGAAGCGGCAGCCAGTTCATCTTAAAGCCAATATAATAGCTCATCGCAAGCGCGAACACATAAGACGGGAACGATACGCCGACGACCGAGATGACCGTTGCAAACGTATCGATCCAGGAATTGCGCTTTAACGCCGCCAGAACACCGGCAACGATGCCGATCAGTGTACCAAGCCCTACGGCCTGCAGACCGATCCTGACAGATACACCGATCCTCGCTTTTAACAATTCGGAGATCTGCATGTTTTTCTGGATAACATAGGAAACGCCGAAGTCTCCCTTCAGCATTGCCTTTATATAGTTGATAAACTGCACATGCAAAGGCTGATCTAGTCCGTATTTTGCATTGAGTGCCGCCCTTTGCACCGCAGTGATCTTCTCATCGTTAAAGGGGCTCCCCGGCATATTGTGCAGCATCAGAAACAAGAGCCCCAGTATGATAAAGACCGTTATGACCGAGATCAACAGTCTTTTTTCAATGTACTTCAGCATACGATTACTCCAATTCTGTTAATAAAGCCGGGGCTGTCAGCCCCGGCTCTTTTTTTATTACTTACTTCACTTCTACGAATTTATAAAGTGTGCCTACTCCGACCGGGAAGAAATACAAGCCACTTACATTCTCACGTACCATTGCAGCCGTACCCTTCTGATATACCGGAAGGATAACCGCATGATCCATTACAAGTTTTTCTGCTTCTTTGAGCTTCTCCCATCTGGTTGCGGGATCTGTTGCAAGCTCACCGTTTGCAGCCTCGATCAGCGCATCGTAATCGGCATTGCTCCACTCGCCGTAGTTATATACGGAACCGGTCGTCCACATATCAAGATATGTCATCGGATCCGCATAGTCGGGACCCCAGCGTGTAAGACCGAGCTGGTATTCACGATCCTGCATCAGCTGCGTTCTGCTCTTCTTGGGCTGCGCCTTCAGTTCGATGTGAAGACCCGGAAGCGTTCCTTCCATCTCACTCTGCAAAAACTGTGCGATCAGCGGTGTGGAATCCGAATCGTCATAAAGCAGTTCGATCGTTACTTCGTTCACACCAAGCTCTTTCTTGGCTGTCTCCCAGTATTCCTTGGCTTTCTCTTTATCCGTCTTCAGATAAGTGCCTGCTGTCTCTCTGAAGTCCTTACCGTCAGGACCGATCGCCAGTCTGTTCGGAATCGCAAAGTCCGCCGGAATGGAACCGTCTTTCAGGATATCAAAGCAGATCGCATCCTTGTCGTATGAAAGCGCGAGCGCTTTTCTCAGATTCTCATTCTCAAGGCCGCAGGAGTACTCAGGGCTCTTGGGATTGAGGTTCGGGCTTAAATACCACAGGTAACCCTCTTCGATGCGTGTGAAGCCGGGCTGACCCTCGTACTTGCTGATCTGCTCACCGGAAAGTCTTACATAGTCAAGATCGCCGTTCTCATATGCGAGCATGGTCTGCTGCGGATCTTTGATGATCTGGAAATCGATCTGATCGACCTTTACGTTGTCCGCATCCCAGTACTCCGGATTCTTCTTAAGCTGATAGGTATTGCCGCCGACTTCCCATTCGGACATATAGAACGGGCCGCAGCAAAGCAGGTTCTCAGCACCTAAAGAATAATCCGTTCCCTTCTCCTCGTAATATGCCTGGTTGATCGGGCAAAAGCTCGGGAACGTCATCAGATTCAAAAAGAACGGAACAGCATGATCGAGCTCTACAACAAGCGTCTTATCATCCTTCGCGGATACGCCGAGTTCCTTGGGATCCATCTCACCTGCGATGATCGGGCTTGCGTTCTTAACCGCAGCCACTTCCATCATGAAGCTGTACTCAGATGCAACATCCGGTGACACCAGTTTCTGCCATGCAAAGACAAAATCATGTGCCGTTACAGGTGTTCCCCCCATCCAGTTCGCTTCCTTACGAATGTGGAACGTATATTCCGTGCCGTCTTCGGATACTTCGTAAGATTCACACAGCGCATTTGCGGGTGTACCGTCTTCCGATGTAATGAAGAGCGGCTCAATGATCGCGGATACGATCTCGAGGCAATCCGCCTCCGTTGCGATCACCGAGTTCATGTCAAACAGTTCTGTCATACGACCCACCCGAAGTACTTTACCGCTGTCTGCGGTCGCTTCGCCGGGAGCTTGTTCCTTTGCCGACGGATCGGCGCTTCCGCAGCCGCTCAGGACAAGGCTGAGTGCTGTCAGGATAGGAATCAGTTTTTTCCAACCTTTCATTGGTCTTTCCTCCATCATAGTTGTTTTTTGTGCTACCCTCTCGGAAATACCTTTGTTTCTCGATCCAAAAGTTGTCTCCAAGTTAAAAATAATATAATACTTATCTATATAAGCTGTCAACTATTCTATACCACTCTTTCTGCAAAATATGCCTTGGTTGATAAATTTGCATCTTATTTCCTGTTTTCATGCGTGCATTTCATTGACATTCGTCTCCCTGTCGTGATATTCTCTCCTTAATTGGTATACTACTATCATTCACTTGTATGTGGGGTTGGTGAAATGAAGGCTGATTTGACAAAAGGTTCCGAACGCAGACTGATACTGTCTTTTTCCCTGCCGATCATTCTCTCGCAGATCCTGCAGGTGTCCTACACAATGGCGGATTCCATCATTGTGGGCAATTATGTCGGTCCTTCCGCACTCGGTGCAGTCAGTGTATCAGGCCCTATCATATGGATCGCTTCTGCGGCCGCCATGGGACTTGGCACAGGTACCAACATCCTTTTGGCACAGTATTTCGGCGCAAAGAAAGAAGAAAAGATCCGTCAGGCGCTGGTCTCGATCGTTGCGTTCTCGTTTCTCATCAGTTTTGCCTTTATCGCTCTGATCCTGTGGACGAACAGAGAAGTGCTGACACTTGTTTTGGACGTTCCGGGCGAAATGTACGAAGATGCAAGAAACTATCTTGTCATCTATTCCTTCGGGATCGTCTTCCAGATCCTCTTTCAGATCTTTTACGGTGCCTGCCGCTCGTTCGGTGATGCAAACGGTTCTCTGATCTTCCTGATCGTGGCGGCTGTCATGAATCTGCTCCTTGATCTGATCCTGGTCCCCGGAATGGGAATGGGCGTCTGCGGCGCAGCCTATGCATCCGTTGCTTCACAGGTTGCCGCATGCATCTCGGCGTTCCTCTATCTGAAGCGGAATTTCACATCCGCATTTCCCGATACGGGAGAGCCCTTCCTGTATCCGCGTGAACTGATCCCTTTTCTCAGGTTTTCCCTTCCCATTTCCGGGCAACTGATGGTACAGGCATCCGGATACCTCTTTCTGCAGCGAATGGTCAACTCATTCGGGCCCGCCAGCATCGAGGGATTTGCCACGATGGACAAAACGGAATGCTTCATCCATATTCCGGCGCTCAGCGTTGCCAGCGCCATCGCCTCTTTTGTCGGGCAGAATATGGGGGCCGGCGAGCATCGGCGCGCCGAGAACGGGATCCGGTTCTCCCTGCGGTTTACGGTACTGATCTCCTTTGTGATCGGTTTTCTTATGTTCGTCTTTGCCGAGCCGATCCTGCGGATCTATAACATATCGGGAGATGCGCTCCTGCGTGGCAGTGAGCATCTTCGCATCATGTGTATCCTGCTGCCTGTTTACACCGTGCAGCAGATCGTAAACGGCGCCCTGCAGGGTGCCGGCGATGTCAACATCCCCGTATTGTCCACCTTCACCGATCTGATCCTGCGCCTGTCCTTTACCGCGATCATGGCACCGACGTTTATCGGATTCCGTTCGATCTACTTAAGTTCCATCCCCGCCTGGCTCGTCGCATGTGCCGTCTCCGTGATCCGCTACCGCCGCGGTGACTGGAAAAAGAAAGCAGTCTGAAAACGCACTTCGCCGGACATCCAAGAACATATAACGAACATGCAAAAAGCACGATATGATCGCATATCGTGCTTTGTTTTACATCAAATCATGTCTGTTCCGGATCAATACTCCATCTGGTTATAGTAGCGTCTGATCGAAAGCGGATGACGCAGGAACAGCTCCATATACGCATCCACGCGATTGTTCACACCGTGCATAACAAGATGTGAGATCGTACCTCTGTACTTCTCACTGATCCCGGCAAGCTCATGCTCTTTTGTATCAATGATCGTATAGTTGGCATTGACCTTCGGAAGGAACTTCGCTACTCTCTCCGCAAGCGGACGCTGCTCGTCTTCACCCATAAAGAGCGTGATCGGCGTATCCGCAACGACGATCTCCTGCATGCCGTGGAAGAATTCCTGGCAGCTGATCGACTTGGTCCTGATCCACATCTGCTCTTCCCAGTAGCACATTGCATAGGAGTATGTAGCGCCGTACTGGTTGCCGGATCCGATAAAATAGTGCGGCAGATCACGGTGCTCATTCAAGAAAGCGACTTTACGCTTTGCATACTCATATGCCCACTCGTCGGAGTCCTTCTCAACCTGTGCAAGTGCAAGAGCCAGATGCTGCTCCATCTCTTTGTTATATGCATCGTAATCGTCGAACTCACCGTTTTTGTACATCAGGTAATTCGCCGTCATGTAGAATTTCAGCTGCTCGTTCTGCTTATAGGTGATCAAGTAATCCTGCTTGTCGGGCTGCGTGAGCGGTGTGCCCGGTGTGTCGATAAATGCAAACACTCTGCCACCGATCTCATGTACCTTGTCTACAAGGCGGATCATCTCTTTTGTTGTACCCGATACGGACGAATAGATCACAACCGACCTGTCCGTAAAACGCTTATTCCCCGTTGTCAGGAACTCTGCCGCGTTTTCTACGTAAACGGGCAGTTTGGATCTGCCTCGCATGTACACTTCCACCTGCATGCTCGATGCATAGGTGCCGCCGATCCCGACGAAGTAGATCCCGTCAAAACCGTCCTCCCAGATCTTATCAATGATCTTCTCGATCTGCGGTCTCAACGCAAGTGCGCCGTTCACGCTGTCTATCTGTGCCTGTTCGTTGAAATTGCGAAGGGATGCTCCTTCCGCCTCCTGCCAGGCTTTTGCTTCATATTTCATACTCTCTTCCTGCTTTCTTCTATCTTGTAAAGTGGACTCTAAAACTGCATTTGTCCCCCCTGGTATAGTTTTTGTTAAACTCCACCACTCTTCCCTCTACATCATAGGTCACGCATTGGAAAAGCATCGTCGGTGTATCCGGATCGATCCCAAGTACCCTTGCGTCTGCCGCGGAAGGTCTTACCAGATCAAGCGTCTGCTTTGCATTCGCAAGGCGGACACCAAACATCCGATACACCTCATATATGGAAAAAATGTTCAGATCGATCCCCTCGATCTTGGGAACAAGATCGTAAGGAATATAGGTCTGCTCAAGCGATACCGGTTCGCCGTCCGCAAGGCATACGCGTTTGATCGCTACGATCTTTTCCTCAGGTTTGATCCCGAAAAGTTTCGCGTAACGATTTCCGGCAATGCGCAGATTTTTGGACAAGATCCTAAAGGAAGGTTCCATGTTGATGCCACGCATCGTTTGTGTGAACCCCTCCAGCTCATCCAGATTGCGTTCAATTCGTTTTTCGTATCGCTCGTCCATCTCAATGCTCCCAATATCACCAGCCGCCGAAGTACTTTAATGTCTCCGTTGCGTTGGCCGCACCTTCGCGCATCGCTTCTTCGATCGATGCGCCTTCCGTGATCCCCTTAAGGAACCCGGCTATATAACTGTCTCCGGCACCCATACTGTCTACGATCTTGTCGCAGGGCACAATGCCGAAATGATGATACGACTCACCATCGTAACACATGCTTCCATGGACACCCATCATACAGATCACGAGTTTCGGACCCTTTTTACGGATCTCTTCCATCTTCGCTCTGTTATCGGGTGTATCCCCGTCTTCAACGGAAAAGAACACATAGTCCGCATACGGGATCGCCGTCAGGCTCTCCGGATCGTCCGGTCTTGTCGCGCAGTCAAATGCCGTCGTGATCCCACGCACCTTAAGGTCCTTGAACTGTCCTTCCACCTTGCCCCACAGATCGCATACAACCACATCAAATCCTTTGATATAGTCCATCTCTTCGTCCGTCAGAACATAGTCAGCGAGAACACCTTCATCATAATCACCGAGGATCCGCTCACCGTCGATCAGTTCCACTTGTGTTACGGCCGTGTTGCCTTCACGGACGGTGATGTGTGAAACATCGACACCTTTTTCCCTGATCGCATCGATCATGATCCGTCCGAAATCATCGTTTCCGACAGGACCGATGTAGGATGCCTCTCCACCGAGTCTGACGGTGTAAACAGCCATGTTCACAGGGCCTCCGCCCGGATATGCCTTTCCGCTTTCTATATTTTTGTAGTAGTCCACACAATTGCTTCCTACTGCCGCCAGTTTCATACTGATAAAACTCCTCTATTCCGCGTCATCCCTGACAAGCCCGGTCGTAAAGCGCACCTGATCCGGTCTTGCCACGATCTTGAAGTATTCGGCCGGAATATCATTTGCATCGCATATATGACCGGTCAGATAATACATGCACTGCCCCGGCTCAACTTTTAGGTGCATCGCTTCCTCTTCCGTTGCCGTTGTCGTGCTGATCCATTCTTCACCTGCTTTGAGCTGATTGCCGTAACGCTCAAGCAGACGATACAGGGACTCCTCGGACAAATCATGTTCTTCGATCCCCTTGCAGCGGGCGTAATCGATGTAGCTTGTCTCGATCATCAGCGGTGTGTTGTTGCGAAGCCTGAGCCTCTCTAAATGAAACACCTTGCTGCCCACAGGGATCTTTAGTTTGCGTGATACATCTTCATTACTATCCTCTACCCGTGAAACGAGCACTTCCGTCCATAGGAAATACCCCATTTTTCTCATCGATTCGGACGTGGACTTCCCATCCTGCAGGTTCCGTTCAAGGAGAGGGGGCGCCACGAAAGTGCCCGCACCTTTTTCACTGTAGAGTCTTTTTTCTTCGATCAGCTGCTGTATGGCCTGGTGCAGCGTGGAACGGTTCAGATTCCACATCTCGCACAGTTCACGCTCACCCGGAAGCTTTGCGTGAGGCTGCAGATTATTCTCTTCGATAAACCAGATGATCTGCTCGGTGGCACGATCATGCGGCGGAATCTTTTTGATCCGTTCCATGCTTTCCCTCTTTCATACAGCAGTTGTCCCGGCAGTTTAGGAATTTTCCGCTTCTGCCTGTTTGCGATTCTTCTTATCCCAATAATAAAACGCCGGAAGTCCGGTCGCAACCGCGATCACTGCACAGAGAATACTCTGAAGCGGTGCGTAAGAAAGCTCGCCGTAGATCAAAATGCCTGTCATAAAGATCGCGATCACAGGCATGATAGGGCCGCCCGGACATTTGTAAGTGGGCTCATAACCCTGCTCTTTGCCTTTTCTTCTGAGAACGAAGATCGTGCAGAAAGTCAGGATATTCTTTAAAAGTGCCACCATCGTAAAGTAGCCGAGGAGACCGGACAGATCCGTTGCAAAGATCAGGACGATCGCTACCGCACACTGAACGATAATGGAAAAATAAGGTGTTTCATATTTCGGATGTACCTTTGCGAATGACTTGAAGAACAGGTTGTCCTTTGCCATCGCATACTCGATACGAGGCTGGTACATAACGCAGGAAGAAAGAGAACCGATCACGACGATGATCGCCATAACCGCTACGATGGTTCCTGCATAGTGGCCGATACCCGGGATCTTGGATGCAAGCAGCGCGATCGGGGCATCGGAAGATGCGAGCTCGTCGATGCCGAGCATACCGGATGCTACAAATGTAAGGCCCGAGTAAAGGACGAGAACGATCACCGCTGTCAGGATCAGACCGAGCGGCATGTTTCTCTTGGCATCTTTGATCTCGCCGGACATGTAGCATGCTGCGCCCATACCGTCATAAGACCAGGTCGTTGCCGCGATACCTGCGATCAGAGCGGTAATGCCGCCGGATGCAAAGCCTTCCAGAGGTGTGGAAGAAAGCAGGATGTCGCTGTTTAAATGGAACAGGCCAAGGCCGATGACCAGTGCAAAAGGAATAACCTTCAGTGCTGTGATCACGGTCTGGAATGCGCCGCCGCCCTCAACGGAACGAAGGTGCATGCACATAAAGAACAGCACAAACACAACTGCGATCAGTTTGAGAACAAGACCGTGTACCGGCACAAAGAATGCCAGGTAGTTAACGATCGCAAGCGCCATGATCGAGATCGACGGCGGGTCGGTCGCCCAGAAGCTGATCCATCCGCAAAGGAATGCAAGCGGTCTGGAACCCGCTTCTCTAAAGTATACATACTGTCCGCCGTCTTCCGGATATGCGGAAGCCAGTTCGGAATAAACAAAGTTTGCGGGGATCTGCAAAAGCCCGCCGATCAGAAATGCAAGCACAAGAAACAGACTGCTTCCTGCAGCGTTCGCAACTTCCGACAAGGATGAGAAAATTCCGGAACCCACGGTCGTGCCCACGCCAAGCGCGATCACAGCACCAAGACCGAGTTTACGTCCCAGTTCCTGTTTGTTGTTTTCAGACATGAAAACGCTCCTTTCATAGATACTTGAAAAAGGCTGTGCACACCCTTTTCTTCCTCGATAATTCTGTTATGAAAGGCTTCTGATTCACTTTCCGATTTGATTGTACGGGATAGATAGCGAGACATCTATTCGCGATTGGCACGAAAATCGAAACGCTTTTTTATTTCTTCTCCCGAAAGCGCTCACATTGAATTGGTAATTCCAGACCAATTCTGTGAAACTATACAATATCAGCCTTGCATTTTTGGCTGTATTGAACAAACTTAAGCCTCTGACACAAGGATCATGATGCTGCGCCTTGCCGGCCCGTCAAATTCACAGAAATAGATATCCTGCGCTCCGCCGCGAACAAGCTCTCCGTTCGCGATCGGAAAATGGCAATGATTTCCGACCAGCATCGCTTTCAGGTGTCCCGTCGGATTGCCCGCCGTCGAGCCGTAGTCGCGCAGCATTCTCGCATGCGCATACGGACGGTCTTCCGGCGCAAAAAGTGCCAGTGCATTCGCGATATCACTCTCCAGGCATTCCAGTGCCTCGTTGACGGTAATGCCCGTCGTCGTATGTTTGGTCATTACCGTGACCATCCCATTCTTCACGCCGCTCTCGCTGACAGCCTGCAGGACAGCATCCGTGATCACTTCCATTTGATTATAGGATGTTGTCAGGATCTCAATCGTTTTTGTATACATGCTATTCGCTCCTTTACTTCGCACTTCCGATCAGCTCGAGCGCATTCTGCCCTTTGATCAGATCCAGTGTACTCTCGCGCAGTCCCATCTTTCCGATTGCCTCTGCCATACGGATCTGTTCGAATCGCGGATTTCCTGATCCGAAGACGACCTGATGGCGCAGACTTCTGTCGATCCATGTGACCGGGATGTCCCTCGTCAGCATCTGCGTATAGAATTCCGTCGCATTATCCATATACAGCGCGCCCGTATCCGTATAGACATTGGGGTACTTCAGCATCAGCATGGCGGTCTCCCGCACGTACGGCCAGCCAAACTGTGTCAGACAGATCCGCATTTTCGGGTGCTTGTATGCAACGGGCTCATACACAAGCGGAACCGTGTATTTTGTTAACGTATCCGGTTCCCAGGACAGGCCGCAGTGGAATACAACGGGACGGTCGTACTTTTCACAGATCGCATACAGGGGCTCTAAGCGGACATCGTCCGGGGCAAATCTGCACCTGCCGGGATGCAGACAGAGTCCTTTGAGTTTCAGATCTGCAAAAGCATGCTCGAGCTTATCCGCTGCCCCTTCTTTTAAAGGATCGACGCTCGCGAAGCCGATAAACCGCCCTTCGCCCATTGTGACCAGCTTCGCGACCTCCTCATTCGTCACGACC
This sequence comes from Lachnospiraceae bacterium, assembly GCA_015056735.1. Classification (GTDB taxonomy): domain Bacteria; phylum Bacillota; class Clostridia; order Lachnospirales; family Lachnospiraceae; genus VSOB01. The sequence continues at coordinate 211,553 of SVFT01000001.1, read as the reverse complement.
GGACATCCGATCACGGACGAATAGTCGATCGGCTGGAGTACCAGCCGGTCAAGTCCGGCGCATCGCATCTGATTATAAATATGTGTCAGCGGCGCCGTGCCGTTTTTGTGAATATCCAGAATCGCATGGCGCATTTTCTCCGCCAGCGGATCCTCGTTGATCGGTTCGTAAAAAGCGGGACTGACCCGCATGTCTATAAACATATGTACCTCCTACCTTGCCACAACCCATGGCTCAAAAACCTGAATGACCTCTGCAGAGATCTTCGCGCCGCGCTCCATACACTGTGCTACCGATTCACCTTTCAGAAGTCCGCACAAAAAACCTGCGATATAGCTGTCACCGGCGCCGACCGTATTGACCACATGGTCGACCTTGCGCACACCGCACTCCGTAAATGAAGTGCCGTCATATGCGAGGCTTCCTTTGTCCCCGAAAGTCGCCACAGCGATCTTCATGCCTCGATCCGTTTTATCTTTTAAAAAAGCCTCGATAAACGGATCACGCTCTTTATGATAGGAATAGAATCCGTAATCCACATACGGCAGCGTGCTCTCCACAAGCGGATGATCCAGCCGGTCGGCATAATCAAAGCTGATGCGGCATCCGCTTTTTCTGATCTTCGGAAGCACGTTTTCCGCCTTGCCCCAAAGTGCGGTATGCACGATATCATGCGAGGACGCAAACGCGATATCATCCTCATCAAACACGATATGTTCGAGCACCCCTTCGATATATTCCCCATGCACGCGATCGTTCCCGTTCAGGTCCATATACGTAATGGCCGTTTTGCCGTTGCCGATCTTGAAGTGTGACAGATCGAGTCCTTCCCTCGTCAGGGACTCGATCATCCATTTGCCGTCCGCATCATTTCCGGTCGTACTGATCACAGATGTCTGAATCCCCATTTTCTGCAGATTGACGCCTGTATCGACACAGTTTCCGGTCGGATAGCGCCTGTGAACGACTTGCCCGTCGACGCGGACATATTCATCGATGCAATTATCACCGATCATAGCAGCTTTCATTTTTACCCCCTTTCTGCGCATCGCGCAGATCGTAATCTCTACCGTAAAGTATAGGGCTACCCTTTTTTCCGTTCCATTTGCAGACACGCTGAAATTGAATTGCCTTTTTTATTTCTTCTTCCGAAAGTGTTACGGAAAGAAAAGGAAAAACAGACCACTTCGGTCGTTTTTACCGATTTCAGGCATGTTGGGCAAGCGCTGTTTTTACCACTTTGACGAAACCGTCCTGCGCGCCTTTGCTGTTCGCGATCCTCTTCCGCCCTATTCACCGATTCCGGGACCGTTCTTTTGGTCAAGCTCCCAATAGGCAAGGAGCACACATCATGGTACTTTACATGTGTTGGGAGGAAGATGTGTGCAAACCTTTCCCCGATGCTTCAATTCCTTTCCAAGATGAACCACTGGAGGAAAGTGCCGTCACGCATGGGCACTTTCTTCTGCCTGGCATCAAGACCGGACACCCCTGTTCCGGTCTTTTTCAATCTCACGAACAAGGAGGAGAACAAACCATGAAAACAGATCTGATCCTGGCATCAAGATCCATTTTCACATCAACGGAAGACAAACCGTTTGCCGGATACATCATCGTATCGGACGGACGCATCGCAGCTGTGGAAAAAGGCCCCGTGCCGGAAGAGCTGAAAAAAGAAGCCGCATTCCAAGATCTTGGCAGCAAGACCGTCACGGCCGGCTTTACGGACGTACACTGCTTCTTTACAGGGCATGCCATCAGCATCGCCGCTAAGGAAAAAAGATGCGGTTTCAATGAAACAAACTGTGATCCGGAGCAGAATGTCGAACTGCTTCCGAACCTTCTGGGTGACCGCGATTTTATCATTCCGCTTTTTAAACAGTATATGGAAATGATGAACCGCGCAGGCGTTACCTGCGTAAAAGAAATGGGATTCGACGACTTTTCCGGCTTTCCGGAGCTGTTGGAAGAGCTCGAGAAAGAACAGGCGATGACGCTGCGCGTACACTTTATGAGCCAGCCCGTCGGGAAGCCGATGTCTCTTGATTTCGGGAGAAAAATGCGCGAGCGCCTGACCGGTGAATTCGTCCGCTTCTCCGGATACAACCGGATGACGGACGGTTCGGTGAGCGAGCTGTGCGCCGACTTGAAAAAACCGTACCTGTGCGCGGATACAACATGCGCAATGGAGATCGATTGGGAAAAACTGGGAAACGATACGCGAAATGCCGATGCGGAAGGTTTCCGCTTCTCTCTCCATGCGCAGGGCGATGCGGCGATCGCAAAGGTACTGGATATCTATGATACATGCAGGAAAGATGCAGACGGCAGACTCATGAACCGCCACAGTATCACAGACCTGGAATTCAGCGACCCTGCCGACCTTGAAAGAATGGGAAGAATCGGCGCGATCGCAGAGATCTATCCGCAGATCCAGTCCATTGCAAACAGAAAAGATAAACTGGCTATGATCGATGAAAAGATTGGTGCGGAGCGCGGACGCTTCTACTGGAACAGACGAAAGATGGCTGACAGCGGCGTGACCATCAGCTGCGGCACGGATCTGCCGCTTCTGTATGACAATATCCCCGAATCGATCTACCATGCGGTCGGAGGGTTCTTCCCCGAAGGCGGCGAGCCGTTCAACAAAGACAACATGTTAAAGATATCGGAGCTTTTGAAAGCCTGGACATACGGCGGCGCATATAACCTCGGACTAGAAAAAGAGCTCGGTTCGATCGAAGCGGGCAAGAAAGCGGACCTCGTCGTTTTTGATGATTGTCTCTTTGATACACCGGTCGAGAAGATCCGTGAACGCCATGTCACACAGACATACATAAACGGAAAACGCGTATTCTAACTGCACAACACCATACAAAAAGAGAACGGGCAGGTACCTTTCGGCGCCTGCCCGTTCCCTGATGTATTGCAATGTGTGAGTTAGAGAAATGCAAATTAGATCATCATCTCGTAGATCCTGGTACAATCGTTCTCGTCGAGCTTGACAAAGCCCTGAATATAACCCGGTCTGCCGTTTCCGTGGCAAAGGGTCTGTACCATCTGCGGGATGTCTTCCTTCTTCGCGCCAAGCTCCGCAAAGTTGCTCGGCATTCCGATGGAATGTAAGAAGTTCTGCAACGCTTTGATCCCGTTCATCGCGGTGATCTCCGGATGATCGAAATCCATCTGGCAGCCCCAAACGCGAACTGCAAGCTGTGCAAAACGATTTACGTCGTGTTTCATGACATATTTGAAAACTGCAGGCATCGTAACCGCAAGACCTGCACCGTGTGCACAGTCATACGTTGCGGAAAGTTCATGCTCGATCTGATGGCTGTTCCAATCCTGCGAACGGCCTACGCCGACGGAATTGTTGTGTGCCATCATACCTGCCCACATGATGTTCGCTCTTGCCTCGTAGTTATGCGGATCCGCGATCACCTTGGGGCCTTCTGCGATCATCGTCAGAAGCAGGGCCTCGATCAGCCTGTCCGTCACTTCCACGTCTTTTGTATTGGTCAGGTAGCGCTCATGCAGATGCGCCATGATATCGGTAATGCCCGCCGCTGTCTGGAATGCGGGAAGTGTCTCTGTCAGCGCCGGATTCAGGATACTGAATTTCGGTCTGATCGCATTGCCGGACGCGCCGCGCTTGAACATGCCTTCTTCTTTTGTGATAACGGAATCCGGGCTTCCTTCACTGCCGGCCGCCGCGATCGTTAAGATCGTACCGATGGGGAGCGCTTCCCTGATCGGCTTGCCGCTGTAAAAATCCCAGAAATCGCCGTCGTATACAACGCCTGCCGCGATCGCCTTGGAAGAATCGATCGTGCTGCCTCCGCCGACTGCAAGGATGAAATCAACCTTCTCTTTACGGCAAAGGTCGATACCTTCGTAAACAAGTCCGCTCCTCGGATTGGGCTTCACGCCGCCAAGCTCAACATAAGCGATACCTGCGGCATCAAGAGACTTCTTCACTCTGTCAAGGAGCCCGGAACGAACGACGCTGCCGCCGCCGTAATGGATCAGGATCTTTGAACCGCCGAAACGCTTCACATACTTGCCTGCGTCATTTTCGGTGTCCTTGCCGAATGCAAAGAATGTCGGAGAATAAAACGTAAAATTATCCACTACATAGCCCTCCTATATATTATCTTAATGTAAAACCTTTCCGTATGCAAGAAGGAAAAAAATTTAAAGATTTGCTTTCATATTACAGCTGGATTTGCTATAATACAAAAGGTTTGTAAACCACATAACCATTTTGGGGTATTAGCTCAGCTGGGAGAGCGCCAGGTTCGCAATCTGGAGGTCAGGGGTTCGATCCCCCTATGCTCCATCATTTTAAGGAAGCCCGTAAATCAAGCAAAGTATTGATTTTACGGGATTTTTTATGCCCTTTTTGGGCATCATTTCAAAAGAGAGAATCTATCAAAATTTATCCCATTTATGAAATTTTTATCCCATTATTTATCCCACTCGCTTCACATACTTCGGATTGATGGAGATCCATCCGGCACCACTCTTAAGCTTGCCCCAATTCCCGGATACTTCCACGATGGTATACTTGACGCCCTTCTTGCATCCGTTCTTCTTTACAATGGTTCCGTTCGGTGTGTTTCGGATGTTCAGATCATCAAGAAGCTGAACCAGGAACGGTGTGTCGGTCTCTTTCTTTTCCGGAACAGGAGTCTGCCGCGAAGCTTCTCCTATAAGAGACGCTTTGAATTTCTCCCAAAGGGAGCTGTTCGTGTTACCATTCCAGCCGGTCCATCCGGGGCAGTTCTTTCCGTTCACATCGAAGTGCCGGTACACATTCTCCGCCGGAATTCCATACTTCGACATCAGCATTTTTACAAGCGAAACAGCATTTTCGATCGTTCTGGAACTAATTTCGCCGTTCGTTGAGCACATTTCGACAGATAAACTGTTCGCATTGGTGATCACGCCAAACATCTTGGCCCCACCTGTTTGCGCCACGTTGCCGTACTTAGCGCCGCCAACAGCGTAAGCTACGCAAAGATCGTCTACGCTCTGGTATACGCTTGTATCATCCACGAAGTAATTCGCTCCTGCGGCTCTGGTATTGCTGCCGGCCGATGAGAAGTATTTCGCATTGCTCACAGCCTTATCTGTCTTATTGCCGGTATAATGAACTACGATATACTTGATTGCGGATGCAGCTCTCTTACCGCCGTATGATACATACTTGGCGGGATATGATCTATTGATTTCCATATCGTTCACCCCCTCGGTGATCATCTTCATAGCCTCGACACCATTTACGATGTCAAATCCGTAACCGATCCCCTTTGCCATCGCATCTTCAAGGCTTGATGCTTTCGTGGTGTCATATCCAGGAATCGCCCATTTCCCGGCAAGCTCCTCGAATGTTGGAGCTTTTCCTTTCGGACTGATATAACCATATCTCGGGTCGATGCAAGAGTTCACGAGTGCGTCTGCCGTTGCATAGCCTTTCAGGTGCTGAATCTGCGCCCTGATTCCGAGACGTGGTGTATCAAATGATTCCCCTTTCATACCCTTCTTTCTTACGCCCATACCGCAAAAGTTGTTCTGGTCGAAGGTTACCGCTGTTCCACCTGAGAATGTGAAATTTCCCGTCTCTTTCATCGATTGGATCCACGCCCCATCGCCGCGCACACCCTCGGCTTCACCTTCTTCCAGATAAAGCTTTGCATATTCCAATGCGAAGCTTACTGCGGCCGGATTCTTACTGATCAAGTATCGTGCCATCTGTCTTGCCGAACATTCGGCTTTTCCCATGATCCTCATATTATTTTTCCTTTGTTGCCTGTGTACCAAAGTAAAAAGCAATCACGACTGTATATACTGTCATATACTTTTCACCGTCGATAATACCTGTGCATGATAAGAACGCGAATACGATAGTCAAGATAAGCGTTACAACACTCTTGATAGAACCGAATCTCCTTTTGATAACATCATTCGTATCGTTCATGTTGATACCTCCTACTCTTTCGCCGGATAAATAAACCCGGTAATCTCGAAATACTCAGCCTCTGTGATCCACACGCCTACAGCTTCCCATACGCGATCAATAGACCACAGGCCCTTCTTGTAGTATCGTTTTACCTTTTCAAAATTTGGGGAGTGTTCTACTTTTGCCATGTTTTATCCCTCCACATTCTCTTCTTCATCCTGCTTCATCATGAGATAATCGATGTCTGCAGTATTCTGCTCTGTCTGATCTGCTACCAGTTCAATCGCTGCCGGCTTCTCGATCTTGATCGTTACAAGGCATGCATGCTCTTCTTCAAAGCCGCTCTTGGTATCCGGATCTGTTTCCTCGTAGTTAATACTTACGAGATAATTCTCTTCGGCGAGGATTGACGCAAGACGATCATATCCGGCAAACGCCTTCATGAGTTCTGTCCCGACATAGTACTGGATGACCGCGAGGTTCTCCGCATCGCGGAAGGTCTCCTGCATTTCATTCAGATCGGCATCCAGCATCTGAATCTTCAGAGTGCCCTGGTTCTCCTCAAGGTTGTAGACCTCAAGCTCGGTCTGATCTACGAGTCTTATCTTTTTCATGTTTCCCTCCTATTCTGCTTTTTCCAGATCTTCGATCCTGTGGTTAATAACTTCGATCCGCTCCTCAACAATCGGCATCCGTCTGGCAAAATTGTTGTGCTCACGGACTTCCTTTGTGAGTGCGTCGATCTTATATTCAATGAGAGCAATCGTTTGCTGATGCGCCGCATTGACCTCTTGCTGGTGAAGCTCCTGTTGATGCAGGATCTCCGTGATGGTTTCCTTGTTCATTTGCATCGTTTTGTTGGTCATTGATCGTGTGTTCAACAATCCGACAATGATAGCTGCGGCCGCTGCGATGCCGGCTGATATGATTGCTTCCATAAGCATTCTCCCTTCAGGTAATAATTTTTTTGTAATAAAAAAGAGCCAATAAAGGAAAGGACGTTAAATCCATTTCTCTTTATTGGCTCAAAGGCTCTGTTTTCACTTCTGATTATACAATACCCGTGCCGGGCGGGCAATTATTTTAAGACCGGCTTCTGAAAATTTAAATGGCTTTTCGTTCCGTGAAAACTCGCAAGGAATAGCCCAATATTCACTCGACGGAGGAAGCGAATGGCACGATTTTTTTAGTGGTTTCGACCCGTCGAAACATACTTGGATATGTGGCACGTTAATATACCAATCAAGAGGAAGCGGGCTTGTCCGCAATTTACCCGTAGCAAAAGAATTGCTTATTTTTACGGGAAATTCGGATTTGTCAATCACAGACGCATCAAATATTGATGCTGACAGTTCGGTTTTATTAACATCATCGAATCCCAATGTTTGGATTGCAAACAACACAGAATCGTCTAACCCGTCAAATAATCAATGCTTATACGTTAAAAATTGTAGAAGTGGAAGCACTATAACTTGTTATTCTGCTTCAAATACAACAAATCTTTGGGTTGTTGGGTATAGAGATACTGTTTAATCGTTCTTTAGCGGAGTAAAAGACGCACAGATGTGTGCTATGTTAGAAGGCCCTCTTATGATTTTTAATGTATAGCCTTTAGGAACAACACAAGAAGCCGTATTTTGTGCGCCTCCATTTCCTCCCCAAATATCTAACGCTTCTCCTAAAACAACTGTATTATTTGCATCGTACAACGCAAGGTTTAAATACAGAGTAGCGTCGGATTGTGGATATATTGTAACGCAAATTACGCCCGTGTGAGGTGCCGTAAAAGGAAAAACAGATGATACAGAGACTTCGTTGTAAAAGGTAGGAACGATTGCATCTATATCACCTTGGATGACGTTTAAATTTTCAGAAATCGTGCTAAACTCATCTGCCACTCTCTGCTCCAGATCGTTCATGTTGGCCGCACTGAATGCATCACCGGCCTGCGATACGGTGCCCTCGTTCCTGGTTACATCTACGATCATCTCGCTCTGATCGGATACATTGACCAGCTTCCTGCGCCCTGCGTATTCTACGATCCTGTCTTTCCATTCCTTCGTGATAAAAGCCATTATAATGTACCTATTCCTTCCCCGGCGAGTACTTCACCGCAATAATTTAACGCTCCCATGGATCTGTCGTATACTTCATTTACATCATGGAGGATCCTCTCCACGTCGTTCCACTTCTGATAAGTGTTCAGCGGCTGCGAAGGCGTCGCAGGAGTGTCACTGTAGTGCCCATATCCTTCTCTGATCGCATTCACACCGTTTCGGATTCTCGTAAAGTCTGCCACCCGCGGCAACCCTGTTCGTGCCCAAATCTTCTTGGTAAACGGAAGTGCCAGCTTCCCGGATATCACGTCAATATTATTCTCCACACGGTTAAGGTCTACTGCATTCAGGAAGCCCTTTGCAGTTCGGTTATCGATATCAGCCTGTGTTCTGTCATATACAAAATCCATTACAGATCTCCTATTCCGTCATTACCATAGATCTCCGGCATGTAATCATATGCCGCATTCACATCGTAGTAGCCTCGCATTTCAACATTACTTACAAATCCGCCCGTTAAATCCGTTGACACCTTCTCAGCTCCGGCAACGTAATTGACATATTCCTGGTCCGTGTTATCCACGAGCGCCCACTTGGTCGGTGCCTCTCCTTCGTTAAGACAGGAGATCTTTAAGCCAAGCTGCAGCTGATAATAGTCAAGGATCGCCTGCGCCCTTTGTAGTGCTCTCTCACCATCCAGGCACGTACATGTGAACGACTTGGTCTTTCGTACGGCTCCTCCGGCGATGTGTTCGATGGAAGCTGTAACACTGACATCCTCCTTCGTGTATTTCTTCCCGGATATCACAACTTCACCGGCTGTTGCTACAGTAAACGTCACGTAGTTGTTCGTCTGCGCCGTAATCGTCGCACCAGTAGCTGTCATATCTGATGCAGGACTTTGCAGATCCACCGTGTACGTTCCGGGCTGATACTCTCCCTTCAGAATCTGCGAGGCAGCTGATGCGAGATTATAATTGCTGTACTTAATCGTCACATCCGAGATATATTCATTTGTTGATACGCTTGTAGAAAACTTCCGCGAGCGCTTCACATTACTCCGGATGATTCTATCCGGAAGGAAGATGTTGATCTTATCGTCTCTGGATGTGTCCGCTACAGCTCCGCAGGCAAACAGGATCTCTCGGAGAACCTTTCTGCAGGACTGGTTTTTCAGCCAGCCAAATAAAGGGATTGACCTTACATCCGCGGCCACCGAATAATTCGTAATACCCGCTGCCGTCATCACCTGATCAAGTACCACTCCGGCTGTTGTCGTGCCGTCATATACTGCGCCCTGTCTGAAGGTGAAGTTATCAAGAAGACCCTTGATATCCTGGCACGTCATTTTCGTGACATTATCATCAGTCTTATACGTGTTCAGATAAAACTTGCCAAGGAGCTGATCTGTGCCGTCCACAGTCTCATACGCGGCGCATTTCTGCCCGCTCTGAAGGACTTTGTGGAGTCCGGCGATATTTCCGACGTTAAACGTGTCCTGCTCGTCCAGTACGCTCATATCAAGCTTATTAATGGCGATCTTATCAGATATCGGGTTAGCTTCTTCTACGAGGCTTGCCGAGCTTACCTGCAGGCCGCTTTCACCGATGATCAGGTGGAGACCATATTCAAGATATCTGAGCTTAACATTTCGGTACGGCTCAGCTTTTGTAAAGGTGATCACGATCTTGCCATAGTTCTCAACCTGGTTGCTCGCGAAGTAATCATTGCTGTCAATCTCGAAGGACTTCGTTGCGATCGGAATGTTATCGAGTGTATACCAGATGATCGTCATCTCAAGCGGATGGTCCCCGATAAAATGGAAGGTCAATCCGGCGCTGGTATGATTATTGTCAAATTCGATCATGATCTGCGGATCTGTTACAAAGGCTCCTGTTGATCCGGATTGCACTGAAGAGAAAAACACCTGATCAGCCGGAGCATCCGGAAGTTCCGGATAGGATCCATCCAGAAGAAAATAGTCCGTCTCAAGCGTCCCGTAATCACCGGAAGTAATACCTTCGGAAAGAGCAGAAATATCCCCGAAGCTCTGATTGCTTGAGGTGCTCTCATCAGCATCCGTCGCGGCGGTTATATCGATCAGATCGTATTCTGCTCTAAACTCTGTACGCATATGCTCTCCTAGCTGGGTCTTCTGTTCGGCTCCTTTGCCGTCATCTTACAAGTAAGCCCTGTATATGTTACACGGTTAGGAAAAATCCGTTGTACCGTATCAGATACACTTGAAATGTATCCGGTAAACTCTGTCATGCCATCATTCTCCGGAAGTTTAATCTCATGGAACTCTTTCGGCTCGGTAAGCTTATCCCAGAGACGCTTGTATGCGGCCACATCATTGATGGTCCCGAATGCCATCTGATAGTTGTAATATGTTCCGATCAGTTCACGATACAAATCACCTTTCTCGGATCGTTTTGCAACTTTATCGAGCAGTTCTGCCGTGCGCTGAATGGATACGATCGGCACATTAAAGAACTCGCCATCAATATAAATGCCCTGGTTATATACACCTGTCATATCAGCCTCCTATCGGCTCAAGATCAAAGCCCTGCCGGTTCATCTCGGATAAAAGTCCGGGAAGCGTCATTTCCGCGACCTTCTCACTATCAAGATACAGGTTAATGCTTGTCGGCATCTGAGAAGAACGATTCATCTCGGAAAGCCCTTCCTTGACCATCTGCTTGATCAGATCCGCAGGTGCTTCTACGTTGCGGCCCTGCGTCTGATCGCCTAGGATTGCAAGGAACGGATGATTAGCTTCAAGGATCGCACCCTTCGCCAGCTTCGGGATCGAAACGCCGCTGATAGGCTTTGCGTGAACCGGATCAAGCGTGCTGGCTCCAAGCTCTCTAGCGATCTTATTGAACTGCTTCACCAGATCATTGATCGAGTCCTCGATATTCGCAAGCGCCTTATTGAAGATATCGATCACTTTATTGATAATCCCGCCGATCTCAGACACAATGGCCTTAAAGCCGGTGACCATTCCGGTACGCATATTCTGTCCGAATGTAGTCCACGTCTGTTCACCGAACATCTTGAGGCTTACTGTGTTGTCAAACCAATCGCCGACACGTGTCTCCCAGTCTTCCAGCATCTCCGTGATCGCGTCTGACATGGATGTTGTCATGCCGGCAAAGATTTCGCCCCAGGTATCTTCAGAAAACTTCTCCCGTACCAGTTCAATCCAGCCATCAAGTGCGCCCTGGCTCTCTTCGATCTTCGCCGGATCCGACAGGCCTGTTGTGAAAGAATCAAGAACTGCTTTTCCACCGTCAGCTGCTGCTGTTTTAACTGATTCATCGGAAAGAGCTGCCGTCGCCTTATTGGCAGCATCAGAAGCACTGCTCGTGATCTTTGCCGAAGCAGCTTCGCTGTTGATACCTCCGCCGAACTTCTCGCCGTATGCCTGTCCGGATTGAGCCGCGTCCTCCTGTGCAATATCAAGCGCGGCTTTAGCCTTCTTCGTTGCTTCTTCCGCGGATGATCCGGCAAGTTCATATGCTTTCTCAACTTCCTTCGCATATCCGGGAAGTTCAGAAGTTGATTTCTGAACATCGCCCATGAAGTCTTTCAGAGTTTTCAGTTTGTCTCCGCAGGCGTCCATCGATGACGTATAATCCTCAAGCGAACTCTGCATGTCTTTCCAGGCGTCTGTGTTATGCATCTCGGAAAGCGCTCTGTTCGCTTCATCCATCTCGACCTTTGCGTCACGCATATTAGACAGATAAATCAGATAGTCATCTGCGCCTTCTGCGATCTTCTTGTTGTATTCGTCACGTGCTTTGTTATATCGAGCTGTCGCAGCCGCCGCTTCATCAGCAAGAGGTGCTTCTTCCTCTTTCAATTTATTGAATTTTGCGAGGGCATCTTTGTTGTTCTGGATCAGCTCGATCTGTTCCTGGTATACCTTTTTATATTCACCCTCAGCCGCGGACATTTTTGCTTCGCGAAGTCTTTCATTGATTAAGTCAGTAACTGCCTGACGTGTCGTATTGATAAGCCCCGTCTCAGAATCATAAAAACTCTGGAGCTCCGGCAAAGACTGTACAAGCTCGTTTCCAAGCTGTTTCATTCGTGCAGTCTCTTCATTGCTCTTATTCTTTTTCTCTTTGAGCTCAAAGTACTTGTCTGCCAGATCACTGATATATTTCGCATCAGCCTCCCCGGCTGTTGCCCATGAATTATCACTCAACACATTGTTTATGTCCCTGCAGGCATTACTTAATGTGGCAGCTGCCTCGGATACTTCCTTCTCAAGGATCCCGATCGGTGAAGCTTCGTGAACGGCTTCAGAGTATGCGCTAACCGCGCCTATGATCGCCCCGATGCCAGCTGCAATCGCAAGCATAGGGTGCGCAGACAACGCAGTAAGACCTGCGTTAAGAGCTGCAGCAAGAGTGCTCCATGCGGAAGATAATACCGTCATAATCGCGCCTGCCGCTTCATACGTGATAAATACTCCTAGCATTCCGCCAAGGGCACCGCCAACAGCCTCGATAACACCTACAGGAAGACTATCAAGAGCCTCAAACAATGCTTTAAATGCCTCCGCGATGGTATTGATTATTCCCGCGATCGCAGGGCTTAAGAAGGTATACATAGTTTTGAAGAATCCAATTAGCCCTTCTCCGATACCAATGACAAATTTGCTCAAGACCTTCCACAACGCCTCAAGCCCCTTATTGATAGCATTCCAGTTAATCTTATTGCCAAAATCGGTAAGAATCTCAAGAAGTGTCACAAGTGCACGATTCATCACCCACTGCGCAACAGGCTTCAAGAAATATTCATAGAAGTCGAGAAGCGCATCAAAGGTAAGGATCGCCAGATTCTTAAGAAGTTTATAGAACTTATCCAAACGATCCCGCAGGATACCCCAGTTGATACCGTTAAGCAGATCGTTCGTAATATCTACAAGTCGAGGAAGCCCCGTTCCAAGCATCCACTTGCCGACCGGAACAAGGAAATCATTATAAAAATCTCTCAAAGTGCCGAAGGTGAAGTCCTTAAGCTTAGCAAGGCCCTCATCCCAGAGACGCTTAAGCGAATTGATAAGCGGTTCAAGTGCTTTCGCAAGCTTGGCGATCTTATCACGCATACCGTCGAACGCAGTCGCACTGCCTGTCATAGGTTCAAAGGAGAGATTAGCACCGGCACCGCTCCCACCTGCGGAACCGGATCCACCGGAGCCTTGCTGGAGCGTCTTAATATCATCGAAGGATGCAAGAGCACCTTTCGCTTTCTTGCCGGCTTTCTCAACGGCTTTTCCGTAGTCATCTGTAGCATCCGCGGCAGCTTCCGCCCCAGAGGCAATGCCGTCATACTCATCCGCTGTACCGGAAAGGGAAATGCCGGACATGTCAACACCAAACAGCTGACTGATCACCGCTTGGATCGTATTCGCTGCCGTAATAAGGGATGAAATGATATCATTCAGATATTTAACGACAGGACTGAAGATGCTGGTAAGACCGCTACCCAAAACAATGAGTAGCTCCTTCCAGCGTTCTGATAAGATCCTTGTCTGGTTCGCCCATGAATCCTGTGTATCGATGAAGTCATCACCGATAAACGCAAGCTGGTTCATGACATACTTGTACCGGAGCATTACCTTTTCGGACTGACTCATCGCGGAGTACTGCTTCTTAATGCCCTGCTCCGCCGCGAACTGCTTCAGGTTGACCTCGGTCATAACAACGCCGTATTGCTTCAGCGTCTCTGTTTCACCCGTATAGACCGATTTAAGCGCGAGGCTTACAAGATCTTGGCTCTTATTGTAAAAGCTGGCCATATTACCCGTCAGCTTTGTCAGCTCGAGTGCCATGACCTTCGCGTCTTCTGCAGAATCAAGCATGGACCTGCCCATAGACATAAAGGTGGAGCCAGTCTGATATGCCGTCAGACGGCTCATACCGAGAGTCTCGATCGCAGTGTTGGCAAGCGAATCCATTTCACCGCGCATATTGCCAAAGGCTTTGCTTACGACGTTATCGACCTCTGTCAGATCGGATGCCAGTTCGATCGCTTCCTTGCCGATCTTAACAAGAGCCGCAATGCCGACCACAAGACCGAGAGCCGCCCCAAGCTTCCCAACAGATGCAGTAAGGCCCTTGACGCCTTTCTCCATCGATGCAACGCCCCTGTTAAATCCCTGTGAATTTACTTTGGTATCGATCCTTATGGATCCATCGTATCCGACCATGCTCTACTCCCTATGGATACGGCTCTGGCTCAAGGCTCTGGCTCTGTCGTAACCAAACAAAAAGAGCCGGCAGATAAGTAAGTACTCATCTATCCGGCTCAAGGCTCTCTTTTCGAAATTATTATAACCTATGGGAATGATTATATCAAGTGGTATTCCCTTGTAGCTCGGCAAGAAATGCGTTGATACGCTCCTGCTCTTCCTCCGTGTATTCCTGCTTTCTAAGCGAATATTTCTTTTTCAGTTCCGCATATGTCTGTCTTTGCGTTTGCGGAATATCAGACAGGTTCATATTCCGATACCCTACGATCTTACTGAACGCACACTCCCCAAGATCACCCATAAGCCCCAGGAACTCAAACCAGTGCATTTTGGCATGCGTCAGATCGATGTTATAGAACCGTCTAAACGCTGAAATGATTCTCCCGGAATCAACATCGAAGTCAAAGATCGCATCATCCTCTTCATCATCGGAATCGGCTTCTTCGATCGGCTTCATCTTCGGGTCTGGTTCTTTCGGATCTCCGGCGGCAAGGAACCAACCAAGACCGCGCATGGCTTGTTCAATATCATCCGGAATCCCACAGCCATATAGTAGCTTCAGCGCGATAGCTACCCTTTCGTGCTCTTCATACTCATCATCTCGGAGGCACTGGCTTATCTGGATGCCGATCCGAAAGTCTGTCCGGATCAAGTACCCTTCAAAATCTGACGGGTATCCGTCCAGCATAGCATTGATCATTTCGCGCCCTGTCTCTGTGCGCTATACTTCTGCACCGGAGAAAACTTCGCGCTGTATTTATTGATAATAGGGATAAGCTGTTCAAATAATTCCCTTACCAGATCAACATCCGGCACGATATCACCAAACACTTTCTTACAGGTTCCTTCGCCAAGCAGGTTATCGATATCAGCCATAATCTCCCTATGCGCTGTGCTATAGTACTCCAGCTGCTCTTTTATCTTATCGTCGCCCTCAAGTGCGGCGGCGTCTTCTTTCAACTTCTCAAGTCTGGTCTGTAAATTGCTGTACAGCTGCATGAATCTGTTCGGCAGATCTGCATCGCCGAAGTTCAATTCAATATAATCGCCGTCGTCATTTACTTCAATTCGAATTACTTTTCGGTTAAGATTTAATCTTTCCATGTGTAAGCTCCTTTCTGAAAAAGGAGGCAGCCGAGAAAGGAAGCGGCCACCTCCCCATGCATGTTTATATCATCTGACTTGCAGCTGATATTTAGGTGAACACCTTCGTGGACGGGTTAAATGTTCCGGTAACCGGATCACCCTTGAAGTTGATCGTGAATCCAATGGAAACAGGATCAGATGCAGGACCACCGAAGTTATCGATCTGGATGGATACATTCTGCTTCTCAGCCGGATATGCGCCGGATGATGCTTCTTCCCATGCATCCACGTTCACGATAGTTGTCTCGGCATCCTCGCCGATCGCGCGAGACTTTCTCAGGTTGTTGATGAACTCGAAGATATCTTCGCCCTTCTTAGCCTGGAGCGTTACCGCTGCATTCGGCTGATAGCCGGTAATCTGTGTATCAGCGCTGTCCTGATTGATGAACTGCTCTGTCTTTGTCTGCGGATTGTACGCAATCTGCAGTTCCGTAGCGCCATGACCGATCAACGCATATGTCGCGGTAGATTCGCCCGGAGTGGTGTCCATGAATGTCATAAATAATGATCTTTTCATAGTTGTTTACCTCTTTTCGTAAGTGAGATTAAAGTTACACTGGTACTCTTCGCTGCCATCTTCCAGACGCCCCACAAGGGAGCTTGTCGTTGTCCTTTCGATCGCAGTAATCGTACGGCCACCAGTAAGAGCCGGATATTCCTGATGCTCAATCCACTCCCCGAGTCCGTCCAGAATGTTCTGCTTTGACATGCGCTGTGCGACGCTTGTCGGCTTGCACCTGTACAGGATGAAGAATGGAAACTGACCATCAAAAACATCTTCTCCCGGCATGCAAAGATATTCGACCAGCTTGACAGCTCCCTGCTGGGAAAACACTGCCAAAGGATTCTTATCGTCTACATACTGCCATGATGCTTTCACACCGGATGGCAGTTCGGGATACTGGTTGATCAATAGCAGGATAGCTTTAGATATCAGGTTCTGTTCTGCGATTGATAATGCCGTCAGATTGTCTTCCATCATCCGCCTCCTGCCAATTTTCTAACGCCTGCGGTCCAGGTTTTTTTACAGATGCCTTTGGCTTTTTCAAACCAATAAGCGCCTGTCCCGGGCGTGTGGTAAGTTAAATCAATGTCTGTAAGTTTTTTCGGCGCAGGTCCTACCATAACCTTGCCGTAATACAGATACCTCGCATATGGTGATGACCACACCACCTCACCGGATCCGAGCTTCGTTCCGAGCCTCGCTGACTTTCGGAGGACACCGTTTCTGAATGGCACATGCCGATCGCTGTCAACGATCACCTGATTATCAAGCCACTTCTGCGCCCGATCATATTGCCCTGGAAAGCGGTTAGGATCGAGATCAAATACAACACCGCCATTCGTCATATGGACCTTGCGAAAATCGTTGCTTGCCATTATTTACCACTCACTTCCAGATGCGGAATGATGTCGAACTCATCGACACCGGCCACGGTGTAGCAGTAATCGTACTTGCCGCGCATGTACTCCGCGAAGTTATCCCGTGTATGATCCTCACTGGATGTATCGCCTTTTACGAAGAAGTCGCCTTCATCAAAGGTGAATTTCTCGGACTTGTCTGCAAGTGCTCGCCATGCTTTCGGCGGAACGTATCCGCTACCGATGTGGTGCACATACAGCTTTGCATTGATCGCTTCCTGTACGCCTGTCGAGTTGAACCTCGATGACTGCCTTGGGAAGAGCGCAACCTTCGTCAGAACTGTCGGATACCACGTCTCTTCATAATCGGCTTCCTGCCGGTTGTATACGGTTACGGTATCTGTATAAAATACTCCGCTCATCATAACCCCCAATACAGAAGACCTGTATTGTAGAGGTACTTCCGCGCGGCTTCAAACTTCAGCTCATCCTGTGCCTTTACGCTTCCGAGAGCTGCAGCCACTGTGCCGGATGCTTCAAAGTAAGTGATACTTTCACCACCTGCGGACTCCGTCTTGACTGCCTTCTTATCTCCGGATGCATATGCGTCGATCTGGTAGTTGATCTCAGCAATAGCACAGATCGCTTTTTTGATCGCCGTCGTATAATCAACAGAGCCTTCGATCTCGGCAAGCCGTCCAAGAGTCAGCCTGTCGAGATCTTCCTCGGCTCTCGCTTCTGATCGCGGAAAGGATTCCTCCGGGATGATGTTGCCGAGATATGTCCCGCTGTAATAAGCGTAATCAACAATCGCACTCATCCCAAATCTCCTCCTTATGCGAAGTCTACAAGCAGATCTTCATCAAGCGCCTGGATACCGTAGAGGACATCGAAGGAAATCTTATCCTTCTTTGTATCCGGATCGTAGCTGAAAACAACACGAACTGCGAGACCGTCTGCGGATGCTACATAGCTGTTGGAGTTGCCCAACGGAAGCTCCAGAGCTCTTGTAACAAGTGCAAGACCGTTTCTGTGGAAGCCAAGCGCATGCGCTTTCTTGATCAGGAACGCATCTGTAGCTGTGAATGTTGCCGGGATATCCTGGTCAACCTTCAGAGTACCTGCACCGGAAGAAAGTGTGAGATCTTCTGTAACAGTGTACAGATAACCGTTTACGATGAGCTTGTCGCCCTCTTTGATCGTACCTGTCTGAGCCGTACCAGCAGATACAGTCATCTGCGTAGCGCCTTTTGTACCTGCTACCTTGTAAGCCGTAGCTGTACCCGGTGTCGCACTCACGTTCTCAGGGCAGTTCTGATCCATGAAGGACTCGCAGCTGTAGACCTTACCGATCTCAGCCTCCCGGAGAGCCTTGGAATCGCCGGCATAACACTGCTTTGCGAAGTTGTCGAGTGTGTTGTACTTGTACAGAATCGTAGGCGGCATTACGAGACGTCTGTCGGATCTCGGAGCCTTCTTCTGGTCGAGTACCTTGCCAACACCTGCGATATCTGTGATCACGGGTGTGCCGGAAATTGCTACAGTGTTAGCTGCCTTCTCAACACCGACTGCGAGCAGATCTTCATCCACCTGAGAAGCGATCGCTTTCATGGAGGGCTCGATAACCTGCTTACTGAAGTCTTTGATATCGAGTGTCATCTCTTTGGAGCTTACGTTAACGGTGATGTCGCGGAAACGATCCATCTTAACCGCTACGCTGCCTTCTGTGATATCCTGCGCGGATACCTGTCCGGTAAAGTTCTTTGCCGTGAATTTCGCGGGCTTTCTGACTGTGACCGTATCACCTACTTTGACGAACTCGTTAGAGTAGTCGCGGTGTACGAGATTAGCCATAACAAGGTTGGCCTGTAACTGTGCCAGCGCTTCATTTGCGATAATGCTGGGTGTAAGTAATGTGTTTCCCATGTCTTCTCTCCTTACATGTTCTGCTTACGCCACTTCAGGTACGTTTCCGTATCCATCTTAGCCGGATCGCCGGTGATCACTTCCTGTGTTCCGCCGCCCATCGGCTGGGTAAAAGTGGCTTTGTTTTTATCACGTTGCTGTTGAGCTTCGTCAACAAAGGCAGATGCGTCCTTGGCTTTGATCGTCTCCAGCATGTCACCGAGTCCGATGATCTTGCCGTCGATCAGTTTCAGCCCGGCACCCTTGATCTCATTCATGACGGCCTGCTTCGCATAGTCGGATGAGAACTTGATCTTCTCCATTTCGCCGCTTAAAGCATCAGCAAAATCTCTGTCATAGATCTTCTGCTTGTATTCCTTTTCAGCTGCTTCCGCCTTCGCCTTCCATTCATCTCTTTCCTTCTGGATCGCATCGAAATCTTTTCCGTCGAATCCCTTCAGGGTATTCTCGGCATCTTCCGCACGCTTCTTCCAGTTCTCAAGATCAGCTGAAAGTGTGTCTGCTTTTTTCTGCAGATCCTTCATGTCCTTGATGTCTTTCCCGTTTTCCGCAAATACAAACTTGATCTGCTCCTCGGTAAGACCCTGTGCCTGTAAATCTTCTGTCTTCATATTCGTCGCTCCTCTCGCTTTTAGATGTGTTTTAGGACATGCCATCGATGTCCGATGCGCTTTTGCGTTTTAGGTCCGCATGACTGGATCCAACGGGACGGGGCTCGAACCCGTCCGGCCGCCGGACGTTGGCTGTAAATGAGGCATCAAATGGACTTTTGTTCTTCCGGAAAATAAAAAAAGCCGTTAGAAAATAACTTCGAATTTTTTGAAGTACTTTCTATTCGGCTCTTAGGCTCTATTGTAATGATCACTTCGTGCTTACATAGCTTACAGTAAGCTGGGAAGTTGATGAGTACCGTGTCTTCACGATACTTCAGAAGATGCGGGTTGCCACATATTGGGCACTCGTGCCAATTTTCCATAGGGATCACCCCACATCTAGTATAACCCTACGTTATGGCTTATGTCAACACTATGAATCAGGCCAGTTCTCGGATCCCTTTTGCGACGTTATACGCCTTACGCATCAGGCTGTTCTCCTGTAGGTATTCCAGCCCCTTCAGAGTGATCCGCATGTCATCGATCTCGACCACGGTACGGCCTGTGATGTCGGTGTGCACGCTTGCGCCTTTAACATATCCGGCATCAATCATCATCTCGATGTACCGCGCCCAGCGCTCCTCCGATACACCTAGGGCTTTTGCACTAATCGCGTCAGTATCAAGGATCGGGCAGTCCATTGCCTTTTCAAGTGCTGACAGAATAATATGAACAGCTTTGAAATTATTCATACCACACCTCTTTTCGCCTCTATCAATCACGACTCTTTGGCGGCAATTTTGTCTTCAGGCGAACTACTCTCCTTTGAATTTGATCCTTCAGGCTTCTTTTTCTTCTCCCAGCTGTTAACAAATAAGTCTCGATTGTCATCATCTACAACCACATCATCAAAAACAGCCCCGTTCGGTATCATACTCTACTCAACTCCTTTCCGGATCAACTCGTAAAAATCAAAATGGTTTAATTTCAACTGTTCTGGGTTAGTCATAAAGACCTCGTAAGGAACAGAAACAAACTCACGCATTTTTGATGTATCTATGCTTCCATCCGGCAAAAGACAATCCTGTTTCGACTTTGCATAAATTCGTCCCTGGTAATCCCTGATAAAACTATCGTTTCTTACGAGATAAATTGTACCATGCTTGCCACGCTTTTCATAGATGTCCTCTATGGATTTACCTTTGACATATTTACGCTTCAGTTCTTCTATTTTGTCTAGGTCAAACAGCTCTGCAATGGCATGACCAACTTCGTGGTGTGCCTCAGCGACCGAAAAGCCTTTTCGAAGTCTGATTATCCCCTGCCGATGGCTACTATGCTCGGCGTCGAATTGGATATAGCATTTGTCAATAACATCCCGAACTTTCGGAGACGATTTCAGATAAACCGATTCATAGAATTCATTGTCTTCTTTTAACGGAACCGCGCCCAAATACGAGTATTCATCCCCGATAGAATCATAATATCTCTTCGCGGCGGCAGTACTCCGAGAAGCCTCTTTCCTGCCCCATCCTGCCGTCTGAAGACGGTCTTGCTGTAATTGCAGGCCGTGCTCTTCACTGTACACGAAATAAGCCGCACGGTGTTCCTGCAGCTGTGCTGATGCCCGATCATAGTCTTGCTGGAGGGCAAACTTCAGCTTTTCATCCGATGTCGTAACAATCGATTCCTGAAGCGCTTCCAGATAGCGCTTATTGTTCCGGATGTCGCGTTCCATCCGGCGCTGCTCTTGCTGGTTCTCATAGCGTTCTTTGTTCTCTTCGTCGTTATAATCCTCGTAAGGATTCGTGCTGACACCTTCGATGAACGGGCTGAAATGGTGACGGCAGTTTGCGCCACATAAGCCTGTCACGGATCCGTAGCCGGTTGCTTCGGAAAGCTTCTGGTACTTCGTATTCGTTCCGGATATCGAATATACCTTACCCTGCCACTCCTGATGCGAAGGCCGCGCACCGGGATGAGAAGAAACAACTACCAGATCGGTATCCAGCTCCTCGCAGTTTGCAATACTAAGCTTCGCAGTCGCCTGTCCAACTCCGGTCATGACAGCTGTACGGACCGCGTTCTCGAGAGTCAAGGTTCTGCCGGACGGATATGACACCCTCATGCCGGTGCTTGCCAAATCCCTGATCGCATGCGATATCGCAGACGTATATGATTGCTGGGCGTAAAGGACACGCATCGAAATATCATCCATCGTGCTGATGAATTCCGCCTGCGTCTGGTTTGCCATTGTTTGGGTAAAATTATACAGGCTACCCATTGTCTGATTATAGATCGCCTGCAGTACCTGCAGCATCGCAGGTGATTGCGTGATATCGATCGGTTTAAGGCCTGCCGCTTTATACACGGAGTTATCATATGCCTGGCTCTTGTAGGTCGCCTGTTCGAAGATATCCTTGACTTCGTTCTGGGACTTCTTTGTCAGCTGCGCAACCTGCGTCACGATATCATCCATCAGCATACCGGATTGCTGGAGCTTATAAATCTGCCAGTCTGCGGATCCGGTAAGCTGAAAATCAGCCCCCACCAGACGTCTACAGATGTCTTTGATCACGAATGTATTCAGCTGTTCGTAGAGCTCTATGACTCTGTCGGAAACATTGTAGAGATAATCTGGTGAGAGCATAGTATCATCCTTTGAGCTTCTTTATCGCCGCTTCAAGCGTAAGACCCTGCTTGAGCTGTTTATGCAATGCTTTGTAATTCAGCTCTTCACAACGTGCTATTTCAGCCAGAGTCATTTGTTTTCCTTTGTGGTGATAATAGACGTTATTTGTTTTA
The DNA here is from genome assembly GCA_015056735.1 of Lachnospiraceae bacterium. Classification (GTDB taxonomy): domain Bacteria; phylum Bacillota; class Clostridia; order Lachnospirales; family Lachnospiraceae; genus VSOB01. The sequence goes on along the minus strand of SVFT01000001.1, from coordinate 189,434 downwards.
TTGTTTGCGTTTTGGAGCCTCGATATCCATCTGCAATTTAATGGTTCATAGTTTCCTGAGACATTTATTCTGTCAATCTCCAGACCTTCCTTGTACCCATTTGCCTTTGCCCAATCAAAGAAGCTAGATGCATCATGCCATTCAGCACACACGCAAATGCTCCTTGCACCGTAATCTTTGTACGACTTATTCTTTGGATTTTCACAACGATTAAGCATTGCTCGCCACACACCGTAGAGTTTCGATCTGCTTTCACCATGCGTTACTTGGGCGGCGTGCATCGAATCAACAGCACACTGCTTACACATTGTTGAATGACCACTCCTAAGGTTGCTGCCAGCAACAAGCACACGGTTTCCGCATTTGCACTCGCAAAGCCATTTTTTCTTTTTGCTGGGTACATCTTCTCCGAGCGAAAGAACATGCAGATTGCCAAAGCGCTTCCCGGTCAAATCAATCCTGATCATTTAAACAGCCCCTCCTGCGTACTTCCGGCTACTTCTTCAGCAATCTCTTTCGCTTCTTCTTCCGAATACCCCTCAAACTTCACAAAGTATCTCCACAGCGGGAACTTCCCTGACTGGACATACTGCCAATGCCTGTTTTTGTCATCCTCGAAGTTATACACGATGTCCCCAAAGGAGAAATCAAGCTCATATTCTCCCGCGGGTACATCAGAATACAGGTCCGCGTATTTATCCAACGCATACACAAGCTGTTCAACCGCGGCTTTGATCTGATCTCTGATATCCTTGATCAGCTGGATCGTTCTGCGATCGTCGGCTTCCACCTGCGTTGCAGTTACCATGCCGGTCTTCTGATCAAGCACAAAGTACCCGTCAGAAAATCCGCATTTGTAGCCGATCATAGAAAGCAGATGATTGATGCCCTGGATCCGAATGTCTGTCTTAAGCGGTCTGTCGATCGCCTGATAGAATTCTTTGTCGCTGGATCCTGTTACGTTAAGCACGTGCTTCGGAAGTTTGATATCCATCGGACCGGCAACCTTCTGTCCGGGTGCCCGGAGTAGTCTGTCATCCAGAAGCTCAATATCCTGCGAATTGAAAAGCTCATATGCGTTTCGACTGTATGCGATATCGAGATCCTTCATCTCTTCAATCGCCTGCGCATAGATCGACATGCCAAGCGGTGAGGATCTGTCAATGTTGTTTGCCGCGGGCATCTTGCAAATTGCAAATAGCGGCTTATCAAGTCTTGTCCCATCTGCTTTGGTGAGTGCCACTTCGGGAAGAAGCTGGGACCAAGTCGGTGTTGTCTCGATCGGAACAGGCTTTCCAATCTCACCAGCTGTTTTACTGCAATACGTCCTGTTAGAGATCAGATACTGAACACCTTCAAAGCGATGCCACTCCATTCGTGTATAGTGACGATCTCCGGCGTCATAGTAGTCAAAGAAGATCACGCCGATTATGTTGCGATTGCCGTCGATATCTGTGATAAGAAAGTTGTCAGGTGTTACAAAGTCCACACCGATTCCATTCGGTTTAAGCGCGATCGTACCGGCCATCGTCATCTGTTCGACAAAATCACGGAACTTCACTTTCAGCGCGTCAAGTTCTTTCTGCAGGAAGTCTGCACGAGGAGATCCGGAGATGTTCACATCGATATCCAGCGTCGTCAGTCTGGCTGTTTCTTCCGTGATCGACTTCGCGAAGTTGATGGTCTTCACACCATCTTCTTCGTCAAGCCAGTCGGGAGATCCTGCATAGATCTGTTCCCATCTTCTGACCGCTGCTTCCATCTTCCCGGAATGGATCACTGTTGCATTAAATTCCCGCGTAGCATCTCCCTCAAACATTTTCCCTATCACTCCTTTTAACCAAGAAACAATACCCATTATGCGCTGCTCCCTCTCCTGCTCCATAACGGCTCATAGCTGTACCGCAGGGCGTCAATAAAGTGGTTATTTTCATCCGGATATCCGGAAATAACATTGCCGTCTTTGTCGCGTTCATACTCGTATTCCGTGATCTCCTTGTACGCCTTCGGCGTTCTGGCAGGATCGATCACGATATGCTTGCCCTGCAACCATTTCATACCATACTCTACAGAGCCGGGACCCTTGATCGCGCCCTGCGCCGGAAGACCAAGATCGATGTAGTCATTGACGGATTTCTTCTCGGCACTGTCGCAGATAATCTTGTAATCATCATATCCGCGATTCAGGATCCACTGACCTGTCTGGGCGTTCTTTTCTTTGTTGGCGCCATACTCATCGATCAGATAAATCGTTTCAGTGTTGTGGTTGTAATAACTCCGAATAAACGCAAACGGGTCCGGATACCATCCCCAGTCAACGCCCTGGTAGATCCGGTCGAAGGTTGCGAGCTCATCATCAGGGATCTCACGTACCTCCACATATTCGAAAACATTACCGCCATCGCCATTCGGTATGCCCAGATACTCATGCTCATAGGCTTCGGGATTGATCTCTTTCAAGTGTTCAGCATCACTTATGAACTTCTGCCCAAGCCATTCTGCCGGTGCATCCAAATAGCAGGACGTATGTATTACTCGTTTATCATCCGGCTCAAGCTTCGCACGGTTTACCCAGTTCGATTTTGACTTTGGCGGGTTATAGCTGCTAAAGTCATACGCCTCATTACCGCCACGAAGAACCGACTGATTGACGGAACGCTCCTGCGCCGCCCCTTTCATCTGGTCCTTCTCTTCTTTCCACAGGATCCCGATATAGCCAAACTCAGGCTTGATGGACTTCAGCTTGGTTTCATCGTCAAGGCCGCGGAAGTATATCGTCTGCTTGGTCTTCGTGTAGATAATCTCAAGCGGTGATACCTTGCATTCGAATTCATCCATGAGCCCCAGCTGGTTGATACACCACTTCAGCTGTGCGTATACGGAATCCTTCAGCGTGCCTGCAACCTGTCTTGTGACACATGCATGTATAAGCGGATGGTTCTTTAATAGCTCGATGATCTTGAAACCGATGTATGACGATTTCAGACCACCACGACCGCCCTCGAAGACATACGAGATGTTCGGCTCGATATGTCTGTTGATATCGACAAACGCCTTGCCGATCACTCGCGCCGGGAGCTCGTACTTCTTTGAGTCAGACTTTCCTGCGGCATCGCAAAGTTCCTGAACAAAACGCGCCGCTTTGCTGTCTCCGTTTATGGCCGCCTGGAACTGACCCGCCACAAGCGCTGTCATCATATCGCGATCATCCGGATCTACATCACACAGCATCCTGCTAATCTTCCGCTGTCCCACATTGTTAAGCGGGAGTGATGCAATCATAGCAGCTGTCTCACGCAGGTTCTTGTTTCGATGCTTGGCTTTTGCAGCAATCGGTCCGCCCCTGCGTCCCATTTCAGCAGCGTTCTCTTTCGTGAATGGTTTTAAGTTTTTCTCATTAGCCACTCATATCACTCTCCAGAATATCCGGCAGATCTCTACCGGGTTCAGACCAATCGACTCCGAATCTATCCATGATCACTCTAAACTCCTCAATATCGTGCGGATTGACAATGTACTTCGGATCCAGCGTCTTGTCATCAAGTCCCACGTGAAGCAGCTCATGCCAGAGAAGAACCTTGATCTGGTTCTCGGTAAAGTCAGCCACGTTCGGTGCGTAGACCGTGATCAGAAAGTCATACTTACACCAGGGCGAATAAATCGGATCCACTTTCCGGCAATCTGCAAACACCGTCTTGGGACCGTGGTGCTTCTCTTCGTCAGAGGACAAATACGCGATCCGGATCTTCGCATCACGAATAAAGCGCAGCTCCGGTATATGTCTTATGATCTTTCTTGCTATAGCGCCATACTCCGGCGCACGTTGGATGTCGTACATACACAAAACAAAAAGAGCCGGATACATAGACAGTGTCTACATATTCGGCTCAAAGGCTCTGTTGTTATTTCAAGTGTATTATAACTTGTGGGAATAGCAACTGTCAATAATATGCTTTTACGCCACAGCCACGTATTTCTCGAAGATATTTATGCTGTAATCCTCTCCGCGTCCGGCTGTGATCATCCCTGTTAATATTTTTGTCTTAATATCCTGCATGGTGTCCTCCCCTAAAAACAAAAATATCCGCGGCGCACCGGTTAAGCACGCCGCTTTAGTATTAAACAATCATCTGTGCGATCCGTCTGTAGTCGATCCGTGTGCCGGAGTCAAATACTACCAACACCCGATCCGCCTGGATCTCATACCCGGATACGACCTCTTCCTCGCATCCGTTCGCATCACTGATCATCAGCTTTGCACCGATCGGATACTCGTGCCGGATCCGACTGAATCGTGTGTTCACCTCCGTCATGTGATAAGGCGGATGCTTAAAGAACGGAGACACGTTTGAATGCCTGGTCATTTCGTCGTATGACATATTTGTGTGAAACTTTTTGGCTGCCTCACGCTTTGCGCTTTTCATACACGCCCTCCTTTGTCAAAATGTTGATCGCGGTCTGAACCGTGCACCCCATCTCATCCGCGATCTTGGAAGCGTTCCATCCGGCTTTATACAGTGCGCAGATCTTGCCGCGGTCGTAGGTCTTTTTCGCCGGCTGACCAAGCGTGACAGCATTCTTGGTTTCCTCTTGCTTGGCAGCGGGCTCTTTTTTGGCTTCTTTCTCTGACCCTCTCTCGCTGTCCTCACGCTGGCTGATAAATGCCTTGATCTTCTTTGCACAGTCTTCGCAGTAGTCTTTATCGATCTGCATCGATGTCAGCTCTGACATGTTTTCACGATCAACAAAGTCCTCACTGACCGGATCCAGAAGCTCCGGAATGATCCTGAAAAAGTTTCCGGGTATTTCCTTGCCGCATCTATCACAGAATATCTTTTGTACTTTCATTTCATTCCTCTCTTTCCTCGCTTTCCTTCACATCGTTCATGATTCTCGCTGCAAGCATTAGTCCGTAGTTTATTCCCATTGGGTAATCGGCCGAGCAATCTATCACGACTTCATCTAGCAATCTATCATATACTCTCTCCGTGAATCTTTTTAGGACCTCTTTCTCTTTCATGTTTATTCCTCACTTTCTACCTTGATAATCACATTCTGCCCTGTTAATTCTTTATAAAGCTGTTCTGCTTTTTCACCCGTAAATATTTTTATTGGGGTATAGAATAAACTATCGCTTTCTGCAACACACATTACAGATATATCTTCGTTTGACTCTTCATAAGTTATCGTTAATGTTCTTGTCATCCCTCTTCCTCTCTTTCTGCTTTAACCATCTTTGCACCTTTTAAGGTATCACGGGTGAGGATTTGCACCCCACATGATGGTTGTTATCGTTTTCGAGTACTCGTAGCGCACTCTATAAATAGTTTATGCTCCGTCGCTTTTCCCTTCGTCTTACTCTGCGTCTACCTATTCCGCCACCGTGATATGATTTTATTTGCTTTACATTTTCTTGAAGTCGTTTTCAAACTTCTCTTTTTCGTCCCCCAGGAAGTCAATGAAGTCTTGCTTGAATTCGGCGAGATAGAATCCGCATGTTCTGGTCCCGATCTTCATCTCGCTGTATCCGTTCTTTTCTTCCTCGACTGCTGCCATTGCCGCTTCTATTGAGCAGATCTGTGACAATAGCTGTGCCGCCGCTTCAAATTTCTGCTGTGTCATTTTTCTCTCCTTACGTGAACGGCAACTCTTCGTCTATCCCGTCCGGTATGTTCATAAAGCCATCTCTGCTTTCAGGTGCGCTCTCGTTATGGCCATCTCCTGCACTGCTGCCGTTTTTGCTTTCCGCAAACTCGACATCTTCCAGTACGACATCGGTTGTGTATACCTTCACGCCGTCTTTGTTTGTATAGCTGCCTGTTTGGATCCTGCCGGTTATGACGATCTTGGTTCCCTTCTTGACATACTTTTCGATAAACTCCGCTGTCCTTCCAAAAGCAACACAGCCGATATAATCCGTTCCTGGATCCTGATCTGCTTTTTGCTTTCGCCTATCGACTGCAAGTGTCATACGCGCAATCGCTGTCTGATTATCTTCCTGCGAATATCTCACATTGGGATCCTTTGTGGGCCGTCCCATTAAAATCACTCTGTTCATCTCTTATCTCCTGCCTTGGTGCCATCAAGCTATAATACAGCTCGTCGTTTGAAAAGATTTCATCTGTTACGTCCCACATGTAGCGGTATACGTTATACAGCCTGCCATCCTTTACGATCTGACCTTTTTTAACCCTGATCTTTTCCGGCGGCTTCTTTGCTTTCTCTCTTTGCATCTCAAACTTAAGCCGCAATTTATCTGCATCATCCTCTACCTTCGCATTCACGATGTACTGATGCTCGACCATGTAATCATGTATGCTCTGATAGTTGCGACCAAGCTGTTTTGCAATCTGACTTACTGATGCGCCATCGCTTGCAAGTCTGTCGATGTTTTCATAGTCCTCTGAAAGCGGCCGGCGCGGTTTGTATCCTGCCTTTTTTGCTATCCGTCTTACATAGTCCAACGTATAACCGGTTCTTGTTGCGGTTTCTTCGTATGTCTCGCCTTTTTCTATCGCCTCTGATACCGTTGCCGTTGTCAGCGTTCCTCTTTTCGCATACTGTCCCATTTTGAATACACAAGCTCCTTTTCATTCCAGTCTGTATAGTATTTCCGCAAATGCTCTTCAAATGTTTTTATCATCGCTTTCCGAAGGAGCGGATCGTTTCCGTTATCCAGTTTCATGTGATGGTACCGACATCCAATCGCGCCGTTTTGCTCTATCCCTTTTCCCATATGCGATCGCGGGATATAGTGCATGATATCTTTTATGGTCTTTCCAAATATCTCCGTATCAGGTACCGGGAAGCCTGCTTCACAAAAGATACATTTGCCCTGATCTCTCATGAAGATCTTCCTTCGGACATTTAGCTGAAATTGTAGTTCCTTGGTTAATTTACTCACAGTTAAAGTACCTCGGCATGTTCTTTGCGATCGCATATCCGTATTCTTGATTTGCTCCCCTGGACTGCTGCCATCCCGGCATGAAGTAAACCGCATCGCAGATATCCATCATGGCAAAGCTCATGGTCATATAATCCTCATGTGTTGCGCCATCCGGCATAACGCCGTTGACCTTTACAGGATTTATGACTTTATGCCCCGCTTTTATAAGCTTTTTTTCTGCTTCTCTGAAGCGCTCTTCATAGTCTGTTGTACCCGTGATCGCGCCTGATATGTAAATTCTCATCTTGCCCCCCTAAATCTCAATGCTGTCGTTGCTAAGCTCTGATAATGCCGCAAGCAAATCTTTTGTTTTGCTTTCTGTCTCCGGTGACTCCATCACCATAAAGGCAAGAAAAACCATCTTTGTATTGCGCCACATGATCGTTGCGTTTTCCAGTTTCGTTGTCGCGCCGATCGGTGCATCTTCATCTTCTTCGATCGCGGCAGATGAGAGTGCGCGGACGATATTCTCGGAGATCATCCTGCACTTGGCCGTCGCTTCGCTCTGGATGATGCGATACATCTTCCCGTTGAGCTGATACGTCAATCGTGTAAGCTTCTGCGTTTCTTCGTTGCCGGTATGCAAAAACAGGTGGCTTATCTTCTCCGGCAATACAATCTGAGAAGCTTCGCCTTTCCGCGCTGTAAATGCTTCTCCTTTTGCCGGGAACTCGTCGATCAGTTCCACAAGCGCCGCCTTAATAGCCGGTGTGATGTTCTTCTTTTCTGCGATCATCTTCCAGTAGGATCCCATGATATGAATCACGCCGTCATTGTTCCACACGGTAAGGCCGCTTGTTTTCCATGCTTCTTTCAGAAGTCTTTTAAAGCCTGCTGTGTTTAAAAACATTCACTTCACCTCTTCTCCAATTAGTTGCTTGAATACCGCTTCCAACACCTGCACAACGATTGAATTGCCCGCTTGTTTGTATAGATTCTTTTCTGTTGTCACCTTTGACGCTTTGTCAAAGTCTTCGTCAGTGAATCCCATCAAGCGAAAGCATTCTCTCGGAGTGAGTCTTCTTATTCGGTATCCGTCTTCTACTTTGCAGAGCCTGCTTTCTGCCATGATCGTTGGACATATCTTGCCTTCGCCCTGCACTCTTCCGCGTTTCGTTGTTGACGTTGGAAAGCTCATGTCGCAGATCCCGCCTCTCACGACTTCTTTGTATCCTTGCTTTGTTGCTTGTCTGATTTTGATTTTGTCCATTTTTTCAATCACCAATATTGACCTTGTGAGTCCACCCCCCCACCAAGTCCAAGTGTGAGTGTCGGACAGATCATCTCTTTTCTTGGTCGCAATCCTTCGTCTGTTCTAAAGTCTGCAAGCGCAACTACTTCTTTTCGCATATGAAATCCTCTCCCAAATTTGAATCGCCCTTACTCTTTGCCGCTAGAATCGTGTGCGCTATGCTTGTCTCGTTCACTTCGAGTTCGATTGATTTTCCCCGGAATCCTTTTGCATACAATATTCTCTGCAGCTTGTCTTTTTTTGGCATCCTCGCTGTCTCGTTGTGATACAATTTGCGACCGTGATCGGCTTCGGATTTTCGATGTATCCGTCAAGGAGCATCTGTCTGTCTATGATGCTTTTCTTCTCTGCCATCACAAGAAACTGCTCCGCACGTTCACCACTCAAGTAGTACCGATCGTCTGTTTCTGTTTCCAAAAACTCAAGCGCATCTGTTTTGAGCAGGACCGGCGGCGGAAACTTGAAGTTAAACTCTCCGAGAATGCTGACCATGATTGTTCTTTTTCGGTGTTGCGGCATTCCGTAGTCTTGTGCGTTCATGTTCTTCCAATAGTTCGAGTAGCCGAGCGATTCAAGAGAGGATATCCACTCTTGAAAGTCCGGCATGTTCTGCTCTGAATGAACCTGGATGACATTCTCCATGAGTAGGATCTGAGGAAGCTCTTTTCATTCTTTCAGAATCCGCTCAACTTCCCACACGAGACTTGAACGCGTCCCTGATTCACGTTTCATGCCGTGCATCTTTCCGGCCACCGATAAGGACTGACAAGGAAATGAATAACACATGATGTATGTATGTCTGTCTGTATTGACGATCTGCAAATCATCTGCGTGAATCTTCGTGATATCCGACGTTTCAAATTGCGTCCCGTGAATCGCGTTGTAAGATCGGACTGCTGCCGCGTCGAATTCTACAAGCCGCCAATGTTCAAAGTCGGCGTGCAGATTTTCAAGTGCTTTTGCTTGTGCTCCGATCCCGCCGAAAAGCTCAATCAAGCGGATGTGTCCCGGAATCTTATACGGCTTTCGGATGTAGTCGAAAATGTTCATTTGCTCCATGTGTCAATCTCCTCCGTCCTGCTGCCGCGCGGCGCTATTTTACTTCGCCGATAAAATCAAAGAGTGTCGGCGCTGTCTGATCTGCTTCTGCGCTTTCCAGGTATCCGAGCGCATCACGGAAGTAATCAGGGTTTAATTCTGTCATGTAGCCTTTTCGGCCCATCTGAATCGCAACCATCGGAACTGTACCAAGGCCGCCGAAGGGATCATATACAAGCTCTCCCGGATTGGAATAGCGATTGATGATCCTTTCAACGATATCAATCTGCAGCGGGCATACGTGCATCTGCTTTCTTCTTCGTGTCTGATTCGTGTTTAATGTTTTCATGCGGTTGATATCGTCCCATACTTCCGATTGGTTCCATGAACCCGGCGCAACTACCATGAAGATCGCAGGGAGTTTCCCTTTCTCGTCAAGCTCTTTTGCAAGCTTTACATGATCTTCATAGCTGTATACCGTCTCACGGCTATACTTGCGATACACCGCTTGCAGGTTATCTACCGAGATATCTGCAAGCTCTTCTTTTCGGATGAGCCTATCGCCTGATGATCTCCAATATGCGTGTGCATCTATCTGCCACTGCGCCCTGGTGTATTCGTCTTTACTCTTTGTAACCGGCGTATCAGCGTATGCTGTCGATGTATCGGACGGAAGCTTTCTAAAAAGCAAAACATATTCCGGACACCCTACGCCCATCTTGGAGCCGTCCTTGCACTGCTCTGTCCATCCAAGGCGGTATGTTTGATTGTTTTCCCGCACGACGTCTGTTACGACCGTAATCATGCCGAAATACTGAAATCCATGCCGCATATAGTGGCTGATGCAATCCGCGTGGAATGGTTCGATCGTCGGCATACCTGTGCCGGTCGCGTTTCCGAAAAGCACTCTGTCTTTTACATGAACTGCTGCCACGCGCCCCGGCTTTAATACTCTTAAAAGTTCCGGCGTTAAGAAGTCCATCTGCTTGAAGAAATCATTATCGTTTCGGTTGTGTCCGAAGTCTGCATAGTTCGCGCTGTATTCGTAGTGGTTTCCGAATGGGATGGATGTATGGATAAGATCTACGCTGTTATCCGGCATCCGCTTTGTTTCCTCTACGCAATCATCGTTTACCGCTGTGTAAAGCTGTCCCTCTACTTTCACTGTTTCAACCCCCATCTTCCTTTCAAGCCGTTTGAAGCGGCTCGCGTTGTTAAGTCCGTATGTCTTTACGATCTCTATCATCTTTGCGACCATGTGATCATGCTCTTTCCACTTGCGGAGAAGCACATCTTTTATGCCGCTCTCGTTCTCCATGTAGATGATGTCGATCACGACCTTCTCAGTCTGCAGGAAGCGATAGCATCTATGGATCGCCTGAATGAAATCATTAAACTCATAGTCGATACCGACGAAGATCTCTCGGTGACAATAGCGCTGAAAGTTACAGCCGGATCCTGAGATCGATTTCTTTGTCGCAAACAGCCTTGTCTTGCCGTATGAAAAATCCAATACGCGCTGCTCCCGCAGGTCGTATTCCATAGATCCGTCAATATCTACCACGTCCGGCATAAGCCTTTTAAGTTCGTCCCGCTCTGCGTTCCGGTCATGCCACAAAACAAAATGATCATCAGGTGCGCTGTCTATGATCTCTTTTGCTTTCCTGCAGCGCTCTTCGATCGAATCTTTCTTTACGCCTGCTGCTTCTTTTAAGCCTGCTGCCCCGTCGGTGAATAAACACATCTGCCCGTCTTTATCTTCTGCTTTGCCGTATTCGATCGGGATCTCGTGCCAGTTCACCTCAAGCGGCGGCAACTCGTATCCTTCATCCGAATAATCCGGCGATAAGTCCGACGGCTTACTTACAAACAGCGCCCATGAACTCATCCAAAGCCAAAACTCCTCTTCTTGCGCAGGATACAAGGTCAGGTTGTTCGCTTTCGTTGAATCCCTTTGAAAGAACCTTGTGAGCGCTTGCCCGGTGTCCATGATCTCAAGGTATCCGGCATAATGAATCAGCTCTTTATACTTGTTCGGCGCCGGCGTTGCCGTTGCGACAAGCTTATAGGGAACGCCCTGAAACTTATCTAAGAAAGTCTGATAGGTTTTGGAGCCGAACGAACGAAGCACGGATGCTTCATCGAGCGATGTTGCGATGAAATGCTTCGGATCGATATCCCCGTCGCGTACGCGCTCATAATTTGTCAGAACGATCTCGGAGCCTTCGACTTCTTCGATCTCACTCATGCAGGTTACATACCGCGGCTTATCGTATCCAAGGATCTCCACCGCATCATGTGTAAACTCCTGCTTTACGCCAAGCGGCAACACAATCAGCGCCTTGCCGCTTTCACGCTTGATAACCTGATAGCAAAACTCGATCTCCTGTATCGTCTTGCCAAGGCCAAATGATTCAAAGAGCGCACGCTTACCGCCACGAAGCGCCCACGCAACAGCATCTTTCTGATGCGGCTTTAATGCTTTGTTAAGCGAATCAAAATCCACTTCAAAGCCTGCATCCGTTGCCATCACTATTTTTGTTCTCAAAAAGTCGATATAATTCATCTTTTTCTCCTGCTGCCAATGGCCAAAACTAGAACGCATACATCTGCTCCATGTGTCAATCTCCTAATAAGTCGAATATTGATATCTGTCCGGTGCTCTATATCCGAGTTTTCGTCCTTCTTCGTCCAGACCGCCGAAAATCTTCAAGTAGGATTTTGGAAGTTGCATTTTTGAATCTGTCGCAAAGTGTCCTTGTGCTCCACACTCTCCCGTGATGATCGCATGTCTGACGGTTTTGTTGTCTTCCGTCGGATGTGCAAGCGTCCATATCTTGTTCGCGATCTTTTTAGACAGAATTGGAAATCCTTCTTCCTGCAAAATGTTCACTTTCGACTTCAACGGCTTTACGTCGATACATCCGAGTTCTTTGTGTACTTTCTGAATCGAGATATCTTCAAGCGTACTTGCCGATATAGCCGGGACTCTTTCCGGACCGTATCCCATACTGCGGATCAGAGCGCAAAGTGTGATGCTGTCCAGACCGCCGACCGACACATGTGAGTTGAATCCTTTTGCATCGCATTCTTCGAGCCATTGACGGATCCGTCTCTTCGCCATTCGTACTTTTGCGGCATACGGAACGGATTGCTTTTTAACCATCTCTTCATGCTTCTCTAACTTATGCCGTTTATACTCTTCGATTGAGTCAAAGTCTTTGCTCATCTATTCAACCTCTCAATCTTCTTCACATGACTCTTCTGGAATAAATACTTGGTTCATTCTTTCTCCTTTTCACCTCGTGATCGAGATAAACTCTATAACTGTGTTGTTGTTTCAGATATACCTCTCGAAGTTCGCTCGCATTGAGTCTTTCCGCTATTTCCTGCCACTTTTCAGTGAGCGGAATCTGTTCGCCTTTTGCATTTTTGAAGCCGTTCTGCTGCCAGTGATCAAGCCATCCTGCCAATATTGCCGTTGCGATATACTGCGAATCCGTATAAATACTCAATGCACATGGCTTTTTGATCCTCTTGAGTGCTGCTGCCAGGAGCGTCACTTCTGCTCCGCCTTCCGACTCGTTCTCAAGCTCGACGAAGTTTGTCAGTGTTGCAGGATGCGGATATCGTTCACACTCCAAGATGTAGCCACCTACTCCGTTTTGCTTTCGCGGGCCGTGGATCGTTGTGTGAAGGTAAATGTTGACTTTATCCATCGTCTGCCCCTTTCCCCAACCGATACTCGGTATAGTGTATATATGCGTATCCGTTATATTTGTTTATTCCGGCTACAATCGAATCTTTGTCTATGTAAAATCCCCTGGAAGGTGTCGCGCCGTTTTCGATGATCCGTCTTACCGTCGATCTCATGTATACCTTGCGCTTCGGCTTCGGTCTTATGAGGTTACGGCTCGATGAGTATTTCAAAAGCTCCCGCCGATCTGAAAGGTCAAAGAGTGATAACTGTCCTTTCATTTCATCCGGCGGCGGCTTCACGATATAATTTGCAAGTCTTTCAAATCCGCCTGATTCATACATCGCTTCATAACTCGCGCGGCCATGCTTCCATTTGTCCTGAATGAGAAGATCAACATCCTGGATCCTGTTTATGATCGAGTGGATATGGATGCCGCCCTGCTTGCCAATCTCCATGCGGTAGATATATTTCAGTTCAGCTCCCCGCTTTTTATATCCATTTCGAAGCGATCGAAGAAATCTCTGCAAATCCTTTTGGACTTCTTTTACAGGTTTGCGCGTTCCCTTCTCGTATTTCAGAGTCAGCCATATATCATTGGCGCGGAAGTTCGCTTTTATCAGGCGCCGCATCCGCTTCTCTTTATTTGCCTGATTCTGTTTCTTTATCTGATCAGGTGTCGGCTTTATCCGTTTTAATCTCTTTTCACCCTTCGCTCCGTACTTACCTGCGAATTTATATTCAATCTCGTTACTAGATGGAAACTCCCATATATCTTTCCAGTACATCTATTCCCCTCATGATGTCGTAACTTTAATATATTGATAAAGTTAATCGAAAGCTCCCGCTGGAGCGTTCTCAAATGCTACATCTTGCGATTATGTTGGAACGATGCTACAATATATATAGAATCGTTTACCCAAACATTCCGACTATGAAGTTAGATGTCCCGTTTCCCCGCGGGGCATCTTTCTTTTACCCCGCTGCCGGTACATATTGCACAAGTACCTTCCCCATTGCGCCGTTTTCATAGGTGCGATCAATAAATTCTTTTCCTGCTTTTTCTGATTCAAAGTAAACATCGATCACATTTCCCTTCTTTACAGATTCGCCGCCGGTATCTTTTGCTTCCCAAATCCCTAAAAGCTCCCGATCAAGCGTATAGATCAAAACCGTTTCGCCGATATGCTCCGGCGCTACTGCGCATATTCCTTCGCGGATCGGAGATCCGTCCGCTGTTGTGGTCCCGGAGCAGTAGATCGTCGCGTTGACCTCAACGAGTTCCGGCTCTTCTGCGTTTACGGTCTTTCCGAATAAGAGCGTCAACGTCAGAATTGTCAACATCCACCTCATAGCTTCTGAATCCCCCTTCACGATAAGTACCGTATGCCCCCAGGATTCCGATCATAAAAAGCAGGATCGGAGTTGTAAGGCTTGTTGTCCCGTACATATATCCGTCTACCCCACCGATTGCGAGTAATATGCTCGCAATCGTCAATGTCTCCAAGATCTTCACCATTCTTCAACACCTCTCTGATAAGTTCTTCACCTTTTTCTGTCAGAAATGCTTCCCTGCGAATACTCCCGTTTTCTACCGTCTGATAGTGCTTCTCGTATTCTTCCGTTTCGTATGGCGCAAGGAAGAAATGATACATTCCGATATGTGCCTGCACTCCGCACGCACATAAGATCATGTTCATTCGATATAGACTGATGCCGATCTCTTCGGCAAGCTGCTTCCGCGTCTTCATCTGTTTTCCTCGATGAGCATGAAAAAGATAAATCCGAGTATTTCAAGAATCTTGTCGAGTTGCATTGCGCTTCTCCTCCCATTCCCGGAATGCCTTCTCGTGCTCCGGATCTTTGAAGTAACTCTCTACCGCACCATAGATCGAGCGGTACATTGCCTGCAGCATTTTCAATTCTTCTTTATCCATAGAGCGCCTCCTATTCCGGCTCCATCATCGAAAGGATCTCTTCTTTGGTCATTTCCAACTCTTTCATGACAATCACGAGCTCGATGTATGAGAAGCACATCCTCTCAAGCTTGTATCCGAAAGATGCCTGGGCAATCCCCAGAAGCGCTCCCATGTGCTTCTGCGACTTCTTCATCTTGCGCATCCTGTTACGCATCCAGTAGCTGGATCGTTCGATCCTGCGGGCCTTGGGATCAAGTGTGTATACTCTTGCCATATGATCACCTCCTCTTGGTTGTGCTATTCTTAATTTGTCCATATAGGGCAAGAAAGGAGGCGGTCACAATGACCAACCTTTTGACTTCGCCCAGTTCCTTTGACTAAGGTCGCAACCGTGGTGCCAAAGCACGTAAAACCGGCTAAATGTAGCAAGACGCTCCGGCGGAAAGACGGTACTAACGTCGGGTTGGGTAGCCCTTAATTACCCCACCGGAGTAGTCGCTCCTTTTTCCCTGACAGCGTGGGCTGAAAGAAAAACGCTGATCCTAAACTGCGGAAGTGTCAGGGCGCTTCATAGAAGCAACGGTTGCGGTGTTGCGATGAAAATCTGCAAAGCGTAAGGGTGAAAAAAGTTAGGCTGAAAGCTGTCGGAGCCGCAACCTCCGGCAGTTTTTTGATTGTCGGGAAACACCCCCGGGCAGTTTTTTGTTTGCCTCCTACCCTGCCGCATATGGACAAATCAAGTTGTCAATGTTCCTATCAGAACGCCTTCAGCACATCCCAGATCATCGCAATGCCGGAATCCATTGATACGTTCACCGATGTCTTGCCTTTATCCCAGACGATCACTACCTGTTGCTCCCCTTTGCCGTCATCGACATAGGTAAGACTGCGAAGATCGTGCTGACCTCTGGTCGCCTGAAGCGCCGGAAGAAGTAAGTCAAGAATCTTCTGTTTGTCTTCTCCCTCATCCGCGATTTCCCAGATATGACCGGTGATTGTGATGATGTTGTCGCGAAGATCTTCCCAGCCTTTTACCCCACAGCTGTAACCTTTCTTCACGAGATCAGTGCCTGTGTTGTACAGATCCTGCAGGCCAATACAGCGGATTTTTGTTCCGCAGGGAAAAATACCGTCGCCCGGGTTTTTCCCTCTGGCTTCTGCCGATCCGATCCATTTTGTTTCCATTTGCTTGTCCTCCTGTCGTTTGTCTAACATGTTAGACGTTCAGTCTAAAAAAATTTCGCTCACCTTTTTGCCGAGCGCGTCTGCAATCTTCTGGAGTGTTGCCGTTGTTGTAGTTTCAACTCTCCCACTTTCTAAACCAGAAATGATGGCTCTGGATACACCTGACTTCACAGACAATTCCTCCTGGCTCATTCCGATCTCCTCTCGGCAAGCTTTAACATTGTACAAAGATTTCACCTCCTTGATGTCTAATTTGTTTGACAATTGGAGTCTAACATATTAAACAAAAGGTGTCAACAACTTTGTTTAAAATATTTGACGGAAATTAGTTGCTACCGTATAATATAGTAAACAAAGATGATGGGAGGATTTGCTATGACACTCGGAGCAATCATAAAAGAATATCGAGATAAACATGATATGAGCATGGATGATTTTGCTCGATTAAGTGGAATAAGTAAAGCGTATATATCCTTGCTAGAAAAAGATAAACACCCTAAAACAGGCAAACCCATTGCTCCTTCGATCAAAGTAATTAAACAGGCTGCGCAGGCGATGCAAGTAGATTTTGACACCCTTTTTAGTCAAATCGACGGAGATGTTCGTCTACTCCCTCCACCCCCATTTGGTAATTCTTCTCACCCAGATCCGGATCTATCACTGCAGTACCACTACTATAACAACAAAGATGCCGCCGATGCAGCGCAGTTCCTTTTTGATAACCCTGAATATAAAGTTTTGTTTGACGCTTCCAAAAATGTCAAAAAGGAAGATATTGATAAGGTCGCAAAGATGATAAGGGTAATGACAAATAATGATGATTGACGATGATATCCGTACCGTATATGCTGATCTGCCGCTTCGCATTCATGCTTTTACGGTACGCAATGATGATTACTATACAATCGTATTAAATGAAAAACTCTCTCATGCCATGCTTATGAATTCATACCGGCATGAAGTACGGCACATCGTTACAGGTGATTTCGATTCTGAAAGTTCCGCCGATATGATCGAGATCATCCGGCACATGAAGGGTGCATGATTCGGGCCGTAGTCGGAGATTTTCTCTCCGGCTGCGGTTGAGGCCGCGAGTATAGATCTGAAATTAAAAGAAAATAAAATATCGCCCTGAGTCGGCACAAAAAGGAAATAATGTGTTATTATTAACTTGACACGAACCGATAATGTAGGTAAGATACTTATCAGTTATTCCTTTTTTTGGTCGACGAGGCCGCATGAAGGAGGATGATTTGTCCGACGAGGACACTCCGGTAACGGAGCAGGGCGCAGGAAACTGCGTCCTTTTTATTTATTCTATTATGAAAAACTATATCAAAGCACAAGCTAAAACTGACAATTTAATAGTAGCCAATAAAATCTGTGCCGACGAACTTAAGCGCTTCTCCCTCTCGGATCAGAGATGGGCTGACAACAGACTGAATTCTTTTCAAACACGTACATTTTTAAAAGGGGATATTTATCAGTTCGAATTTGGAAAGAACTATGTCCCGGAGATGTCATACGAGCATCGTGGGATGATTATAGGTGTGAGAAAGAAACTGCTATATGTACTTCCCATCTTTTCCTACAACGAAGAGAAACACCGTGATGTGTTTCATCCGACGGATTCTCCGAATAGTAAAAGCGATCTTTTTCTTCTTAAAAAGGAAGAATACTCTTTTATTAAGCATGATTCCGTACTGAAACTGAATGATATGCGTTCAATCAGTATCAATCGCGCATTGTACCCGCAGGGTCATTTTGACATCGAATCGGACAATTATAAGTTAATTGAGAAGCTTACGATGATGAAATATTTTCCTGAATTCGCAAGATCTTATGAGTTACTTCAAAAAGAAAACGCGGATCTCAAGAAGAAACTTGCCGAGGAATGTGCGGTTTTTTAGCAACACCAGAACCTTGAAAACTTCATATTGAGGTAGTGAAACACAATATCTAGATAATAGCTTCATTTAGCCGTTTTCCACTGTTTTCTCCCAATATCTAGTGTTGACAAATGTGATATAATAAGAAAAAAGGGATCGATACGCGGTTACGTGTATCGCCTTTTTTGACGATATAAAAATAGGAGAACAATAATGAACAACTTGATTTACGCGAACGCATTCAGTATTGCCACAAGTGAGGTAGAAGGCGCCATCATTTTGCGAGTGACAAATCCTGATTTCGACGAAAAAGGGCAGATTAAAGGTACAAAGATCGAGACAGTTGCTGATGTACGGCTCCCGATAAGTACTCTTCATCTGTTAAAAAAGGCTTTGAATGATACTTTGAAGGACGAACAAAATGAGAAATAAGTTTTCTGTCAAAGATTATAAAGGCCGAACAGTAAACTGCACCGCGGATACCTGGTACGGTCATCTTGCGAATAGTGATCACGCAATAATGTACGGGAACGAAGGTTCCGTAAAAAATACGATTGCAGATCCGGATGTGGTATACCAGAGCAATCAGTTTGAATCAAGAGAAGTTTTCTTTAAAAACGATAAGAATGCTAATTATACTCCTTTGTATACAAAGGTTGTGGTTGAATATAGCGATAACGTCGGAGATGTTGTAACAACATTCCCGGTCAAAGCTGAGAAGGGAGGTATTGGCGATGTTATCTACAGAAAAGATGCTGACTGATTACGATGATAAGCACGATGTGATGACTTGCATGATAAGACCTTCAGACAATTCGTACGGTGATGAGGATGAGGATAACATTGTTATTCTCAAAGACATCGATACCGACGAAGTCACCGGCTATACCATCCTCGACTTCAAAAAGATTTGTAGAGAAAAGGGTAGAACCTTTGATCTTTTAAGAAATCTTTTGGACGTCGATTATCTACTCAAAACATATTGAGGCATCAACACAAAATCACTACTTCAGATATGAGGTAGTGATTTTTTATTGGAGCAACATATATGACAATCGAAAAACGTACAGGAAACAATTACAGAATAAAGCAGATGGTCAATGGCAAGATCTACAGCGTGAATGTTGATCATAAGCCGACGAAGAAGGAAGCTGCGGAGCTTCTAGCGGAAGTGATTGGTGACCGGAATAAACGACCGTCATCAAAGACCTTTGACGGCGCCTGTGAGCAATACTATGAGCTGAAGGAGAATGTACTCTCTCCGTCCACGATCGTCGGATATAAGAAGCACCAGCGATCTCTCCCGGAGTGGTTTGCAAAGAAGAAGATCTCCTCGATCGAGGAGATGGACGTACAGAAGGTCGTAAACGACTTCACGATCGGACACGCTGCGAAGTATGTCACAAACTTAAGCTGCTTTATCATGACCATCCTCCACGCTTTCGGCTACGGCTTCGGGTATAAGATCACACTCCCGAAGAAGATACACAAAGAGCCATATGTACCGACGCAGGAAGAAGTCGAGATGATCTTCAAAGCGGCGGAGGATGGCAAGTATTATGTTCCGCTTGTTCTTGCCGGTATGGGCATGCGTAAGTCAGAGATCTGTGCTGCCACTCCGGAGGATCTTGACGGTAA
Organism: Lachnospiraceae bacterium; assembly: GCA_015056735.1. GTDB lineage: Bacteria > Bacillota > Clostridia > Lachnospirales > Lachnospiraceae > VSOB01. The sequence goes on along the minus strand of SVFT01000001.1, from coordinate 169,870 downwards.
TTCGCTGATCGTTAATAAAAGCCTTGTTCAGAATGATAAGAACCAATGGGTGATAAAAGACTATCCCAAGAATGAGGGATCGATAAGAAGAGTGTTTCTCCCGGATAAGATCGTGGACAGGATCTATGAGCAGGGATGCATCTATAACGGATCACCTAACCAGCTCCGCACCGCCCTGGTGCGTTACCAGAAGGCTCTAGGCATCCAGCACTTTCCGCTTCACAAGATGCGTCATTTCTTCGCCAGCTACGCGCATAACACCCTGCATCTGACCGATGCGCAGATCATGGCTGCAGGCGGCTGGAAGACTGATAATATCATGAAGACCGTGTACCGGCATGCGATGGATATGGACAGGAGCAAACAGCTGATCGCGGACTCCTTTGGAGGACTTTTGTAATCACATTTTATCCCATTTTTATACCGTGAAATGCAAAAAGCCATGCAAAATGCGTACTTCTTCGCGTTCTGCATGGCTTTTCGATCCCCCTATGCTCCACTCTTAAAAAATAGAAGGTCGCATGGCAGATACCATGCGACTTTTTTGATCATACGTTATCTACTGCTTTTCGCAGATTTCTCACTTTATCTGCGGAGACCTTGTTGTGGCCTCCGAAATCAACCGTTTCCCTTCGGGCAGTCGGATCCTTGGCAGGACTTTTGCAGGAACTGTGGATCTCGTGCACGCCTGTCATTTTGATCAGGGATGCCGCGTTGCCGGCATTGATCCCACTTCCGGGAAGGATCGAGATCCTGCTGCCGTAAGTCTTCTGCAGCCACGCGATCTCTTCCGCACCGGCCATGGCCGTCTCTTCGCCGCCGCTTGTCAGGACTCTGTCGATTCCAAGCCCGATCAGAACTTCAAATGCCGCATCGCGGTCCGGTGTTATGTCAACTGCTCTGTGAAAAACTGCCTGCTTTCCATACCGGTGGATCAATTCAACAAAAGCCGCCGCATGCATCTCATCCACGCTTCCGTCTTCATGCAGGAAGCCGAACGCGATCCCATCCGCACCGGCTTTCAACAGATTCTCACACTCAGAAAGCATGCGCATATATTCCTCACCGCTGTATGTAAAACCGCCACCGCGCGGGCGTACCATTGCGATCACGATAAGCCCCGGGACCTCCTTTTTGACAAAAGAAACCTCCGCCGGCGTCGGACTAAGCCCGCCAAGCTCCAATGCCCTGTTTAATTCCACGCGGTCTGCGCCCGCCCGGTACGCCGTGATGGCATCTTCCGGAGAGCCACAGCAGACCTCGATCAGGATACGATCCTCCATATACGGTACCCGCGCTTACCTCAATCCTCTGCTTTCCTAATTTATTGCTCTCATTACTTCCTTTAATGCGTCTTCCTCAGAGAGGGATGCATCCTTAGACATTAAGTATGCGGCAAAACTATGTGCAGCTTCCATCCGGCCTTCCGCGCGCCCTTCTGCACGTCCTTCTGCACGTCCTTCTGCACGTCCTTCTGCACGTCCCTCTGCAAGTCCCTCTTCACGAGCTTCTTCTTTAAGCATATTCATGGTTTCGGCTTCATTGTACTCAGTTAAACAACTCATTTCGACCTCCGCTCTGTTCTCCAAAAGATACTCTTTGATTGAGAACGCATCCGGCATATCTGCCAATGCTTTGCCTATTGCTTCATCCGGTTCCATGGACCTGCCATTTATCCTAATCTGCTCGACAAACCAGGCATATTCGTACAATGGCATGCAAGCATCAAGCAGTTCATTGTTGCGTCCATAATTGATGTTGATCATTCGGACACGCGCTGTAACATCCGCCTCATCCCTGCCTGTTTTCGGAAAAAGATCGCTCAAATACAGGTATTCCTCATCTCCTGTATCCTTCAGACCGTTATAGAATACGACAAGTTTCGGGACCGGAAGTTCAATCCTCTTTGCGCCATAGATATTGCACTTATTCTTCTTGATATACTTATCAAAAAGCTGTCCGATATAAATCAGCTGTCGCGCCGGCATATTGGGATTGTATGTGCTCTGATGCTCATACAGGTTGACTGATGTATGAAGCAGGAACGACACATCGTTCTTCATCCCCATATACAGGAAATCTTCGATCGTGTTGATCTCAATGTCATCCGGATTCGTATAATTCGAACGATTGACGGCATTATATAGTGCCAATGTCCACTTCTTGTTTTTCTCGTTTCCGAAAATTAAGGAAAAGAGTCTGTCCTTGTACTTTTTGTTTGTTTTGGTATCTTCCATACCATTCCTCCTTCATTATAAATGTGATACTGGTTTGTTGCAATATAAGGAAACCGGCAGAATCACCCCCTCTTCAGATAAAACAAAATGCTTCAAAATGGAAAAATCGGACGAAATGTCCAGGAATTTCGATGCGCGAAGAAACGCGCAATCAGATCATATCACTATTCTGCTATTTTGAAAAGCTGTAAATGGGCGCGGAGTGTTTTGCTGCTGTCTCCGCGCCCGATTTACATATGTAATATCTATTTTTCCATTGGCACGATGCTGCCATGCGGCATGATGCACACATCCTTGCCGGTAAAATCAACGCCTGCAAGCAGGTCCTTGATGTTGTCCGTCCCCGTCATCCCCATCGTATCGGTCGTCTCCTTTTCAATGAGGCTCATGATGCGGCACTCCGCCTTCTGAAGCGTCTCGATCGTCAGGAAAAAGATATAACCGCCGATCGTAAAGTCAGACCGCAGCGCTTCCGTAAGCCTTCCCTCTTTAAGCGGTGCAAGCCAGGATGTATAGTCAGGCGCCCCCGTACCGTCTTCGCACCGGCACAGCCACAACAAAAGCCCGCCCTTCTTAACCGCACGCATGCCATTAATGAGGCCCTTGCACCCTTGATAGAGATTCAAGTCCTTGGGATAGCCGCCCGTCGAGCAGATCACGATATCCGCTTCCTTTTCGATCGGACACTCATAAAACGATTTCTGGAAGAGGCAGCTTTCCTCCCATGCCTTTGTCACATCGCCGCAAAAGAACCCGCTGTGATTGCCTTTCGTATCCGCCACGATATTGATCCCGAATGTCGGCGCCGCAAGCGCTGCCGCCTCACACATATCTTCATGGATCGGATTCTCCACCATCAGACCGCTCCCGACCTTCTCATAGGTCTGCGGCTTCACGGGATCGAGCGCACGCTCATGGTTCTGGCGGATCGTCCGTCTGCTTGATACGCCCGGCAGGATATTTTTGCGACCGCCGCCAAAGCCCGCCATCATATGATGGACCGTGCCGCCTACAATAATCGTCTTACGTCCGACAATCAGCGGATTCACCTCCACGACCGTCCCCCGGCTCGTCGTCCCGAGATTCACACAGGGACCGTCGCAGTCATGATCGGTCACATTACAGTGCTCATACAGATAATCCCCTGCCACAAGCTTCTTCTCCGCATCTGTCGACTTACGGTGCGTACCGAGTGCGATCACAACTTCAATATGAGAAAAGAGCACCTGCATCTCTTCTGTAAGATAATGCCCCAGAATCGTCAATACCGCTCCCTGATGCATCCACGCACGCGTATAATCGGATACCACGATCGTAACCTCATCATCCGCCGAGATCAGTTCCTTTAACGGCTTCGATCCGATCGGCGATTCCAAGCCCTTTTTCAGCTCCGCCTCGATATCTTCGATGACCGGCATCGGCTTTGTTGCCAGCGTCACGATCGACTTCGCGCCGCGGATCGGTATCATGACCTCTTCTTTTCCGTATTTCAGTACAGCATCCAGATCCATAATTATCTCACCTCGTAATATATGAGTTATATACGTATTGGCATATGTAGAGTTCTCGCCGGCTGTCCACATCCTGTTTATAGCGACATTTTTAAGAACTTCTGCTGAAGTTTTCGCATTACCGGCTTGCATGCTTCCGCATGGGCACTTAATGAATCGGTATTCTGAAACGGGCATTTCGAGGACGTGTCTGAGCGAAGCGAGTTCCGCAGAAATGCCCCGGCGCTTTTCAGAATGCTGATGAATTTAGTGCAGAATGCGTGCCGCAAACGGTAATCGAAAACTTCTCGTAATCTTAAGCCGACAAGTTGCTAGATCAAATACATCCCGCCACGTAAAAACAACACCGAACACGCAATGCACGCCGCCAGAAACACAAACACGACCGCATCACGCATTCCAAACGGATACTCCTTGTATCCGGATGCGCCTGTACGCATCGCAAATCCGCGCATCTCGGCCGAGATCGCACTGCTGTCCACCTTTTTTAGACTAGATACCAGAAGAGGTACCGTCAGCGGTACGACCAGCTTGATCTTACGGAAGATATTCTTTGTATCGAGATCCACGCCGCGCGATTTCTGCGCATCCTCAATGTCGTGATACTCTGTTGCAAGGATCGGTACAAACCGGAATGCCGTTGTCACGATGAACGCATAGCGGTACGGTATATGAGCCGACTTTACAAGCGCATTGCAAAGATCACTTATTTCCGTGATCGCAAATAAGAGCATGAGCGGCAGCATGGTCGCAACAACGCGAAGCGATAAGAGAAGCGCACTCACAAGGCCGTCCTTTGTGATCAGCGTAAAGCCGCCCACCACAACAAGCGGATCGCCTGTCCGCACAAAGAAGAGCTGGATCAGGAACATCAGAAGACCCAGCACAAGCAGCCTCCATGTCAGGCGCACGGCTCTGCCCGCAAGATGCGCAGTCCCCGCAATCAGGATCATGAGCGCGATGAGTATAAGCTCACCCACAATGCTCCCGCACAGGATACATGCCATGCCGTATAAGAAGGCGGCAGCCAGTTTCGTGATCGGGTTACACCGATGAAGGAAACTGCTCCCCTCCACGTAATTCAAAAGATTCATCGCGCACCTCCAAGAACAGCTTCGGCCATCTCATCCACCGTATAGACATCCTCAAAGCCTTCACCGAGGCGGAGTGCAAGCTCCGGGATCTGCGGCGGCAGGACGCGCGCTTTTTTCAGAAGAGATTCCTGCTTCATCATCTCTCTCGTCTCTCCGTCTCCGAGAAGATTACCGTCACATAAGACCAGAACGCGCTTTGCATACGCAAGCACGAGCTCCATGTCATGACTGACCATCAGAACCGTGATCTGCTTCTCACGATTCAGGTATGTGACATAGTCCATGATGCGGATACACTCCAGATAATCAAGCCCCGTTGTAGGCTCATCAAGGATCAGCAGCTCCGGCTCTGCTGCGATCGCGCCCGCGAGTGCGATCCGCTGTCTCTCGCCGCGGCTTCTCTCGAACGGATACCAGTCTGCCTTTAAGTCAAAGCGGTTGAGCTCTTCTTCGACTCTGACCGCGATATCTTCTTCCTTCCAGCCCTGCGCACGCATGCTGAACGCGATCTCCTCATAAACGCTGTTCTCGCAGATCTGCCTGTCCGGATTCTGGAAGAGAAAACCGCACGAAGAAGCCAGTTTGCTGACGGGCACTTTCGACGTATCCCGCCCGTCCAGAAGGACCGTTCCTAACGTCGGCTTTAAGAGCCCGTTACAGAGCCTGCTGATCGTGCTTTTGCCTGCGCCGTTACTTCCGATCAGGGCGACAAATTCGCCGCGCTGCAAAGTAAATGACAGATCTGTCAGGATCGGCCTGTCCGCATGATATGCAAATGATACATGTTGAAAATCCAGAATATTGCCCGTACTCATCGTTTCATCACCCCGCGAACCATCGCCACTGCTTCTTCTACATCAAGCGGGATCCTGCCGCCTGCGTCCCTTTTCTCAGACAGGCGTCCGTACAGCTCCGTCACACGTGGAATGTTGATGCCAAGCTGTTTAAAATCATCCGTGTGCGCGATGACTTCCCGCGTCGGCCCGTCAAAACGGATCACGCCGTCTTGCAATACAAGAAGGTGCTTTACATACTCGCAAAGAAGCATGATTTTCTGTTCGATGACGATGACCGTGATGCCTTTCTCACGGTTCATCTTACGAAGCAATGAGAAAACCTGTCTGCTGCTTTCGGGATCGAGCTCCCCGGTCGGCTCATCCAGGACGATCACATCCGGTTCAAGTGCCAGGATCGCCGCAATCGCGACCTTCTGCTTCTGTCCGCCGGACAGGGATGCGATCCTGCGATGACGCAGATCTTCGATCCCCACGTCTGCAAGGATCCGCTCCAGGCGCACACCGATCTCATCGTGCGGCACGCCGAAATTCTCCATGCCAAAAAGGATCTCATCCTCCACAACAGAGGAAACCATCTGGCTGTCAATATCCTGAAAGACTTCACCCACGATGCGGCAAAGCTTTGATGTCGGCGTATCTACCGTATCAAGTCCGTTTACGGAGACGCTTCCGTAGTAGTCTCCTTCGATCTGATGCGGGATAACCCCATTCATGGAAAGAGCGAGCGTCGTTTTTCCGGCCCCGCTCGTCCCAATGATCCCGACAAAATCTCCGTCCGGGATGGCAAGGTTCACATCCCGGAGCGCAGGCTTGTCACTTTTTTTATATTGAAAAGTTAAGTTCTTTATTTCGATCATGATCAGTCTTTATTACCCATTACGTGGTCAACCGGAATAGCAAGCGCTGTTACGATCACCATATTGAGGAGCGCTGTCACAACGGTCACGATGGACATGCTGACAAACTGTGCCATCGGCATCGGGCGCGCATAAGTCAGAGCCGCAAGACCGACAAATGCAAAGCCGGATACGAGCGTTGCGAGGAATGTACAAACGATCGGCTTTACGAATTTCGGAAGCTTCACACAGGCAACAAGAACGCACATTACGATCGCGCCAAGTGTCTCGCTGCCAAGGCCGAGCCATGCCATGCTGGTGCCGATCTGGCTGATCAGACCGCTGATGAGGCCGATCGCAGCCGCTTCCGTTACCTTGGGCTTTACGATAAAAATAGACAGGCAGTAGGTTGCGATCAGAAAGTTAGGATGCATGTTGCCGAGCGCAATCGCGCCTGCAAAAAGACGAAGGACGATGCCGACCGCCATCATGATCCCGACCAGAATGAGGTTCCTGGTATTCGCAAGACCCTTCTTTTCTTCCGTGTTAACGACTCTTCTTTCCATTGTGTTCTCCATGATCATACTCCTTTTCTCCCAATCGAGTGATCTCCAATAACTCGATTGTTGCAACAGTACATCTCGAAGCAAAGCTTCTCGATGTTCTTGCGCCCTGTCAACGGTATCTCCTACAAGCGTTATTCCCTGCAAGCAGCGATACCGCTTGTAGAGGATACCGCTGCAGGACTGTTGCAACAAAAAAACCTGTCCCAACAGTTACTGCTGGGACAGGTATCGATTCTTTACCTGCGGTGCCACCCGGCTTGACGTAAACTACGCCCTCTTACTGCATACGCACATCTTCATGACGTTCAATATGCCGATCTTTGTTCACGGAGGATCATACTCCGTCTCCCATACTCCGGATACATGTAGATATCCGTTTCCGTTTGCCCTCGGAAGTCCATTCATGATCCGATCCATCATCGCATCCCACCATACGCGACTCTCTTTGGATGAACGTGCGGAAAACTACTACTCTTCCTCTACGGTTTGATTACTTTACTTATACACTGTAACGCGTTAAATGTCAACAGTATTTATTCCTGCAGGCTGTCCACAAACTGCTCTGCCGCGCGCGGCGAGCGAAAGCCCTTCGCAAGTGCATATGTTTCTGCCCTTCTAGCGAGCTCATCCTGCGCGATCTCGATCCCGCGATCCGCAGCAAGGCGACGCACGATCGTAAGGTACAGCTGCTTATTCGGACGTTCGAAGTAAACCGTCAGGCCGAAGCGGTCGGATAAGGACATCAGTTCCTGCACCGTATCGCTGTGGTGCACATCATCGCTGCTGCCGCGGTCGGAGAAGGTCTCCTTCACGATATGGCGGCGATTGCTCGTTGCGTAGATGACCGCATTGGATGCTTTTGCCGATGCGGATCCTTCGAGCGCTGCCTTAAGCATACTGAAATTATCGTCGTTCTTATTAAACGACAGATCGTCGATGAAGATAATAAACTTAAGCGGATTGTTCGCGATCCTGCCCATGACGCGGGACAGTTCGAAAAGCTGGTCCTTGCGGATCTCGATCAGACGCACGCCCTTTTCGTAATAGTGATTCGCGCAGGCCTTGACCGTCGACGACTTACCGGTACCGGCATCGCCGTACAGAAGGATGTTCGCCGCAGGTCTGCCGCAGATCAGCGCCTCCGTATTTCGGAATACCTGCTCTCGCTCCGTATCGTACCCGACGAAGCGATCTTTCGTGATCGTATCGGCCGACTCAACCGGCACGATCTCACCGTCCTTCACGCGGAACATGCAGGAAGAGGCAAAAACGCCATAACCAAGCGTCCTGATATTGGCAAGTCGATCGCGGTAAGCTGCGCCAAGATCCGTCTCCTCATTTATAAACCGCGGCACATAGCCGTCATAGGAAATCCCCTCTGTCAGCTCCGCTGCCGTAAGTCTCGTGAGTTTTGAAAAAAGTGCAAGCTCTCCGTCTGCATTCGCCTGCAGTACGTCCGATACCGGAAGGTTCTGTGCCCTGTCCGTCACATAGGGATTCTCGTCCTCATAGACTGCCCGGAGCAGAAAATCGGAAAAAGAATACCGGAAATCTTCCAGCGAAGATACGAATTCGCCGTAAAGGCGCATCGCTTCCACCGCATTGTCTTCGTTTTTGCAATATGCGATCAGTGCCGCCAGCGGCTGCTTTTTGATCACATCCCTAAAAATACTGACAGCGGAAAGTTCCGCTGCCAGATTCATTCGTTCTTTGCCCGTCATAGGCTGTTACCCTTCAAACTGATTGATGATCGCACCCTTATCCGCAGAGCTTACCTGCATCGAATAGCGTTTGAGTGCGCCCTTGATGCCTTCCTTCTTAAGGATCTTGGTGGATGCCCTTCTCTTTGCAAGTTCCTCGTCACTGACTTTCAGTTCGATGGAATATGCAGGAATATTGATGGAGATAAGATCCCCTTCCTCAACATACGCGATCGTACCGCCTCTTACTGCCTCCGGGGAGACATGTCCGATGCTGGCGCCTCTCGTCGCGCCGGAAAATCGTCCGTCTGTGATAAGAGCGACCTCTTTATCAAGACCCATACCTGCGATCGCGGATGTCGGATTAAGCATCTCACGCATACCGGGACCACCTGCAGGACCTTCGTAGCGGATCACAACAACGTCGCCTGCCTTGATCTTACCGCCATAGATCGCTGCGATCGCTTCTTCTTCGCTGTTAAATACGCGCGCGGGACCTTCATGCACGAGCATCTCGGATGCTACGGCGCTGCGCTTTACAACGCAGCCATCCGGCGCTAAGTTGCCGCGAAGGACTGCGATACCGCCTGTCTTGGAATACGGATTATCAAGAGGACGGATGACTTCCGGATCCTTGTTGACCGCATTCGCAATGTTTTCCCCAAGTGTCTTACCGGTGCAGGTCATGACGGAAGTGTCAAGAAGTCCTGCGTCAGCAAGCTGCTTTAATACCGCATAGACACCGCCCGCTTCGTTCAGATCCTCCATATAGGTCGGACCTGCGGGTGCGAGATGGCAGAGATTCGGCGTCTTTTCACTGATCTCGTTCGCCATGGACAGATCGAACTTCACGCCGCATTCGTTTGCGATCGCAGGCAGATGGAGCATGCTGTTTGTGGAGCATCCAAGTGCCATATCCGCAGTCAGCGCGTTACGGATCGACTTCTCGTTCATAATGTCACGCGGTCTGATATTTTTCTTTACAAGGTCCATTACCTGCATGCCGGCATGCTTTGCAAGTTCAAGACGTGCCGAGTAAGGCGCCGGGATCGTGCCGTTGCCTTTAAGGCCCATACCGAGAACTTCCGTCAGGCAGTTCATGGAGTTGGCTGTGTACATACCGGAACAGGAACCGCAGGAAGGACAGGTATGCTCCTCACAGTAATGCAGTTCTTCTTCATCGATCTTGCCCGCCTTGTACGCGCCGACCGCCTCAAACATGCTCGAAAGACTCGTCTTGTGGCCGTGCACGCGTCCTGCGAGCATCGGACCGCCGCTGACAAATACAGTCGGGATGTTCAGTCTGGCTGCTGCCATCAGAAGACCCGGAACGTTCTTATCACAGTTCGGGACCATGACAAGCCCGTCAAAACCGTGCGCCATGACCATCGCTTCCGTTGAGTCTGCGATCATGTCACGGGTGATCAGGGAATATTTCATACCGGTGTGGCCCATTGCGATGCCGTCGCAGACAGCAATAGCGGGGAACACGATCGGTGTTCCCCCCGCCATAGCCACGCCGAGTTTGACTGCATCCACGATCTTGTCCAGGTTCATATGACCCGGAACGATCTCATTATAAGAGCTGACGATCCCGATGAGCGGCCTTGCCTGCTCCTCGTCCGTAAGGCCGAGCGCATGGTACAGGCTTCTGTGCGGCGCGTTCTGGAAACCGTCTACGATTGTATCTTTGATCATACTGGAATACCGCCTTTTCTGCTGTGGTTTGATTCAAATTAGTTGTTGATCAGCTTATCCTCGTCGCTCCAGCTGTACAGCTTACGTACATCTTTGCCGACTGTCTCCGAAGGATGCTCTGCAGCGATCTTGCGCATTGCGTTGAAGTGAACCTGCGCGCCTGCATCAGACATATCAAGCAGGAACTCTTTTGCGAAGGTACCGTCCTGGATCTCTTTCAAGATCTTGCGCATTGCATTCTTGGTATCTTCCGTGATGATCTTCGGTCCTGTCACATAATCGCCGTACTCCGCTGTGTTGGAGATCGAGTAGCGCATGCCTGCAAAGCCGGACTGATAGATCAGGTCAACGATCAGCTTCATCTCGTGGATACACTCAAAGTAAGCATTTCTCGGATCATAGCCTGCCTCTGTCAGAACTTCGAAACCTGCCTGCATGAGTGCGCAGACACCGCCGCAAAGAACAGCCTGCTCACCAAAGAGGTCTGTTTCCGTCTCTGTACGGAATGTTGTCTCCAAAACGCCCGCACGAGCGCCGCCGATACCGAGTGCATAAGCAAGCGCGATGTCAAGTGCATCACCTGTAGCATCCTGCTCTACGGCTACCAGACACGGAACACCCTTGCCTGCCTGATACTCGCTTCTTACCGTGTGGCCGGGTCCCTTCGGTGCGATCATGATCACGTTAACGTTCTTCGGCGGTTTGATGCAGCCGAAGTGGATATTGAAACCGTGTGCGAAAGCAAGTGTCTTGCCTTCCGTCAGGTTGGGTTCGATGCTTTCCTTGTAAAGCTTAGCCTGCTTCTCATCGTTGATCAGGATCATGATGATATCCGCAGCTGCCGCAGCCTCTGCCGCGGTCATAACTTTAACGCCCTGGGATTCAGCTTTTTCCCAGCTCTTGCTGCCCTTGTAGAGACCGACGATCACATTGACACCGGAGTCTTTCAGGTTCAGAGCATGTGCATGGCCCTGGGAGCCGTAGCCGATGATCGCAACTGTTTTTCCGTTTAACTTTGCAAGATTACAGTCCTGCTGATAAAAGATTCTCTGCATTTTTTCGTTTCCTCCTATATGCATTTAACAATTTTAATTCTCTGCCAAAATCTTGTCGCCGCGTTCGAGCGCCACAACACCGGTACGGCACATCTCGATGATGCCGTTCGGGATCATCAGTTCCACGAAGGACTGGATCTTGTCCGAATCGCCCGTTACCTCAATGCTGATCGTCCGTCTTGAGTAGTCGATGATCTTGGCGTTGTAGATCTCACAGGCCGCCATGATATCGCTCCGCTTATCCGCGGTATTAGCCAGTTTCAAAAGAAGGAGCTCACGCTCTGTCGAAGAGCCGCGCTCAAGCACTTTTACTTTCTTTACGTTGTAGAGCTTGTTAAGCTGATTGACCACCTGATTTAAAATGTTGTCATCCGCATCCATGGTGACCGTGACACGCGAGAAATCGGGATCCTCCGTCTCGCCAACGGTAAGGGAATCAATGTTGAATCCTCTTCTCATGAAGAGACCCGAGATTCTTGCCAGAACGCCATACTTATTCTCTACATAAACTGCGATCGTCTTTCTCATCTCTCGCCCTCCTTCTTTTCGAATTTGGTGATGATATTCTCCATGGAACCGCCTGCCGGCAACATGGGAAGGACAGGTTCATCCTGATCGATCACGGCATTGATGAGGAACGGACCGTCATGCGCCATCGCCTCTTTAAACGCCGCTTCAAACTCGCAGCTGGTGACCGCTTTTCGCCCCGGAAGTCCAAACGCTTCCGCAAGCTTCACGTAATCGGTCGTCTGGGACATCATCGTGTTCGAATAGCGCTTTCCGTAGAAAAGCGACTGCCACTGACGCACCATACCGAGCACGCCGTTGTTGATGAGGACGATCACGACCGGAATATGATAGCCGACCAGTGTCACAAGCTCATTGAGGTTCATGCCAAAGCTGCCGTCGCCTGTGATTAGGATCGTCTTTTCTTTACTTCCGTAATATGCACCGATCGCCGCACCGAGGCCATAGCCCATCGTGCCGAGGCCGCCGCTGGATGCAAATCTGCGCGGCTGCTCGAAATCGGTGTACTGTGCGGCCCACATCTGATGCTGGCCGACATCCGTTGCGATCGGCATTGCTGGCGTCTTGTTTTCATTGATCACACGGAAGATGCGGCGCGGTGTGATGCGCTCCGCCGGCACTTCTTCAAGCTTCTTCGCGATCGATTTGCCGACTTCCTTGTATCCGCGGATCATCTGCCCCCACTCCGGATGCTCCTGCTTCTTGACACGCTCTAAGATGCGCTCGAATGAGAAAACGATGTTGCCGATGATTCCCAGGTCAACCAGCACGTTCTTATTGATCTCGGACTTATCAAGATCAAGCTGGATGATCTTGGCTTTCTCCGCATATTTCTTCGGATTGCCTGTCGCGCGGTCGCTGAAGCGAACGCCGAGGCCGATGATGAGGTCCGCATTATCATTGGCCATGGAAGATGCATACAGACCGTGCATACCTTCCATACCAAGGAATCTGTCGTAGGAATTGGGCAATGTGGAGAGACCCATGAACGTGCAGCCCACATATGCATCGATCTTCTCTGCGAGAGCCTTTACAGCCTCTTCCATGCCGCAGCCTGCTGCGCCGCCGCCGATAAAGATGTAAGGACGCTTCGCTTCATTGATCATCTGAACAGCCTGATCGATGATTGCATCGTCCGCGATCTCCTGCGGATCGGGTGCGACCGGAACAAGCGGCGTATATTCACAGACCGCATTCTGCACATCCTTGGGAATATCGATCAGGACAGGACCCGGTCTGCCGGATTTTGCGATCTTAAACGCTTCGCGGATCGTATCCGCAAGCTGTGTTACATCCGTTACGAAATAGTTGTGCTTTGTGATCGGCATCGTCACACCGGTGATATTGACTTCCTGGAAACCGTCTTTCCCGATCGCCGATGTGGGTACATTGCCCGTGATGGCAACCATCGGAACGGAATCAAGCATCGCGGTCGCGATACCGGTCACAAGGTTTGTGGCCCCGGGACCCGATGTTGCGATACATACGCCGACCTTGCCTGTCACTCTGGAGTAGCCGTCTGCCGCATGTGATGCACCCTGCTCGTGTGCCGTACGAATATGTGTGATCCGGTCACTTGCCTTATATAGTTCATCGTAAATATCCAGGACAGTTCCTCCGGGATATCCGAAAATCTCTGTTACACCCTGCTCGATCAGTGTCTCAACAACGATCCTGCAGCCTTTCATCTCTTCTGCTTGACGATTCAATGCACGCCCTCCTTTTCCGCTTTTTTAGCCAGAAACGATTTTCTTCTATGTTAAGAGCCGAAAAATGTATTGTCAATCGCAATCATTTCTTTTTATCATTTGCCAAGTGAATTATTTTCATCTGTATTGACTTTTCTTATGTTACCTATGATTATAGGATTATTGACAAGAGAACTCAACGATAATTACCCTTCGGAGGATAAAGAATATGTTGACATTGGAAAAATTCGAAGAAGCCAGCAACATCGTCACAAAAGTCACGCATGAGACCAAGCTGATCTACAGCGAGTACTTCAGCGAAAAGTGCGGCAACAGCGTCTACTTAAAGCCGGAGAACATGCAGCTGACCGGTGCCTATAAATTAAGAGGCGCTTACTACAAGATCAGTACTCTTTCCGATGAAGAAAGACGTCGCGGTCTCATCACCGCATCTGCCGGCAATCATGCGCAGGGCGTTGCCTACGCGGCATCCAAATACGGTGTGAAAGCAACGATCGTCATGCCGACGACCACTCCGCTCATCAAAGTGAACCGCACCAAAGGATACGGCGCCGAAGTCGTCCTGTACGGCGATGTCTATGACGAAGCCTGCGCAAAGGCTTATGAGCTTGCCAAGGAACATGGCTATACATTTATCCATCCGTTTGATGATCCCGCGGTCGCGACCGGCCAGGGGACCATCGCAATGGAAATCTTCAAAGAGCTTCCGCTCGTAGAGTACATTCTTGTCCCCGTTGGCGGCGGCGGACTTGCAACCGGTGTCTCCACACTGGCAAAGCTGCTGAATCCGAAGATCAAGGTCATCGCGGTCGAGCCAAGCGGTGCGGCCTGCCTCAAGGCTTCCCTGGAAAAAGGAAAAGTCACCACGCTTCATAGTGTTAATACGATCGCGGACGGCACAGCCGTCAAGACACCGGGCAAGGAGATCTTCCCGTATCTGCAGCAGAACATCGACGAAGTCATCACAGTCGATGACAATGAGCTCGTTGTTGCTTTCCTTGATATGGTGGAAAACCACAAGATGGTCGTTGAGAACTCCGGCCTTCTGACAGTTGCGGCATTAAATCACCTGGGTGTTAAGAACAAACGCGTTGTATCGGTTCTCTCCGGCGGCAACATGGATGTCATCACGATGTCATCCGTCGTACAGCAGGGTCTGATCTTCAGAGACAGGATCTTTACCGTCTCCGTCCTCCTGCCTGATAAGCCGGGTATGCTCGCGAAGGTCGCATCGATCGTTGCAGAGCAGCAAGGCAATGTCATCAAGCTTGAGCACAACCAGTTTGTCACCACCAACCGCTCCGTTGCCGTAGAGCTTCGCATCACACTCGAAGCCTTCGGTACAGAACATAAGAACAAGATCCTTGAAGTTCTGGAAAAAAGCGGCTACCATCCCAAGCTCGTGAGAGCGTCCCTCTAATTAGTAACCCATACGAATTTGTTTCTAGGTATACTAGGTAGCATACCTAGTATACCTAGAAAGGACGGGATCGCTCCCGTCCTTTTCTTACTATGATACATGAATTTTCTTTAACCCATGAAAGAGTCAAAGCGACGGTCTTACTGCCGGCCTTCTTTAAACTCGTTCATCATTTCATTCGTCAGGCTTAAGTTGTTGGGCTGCAGCACGATATCTTCGCGTCCCACCCACTCGGCATACTTGAGTTCATTTGCGTCCATGCGGATCGTATCGTCGCCGTCCACATCGCAGTAGAATCCTGCGAGGATATCAAGCGCCATCCCCCAGGGCTGCGACTTGTAATAACGGATGTTCTTTACCTTGATGCCCGTCTCTTCCATAACCTCTCGCGCCACACACTCTTCAAACGTCTCACCGATCTCCGTAAAACCCGCCACGAGTGCGTTAAACGCAAAGCCTGTGCGGTATTTTGTGATCAAAATGCGATCGCCGTTCGTAACGCCGACGATCACAGCCGGATTGATGCGGGGGTATACCACGTTGCCGCAGTCAGGGCATATAACCGCACGCTCATCCTCTTTATACCCCATCTTCTTACCGCATCTGCCGCAAAAGCGGTTGTCCGTATACCATCTCCAGAGATGATATGCCGTGTACATCACATAGACATCCTTGTCTGCGCAAACGCCCACAAGATCGCGGATCTCGCGAAGTGAGCGGTATTCATAGCCGCCACCTTCCACCTGCGCCTCATGCGTGATCAGGAAGTAACGCTCCTCATCCACTGAAAAAAGATAGACGGCCTTCTCCTGATCAATCCCCTCTCCGCGCAGGAACAGGTCGGAAGGATCGCTCATCTTGAGCAGAACGCAGCCGTCACCGCGAAACTGCAGGACGTGGTCAGCGTCCCGCAGCGTATATTTTTGAAATGCGTTATACAATTTGCTTGGAAAAATATCCTGAATCATGTGTCCTCTCTTCTAGCCATAAAACATCTGTACCCAATAGTTACCGTATCTTGCGATCCCGATCGCAGTAAAGTTGCCGCTCATGATATTGGCACGATGACCCGGAGAATGCATCCAGCTGTCATGCACCTGTTCTACGCTCGTCTGTCCCATGGCGATATTCTCGCCCGCATAGCAGTAGCGAGTGCCCATCGCATCGTAAACAAGCCCGAAAACGGAAGACCCGTCAGGGCGGGAATGCTCAAAATACTTATGGTCACTCATCTCTTTTGCACGAACATACGCCGCGCCGCAAAGCGCCTTGTTTAAAGAAAGCGCATTCAGTCCTGCACCGCTTCTTTCTTTGTTGATCAGCTTGATCATATCCTCCGCCGACTGACCCGAGATATCTTCGGGAGTCGCGACCGCCACGCGTCCTTCGGCCATGCCGCAGGTCACATAGTGGTTATAAAGTGCAGCCTCGTCGTTTCCGATCGCCTGCTGAAGATCCGGATAGCGAGCCAGATAGTAAGCCGCATCGAATTTGATCCCGTTAATCACTTTGGGCGCCGCCTGCGCGGTGATCCCAAAGGACATAACCAAAACAGTTGTCAGTAAAAGTGCGATCTTCCTTCTCATCATGCACCTCCGTGCCCGTCCGCAAATGGCAGGCTCTTTCTTTTTATTGTATCGAAAAAATAGAATTTTGAAAATCTTTTATTTTAATACTCTGATGAGTGCATCCGTAAGTTCATTCATGTCGATGGGTTTTGCCAGATGCCCGTCCATACCGGCCTCGGAAGCGTCCTTTTTGTCCTCATCAAACGCATTCGCAGTCATCGCAAGGATCGGGATGATGCGCTTGAGCGGATCTTCAAGCGTGCGGATCGCACGTGTCGCATCATAGCCGTTCATATTGGGCATCTGCACATCCATCAGGATCACATCATAGTAGTCAGGACTCGCAGCCTTCAGCATCTCTATGCAGATCGCACCGTTTTCTGCGCGTTCCACGAGAAATCCCCTTTCCGAAAGCATCTCTGTTGCGATCTCCGCATTCAGATCGTTATCTTCCGCAAGCAGGATACGGCGGCCCTTCAGTTCAACGAGTTTTCTCTCCGAACGATCTTCTTTGGGCACCATGGAGGGATCCACGATCCGATGTGAGAGGATCACATGGAATGTCGTTCCCTTTCCAAGTTCACTCTCAACCGTGATTGTACCACCCATCAGCTCCACGAGCTGCTTCACGATCGCCATCCCAAGGCCCGTTCCTTCTATGCGGGAATCTGTCGCCGTCTCGGCACGCGAGAACTCTTCAAACAGATGCGGCAGGAATTCCGGCGACATACCGACACCCGTGTCGGAAACAATCATTTCAAAGGTTGCATAATCCGGTTTTTCATCCGGCAGTTCTTTGATCGTCAATTGTACTTTTCCGCCTTCCGGCGTGTATTTATACGCATTGGATACCAGATTTAAGCAGACTTCTTTCACTTTGACCGTGTCGACCAGAATATATTCGGTCTGTACATCGATATCGACCCGGAAATCGATCTTCTTCTCGCGCATTCTTTCAGAGAAGACCATACCGATCTCCCGGCTGAGATTACCTGATTTGCTCACAGTTTCATTAAGCGTTGCCTTCCCGCTCTCCACTCTCGCGATTTCAAGCACTTCGTTGATGAGAGAAAGCAAAAACGAGCTTGCTCCCTTCAGTTTTTCCAGATAATCGCGGCTTTTTTCCCGATTTTCAAAATTCTCGTCGATCAGGTTGGCAAATCCGATAATCGCATTCATCGGTGTCCGGATATCGTGTGACATGCTAAAAAGGAATGTCGACTTGGCACGATTAGCTGCCTCCGCACGCTCCTTGGCCTTCAGGAGTGCCTCATTCATGACACCCTCTTTATGCTTGGATTCCGTAATATCACTGACAAAACCGGAGAGTTGCTGCCCACCCCCTACGTCTCCATAGCGGATGCCGCCGGCGAACAGATAGATCAGGCCGCGTGTCGGATGATGCCATCCAAATGTCCTGCTTTGGTACTTTCCTTCATGCATCTGCATGTAATCATCCTCAACCCGAGCCACTTCGTTCACTTCCAACCGGTTATGATAGAAACGGTAAATCTCTTCCGGCGTCATTTCGATATCGGAAATGCCCATGATCTCTTTTGCCTTCTCGTTGAGGAACTGCTTATTCTTTCCATTTTTGTAGAATATGATCCTCCAGACACCGTAACCCACGTTGTCAAGGATTCTCTGATTCTCTGCCAGTACTTCGTTCAGTTTACTGATATCGTCGATCTTCTCCTGCAGTTCCCTGCTGTGAAGCCTCTGCGTACTGTTACGTTCATATGAGCGGAACGTGAGCAGAATGATCGCAAAGACGATCGCCAGACACACGGAAGCCTGGTACGGATGAAGTGTAATATATTCGGAAAATGTCACATCCATCGCATTGATGGCAAGATTGCGCGCAACGATCCCATCCATCGTTGACTCCGGAAGATGTTCAATACATTTCGAAATGATACTGATCAGCGTATGATCCGCATCTTCCGGCATAACAGCGCAGAGGGTGACGTTCACATCATGGATCGTTTTGTACATCAGCTGATGGGCTCCCCCCCTGTTTACGATCCGCTCACCTTCAAACATATACATGAAGACTTCATCGATCTCGTTCCGATTCAGTGCGTTCAGCGCATCATCTATGGTGCCGTAGGCCGTGACCACTTGGCCCGGTCTTAGGCTCAGGAGCGTATTCAGACGGCTGTTGGTCATCGAAACACCGATCCTGTGATCATCCGTATTGCCGCGGCGCGCGACAAAGCACGCTCCCACCGTCATAAAAGGTTTCGATTCAACAAAACCAAGTCGTTCGGAGCGGGTCGGATCGGAAAGATAACCCATATAGATATCTGCCTTATGCTCGAGCAGATCAGACTCCATGACCACATCATTCGGTGCCTCATACACCTCATAATTCATGCCGGTCTGATCGATGATGCTGTCCCAATAATCCATCAGGATCCCAACATAATGTCCCTCTTCGTTCTTTGAACAAAACGGGGACCAGCACTTATCGGCAGCAAGCAGAACTTTTCCCTTCGCGCCGCTGTGTTCCTGGATATATTTCCATTCCTCTTCCGTAAAATACAGCCCACTCTTTGCCGTCACGGCATAGTTACGATAATACAGGGAATTGCGCCAATCGCCTTCGTTGCTGTCCATCTGCGTGATCGCATCGTTGATGATACCCAGAAGCTCGGAATTCCCCTTCTTAACGATTGCATAGAAATACTCTGCCCCAAAAGAACTGAGCGTTTTCTCACCGTACGTCTTGCGAAGCGATCCCGATGCCACAGCATCCACTTCACCGTTTGCAAGCGCTTCGCTCAAAGCGGCATTGCTCGTATAGTATTGCGGTATGTAAGTAAAGCCGTTTTCCCCTGCGAAGATATCGAGATTGTCATTGGCACTGCTCCCGATCCGAAGGCCGACCCGCATGCCTTCATAAGTGGAATATACGCCGGGAATAAAGCGGCTCTCACTGATCCTTGTATTGAGGTTGACCGTATTCGAACCGATCGGGAGCGAGAAATCAAACTTCTCTTCGCGGCTGTCCGTCTTATGCGCGGAAGTGACCATATCGATCTCTCCCTTTTCCAGCATGTCCTGCATCGCGCCCCAGCTCTTATGATAGCCCACATATTCAAAATTAACGTTCGCATAGCGCTTCATGAGCGTCAAAAATTCATACCCGTATCCGCTCTTATTGCCCATCAGGTCCATCTCATGATATCCCGGAAGTGCATAAAAGCCCACACGAATAGTCCGCATAGGCTTTCTCTCCGCCGCGGCTTTCGTGTGGGCCCCATATCCGAATAATAAAAGCGTACAAAGTGCCGGTACTAACAGGCGCCACGCTTTCCTTCCGATCTTCCTGACGTGCAAGGCTGGCATCCTCCGGTGACTGACAATTGTAATGCATTTATTATACCATATTTTTTTCTGATGTCTCTGTTTTTTATGAATATTTTTGTAATTCTGGCGCTTTTTCAGACAAAAGATTTATATCGGTTCACGCCCGGTCACTTCCTTGCTGTACTGGCTGGGTGCGACTGCATTGAGCTCCGCCAGCGTCATACTGTGCAGCGCTTCCTTCCCGCTTCTGTCAAATTGCAGGATATTGACATACAAAAGATCAAACAAGATCAGGATCGGGAACTGCGGAGAGATCAGCTTGCCAAGGTCGAGCATCTCCTTGGTGGGGACGGGAATGACTTCATCGCAAAAATCATTCCAGGCGTTATTCCACGCCGCCGTGATGAGCACGGTCGTTGCCCCTTTCGCCTTGGCGGTCTGCAGCGCACGCATGACAACAGGCGTCTTGCCGCTCACCGACACGCCGACCACAAGGCAATCCTGCTCCACGACCGCCGCATTCATGATCATGATATGATCGTCCGTGACGTACGTCACATCGATCCCGAGACGCATAAGGCGAAGCTGCAGCTCTTCACTCGCAACACCGGATGAACCCTTTCCGTAGAGAAAAACACGCCTTTTTTCGGTAAACCAGCCCGCAACCTTCTTGATCTGATTCTCGTCAAGAAGCGAGTAGGAATGTGTCAGAAGTTCCTGATACGTCCCAAGGATATGGCGCGTATCTTCGCCGACATGCCTTGTTCCCTCAAGGCCCAGTGTCTCGCGGTACTGGTATACGAATTGGCGGTATCCCCGAAATCCGCACTTTTTTGCAAATCGGGACAACGTCGCTTCCGATGTGTAGAGAAGTGACGCGATATTTTTGGCACTGAAATCCAGCACCTCTTTATTGCGGATAAAAAAATCGGCCACAGTTTTCTCCGAATGGGACAGATTCTCATAATGAAGCCGAATGATCGGCACAATGTCTTTTTCGTATTGCATGATCCACACTCCGCCTGCGCTTTTTTCCATCATATCACAAAAAGGAAAGAGCAGACCATAAGGCCTGCTCCTCCATAGGGGAAACTTTAATCATCAAGATTCAGAATCTCAGTGATATTGTTTTTATAAAGGATCGCTTTCGCGCCGTAGATCGCCTGAATGCCGCCTTTCACTTCAAACACTTCGGTCGCACCAAGATCTTTGAGCGTCTGCTTGTTCACCTTTGTCTCGTCCTTCACGTTCACACGAAGTCTTGTGATGCAGGCATCGACATCTTCGATGTTCTCGCCGCCGCCGAGTGCCTCGATAATCTTGACAGAATCCTCTTTGAGGCTTGCTTTTGTGACCATGCTTGCCTTTGCATCTTCGATGCCTTCATCTTCCGCTCTGCCCGGAGTCATAATATTGAACTTCGTGATGAAGAAGCGGAACGAGAAGTAATACAGACAGAACCAAATCACGCCGACTACCGGAACGAACATCCAATTGGTCTTTGCGTTGCCCTGCAGGATACCGAACAGTGTAAAGTCGATAAAGCCGCCGGAGAACGTATTGCCGATCGAGATGTTCAAAAGGTCCGCTACCAGGAAGGATACACCGTCAAGGAAAGAGTGATAGATGTAAAGGAGCGGGCTTACAAAAAGGAACATGAATTCCAAAGGCTCTGTGATACCGGTTAAGAAAGAAGTGAGCGCTACACCGAGGAACAGACCGCCGAACGCTTTTCTCTTCTCCTTGGGTACGCAGTGGTACATTGCAAGTGCTGCGCCGGGAAGACCGAACATCATCGTCGCGAATCTGCCCGCGAAGAAACGCGTACCTTCCGTAAAGAGACCGGTGTGTGTCGGGTCCGCAAGCTGTGCGAAGAAGATCTTCTGGGCACCCGCGATCTGCTCACCTGCGACCGTCTCGATACCGCCAAGCTCTGTATACCAGAACATCGGATAGATCATATGATGCAGGCCGACAGCACCGCAAAGTCTCATTAAGAAACCATAGCAGAACGTTCCGATCGCGCCTGCGCTTGCGATGGTATCGCCGCTTGCAATCAGAAGATTCTGGAAGGGCGGCCATACCAGAAAGAATACGATACCGATAAAGATCGAAGTAAAGCTGGATACGATCGGAACGAAACGGGAACCGCCGAAGAATCCGAGAACCTGCGGAAGCTGGATATTATGATAACGATTGTGCAGCCATACGGTCATGCAGCCGACTGCGATCGCACCGATCGCACCGGTATCGATTGCATTGCCGTCCGGGCGGAAGATGCCCAGCATAGCGGTAATCGTCGCATTCATAACAAGATAAGCAACAACGCCCGCAAGTGCTGCGGTGCCTTTGTCTCTCTTGGCAAGGCCGACGCAGAGACCGACGCACAAAAGCAGCATCAGGTTACCGAAAACGATATTACCCGCTGCACTCATGATCTGCAAGATTGCCTGCAGCCAGGCTTGATCCAGAACGGGATAAGCCGCGATCGTCTGTGCATTCGAAAGCGAACCGCCGATACCGAGCAGCAAACCGGCTGCCGGCAGGATCGCGATCGGAAGCATAAATGCTTTACCGAGTTTTTGCAATTGTTTGAACATAGATTTCTCCCTTACCTTTCTTTATTCTTTTATTGCATCTGCAAAACGCTTCGTAATAAGCTGCGGCCTTGTGATGATGGATCCCACCACCGCGCAGTAACAGCCAAGTTCCAGTACGCGTTTCAGTTTATCCGGTGTATCGATGTTGCCTTCCGCGATCACCGGATGTGTAACATTCTCCAAGATCCGACGAATGATCTCAAAATCATTCTTTTCGATCCTGTCCCCCCTGCTCTGCTTCGTATAGCCGACCAGTGTGGTCCCGATAAAATCGAACCCCATCCTGTCTGCGTTAAGCGCCTCTTCTACTGTAGAACAGTCCGCCATCAGAAGCTGGTCCGGATAGCAGGATCGGATCGTATTGTACAGTTCCTGCAAAGTCTCGTGATTCGGACGGGTATTGATCGTCGCATCAAGTGCGATGATATCAACGCCTTCTTCTGCGAGAGCAGAAACTTCACGCATCGTCGGCGTGATGTAAATCTCTGCGTCTGCATAATTCTGCTTGATGATCCCGATGATGGGCAGCTGTGTATTCTTCTTGATCTCCGCAATATCCTCAACGGTATTGGCACGGATTCCCGATGCCCCGCCCTGTGTTGCGGCGAGCGCCATACGTCCCATGATAAAAGAAGAATGCAGCGGCTCTTCAGGCAATGCCTGACAGGATACGATCAGCTTGCCTTTCAGCGACGCGATACGCTGATTCATTTTCGTATTGATACCCTCCCTTTCTATCTTCGGCCTAAGATGTTTTATGGAATAACTGTAACAATCCCTGTAAGGACTTGCAACATTTCCCTCCGCTATTGAAAGTTCTTTCGACAATTCTACACATTTTGCATAAAAATCATCAAAATTAACTGTTTGCAAATAGTAATATCGGGGAATTTTATTTTAAATCCGAAAGTAGTTTCAGAAACACAATCGTGTATTGTATACTCTAAATTGATTGGAATTTTTAGAAAAAGAGGAGAATATCTATGTGGCTGTTTTTTACCCTGGCAACGACTTTACTATGGGGCCTTGCCGAATTATTCTATAAGAAAGGTGCACGCGAAGCAGAGAAGTATGCGCACTTAAAGATCGCAGTCTGCGTCGGCTTCGTCATGGGTCTGCATGCCGTTTTTGTCCTTCTGACAAGCGGTCTTGTTTATGATCCGATGAACCTGATCAGATATCTGCCCGTATCGCTTTGCTACATCATCTCGATGGCAATGTCCTTCTTCGGGATGCGCTTTATCGAAGAGTCGATCTCCGATCCTTTGGAGAATACTTCCGGTGCGATGTGTTCCCTGCTGGCAGTTGTCTTCCTCGGTGAAGTGATCGAAGTCCCGTCCGTGATCGCGATCCTCGTGATCCTCGTCGGCATCCTTGGTGTCGGCTATCTCGAGGGACACGGTGATACCGACAGAAGCAAGAAGCTCGGTAAGCGCATGGCGATCGTTGCTTTCATGATGCCGTTTTGCTACGCGATTTTAGATGCGATCGGAAGCTTTTTGGATATCATATTCCTGGAACTTGAGACAAGCCCGCTTGTCGGCGTTACGGAAGATAACATCGAACTCATGGCCAATACATCCTATGAGATCACGTTCTTCATCGTTGCGGTTATCCTGCTCATCTATATGAAGGCAAAACGTGTTCCGTTCGAACTTCCGACGCAGCGCGACAAGGTTCTGGCTTCGATCTGCGAGACGGCAGGTCAGTTCACTTACGTATATGCGATGAGCGGCAACGGCGCGATCGCGGCACCGATCATCTCTTCGGTCTGCGTGGTATCACTGGTCCTGTCTCATATCTTTTTAAAGGAACGTCTGAGCAAAGCACAGTACTTCTTTATCTTCCTTGTACTGCTCGGCATTCTGACGCTTTCCGTTATTGAGGGTGACGCATAAGTATGGATGAAAGAAGCGCTTTTCAAAAAGCACTTTCGAACTTCACAAAAGATGTTGCATCAGGCGGTGCGATCCGGCATCTGACGGACCTTGGATACAGTCCCGAAGAGATCGAAGGGATGCTCGATTATCCGACGCCGCTGTCCGAGATCCGGCAGGTCGTGCAGAAATACCTGGAAGAAAAGGCTCTCCCAAAGGACGAGCAGTTTGAGATCGTCAAGGAGACCGATGCGTACGGCCGGTCCCATTTTATCAAAAAGAAAAAAGAAGATTAAAAAAACGAGGGTTTTAATACCCTCGTTTTTTGATGTCTGTATTGAAGTCCGGTCGTGCATCTCCTACAGGCTTTTGTTCCAGCCCATCTCCCAGAATGCCAGCTCATATCTTGAGCAGGCCACAAAGATGTCGACCAGATGCCGCATCTCCTGCTCTGTGCTGCCTTCTGCAAGGACGTCCATCTCTTCAAGCAGGATCCTGTTCTCGTTCGCATACCGCTCCGAGGCATAGCCCTTGATCCAGTCTGCATAATAGTTATCTTCCGTGGCAGACGGGTCCTCCTTCAGGATCGTCTTTGCGATGACCTCATAGCTGTACGCACACGCAAGGATCGCCGCCATGATCTGTGCCTCGCCGCCTTCATAGGCGATCCGAAGCATGTAAGATGTATAAGACAGGTTATCGAGTGCACGCGGCGTACGTTCGATCTCCTCGCGTGTCACGCCGAGTTTTGCCATATAGCCCGTATGCACGTTCAGCTCGCCGTTCATGACAGCGATATACTTGGCAAAAAGATTCGCGGTACGAAGGCTTGTCGCTTTTGCGACGCCGACCGCAAACGTCTTTGCATAGTCTTCCAGATACAGGTAGTCCTGGATCATATAGAAGCGGAACTTGTCCCGGTCCAGTGTTCCGTCCGCAAGCCCCCTGACAAAGGGATGGCGGTTATAAGATGCCCAGATCTCTTTTGTCGCTTCCAGCAGGCGTTCTGTCGCTTTCATACTATCTGCCCTCCGCGGTAACTACACGGATCGTTCTCAGAGGAAGAATCACAACGATGAATGCGGACAGCAGGCAGAGCGGAATGTTCTGCGAGAAATTATATGCAAGGCTGTAGCCCCATGCATCCCAGCCGGCCCATGCATTCTGTGAGAAAAACAGCACGCCGCTCAGCGTATGGCCGATGATCTTCAAAACAGAAGCCAATGCCATGCCGCAAAGGATCTTATAGCGCTTGTCGGTACCGAAGACACCGGTAAATCCAAGGCAGGAAAAAACGATCATATGCTCCACAAAAAACTGACCCCAATGAACCGGATACCAGATCGGATTCAGGAACATAACCAGAATACCGACTACCCAACCGGAGATGATCGCATGACGGTAATCCGTAACTGTCGCAAGCAGCATCAGCGGGATCGGTGAACCGAGTGCCATCGTCGCACCTGTCGGAAGCGGGATACGAATCGCATCGAGGATGATCGTCATCGCGATCACGATCCCGCAAAGGCACAGATTCCGCGTTGTAAACCGCGTCTTACGTACAAGAAAAAGTGAGACTGCGTAGTAACAGACCGCAAATGCGATCGTAATGATGTGATTGATGTCATTCATGATATTCCCTCCTGTAAGCAAACGGCAGAGTAAATGCGTGGTCCATGGGACCTCTGCCGGATCCCAGATCGAGCATGGCACCAAGCGCCCCCGAGATATAATCTTTGGCCCGCTTTACGGACTCTGTGAGCGGATAGCCCTTTGCAAGGTTCGATGCAATCGCACTCGAAAGCGTGCAGCCCGTCCCGTGCGTATTGGGATTGTCGATCCGCTTACCCTCAAACCAGGTGAGCGTTCCGTCGGCATACAAAAGATCGTTTGCATCATTCACGCTGTGCCCGCCTTTTAACAGGACATTGCAACGATAGCGATCGCCGATCACCTTTGCTGCCTTGATCATCTCATCGCGGTTCGTGATCGTAAGATCAGATAAGATCTGTGCCTCAGGCACATTCGGCGTAATGACCGCAGCAAGCGGCAGAAGTTCCTTCTCGAGCGTCTCCACCGCATCACTCTTTAAAAGTGCGGAACCCGATGTTGCGACCATCACGGGATCGACAACGATATTCCTTGCATTGTATCTGCGAAGCGCATCCGCGATCACGCGGATAAGTTCTGTTGAAGATACCATTCCGATCTTCACAGCATCCGGAAAGATATCCTCAAATACCGCATCAAGCTGCATCTTCAGAAATTCAGGTGTCGACTCCTGGATGCCCGTTACGCCTGTCGTATTCTGCGCCGTAAGCGCCGTGATCGCACTCATCGCAAAGACGCCGTTCATGGTCATGGTCTTTAAATCGGCCTGAATGCCGGCCCCGCCGCTTGAATCGCTTCCCGCAATCGTCAAAGCAGTTTTCAGTTTCATTTATTCTCCCCCTCTCACCATCTCTTCGGACAGAGCACGAAGATGACGGCATTCCTTTTCAATATCATCTGCGGAAAAGATCGCGCTCACAATTGCGGCGCCTGCCACACCGGTCCCCTTAAGGAGCGGCAGGTTATCACCGTCCACACCGCCGATCGCAACAACAGGGATCTCCACCGCATCGCAGATCGCACGAAGCGTCTCCCTTTTCATCGGTGTGACGTTCGTCTTGGTCGCCGTCCCGAAGACAGCGCCGGATCCGAGATAATCCGCCCCGCAGGCTACGGCTCTTTTGGCCTCTTCCACATTATGTGCGGAAACGCCGAGGATCATATCCGGTCCGATCTTCTTACGGACGCTCCTCGCCTCCATATCCTCCTGACCCACATGGACCCCGGATGCCCCTGTACGGATCGCAAGGTCCACGTTATCGTTGATGATCAACGGGACGTCATATCGTTTACATAACTTTCCAATTTCAATCGCTTCCCGCTCGAAGTCTTCTTCCGAAAGATCCTTTTCACGAAGCTGAACGATCGTCACGCCGCCTTTCAGCGCTGCCTCCACCTGTTCATATAAAGACTGCCTGCCGGTCCACTTCCTGTCCGTGACCGCATAGAGCCGCATCATTTTTTCATCGCACTTCATAGTTCGCTCCTCTTTCCAGATCCTCCGGCGTCATATTGTAGATCGCATCGATCACATAGTTCCGGTATGTTGCATTACCGTCCTGCTCCGTCATTCTCGTATGCGCGATCTGTCCCGCAAGTCCCATCGCACAGACTGCTTCCGCAGTCGCCTCAAGTACGCTGCCCGGATTCGCCGCGCAAAATGCCGCAACCAGTGCGGACAGCTGGCACCCGGTCCCCGTCACATCCGAGAGCATCGGATGACCGTTTCGGATCACAAAAGCGCGCTCTCCGTCCGTTACAATATCGATCGCGCCCGTTACGGCAACGACCGTTTTCAATTTCAAAGCATACCCTTTGATCTCTTCAACTGCCCGATCGAGCGTTTCTTCCGTCACGGCAAGCGCCCTGTCCGCATCAACGCCGCGCGGGTGCTCCTCGACCGCATCCGCGATCGTGCGGACTTCCGAGATATTGCCGCGGATCGCTGTGAACCGGACATCCTTTAACAGACGTGCGACTGTCTCTCTTCGAAAAGAAGATGCACCGACACCGACGGGATCCAAAATGACCGGATGCTGCAGCTCATTGGACCTGATCCCCGCAAGATGCATGGACTGTGCTTTGCGCTCCGTCAGCGTCCCGAGATTGATATCGAGCCCTGCACAGATCGAAGTCACCTGTGCTGCCTCCGCAGGGTCATCAGCCATGATCGGCGCCGCTCCGCAGGCGATCACCATATTGGCACAGTCATTTGCCGTTACATATGTCGTGATCGTATGGATCAGCGGTTTCTTCTTTCTGACGTTTGCAAGAAGGTCTCCGAGCATACCCTGTCTCCTTTAACGGCTGATCGCTTCCTGCATGGACTGCAGCACGACTGTTTTTTTCAGACTGAATAAAAGGACCGCGGACACAAGTGCGCCTGCTGCCGTCGAGATAAGGAACGGGATCACATATGCATAGAAGGCAAGTTCTGCCGCATTCTGCCCCATCAAAAAAATCGCAACAGGGTAAGCGCAGAGACCGCCAAGTACGGCTGTTCCGAATACCTCACCAAGGAGCGTTCCGGCGATGCTTCTGGTCTTCTGATAGACAAGACCGCAAAGGAATGCACCGAACATACTGCCCGGAAACGCCATCAGGCTTCCGAGTCCCAAAAGGTTCCTGATCAGGGATGCGACAAACGCCGCGCCAAGCCCGTACCAGGGCCCCAAAAGGACTGCGCACAGGATGTTGACCATGTGCTGGACGGGCGCGCATTTACTTCCGAATACCGGAAACGATAAAAGACTTCCTACGACGGCAACTGCGCAGAATACGCCTGCGGCTGCCAGTTTCTTTGTGTTTGTTGACTGCATGTTTTTCTCCTCCTTACAGTAAGTATCGCAAAAAAAACAGAAGACATCGTTTGATGCCTCCTGTAAAAAATCGTTTGCATGACTTCCTACGGCGGCATTACCCGCATCAGGTCTTAGGGTCGAAGTTGATTACTTCCTCTCAGCCTGCAAACACAAGCTCCCCTGTATTTATTACGTACCCTACTCTACACCCCTTTCGGGGAAAATACAAGTAGGACTTTTGAATTTAATAAAATAAAGAAGTGACGCCTCTGTCACATGCCAAGAACGCAGAACTCTTCAAGATCCCCCACCATCTGCGCCTTGGTCCTGTGAGAAATATCCGCCACCGGCTTTTCCGCCTTCTCAAGCTGCACGGTCGTGATGATAAAATCGTACGAATTCTCCGGATACAAAGGAAGCTGATACGGTGAACACATGTCAATGATGTGGATCTGCGGCAGCTTTTTCCCAAGATACTCACAAAGCTTGCGAAGACGGATGATCCCCATGCCCGATACGAGAAGCGCCCGCTTTCTGGACGTCGTCCGCTCCTGGGAGAGTGCAAAGTAGAGCGTCAGCGAGACAAGTTCCTGCTCGTCAGGCGCTATCCCCGAAAACTCGCGATAGAGCTTCTCCTGCTTCTTTACATTCTCATAGATCTCTTTGTACTCCGCAGGCAGCTCCTCCCGCTGTGAGGACCGGATGCCCGGCGTCTGTTTTTGCTGATAGATCGAATTCTTCAGATGATGTGCCAGTCCGAAGAACAGAAGCTTATCCGCAGAAAATGTGCAGCCCGTTGCCGCCTCGACTGCCTCGATCAGATGGATCGTCAGCATCTCGATATTCTCCGGCACGCGCCGCTCGTTCTCGTTCTCTTCGTGGAACGTGTTGTAACTCATCAGATGGATGCAGATGTATTTGCACTCCGAATCGGGAAGCTTGATGGAAAAAGTCTCCTCCAGACGCTTTGCGATAAACATCGACGTGTTCATCTCCATCTGCGGGAAGTCGCCCTCCGGCGGCATAAACTCTTTTTGGATCGTACAGCCGTTGCGCAGTCTGTACACACTTATGGTAATATGGGTGACCAATGAGGTGTAATACTCATTGTCCATGTAAAAGTCAAATTCTTTTTCCGCCTCTTCGATGATGGAGCAGACTTTCTTGATGTCTGCTTCGTTGTAGATCTCTTCCATCTTCTGCAGCCTGTCGATCGCCAAGCGGTATACATTGGCAGAATAGTATTCCGAATACGGCTCTTTCTGCTCCTTCAAGTCAAAATATGCGGCGATGGCGGCTCTTCTGGAGACCTCATCCCCGACGATCCCGATCCCGCGTCTCTGCGTTTTAAAAAGTTTTAACTTAAAACGCGACAGCCACGCCTCCGCCCAGTCAAGGTCTGAGAGGATCGTAAAGCGGCTCACATAAAACTGATCGGCGAGGAACTGGATCGTGAGTTCATCGCGCGACAGAACAAGCATGCGCAGAAGTTCGATCCTTCGATCGACGCTTCCGTCCGCAAGCGTAAAGTATCTGCTGTTTAAAAGGCTGCGAAGCTTTCCTTCATTCTCGCCCCCTGCAGAGAGCGCGATCCCGCATCCCTGCTTCTTGACAAGTTGCACATCCGAGATATCATGCTCGTCAAACCACAGTTCCGCCTTATTCAAGTAATTCTGTACGGAACGCTTTGAGATGTTCAAAACCTCGGAGAGTGCATCGAGCGTTACAAAACCTTCGTTATCCAACAGATAATTCAGTATTTTTCTAAGTGTTTCTTCCGAATGGCGCATCGCGCTATCCTTTCTTGTCGGCCTTGGCGATCACGCGTGTCTTGACGACCAGATCAAAACCGCTTCTGCTCTCCGCATTTGTAAACATGGTAATGCAGCAGATGAGAAAAGGGATCCCCTGAAAGATCAGAAACGCGAACATCTTTAAAAAGCTTCTGATCACAAGCATCAGTGACTGCACGGCAGGTTTTCTCTCAGGATCGCAAGGCACGATGCGCAGCCCGCAGATCAGCTTGCCGATCGTAGATCCGCCCGTTAAAAGCTGTGTAACCGATTCGTAGACAAAAGCGATCGCAAGAAGTGTCATATACGCGCTCGAAAACTCTGCCATCACGCGGCTTGTCAGTTCCGGATCGGCACCGCCTGCTGCCTTGATCGCATCCATATCCGCTTTCAGCGAATAAAAATCAGGCTTTCCGAACAGGTGATACCCCACGTATGCAAACCCGACCACTATGATCGCATCTAGTATAAAAGCGAACAGTCTCTTCCTTCTACCACCCGGCACGGCTTCCCCGTTAAACACATTCATAAGCTGCTCCCTCCATAGCAGGTAAGGCGAGGGGTCGAAATCCTCCCCTCGCCATATCCTTTTCTTTGGTTCTAATTCTAAGCGTTGGCACCTTCCGCTTCAAGCTCTTCCTTGTAGCATTTCTTATCCCAGACACGGATGAACGGCAGCCAGATCAGGAACGATACGATCATCGCACAAAGCTGTGCGACCACGCCCATGATGCTACCCGTTGTAAGGAAACCGCTGATCAGGATCGGGCATGTCCACGGCACCATGTTGTTGCAAAGCGGGAAAATGCCGATCGCGGTACCGATATACTGAACGGTCATCGCTGCGATCGGGGACAGGATGTACGGGATCATCAGGATCGGGTTCAGTACGACCGGAAGACCGAATGTAACAGGCTCATTGATGTTGAAAAGGCCGGGTGCGATGCCGACTTTACCGACATTCTTTAAGAGTTTGGACTTCGCGCAGAAGAGCATGTAGATAACAACCGGAAGAGTTGCGCCAGAGCCGCCGATCCAAACGCCGTTCTCATAGAATGTGAACGTTACGATGTTTGCTGCACCGGAAGATACGTTCTCAGCCATGTTCATCAGCCAAAGGGGTTCGAAGATCGGGAAGATCACGATCGCGGAACCGTGCAGGCCGAAGAACCAGAGCAGATGCTCGAAGAAGCATGCGATCAATGTGCCGACGTAGGATGTTCCAAGTGTTCTAAGCGGGGTTGCGATGATATCGGAAACAAATTCCGGAAAGCCTCCCCAAGGAGTAGCTGCAAAGCAAAGTCTGAGTGCTGTAAAAAGGATGATGATGACCGTACCGGGCAGGAGTGCGGTAAACTGTGCGGATACTGCTTTCGGAACAGAATCCGGAAGTTTGATCGTAAAGTTCTTCTGAACGAGGAATCGATAGATCTCACCAACGATGAGCGCGGACAGAAGCGCTGTGAAAAGGAGTGTTGCATCCAGAGAACCTGCAACCCATGCTCCGACTTCTTCACCGTCTGCATTGGTCAGCGTTTTCGGTACGATGATCGCAAAGAACGCTGCCATCGAGATGATACCTGCCGGCGTTCCTTCAATGTCATAGCTGCTGACAAGAGATTTGGCCACGCCAAAGCATGCTACTACGGATGCGATACCGTATGTGGCATTCATGATAACTCCCTCAAAAGCATTCCAGTTCTCACCGAACACACCTGCCATAAAGTTTAAGAATGCTTCAACCGGGAACTCTGCAATGATCATGGAAAATGCGCCCAGGATCAGAAGGGGCATTACCATTACGACACCGTCACGGAGCGCGAGAAGGTGTCTTTGTCCTCCCATTTTAGCGGCTACGGGGAGGAATCTGTCCTCCATAAATCTCATGAAGCCGCTGCTTTTAGTTTCTCCACTCATTTTCTTCCCTCCATAAGTTATTGTTTCTTCTGATACTCTTCATATGCTTTGTCAAAAATCTTGTCTGCCCGGGACATCGCATAATCGGACATATCCATTGTCATGATCACCGGAACCTCCCCGGCGTACTTTTCTTCAAACTGCTTCGCCATGAAGCGAACCTGCGGACCGATCAGAAGAATATCCGTTTGATGGATCCGATCCTCGATACGCTGGAAGGCTCTCGCTTCCACGTCTGCGTCGATCCCCTTTTCTCCTGCATATTTCACGAGCTTGTCAACCAGAATGCTGGTTGACATTCCGAGGTTGCATACAAGTGTAATGACCATCAGCTTTTCCCCTCCATTTCCACGAATTTCTTATGAATGCAGATAAACTCTTCCGCCATGTCGCGCATGATCAGCGCCAGATTCAGGTGGTCCTGTGCATGTACCATCAGAAGTGACACAGGATCGCCTGTTCCTTCCATCTCTTTGCGGATCAGGTCCGTCTGCGTCTCATGCGCCACGATCATGCCGTTCGCAGCGTTTTCCAGCGCCTTGTCGGCCTCGTCGAATTTACCTTCTTTTGCGAGCGCGATCGCTTCCATGCAGTAACTTCTCGAGTCACCTGCCTCTGCGATCAACGTCATCGCAACCTCCATGTTGTCCATCGCCATTCCCCCTTATCTTTCGCCGAATTTGTCGGCAAACAACTGCTTTAGTGCTTCTGCCGTCGATTCCTCGTCGTCACCTTCGATCTCGATCGTGACTGTCTCGCCGTGCTTTGCTGCTGACATCATGACACCGGTCACGCTTTTCAGATCATACTTCTTTCCGTTCTTCACAAGATGAACCGAACTTCCGAATGCACTGATACTCTTTGAGATCTTACAGGCGACCCGTGCATGAAAGCCAAGCTCGTTTTGCACCTCTAACTCCGTAACTACCATTCTCCCCGCTCCTTTCGCAATACTTCTCTTACTTCATCCTGCGTGGAGAGATCAAGGATCTCATCCACCAGTTCTTTGCATTTTTTATAGTCACACCGGCTGATCGTACGCCGTACGCGTGTGATCGAAGGGATGCTGACACTTAAGTTGTCAACGCCCATGCCGACCCACAAAGGGATCAGCTCATCAACTTCACCCGCCTGCCCGCAGATGTCGACTTCGATCCCGTTCTTTGCAGCCTGCTTACAGATATTCGATACCGAGCGAAGGAGCGCAGGTTCGAAACAGGAATTTAAGTGTGCCACCTTCTCGTTGTTTCGATCTGCCGCGAAGGTATACTGTGTCAGATCGTTCGTTCCGATACTGAAAAAATCCGCCTCCTTAGCGAATCTGTCTGCCATCAGGGCTGCGGCAGGCGTCTCGACCATCATGCCGACGCTCGCTTTCGGGATATCCGATACACCCGATGCGACAAGCTTTTCTCTGACGTCTTCAATAAGGGTCTTCGCCTTCCGAAACTCAGTGATCGTAGAGATCATCGGAAGCATGATCTTTACGTTCCCGCTTGCGGATGCCCGAAGCGCCGCCTCGATCTGCGCGCGGAAGATCTCTTCATGTTCTAAGCAATAACGGATTGCACGATACCCGAGAAAAGGATTCTCCTCCTCGCCAATGCCAAGGTATGCGATCTTCTTATCGCCGCCGACATCGAGTGTCCGCAGGATCAGCGGTCTGCCCTCCAGACCTCTCGCGATCTCTTCATATACTTTGTACTGCGCATCGACGGAGGGAGCACTGCTCCGCTCCATATAAAGCATCTCGGTGCGGAGCAGTCCGACGCCTTCGCCGCCGTTATCAAGGAGCGCTGCTGTTTCTTCGGGGGAAGTGATATTGGCATAAACACCCATCTTTCGATGATCGGCTGTCTCGGTCCTCATATGCTTGAAAGCTTCGAGAGCCTCACGCTCCCCGGCGGCCTGCTGCACGTATTCATGATATGCGGTCACTTCCTCATCGGAAGGATCCGCGATGATCCTGCCCTCTACGGCATCGAGAAGGACTTTTCCTGCGTGGGAGAGCTCCTCCGTCGCGCCTGTCACGCCGACCATGCAGGGAATGCCAAAAGATCTTGCCAGGATCACACAGTGTGAAGAGAGACCGCCTTTTTCCAGAATGATTCCCTTCAGGTCCCGGTGCGAGAGCTCGACCACTTCGGATGGTGTCAGGTCGACAGCCACTGCGATCATGGAGGAAGCCGTCTTCTTTTCTTCACCGTTCCTATTTAAGTTCTTTAAAAGCCGCTGCTCGATATCTTTGATATCCGCAGCGCGCTCATTTAAGTATTCGTTATCAAGGGCAAGGAGCTCTTCGCGGTATTCCGCGGAGCATTTTGAGACCGCATATTCAGCAATGACCTGCTCATCCCGCACGATACCCAAAATCTTGCCAAAGTAGTTGTCATCCAAAAGGAGCATCCGTTGGAATTCCAGGATATCTGCCTGTTCTTCACGGCCACCGTCACGAAGACTGTCCGCCAGAACGGAAAGCTCGCCGTCGGTGATCCCGGACGATGCGTTCAGACGCTCTGTTTCCGCTTCCGGATCATCTGCATGTACAGGCTCTGTATAGACTATCGTCTCGCGGATCAGACAGATATCCGCATACGCTTTTCCGCTTACTGCAATTATCCCTTTCATCTTCATTCTCCTTTGTCGGGATCTGTCTTTTTCTTGCCTGATTTTAGTTTAACATGCACAAAAATGAGGGTAAACGCACAAAAAGACTGTTTATTTTCCACAAGATGTGGAAGATATGGCAACTTTTTAACTTTTTTAATGTTTTTAATTAAGTTGCGGGCATAGTAGAAATGGGAAAGTGATATGCGGAGGCCGAGGCACAGAAGTTTGCAAGTATGTTTAAGTAGTTACATTTCAGATGTATCTGTAACAAACGGAAAGCGGACGATCAGATCCTTATCCATTTCCATCATGTTAAGGAGGCGGCTGGCGGCTCCGGACGGCTGATTTGTTCCGGTCTCCCACGCCTCCACTGTTTTTACGGAAACACCCATGTATCCGGCAAAAACGCCTTGCGACATTCCCGTTGAATGTCTGATCTGCTTCACTTCTTCAGCGCTATACGCTTTCACCGGTGCTATCGTCACCGTATTTCGTTTAAGTAATGGTTTATTGCTTTTTGCATCTGCGACAGCCTCCGTCAAGCCTGCCATAATGCTGTCAAACGCTCTGTTTTTGCTCATATCATCAACCTCAAAAGTCCCACCATAAC
Source organism: Lachnospiraceae bacterium (assembly GCA_015056735.1). Lineage (GTDB taxonomy): Bacteria > Bacillota > Clostridia > Lachnospirales > Lachnospiraceae > VSOB01. Next base: position 134,020 of record SVFT01000001.1, on the reverse strand, counting down.
GTCCCTTTTTGACAAACATGCCTATAGCATTTGTTTTTTCAACCCATTCACTAACACTAAGAACAAATGTATGAAGCCCAGCCTCTGACCTAAAGTGGTCGAATTCGACCACTTTAAAATCAGGATTGTAAATCTGTTCCCACGTTCCAAGAAATTCAAGGGTGATTCGATTACGAAGCCAATTCTTAATTACATCTGCCGCACGCGATTCTCCGCTTTTTGCTTTCGCCATATCAGAAATGCAAATATAATCATTCTGTTCGTTAAACGAAACAGTTATCTGCACATCCTGCACCATAATGATTCGGTTTTTCAAATAACAACCTCTAGCAATATAACGACATTTGCATTATGCATACTCAAATTATATCCGGAAATTCGGACGAGTCGTCCAAAGATCAAGAAATGCGTATAGAAAACGCATTCAGATAGTAGCACGATTCACCGGAAATGAAAAGTAAAAAAAGGGTAAAATCATAGTGCGCCTATCAAATAAATCATGTAAAATCAAGTGGGAAAACACAAATGAAAGGCAGTATCAGAAATGGAAATCAGATTATGCAGAAGCGCCGATATTCATGCTACAGGCACCTTTTATGACAGAGTTGTCATGTGGCTTGACGAGCATGTCAACTACCCGAAATGGACCTATGGTGTCTATCCTTCCATCGATTTTGTAAAAAGAACGACAGCACTTCAGACACTCTATATTTGCATAGATCATGACAAGATTGTCGGTGCATTTGTGATTAATAACGACCCGCAGGGAAGCTACCAAAAAGGCGACTGGACACGCGAGATCGCAGACGGCAATTACCTTGTTATCCACTCTCTTGCGATCGCACCTGAAATGCAAGGGCAGGGCCTGGGAAGCAAAGTTGTTGCTTTTTGTATCGAAGAAGCAAAGCAGCATGGCTATCCGGCGATCCGTCTGGATGTCGTACCGGATAATGAACCCGCCAAGAAACTTTATGAAAAGAACGGCTTTACCTTCTGCGGTGACTATGACCTCGACAGAGGGATTCCGGAGATTCCGATCTTTAGCCTGTATGAGTTGAATATCTGATTCTTTCAAAATGAAGACAGGCGCCTCTCGGCGCCTGTCACTTATCTCAATTCTTATTATCCCCCATCACCATCCTAGTTGCTTCCTTCAATGCGTCCTCCTCCGAGAGGAATGCATTCTTAGACATTAGACATGCTGCTACATTTTGAACTGACAGCTTGAGTCCTTCTTTACGTCCTTCTTTACGTCCTTCTTCACGGCCTTCTTCCAGCCCCTCTTCGCGCGCTTCTTTCTTTAATTGATCCATGGTTTCGGCTTCATTGTACTCAGTTAAACAACTCATTTCGACCTCCGCTCTGTTCTCCATTAAAAACTCTTTGATTGAGAACGTATCCGGCATATCTGTCAATGCCTTACTGATTGCTTCACCTTTTTCTTCATTGCCGCTTAAAGATCTGCAGCCCACCCTAATCTGCTCAACTAACCACGCATATTCATTTAGCGGCTTGCATGCTTCAAGTAACTCCTTGTTATGTCCATAGTTGATGTTGATCATTCGGACACGGACAGTTACATCCGCACTATCTCTGCTTTCCTTCGGGAAAAGATCCCTCAAATACAGGTATTCTTCATCTGCTGTATCCTGCAGGCCGTTATAGAATACGACAAGTTTCGGGACCGGAAGCGCAATCCGCTTTGTGCCATAGATATTGCACTTATTCTTCTTGATATACTTATCAAAAAGCTGTCCGATATAGATCAACTGCCGCGCCGGCATGTTTGGATTGTATGTGCTCTGATGCTCATACAGGCTGACTGATGTGTGCAGTAAGAACGACACATCATTCTTCATCCCCATATACAGGAAATCTTCGATCGTGTTGATCTCGATGTCATCCGGATTCGTGTAATTCGAATGATTGACGGCATTATATAATGCCAGCGTCCACTTTTTGTTTTTCTCATTCCCGAAAATAAAGGAAAAGAGTCTGTCCTTGTATTTGGGGTTTGTTTTGGTATCTTCCATATCATTCCTCCTTCATTATAAATGTGATAGTAACAAGTTGCAATAAAAGGAAACCGGCAGGATCACCCCCTCTTCGAATAAAACTTAGATATTTTGAAAATGGAAAAATCGGACGAAATGTCCAAGAATTTCAATGCGCGAAGAAACGCGCATTCAGATCATATCATTATTTCAACCTTTTGAAAAGGGATACAGGCAAAAATGCCTGTACCCCCTTATAGAAGATTACTTGCAGCCTACTTAACAATCTGCGTTGTAGTACGATCACTTGTGATCGCTACAACGATCAGGAAGATGATCCCTTCGATCAGCTGCTGCATCGCCGGATCCAGTCCCACCGTGACAAGACCGGCATTTAAAACGATATAAAGTACCGAGCCGATGACGACATTTTCAAATTTCACTTTTGCGCCGCCGGAAATCGGCATGCCCCCCAAAACGAGTGCGATCATGATCTGCGTTTCCAGCCTGCTCCCCGAATTGGCGGTAACGGATCCTACCTTGATCGCGCTGATAAATGCTGCAAGCCCGGTAATGGCTCCGGATAAAACATATACCCAGAACTTCATTTTATCAGTCGCAATACCGGAAAAAGCCGCCGCCTTTTCTCCGGCACCGATCGCCTTTAAATGCTTACCGAATTTTGTATATCGGAAAAAGAAGTAAGCCGTGATCAGGACCACCAGCGTAACGGTCATCTTCAGCCCATCGTTATTTAATGATACGGTTTTAACAATATTCGCCTGAATCGGTGCATTTGTCGTTGCAAACTCGATCACACCTCTGAAAAGGAACATGGTGCAGATCGTTACCACAAAACTCTTTACTTTACGCTTCACATAGAAGTAACCGTTAAATGCGCCAATGCATGCGCCTGCTACGATCCCTCCAATGATCGCCAGCAGGATACTGTACTTTGACAGAAAGCAGAACACCAGTGAGGATACACCCAGGATCGATCCCTGTGAAAAATCAAGTCCCCCCATCGTCATGATAAAGAATACACCTGTTGCCGCGATCATGGTCACATACACCTGCGACAGCAAAAGCTTTATGTTAGCGGGCGCCAATAGCTTTCCCCCCGAAAGGATATTGAACGCCAGTGCTACCGCGACAAGAGCGATGACCGGTAAGAACGTCCTGACCTTGGAAGCCGTAAAGACACTATTCTTCATAGCTTTCCCGTCTTCAAGAACTTCTCCTTTTTTAATTGCGTAGCTGTCCATCATTTCATCCCCCTTATACCATCCTGGCGATCAGATCATTTTCCGAAAGAGAAGGATCACGATAAAGTTCTTCCCCGCTGTTTTTACCGTCCTTCATGATGATAATGCGATCGCACATGCCGATGAGCTCCATGATCTCTTCCGAGATCATGATGATGGACTTCCCTTCTTTTCTCATTTGATCCATCAGCGCATAGATATCTGCCTTCACCTTTACATCAATCCCTCTTGTAGGACTGTCCAGTACGATGATGTCCGAGTCCTTCCCGATCCACCTGGCAAGCACGACTTTTTGCTTGTTGCCGCCGGAAAGTTCGGATACATACTGATCCGTATTCACCATCTTGACTGCCATCGCCTTGGCGTGCTTCTCGGCAAAGGCCCGTAGATTCCTGTCCTTCAGGATGCGCGATCTGCCGCCGAGCTCATCCAGCGAAGGCAGACAGATATTATCACCAATGCTCTCATTGATCACAATGGATTCGTTGTCTCTGTCCTTTGAAGCGTAAGCCACGCTGTGACGGATCGCTGTGATGATGGAATCAACCTCCGTTCCATCCGCAAGCGTTACAGAGCCTTCCCGGTCATAGGAAGCGCCGAAAACCGCTTTGCCCACTTCGTGCATGCCGCATTCCGAAAGCCCGCCAAAGCCAAGGATCTCGCCTTTATGAAGATCAAAGCTTACATCTTCGATCAGTCCCGGAACCGTAACGCCCCGTGCGGACAACACAACTTCATCAGAGATCTTTTCCCCATAGTCTTCTCTGTAGTAATGTTCCCCAAGTTCTCTTCCGACCATCAGCTTTTTGAGGTCGTCTTCCGTTACATCCTTCGCATTCACCGTGTCGATATAGACGCCGTCCCGGAGCACGGATACCCTGTCACATTTATCCAGCACTTCAGGAAGGTCATGTGAGATGAAGATCACGGTATTCCCCTCTTCCCGGATGCGGTTCATGTGCTTGTACAGTTCTTCTCGTCCTTCCTGCGAAAGAGCGGTCGTGGTCTCGTCGATCACGACCACCTTCGGGAAAAAATAAGTTGATTTAACGATCTCAACGAGCTTTCTGTCCTCGAAATTATATCGATCGATCATTTCAGCTGCGTTGATCCGTTCAAATCCGTATTGTTTAAGCAGTTCATTCGCTTCTTTTACCATTGCGTTCGTATTCTTGATCCCGTACTTTACGAATCTGTCTTCGTGTCCGAGGAAGATATTTTCCGCAACGGTCAGTCCCGATAGCGTTCCAAGTTCCTGCACGATGATGGATATGCCTTCTTTGTTGGCTTCCACCTGATCTCTGACATGTATCTCTTTTCCGTCCAAAATGAATCTTCCCCGGTCGATCGGCACGATCCCCGTCAGCATCTGTACGAGCGTGGATTTGCCGGAGCCGTTTTCCCCAATCAGTCCGTGGATCTCTCCTGCGTTAAAATCGATCGAGACATTCTGAACCGCTTTGATCACTCCGAAGGTCTTACATACGTCCAGAGCCTGCAACCTTTTTTCCGACATCATGAAAACCTCCTATTTTACGATCTCACCCTTCACGGGTTTCATGGTAAGTGCGACAACAAGCAGAAGTGCTACGCCGGTAACCACCGTCTGCACCGCTGTCGGTGCGCCGAGCGTAACGAAGCCGTTATAGATGATCTGGATCAGAAACTCTCCTACGATGATCGCCGGAATCGGGATCCCGTAGCGGCGGAATGCAAGTCCGAAGAAGCATCCCATCGTCGGCGCAAAGTTTCGACTCATCGATGCCATACCCGTAACGGATGCCATGGAGGATCCGTAGGAAACCGCCAGAATTCCCATCAGGCCGTTGAAAAACCCGGTGACGACAAAAGTAAGAATTTTATACTTTTTGACATTGATACCCATGTTTCCTGCCACGGTCTCGTTCGAACCGATCGCATATGCATAGGTACCCAGTTTTGTATAAACAAGCAGTGTATATGACAACAGAAATGCGAAGCAGGCTATGATCAGGTTGCCGGGCGCATGTCCGAAAAAGGTCTGCTCCTTGGTCAGGAACGCCTGCACGTCGCCGCTGACATAGTGCCCTATCGATTCATAGATAAGCGCAAGTCCCGTTGTAACGATCATGGACGGAATGTGCAGCTTGATATACGCAATACCGTTGATCAGTCCCACAAGTGAACCGCAGAGCAGAGCAGTGATCAGAAACCCCGCATATCCCATTCCGAGATCTTTCATACATACGGTTCCCACGATCGCACACAGAATGCAGTTTGCGCCAAGGGAAAAATCGAAAAGTCCCATCACGATGATAAAGTAAAGGCCTACGGCGCCGACCGAATCGATCAGACACTGCTGAAAATAGCCAAGCAGCTGCGCGGGCTGGCCGAAGGTTTCGGGACGAAGGATCTTGAAAATGATATATGTAGCTGCAATAAGGCCGGCAAGGATCGCTGCGCCGGTATACCGTCCAAAAATCCCGTTGTTTAAGCTTTTGGATCTGGATGAATTCATAAGTGCTCCTTCTTGCCGGACAACTATACGATCCGGCAGACCATAAGAGGTACCGGCTTCGCCGTTTTACGGCAAAAGCCGGTCCTTTTTTCAAAATCAATTATTTTGCATGACGTTTCTGTACATCCGCAAGTGAGTGGATCGCCGCTTCTTTTGCAAGATCCTCGATCGAAAGCTCGGACATCTTCTTCAGCTCTTCCTGGTTGTAAGGAAGTTCATCCACGAAGTACTGTGCATAGTTTTCATAGTCTTCCTTGGAAGCTACAAAGATGTACGGGAAGATGATCTCTTCAAAAGAATCCGTCTTTACTGCATAGTTACCTTTGATCGCGTTGTAAACCATCATGAAAGCGAACAACGGGTCGCAGTAATGACCGCCGGATTCTGCTGCCATGGAACCGTCTGCCAGTCTCTCCCCGAGATCCGGGATAAAGTCTGTCGATACGATCTTAACCTTGCCGACTTTGCCTGCACCTTCAACCGCCGCGATCGTACCCTGAAGCGGGTTGCCGTTGCCGCCTGCCGCAATCAGAGCATCCGTGTTGGGATCTGCGGACATAAGTGCTTCTGCTGCCTGACGGCCGCCATCGGATGATGTTCCTGCATACTGAGGCTCGGAAAGTGTAGCCTGATCATCGGGATGCGCTTTGTTCCAGGCTTCGATGCCCTGCTTGTAGCCTTCCCATCTGCCAAGCCATGTCGCATCACCCTGTACCCAGCCGATCAGACCGATGTTTCTGCAGTTCTGCTCTTCTGTCAGGATCCTGATAAGTTCCTTACCGTTCTCTACTTCGTCTTCGTGAACCGCACCGACAAAGTAAGGAGATTCCTTGACCATGTTGTAGATCTCAGGGCTGTTCTCTTCGGATACTACTCTGAAGAACTGTGCCAGATACACCTGGTTGTCATTACAGGTCTGTGTTGCAAGTGCCATCTCGGAGTCTGCAGAGTTGCAGATAATAATGCCCTGGCATCCTGCTGCCGCGAGCTGCTCTACAGAAGCGGTTACCTGGTCTGCCACAAAGCCCGTATCAACGTACTGAACTTCTGCGCCGACTGCTTCTGCTGCCGCATCGAGAATCTGCTTGCACTGTGATCCGAGTGCATCCGTCGAAGACCAGATCGAGCAGCCGATCTTGATCTTTTCATCAGAAGATACAGCGGGTGCCGCTTCTTCTTTCGGAGCATCAGCCGCAGGTGCTGCCGCTTCCGCCGCGGGTGTTGCTGCCGCTGCCGGTTCCGCACTCGATCCGCAACCCGCAAGAAGCGATACCGTCATCGCTGCCGTAAGTAGTGTTGCCAATAGTTTCTTTTTCATGTTCCCCTCCTTAGAAAAATGATTTATATAATCCCCCACTCAAAGAATGGTTTTACGCCTTCTCCAATTCTGCGATCACGCTCACCTGCGAGCTGTCAAGTCCTACGATCCGAAGCGGCGCTGCGATCACCTGCTTTACCTTTACCTGCTTCTCGTATAAGGGGCGAAGGTCCATATCTTCGATCCCCGTTATGAAATGCTTTGAATGACATCCGAGCAGCGTGCGGTGTGTCTCTGCCGACAACGTATTGGCCGGTGATCCGATCGAAAGAAAATCAAATCCGATCGTGTTGAGATTCGGAAACTGCTCAACCAGATAGGATGCCGTATCCGGTGAGATGTATGGTCCTTTGGTCTGATACGTCTTCGGATCTTTCTCGCGGACAAAGGCAAATCCCGTTTTAATGAGCAAAAGCTGTGCCCTCGCGATCTCTTCTTTAAACGGCTCCAGATCTTTCGGTTCTACCCCTTCCGCCGGATCTTTCGGTGCATCTACGACCGCAACCTTATCAAACCAGAAATACTCCATCGGCAGTTCACTGATCTTGACACCGTTTGGATTAAAATGCCATGGCCCGTCGTAATGTGTCCCGCAATGGTTCGGGATATTGGACAGAAAAGAATTGTATTGACTCTCTCCTTTTATCTCCGTACATTGCCTGATCTCGATATTTGGCTCGCCGGGCCATACCGGGTCTTTCGGGTCAAGCATATATGAAAGATATGTTTTCACGTTTCACCCCTCCTGTTTGCACAAGACTTTCTTGTTTCTTTGAACATATTAAGGTGAAAATGCACAAAGTTGTATGTATATTCTTTTGCTGTTTGGTAATATTTTTGCTTTTTGTGAAAAAGGCTGCGAAATGTGTTGGGGGATTGGCATAAAACAAAGAAACGCCGGGCCGCTTGTCCTGCAGCCCGGCATGTATCCGATCAGATGGATCTTCGATATTTGCTCGGCGATATGCCTTCTATCTTTTTGAACACTTTTGTGAAATAAAAATAATCTTTATATCCGACGGTTTCCGCGATCTCCTGAATGGAAATGCTCTCGTCCCGTAAGAGTTCCTTGGCCCTCTGCATCCGGAGGGAAGCGATGTAATCCGAAAAATTGACCTGCAGTCGTTCCTTGATCATTTTACTCAAATGACCTGTACTGATGTTATACCGCTCAGCCAGCCCGGTCAGCGTGATATCCTCCATGTAGTTTTCCCTGATCTCACGGATCACATTATCGACCATTTTATCATATACAGGCGGCGCATCATCTTCTCCCGGTATCTCACCGCGCTCGGTCAAAATGGCATGCACCACCCGGCAAAGCTCCTCTTCCTTGATCGGCTTTAAAAGATAGTCAAAAGCATGATGCTTCAGCGCCTCCTTTGCATAATCAAACTCAGCAAAGCCCGTGATGATCACCACCTTGGATTCGGGCGATACCTGCGGGATCGCCTGTAACAGTTCCAGGCCGGAAAGCCCCGGCATCCGGATATCCGTAAAGACAACATCCGGCTTAAACTCACCGATCTCTTCTTTTGCCGTAAGACCGTTATTCGCTGTACCCTGCACAAAGACATCGGCATCGATTTTTTCCAGCAGTTTTTTAAGCCCCAGCGTGATCCATACTTCATCATCCGCAATATAAACGTTTAACATCTTCATGCTCCCCCAAGATTTCCGATGTGCTGCCCCGACTATCGATCTTTCATGTGGTCCGGTACCGTTATTCGCATGACCGTTCCGACCGATACGGTGCTTTCCGCTTCAAAAGTATAATCGTCGTCATAAAACAGTTTCAGGCGCGCCGCGATATTGGAAAGACCGACGCTGCTGTCCTCCTTGGGATTTCGAAGCTGCTCCCGAAGATGTGACAAAACCGCTTCATCCATTCCGACGCCGTCATCTTCAACCGTAAATTCGATCCGCTCTCCTTTTAACCTGGCATATACGCGCACACATCCCGGATCCATCTTGCTCTCCAATCCGTGAAAAACGGCGTTCTCCACAAGCGGCTGCAGGAAAAAACGGATGATCGGCTTATCAAGCACTTCTTCTTCCACATCCAGCACGATCCTGATCTTGCCCATAAAACGGTATGCAATAATCTTTGCATATTTTTCAATATAGGAAACCTCATCACGCACCGTCACGATATTGCTCGCCTTGACCGCATATCGGAAAATATCCGAAAGCGCCATCGCCATCTCCGCAATATCATCCTGATCATTGATGAGCGCCATGTCACGCATGCAGGAAAGCGTATTATATAAAAAGTGCGGATTGATCTGGTTACGGTATGCCAGGATCTCCATCTTCTGCTGTGCAAGTTCCGTCTCATAGAGCCTGATCTTACTGTCCTTGATCTCTTCAATCATACGCTTGTTTTCATCGAGCATATGATCCAGACTTGCTGCAACGGTCCCGATCTCATCCGATCTTACAAGGTTCAGCCGCCTGTCCGGATGCATGATCATATTGTCGATAAATCGGTCGATCGCCCGGATTGGCTTGGCCATACGATAGTAAGAAAAGAAGACAATGACCGTCAGGAAAATGGTTGCCAATATCGCAGCCACAATGATCAGACGCATGATCAGCCGGCTCCCCGATGTATTCTCGGATACGGAGACCGCCACAGAGATCCGTATACCGTTCTGCCAGGTACCTTCCCTGTAGATAAAATCGGGATTCCCCTTCAGATCTTCCATCGTCGCTCCGGCCGGCACATTTCCGAATGACCGGAACGACAGATCAAACTTGTGCGGATCGCTAAGCTGCATAGCCGCCACATTGTTGTTCAGAATATTATAAAGAGCGCCGTCGATCCGCCATGATTCGAGGATAAGCATACACATGCCAAGCTGCGTTGTCTCTCCGTCCGCTTTCCCGAAGATCGGATAATAGAACGCATAATAGAACTTGTCCGAGTCGGCATAGTAGCGATCAGCATTTAATGCTTCGCCGTTTCTTAAATATGCCTGACGCTTTGGCAGCGTCGGATGCTTCCCCATAGACATAATGACATTCATGTCACAATCATACAGAACAGTCGAAATGATCTCTCTGTTCTCGAGCGCAACCTGATTGTAATGCGACAGAAACTGTGACTTCCATTTTGCATTGTGAGAAAACCGCATATCATCCTCGCTCAAAAAGCGGGACAGCAGCTCCGCCGTGTGACTTAAATTCTCCCGGTACTGACCAAGTGCATTATCCGCCTGATTTAAAAGGCTGTCGGCAAGTGTCTCAACTGACGCGCGTGTCGTATTTCTGACATAAAGGAAAGATGTAAAAAGGGTGACTGCCAAGACGGCAAGGATCGCAAAAGTGATTCCGACCATCTGCAAGAGCAGACTGTTCCTGATCTTCTGGATCATAGATACCTCCCCTTTTTCTCTTATTCCCCGTTTTTTCGGGGAAACGCCGATTCATTCGGCCAATTGTCAGCATTCATCCTATTTGCAAGTGCAATCGGCAAATTTTATTTTGAATACATTGCAGAATACTTCTCCGTAATATTTGACGGCAGTTCAAAATGCTGGTAATCCTTACGGTCAGTCCAGTCTCCTCCCCATTCGAAACCCTTTTCCGCAAAGAGCGTATAGCACAGATCGCCTTTTTCTATCTTGTAATCGAATTTCTTTGTTCTGTCCAGATATGGTTTGGCCGTTGCAGGTTCTATGACTTCTGTCGTGCTGCCGTCATCATTTTTAACGAACTTATGGTAGGGATTATAGAGCGTATTAATATCTACAGCCATTCCAAGTCCGTGTTTTGATATCCTGCTTGTATGTGAGATGAACCTGAAATTGAAGGCAGAGGAATTGTTATCGCGCATCATCGTTTCGTCATCTGCCATGTAATTATCAGGAAGCACCATTCTCTCAATGGGATATCCCGCATCATAAAGCTTTTCGAGGATTTCAAGAACATCCTCCGCAATCAGCTTATGAACGACCATTTCTCCCTGATGGGTATTGCCATCCTTGTCGACATGCAAAGCAAGCAGATAACGAAGATCTTCCCGGGGGACAATACAATCTTCCTTATAAGTGTTTCCGCCTTTCATTCTCTCAAAGAGTTCATCCGAGATTTCCTGTATGCAAAAGCCCTCTCTTTTTGAGACAGTAGTCTCTTTTGATTTTGCGCATACTGTCAGTCCCATAAAGATCAGCGCTGATGCCAATAAAACGGCTGCCAACACTCTCTTATCCGCAATCATACTTACGCCCTTTCTACATCTCATAAAAAATCTTATCCGTTTTCAGCGTCCATTTTCTTCTGCTTTTTTGATCTCTTTAAGCGTTTTTCTAGAACCTGCCGCCCAGATTCTGCATCGTATCGATCACAACGGTGCAGCCGGGCTTTACATGCTGCATCACTTTAATCATCTGATTTTCAGGGATCGCAACGCACCCGCCCGTAAACGGCTTATAAGGGCCAAGGCAGTGCAGGAAGATTGCAGAGCCTTTGCCCGGCGTCCCTTCTTCGTTATAACTGATATTCAGACAGTACTGATACTGCCTCGTATAATCGATGATATGCTCACTGTTTTCTTTATCCAGATCAGGATACTCTTTGATATTAACGAGCTTATTGTACTGCATGCCTTCGCGCAGATCGCCGGACCAGTAAATATCATCATTCACCTGCAGGTAAGGCATCCTGCAGCCCGGATCGGGTGCGATACCGAACGCATCCGTAAAGTGATAGGTACCGACAGGCGTCAGCGAATCACCCTCTCTGGTCTTGCCAAGGCCTAACTTACCGACATAACCCGGCGTTGTCATGACCATGCGCCATTTGCCGTCAGAACCCTTTTCGTGCATCGATACCCAAGCGGTTGTTCCTTCATAAGCCGCAACGACAACCATCTGGTCGCTCGTCTTAGCCTGCGGAAGCTTCGTCACCCACTTCGGAGAGTCCCCTAGCATCGCCTCCGTTGAAGCACTTGCTGCAGGAACCGTTTTCACCGGATCGGCGCCGGTGCCCTTTACGGATTTTGTGCTGACAGGAAACGTAAAATAGGTATCCTTAAACGGCTCATCTGCCAGCGTAAAATGCCACCACTCTTCCGGAAGCGGCTTAAAACCGTGGCGGATCATTACATCACGAAGGAGCATCCTGTGCTCATACTGTTCTTTCGTAATATTCTTATAATCGGGATGACTGAGCTCACCAAAATAGTCAAAGGTGCCGCCCATATCCACTTCGCGCTCCGTGGTCATATCAAAAAGCGTCAGATCCACGGTGCTGCCGCGGCTGTGCCCGGAATGCTCCGCAATGTAGCCAAGTGGGAAGAGAACGGATTTTTCAAGCTCTGGATAAAAGTACGGCTTCATACGCGTATCATTCACATCAAGCGCCCAATTCATAAAATTCGTTACGGCACGCTGCGGACGGTATGCATCAAAGATCTTGAGGCGATACCCCTTGGAGACCAGCTCGTCGCTGGCGCCCTTCAGTGCCGCGGCCGCTTCTTTGGTCAGCAGGGCCACCGGTTCTTCATAGCCGTCGATCCTGTCGCCGACAAAATTATAGGTGGAATAATATCGGATCTCCTGGATTACATCCGGTACCGCATCACTCAAAAGCACAAAATCGGACGCATCATCCGAAAGCTTCACCGGATCCGTCTTCGCCCGCACATCCACTCCCATGCAGAAGAACATGCATACTGAAAAAACCGTGAAAAGGGCAATTGTTTTGATCCGCTTGAATCGCTTCATCGCTTTTTCCTCCTTTACAATTGTGAACTATTTTCAGCATTCTGCGCAAAAAGCAGGCAGAAATTCGGATATTATGCCTTAATAAAAGCAATCCGTTTAACAATTATACTACAATCCGATCCCTAATGTAACTCCGACGGCACGAAAAAAAGCAGCTGCCGCTGCTCTTTTCCGATTCGTGCTATTTCATCGCATCTTTCATGCTCTTCACATATTCGCCCACATATCGCGGTGCTTCCGGCCCATATTTTTCCAGGATCTTGATGATCGCGGAGCCGACGATCACGCCGTCCGCCACTTTCGAAAACTTCTCAGCCTGCTCGGGTGTCGAGATCCCGAATCCGATCGCGCAGGGTACATCCGTATTCTCCCGGATCACCTTTACGATCGAAGCAAGATCCGTATCGATCCTGCTTCTTGTTCCGGTCACGCCAAGACTCGATACCACATAGATAAAGCCGGTCGCTTCTTTCGCGATCATCGCGATGCGATTCGCAGATGTCGGTGCGATCAGCGAGATCAGATCAATGTCATGCTTCTTACAAAGATCATCAAACTCACCTTTCTCTTCGAACGGCAGATCCGGCAGGATCAGACCATCCATGCCGACCTCGCGGCACTTCCCGATAAAGCTTTCCGCTCCATAGGAAAAAACAACGTTCGCATACGTCATGAACACCATCGGGATCGAGACGCTCCTACGGATTTCCGTAACCAGCTCAAACACGCGGTCTGTTGTCACACCGCCGTTTAATGCGCGCAGGTTTGCGCCCTGGATGACCGGCCCTTCCGCAGTCGGGTCAGAGAACGGAATCCCGAGTTCGATAAGGTCGGCACCGTTTTTCTCTGCCTCGATGACCGCCCGCTTCGTCGTCTCAAGGTCAGGATCGCCGCATGTAACGAACGCGATAAAAGCCTTACCGTTTACAAATGCATTCCGGATCTTACTCATGGATATCCTCCCCTCTGTAGCGTGCGATCGCAGCGCAGTCCTTATCTCCCCTTCCGGAGATCGTGATCACGATGATCTGATCCGCCGACATCTTCGGTGCGATCTTCATGGCATGTGCGAGCGCATGCGAAGACTCGATCGCCGGGATGATCCCCTCTGTCTTTGATAAGTACTCAAACGCATCCACCGCTTCATCGTCCGTGATCGCAACATACTCGGCACGCCCGATGTCGTGCAGATATGCATGCTCCGGTCCGATCCCCGGATAGTCAAGCCCCGCGGAGATCGAGTAGACCGGCGCGATCTGCCCGTACTTGTCCTGACAGAAATATGACTTCATGCCGTGGAAGATACCAAGCCGGCCTGTATTAATGGTTGCGGCCGTCTCAAAGGTATCGATCCCGCGGCCTGCCGCCTCACATCCGATCAGTCTGACATCTGTGTCATCTATGAAATGGTAGAACGACCCGATCGCATTGGAGCCGCCGCCAACGCAGGCGATCACCGCATCCGGGAGCCTGCCTTCTTTTTCCAGGATCTGAGACTTGATCTCCTTGGAGATGACCGCCTGGAAGTCACGTACGATCGTGGGAAAAGGGTGCGGCCCCATCACGGATCCCAGGCAATAGTGCGTATCGTCGATCCGCGATGTCCACTCGCGCATCGCTTCGGATACGGCATCCTTAAGTGTTGCGGTGCCGGTCGTCACGGGGATGACCGTAGCGCCGAGAAGGCGCATTTTGTATACGTTGAGTGCCTGGCGTTTTGTATCCTCTTCGCCCATAAAGACCACGCATTCCATGCCCATGAGCGCAGCTGCCGTCGCGGTCGCAACACCGTGCTGTCCGGCGCCGGTCTCTGCGATCAAACGCGTTTTGCCCATCTTCTTGGCAAGGAGCGCCTGCCCGAGCACGTTGTTGATCTTGTGCGCGCCGGTATGGTTTAAGTCCTCGCGCTTCAGATAGATCTTCGCGCCGCCAAGGTCGCGGGTCATTTTCTCTGCGAAGTACAGCCTCGAAGGACGGCCCGCATATTCGTTAAAAAGAGTTTCCAGTTCCGCATTGAATGCAGGATCGTTTTTATAGCGGTCATATGCTTCTTCCAGCTCAATCACCGCATTCATCAGTGTCTCCGGAATATACTGTCCGCCGTGTATCCCGAATCTTCCTTTTGGGTTCGTCATCGTATCTCTCCTTACTCTATTTCAATTACAATCTGCTGCCTCTGACAGCCATGGCAAATGCTTTCATTTTTTCATAATCTTTCACACCGTCTGTTTCGATCATGGTGCTGACATCCACTGCAAACGGGCGACATCTTGCGATTGCCTCAGCTGCATTGTCCGGCGAAATACCGCCTGCCAGAAAAAAGTCGCGCCGCATGCCGGCGATCATCGTCCAGTCAAACGGTCTGCCGGACCCCATGCCCGAATCGAGCAGTACATAGTCTGCGGATGATGCGTTGGCACGGGCGATGTCATCTGCCGACTCCACCTTGAAGGCTTTGATCAGCGGTACCTGCGTCTCCTTTCGAAGGGAAGCGATATACGCCTCATCCTCATTTCCGTGAAGCTGCACCAGATCGATCACACCCGCACGGGCCAGCTTTCCGATAAAAGAAATGTCTGCATCCACAAATACACCGACCGCTTTGATTCGCGGATCCAGCCGCATTTTGAGCGTTTTTGCGGTTTCGAACATCACGTTCCGCCTGCTTTTTTCAAAAAACACAAATCCGATATAATCCGGAAGCAGTCGGTTTACATAATCAATATCTTCCTGCCTTGTCAGACCACACAGCTTGATTCCGGTCACCTTGCACTCATCCTCCCTTTCTGCGGAACCGATGCGCTTTCCATGGATATCCGCACGTGCATTATGTCAACCTGTCCATGCATTTGTTTGGAGTTATGTTAACGTCTTGCCGTGTTTCATCTCCCGGATCAGCTCCGCTTTCCTGTCTGATCGCATCAGCATCTCACCGACCAGAACGGCACCAACGCCCTGCTCTTTAAGCGGCTTAACATCCGAAGGATCTGCGATCCCGCTCTCCGATACAAAAGTGATGTCATCCGGTACAAGCGATCGAAGGTTCGCCGCATTCGACGTATTAACCCGGAAGTCCTTGAGGTTCCGGTTATTGACACCGATGAGCCGCGCACCGCAGTCAAGCGCCGTGCAGACCTCACGCGCATCATGCGCTTCCACAAGAGCCGATATGCCGAGCAAGTCGCAGATGCCGATATACTCCCTGATCTCATCCGCCGATAAAATGCTGCAGATGAGAAGCACCGCCTGCGCACCGAGCACTTTGGCCTGGTAGATCATGTACGGATCCACCGTAAAATCCTTGCGAATGCAAGGGGTCTTTACGGACTCTGCGATCTCTTTTAAAAAAGCATCGCTTCCAAGGAACCATTTCGGCTCCGTCAGAACGGAGATACAGTCAGCGCCTGCTGCCTCGTACTCCTTAGCGATCGCAAGATAGGGAAAATCCGGTGCGATCAGCCCCTTCGACGGCGAGGCTTTCTTGCACTCTGCGATGACAGAAAGCCCCGGTCCCGCTAGTGCCTTTTCAAATGCGAAGTCTCCTCGGGGAAGGTCCATCGCCATCCGCTTCATCGCATCCAAAGGGACATCCTTTTTGTATTCTTCCACGCGAACCCTTGCATACTCTGCAAGTTCATCCAGGATTGTCTTTTTGCCTTTCATATGATCTCATCCTCATCTGTACCGGAGAATCGACCCGTTCTCACCTTTTTATCCGTACTTAAGCATTGCTTACTTCGATCAGCTTATCCAGCGTCTGTGTTGCCTTACCGGATTCGATCAGTTCTGCCGCCAGTCTGATCCCGTCCGCCATGCTCTCTGCCTTGCCGCCGATATAGAGCGATGCGCCTGCGTTCATCAGGACTGCATCGCGCTTGGGGCCCAGTTCCCGGGCGGATAATATATCACGTGTTATCTTTGCGTTTTCTTCAGGCGTTCCGCCTACGAGCGCATCTTTATGGCAGGTTTTTAATCCGAAGTCCTCGGGACGGATCGTGTACTGCTTATACCAGCCGTCCTTAATCTCGCAGATAACGGTCGGTGAGCTTACGGATATCTCGTCGAGCTTATCCGTTCCGTATACGACCATACCGCGCTTTACGCCGAGACTGATCAGAACCTGCGCAAGCGGCGCAACAAGATAATCATCATACACACCGAGAAGCTGCATGGACGGATGTCCCGGATTGGTCAGCGGTCCTAGGATGTTGAAAACGGTTCGGAATCCGAGTTCTTTGCGGATCGCGCCGACATATTTCATGGACGTATGGTATTTCTGTGCGAAAAAGAAGCACATGCCCACTTTTTCCAAAAGCTCGACACATTTTTCCGGGCTCTGGTCGATATTCACACCAAGCGCCTCAAGGCAATCCGCCGTGCCGCACTTGGACGATGCCGCGCGGTTACCGTGTTTTGCCACCTTTACGCCACCGGCCGCCGCAACGAGCGCCGATGTCGTCGAGATGTTAAAGCTGTGCGCATTGTCACCGCCGGTCCCGACGATCTCGAATACATCCATCCCCGTCTGCACCGTTGTCGCATGCTCACGCATCGCGGCCGCACATCCCGCGATCTCATCCGTTGTCTCCGCACGCGCGCTCTTGGTAGAGAGCGCTGATAAAAACGCGGCATTCTGCGTAGGCGTTGTCTCACCGTTCATGATCTCATTCATAACGGTGTATGCTTCATCATAGCTTAAGTCCTCTTTGTTTACAATCTTCACAATCGCTTCCTTGATCATATTCGCTTCCTCCGTTTCATTTTGTATGGATAAAGTTCTCCAAAATCTTCTTGCCGTCCGGCGTCATGATCGACTCCGGATGAAATTGCAGTCCGTAGATCGGATAGTCTCTGTGCTGCACCGCCATGACCTCGCCGTCATCCGTCATCGCCGTCACGATCAGCTCTTCCGGGATCGTCTTCGGATCCACCGCAAGGGAATGATACCTTGCCACTTTGATCTTATCCGGAAGACCGTTAAACAACGGGCAATCGTAAGAGATGCTCACTTTGGACTGTTTACCGTGCATCAGCTCTTTTGCATAAGTGACAGTTGCGTCATATGCCATACAGATCGCCTGATGTCCCAGACATACGCCAAGCGTCGGCACTTCCCTCGCAACAGTGCGTGCCACTTCCACGATCACGCCGGCATCCTCCGGACGCCCGGGCCCCGGTGACAGAATGATTCGATCCGGCTTTAAAGCCCTGATCTCATCTACCGTCATCTCGTCATTTCGTATGACACAGATGTCAGGTTCGATCTCACCGATCATCTGATAGAGGTTATAGGAAAAACTGTCATAATTATCGATCAGTAAGATCATCTCTCCACCTCCTCAGCCTGCTCCAGTGCACGAAGGGATGCTTTCGCTTTGCTTAAGCATTCCTGATACTCCTTCTTCGGATCGGAATCTGCCACGATCCCTGCACCGCTTCTGACAAAGACGGTCCCGTTCTTCTGATAGGCGAGCCGGATCGCGATGCAGGTATCCATATTTCCGGTAAAGTCTATATAACCGACGGCTCCGCCGTAGATACCCCGCTTATTGTTTTCCAGCTCTCCGATCAATTGGCAGGCCCTGATCTTTGGTGCGCCCGATAGGGTTCCTGCGGGAAGTACTGCATTGATCGCATCGATCGCATCGTATTCTTCCCGGATCTCTCCGCGCACCGTAGAGCCGATGTGCATCACGTGTGAGTATCTGGTGATCTCGTGAAGCGATTCCACGCGGACGCTTCCGAACCTGCTGATCTTACCAAGGTCGTTCCGCCCCAGATCAACGAGCATGTTGTGCTCCGCAAGTTCCTTCTCATCGGCAAGAAGCTCTTCTTCCAGTGCCTTGTCCTCTTCGTCTGTGGCACCCCTTTTTCTCGTCCCTGCAAGCGGGAAGGTATGAAGCACGCCATCCTCAAGCTTTACAAGTGTCTCAGGCGATGCACCCGCAACCTCTACATCGGTTCCGGCAAAATAAAACATGTACGGCGAAGGATTGATGGTTCGGAGCATGCGATAGGTATTGAAAAGGCTTCCCTCAAACGGCGCGGATAAGCGGTTTGAAAGAACGATCTGGAAGATGTCACCTTCCTTGATATGCTGCTTTGCCTTTTCCACCATCGCGCAGTATTCTTCTTCCGAAAAAAGTGCGGTCACATCGCCGAGCAATCGTCCCGGCTTCTCTGCATATTTCTCTCCGTGGTACAAAAGTGCACGGATCTCACGAAGCTCTGCCTCAGCACGGCGATACGCACCTTCAAGATCGTTCAGGCGGATATTTACGATCAGAATGATCTTCTGCTTCACATTGTCAAATGCGATCACCTTATCAAACAACATCAGGTCGAGATCCTGAAATGCATCCGTATCTTCTACTTTGCATCTTGCACTCGGTTCACAGTATCCAAAATAATCAAACGAAAAATAGCCGACAAGCCCTCCGGCAAAAGGCGGAAGATAGCCAAACCGTGGGCTCCTGTACCTGGCGAGGATATCGCGCAGCACAGCCGACGGGTTCTTTGTTTCGATCTTCTTCCCGCTGTATTCCATCACGCCATCCTTGCAGGTGATAGCCATGCGTGGATTGTAGCCAAGGAATGTGTAGCGCCCCCAGGTCTCATCTGCCTGCGCGGATTCAAGCATATAACAATGCTTCGATACGGCTTTCAGCTTGCGCATTACTTCGATCGGCGTGATAAAATCCGACAGGATCTCACAGCTGACAGGGATGACATCATATTTTCCCTGCTCTTTCAGCTCTTGGATCGTTTCCAGACTCGGTGTGATCTTCATGTTGTCTCTCCTCTCTTTTGCACGCTCATTCCGCAATATCGTGCTCCATGTTCTTGCAACCGGCAAATGAAGCTTTGTGCAGGTATCGTTTCGCTTGCCGTTTTTCCCACAAAAAAACGCCCCTAGCAGATAAACAATATCTGCTAAGGACGAATGATTGATCATGCGATCATCCGCGGTGCCACCTTGCATTCATAGATGAACTATGCGCTCTTTCCGGGATACCAACATATCCCTGACTACTAACGGGAGTCTTCCGTTGCAGAATACTCTGCGCCGTATGACGCATTTGACTGCACCCTCCGCGGTCCATTTGAATATGTGTTTCTTGCCCGTTCTCAGCTGATCGGGCTCTCTGTAAAGGCATCATAGACGTTATCTCCGCTTCATCGGTTTAAAGTATTAAGTTGAATGCATCATACTATGTAATGTATAGCCTTGTCAACTATTTTTTCGAAAAAATCTTCTTATCCCTGATCTTGATCGTCAGCACGTTCAGACCGAGCATGTTGCGATACTCCACGGAATCAGCGATATCATAAACCATGCGGATGCCGATATTGCTGACACTTTGATCACCGGAAGTGATCTTGGCCATCTCGGACGGATCGAATGCGACACAGTCGTCCTTGATTCGAAGTGTGACACACCCGTCATTAAATATGACCGTTGTGTTCAGATAGTGCTTTTTCCTATCATGGCCAAAACCGTGCTGGATAACATTCGCCGTCATCTCCTCAAGACAAAGTGCCGCATAGTAGGCATGTTTTCCATCCATACCATTGCGCTTGCAGAAGCTTTGCGTCTCAGCCGAAGCCTCCGTCACCTCTTCCAGATCACGGATCGAACGATCCAACACGCGATCAGCTGAAATGCCGTAATCGGGCTTTAAGAACATAAAATCATCCACCGACCGCGGAAGCCGTTTGCCATACAGGATGCAATAGAGCGGCGCCATCAGGATCGTTAGGATGATGCCGATCGGATTCGCCAGCCAGACGCCCATTGCCCCCATATGCGGTGCCAGGATCATTGCAGGGATTACCATTGCAAAAAATCCATCGAATACGGATATGTAGTTTACATAAAGTCTATGATCAAGTGCTTGGAGATAATTCGTAATCACCTGACAGATCAATACAAGCGGAATGCAAAGCGAATAGATTACGAGCAGCTGGTGCATCATCTGATATACTGCCGTATTCGGATCCGGGAAGAAGAAGGATGTGACCACCGGCGATACCGCAATTGCAACCACCGCAGTTGCAAAGCTCAGAAGCATCCCCTTCGTCATGACAAGCTGCATGGTCTTGCGCATGGAAAGCTTGTCTTCTTCTCCCGCGAAAACGCTGATCAGCATACGGAGTACGGAACCGTTTCCGAGACAATATGCGATTAAAAAGCCGATGACCATATTAAATGCCGACATGGCAGATAAACCATCCTCACCGACATAGCTAAGAAGGATGCGGTTGATTGCAACGCTTCTAAACGAAAGACAGAAAATAAGGAGCGCACCCGGAAATCCGATCTTGAGCATGTCGCCAAGATCCGGCCATGAGATCCGCTTGATCCCGAAATGAAGTTGTGCCTTCTTCGTAAAATAGTACGGAACCAGAATCAGAAAATAAATGATATTGCTAAGGGTCGTTGCCAGTGCAAGACCCCAAATGCCCATATTGAACGAAACAACGAAAAAGTAGTCCGCCGCAATATTAGAAATAATCATCCCGGCGACGCCGGCATATCCGATCGCGCTCTGACGCTCAAGTTGGAGAAAAGATGCAATCTGCTGTGATAGGAGCATCGGAAGAATACCGATAGCATAACCGATGATATAAGTGACAAGATCGGCTTCCAGTTGCTCGTTCGTGCCAAGAATCACCGCGATTGCATGTGGGAAAAGAAAACTGACGATCGTAAGAACTGCACCGATCACAAATGTAACCGTCAGATTCAATGAAAATACGCCTTCTGTCTTCTTCAGATCGCCCTTGCCCATATAACGGCCGCAAAGCACCGCGGTACCGCCAAGAAGCACGGCGCCGATCGCATTCAGCAGACTGACCATTGCATAGTACAAACCGATCACACCGACTGCGTTTGCACCGATCAGGCGCCCCGCCATCGCACCGTCGACAATCGAGTTGATGGAGCCCATGGCCAATACCATGATCTGTACCGGAAGAAGTGAGAAAAATATCCTTGAAATCATCCCGCTATTATTTTTCATCCGTTCGCCTCCTCTTATGAGGATATTCTATCATATTATAATTTGCGAAAAAAGTGTGCATCGGCCGAAGTGGAGCGTAGATACGAATCCCGCGCAGGTATAACAAAACGAGACGGGCTCATATTTCGCTTCGCGAAATATTCGTGATCGCGCTGTCGCGCGATCTTCTGCGCGCAGAACAAAGCCTTTGGTGAGCAAGCTCCCCTCGGCTTCGTTTGCGCACAGTGACCCCGCTCGTAGGAACGCGCAGGTCGCCCCCGCGGGAAGGCGCTTGTAGGCCTTCTAAAAATTATAGATTTATGCGCGCCTTCCTCGCGGTTTCTCCAACATCCCCGTCTCACGCTTGCACAAAAAAAGAGCATCCTATTGGATGCTCCATTTTGTGCAAGCGCGAGACGGGGATCGAACCCGCGGCCCCCACCTTGGCAAGGTGGTGCTCCACCACTGAGCCACTCGCGCATATGTCGCTTGCAACGACAAATAGAACTATACCGTAGCCGCGACAAAAAGTCAAGACGCTTTTAAAAAAAACCGAGATTGGTATTGCAATTATGAGCCAAGCACCCCGTCCCCCTGGCTCATTCTTCGAAGAAAACCTTCGTAGCCTTGATGAGATCCTCCGTATCCCGTGCGCCGGCCGTCTCGTACGCCGAATGCATCGCAAGCTGCGGCAGTCCGATGTCCACCGTGCGGATCGAGAGGTGACGGTTTGCGATATTGCCGAGCGTAGAGCCGCCCGCCATATCGGAGCGGTTGGCAAAAGTCTGAAGGGGCACGCCCGCGCGCCTGCAGACATCGCGGAACATAGCTTCCGACTCGCCGTTTGTTGTGTACTTCTCAGCGGCATTGTATTTTAAGACGATCCCGCCGTTTACGTACGGGCGGTTCGTCTTGTCTGCATATTCCGGATGATTCGGATGGACCGCATGCGCATTGTCGGCTGAGATCATAAAGCCGTTAGCAACGGCCGCAAGGAACTGCGTATCCGTCACGCCGAGCGACTCATTGATGCGCGTGAGCGTATCTGTCAGGAACGTGGAATCCGCGCCCTGTCCCGTAAGGCTCCCCACCTCTTCGTTATGGAATATACAACACATCGACAGCATATCCGATGCCTTTTTGGCCTGCAGGAAACCCTGCACTGTCGCAAAAACGCACTGTCTGTCGTCGAGTCCGCACGCCGAAATAAACTCATCATGCGCGCCCCAGCGTCTGCCCTTCTCCCTGCAGTAGACAAAAAGGTCACTGCCAAGGATCTCGTCTTCCTTTACACCTGACGCCTTCGCAACAAGTTTTTTCAAGGTCCCGTCCTTCTTCCCGCCGGAAAAAAGAGGGATCGTATCGATATGCGCATCGGGCGCAAAATTTTCATTGATCTTGCGGTTCATGTGGATCGCAACAGACGGGATCATCAGGAGGTCACGGTCAATATTGACAAGTTTTGTGACCGGCTTTCCTTCTTCCATCGTCACAATACGTCCTGCGATCGAAAGCGGTCTGTCGAACCAGGTGTACATGAGCATGCCGCCATACTTTTCGGTGTTTAAGCACACATACCGGTCCTCCACAGCCATCTCAGGCTCTGCCTTCAGCTTAAAACCGGGCATATCGCTATGGGTTGCGGCAATACGGATCGACGTATAGTCTTTCTTTGGAACGTGCCATGCGATCAGCGAAGAATCTCCGCGCTTCACGTAATATGATCCGCCTTTTCTGACCTGCCACAGCTCTCCTTCTTTAAGCTCTTCAAAACCTTGCAGCATGGCCTCGGCGTTTGCGATCGTATGATAGACGGAAGGTGATCCGTTGATAAAATCAAGCAGCTGATCTGTAACATCTTTTTTCATATGAAATGTTCTCCCTCGCGCTTATTCTACAGACGAACGGCACTTGATTCGATAGACTTTCTTCAGTGACTCAAGCAGATGATCCGCGATCTCAGGCGTCTCTTCCGCTCTCGCGATCAGTGTCGGATACGTATCGGCAAAGTGCTCGGGCAGATAGATCATGTCCGCGCCGTTCTTCCAGGCATCAATGCAGGCATCTGCAAGTGCATCGCCTTCACCGGAAAGCTGCGCCGTCACAGGCCCATCCTCCATCGCGCCGTTTAAGAGGCTCGGAAGCGTCACAATGCGAAATCCGACTGATGTCTCGTCTTCAAAATGCTCCGCAAATTCCACGTTGATGCCGACCTCGGACAGATCGCCGGTCAGCTTGTCGCTCGTCCCGTCCAAAGCAAAGAAAAGCGGATATTTGCTGTTGCTGATCGTTTCTGTCAGCATGGAAGAAAACTGATCCTGCGTAAGGACATTATCGGGATGGTAGACGATCCCGCCGACAGCCATGTCGGCCAGTGCCTTCTTCGTGCCGTTGCCGGCCTTTGTGACCTTGGCTACACCCGTCAGCCCTTCCGGTGTTGTGATAAGAAGCCCCGCGATCCGGTCCTCTTCGCTCATTCCTTCGATGCAGGCTTCAACCATTTCCTCCAGCTGATCGGAGGCTGTATATGTCTCGATCGCCGAATCGGTCTCTTCGGATACTTCTGTCTCGTCAGCAGGCCCGACCGCCTCTTCCGACGCCTTTGCATCTTCTTTTACCTCTGCCAGATACTTCCGGGACAGATGCCTGCCCGCAAAAAAAACACCCACGATCAGCACGATCAGTAAGCCGCTCAGAAGTACAAACGACAGGATCTGATTCCGGATCCTCCGTTTCTTGCGTAGTTCTCTCGGAGATAATCTCGGCTTATCCTGTCCCTTCCTTGCCATGTTGCTGTTCCTGCCTTTCCGGATGTCTCAAAATCTCTGCTAATCATTATAACACAGAGCAAAAGCACATGAAAGGAGCGTGTACTAAATTACCATACACGCCCCTTTCAAACCTCAATATCCAATGGTCTGTACCTCCAATTCTATTCGAATGGTTCCACGATTCCTGTACCTACTGTACCTCCGGCTGATATACTGCTCCATAGCCGCTCATAACATGTACTGATCCGAATGTTTTCATGAGATGTTAACTACTGTTTCCGGTGGTCCGTACCTCCTTTACTTAGGATGTCTCGTCATTACCTTTCTTCTTGTTTTGATCCTCAACTTCCTTTCATCTATAATAAATACACTTCTTGTATGGTCTTATTATAACATGCCGTTCTTATTTGTCAACACATTTTTAGAATTTTCTTCAAGTATTTTCAAATTGTATCAATCGCACATATTATTATCAGTTTATTGCGAGAATTATGGTATATTCTGAAAACATTTTTTCAGACAAACATTTCTATTAATATATAGAATTCGGACGCATGACATGTACTTCCGAGACATCGCTCTCGCTATCGCCTCGACGCAGCGGTACTAAAATCAAAGGAACAGGCATAAAGCCTATTCCTTTTCTTTAAGTGCCGGCGTCTCGAAGAGTCTCGGACAGTACATATCATGCGTCCGAATTCATCCAAGTTACGAATAAAAGCTCAAAAACATAAATGTTTTTGAGCTTTCCTTAGCAGGGGAAGAGAGGATCGAACTCCCGTTAACGGTTTTGGAGACCGCCGCACTACCACTGTACTATTCCCCTATGTATCGGCGATCGGAAAACCGCCGAAAATCATTATAGCATACCGTCATATTCATAGCAAGCACATTTTGTCATGCCCTCACGAATTCACGATTTGCGCAACAAATGCGTGATTCTGCCACTCGTATCACCTCATGAAAAAAGAACCCTGATCGCCTCATCGACAGACGATACACCTTTGACCGTGATCCCCTTCACGATCGCATGGCTCTCTTTGAGTGCATCCGCCGTAGCTTTCGGCATGATACAGGTCGTGAAGCCCAGTTTTGCCGATTCCGCAAGGCGCTGCTCACCCATGGATACGCTTCGTACTTCACCCGATAAGCCGATCTCTCCGAACAGGATCGTTTTCTCATCGATCGGTTTATTCTTAAAGCTTGATACAATCGCCATCGCAATGCCAAGATCAAGTGCCGGCTCCAGCATACGGATACCGCCGGCGATATTCACATACGCATCGCAGGAAGAGAGCTCCGAAAGCGACTTGCCGATCCGCTTCTCCAAAACAGCCATCAGAAGGTTCACGCGGTTGTAGTCCGTGCCCATCGCCTGACGCCTCGGCAGTCCGAAATTGCTCCTGCAGACAAGTGCCTGGATCTCCAGAAGAATCGGCCTTGTACCCTCCATGGAGCAGACTACGACCGAACCGCTCGCATTCTCCGGGCGTCCGCTCAGCATAAACTCCGACGCATTGGGAACTTCCGCAAGACCGTTCTGCCGCATTTCAAAGACACCGATCTCATTTGTGGAGCCGAAGCGGTTCTTTACGCCGCGCAGGATGCGATATGATGCGTGGCGGTCCCCTTCAAAATAAAGGACCGTATCCACCATATGCTCCAATACGCGCGGGCCTGCGACCGTCCCTTCTTTCGTAACATGACCGACGATAAAGATTGGGATCGCAAGCGTCTTGGCAAGACGCATCAGGATGCCCGTCGCCTCGCGCACCTGCGACACGCTCCCCGGTGCGGACGATACATCGTCATGATACATCGTCTGGATCGAGTCTATGACAACAAACTCAGGCTTATGCTTTGTGATCGTCGTCTCGATCAGGGCGAGATCCGTCTCACAGTACAGCAACAGCTGATCCGTGAACTCGCCGATCCGAAGCGCACGAAGCTTGATCTGCTTCAGGGACTCTTCGCCCGAAACATAGAGAACCTTGCGTCCTTGATCGGCCAGATTCCGGCACACCTGCAAAAGAAGCGTCGACTTTCCGATACCGGGATCACCGCCCACCAGGACAAGAGACCCGGGCACAATGCCGCCGCCCAGAACGCGATCCAGCTCTCCGATACCGGTTGCGGATCGCTCTTCATCATTCAGTTCGATAGCAGATAAAGAAGAAGGCTCCGCCGATCCGGAAGCCTTCCCTGTAATCTTTTTGGATGATCCGCTTACCGCGCGCACAACGGGCTCCTCAACGAAGCTGTTCCATTCGCGGCATGCGGGGCACTGCCCCATCCACTTAGCAGATTCGTATCCGCACTTCTGACAGAAGAATACGGAATTTGTTTTACTTTTTGCCATGTGTAGACCTATTTGCGGATCTCTACCTTCACTTCGCCGGCATCAGCCAGTTCTACGCTGAGATTGAGTTTTCCGCCGAGATTTGTTTTCATCTTTCCGATGTTCTTGTCACCGATCGTCACTTCATATTCGGTATCGTCCTGCAGACCGACCGTGATCTGGGCATCACCCGCGCCCTCTACGACGAATGTCACACCGTCCTCGGTCTCATGAAAGCCGATCACGCTGGTGCCCGGAACGGATTCATAAGAAAATGCGCCGTTCTTCTCGAGCTTGGTCATGGTGCTGAACGTTTTTACTTTGTACAGGTCGCCGCCGTGTTCAAAGTCTTCTTTTTTGGCCTTTTCAGCCAGTTCGTGGTTACCAAAACTGATGCTGCCGTCTTTTTCCGATCTGATCAGTTCTTTCACTACTGCCATGGTATGTGTCCTCCTATCGACAGATGGTAGATTTATAAGCTGTTCTTTTGTTTTTTTGTAGAAAATACGACCTGCCCCTTGCGCACGCCTGCCGTAACATGGTCTCCGGCGACGATCTTTTTGGACAAAAGCTCTTCCGAAAGGGCATCTTCGACCACGTTCTGAATCGCTCTCTTCATCGGTCGGGCACCCATCTTGTAATCCGCGTACTTGTCGATGATGTACGCCTTCAGACCGGGTGTCATTGTGAGCGTGATGTTCATCTGATCGCTGCAGCGTCTGGAAAGATTCTTAGCAAGCAGTGTAACGATATCTTCCATGTTCTTGCGATCAAGAGGATGGAACACCATCATCTCGTCGATACGGTTTAAGAACTCCGGCTTGAAGAGCTTCTTGACCTCTTCGAGCACGCCGCTTTTCATGACTTCATAATCGCGGGCCGCGCTGCGGTCTGCGGCAAATCCAAGACTCTTTGGTGCTATGATACGCTGTGCACCCGCATTGGATGTCATGATCAAGACCGTATTCTTGAAGCTGACTTTTCGACCCTTCGAGTCAGTGATATGACCGTCATCCAGAACCTGCAGCAGAACGTTGAAT
Source organism: Lachnospiraceae bacterium (assembly GCA_015056735.1). Lineage (GTDB taxonomy): Bacteria > Bacillota > Clostridia > Lachnospirales > Lachnospiraceae > VSOB01. Next base: position 106,066 of record SVFT01000001.1, on the reverse strand, counting down.
ACGTCCGGATGCGCCTTCTCCACTTCATCAAAGAGAACAACGGAATACGGATTTCTGCGGATCTTCTCGCAGAGTTGACCGCCTTCGTCAAAACCGACATAGCCCGGAGGCGAACCGATCATTTTGGCAACCGAGTGCTGCTCCATGTATTCCGACATATCGATACGGATCAGGGCATCTTCGGAGCCGAACATTGCTTCCGCAAGTGCCTTGGAAAGCTCCGTCTTACCGACACCGGTCGGTCCCAGGAACAAAAATGACCCGATCGGTCGATGGGGATCCTGCAGACCCACGCGCCCTCTTCTGATGGCGCGTGCGAGCGCTTTAACAGCCTCTTCCTGTCCGATCACCCGTTTATGCAATACGTCTTCCAGTTTCAAAAGGCGCTCGCTCTCTTTTTCCGTCAGTTTCTTGAGCGGGATACGCGTCCATACGGATACGACTTCCGCGATCTCATTCTCGCCGACTGCAAGCATATTTTCGGCAAGCTTCTTCTCATGATCCGCCTGCGCTCTTTCAAGCTTTCTGATCAGCTTGTCCTGCTCGCGGCGAAGCTCGCCGGCCTGTGCATACGCCTCGATCTTGATGGAACGCTCGATCTGCAGATCCATTTTCTTGATCTGCTCCTGCATCTCCAGGATCTTTTCAGGTTTATGCATGCCTTTCAGGCGAAGCGCTGCTGCCGCCTCATCAATCAGGTCGATCGCCTTGTCAGGCAGATTCCGATCGTTGATATAGCGAGCAGAAAGACGTACGGCAGCATTGACTGCCTCATCCGTGATCTTCACCTTGTGATGTTCTTCATATTTGCCGCGGATACCGGTCAGGATGCGGATCGCTTCCTCTTCACCCGGCTCTTCCACGGTAACCTGCTGGAATCGTCTTTCCAGCGCTGCATCTTTTTCGATATACTTACGATACTCGGTGATCGTTGTGGCACCGATCAACTGAATCTCGCCACGCGCAAGTGAAGGCTTAAGAATATTGGATGCATCGATCGCACCTTCCGCACCGCCTGCGCCGATGATCGTATGAAGCTCATCAAGGAACAGGATCACATGACCGTCCGCGATCACTTCCTTCACAACGCGCTTGATACGCTCTTCAAATTCGCCGCGGTATTTACTACCTGCCACCATACCGGACAGATCCAGGATCAGGACACGCTTGTCCTTAACTGTATCCGGCACATCACCTGATGCGATCCGCATCGCGAGTCCTTCTACAACGGCTGTCTTACCGACGCCCGGCTCTCCGACGAGGCACGGGTTGTTCTTCATGCGGCGTGACAGGATCTGGATCACACGAAGGATCTCATCCTCTCTTCCGATGACCGGATCAAGCTTTCCTTCCGCTGCGAGCTTGGTCAGGTCTTTACTGTATTGGTCAAGAGTCTCCGTCGGAGATCCCTTGTCTTTTTTCTTCTTTTTACGACCCAGATCTTCTTTATAGAGATTCGGGTCCTGGCCGATCGCCGCAAGCACATCCGCATAGAGCTTCGCAGACTGCACACCGATCGTATTCAGAAGTCTTGCACCCGCATTCTCGCCTTCTTTGATCAGCGCCAGCAGGATATGCTCCGTACCGATCTCTTCATCGCGAAAACGGGATGCCAATGACTTGGCCTCACCGAGAACCTTCTCTGCACGTGGCGTATAGCCGTCGCGCTCTTTTACAGGAAGAAAATTACCGGGCGCGATCAGTTCACGGATCAGAGACTCAACACGCTGCTCGTCGACCTTGTGATCATGCAGCATATGGGCCGCCACACCGGTCTCCTCACGCAAAAGCCCCAGAAGGATGTGTTCCGTCCCGATATAGTTCTGTTTCAGTTCTTTTGCTGCGCCCTTCGCAAGCTGCAGGGCTTTCTCGGCTTTCTTTGTATATTTTGCCATTATCTTCTCTTCTTTTTCGGTTTGTCTTCCATATCAAGGAATTCGAATTCGAAGTCATCATCGTCAATGAATTCATCATCGCTTACATCTTCGTCTTCGTCTTCGTCGTCCTCATCGTCATCTTCATCTTCTTCGTCATCATAACGGGAGAGGAAGTTCTTGGGACTGAACGATCTTTTGGACTTCTTCACAGGCTTTTTGCCGCGGCGGCGCGGACGCTCGTCCTCATCGTCCTCATCGTCTTCATCGTCCTCGTCGTCCTCATCATCCTCATCGTCATCATCGTCATCATCGTCATCATCGTCATCATCGTCGTCTTCATCGTCTTCGTCGTCTTCATAGTACTCTTTGAAACGATGAAGCTTAACCGCCAGAACAATACATACAATGAGCAGGATGAGCAGGACAGCCGCAAGCACGATCACAACGATCTTGTTCTTGCCGGAGAGAAGGGAGGATGAATCAGACTGCTCTTCCTCTTCGCCGTCACCCGAAGGGCGGAGGCTGTTGATCTTCTCAAACTGATTATCGGATAAGGAATACAGATACCAGCCGTCGCTGCCGTCCTCTTCCTTTGTATACAGTACGTAATAATTACCGGATTCCCAGGAAGCAAGCGTCGCTTCATCGATCGTCATGTCTTCCATGTCAGCACCTGCGGGGAGAACTCTGCTGGAGATCACATTGGAGATCACTGCGCCGTCACCTGCAGGCTCTTCTGCGGGAGCTTCTTCCGCTTCCGGCTCTTCGCCTTCTTCACCTTCCTGTGCATCGGCTTCCTCATCCTGCGCCGGTGCTTCTTCCGCATCTTCTTTTACAAGATCTTCTCTGATAAAACCTGTCTTTCCGCCAAGGGAAATCTGATACCATGTCTTGCCGTCTGCGCCGACTGCTTCACCTGATACGTCAAAGGTGTCACCCTTTTTCGCTTTTCCGATCGCCGCATCTGTTGAAGCGGGACCCTTACGAACATTGACACTGTCACCGACAACTTTTATTTTTGCGATATTACTGCCTGTGACCGTCGCGGCCGTTTCGGTCGGTTCGGGTTTATTCTCTGCTGGCTTTGCCTCTGCGGGTTTTGACTCCGCAGGCTTCGAATCTGTCGCTGCAGCGCTGCCCTTTGTTGCAAAATCAGAACGGATAAATCCGACCTGACCGTTTAGCACGATCTGATACCATGTCTTGCCGTCGTCACCGACCACTTCCGTTCCGAGGTCGAATTTATCGCCTGTTGTCACAGTGCCAACAAGAGAGCCGGATGCACTTGCTTTGTCACGGACATTGACGTTGGAAGATTTAACCGTCAGCGTCTCAGCACTTACATCCAGCCTGGTTGCCATGATCAATCCGCAGGCGGCAATTGTAAATATCGCCGTCTTCATGATCCGTTTCATCACATTATGCATTGTTTTCATAAGAGTTCAGTAGTCCTTTCAGTAATGTCGTTCTGTCTTTATTTGGAGCGTATAAAACGTTTCTCACCGTCTTCGGTCATGCGTGCCTTGGCAGTACCCATGTAATCATGCCCCGGGCGCGAAGCACGCTCTCTTTCCTCAAGCGCTCTGTGGTATTCGATCTCACATTGCTTGCAAAAACGTCCGCTTCTGATATTGACCCCGCACCTCTCACACTTTAAGAAGCTTGCAGAGTTACTTGCAATCTCAAGCTTGTTCTCACGGAGCATCTGACGGATGCTGTGCTGACTCACACCGGTCATCGCGGATACATCAGAAGATCTCGCCCCGGGATGCGTCTCTATATACAGCCGCACTTTGCCGTAATCATCATACATGACGTGCTTGCAATCCTCGCAATGATACTCGCCGACGCCCTTGAAGATCATAACACCGCCGCATTCCTCGCATCTTCTCGGAATGTTGTAATCGGTCTCACCAAATATGCTACGTATCGCGTCCAAAGCCAAACCTCCAAAAACACCTTTTATATCAAGTATATTATATCACAATGCATTCCGGAGCGGAAGATTAAGCTCCTGCACGCCCTCGATCACAAACTTTCCGTCCCTGATGATCGGGATCAGGGTGCCGTCCTGTCGCACACCGGTCAGTTCACCGAGCTCGTCATAAGGGATCGTGATATCGGTATGGCAGTTAAAATATGCCATCGACTCGTCTGTCTTACGGAGGATCGAGCAGGCATTGTCCCTTGCCACAATCTCCTTTCCGTCCGGATTAAAGACGGCGATATCCTCGGAATGCGAATAGCAGGTATCGCCCACCGCGAAGTGAGGACCTGTTTTCTCTGCGATCAGGATTGGCAGCCGGTCGCCGATGCCATACCGCCTTGCCATCGCGTAGGCTGTTGTATTTGTTCCGATCGCAAACTCGCCCATCGGAAGGCTTTCATGCGAAAAGAGAACATTGTCGCGGATATACTTCCTTCCATCCTCAGGATCATCAAAGTTTGCACAGGAATAGGTATCCGTCATACCGTCTCGAAACGTGATGCAAAGGTCCTTGTATTCCAGGCCCTCCAAAAAGACATCCGTCACGTGAAGTGTTCCGTTTGTCCCCTCTAAAACAGGTGAAGTGAAGATCTCACCCACCGGAATGTTCACATCCGCCACACAGTTTTCAAAGACGGTCTGCTTCGAAGGATCTGTAAGCGGATGAAGCGCCACCGTCAGATCCGTGCGGTTACTGCCACATCCTTTGATCCGCACATATGCTGCCTCGTCCAATGCATCGATCATGATCTGCTGCATGTTCCGATAACGCATGTAATCGAGCGTATTCACGCGGATCGTCTCTTCAAAGACTGCTTCAAAATCCGGTCCGATCGCCGGCGTAGGGAAGGCAATGATCGTAAAGCTCCTCTCCTCGCCTTTGATATACGTATTGATGATGCTGCCCGCTTTGGATGCATATTCGACCGTCAGCTTCTGCTGCTCTTCAGACAGCTTCGGTGCCTCTTTTTTGGCGATCGGAGAAAAGTTCGCTTCCCCGAACGTTTCCATACAGGCCGGCCCGCCGTGAACGGCCGCCAGATCTTTATGCGCTTCATACGCAGCGCGGAGCGCTTCCAAGCGAAGGCCGTTATAGTGCTTGTCCAAAAACAGCGCGCGGTCGTCTTTGTGGTCATAGGTAAACTGCCTGTTCGGATCAGCACCCATGTAGCCGATCCGCGCTTTTCCTTTATGGAAAATGCTCATGCTCGCGCGATAGATCACGGGTTTTAAGCCGAGCTGCTCAAAATTCCGGACCGCTTCGCGGATTACGCGTTCAAATCCAAGACTGTAGCGGATATTGACCGTGTCTTTCTTGGAAAGGTCGCGCCCCGTCACTTCAAAGCCGATCCGATACCCTTCCGTGAACGTATCTGCCATCTTCCCGATCGTTTCTTCCGGAAGCGTCATGATATACCGGGCGATCTTCTCCTCGTCTTCCGAGACATATTCGCCGTAGCGGTATAGATAGCGCAGATCGGAAAGATCGCTTTCCGTTATGATCTTCAACGCAAAGTCTTCCGAAGGATCAAGCTGCTGCCTGATGCGAAGCATCGCTTCATCGCGTCCGTAATCACACAGAAACGCATAGATGATATGTCTGATCGCCTCTCCGTCCACATCTTTTTCTTCTTCGAGGTCGCAAAGAACACTCAGATAGATCTCCAGAAAGAGTTCCGCGCGGATGAGCAGTTCTTCGATCCGCCCTTCAAATACGGACTCCGTCTGGCTGTGCAGCTCCGCAAAAATAAAAGAAAGAAGCTTTCCCCGCTCCTCTCCGAATCGCGATACGGAAAAAGCAGGATTTGCATAGCTCGTCTCGTAAGCGTCCGGCAGAAGATCCGCGTAGAGGGATCTGTTCTGCGCACGAAGCGCCTCAAGCGGGCTGGATGCAAAATCCTTTTCCCGGATGGCGTCATATGTTTCAAATAAAAGGTTCAGATATTGTGCGCCGGACCGAAAATAGTCTCCGAACGTGCCGTGAAGCACCTGCCCGGATGCGATCTCTCCGATCCTGTCCCGCGCAAGTTCCAGTCTTTCCTGTATCATATTCCGTAAACTCCTGCAAACAGTAATAGAACGATCCCGACAACCATCAGACCGTTCAATACGATCCCCATATATGCAAACAGATAAAACTTATCCTTTTCCATGCGGCCGCGGATGCCCAGCACAAGACCGGCAATGGCATACAGCATTGCCAAAAGAACGGAAAAGCCGTACTTGAGCGGTGCACGTCCGCCTGCTTTTGCAGTATAGTAGATCGTTAAAAAAACAGAAAACAAAGAAATCATGCCGAGGACGGCCGACATGATTCCTTTCTGTGAGTGTGCTTTATTGGTAAAAATAAATCCTTTGTTCTTAAGCATAGAAAACTCCGGGATCAGATCTCGTCAAAATACTCCTGCAATACTTCCAGCAGTTCCAGGATCTTGATCGGTTTTCCGAGGTGTCCGTTGATACCGACCTCTTTGGAGAGCATACGGTCCGCGTCGGATGTATTGGCCGTCACCGCAATGATCGGTATGTTTGCCTTGTCCGGATCATCCAGCGCCCGGATCGCTGCCGTGGCTTCAAAGCCGTCCATATTGGGCATCTGAAGATCTATCAGGACAGCATCGTAATATCCCGCAGGATGCTCACATACCTTGTTGACTGCGATCTGACCGTCATCCGCGATTTCTACGTGGATGCCGGCACGCTCCAGAACAAGCTGTTCCATCTTCTGGTTGACTTTATTATCCTCGGCAAGCAGGACACGGCGATCGACAAAAGAATAATCATCCGCAACCAGGCTCTTCTTCGGAAGTGCCTCAGCCGCCTCGTGCGCATCGTCGGAGATCCCTTCTTTGATGGCCGCACTGACCGTATGGATCGTATGGTTCAGGGAGTGCTTGGTCGCAAGCATATCCTCATCATCTTCATATTCGGGAACCGCCGACGCCTCGTGCGTCTCCCGCTCTTTGGATACTTCAGCGGTCTCGCCCTCGTCCGGAAGTCTGAATGCAAGGCTTACGATCACATCTGTGCCTTCGCCCTGCGTACTGTTTACTGTGATGGTACCGCCCATCATCTCGATCATGCGCTTTGCGGCAGACAGACCCAGGCCTGTTCCTTCCACGCCGCTCATGGTCGTATTCTTCTCACGGGAGAACGGTTCGAACAGATGCGGTTTAAACGAATCGGAAATGCCGATGCCGTTGTCGCTGATCGTGATCGTAATGCCCGTCATATGTTCCTTGTCGGACTGCGTCTCACGGACCAGAACGCTGATCTTTCCGTCCTTCTCCGTATATTTGATCGCATTGGACACAAGGTTGTACAGGATCTTGCGAAGTACATTCGCATCAAAGTACAGCTCCTTATGCTTCAGTTTAAACGAGGATGTTAATGTGATGCCGGCATTCCTTGCATGCTCTTCTGCAGACAGAAGATCGCGGGAGATCGTCTTCTCAAGGTCACCGAGCGACTCCTGCAGGAGGATCTCATTGCTTTCAAGCCGTGCTGTATCCAGCACGCCGTCGAGCATCTCCATCAGGTTGTTCCCTGCCTCTTCGATATACTTCAGACTCTCGTCAGCCGATTCGCCGTTTGCCATCTGTCTTTGCGCAAGATTAGCAAATCCGAGGATCGCATTCATCGGCGTTCGGATATCATGAGACATGTTGAAAAGGAATTTCTGCTTCACTTCATTGGAGCGATTCTGCTCACGCACACGCTTTTCAAGCTGTTCCAGACGCTCGTGTTCTTCGATCAGATGCTGCTTTAAGATCGCCACATAAACGCAAAGTGCACAAATGACCGCAAGAAGCACAAGCAGAATGATCATCGAGATCGGAATGCTGCCACCGGCAGTCATGATCCCTTCAGACATGCCAAACTCCTTGTCCCCAAACAACATACTACACCCTCCTAATGCATTTATGCTATCACAAAGCAGCCGACTTATCAATTCAAAATCCTGCCGACAGCATCGCCGCCGGCAGGATCATTTCCTTTAAAACCGCTTATATATCCTCATTCAAAAGGCGCAGAACATCTGCCTTCTTCGGGATCTTGAAATAAGTCTTATAGCCGGATTCTCCGACTTTCATGCCGGTGCATTCCTGCTGCACGGTCGCAAGCGGATCACCGTCTTCCTCTTCCGCGCGCATTACAAACGTCGCCGTCTCACCGTCGCCGTTGCCGGCATCGATCAGGGTAAAGTCCACGCGAAGCGCACCCTTCACAACAGACAGATCATCAATCCTGGCCGCCTCACCGTTTAAACCGGTCATGTAACCGTAGTGACGTACAGAGTAGCCGTCGATCATCTCTTTCTGATAGTTGATCGTGTTAACGGACATGTACTTCGGCACGCGGGTAAAACCTTCAAGCCAGAATTTTACGACTGTCGTTCCCGTATTGCCGGCGTTCACTTCCAGCGTGACTGTATCACCGTTCTGGCTCAACTGCTTAACCGCACAAACGTCCTCGTCCTCGATCTTCCATTTCAGTTTGAATGCATTCTTATATTTCCAGCCGGAAACCGTTATCTCTACTTTTGCGGTCGGATCCTGACTGCTTACCTTGACCTCCTCATCGGAAACCCCAATGAAAGGCAGGTTGGATGCAAAAGCACTCATCCCCAGAAGAAGCGACATGCCTAGAGCGGCCGTCAAAACAGATAATACATATTTTTTCATGGGTAAACCTTTCCATCTACAGTGTCTTTACCGAACGGTCCGCATATTTCTTGATATTGGACGCGTTCACATATTTCTTGTAAGAGTCACCGTTTACAACAACGAGTGTCGGTGCCTGCATCACGCCGTAACGGGAGGCAAGTTCCAGATTCTCTTCTGCGTCGATCAGGATGTACTCTTCATCTTTTAAGTATTCTTTGGCAAGTTTACAGTTCGGGCAGGTCTTGGTCGTGAACAGATAGCTCACATCCTGCGCGTCCTCAACACTGACCTCAACATCCGCATCATAGTTGGAAAGCGTTACGATCTTGGTCATCGGCCTCTTCATATCGGAGTGTGCGATGTCGTACTCGGTTCTATTCGCGTATTCCTGAAGCTTCCCGTCGTTCCAGTTCTGAACCGGTCTGTAATAGCCTGTAATACGGCTGTACACTTCCGTCTTTGCATGGCAGTGCGGGCATTCCGTTACCTCACCCTGCAGATACCCGTGTTCTTTGCAGATCGAGTATGTCGGAGAAAGTGTGTAGTACGGCAGCTTGTAGTTCTGTGCGATCGTACGTACAAGGTTCGCCGCTGCTTTCCAGTCAGGAAGCTTCTCTCCGAGGAATGCATGAAATACGGTACCGGATGTATAGAGAGTCTGCAGTTCATCCTGGATATCCAGTGCATCAAAGATATCGGTCGTATAATCAACAGGCAGATGGGAGGAGTTCGTGTAGTACGGTGTATCTCCCGGGTGTCCCGCCGTCTTGATCGCCGGCCATCTCTTCTTATCGTGCTTTGCAAGGCGGTATGTTGTACTCTCCGCCGGTGTTGCTTCAAGGTTGTAAAGATCGCCGTACATCTCCTGGTAATCGGACAATCTGTTACGCATGTGGTTCAGGACTTCTTTGGTAAATTCCTGTGTACGCTTGTCTGTAAGGTCCGCACGCAGCCAGTTTGCATTCAGGCCCACCTCGTTCATACCGATCAGACCGATCGTGGAGAAGTGGTTATCGAACTTGCCAAGATATCTCTTGGTATACGGATAGAGACCTTCTTCCAGCAGTTTGGAGATAACGCCTCTCTTGATCTTCAGGCTTCTTGCCGCGATATCCATCATCTTGTTCAGACGCTTGTAGAAGTCGTCCTTATTGCTGGACAGATATGCGATCCTCGGCATGTTGATCGTTACAACGCCTACGCTGCCGGTGCTCTCGCCGGAACCGAAGAAGCCACCCGTTTTCTTACGAAGCTCACGCAGATCCAGACGGAGTCTGCAGCACATGGAACGTACATCGGACGGCTCCATGTCGGAGTTGATATAGTTGGAAAAATACGGTGTGCCGTATTTGGAAGTCATCTCGAAAAGGAGACGATTGTTCTCATTGTCGGACCAGTCAAAATCACTTGTGATGGAATACGTCGGGATCGGATACTGGAATCCGCGTCCGTTTGCATCACCTTCGATCATCGTCTCGATGAACGCTTTGTTGACCATGTCCATCTCGACCTTGCAGTCACCGTAGGTGAAATCCATCTCTTTGCCGCCTACGATAGCAGGAAGGGAAGCAAGGTCATTCGGCACGGTCCAATCCAGTGTGATATTGGAGAACGGTGCCTGCGTGCCCCAGCGACTGGGTGTGTTCACGCCGTAGATAAATGCTTCGATGCATTTCTTTACTTCCGGATAACTCAGCTTGTCAACCTTAACGAAAGGCGCAAGATAGGTATCAAATGAAGAAAATGCCTGCGCGCCGGCCCACTCGTTCTGCATGATGCCGAGGAAGTTGACCATCTGGTTGCAAAGAACGGATAAATGCTTTGCGGGTGCGGAAGTGATCTTGCCGGGAATCCCGCCGAGACCTTCCTGGATCAGCTGCTTTAAAGACCAGCCTGCGCAGTAACCTGTCAGCATGGACAGATCGTGAATGTGGATGTCGGCGTTACGGTGCGCCTGCGCGATCTCTTCGTCATAGATCTCGGACAGCCAGTAGTTGGCTGTTACGGCACCGGAGTTGGAAAGGATCAGGCCGCCAACAGAGTATGTAACGGTAGAGTTCTCCTTAACGCGCCAGTCTTCAACTTTGACATAGTTGTTGACAACGTCCTTGTAATCCAGGATCGTGGACTTCATGGCACGCATTTTTTCTCTTTGTTTACGATAGAGGATAAAAGCCTTTGCAGCCTCTGCATAGCCGGCCTGCTCAAGGATCGCTTCTACGCTGTCCTGAATATCCTCCACGTGGATCTTATCTTCCTTGACCTTCTTCTGGAAATCAGCAGTCACACGAAGTGCAAGCAGATCAATGATATCATTGTTGTACTGCACGTCGGTAGCATTGAATGCTTTCATGATGGCATCGTTGATCTTGGTTAATGTAAAATCAGCAAGCCCGCCATCTCTCTTGATTACCTGGAACATAGAACTCATACTCTCCCTTCCGCGTAAACGTCGCTGGATTCATTGTAGCATTCCCCTATGTAAAAGTCAACGCAAAAACACTACATATAGTGTCGCCCCGAAAAGGTGTACATAATATGTAGTGTTCACAATTGTGTATATTTTTTGCAGTTTTCTGTTATTTTACCGTGTCTTTAAAAACTTCCACTCGCGCTCCGCTTTCGCATCATCCGGGTAGTGTTTGCGGTACTCCTCCATCAAAGATGCGGCACGCTTGAAGTCGCCGAGGTTTTCATATGCCACGATCTCATTGAATTTCAGAGTCTGCAGGCAGGGTTCCTTCTCCGCTTCCATACCGACCTGAAAGGCCAGAAGTGCATTCTCATAGTCCTGCATCCGCAGGCGGCAGACGCCGAGCTGGTTGTAGATCTCTCCGCTGTCACCGTACTTCTCGATATAGTCCATATAGACGGTCGATGCATAGTTGTAGTCGCCGAGCGCCTCATATGTACGTCCGAGAAAAAGTGCGGGCTGCGCATCTGCGCTGTCGCGTGCTCTCTCGAGACAGTTCTTGGCCGTCTCGTAATCTTCAAGGTAGTAAGCAAAGCGTCCGCGGTCATACTCGGACATTGTCTCGCTGTCCCGATCTAGTGCTTCCTTCAGATAACCGGCTCCTTCGTCCGTGTAGCCGTACTCATCCAGACTTTTATATATAGAAAGGATGCAGTCATAGTCAGACGGATCAAGGGCTAAGACATTGTCAAAATCAACCGTTGCAAGCTCGTAGTTGCCCTGCGTAAGCTCTAGTCTGCCACGCAGAAAAAACGCGTTCTTTTCTTCCGGACGTGCGGCGATGATGCCATTTAAGAGCGTGACCGCATCTTCCATACGCCCGCTTTTATAATATGCATACGCAAGGTAGTAGTCGGTATCAAAGCTAAGATCCGTCAGGCGCCCTCCCGCTTCGGAGAGAGCCGTTTCAAAACTCGCCACCGCATTCTCGTAATCGGCAAGCCCCAGATAGGCAATGCCTTTCCCGCGTCCTGCCGCAAGTCCGTCCTCGCCCGCTTCGATCGCCTCGTCAAAACGCGTGATCGCGGTCTGATAATCCAATTGTTTATTCGCTTCCATTCCCTGATCTGTCAGTTCATGTCCGGCGAACATCCCGCACCCCGCAAAAAGGAGCGCGGACACCGTCATAAGGAAAACGGCCGGAATACGTTTGTTCATAAAACCTCCGACGTTACTGTTTTATTGCAGTCCGGAAAAATCGAGTGTGGCAAAATAATCATCCACCGTCTCCGCACGACGAATCTGCTGTACACTGCCGTCTTCATGCAAGAGCAGCTCCGCACTTCTTAACTTTCCGTTGTAATTATATCCCATGGAAAAACCGTGCGCACCCGTATCGTGAATGAACAGGTAGTCACCCATGTCGATCTTCGGAAGCGATCTGTCGATCGCGAATTTGTCATTGTTCTCGCAAAGGCCACCTGTCACATCGTAAACGTGATCGCGCGGTCTGTCCTCTTTACCGAGTACCGTGATGTGATGGTAAGCGCCGTACATAGCGGGGCGCATCAGGTTTGCCGCACAGGCATCCACACCGATGTACTCCTTGTAGATGTGCTTCTCGTGGATCGCTTTCGTGATCAGCGCGCCGTACGGGCCCATCATATAACGGCCAAGCTCCGTATAGATCGCAAGATCATCCATGCCTTCCGGAACGAGGATCTCCTCGTATGCCTTGCGCACACCTTCGCCGATCGCCATGATATCGGTCTTGCGGTCTTCCGGCTTATACGGGATACCGACGCCGCCCGACAGATTGACGAACGTGATATGCACATCGCACTCTCTTTTCAGCTCGACCGCAAGCTTGAACAGGATACGGGACAGCTTCGGATAATACTCGTCCGCGATCGTATTGCTTGCAAGGAACGCATGGATGCCGAAATGCTTTACGCCCTTCTTTTTCATATAAGTGAAAGCATCCTTCATCTGATCCTTGGTCATGCCGTACTTGGCATCACGCGGCGTATCCATGATCTGGTTGTGGATCGCAAAGTTTCCGCCCGGATTGAAGCGGCAGCACATCGTATCATGGAAAGGCGCGATCTTATCGTAAAAATCAAGCAGTGTGATGTCATCGAAGTTGATGATCGCATCCAGATCCGATGCATATTTGAAATCCTCTTCAGGCGTTACGTTTGAAGAGAACATGATGTCATGGCCTTTAAAACCGACCTTATCGGAAAGCGCAAGTTCCGTATAAGAGGAACAGTCCACGCCGATCCCCTCTTCCTTCAGGATCTTCAGAAGGTACGGATTGGGTGTCGCTTTTACGGCAAAGTACTCGTGGAAACCCTTGTTCCAGGAAAACGCCTTCTTTAAAAGGCGCGCGTTCTCACGAAAGCCTTTTTCATCGTAGATGTGAAAAGGTGTCGGATGCGTTTTTACGATCTCCTCAACCTGCTTAAGGGTCACAAACGGTTTCTTCTCCATAATAATTCTCCTCTTTAAACTTCTAAGAACAGACTGATTCGATCAGTCTTTCCTTAGATAACTCCGCTATGATTCTATCGCAGTCGCAAGGGACGTGTCAACGTGGCTGCGCTAAAATAGCACGCGTTTTCCCGTTTCCATGATCTGCCTGTTTGCTTCCGCAACTTCCTTCTCAAATTCGCGGGAGGAGATCAAAAGCGCACCGCTTCCGCGGATGATGATCTGCTCCATGCCGTCACTCGTCACGACCGTCACGAGGCAGTCCGACGCTTTTTCATGCGCGAACTTCTCAATATACCGGTCAGCCGTTTCGGCCGTCTTGGTATAGACAATCCTGATATTGTGAAAAGAAAGCACTTCCTCCGCGTGGTTCTGCAGCCGATACGCGTCAAAAACGAGAATGAGCTCGCATCCCTTGATCGCCTGATAATTGCACAGGATATCGGCCAGCTTGTCACGCGCACTGTCAATGTTGACATCCGCCAGTTCTTTCAGCTCTTTCCATGCAAAGATCACGTTATATCCGTCAACGAGAAGATAGGACTTACGCGGCTTTGCCGGCTTTTCTTTGTATGCCGTGCCGTCAGGGCCGTCGGAAAAATAGTTTGTCGTCTTCATCCGCGTCACCGATGCATCTTTTCTGTGCGAATAGCCGGGGCGCGTACGTCCGGCGTTGGCATGTGAAGTCTTTTGGATGATCGAATCGATCTCTTCTCTTCCGATCGACAGCTCCTTCTCACCGCTTCCGCTGCGCCTCATCCCCTTCAGGACCATGTCCGTTTCCGTATCTTCCTCTTCCTGTGCAAGGTCACGAAGCGGCAGATGCATGTAATCCTCTACGCGGTCCCAGTTTACATAAAATCCGGAACCATGCGCGCAGAAGATCGATCCGACCGGATTATCCGTATCCGCTTCGGGATCGTAACCGGTCGCTTCCACAACAGCCTCCGCATCATGACACGGCTCATAGCCATCGAACAGGGCTGTCATCGTGCCCTGCCCTCCGGTATACGCTGCAAGTTCCTTGGGATATGTGTTCAGTGTCGCCACCGGACCGCGCCCGGTGAGGATCATCCTGTCACCCTCCTGCATCGGCGGATCTGTCTTGGCATAAAGCCGATCCAGATCGGACATCGCGCGGCCGATCGAATCGGCCGGTACCGCAATGCAGAAAGAAAACCAGGGTTCCAAAAGCAGGTTCTCCGCTTTCATGAGTCCCTGTCTGACCGCGCGGTAGACAGCCTGCCTGAAGTCGCCTCCCTCTGTATGTTTTAAATGTGCACGGCCGGAGGCGAGCGTGATCTCCATATCCGTGATCGGAGCACCGACAAGGACGCCGGGATGCTCCTTTTCTTTTAGATTCGTCAGGATCAGACGCTGCCAGTTTCTGTCCAGCTCATCTTCACTGACATCCGTGTCGTATACGATCCCGCTGCCGCGCGGAAGCGGCCGCATCAGAAGATGTACCTCCGCATAATGACGAAGCGGCTCATAGTGACCGACACCCTCCGTCACATCCAGGATCGTCTCCTTATAAGCGATACGGCCGGCGCCGAATGTGACAGAAATGTCATATCGTTCTTTGATCAGATGTTTCAGGACATCCGTCTGCACTTCGCCCATGAGCTTCAGCATGATCGAATGCGACTTCTCGTCCCAGACCATATGGAGCTCGCAGAGCTCTTCTTCAAGCGGTTTCAGCTTGGGATACCACTGCATCGCATCCTGCCCGTCCGGCAGGATCAGCTCATAGGTAATGACCGGCTCAAGGATCGGCACGGTTCTGCCTGTTTCGTTTCCGAGCCCCTGCCCGCTGTAGGTTGCGTCAGGTCCCGTCACCGCAACCACCATTCCCTTTTCCGCCTTTGCGATCGGAACAAAGCGATCACCGTTGTAGAGACGGATGCCGTCGATCTTTTCGACCAGATCTTCACCGGTCTCGATCGACTGCTTCACGGAAAGCGATCCCGACGTGATCTTCATATACGTCAGGCGCTCGCCCTTTGCGCCTTTCCCGATCTTAAAAACGCGGGCGCCAAAAGCTTCCGTTCCGTCATCCTCCTGCAGTCCTTCCGTATAGCGCGTAAGGCCGCCAAGCAGATTCCGGATCCCCTCCCGGCGAAGCGCCGAGCCAAAGTAGCAGGGAAAGATCTTGCGCTCCCTTGCAAGGCGGATCAGAGTCTCCTCCGAGAGCTTCTCCGTCTCCAGGAACTCATCAAGCGCCTCATCGTCGCTCATCGCCGCCTGCTCATAAAATGCGGCATCCGGTGCTTCACCCTCTTTCGGAAACGCAACGCACCCTGCCGACAGCTTTTCCTGCAGATCCTTAAGCAGCTCCTCTTCAGGCAGCCGCTTTTGATCCATCTTGTTGATAAAAAGAAACACCGGGACCTTATACTTTTCCAAAAGGCTCCACAGCGTTGTTGTATGACTCTGCACGCCGTCCGCACCGCTGATCACAAGGATCGCACAGTCAAGTACCTGAAGCGTTCGTTCCATCTCTGCCGAAAAATCCACATGCCCCGGCGTATCCAGTAGCGTCGCTTCGTATTCGGGAGACAAAGGGAGCGCGGCCTGCTTCGCAAAGATCGTAATGCCGCGCTCTTTTTCCAGGGCATAGGTATCCAAAAAGGCGTTTCCGTTGTCAACATGGCCCGCCTCTCTGATCTGTCCCGTCTCATATAGTAAGCTTTCCGATAAAGTCGTCTTGCCGCTGTCTACGTGCGCGACAAGGCCGATCACGATCCGTCTCATGGTGTCACTGTCCCTGTACTTTCCGAGTCTGTGTGTTCTGCACCTGCATCGGCCGCAGCAGCATCGGTTCCGTCTGCGCCTTCCGGATCGATATCATCCGGATCGACTACCGCATCCGCAAGATCTGAGATCACGGCAGGCGATGCCGCCTCTGCCTGCTGCAGAGCTGACGCATCTTCCTGCTGCGGTTCTGCCATCTGCCCTGCCACCACGGGAACTTCCGGCTCAGCCGGCTCCGGTATCGGCGGCAGCTCAACATCCTCGCCTGTTACCGTTTTCATGATGTAACGGAAGAGACGCCTGTTGGTATCCGCATCGTAGTGAAGCGTATCTTCGGGCGACAGATACCCGTAGCCCGTTGCAAGCAGATAACCGAAGGTGTCGATATAGTGCATCCCGGGAATGCTGCTCATCCTGTTGTTAAAAAACTGGATCGCATTATTGAAACGCACATACTGCGGCGTGGTCAGATTGCCGCGCATCGTCACGCCGGTCACGTAAAACACGGTCGACGGATTGTTTGCAACGAGTGCCTTATAGTAAGCGGTATACCAGTTCATCAACTGCATCCGTTCGTAGCTGTTTCGAAGTGGTGAGATATCATTGATCCCGATCACAAAGACGACTGTCTTACCGGCAAGCGAAGATGCGATCGAAGGGATCGCACGATCCGCAAGACATGCTGCGCCTCGCCCGGGCATCGTCACCCAGGATACGCCTTTGTATCCCGTATCCTTCATCATGAAGGCCGCACGGGAATCACCGACAAAAATGACATCACTGCCATTGTCTTCGTACACCATAAGCCCCGTCTCATCCTCCAGAGAATAGCGGTTCCCTTCGCGTACCATCACAGGGCATTCATCGGGAAGTGTCCATCCCGTCTTTGTTGTAAATCCGGTCAATATCGCAAATGACACAAGTGTCATTATTGTAAGCAGTACTCTTTTCATGAAGATCCATCCATAAAACCGGCTCCTCCTAAGAGGAGCCATATATAATATGCGGATCGGCAGATCAGGCTTCTCCGCTAGTTTAGGAAAGCACCTACCTTGTAAGTGCGAAGTGAGGTATTACGCATAAGCAATATCCTCCTTTCCTAATATGTCTGTATATTATAACAAGGATTTGGGGAGAATGCAAAATGAGAGCCCTTCCAATATACCGAAATCATGTATAATAGAAACTGTTATGGATCAGTTTTTTGAAAAAAGAGTTACAGAATTATGTGAAAACAGCAGAAAGAACGGAACGTTCTATTTTACGGATTTTCTCTCCGAAGCAGAAAGCTCGGAAGTGATGCGCCTTTTTTCCGAAAAGGAAGTGACCCTGTTTGGCGGCGCAGAAGAGACCGAGCGCAAAATGGCACGATTCGGCGATCCGGAAGAACTGGGATACGAGATCCCGTTTCCGATCGTACTTCTTCGGATCAGGCCCCTGCAGGCCAAATTTGCAGATGCGCTGACGCATCGCGACTTTCTCGGAGCACTGATGAATCTGGGGATCGAGCGGGATGTGATCGGCGATATCGTCGTGCGCGAGCATACGGCATATCTGTTTGTTGCAGAGCGAATGTCTGAGATGATTATGCAGGAACTGACACGTGTGAAGCACACGCAGGTGATGGCGGAACGCCTTTTTGAGCCGCCGGAAGATGTAAAGCCGCGCTTCGTAAGAGAGAGTCTGATCGTATCATCCCTGCGGCTCGATCTGATCGCTTCAAAGATCTATCGCTTATCCAGACAGGTGGCAAAAGACCTTTTCACTGACGGTAAAGTCTTTCTGAACGGGCGCCTTTGCACCAATCCCGCATCCCCCATCAAGGAAGGGGATGTCCTTTCTGTCAGAGGATGCGGCAAGTTTGTATTTCGCAGTATCGATCACGAAACCAAAAAGGGTAATCTGGCCGTCTCGATCGACCGCTATGCCTAGATATACTATACGATCAAAAAAGGCACCCGCCCTGCCGGGCAGATGCCTCTAAGATCAGTCTGTAAAGATGGATGCGAAGCTGCCGCGGCCCGAGATCGGCTCGCCGGCTTCTACCAGGTGGCGCACATCGCCGATGTACTGCGTACGGAAGCCCACTGCGTCGCCCTTTTTGACCCATCTGTTCTCAACAAGGGACAGAACACTCTCGTTGTTCAGTACCGTCACGCCGGTCGGCGCGATGAACATCCCCTCCACAAGCGGCACAAACGAGATACCGAGAAGATAGCCGAGCATGACAAAACTGATCGCCATATGGCACACCAGAACGACTGTCTTTTCGTATGTCTCACGCTCCGGATGTACAGGCCAGGATGCCATGATGGCAGCCGCTTCTTCCGGTGTCTGCGTGATCTCCCGATGCACGCACCCTTTTTTCAGAATATCAAGTGCGCGGGGATCGGGGTCGCCGTATCGGTAATAGTTGCCCTCGCGGAGCACGCCGTGCGCTGCAAGAATGGATTCCAGACCGTCCGCGGTCTCCTTCAGGCACGCTGTCGCGCCGATGTTGCCTTCCGGCGGTGTCATGACAGAGGACTCGGTCCAGTGATCCTTATCGTAGAGAAGCGGATCCTTCGTCCAGAGCGTCGGGAGAAAATCCCACGAAAGGGCCTTGTTGGATGCCACTTCGGGACGTACGCTTGCGCGAAACTCCTCAAGCCAGGGAAGCACGACTGCCTTCATGCCGAGCGCCTCTTCGATCGGCGCTGCCGTATCACGTGCACGCTGCAGGGGGGATACATAGATCTCATCGATCTGGCCGACCCACTTTTTCGCGCGCTCGCCTATGATCTTAGCTTCTCTTTTTCCTTTTTCCGTAAGCAGTCCCGTCTTATAATCGGGATCCGCATGTCTTACCAGTATGATTCGCATGATCAGTCTTCTGCCTTCTTCTTGTCTGCGATCTCCTTTTTGATCATCTCAATGAACGCATCAACGGTGCTTGCGCCGAGATCACCCTTTTCGCGGCTTCTTACGGTGATCGCCTTGCTCTCTGCCTCTTTCTCACCAAGAACGAGCATGTACGGTACTTTCTGAAGCTGCGCCTCACGGATCTTGTAGCCGATCTTCTCGTCACGGGTATCGATCTCAACGCGGATGCCTGCATTTCTTAAAGTATCGTATACGCCGAGTGCATAGTCTCTGGACTTATCGGATACCGGAAGGACTTTGACCTGAACCGGTGCGAGCCATGTTGGGAACTTGCCTGCGAAATGCTCGATCAGGATACCGATGAAACGTTCAACGGAGCCGAAGCATACACGGTGGATCAGGATCGGCTGATGCTTCTCGCCGTCCTCGCCCACATACTCTGCCTGGAAGCGCTGCGGAAGCTGGAAGTCAAGCTGGATGGTACCGCACTGCCATGTACGTCCGATGGAATCCTCCAGATGGAAGTCGATCTTCGGGCCGTAGAATGCGCCGTCACCTTCATTGACAACGTAAGGCATATTGATGGAATCAAGCGCATCTTTGAGACCCTGTGTTGCGATCTCCCAGTCCTCGTCGGAGCCCATGCTGTTCTCCGGTCTGGTGGAAAGCTCTACATGATATTTGAACCCAAACAGGTTATATACTTTGTCGATCAGGCTGATGATACTCTTGATCTCGGACGGGATCTGCTCTCTTGTCAGATAGATATGTCCATCATCCTGGTGGAAGCAGCGCACGCGCATGAGGCCGTGGAGCTGACCGGACTTCTCATGGCGGTGTACCAGGCCGACCTCTGCAAGTCGAAGCGGAAGATCACGATAGGAACGCGGCTCTGACTTGTAAACGAGCATACTGCCCGGGCAGTTCATCGGCTTTACCGCAAAGTCCACATCATCGATCACGGTTGTGTACATATTCTCTTTGTAGTGATCCCAGTGACCGGATGTCTCCCAAAGCTGGCGGTTGAGCATGATCGGTGTGGAGATCTCCACGTAATCAGCCAGTGTATGGATCTGTCTCCAATACTCAAGAAGGGTATTGCGAAGGATCATGCCGTTCGGCAGGAAGAACGGGAAGCCCGGGCCCTCGTCGGTTAACATAAAGAGCTTCATCTCTTTACCGAGTTTTCTGTGGTCACGCTTCTTTGCTTCTTCCATCATGGTCAGGTACGCTTCGAGCTCCTCTTTGGAAAGGAACGCGGTACCATAGATCCTGGTCAGCATTTTATTCTTTTCGGAGCCTCTCCAGTAAGCGCCTGCCACGGAGAGAAGCTTGAATGCCTTGATGCCCTTTGTGTAAAGGATATGCGGGCCTGCGCAAAGGTCCACAAAGTCGCCCTGTTGATAGAAGCTGATGGACGCATCCTCCGGAAGGTCACGGATCAGCTCCACTTTGTAAGGCTCTTCCCTCTCTTCCATGAATTTGATCGCCTCATCACGCGGCTTGGTAAAAGTCTCCAGCTTCAGGTTCTCTTTGATGATCTTCTTCATCTCTGCCTCGAGATTCTCAAGATCCGTCTCGGAGAAGCCGCCTTCTCTGTCAAAATCGTAATAAAAACCTGTATCGATCGAAGGGCCGATCGCCAGTTTTGTCTCGGGGTACAGGCGCTTTACAGCCTGCGCCAGCACATGAGAGCAGGTGTGTCTGACAACGCGAACCTCGTCTTCTTCGATCTCAACTACCTGTCCGTCACTCAATAATTGTTTCATCTCTGTCATCCTTTCTTACTTCGAAAACTGTTTTCCGCGACCGGGAGCTTTTCATAAATTCCTTTTGGCGAGCATGTGTATAAAAAAAGCACCCATGTCGCAGTTACTGCAACATAAGGGTGCTGGTCACACGGTTCCACCTTATCTTTCACTCTTGAACCCTTAACGCGGGAATACGTCGCCTCTTTTCGAAAACCAATCTCTACTCTGAAGCGCTGCTCGGAAGTGGTCTTCACGAACCGTCTCACGCAGGAGCTTGCACCGTCCTCCCTCGCTATACCGGAAACATGTCCGCTACTGTCTTCGTCAATGCCGTTTTAACTGAATACATCATATACACGTTTGTAACAAAATGCAAGATGGTTTTTTGTGAAATAAATCTAAAAAGGAGATATAAGAGAAAAGGATTCCCACAATTATCTCGATGCACGCAATCGGTATTCTAAACTCATAAGCATCCTTCAGAGCGATGTGCTTTCTCGGGAACTCGCTTCGCTCAGACAACCCTCGAAAGCCCATTGAAGCATACTTATTCGTTAAGAATCCTTTGCTTCGGCATCGTACGATAATGTGGGAACCTTTTCTTTAATAGCTTCTGATTCGATCCCCCGAATCATCCTGCGTATTCTCGATCTCCTTGATGATCACATCATACGAAACGGAAGGGTTCACCTCCACCGTCACGCGGTCCCCGACCTTGTGGCCCATCAGGGCTTTTCCCAGAGGAGATTCGATGCTGATCAGATGATGCAGGCTGTCGCCGCGCACGGATGTCACGATGCGATACGCTTCCGTCTCTCCCTCATCAACAAAGAAGACCGTCACGGTGTTGTTCATGCCGACTTCGTCATCCTTGGAAGAGTCATCAATGACCTGTGCGGTGCGGAGCATGCGGTCCAGATAACGGATCCTGCTCTCGTTTTTATTCTTCTCGCGCTTTGCCGCATGGTATTCGAAATTTTCGGAGAGGTCGCCGTGCGCCCTGGTCTCCTTAACATCTTCCAAAAGCTGCGGGCGGAGCGTCAGTTTCCTGTATTCGATCTCCTCTTCGATCTTTTTGATATCGGACTTTGTTAATTTATCGTACATTTTCTTTCCCCTTATATCGGATAAACAGATAGGATGCGATCGCCACAGCGCTGCAGATCGCAAAGAGCATCGGTTCCTGTTCCCTTTTTATGACACTTCCGTCATATGTGAGCATGAAGACCGACATGTTGGCAAGTGCATGCGCCATGACCGGTATCGCAAAGTGCTGCGTTTTCTCATACAGATAGACCATCATGAGGCCGAGCAGGAACCCGTAAATGCCCTGCAGGAAGTTGCCGTGGTAGGCGCCGAACAGAAACGACGAGACCACCATCGAGACCGGCAATGAGAAAAACTTGCGCATGCGCCCGTAAATGAGCCCGCGGAAAAGGACTTCCTCCGTGATCGGCGAGATCACGCCGTACAGGATGAGGCCAAGCGTCAGGGAGACACTGTACTGCACATCCGCCACTTCCCTGTAGCCCGCATCGGATGATACGATCTTAAGCAGATCAAACAGCGCGTTGAGCCCGATGGAAAGCGAGACGGCCCAGATGGCCGCTGCGATCACGTTGGGCAATTTCTGCGCCCTCGTCGGGATCTTCTCCTGCATAAAGCGCGGAAGCAGAAACAGGGAACCTGCCAGCATGGAAGCCGACTGGATGATATTCAGCGCGCTCGAAGAGTTCTCGCGGAGTGTGTCCGCAAACGCAAGATCCGTCTGCAGCACCTTGTCCATCACAATAACGAGCAGCATATAAAAAACATTATAGCCGACATAGTATACGATGAGTGGCAGAAGGATGTGCCCTGTCTTGTGAAAAGGGGTGAGATCCTCCGCCGGCTGTCTGACCTTCGTGTCTGTCTTTCCGGTCAAAAGGTATTCCTGCAGGCGGCGGACATCAGGAGCGATATAATCGGCCCCCGCCTGTTCAAGTTCATCATCCACCGCATATCCGTACGATACGCCGACTGCCGTCAAGTGATGCGCATGGCCGCCATTGATATCAAACTTGCGGTCACCGACCATAACACAGTTCTTTGCATTCAGCGCTTCGTTCCCGGAGGCCGCAAGGCGCCTTAGTGCCTCCTCCAGTACGGCTTCCTTCTCCGTGCGGGACTGGTCCATCGAAGCACCCACCACGATATCAAAATAGCCGATCAGATCGAAATGCTCGAGGATCTTGATCACGAGCGGCTCCGGCTTGCTCGAAGCGATACCAAGAACCATGCCGGCATCCTTGAGCCTGCCAAGCATCTCGGGGATCCCCGGGTATACCTTATTCTCATACATCCCCATTGGGATGAAGCGCTTGCGATAATCCCCGATCGCTGTCATCGCCTGCTCTTCCGTCATATGATAAAAGTCCATAAAGCTGCCTTTAAGCGGCGGCCCGATGAACGGTGTCAGCTTGTCGATATCCGGTTCTTCGATCCCCTGCATATGCAGGGCGAACTGCACACTCTTACAGATCCCCTCTTTGGGATCCGTCAGCGTACCGTCCAGATCAAACAGTACATACTGGAACATGATCTCCTCTTTTCTATAGCAAATACAGCGATGCCGGCAGAATGCAGCGCAGAATACGCACGGCAGGTATATAAGATGACAGGTCTGTCAGTATCGGCAGAAGCAGCAGATGCGCCGCCAGGAGCGCTACAAGCTTGGAACCGAGATCACGGCGCATGAGCCTGCGTCCGATCACCTCGATCCAAATACAAGCATAGACCAAAAACAGCGCCAGATGCAATCCTTCCCGCGCGATCGAATCACACATTCCTCGCGCCGTCAGGAAGATAAACCCGCCTGCAGCCGGCACAAAGATCCCCGTTATCTGCGACGAGATCCTGTAAAACCGCGCTTCGCGGGGCGGCAAAGCACCAAGCAGGCCGCGTCTTGCATTCTGCTCATCCGAAACGGTCGCCTGCAGCATCATCAGAAACAGACAAGTATAGAAGATCCCCCAAAGCGTCCCCGTAAGGCCGGCAGGATCCGATACTACGACGCCGCCGGACTCTTGCGCGCTGTCCGGGTCTGCAGTCTCCGATCGGGATGTGAAGGACGTCTCCACCAGCACCTCTTTGGGTGCAAAAAGCCGGTCACCCGCAAGGTAATCATCATTCTTTGCGAGGATACGCTCCATACGGGAAGGATCGTCCGCCGTAAAGATCTCGCCCTCTTTTGCAGCGATGATCACTTCGGAGTACTCCCGAAAGATCGCCGCAAAAACCGCTTCTTTCAAAACTTCCGTTCCGACGGAAAAAGGTGTTTCGATGCATGTTATGCCATGACGCATATTGCGGGCAGACATCTTTTCTCCGAAATCCGGTGAAAAGACAAAGCCGCACGTTAAGAGTCCCGCTTCGATATCTGCTCTGAGCAGCTCCTCATCATCATATGACACAAATGTCACGTTTCCGCCCCGATCACCCGTAAGAAGGCCTGTAACAGCCTGTGCCTTAGGGTCATCCGATGCAAGAATGCCGCCGCGCGCCTGCCCGGTGTGCGGCATACGAAGCGATGCGATCAGCCACAGGAATAAAAGAAGGCACGCCGTCAGAAGCCACATCGAAGGCCTGCGCATATTCGATTGTAAGGAAAGCCGGAACCGGCGAGCCGCAAATCTCATAAAAGTCCTCTCTGCCACCCCCGCGCTTAGTGTCATGCGAGGAGGCTGCAATGCTCTTATCCCGCTAGGCGCCGCTTAAGAAGCGCATATCCGATCAGCCAAAAAACCGCGCCCCACAGAATCGTCGGCAGGAGCGTAACAGACCGCTCCGAAAGCACGATACCGCGCGCCTGTGCAAACCAGCCTGATGCGGGCAGATACACGCCAAAGCGTGCGACCGCAGGCGGCAGATACGATACCGGAAGCGCCACACCTGCCGGCAGGAGCTGTCCGATGTTTACAAGCAGAAGCAGAATACTGCCGCGCTGCCCTTCGCCCGCAACCTCATACAGCGCGAAAAAGTAAGCCGAAAGCGACAGAAGCAATATAATAACATGTGATATATAACTCCATCTGCCGCCGATCGTCATGACAACCGCAGCGGGAACGAGAAGTCCCGTCAGCATGACAAGGATTTTCTCAAAAGACAGGATCAGCGCGCCTGCGCCGTTCTGGCGAAGTCGCTGCAGGACAAAGACGGAGCTTCTGTCAAATAAAAACGCGAAGCCCGTTCCGCACATCATAAAGAGCACAAGCACGCCCGTCACCGTATAGAAGCCCGCGGCATCCGTCTCGCCAAAGGGTGATATGACATTGCTGTCATACAGTACGGTCCTGTCCGCGACAGCCCCAAAATACGCGCGTGCCAGCAGATTGCCGACTTCTGCATACTCGATCGCCGGCTCCTCTCCGTCATCGATGCAGGCATACGTCGCATAGACACCGGCCTCCGCTGTCTGCAGCATGGATACACCGTCTTTTAACAGCTCCCGGAACAATATGCCGCCAAAGCCGGCATCTTTGGGAAAATAGACAACGGCCGGCGTATTTTTGCCGGAATCGACATCTTCATAAAATCGGGCAGGCAGAGCAACGACGGCCTGAAGATTTCCGTCTTGAAGCTCCTCAAGTGCTTTCTCTTCCTCCATCTGCCTGAATTCACAAATACTTTTGACTGAATCCATGGACGCGATAAAACGAAGCAGCATGTCCGTCAAGTCATCCTGCTCCGGCGTGGTCACAGCAACGGTGATCTTTGCAAACGCCTGATTGCCGTAGAGCGCCTTTCCCGCCACTACCGCCAAAAACGCCAAAAGAAGGAGCATGAGCAAAAGATTTGCCCATGTCCTTCCCAGCATTTTCAAACATCTCTTCAGTTCGATCACATAATATCGAAAAGAAATCTTCAATCGGAATACTCCTTAAAACAGACTGCCGAAGATCTGCTGACCGATCTCGGACCGGCCCAGATCGCCAAGAAGACCCATCCACGCACCTGTGTCAGCATCGACCATATCAAAGGTCTCGCCGTCAACAACCGGCATCTCTGCGCCCGGTGTTGTCGTCATCGTCATTGTAAACGGAATGGTTTCGCCGTTTGCCTCTACCTGATCTACGGTCATCTTCAGCTCGGTATCGGAAACGGTGATGATACCGGAAACCGTCGCGGAAGCGCCTTCTGCGCCAACCGTCGCTTCATATGTATTGTCGGTGCTGTTGTAGGTGAATGTGGCAAGCTCTGAACCGCTCAAAACAAAGCCGAGTGTTTCCTTGCCTTCCTCCGTCTTACCGTTCATACGGAACACTTCCGTTCCATTTACGGTAACACCAAGGTTCTGCCATGCTGTCTCGCCACCTTCAAAAGTGATCGTTGCAGTCTCTTTGGAAGTCTGGTCCTCCATTGCAACGGCAGCAAATTTGCTGTCGAAAATATAAAATGTAAATTTAATATCTTTTGATTCGTTAAAGTTGATCTGCTGCAGCGCTTTGTTCTGCTTGGGATCAAACGAAGGTGAGAACTCAGCGAGGATCTTCCAGATCTTCTCCTGGGATGCCTTGTCAAGAACAGTCGAGTATGCATCGCATTTTTTGCTCTCGCCGTTTACGGTCCATTCAGCCGCTTCCGCTTTTTCAAAGGGGAGCTCGCGATATACTTCAAGAAGCTTGACTTCTGCCTCTTTCTGCTTTGCTTCCTGTCCTTCGATCGCCGCGCAGGCGTCTACCATCTGCTGCAGAGATTTGTTGATCTCTTCGATCTGCGCCTGACCTGCACTCTGTGCGATCATACCGTTTTCATTGGTCTTGTGATAGTCGTAGACAAAAACCTTGTCCATCACCGCCGGTACTTTCACTCTGAACGAATCGGCATCCAGTCTTGCCACAGCGCCGATCGTGGGCAGCTCCGGCATATGCAAGTTCATATCGAATCCGTAGCCGGTCTTGTCGACCATCATGGTAAAATCGCCCGAATAGCCGAACGCTTCACCTTCCATTTTCATGGTCGCGGTCTCTTTGTCCTTGAACTCGGCGGACAGCGCGTTTACGATCGTATCCTTTTCGGAAAACGTATTTTTCGCCGCGATCAGTACCTTATCTGCCGGCTTTAAGAACAGGCCGAATTTCCACGCAAGAACGCCTGCGATCGCAAGTACGACCACAACAGCAAGTGCGATGATTGCGATCAGGGGTCCTTTGCCCTTCTTAGGCGAAGCGGCTTCAGGTGCATCCGTTACGACAGGTGCATCCGTTACGACAGGCGCATCCGTTACAACAGGTTCTGCTTCCTGTGCGGCTTCATTGTTCATCATTTCATTGTTATCCATCTATATCCTCCCTATCTGTTCCGGTGGGCACTTATGATCGCCGACCGGATGGTATCCGCCGTTTTCTCTTCATTGGAGAAAAGGCGCAGAATCCCGTCTTCCATCAGATAGCAGCGGTCCGCCAGCAGGATGTCACCCTCATCATGACTGGTCATGATCACACTGCCTCCCTGAGACAGGAACGAGCGGATCCAGTCCCGGATCCCCTCTCTGTAATAGACATCCAGCGCGGTCGTCGGCTCATCCAGGATCATGATCGGCGCCTGCTTCAGGCATGCGCACGCAATGGAAAGCCTTCTTTTCATACCGTCGGAGAGCTGGCTTACACGCATTTTCAGGATCGGTCCGAGTTCAAAAGCCTTTACAACGGCATCCGTCTTCGGGCTGCGATCCGCGCCCCAAAGCCAGAGATTATCCCATACGGAAAGCTCCTGCATCAGCGGATTGTCCTGCGGCACATAGCCGATCCCGTCATAACGGGCCTGCACGGAAGATGCATCATCAAGCAGAACATCACCCTGATCCTGCTTCATGATCCCCGCAAGGATCTTTAAAAGTGTCGTCTTCCCGCAGCCGTTCTCTCCGATCACGGAGATGCATTCACCCGGCGCAAGTGTAAACGACACATCTGTCAGTATGCGTTTCTTACCGTATTTCTTACTGATATGGGATACTGTAAGCATCATGCCGTCCTCATTGGAAATCTATCATTGTAATAGGGTAGCATATGGAAATCCCATTGGGAATGGGACTTCTGTACCAGAATCGCTTTGATTACAGCGACGTATGAAGACTCATCTCAATGGGATTCAATAAGAGCTTTTGAACAACCTCCCGTAAAACCGGGTCGCTAATTTTTTCAAAGAAAGACAATTAAATCAGTTTTTCCCTAAAAAAACAGTATCTGCCCCCATATCCTTATATCCGCGAATATTCAACCCATTCCCGGATACATAGTCTTGGATAATCTGCCTGTGAACTTCTTCTTCGGCCTCACGATCCAGGTTCATGAAGTCATTATAATGATCTCCGAATATCTTTTTGGCTGTCCTGTCGTATTCCGATCCGTCTCCAAGCTCTTCAAAGTCAGTAACTTCATAACCACCGGTTGATTTCTTCAGGTATGCTGCACCGCTCACCTCAGAGCCAGACTGCATTTCAAGGATGTCGCCTTCGAGGTTGTAGGTGCTGACCCATCCGCTAAGAAGAATCTTAATGTCACCGGAATTGCTGTCATCTTCGGATATCACAACCACATAAGGGATAATCGTATCATATTCATATGCACTTAATCTGTCATAATATGTATCGACAATATACTGATATACAGCCGCCTCTTTTGTCCGCGCATCAGGATATGCATATGCAGGCAGATCGACTCTTTCACGGATATCCCCGGCTTTAGATTCGGGAAGTTCACCGCTCTCGCCCTCATATAGCTGATATTTTCCGACTTCAAGCCTGTTGGCATGGACATAATCCGCGATAATCTGTGCCATTTCCGAATCACGCATTTCCTTGTCGGAACTTAGCGTGATGTAGTGGTCATAATACGATCCAAACAGAGAGACCACATCCGCGTCCGTAAGCCCTTCGTCAAATGCAAAGGCATCATATATCGCCGCCTCATTGTCTCCCGTTCTCTTCATGTGCATCACGCCCGGGATATGCGATGAAGAAACACACTTAAGCGTATCTTCCTGCTTTTCAAACTCCCAGAGATAAAAATCGCCGTATAACAGGACATCTTCGGGATCCGATTCATCCATATCCACAATGCATACATACGGGATAATCGCATGCCCGGGATCAAATCCCTGTGCCTTATCAAATGCTAGATAATTGTAGGCACCTGCCAATACCGGATTGAATCCGCTAAAGGCATAGAGCTGGTTATATTGGAAAAGCGGCATCACATCGCCATTGATCTCGGAGTAATCGGTATCATCAGGTCTGAACCGGTATTCTTCTCCAGCCTTGGTAGTCATAACAATCGCATCACCCGTATCGGCCAAAGATATAGCTTTCCTCTCCTTTTCCGTTCCGTCACTGTTATAGGCAATCATGTCACCCTTCAGGATTCCTTCATCCTCGTCCATGAATCCGCCATACATCTCTTCTCCGAATATTGCGGAGACTGTCCAGCCGCTCTGTCCGAGTCCCTCATCCGGACTGTAGTACACCAGCACAAGGTGATTGCCGTTATCGTCAATGTATACACCTTCCGCAGTCCATTCCTTTGAGGATACTTCCTCTGCCCCGGTTTTCTTCGGAGCTTCCTGCTCCACTGCAGGCGCGGCATTGTCCGTCGTCTTGCCGCAGGCAGTAGTGGCAATACAGCACAGAAGCATCACGGTAATCAGCATCATCACATTATGAACGGCTCTCGTGTTATTCATGCGTTTTCCTCCCGGTAGAACGTTTACGGTTATTTAATATTAACACAAAAGAAGTAATCACCTGATAATTTCTGTGCAATTTATTATTTTTTAAGATATTATCTGCCTTTTATGTGGCGCTTTTTACCTCCGTTTATTATGGGTTACAACGCTTGCATCCGACAAAACCCTTTGAAATGCACTCGTCACGAGTCCATGAAACATCCTGTCTGTTGTCCGGTTTTATATCACCAACCGAGCTGCAAGACGGCACATGGAATTTGTGCGTATTCTTGTTCAATACATATGTGACCTGCCCGTTGGGAGCCGTCTGACTTGCTGTATCGGTTGCAGGTGCCACGGCTTCCGCATTTACAACTGTCGGTTCGCTCACTGTGGTCTGTTCATTTTCAACAGATGCCGTACCGTCCGGAGTACTGTCACCGGTTGCATAGTTGATCGTAATGTGCGGCTGCACATTGTAGCAGAACACATTGAATCCGACTTTGTTATCTTCGACGGAACGTGCTTCCATCAGCACACCATCTGCAACAAGGTTATCACCTTTGAACAATGGAGTCACACGATACAAAACATGGTGCCCTGTGCGATTCACGTAATCCGCTACCTGATTTTCAAACGGCAGCATGCCGACTGTATTCAGATATCTCGTGCCGGTGATCAGATTCTGCGGATTCGCGTTCTCTCCGGCAAGCTGATAACCGATCAGGTGACAGCGATTGTAAAGATAAAGATCCTCGATTACTTCCGGATATTTTACCGTATGCCATCCGGACGGCTTGATCATTCCTATTTCTCCGCGAGCGGCTGTCGGCATCAGTTCCTTGCAAACATTTGCATATGCAACACCGCATCTGCCCTTGGCATCGAGCGCACTGTAGTTTTCAAACGCCTCTGTCGTCAGTTCGCTGTCTGAAAAGAAAGGCTGATTTCCATTGACAGCAACATAGACCTGCCCACTATATGCCGGAATCGATGCCAGAAGGCTGTCGTTCGCAGCATTTGCCGTAATGCCAAGTCCAAAAGCCGCTACAAAGGCGGCTACAAGTAGCAGAAATGTCTTCCCTTTTTTCATTAAGCATGTCCCCTTCCCATACATAATTGAAAAACAAAGCATCATATGTAGTTTTTGTGGCTCAGATCGTCCAAATTCAGTCAATTCAGCGCATCTGCCCTAAGTTTCTGTCACATATCCTATCATTTGCATTACTGTGTGTCAAACTGAAAACAAGACGATCCGTTTCCCTTCCCGCTTGTACAGGAGATCGAGCAGGCCATACAGGGCAAAGATACATCTCTCAGCGGTTTTGTGATTCAGGCATGTCAGTATGCACTTCAGAATCTCCAGCCGGATAAAAAGTAAAGCCACCTCTCCTGACGGAGCAGTGACTCTTTTTCTATTGTTCTATCATTCTACACTTTAATACCGTACGCCGCGGCAATACGTCGCTTCCACGCTGTAATCAGGCCGCAGGACGACGAGGTCCGCATCGCGGCCGGCGCGGATCGCGCCCTTCCGGTCGTCGACACCGAGGCAGCGCGCCGGGTTGATCGTGCAGGCATTCAATGCAGTCTGAAAAGGTACGAGCGCTTCCTCGACCAGGATACGCAGGCCTTCGTTGATCCGAAGGGTCGAGCCCGCGAGCGTATCGGTGCCCGCAAGGTATGCATCGCCGTTTGATGCGATCTCGATCTCGTTCCCGCCGAAAAGGTATTTGCTGCCCGTCGGCATTCCTTTTGCCATCAGCGCATCCGAGATCATAATACCGAAGTCGGGCCCTTTGTTTGTAAAATAAATGTTGAGTGCTTCCGGTGTCGAGTGGATCCCGTCACAGATGATCTCACCGTACATGGTACGAAGACGGAACGCAGCGCCCACAAGCCCGTTATTTCTGTGATGGTAGCCTGTCATGCCGTTATACACATGCGTCATTGAGGAGGCACCGTTGGCAAAAGCGGCCGCCGCCTGTTCAAATGTCGCAGCGGAATGCCCGATGCTGACGACCACGCCATGTTCTGCAAGATATCTGGTTAACATAAAGTCATCGTCTGTCTCGGTCGCCATCGTCACATAGCGGATATGGCCACGCGCCGCCTTCTGGAAACGCTCAAACTGCTCGATCGAAGGCTTCGCGATGTACTCCTCGGGCTGTGCACCCTTATATTTCATATCCAGATAAGGTCCTTCAAAGTGGATCCCCAGAATCTCAGCGCCCTCATAGCCGCTCTCCATGACATCCGCGACGTTCGCGACCGCATCCGTCAGGACCTTCTCACTCTGCGTGATCGTCGTCGCGAGAAAAGAGGTAACGCCCTCTGACGGGATCCTCTGCGCCCAACGGCGAAGCCCCTCCGGATTTGCATCGTTTGTATCAAATTCATAAGCGCCATGGCAATGGATATCCATAAACCCCGGCACGATCCGCAAATCACCGTAGTCCGCATCCGCTTTTGCCGCATCATAGGCATCGACTTTCAAGATCCTGCCATCCTCACATACGATCTGCGCCGGCATAAAGCGGTCGGCGGTCCACACTTTTTTACTTTGAATCCGCATATTCTTCCTCCTGAATACAAAAAGGAGCGCATCGTCTGATGCGCCCCTTGCATGGTCCTATTCGCTCTTCAGACGTTCAATCTCTTTCTGAAGTTCCATAAGCTTCTCCATCGCCTGGTTGATCTTCTCTTCCTTATCAAGCTTCTCTTCAGGCTCCGCGATCTCTTTGCTGAGCGCATCCTTTTCCGCCTGCAGGCGGTCCAGGTACCCTGTCACCATAGCCGGCTGCTCGATCGGATCCACATCCTCAAAGAACGAAGGATCGATGTGTACCTGATAATCCTCCTCGCGGATGATGTACTGCTTGGAAGATTCACGGCGGATCTTCTTCTCAAGACGCGGATCCTCGTAGGATTCCGCTTCTTCTATGTCGTCATCGTCATCCTCAATATCATCGCCGTCTTCTTCGTCGTATTCCCCGTCCTCGTCATCATCCTCGTCGTCTTCATTATCATCCGAGAAATCGTCGTAGTCCTCATCATCTTCGTCATCATCGCGCATCTTCTTCAATGTGAAAAAGATCGCCGCGATCACAACGACAAGTGCCGGAACGATGATCAGAGCGCGAAGTGCAGCCGGACTCGGATGACGCCAGCTGTATCCCTCTTCCGGCTCGCCCTCTTCCGTATCCTCATCGGTTTCGGATTCCTTGCTGCCATCCGCAGAAGCCGCGGACTTATCGACATACTGGTCGGATACGTAACCTTCCTTGCCGTCTAAGTCGATCCGGTACCAGCCATTATCGGAAACGCCTGTTATTTTAACTGTATCGCCCTGATCCAGCTTCTCGATCGAGTCGTAATCCTTGCCGGGGCCGGAGCGCACATTCAAAGACTTGCCCGTAACCGTGCCGGTCGCATCCTCATCCTGCACATTCCCGGCTGCAAGCACCGTCATAACCGGAGCGGCCGTCATAGCGGCTAGCGACGCGCTCGCGATCAGGAGCCCGGAAAACAGCGAAAAGCACAAGGCCTTTATTCTATTTTTCTTGATCCCGTTCGTGATCATATAATCCTCCAAAATGGGTGTGTCTTCATAGTCACACCCATTGTCAGTATATCATTTTCCCTTTAAAAAACAAGCCTTGCAATGCATCAGGCAGTCGTATACTCAACAAGAAGAAGCTCTACGCAGAGCTTTTCCGAAAGGCGCCCCGTCTTTACGTCCTCCTCCGTATCAACGGCGCGTTCAAGGGCGGCTTTCAGCGCATCCGCGGTAAATGCGGAAGCCTGGCTGATGTACTTTTTGACAAAATACTTATTAATACCCGTCTTGTCCGCGATCGTATAGGGATCTCGATAGCTTGCAAGAAGCATCCGCACCTGCAAAAGCAGGTTGTACTGCCGCGCGATCAGTGCAAGCGTCCGAAGCGGCGGGACCTTGAGCGCTAGAAGATCCTGATAGAGACGCATCGCTTTCTTGCGGTCGCGCACCGCGATCGCATCGACCATCTCGAAGACATGGTCCGTGATCTCTCGCGTGCATACTGCGTCAATATCCGCAGCCGTGATCGTATCACGCTTCATCACATAGCAGACAAGCTTCTCAAGCTCCGTTCTGATATTGGACATATCGGAACCGACAACCGTCAGAAAATAGGCGATATCGCGCGGGGAGATCTTTTTTCCTTCCGACGCGAACAGGCCAGAGACCCATTTTTGCAAGGTCGCCTCATCCTGCGTTGCAAACTCGATCGCACGGCCGCCGTCGCGAACCGCTTTAAACAGTTTGGAGCGCCGGTCGATCTCTTTTTCCACAAAGAGAAAGTATGCAGACTCCGCGATCCCGCCAAGGTAGGACGCCATCTCTTCGCCGCCGGACTTAAAGAGCCCGGAATTCTCGATGATGAGCACGCGGCGCTCGGCAAGAAACGGCAGCGTCTGCGCAAGGTCGATGATCTCGCCGACGTTGACATCCTTTCCTTCATAATAATGACAGTTCATCGTATCGTCGCCCGCAAGCGCAGCCCTCAGCTTATCCCGATACTGGAGCCGCAGATAGTCTTCGGGCCCGTACAGAAGGTACATCTGCTTCAGTTGTCCGGTCTTGATGTCTTCATTGATACTGCGCATGGATCGTCAGTCCTCCCACCAGGGTTTCATGGCAAGATCCAGATCGACAGGCTCCGCGATGCCGTCCACGCGGCCCGTCTCCGAATATTGCAGGATATCATAATCATAAGGGAAATAGATCGGTCTCGAATAGAACGCGTACCAGAGCGGGATATCCGCCAGTTCCCTGTAATTCATCAAAAGAATCATGGATTTTAAGTTCGTATAGAGCATCGGCTTATAGCCTGCATCCGTGATCCGGTCGACAAAGCGTCTGATCAGCGCGGTCCGCTCCTCTTTGGAAAGGCTGTTCGTCCTGCTGTCGTTTGCGACGTTCTCCACATCAAGGACGACAGGGCCGTCGATCTCGTAGTCCTTCAGCGTATCAAGGACATAGTCCGCCTCCTCGTCGATCTCATCCGCATCCTTTGCCTGTGTGAGAAAATAAACGCCGGCATGCAGTTTCTGTTCAAGCGCGCCGGTAATATTCGCCTCAAACGTCTCATCGGGTACGATCGCGCCCTCCGTATAACCGCGAAAACCGAGCCGCATCACAGCGAATTCGATACCGGAGGCCGCCACCTTTTCCCAGTCGATATCGCCCTGGAAGCGCGATACGTCAATGCCCGGATGTCCTATGACACCATTGTCATCTTCGTATGACCAGGTACCGTCCGCGTTCTCGGTAAAATAGGAATCGCCATATTCATTCGACGGCAGGGAATGATCGATCTCTTCAAAATAATAACGGTCGTTACTATACACAACAAGCTGGTTAGGGAACAGTGTCCGCAGCACTTCGACCGTCGAGACGCCTTCCTCTTCCATGTAGCCGCGAAGGCGCTGCAGGAGTGAATCCTCAGCCGCTTTCTTCGCATCCAGATACTCCCCGTTATCGCTTATAGCTGCCGCCTCTGTCTCGTCAGAAATATCTTCACCGGCAAGCTCTTCCACGATCACCGCCGGGACCGAATCACTGCCGATCACTTCTTTCCAGCTGCCGCCCGGCATACGCACGATCTTGACAATGAGTACTGTGAAGCACACCAATACAACGAGCGCAAGAAGCGTAGAAACGATCGCCCAGGTCAGAACCGGAGAGATTCGCCTCCTGTGCTTTTCTCTATCTTTATTCAGTTCTCTTCGGCTTTCGCCGGGTCTTTTCACCAAATCACTCATATCCCCATGATACACGATGCATTCGGAAAATGCGACAGAGATTTGAAGAGTTCACAGGATTTTCAGAGATTGGGATGTATGCCGAAAGCGGGATCGATATAGTGTTCGGTCTCATACTCTCCCGAGGGATCGACACGGACCGTGATCGCACCGGCATCTTTGGTCATATGGACCGCAGAGCCGACTTCATGAAGTCTCGAAAGGACTTCGGGGGCGGGATGACCATAGCGGTTGCGGGCGCCCACGGAGATGAGTGTATCGGCAGGCTCAAGCGTTCGGAGGAAGGATGCGGAGGACGATGTCTTACTGCCATGATGGCCGGCTGCAAGGATATCGGGGCGCGGGAATGAGCTGCGGACGAGCACTTCTTCCTCTCCCGCCGCGTCGCAGTCACCCATATCCAGCATGCAGAAATCACCCTGCGCGATCGCAAGGACAAGCGATCCGCTGTTTTTATCCTCAAAGCTTGCTCCGCTTTGTGGGTGAAGGCAGGCAAGCCGCAGATCGCCTGCTGCGATCGTATCCCCCCGTCCCATCACATACACCGGTATGTCCGCGTTGTTTGCCAGTTTACATAATTCCTCATATTTTTCATCCCGATTGCCGATCGCGGGCATCACGAGACTTCCGATCCGCACCTTGCAATCTTTTCCCTGCAGAAGCATCTCCTCGATGCCGCTGTAATGATCCGCGTCGGTATGAGATATAAAGGCGGCGTCCAGATAGGAGATCCCCTGCGACTGCAGATACGGAAGCAGTGTATATCTGGCAAGCTCTTTTTCCGAAGTGCTCCCGCCGTCGAGCAGATAATGATGATGTCCGGGCGCAGAAACCGCTACGCTCTGTCCCTGGCCGACATCGATCATGGTGATCGTAAGCCCGGATGGCGTCCGCCAAGTCAGAAATGACAGCGCACAGATGTAAGATAGCACCAGATATTTTCTCCCGACAAAATCAGCGCTCCACGCGATAAATACAAGCATTACCGCGTACCGTATAACATTCGCTATTGAAGGAATTCCTGCATTCCAGAAGTTAAGTGGCAAGTTTTCCGTCATTTGACAGACAAAAGCGATCCCGGCGAGTATAAGATGCACCGGGAAATACAGTATTTTCGCGGCTTCCAGCCATATGAAGCCGATCGCAAGCGCGAGCATCCCGCCGCCCATGACAAAGCCCATGAGCGGCACGACGAGAAGGTTTAAAAATACGCCGTAAACCGGCACACCGAAATAAGATGTCAAAAGGACCGGCAGCGTTACGATCTGCACCGAAAGGCTTGCACCCAGCAGTACGGATGCCCTGCCGGGAAAATGCTCTCTGATGATCGGCAGGAAGATCGTGATCCCGAGGATCGCACCATAGGAAAGCAAAAAACCGCTGTGAAAGATGACATACGGCTTTGCGGTGCACAAGAGCATTGCGGAAAAGGAAAGCGCTGTCAGGCGGTCGTAGGACCTTTTCACCGCATCCGCGATCAGTGTGCAGAGGAACATCACGGATGCGCGAAATGCAGATGGTGACATTCCTGTCATAATGCAGTACAGAATGAGAAATGTGCCTGCCGCCGAAGCTGCAAGGACAAGCGGAAGCAGCATCTTTCGAAAGAGCATGTAAAGCCCCGCTCCCCAGAAGGAGATATGGAGCCCTGATACCGAGAGTACGTGCAGGATCCCTCCGTCACGGTAGAGCGACTTAAGATCATCGGACAGACCGGTCTTATCTCCGAGGAGCAATGCTCTCACAAGGCCCGCATCTTCGCTGCAGACCGCCTCGAGTCGCTTTGCAAGCGCTGCCCTCAGGTCGTCAAGATCCTGCATCAGCCGGTTGCCGTTTCCGTCCCTTAACAGCACCCTGCAGCCATCCATGGCAAAGGCATCGCCGCAGGCATAGTGATAGCCGTCCTCATCAAAACCGCCCGGATTGCGCGGCTGCCGAAAGCGTTTCATAACGCCCGTTACCGTAATCTTTTCACCCGTGATTAGGCGGTTTTCAGGCATATCGTCGTCAGCGACGCTGCAACAGACTGCACCCGGCAGAAACAGGCGGGCAAACATATCGAAAATGAAATTGTCTTTTTGATCGGAGAATGCGGCATCACGGATCGTGATGTCGTCGATGCGCAGAACGCGCTTCGTTTTGCCGAAAGAATCGGTCTTTGAATCGATCGAGCGGATCGTTCCTTCCACGGTGATCCTCTTTCCCTCCGCATCCGGCAGGCGGATCCGCGGCTTCCCGGTAAGAAGCAGCAACAGCCACAGGAAAATGATCCATACGATCGAAAGTTTACATAATATTCTGTTTTGCAGCAGGCCCGTACCGTTTCCTCCTTCTGATCATCTCAGGTGAGCGTCTTTCATAGGGTATCACAATCATATCTTTTCGGGCAATCGGCACCCTCCACAAAATACGTGCACTGCGTATGCGCATTTTGCCGAAAAGTGAGCCAGGGGGACGGGGTAGGTGGTCCATTTTTTGCAAAAATGGACCACCTACCCCGTCCCCCTGGCTCATGGTATAATATAAAAAAAACCGGGAGGACAGACAGATGATCAGAATCGCCGTTGTCGGAAGCGGCATGCTCGTGCACGAGATCATGCCGATGCTAAAGGAAATGCCCCAGATCCATGTGCAGGTGCTGGTTGGCACAAAAAGGAGCGCGGATACTGTGCATGCGCTGCAGGAACAGTATGCCATCCCCGAAGCTTATACAGACTATGACAGGATGCTTGCGGATAAGCGAGGACAGCTTGATCTTGTCTATCTCGCCACGCCCAACTATACCCATTTTGAACTTGCGATGAAGGCGATCGATGCAGGCTTTCACATATTCATCGAAAAGCCGCTTACGCTGAGCCTCTCCGAAGCAGAGCAGATCTTTTCAAAGGCAAGAGAAAAGGGTGTGATCGCGCTCGAGGCGATCTCGAACCGGTATCTGCCTGTTTGCGAGGTTCTGAAGCGCGAACTGAAAAGAGCCGGACAGATCAAGTATGTCAGTCTGAACTTCTCGCAGTACTCCTCACGCTATGACCGCTTTATGGCAGGCGAATACTTCAGGGTATTTGATGCCGCAGCAGGCGGCGGTGCTCTGCTCGATCTTGGGATCTACAACATCCATATCGCTGCCTTTCTCTTCGGTCGTCCCGCAAAAACCGTCTATTGCCCCAACATCATCAGAGATGTGGATGTCAGCGGCGTCATGCTCATGGACTATACGGATTTCAAGGTTGTCTCTGTTGCCGCAAAGGACTGCCAGGGTGATAACGGTCTGCTGATCGAAGGTACGGACGGATATTTCAAGCTTTCCGATACGCTTAATTCTATGAATGCGCCGCTGATCTTCCATGACCGTAAGACAGGCGAAGACATCGTACTGTCAGAGGGCACCGGTGAGCACAGAATGACAGCGGAATTTCGCACGATCGAGCAGATCATACAAAAAAAAGACGTCCTTCAGGTCGAAGAACGTCAATCAGAAAGTATGCTCGCAATGCACATGCTGCAGGGTATACACTAGTGAGCCAGGGGGACGGGGTAGGTGGTCCATTTTTTGCAAAAAATGGACCACCTACCCCGTCCCCCTGGCTCACTCCACTACACAGAGATGTCAAAATTGCCGCCTACGGCGGGGTTAACCGACAACTCCATAGCCGCGGTGTCGATCATCTCTGTCATGCCTTCACCGGCTACCTCCATGAGGTCAAGAGATTTACCGAGCATCGCAGCTCCCACCTGCGTAAGCAGGTCATTTTGTGCCATTGCCATTGATAATGCGGGAATATCCATTGCAATCCCTCCTTTACGCATGACTGACATTATTACATAGCTTATATCGGCATGATCCGCAGAATAGTTAAGAGCCCGCCGGCTTTCATCCGCCTGCGATCTCGGCGCCCAGCTTAAACGCTTCTTCCAGATCGACCGGAAACTGACTGTCGTGATGGCTTCTCTTTGCGTCTTCACTGAATATGCTCATGCAATACTTGCTGTAATCCTCTACCTGGAGTGTGTTGCAGGAGGCATATGTCAGGACTTTTCCTTTCAGCAGCATCTTCATGATCCCTTCCGTATGCGCTAACGTGCTATGCAGCGTACTGTCGTAATACGACCTGGGTGCATTCATCGTATAGATGATGCCGACATCCAGACTGCTGTCATAAAACGAGCCGTCACCATCGACCTCATATGAAAGTACGCAGAAAAGAAGACGCTCGATCAGTGCGCGAAACTGCGCGGACGGTTCACCGAAATATATGGGGGTCCCGATCACGAGCGCATCAGCTTCCAGGATCCTGTCGATCAGCGGCGACAGGTCATCCTTCCAAAAGCATTTGTTCTTTTGTGCGCCTTTTCTCTTACATGCAAGACAGCTGCGGCATCCCGTAAATGACAGGTCGTACAGATCGATGTATTCAACTTCGGCACCTTTCGTTTCCGCGCTCCTTTTTGCCTCCTTCAAAAGGCCGGCCGTATTCCAATCCTTGCGCGGACTTGCATTCAGCACGATCATCTTTGACATAAACATCCTCCTTTCCTTTTCCGTTAAATCCGTGTACAATAATCCATGGCTATATAAATGAACCATAAGGAGACACACATGATCCAAGCAGCGATCTTTGACCTGGACGGCACGCTGTCCTTCACTCTTGATTCCATTGCCCGAAGCGGGAACTCCGCGCTCACAGCGATCGGGCTTAAGCCGTTTGAGGCAGATGCATATAAATACTTTTGCGGCGACGGTCCTAACGAGCTCGTCCGCAGGATGCTCCGCGCAAGCGGCGACACAGACTGCACGCGCTACGATGAGCTCCGTCCGCTCTATGGCAAGTTTTTTGCAGAATATGCAGACTATAAAGTAGCACCGTACGAAGGCATGCCGGAGGCGCTTAAAGCGCTGAAGGCAAAAGGGATCCGCCTTGCGGTCCTCTCCAACAAGCCGCATCCGCAGACCGTTCAGGTCGTGGAGAAGCTCTACGGCA
Source organism: Lachnospiraceae bacterium (assembly GCA_015056735.1). GTDB lineage: Bacteria > Bacillota > Clostridia > Lachnospirales > Lachnospiraceae > VSOB01. The sequence goes on along the minus strand of SVFT01000001.1, from coordinate 65,778 downwards.
AAGGCCTTTTTGACATGATACAGGGCCAGTGCGCCGAGATCGCGCGTAAGCCTGCGCCTGACGGTGCTTTTCTCATTGCAGAAAAACTTGGCGTATCACCGGATGACTGCCTCTATGTAGGCGATACCGGAACCGACATGCAGACCGGAAACAGTGCCGGCATGCACACGGTCGGCGCCCTCTGGGGATATCGCACCAGAGAAGAGCTGACGGAGAACCACGCGGAGATGTTCGCGGACATGCCGCTGGACATCCTGGATCTTGCGATCCTCAAAGCAGACTGACTGATCTGAAAAAAGTCACGCCCCTGCCTTATACCGTTTCATCAGACCGAACGCTCTTCGCATTCGATCGCATACACCGTTTCAAACGGGATCTTTGTCTGTACGATCTGGATAAAACCGGCATTCTCGTCAATTTTGGCGACCATGCCGGTATTTTTGATATATGCCCCGTCCCGATAATGGGTGACGGTCACAATGGATCCGACATGCAGCATACGAAGCCGGCGGTCGAGCTCATCCGCCATATCCTCGGAGAGCTCTGCCTTGGGCACCACGATGCGCTCTTTTGCGGCAAGCGCCTCCGGGAGGCCTTTCAGCGCCGCAAACGGCATGAACTGTTTGGCCCGCTCTTCTATCGTCATCTTGGTCCTCGGTCTTTTAGGCACGGTGACCTCCGATCTGCGCATTTCGTTCGCGCGTCATCGCATTTTTCTCAAGATTCATCCCTTTCAGAATGGCATTCTTTCCGAATCTGTCTTTGATCGAAAGCACCGCCGTCTGGATCTTGCGATTTTTCTCAAGCTCGTCTGCATCAATGAAAAAACTGTACTGCCTGAACTCCTCCGGAACCACGTGGTTGCAGATGATGTTGATGCGTCGGATCATCCTGTCACGGCCGGCGATCCGCTCAAAAAGCTCCGTGATCGCGGGGATCAGCACCAGGTCGGAATTCGTCTCATCGGGCACATCGATCGTCCCGTTCACGGACGGTAGTCCCAGCCTGTTTGAATAGCCGATGTGCAGCGTGAGCGATTTGGTCACAAGACCTTTTGCGACCAGATCAAGGCACAGAAGATCCATCATCTCCTTGACGATCAGATGTGCATCATCAAAAGCATAATCGCACGGCAGGACCTGCCCGGACGAAAGCGAATTGACCGTCGGTTTATATGCCTTGACCTGCGCCATCGTCACGGGTTCCCGCCCGTACGCATGGTCGATCAGAAGCTCCGCATCCTTGCCAAAAAGGCGATATAGAAGATCCTCGTCCGCATGCGCGATGTCGCCCATCGTGTAGATGCCGTAGGATGCGAGCTTGCGCTCCGTTCCTGCGCCGATCCGCCAGAAGTCTGTCAAAGGTCTGTGAGTCCAAAGCGTCTCGCAATATGACGCTTCTGTCAGTTCGCCGATAAAATCCGGTGCATGCTTCGCACAGATATCAAGCGCGATCTTGGTCAGATACAGATTGGTCCCGATCCCGCAGGTCGCCCTGATACGAAGCGTCTCATAAATATCCGTGATGATCGTGCGTCCGAGCTCGCGCGCCGTCATACGGTACATCTTCAGATAGTCCGTCACATCCATAAACGCTTCGTCGATGGAATAGACATAAATGTCATCTTTGGAAATATACTTTAAATAGATACCGTAGATCCGTGCAGCATAATCAATGTAAAGCTGCATGCGCGGAACCGCGGCGATATAAGAGATACTCTTCGGGATCTCGAAAAGGCGGCATCTGTTGTGGATGCCGAGTTTTTTCATAGCAGGTGTTATTGCAAGACAGATCGTCTTTTCGGTACGGGAGGTATCCGCAACAACGAGATTCGTCGTCATGGCATCAAGCCCTCGCTCCGCACACTCAACGGAGGCATAGAACGACTTTAAATCAATGCAAATATAGGTACGCATCAATCTCCTCCAAGGAACGCTCTGATCTCATCCAGACGAGACAGCGCAGCCCGGCGGCCGATCTCGTAAGTCGCTTTGAGCTTTTCGGGATCATGCTCGATCCGGTCGGCCGGAACAGGCGCGTCCGGTGCGATCACAAGCGCAGCGCCTTCTTTTTCGCGCCGGTACACATATGCGGTCTCCTCGTTGTACATGACATGGCGCTCTTTGATCGCCCTCGCGTAATTCGGATATTTCCGATAGAGCCACGCCATAAACGTAGAAACGCTGCTCTTCTTCTTGATATAGTCACGGGGTCTCGTGGTGATCACGATATTGCGCTCGTAGCCTTCGCTTTCAAAGAACCTGAGCGGGATCGAATCCGCCGTGCCGCCATCCTGCAAAAGGTGTCCGTCCACCTCCACGATATGCGACACCATCGGAAGTGATGCGGAAGCGCGGATCAGATCAAAATCCCTCGCATCACAGTGATCGATCCGCGCGTAGTAGGGACCGCCCGTTTCCAGGTCCGTGCAGACCGCATAGAACGCCATCGGGTTATTTCTGTATGTATCAAAATCCACCGGATCCAGTTCAAACGGGATCTCCCGATAGCAGAAATCCACATTGAAGATATTGCCGCTCGTCAGAAACGAATACCAACTGCAATAGCGCTTATCCCTGCAATAGTTCAGATTATAGCGCAGTGCACGCCCGATCTGGCGCGATTTGATGTTAAATCCAAAGCAGGCTCCTGCCGACACACCGATCGCTCCGTCAAAATCGATCCCGTTTTCCATAAAAACGTCGATCACGCCGGCCGTAAACACGCCGCGCATGCCGCCGCCTTCCATTACAAGCCCATTCTTCATAATCTTCTCTCCAAGCAATCTATCTAAAGACATTGTACCTAAAAAATGCGCGTCAAACCATCATTTTGGATAAAATAAAAATCCGAGAACGTCTTAACGATCGTCCCCGAACCCTTATCTGAGTAGCGAGAGGGGGATTTGAACCCTCGACACTGCGGGTATGAACCGCATGCTCTAGCCAACTGAGCTATCTCGCCATAATTTATGAAGTTTCACAAAATAAGTGGGACCTATAGGGCTCGAACCTATGACCCTCTGCTTGTAAGGCAGATGCTCTCCCAGCTGAGCTAAGATCCCACGCTTTTTGTGCGTTGCATTTCTGCAACCCGCTTTGCTAATATACCATCCAATCAAGTTCGTTGTCAAGGCGTTTCAGCAAATTTTTTCATGAAGTTTTCAAAGATGGTTTAAAAAAAGTTTACATTTCCCATCATGATCACGGTCTGATCTGTTTCAGCGTCTCGAACAGCTCCAGATCGGATGACGTCACTTTCAGATTGGTGCTGATATTCTCGCCTTCCGGCGTCGTGATCGTCACTGCGATGATCGTTCCTTCCTTGATGCCGTGACGCTTCACCGCGTCAAGAAACATCGGAAACTTGGGATGGTTTGCGCGGAATGTCTCCCAGGCATTCCGCACTTTCATGATCATGGAAAAATCCATTCTGTCCTCCTGATTTCTGCACATCTGCAAAAAATGTGCTAGCCGAGGTTCGGCACGATTCCGAGGAACTTAAGCGGCTGATCCGTGTTGTTGATCAGACTGTGACTGTGTCCCTCCGGGCAATAATGGCAGGAACCCGTATGAAGCGGGATCTCCGTACCGTCGTAAAGCACTTTGCCGCTTCCCTCTAAAATGTAAACCGTCTCGCTCGTCCCCTCGTGCGTGTGCAGCCCGATGCTGGAGCCGGGCTCCAAAATGCCGCGCATGATGCGGATGGAATCGTCCACGTAAGAACGAAGCAGTGCCGCGCCTGTGCCGCCTTTAAACTCCGGATTGCGTACTTCCTCAATGTGATCAAAATCGATATGCATAACTCCCCCTCCTATGTAATACCTTGTGAAAAACTGTTACCCCTTAAAATGTCCTGTTACCCGGATTTCTTGCAAGTCCAAGTTCCTCCGCGACCTTTGCCACCTCTTCTGCGACCGCAAGTGCCACGCGCTTGTCAAAAGGATCCGGAATGATATACTCTTCGCTGATCTGATCCCCGCAAAGATCTGCAAGTGCCCTTGCCGCGCCGAGTTTCATCTCGTCAACGATCTTGGTGGATTCCACCATCAGTGCCCCGCGGAAAAGCCCCGGGAATACCAGCACATTATTGATCTGGTTCGGGTAGTCGCTTCTGCCTGTTGCGATGATGCGTGCGCCGCCCTTTTTCGCCTCCGGCGGAAGGATCTCCGGCGTCGGATTCGCCATCGCGAACACGATCGCATCATGATTCATGGACGCTACCATCTCAGGTGATACGATGCCCGGTGCGGATACGCCGACAAATGCGTCAGCTCCCTTCATTGCGTCAGCAAGTGTGCCCTTTAAGTGCTCGTGGTTCGTGACCTTGGCCATGGCTGCCTGTGCAGGGTTCATCCAGTCCTCGCCTTCGCAGAGCGCCCCCATCTTATCGCAGAGGATCACGTCCTTCGGTCCCAGCTGCAGCAGCAGTTTACAGATCGAGATACCTGCGCTTCCTGCACCGCTGATCACGATCTTTGTTTCTTCCCATTTCTTGCCGACAACCTTAAGCGCATTGAGCATACCTGCGGCTACAACGATCGCCGTACCGTGCTGATCGTCATGGAATACCGGAATGTCAAGCTCTTCCTTAAGTCTTGTCTCGATCTCAAAGCAGCGCGGTGCCGAGATGTCCTCTAAGTTGATGCCGCCAAATGTCGGCGCCAGATACTTGACCGTTTTGATAATCTCTTCGGGATCCTTGGTATCCAGGCAGATCGGAAATGCGTCCACACCGCCGAACTCCTTGAACAGGACCGCCTTGCCTTCCATAACGGGCATCGCCGCTTCCGGCCCGATATCACCGAGGCCCAGGACCGCTGTGCCGTCCGAAACAACTGCTACCGTATGGCTCTTGATCGTATAGGTATACGCATCGTGCACGTCGGCATGGATCTTGCGGCAAGGCTCCGCAACACCCGGCGTATAAGCCGTCGACAGTTCTTCTCTACAGGTTACAGGCGCTTTGGACACAACGGAAAGCTTACCCTTTTCCCGTGCGCAAAGTTCAAGACTCATCTGATTGTAATCCATGTCCCACTCCTATTCATTCAATTATTAAGTTTACTTTTAACTTCCATTAAAACCGGTTCGCATTTCATACAGCTTAATGCTTCACATACGCCGTATTTCCTGCGATATATATATTATATACCGCCACATGGTCATAAATGCAACGCCAACTGCTGTGAGATTTGGCCGTAACACAAATGTATTCCTTTCCGTCAGCGCCCATGTAGTAGCTCGCCGCGCAGCTTCCGGACTCATCCACGTAGCCGGTCTTGGCGCCAAGCACCTCACCACCGCAGTCTTTATCCTCAATACGGCGCATGAACCAGTTTGAGATCAGCAGGCCTTCCGGGTGCTCCGTCGTCTTCGTCGTTGTGTAGGTGCGAGCTTTTAAGATCTCGCGGCAGTACGGATCCTGTATGCAGGCGCCCATAATGACAGCCATGTCATAAACCGTACAGTAGTGGTTTGCATCGTAGATCCCGACACAATTGGTAAAATGTGCCGTATCAGCGATCCCAAGTTCCTGCAGCTTATCGTTCATCTTCCCGACAAATGCTTCATGACTGCCACATGTATAGATCGCAAGTGCGATGGCTGCATCGCCGCCGGACGGCAGGATCGTCCCGTAGAAAAGATCGTTCACCGTCACGCGCTCTTCCTTGGCAAAACCGACATTGCTGCAGTCGTGCGTAAACGCATAATCGGTTGCCTCCGTCGGGACAGACACGATCTCGCTGCGCTTTTCTTCAGGCACAAGCTCTGCTGCCACAAGAAGGGTCAAAAGCTTTGTCATCGACGCAGGATTGATACGATCGTAGCCACCCTTATGCGCGACCACCGTCTGCTCATCCGCATTCACAACGATCCCGTATTCTGCCGTGACTTCAGCGGAGGTCATCGCCTTGGTAGAGTCGTTTTTTGCATACGAAGGGATAAAAGTGTCCGCCGCCTCATCTTCCGTCTCCGCAGTCTCAGCTGTCTCATCCGCCGGATCATCAGAACCGTTCACGGCGTCCTGCTCCGTGACATTACTGTCTGTATTCGGATCATCGTCCGAAACGGAATCGCTTGTATTCCCGGCATTTTCATCCGCCATGACACTACTGTCATCTTTTGTAAAAAGGCTCCCCACCGCGCGTACACCCGCACGCACCGTAAAAAACAGGCCGATCGCCACTGCCACGCAAACCGCTGCGAAGATACAGCGGTAGATCATGACCTGACGCCTTCTTCTTTTTTTCTGTTCCTCACGCCTGCGCCGCCGTTCGATGCGGCGACGGCGTTCCAACTCTTCATCCGTCATATCGAAAGATTTGCTCCGATCATCATTATCGCTTACCGTCATATCGAGGACACGCTTCTAATATCCGAGTTCTCTCAGAAATGCCTCGCAACCCTCCAGACAGTCTCTGTACGCGGTACCGAACTCCCTTGTATACCAGGGATCTGCAATTGACCGTCCTGGTCGATCCGTATGATCGAGCAGCAGACTGATCTTTTCTTCCGTGTCAGGCCCCGTGATACGCGTAACGCCCCGGATATTGGCCTTATCAGCGCACAAAATGTAATCATAACGGTCGTAATCTTTTGCCGTGATCTGGATCGCACGCTTTTCTCTAAAGTCTGTGTACGGCGTCTTTCCAAGCCCATGGCTTCGAAGCTCTTCCGCCGCCGGCGGATACACGGGATTGCCGATGCCGTTCCACACTTCCTCATCACTCGTTCCGGCCGAACGGATCTCGAACTGATCCTTCAGCCCCCTCTTTTCGACCATATCCTTCAGGATCACCTCACACATCGGCGACCTGCAAATGTTGCCTAAACATACAAAAAGCACTCTTATCATCAAATTTTTCCCTTCCCAAAATGCCGGAATATGCCCGATTATGCGCCTTTTTGCCACTTACGCCGGACACCCTCTTATTATACAGAAATCAGGCACAAATGGCAAAGCCTGGCAAAGTGTGGCAAAGCGCGGCCGTCAATCGTAGTACAAACGTAGTTTTTTAGTTAGCGATGGCTAACAGGAAAAAAAGAAAATCCGGCCATCAAATGACAGCCGGAAATCTCTGCTAACAATTTCACCAGCTATAATTTCATTTTTTCCACTTTTCGCCAATAGTCTTTTTTAAATCCATGCTGGCCGTGGAAGAATTCATGCTCTGAATTAGAAAACATACCTAATTCAATCTTTGAGTTGATCAATTCCAACGTGCAAAAAAGATCTGCAACTTGAAATAACCTATAGTCCGAAGGAGTTACCTTTCGAACCTCTACGTCAGAGAAGAGACTGTTGAACGTGATATTCAGCACTCGTTTTAATGCCTTTTGTCCGTTATCATAATACAAGATTATCTTGTCAAAAGAAGACCAGAACGAATCATTCTTTTGAATTTCGCTCTTGATCGCCTTTGTTAGTCTGGCATCCAACTCATCTGAATCCTTACATTCCGACTTTTTGACCTTAACACAAAAATAATGTATAGGAACTTTCCTGGCAAAATTGAAGAGAAGATTAAAAAGCTTCCTTCGTTTTTCCACCAACATGTCATTGTAATCAGCCTCTCGCCTCACTAAGGGCCCGGCATGCAATGCATGATGTGGGTACCCTAGATCTGAAAGGTATTGTTCCATGCCGGATATTTGCTTTTCAATCGGATCACTTTGATTATGTAGAACCACAGATACCATATAGTATGGGCACCGTGAATCATATGCCCCAAAATCTCCGGTCTCATCAACAAAGCAGCTTAGTATCTTAGGTCCATTCATTGATAAAACTTGTATTGCTCCTGTATATATTATTTAAACAAAAAAATGGCGCCGGTTCCCAGCGCCTGTCGGTGGACCCGGACCTTTCGGTCAGCCCCAATCAGTTTCCTGATTTGTCTTTATTATGCAGTAAAATCCACGTTTTGTCAAGATGAACCATACTGTATTGTTTGATAAAATATGGCAGGTAGTCCAACCTTAACAGATTGACTTTCCTGGTCGTTCTGTTATCATATAGGTATAAGAAAGTTCCGACCCACTGTGAATAAACGGAGGGCCCAGAGCCTTTTTTTTTGTCCAAAAATCCGACCTGTAAACGCCAACGCAGAAAAAAATCCCCGGACCTCATCGCTGAAATCCGAGGATGATTCTGTGAAAATATGTGTGCTGGTTTGGTTACGGCCAAGGTAAATTATTATCGTTGCACGTATGGCAAGTCCAACCAAATCCGGCAAATTTGTTGTTAGTTGCTGTTATCTCAACTTCATGCGTCTCCGTTGCATGGCAGCTTTGACAGGTGACTTGAACAGTGTATACCGCGCCCTGGAAGGGTGGTGCAGCTCCCACATAGTTATCATGATCCGTCCAGTTATGCGCACCTCCAGTGACCGGACAAGTTGTACTACCGCCGCCCTGATTACCACCTGTCCCGGAATTGTTGTTTCCACCGGAAGTATTTGATGCAGAACTACTCGAATCGTCATCATCATGGTGGTGCCTGTGGTGATGGCTGTGATGAGAGCTCTCTACAGGCTTCGGGTCTTCAAACAGGGGATGCACGGCTTTTGTGACCGTCTCCTCCGTCCTTGCTTCCTGAATGGCCGCATCGATAGCCTGTCTGCTAAGGAGCTGCAGGCCGGGGGCATTCTGTACGATTGCATCTACATCAAGGCCTAAGTTCGCTGCTTTTATCCTAAGTGCCATGGACGGATCGCGAGCAATCTCCATAGCGATATAACCACTGATATCCTCATGTGTCAGCGCACGGATCACGATGTCGCACTTATCACCTTCATGGGACGTACCGTAAGTATAGAAATCCGCCACCTGGCCGCTTCTTAGCGTAGCCGTCTTGGTCTGACCAAAGATCGGGTCTGTGATGCGGCTCTCAGCGCTTCCTTCCAGCATGAGCGCGCGGGAGTGATTCTCATCTATTACAGAAAAGCCAACCAGCGTACCCGTGATGCCGGTAACCGTTGTGCCGGTTCGGATCTTCATTGTGGCGTTTCGCGGGATTTTCTCTGTAACACTGACCAGGATGTCGCCACTGTTAAGGCGCAGCTCCAGATCATCATTCTGCTCAGAGATATCCACGTTGGAGCACTCGTTCATCTTGGCGGTCTTGGCATCGTCCAGATTGATCCAGGCATAGCTTGCACGCGCCGTATCGATATGATAGCCGTTGGAAAGCTTCATCTCGGCAAAAGCCGGCAGTTTCTTCCCGACGCCGTTTGTCACGCTGACGGTTCCCTCGATCTGCGAGAGTTTCATCGACTTCGCCGCGCTCTCCTTAGCATATGTTCCGCCGGGCATATCAGCAAGCAGTACGACGCTCAAAAGGATGTCAGGCGTCTTTTTACAGAATTCCTCATAAATCCCCCTGTGTTCAATTATCCCCATAGACACTTATAGAAAAATAATATCACATTTGAGTGATCGGAAATAGAGTTTCTGTAATAAAAAATCCGGCCATCATATGACAGCCGGAAGCTAGATCAAATCTGTCATCTGCCCTTAGACCTGGATCGTCTGGAAGTTGCGCCGCCCCCTGTTACTTTATCCAGTTCTTCGTCGTTCAGAAGCATGCCCGCATCTTCGATTACCTTTTTGCTTCCGCCATGTTCTCGGCCTGTTCAACTTGCTCTTTGAGTTTTCCTGTTAGCTTCATACAGAATTCCTCCCTCGATAGATTATGTTGTTATCTGATGGGCATTTCACGAGTATTAGATGGTTTAATCGGACCTCCGCCCGCTACCAGTTATACTCATGTTGATACTCGTGCTCTATGCCGCCTGAAGCCTCATCCAGCTCATTATCCGTAAGCTTCTCATCCGGCTTTACACCGACAGCTTCTTTGATTTCCTGTTCATTCCGCTTATCTTTCTGATCCATTTGTATTCCCCCATGTGCTCATTTTTGGTTCCAAAACTATATACGAAACGCTGCCCTGCAACACAACATTCTTACAGAAAATATTATACCGTATCCGCAGTTCTCCGCCAATGAAAAAGAGGCCCACTCTGCGATGAGAAAGCCTCTTAAATCCATTATTCATTTAGAACCCTGTTTCATGTTGAGCAATGCAGTATAGTTCTCGTTGTATGTATATACGCAACCAATCGACTATTATTTTTTGATGATCCGTACAGTTTTGATATTCTCCTGGCTGCCTCTTCATACACCACATTATCTGATCTCATCCCGGCACCGATGATGGCAGGCTATACATTGGTCTCCTTATGATAATTGATTTTATCATAGAAGACCTTTATAACTGTGGTGTTATCTAATTTACAGATATTTTTTCAAACCCTCTCTTTAGCGCCCTCTTTGGTACGCTTTCATCGATGAAGCCCCACCTGACGCCTGATCCAGCTCCTCGTCGTCAAGGATTAAGCCTGCGGCCTCCGCCCCCCCCTTGACATTTTCAAGGATATCCTTTACTTCCTTCTCTGATGCCGCAGTGTCGATTTTCTTCTTAAGTTCATCTGTAAATTTCATATAAGCACCTCCTGTATCGCTTCTGTAACATAAATACTTCGTTTTTTGAAAAGATTCATGTGTGTATTCTCCTGTTATCTAAGCATTTCGAAAATGGATCTTTTTTCCACCCGCAACCTGGTCCAGTTCTTCGTCGGTCAATTGCATTCCAGCTTTAGCGATCATTTCCTTTGCCTCAGTTTTATCTTTGGCCTGCTCTACCTGTTTTTTCAGTTCTCCTGTAAGTTCCATTTCCTACCCCTCCATCAGTTTTCTGTTATAGAACTATATACGCAACAAACGCCCGGAATGCTACAGTCGATTTTACAGAGATCTGTTTAGCGATCATCCTTTTTGCGCTCAGCCAATAGGTCCACATTTCCGCCTGCACTTATCATCCCAAGCTCCTCATCTGTGAGCATCTCATCCGGCTTTACACCGGCAAATTCCTTGATCTCATGCTCGTTTCTGTTATCTTTCTGATCCATTTGTATTCCCCCATGTGCTCATTTTCGGTTCCACTATTACATGGTTCAATAACGACCAACCCGCGATATTGTCGCCGAGCCGCTATCGCTAATACCGCCCACAACAAGAGCAAGTTCTTCATCGTTCAAACGCATTCCGGCTTCTTCTATGATTTTCTTAGCATCTGCTTTATCTTTAGCCTGCTCAACCTGCTCTTTCAGTTTGCCTGTAAGTTCCATCTTGCTTCCTCCTATACTTCCCGAACTTATACAGAAATCCGAGGATGATTCTGTAAAAAGTATCATATTGGCTACCAGATCCAGATCATCGTCAGCCGCTCGCACTACTGAAATCAACGGGCCAATCGACAAAAAGACTGCTAAACAAGCCACCGCCTGCTACCTGATCCAACTCTTCGTCTGTTAATTCTATGCCTGCCTGCTCAATGATTTTCAGAGCTTCTTCCTTGGTCTTGGCCTGTTCAACTTGTTTCTTCAAATCTTCTGTAAGTTTCATGTGAATACCCCCTGTGCTTCCCGGACTCATACAGAAATCCGAGGATTGGCACTAGTAAACTTTGGTGTTGATTGGCGACATTCCGCCGCTCACCTGATCCATCTCTTCATCTGTCAGAAGCATGCCAGCTTCTTCAATAGCTTTCTTGGCCTCTGCCTTATCGTTGGCCTGTTCAACCTGCTTCTTCAGATCTCCTGTAAGCTCCATTCTGCTTCCTCCTGTGATTCTATAACACAAATATATGGTGTATCAGAGAAGATATACGCTTGTTCCTTTCTCAATCCATGATGAGCCTAGATCCATACCACCTGCAGCCTGATCCAGTTCTTTATCTGCTAATTCCATGCCAGCTTCGGCAATCATTTCTTTAGCCTCTGCCTTATCGCCGGCCTGTTCAACTTGCTCTTTGAGTTTTCCTGTTAGCTTCATACAGAATTCCTCCCTCGATAGATTATGTTGTTATCTGATGAGCATTTCACGAGTATTAGATGGTTTAATCAGACCTCCGCCCGCCACCTGATCCAAATCATCGTCTGTCAGTGTTTCAGAGGCCTTTGTGTCTACCGGGCTTACTTCCTTCTTGGTCTCGTCTTTATCTTTTCTGAATAAGTTCATGTGTACATCTCCCAAACGCTCATTTACAGTTCAATTATTTACAGAAAACGACTAACCTGCCGCAAGTGCATAACTATCGTCAGCAGCTTGTTGCTCTCCGCATCCGCCGGCCACCTGGTTTAGCTCTTCGTCCGTTAGCATCTCATCAGGCTTAACGCCGATTTCCTGATTATTCCTCTTATCCTTCTGATCCATTTGCATTCCCCCATATACTCATTTTTGGTTCCAAAACTATATACGAAACAACGCCCTGCAATACAACATTATTACAGAAAATATTATACCGTATCCGCAGTTCTCCGCCAACGAAAAAAAGGCCCCCTCAGTAATGAGAAGACCTCTGTGATTCTCTATTCGTTTTGGACCAGGCACCCCGTCCCCCTGGCTCACTTATTCTTCTGATCTACGCAGAAGTTAAATGTACCGGTATGTTCTGTACCGCCATACTGCACAGTATCCGCATATTCGGTATATTCCGTATAGTTTCCCTCCAGAAACGCTAACTGATCATTCGTGGCAAGAAGGATCATTCTTCCATCCGGCAAAAGAATTCCGGCCGGGTTTAGATCGCCCGATCCGTCCCAATCGGTAAAATAGATCGTGGCAGCAAATCCTTCTTTGATATTGGCCATCAGGCCCGATCCGTCATGATACCGAATGTACCGAATCGGCTTGCCATCAATACACTCTACACCGGGGCCTCCCAAAATCTCGCCGTTATCGGATACGATCACAACTGAGGAATCATATCCCGTCTCCCATCCCCTTGAGATGCCGGACATATAAAGGGTCACATACCCCGGATATCTGTCATTGTTAACCTGTATAGGTAAAGTCGCCAGTGCATTATTGCCGATCGGCTGGATCAGCGTATATAAATGCTCGTCCCCTCCTGCTGCCACCGGTTTTGCATACGCTGTCGCACAAGGCAACATGGCAAGAGCCAATGCCAAAACTATTCCCAATCGTTTTTTCATACACTCCCCCTCTCAAATTGATATCTATTCTATCATACCAAACATCTCATTAACCATTCTTCAGCCATTCTAAGAATTCGGTCATCCAATTGCCCCCGCCGGCTACCTTCTCCATTTCTTCGTCAGATAGCTCGTTCTGTAATTCTTCTTCCTGCAGTTCTTCGGATCTCTTGATCTCTTTATTTTCCATAAACATTGCACCCCCTGTGGATCACTTACATGTTTCTGTAACTATCATTATATACGATACAGAAGCTCAAAAGGATACTTTCCGAACAAAAAACCGGCCATCATATGACAGCCGGACAATGTCCATTATTCAACAATGTACTTTTCCATTATCTATGGCTCTCCCTGAACCTTTCAAAAGCAGTTGCAGCATTCTGCGTTCTTCCGGCTTTGTAGGATTCATAACCTTTCTGTATCTTAGCATGGATCTGCTCCTCACTCATTGCAGAAGCATCTATGCTTTCGGGCGCCTTAGGCAACGTTACGGAGAAAGGTATTCCGCCCACCAAAACAATCTGGTTTAAAAACATATCAACAGCTGTCGACATCGGTATTCCCAAACGTCCCAGCACAGATTCTGCATTCTGCTTTAGAGTGGGGTTTACTCTTAAGTTCAACGTAGATGTTTTTTCCATAGCACAATCTCCTCGTAACTCAATTGTAACGACAACGCTGTTACCTGTCAATCATATACTAACAAAAATCCCGCCCCAGCATATGCCGGAGCGGACAATGATCAATTAATAAACGGGGAAGATCGAGACGAACAAGCCGACAAACCACCCGCAACCTGGTCCAGTTCTTCGTCGGTCAGTTCCATCCCAGCCTGCGCGATAAGAACCTTTGCTTCTTCCTTTGTCTCAGCCTGCTCTACCCGTTTCTTCAGATCTCCTGTCAGTTCCATTCGAAAACCTCCTATGCTTATTTTCGGTTCCACTATTACATGATTCAATAACGACCATCCCGCAATATTATCGCCGAGCCGCTATCGCTAAAACCGCCCACAACAAAATCAAGTTCTTCATCGTTCAAACGCATTCCGGCTTCTTCTATGATTTTCTTAGCATCTGCTTTATCTTTAGCCTGCTCAACCTGCTCTTTGAGTTTTCCTGTAAGTTCCATCTTGTTCCCTCCTTTGGATTTTTAAACACAAAAACGGCACCTACCGACGCCTTCAAGCCATAAGCTCAAAAGAATCGGCAAGTGCCGCAATTTTCCCATTATAAGAAGGCAGGCAGACTCTACCTACTCTTTCTTTCTTTCTTTCTTTCTTTCTTTCTCCAGATTATAGTTCAATCTCGTCATCGCGTTAACCTCTGTTTGGTTATCTGTTACATAACTATATACGAGACAGAAGCAGGGGATGCAACATTGCTACAGAAATTCGTCGGCCAAAAATTCGGTCGCCCATGCTTTAATTATATCCGCTTCGTGCGTATAGTCCAAGTGCAGATGCAAAAAATCCCCAGGCTCCCGTAGAAACCTGAGGACATGATTACTTGAGAGACTTACCTAGACTTATCAGTTATAGGGACATCACCTTTTCTTACTTTTTTACCACCTGCTACCTGGTCCAGTTCATCGTCCGTAAGCTGCATACCTGCTTCTTCGATAATCTTCTTGGCCTCTACTTTATCTTTTGCCTGTTCTACTTGCTCTTTGAGTTTTCCTGTAAGTTCCATATTAAATACCTCCACGCTCCTATTTTCGGTTCTAAAACTATATACGAAGCAGCGCTCCGTAATACAACATTCTTTCTTGGATGAAAAGACCTCTGTGATTCTCTATTCATTTTGGACCATCACCCCCGTCCCCCCTGGCTCACAAAACCGGCAATTTCATACCCGAATCCATCAGCCACTGCGGCGCATATTCTCTCATTATTGTCTCGCGGGACGAATGTAAGGACATTCTCGTTTGCGCCAGAGGAAGTCTTTATCAGTTCACGAAGGTCAGCATCTGTATGACCTTCCGGCAGTTTATAGGAGTATACATATTCCTGCCTTGTGCCGTTTCCTGTCTGCACAAGTAACGCCTCATAACTGTCATCTGTCAGGAACGCAAGACCAAAGGTATCGCTGTCAGAGCTGTAATCAGACAGCCCTCTTGACACAATACTAAAAACCGAATAGAATATATCCTACAATACTGATAGGTATTATAAGTTATTGACTGTGAGGTGGTATGATGATAGATGATATGGAAAGCGTCACCGCGAAGCTTTGCTCGTTCGTGCGCGCCTACCATTCCAATTACGAAAAGGACCTGATCTTTGATGATTATCTGGCTTACGATCTGATGGGTCGTGAAGAGTACGAAGAAGTCGGGCAGCTGATCGAGCATGATTATCATAAAGAGCTTTATGATCCGGCCTACTCCTTCAGCGGGAGGAAGATCCGCGACATTCTGGACCGGTACATCGCGCCGATCCCACTCTCCCGCGGCGCATTCACGGAACGCGAGCTTGTGCGTTTTGCGTGGCAGTTTGGCAAGTGCCAATATGTGATTTGCGGCGCCGGCATGGATACGTTTGCTTTTCGCAACACGAATCCCGATATCGAAATCTTTGAGATCGACCATCCCGACACACAGCGCTATAAGCTGGAGAAGATCAAGCATCTGGAGTGGATCATCCCGAAGAACGTGCATTACGTTGCCGTCGACTTCGGGAAGGATGACATGCGGGAGGAGTTGAAAAAAGCAGGTTTTGATTCCAAAACACCTTCCTATTTTGCGATTCCGGGCGTAACATATTATCTGACGCTACCCGTCTTTGAGGAGACACTTCATAAGATCGCAGACATCGCCGCGTTCGGCAGCAAACTGGCTTTTGATTTTCCCGATGATACGACTCTTGGTGACAGCGCTCCGGAACGCGTTCGCACCTTATCCGATATCACCGCCTTCCTCGGAGAGCCGATGCTGCACGGATACTCGGTCAAGGAAGTCAACGATGCGCTCGAGCGGCAGGGTTTTATTGCCGATATGCACGAGACACCGGCGAAGATCCAGCAGCGCTTCTTCGGAGAACGTTCCGACGGAAAGCGCGCATTTGAAAATATTCATTTTGTCCTTGCCAAGATCGGAAACAGGGACACGGAAAGCTATTATCTTTATATTTAATCCTGATTAATATTTCAAAGGAGAGACGGATGAAAATATCCACGAAAGGCCGCTATGCACTGCATATGCTCATCGACCTGGCAGAACACCCGAATAACGGATACATTTCTTTGAATGAGATTGCAAAAAGACAGGGCATATCCAAAAAATATCTGGAGCAGATCATTCCGATCCTGAACCGGTCCGACATCCTGCGTACCGAACGAGGTGCACAGGGCGGCTATATGCTGGCACGCGATCCTTCCAAGATCACGGTTTTGGATATCCTGCTTCTCACAGAAGGGTCACTTGCGCCCGTAGACTGTGTCGGTCAAAACAGCGCCGCATGCGAACGCAGCTCTGAATGCGCGACGCTTCCGATCTGGAAAGGGCTGGCCGACGTGATCAACGGGTATCTCGCCGGCATCTCACTTCAGGATATCGTCGATCGTCAGCGCGCATTGTATGGCGGCGACTACGTGATATAAGGATTAGAAAAAGCCTCATCCGCCCGGAACTCCCTGATGCTTGCCATAGACAACACGCAACACGATGATCGCCTTCTTTTCCTCATCAACCAGATAGTATGCGACGTAATTTCCAACCAGAATCCGTCTTACATCACTGCGCTTTAGATAATCGTTTTCAACCGGACGCCCCGTTCTGGGTGCCTTACACAATTCTTCAAGTTTCCCCTCAAGTTCATCTGCAAAATCACTTGCAGCTTCCGGGTTGGAAAGATCAATGGAAATATACGCAAATGCCTCATCAACATCCGCCTCGGCCGTTTCTGTCAAATAGTAAGAACATCCTTTAGATGCCATGCTTCTGTCTCAATCTCTTAAGCGATGTCTTGCCATCTGTGATCTTACCTTCTTCGTATTCAGCAATACCCTTGTTCACAAGGCTGGCTTCATCCATCTTTTTCATCGTACGCTCATAGTATTCAATATCCATCACAACCAGCCGGCCATATCCGTTTTTAGTAACAAATACCGGCTCTCCGGATGCTGCACACTTGCGTTCGATCTCAACTGTATTTTTCAAATCTCTCATCGGAACAATTTGCATAGCGGATCTCCTTTCGTGTCTAAATTATACCACATATTTGGTCGCACATCAAGGTGGAAACGCCCGCGTAAAAATGCCCGTTTTCGCTATGCTCTCAAACGGGAAAAGTCTGCCACCTGCTCGATTACACCAACCAGAGCTTTCAATCCCTCTTCATCCTCCGGAGAAAACCGGTCCTCTTCCGGGCTGTCGATATCCAGAACACCTACGATCCTGCCGCCGCTGTGGATCGGCACAACGATCTCGGAACGCGATGCGCTGTCGCAGGCGATATGTCCCGGAAATGCATGTACATCCGGTACGCGCTGCGTGCGGTCTTCTGCGACCGCAGTGCCGCATACACCTTTTCCCGGCTGAATCCGGATGCAGGCACTTTTCCCTTGAAACGGTCCAAGGAGCAGACTTCCTCTGTCCATCAGATAGAAACCTGCCCAATTCAGGCGGTCAATCGCCTCATACAGGAGCGCCGATACATTCGCAAGAAGCGGTACATAATCATTCTCCGCTTCCGCAAACGCAGCGGCCTGTTCTTTTATCAATTCATAGTCTGCCATTCAATCACCCTCTTTTCTTAAGATAACTGCTTGTACATACGATTGCCGATCATCTGGATGATCTGGACAAAAATGATCAGGATAACGGAACATACCACGAGATAATCCGTCTTATACTGCTGATACCCGTATCGGATCGCAATATCACCGATCCCGCCGCCGCCAACGGTCCCCGCCATTGCAGAATAGCCGATCAGCGAGATCACAAGCAGTACGATCCCATTCAGCATGCGCGGAATCGACTCCTTCACGTAAACGCGAAGCAGGATTTGCAGGTTCGATGCACCGAATGATCTGGCCGCCTCGATAACGCCATGGTCGGTCTCACGAAGGCTGCTCTCAAACACCCTTGCGATAAACGGAATCGCCGAGATGGTAAGCGGCACGATGGAAGCAGTCGTTCCGATCGCTTTACCGACCATCAGTCTCGTAAACGGGATCAGGATCACCAGCAGAATGATAAACGGAAAACTCCGAAATACATTCACAATAAAACTGAGTACTTCATAAACCCAGCGGATCGGGTGAAGCCCGTCCGGTGCAGTCAATGTCATGATCACTGCCGGTATAAAACCGAGTATAACAGAAAAAACAGTTGACCAGAATACCATATAAAGCGTCTGACCGAGTGAGTCAAAGATAATTTTTGTCATGCCGGTCGTTGAAATGATTCCCATCAGCTGATCACCTCCCACGCTACTTTTTTCTCATCCAGGAATGCGCAAACGCTCTCCCGGTCTTCTTTTCTCACATTGATTACAAGGCTGCCATACACATTCTCACGAAAGTCTTCCAGTTTCGCCCAGCAGATGGAAAAATCCCGCTGAAGCGTCCTGGCCATATGTGTCACGACAGGCTCATCCGAACCTTCCCCTGAGAAAAAGAGCTGAATATTCACGCCCTCTTTGGGAAGCAGATTACTCTCCTCACGCAGGAAGGACCTGATCTCGGGGCGATCCGGTTTTACGAAAAGATCCTCCGGCTTACCTTCTGCGAGAACGACGCCGTCACTTAAGAAAGCAACTCGATCGCAAACCTGCTTTACGACCTCCATCTGATGCGTCACGATCACGATCGTGATGCCCAGTTCCCTGTTGATCTTCTGCAAAAGTCCCAGAATCTCCTTTGTAATCTCCGGATCGAGTGCGCTTGTCGCCTCGTCACACAAGAGAAAACGCGGATCCAGCACAAGTGCCCTTGCAATCGCCACGCGCTGCTTCTGTCCGCCGGAAAGTTCCCTGGGCTTTGCATGTACTTTGTCCTCAAGCCCCACGAGTCCAAGCAGTTCCTGGATCTTCTTTCTGTTTTCTGGCGTTTTCGGTGAAATCCCCCAGAATTTCAGCGGAAGCGCGACATTATCATAAACATCGAGTCTCTCAAGCAGATTGAATCCCTGAAAGATCATGCCCATCTGCTTTTGCAGATATTTTAATTTGCTTTTATCTTTAACGGATACAACCGTTCCATCGACTTCGATCTCACCGGAATCATATGCCTCCAGTCCGTTTATGCACCTTAAGAGCGTTGACTTACCCGCTCCGCTCTGTCCGATGATCCCGAAGATCTCGCTATCTTCAATTGCAAAGGAAATTCCTTTCAGGACATCAAGGTCCTGAAAGGATTTCCGTACATTGTGTATTCTGATCATATGCTTTACTGCGGATCGATAAAGGACGGAATAACGGATCCTTTATACGCCTCTTCAATGTATTTTTTAACAGTTTCGGACTGGATCGCTTTTACGATTGCTTTCGTTTTCTCTGTCTCTTCATCGCCCTGTCTTACAACGATGAAATTGGTACGGCGAACGGAAGTTTCGTCATCGAATTCCTCAATATCGAGAGCCGGGAACTTGGACGGGAGTTCAGCGCCCAGTGCGTAGTTGCCATTGATGGTCGCTGCATCCAGATCGGAGAGTGCAAGCGGCAGGCTTGCTGCCTCAAGCGTTGTGATCTGGTAACCGTGCGGATTTGCTTCCTTATCATCAACAAGGGATTCTGCTGTCACACCATCGTCTGTTCCATATCCGCCAAGGGATTTCAAAAGTCCCTTCTGCACCAGAAGATTCAGACCACGTTCCGTATTCTCCGGATCGTTCGGAATACCGATCTGTGCGCCGTCGGGAAGTTCTTCGAGAGACTTGTATTTCTCGGAATAGATACCCATCGGCTCGATATGAACACCTGCTACTGCCGCCAGATGTAGGCCTGCGTCCGTGTTCTGCTGATTCATGTAACCGAGTGTCTGGAAGTAGTTCGCATCAAGTTCGCCCTCTTCCAAAGAAGTGTTCGGAAGCACATAGTCTTCAAACACAACTGTTTCCAGTTCCCAGCCGTCTTCAGCAAGTGCTGCCTTCAGCGCATTGTCAAGAATGTCCGCATGCGGTACGGGATTCGCACCGATCACGATCTTCTTATCGGTATCTGCAGGGGCTTCCGTTTTCTCTTCCTGTGCGGATGCCTGCTCTGTTTCCTGCTTTGCCGTATCCTGCGCCGTTCCTGATTCTGCCGCTTTTGCTGCACCGCAGCCTGCAAGCACGCCGGCTGTCAGTATTGCTGTTAAAAATAATGAGATTTGCTTTTTCATAATTGTTCCTCCTGAAATAAAATATTGTTCTTCTAATTTTTTGCTTTTGATTTATTTGAAATCCGCTGTCCGAGGGGGCTTGTGCACATTAAAATTTCGTCCCGTCCGGTGCGGTATTCAAATCATGTTCTATTTTTTCCGAAGGCTGAAAAGTCTCGGATTGATGTGACAGTAACCTGTAGGATTCTTAACGAGATACTTCTGATGGTACTCCTCGGCAAGATAGAAGCTTTCAAGCTTCCCAATCTCTACCGCCAGCGGTGCCAGAAGCTTCTTCTGCACTCCATCCGCATATTCTCTGATCACGGGAAGATCAGCTTCATCTTCAAAATAGATGCCGGTTCGATACTGGATACCCTCATCCTCTCCCTGCTTATTAACCGACGTCGGATCAATGATCAGGAAGTAATACTCCAGAAGTTCCTTAAGGCTGATCTGCGTCTCGTCATATACTACCTTCACCGTCTCTGCATGACCGCTGTCGTTACATACCTCTTCGTATGTGGGATTTGCTTTTTCCCCATTTGCATATCCGACTGCCGTCTCTAATACACCTTCAAACTGGTCGAAGAACTTCTGTGTCCCCCAGAAGCATCCTCCTGCAAAGTAGATCGTCTTTTTCATCTTTCCTCCATTTAGCAAAAGCAAGCACCGCCTTGCTTGCCTATTTTGTGCAACAAAAAATGACAGACACTTTCGTGCCTGTCATTCAAATATCCTGTATATGCTCAGGAAAGGTTTAAGGCACGACAAATGATCCATGGATATGCATGCACATGCACATCATGGACATCATCATAACTGCCATTTCCTTTCTTTCGATTCTGTTGCTGCTCATGATAAAACCTCCCGATCGCCTGTCGCGATCCTGTTCATCCCGCCGCTTATACCATATCGGCGATTGATATGATCAGATTATACTAGCATTGGTGTGTAAATTGCAAGTACTTTTATGATCATTTGATCTGATCGTCTGTTATCAGGAAAACTGATAGCGGAAGATACTACTGTTGCAATACCTTTCGAAACTCTTCCGGCGACATATGCGCCAGGTCGCAAGGTCAGCATTACGTATCTTTTCGATCACTTCAGTGGCATCATCCTTCTGCACACATTTTCCCTTTGTTGCAAACCAGCAGGCATAGACTAAAAAGAAAAAAATATCGAGCATCTCGCGTGGTGTTACTACAAAATGCTTTTCCGGAAAATGCTTGATATTGCCGGTAACAAGATATGCATCGTCGCTTTTTCTTTTTTCCATAACTACTTCATAGAAAACGGCATCCTTAGGATCCGGATAGTCCATCTCCAGTTGCTCTGATCAGAAAATAGGACAAAAAAAAATCCGGCCATCGTATGACAGCCGGACGCAAATACATCCCGTTTTATACAGAAAACGATTCGTCAGTATCATCAGGCGTTAGCAAATCAGTATGTATCAAAAAGTCTGACCAGTTCATCCTTTGTTGTAGTTTTATTCATAATTGCCAGGCGAAGAAGTATCGCGGCCTTTTGTGGTGAAAGATCGTTTGCTGCTACAGTCTTATCGCATAAAACCGCATCCTGTGTAATAATTCCATCATCTATTCTTGAACTGATCACCACGGGAATATCAAATCCATTGATAGCATCAATAAATCCTTCACTGAACTCTCCGGCACCGGCCCCTGCTATTACCAGTCCATCAGCGTGCTCTGCTGCATATTTTACCATTTCAGGATCCGCGTCAACTGCAAAATAAACGATCTGAACATTAGGAAGTTTGGTTACACCTTTCACATCAAATTCCGTGTCAACAGTGTGTTTTCTGGTAGTTTCCTCATAAAAGGATACTTCATTATTCCGAACTACTCCGATACTGCCTGTTTCACCCGCGGAAATTGCCATCACATTATATGTGCTCACCTTTTTCACTGACCGTGCCGAGAAGATCTTGTCAGAGAAAACAACCATCACTCCCTTTCCTCTGCTTTCTTTTGAAGCAGCGACACAAACAGCCTGATAGAGATTCATAGATCCGTCTGCCGATATTGCAGTCGCAGGTCTCATTGATCCTGTCAAGACAACCGGCTTATCTGTTTTGACTGCCAGGTTCAGAAAAAACGCAGTTTCTTCCATTGTGTCTGTTCCATGAGTAATAACAAATCCGGAAATATTCTCATCCTGAGCCATTTCATTTATTCTATTGGCCAATTCTATCCAGATTTCAGATGTGATGTCATCAGAATTAACATTGCAAATCTGTTCAGCCTTAATATTTGAAATATCAGTAAGTCCGGGAATTGCATTTATCAACGAGTCCACGGTTAAAGTCCCCGGCTTGTAACCGGTCTCTTTTCCCGCTTCTCCCGCACCGGCAATCGTGCCACCGGTCGCCAGAATAACCACAGTCCCCTTTTCGTTCTTATCCGATTCTTCAGCCGAAGCACCTTCGTTTGCAGTAACCGTTTCTGTCATTCCGACAGTCTTACTATTCTGCGTCTCGGAAGCAGCGCATCCTGCAATACAACTCACAATTAGAAACATGAAAAAACTTGCAAAAATGCTCTTATTCATATTCATATACTCATTCTCCTCCCATCTCCGCTCTCAAGGCTCATTCTGTCTGCTCTGTTACAGGAGCTGCCCCGTAGAGCTGTGCAAGCTTAGGAAAACCAATGAGCCGTTCTCATCAAGCTGCTCTGACAGGTTCTCGCCGGCCGGGATCGTGACTTGGAGCGGAACTCCTCCCTGCGTGTACTTGATCGCCAGCCCTATGTCCCCTTTTTCCGTAAAAGTATCTGCGACCGCCTTATTGATGCTGGTCCACGGGTCTGCGTTTACAGAGAGCGTAGATCCTGCTTCAGCGGCACTCATTTTCTTAACCAGAAAGCTGTTAAACTTCGGATACGCCGATGCAGGGATCATGGTCGTCGGGGCAAACACGCCGTCAACCAGTCCACCGTAGACAAACTGACCGTTCTGTTCAGAGTAGTCGTAATCTGCAGAGGCCGTGGTGTGCTTTTTGTGAGAGCTTTTCTTGTCAGAACTATCAGACGAGCCTGACGAAGATGAACCGGAGCTGGTGTTATCAATGAAAGTACCGCCACGAAGTTCAATATCGCCAGTTATTTGGCCGCCGTTCTTAATAAGCGTTCCGCCACTCAAGTTAATGTTGCCGGAAATCGTGCCGCCTGTAATGGTGATTGTGCCGCCTACCATGATGATGTTTCGAACAGTGACCGAGTTCAACGTGCAAGTTGTATTTGGACTTGTGAAAAGAGTGCCGGCTATGGTTCCGCCGTCCATCGTGAACGTACCGTCAGAGAGGTCGAGATCTTGAATGCTGATTCCGGTGCTTAAAGTAGCGCTACCGCCGCCTCTAATATCCAATTCATGAATACTCCCCGTTCCATTTATTGTTAACCTACCATTATTGGTAACATCCAGAGGGTCTGGTCCTGATATTCCATAACCAGCCAAATTGATCGTGCAAGTATGTCCAATATTTGTGATCCTCCCCCACCTTATATAGCTTGTCAAGGTGATTTCAGACTCCTCATCAGAAATCGCAGACGCCAGCTCACTTTCATTACTCACATTCCGAGCATGCACACTGACAGCAGATCCTCTCCCACAGAAATTCGTCAGGAACATCATCAGTCCAAACAGAAGTGAACCGATCAGTTTTATTCTAATACTTCCCATCATATTGCTTGTTTCCCCCTTATTTCGCTACCCCATAAAGCTCATTCAAATACACAGGCCCGTACCACGGAATGGCAGGATCTGCTTCTACGCTGTTAAGCACTGTGGTCCTCTGTACGAATCACGTTTCCGTATCATCGCCATTATATCATGCTATACTTTTCCTTCGAAAGTTTATACGAAATATTTTTTCAGAATGCGACAGGGAAATTAGTCACAAACAAAAAAGGGGCAAGCCTTACGCCTGCCCACAGATTTTCTCATATTCTATACCGTCCGGAACTCCCTGATGCGCCTATTACATTACAGAAAATCCGGCCATCATATGACAGCCGGACGAGAAATATAGTCTGGATCACGCAACGTCCTTCCCGAGACATTACATCACTGCCGCCTGATATGGATTGATCGATTCAATATCAGAATTCAGAGCTATCTTTACTTCTCTGATGTCGATATCGTTCTGCATATTCAGGAAAAATCTGTCGGAGACCCCAAAGTATTTCGCCAAACGGATAGACGTGTCGACCGTAACCTTCCTTCTGTTATGCAAAATATCCTGAATGCGCGATACCGGAACATGAATCTCACGTGCAAGTCTGTATGCCGATACTCCCAGCGGTTCCATAAATTCTTCCGACAGAATCTCGCCCATAGTCGGCGTTTCGATATGATTGGTCATGTGGTCCTCCTTCCTAGCGATGGTAATCTACAATCTCTACATCATAGAATTCATTCTTCTCTTCTTTAAAGCAGATCCTATATTGATCGTTGATTCGAATACTGTACTGCCCCTCGCGACCCCCGCTAAGAGGTTCCAGATGGTTCCCCGGTGGGACACGCAAATCTTCCAACCGTGTAGCATTATCGATCATGATCAACTTACGAAGCGCTATCCGCTGAATATCATGCGGTAACTTTTTGGAAAAAATCTGTTTATATATCTTTTCTGTTTCCTTATCAGCAAAGCTCTTTATCATAATTCAATTATACCCGTTTCGTGTGTATATTGCAAGTGCAGGTAGAAACTTCATTTTGCAGAAAAAATCCCCGGACCTCATCGCTGAAATCCGAGGATTGACATTGCTATTTTGGACCAGGCACCCCGTCCCCCTGGCTCATTACAGATCGTCCAGTTCTTCAGCCGGCACAGGATTCGAATTCTTTTCCGTTCTTACGATCAGACCGTCCTTCATCACGATCGTCGTATCCATCATTTTGGGGATCGCATTGTTATGTGTGACCATGACGATCGTTGTCCCATACTGCTTATTGATCTCCTCAAGCAGTTTCAGGATCTCTTTGGAAGTTACGGAATCCAAAGCACCCGTCGGCTCGTCGCACAGAAGCACCGGTGAATTCTTGATCAGTGCCCTTGCGATGGAAACCCTCTGCTGTTGGCCGCCGGACAGTTCGGGCGGATACATTTTCTCAAGTCGCTCAAGCCCCAAGGTATGCAACAGCATCTCATAGTCCATCGGCGATTTGCTCAGCCCCGCTCCGACTCTGATATTATCCCTGACGCACAGATTGGGGAGCAGATTATAGAATTGGAATACAAAACCCAATTTATCTCTTCGAAAACACCGCAAGTCCTCTTTTTTAAGGTGCGTGATCTCTGTTCCGTCAACCAGTATCTCGCCCTCATCCGGTGTTTCCAAACCGCCGATGCAGTTCAGCAAGGTTGATTTTCCGCTACCGGATGAGCCGATGATCACGCACTTTTCTCCTGCCTCAATGGTGCAGGAAACACCTTTTAACGCTTCAACCTTACCGCTTCCGCTGCCATATGTTTTCTTTATATTGCTAACAGTTATCATGAAACCCAGCCGCCTTTCTCTATTCGTTTGCCCGTACAAGATCAAGCTCGTTTATTGTTTTGATCTGCCGGGAAGGACCGAACGCCGCTATCAGATATACGAAGATCACAACAGCGACATCTCTTATGAACGACACAACGGGATATTTTAAATGAATCCCGATGGGGGTTGTATTCATCAGGTACCGGACGACGATACCGGAGAATCCGAACCCCGTAAGCAATCCGACGATCCCGCACAAAACAGTGAATACCGCCGTACTGGAGAGAAAGATCAGTTGAAGTTCCCTGTTGCTGTATCCCAGTACAGAGTGGATCGCGATATGATGCATCCCTCCGTTTACGGAGAACCGCACGATGAAAATGACCATCGCCATATAAAAGAGTAATGATACCGTTATTAAGAATATCCGCATTCTCCCCGACTCGAGATTAAAGCTCTCAACCGGTTTCAGATAGTCTATCCTCTTATATGAGCCGCGCAGCTCCGACGGTGCGTAATCGCAGACCTCGTTCGCGTATATGCTGTTATAAACTTTTCCCTTGCCCAGCAGTTCGCGCAGATCGTCGATGTCCATATAGGCAGTTAACATAACATCATAATCTGCTATACCGGCGACGGAGAACGTATATGCTTTTCCCGTCAGGTCATCATATACGGTGAACTCGTCATTTTCCTCCAGGTCATAGTGTGAAGCGACCGCGCTGCTGATCAGCACTTTTCCGTTCAGATCTTTCGTATCCACGTGGAAGAACTGACCGGTCGGTTCAAGCCCGATGAATTGAATATCGGACATATATTCCTCGTCGCCGATCTTAAAGACCTTTTTGTATACCGCTTCACCCGTCTTTACCGGCGCATCCGAATCTTCCATGAGGTCATACACATACTCATAGTTGATCTCCTGCGGAAGCTTTTCTTCAATATTGTTTACAAACTGGCCGATCCCGATTCCCAGCATATAGATCATTCCGGACACAAGGGATCCGATCAGGAGAACGGCAAATAGTCCTATATCCTTTAAGAAACGTGAAAAGATCAGATCGCACAGGATGCTGCGCCCTTTTCCCCGACTTCTGTACTGCCGGACATCATTGTTGATCGTTCCCTTGAGTAGCGCCACCGGTGCCATCGAAAAGACCCTGTTTAATCTGAAAAAATTGATCAGAAAACAAACGATCGGAGGTACCAGTACGCAATAAACAAAAATGAGCGGCGATGTCCGGATCGGGACATAGGGTATGCAGTAATAATCGGAATTGGAAATGAGCTCTGCCGCGCTGAACCATATTCCGGCCAGCCATCCCAGCGATCCTGCGACAAATGCGATCAGCGTCGGCGGCGCCAGATACATGATGATCACATATGTCTTCTTCACACCCATGGCATAAAGTGACCCGATAGAAGCGCTTTCCTTCTCGATCGCAGATTTTATTCCAAGATAGAATACGACGGACACGAGGACCAGTAACCCGATCCCGATGATAAAACCGGCTATCTCATATGCAAATCCATCCGCCACGGCAGAACACATTCTCTCATTATTGGCCCGCGGAACAAACGTAAGGACATTCGCGTTTGCACCGAAGGAGGCCTGGATTTTCTCACGGAGGTCATCATCCGTACCGCCTTCCGGCAGCTTATAGGAGTATACATATTCCTGCCTTGTGCCGTCTCCGATCTGCGAGAGCAATGCTTCATATCCCTGATCTGTCAGGAATACGAGACCGAACGATTCACTGTCAGAGCTGTAATCAGACAGTCCTCTGGACGGCATATCATAATCCGTGACAGAACCGATCCCGCAGACTTGATACGACTGCGAACCAAGCTGTATGCTGTCTCCGACTGCGATCCCGTTTGAAGATGCATAGCACTTGTCCAGTACAAGCTCCTGCAGCTGCTTGGGATGATGCCCTTTATCAAGGACCAGCAGATCGATCTTTTGGCGGTTCTTAAAGATGCGAAGGATACTGCCGTCTTCCTGCTTAAGATCGAATGAAAAAATCCGTTCCAGCCCATAGCCCTGCTTTTCCAGGAAAGACTCCTCCGAATCCGTCAGAGGTTTCTTAAGGGAAAACTGTCCGTCCTGATAATTGGAATCGATATAATTCTTCTCGCAGACGAGATTATAGGAATAGGTGATGGCCGCCAATGAAGAAGCAATATACATGCCGACAGCGATCAGCAATCCCATAAGAAGATATGTAATCCGGTTCCGATACAGATCTCTCCGAATGTTATTACGCAAGATTTCCAACATAGCAAACTCCTTCCGTCTCTAACATACTATCCGTCAGAGGGGCGTAAAAGAATACATCGATGAAAATCCTCGGATCTCTTTCGGAAATCCGAGGATTGATATTGCGATTTTTGGACCAGGCACCCCGTCCCCCTGGCTCATTTCAGGAACGAAGCTTGAACTGGTTTACGAGTTCCTTCATGGAATCCGCCTGTTCGTTGAGGCCCATGCTCAGTGCCGAACTCTCTTCGGATGTCGCCGCATTGGTCTCGACGCCGGAAGAGATGTTGCCGATGTTGGAGTTCAGTTCCTTCACCGCGATCGCCTGTGCTTCGGAAGCCTTCGCGATCTTGTTGACCTTATCGTTGATGTCTTTTACCTTATCAACCATTGCGGAAAGCTCATCCGCCGTACCGTTCGCGATGCGCATGCCATCGTTCACAGCCGTTACCGCCGCTTCGATCAGTTTGGTCGTATTCTGTGCCGCCTCAACAGACTGGCCGGCAAGCGAACTTACTTCGTTTGCTACGACTGCAAAGCCGCGGCCTGCTTCGCCTGCACGGGCTGCCTCGATGGAAGCATTGAGTGCAAGCAGGTTGGTCTGGTCTGCGATGCTGTTGATGGTATCGATGATCTTACCGATCTCCTGAGATGTTGCTTCGATCTCTTTCATCGCGTTCACAACATCCTGCATCTTTGCGTTGCCTTCTACGATGCCGTCGGATACGTTATCCACTTCGCGACTGATATTGCCGGCTTCACGCGCATTGTCTTCGATCTGTTTGGTGATCTTGTTGACCGTACCGGAAAGGTCTTCTACGATATTGGCCTGGTCCGTGCAGCTCTCCGCAAGGGTACGTCCCGCACCCGCGATCTGATCCGCACCGCCGGATACCTGACCGGACACCATCATGATCTCGTTCATGCTGGCTGAGATCTGCTCTGCAAACCGATCGACCGCAACCTGTATATCCACGAAATCGCCCCTGAAGTCTTCATTGAAACGAATATCAAAATTGCCGGCCGCCATAGTGGACATCACTTCGCTGATCTCATCGATGTATCCTGCCATCGTTGCAAGTGCTTCGCGAAGTTCCGTCGCCACTTTACCGATCTCATCTTCCTTATCATAATCGATCGCAACGTGTACATTGCCCTTTGCGATCTCTTCGGATGCACCGACAAGGATCGCGAGGCTGTCGGAGATCTCCTTGACAAGCTTATTGGAGCGCTTCCTTGTGATCATGTTGCATAGGATCAAAACAATGATCGCCAAAACGATCGCTATGATCGTCAGCGCCATGATCAGAGTGTACTTCCCATCGATCGCCGCATCCGCTTTGTTGCCTGCAAGGTCGAGCGCATCGGCAAGCTTCTCGGAGATATCATTGTAGGCCGTATCGTAGTATTGGATCGCTTCTCCGGGCTGTCCGTTGTTTACGATATCAAGGAACTTATAGGATGCATCAGAAAATGCCTGCCAGTCAGCGGTCAATTCCGACTTCAGGGCAGCGTCGTTTAAGTTATCGCCGACCGTATTGATGTATCCCTGGATCTTGTCAAAACGCTTTGCAAAATCGTCCGCCTGTTCCTGCGTCACAGCGGGATCATTCGCCGCAAGTGCAACGAGAAGACGTTTGTTGATCGTCTGAACATCCTTACGGATCTCCATCTGCTTGGTCTCTGTTACGTAGTCCACTTTATAGAAGTTCGCTACATTGAAGGCGATGACAGCAAGGAATGCGATCAGCAGAACCGAGTTCAGCGCCAGCATACCGTTCGCAAATGAAAACATGGATTTCAGAGTTGCAGCTATGGTAGTGTTTTTCGTCTTTTTCATCCGAATTCTCCTATCGTACGGTGTTTTGTGCAATTAAGTTCAGAATTTTCAGAATAATTATATCATATGACACGATAGGAGTTAATATCTTTTTTGCTATGCTATATAAAATTTTTATAAAAAAAAAGAGCATCCTGTAGATGCTCTCAAAAACTGTCGTTTTATTCTTCCGCGCTCTTTTCCCTGCCGTCGATCTCCATGACATCATAGGGCGTAGACTGGTATACGAAGTAGTTCAGCCAGTTGCTGTAGAAAAGATTCGCATGCGCACGCCAGCGTACCAGCGGTGGCTTGGTCGGATCATCATCCGGATAATAATTGTCCGGTACATGGATCGGAAGCCCTGCCGCAACGTCGCGGTCATATTCCTGCTTCAGCGTATCGGGATCATACTCCATATGACCGAGCACAAAGATCCGGCGGCCGCCCTGCGTCATCGCAACATGCACGCCTGTCTTCTCGGAGCTTGCCAGGATCTTGAGCTCCGGCACCTTCTCCACGTCTTCCCGGCGCACGTTCACATGACGGGAATGCGGCACATAAAACACATCATCAAAACCACGGAAGAGGATCGACTGCTTGTAATCCACCGTATGCGGGAAGACGCCAAACAGCTTCTCCGGAAGTTCATACTTGCGGATGCCGTAGAAGTGATAGTAGGCTGCAAGTGCGCCCCAGCACAGGAAGATCGAACTGTGGACATGCGATTTGGTCCAGTCGAGGATCTCCACAACCTCATCCCAATAATCCACATCCTCATACTCAACAAAATCAAGCGGCGCCCCTGTAATGATGCAGCCGTCGAATTTGCGGTCGCGTACTTCACTAAAGCTCTTGTAGAATCGCTGGAGATGCTCTACCGGCGTATTCTTGGATTCGTGCGACGCAGGTGCCACAAGCTCCAAGTTGATCTGAAGCGGCGTATTGCCGAGGATACGGGAAAACTGTGTCTCCGTCGGGATCTTCTTGGGCATCAGGTTGACCATGAGGATCTCAAGCGGACGAATATCCTGCTTGATCGCTCTGTCCTCGGTCATGACAAATATATTTTCGCTGCGGAGCGTCTCCGCCGCGGGTAAGCTGTTCGGAATCTTAATGGGCATAACTTAAAATAACTCTCCTTAAATCTGATCCAATGCCTGCGCGATATCCGCGACCAGGTCCTCCTTGCTCTCAAGACCGCAGGACATACGAACAAGCCCTGCCGGGATGCCTGCTGCCGCAAGCTGCTCGTCTGTCATCTGACGGTGCGTGGATGTTGCGGGATTGAGGCAGCATGTTCTCGCATCCGCCACATGCGTCTCGATCGCCGCCAGTTTCAGATGTCTCATGAATACCTGCGCCGCTTCTCTTCCGCCGGCAAGTTCAAAGCTGACAACGCCGCAGGAGCCGTTCGGCAGATACTTTTTGGCCTGTTCATGGAAACGGTCACCCGGAAGACCGCAGTAGTTGACCTTTACTACCTTCGGGTGCTTTTCAAGGAACTCCGCAACCGCCTGGCCGTTCTCACAATGGCGCGGCATGCGGACATGCAGGCTCTCCAGTCCGAGATTTAAGTAAAAAGCATGCTGCGGTGACTGGATCGAACCGAGGTCTCTCATCAGCTGCGCGGTACACTTTGTGATAAAAGCGCCTTCCTTGCCGAACTTCTCGGCATATGTCAGACCATGGTAGCTCTCGTCCGGTGTGCAAAGACCGGGGAACTTATCGGCATGCGCCATCCAGTCAAACTTGCCGGAATCTACGATCGCACCGCCGACCGCAACGCCGTGACCATCCATGTATTTTGTCGTTGAATGTGTGACGATATCCGCACCCCACTCAAACGGTCTGCAGTTTACGGGTGTTGCGAATGTATTGTCCACAATAAGCGGCACGCCATGCGCATGCGCGCATTTTGCATACAGCTCGATATCAAGTACGGTCAGCGCCGGATTGGCGATCGTCTCACCGAATACAGCCTTTGTATTCGGGCGGAATGCCGCGTTCAACTCTTCTTCCGTGCAGTCCGGTGCAACGAATGTCACATCGATCCCCATGCGCGCCATCGTCACGGAGATCAGGTTGAACGTACCGCCGTAGATGCTTGAAGAAGAAACGATATGATCGCCGTTGCCGCAGATATTAAAAAGCGCAAAGAAATTCGCCGCCTGGCCGGAAGATGTCAGCATCGCTGCCGTGCCGCCCTCGAGCTCAGCGATCTTGGCCGCCACATAGTCATTGGTCGGATTCTGCAGACGTGTATAGAAATAGCCGCTTGCTTCAAGGTCAAAAAGCTTGCCCATATCTTCACTTGTCGCATATTTAAAAGTCGTAGACTGTACGATCGGGATCTGTCTCGGCTCACCGTTTGCCGGTGTATAGCCACCCTGTACGCACTTGGTTCCCATTCTGTAATCACTCATCTGTCAGATTCCTCCTCTGAAAAAAGTAGTCTATTTTTCATTTAAGTCGCCCCTTTAAAGCACCAAATCCTTTACAGTATAACACATCTGCAAATTGCGAAACAATCCCAACCTATGCAAAGAGGCCCCCCGGATCTCCGGGAGGCCTCTTTCTTGGGGTAGAAACGAAAAACTCACATCTTGCAATTTGTTATTTGATCTTGAAACGCTGCATCTGCTTGTTCAGCTCAACCGCCTGGTCCTTGACACCGGTCGTCTCATCACTGATGCTTGCAATGTTGTCCGTAACGCCCATGATCGATGCGTTGACTTCCTGGTTGCTTGCAGCGTTCTCTTCGGATACTGCCGAGAGGTCGCTGATGTTTGCGATGATGTTGGTCTTGACCGTCTCGAGTTCCTGTGTCTGTCTGCTGATGGAATCGATCTGCTCGATCGAGCTTTCGATCTCTTCGTTCAGGACCTTGATCTTCTCCTGCGTCTTGTTCACAAGATCCTGCTCTTTATCTATGATGTCCTTTACGTTCTCGGAAGCCTGAACCGCTTTTTCGGAACGTTCCATGATCTCGTCCGCGATCGCCTTGATCGTATTTGCATCTTCCGAAGACTGCTCTGCGAGCTTGCCGATCTCTTCCGCTACGACTGCAAAGCCCTTGCCTGCTACGCCGGCTCTTGCGGCTTCAATGCTGGCATTTAAGCTTAAGAGATTCGTCTGGCTTGCAATATCGATGATCAGTTTGATCGCATCGTTGATCTTTTCGATGGACTTGTTGGTCTCGCCTACAGACTCGTTGATGCTGTTGACTGCCTGTACGGAATCCAGGGAACTCTGATACAGATTGTCCATGAACTGTTCAACTTCCTCGTTTGCCTTCTTGATATTGCGCGAGCTGTCGCTTAAGCGCTCAACGTTATCGGAGATACCGACGATGTTGTTATCCATCTCGCCGACCTGCTCGTTGACATCCTGTACGCTCTCTGCCATGCTCTGCGCGGCATGTGCGAGCTCGTCGATGGCTTCTTTGATATGTCTGGAGCCTTCCGCACCGGACTCAGCGGATTCCGCTACGCCTACGGAAGTATCGTTTAAGTTGGTAGAAATACTCTGTACATTGCCGATGATCTCAGTCAGACCCTCTTTGAGGCGTACGATCGCCGCTGCGATCTGATTGAACTCGAAGATGCTGGAATGCATTCTTTCATCAGATGTCAGATCACCGTCTGCGATCGTAACGATCTGCTTAACTTCCTGCCTGATCGAATGTTTGATCCTGTTGGAGATCAGGA
Source organism: Lachnospiraceae bacterium (assembly GCA_015056735.1). GTDB lineage: Bacteria > Bacillota > Clostridia > Lachnospirales > Lachnospiraceae > VSOB01. The sequence continues at coordinate 32,118 of SVFT01000001.1, read as the reverse complement.
AGATCACAATACCGATCGCGATCACGCACAGCAGCGCGATCAGGACCATCGAAACCGTCATCGAAGTGATGATGTCGGATACATGGCTCATATGCGTACCGGCAAAAGCCATGCCCCAGACCTGATCGCCCGAATAGAGCGGAACATAGCATACATAGTAGTCTTCGCCCGCGATCTGAACGTTCTTATCCTGGACGATCCCGCCCTTGCTTACGATATCCCAGATACCGTCTTTTGCCTTGGTCCCCACATTACGGCCGGTCGGATTGTTCGGATCCGCAATGGATGTCGTTACACGCGTGTCTGCTTCAAAGACCGTCAGTTCGATGTCTTCATTTTTCAGACAGTCGATATATTCCAGTGAAGCCGCATCGAGCGGTTCAAACACATCATGTTCGATATCATATTCAAAATATTTCCCCATCGTGATCGCGCTTGCGTTCAGTTTGGAGTAAATGATCGCTTCAATACTGCTCTTGCTTTTGAATGAATTAGCGATCACGGATATCGCTGAAACAGCGATCAACGGGATGATGCCGATCAGCAGAAGTACCATTGATAAGTGGATTCCTTTCTCCTTAAGATTTCTCTTCGCCTTTCCCATACTTTGTTCTCCTTTCATGACCCAAAATTCTTTCTTATGTTCATTATAAAACAAATAATTGAAAAAATATGCTAAATTTTTTATTAAATCCGTTCTTTATAATACTTCATATCGTATGAACTATTCCAAAAGTTTATACCGAACCGTACAAAATTTTTATAAATTCTTTTTCATCACGCGGTACTTCCTTGTTTACGGCAGGCCCTCTATGGTATCATAGGAATACGCTATCTTTTCTTATTTCATGGATTCACGAGGGGAGAGTCATGAAATTGTACGACAGAGCGATCGGTAAATACAAAGGGTTTCGGCAGGATATCATTTTGACGCAGAATCATGTGATCCGTGTCGGTGCCCTTATTTTGCTTTGCGTGAGCCTGGAATCCCTTCTTTCGGCAGCGATCCGCGGTCAGTTCCTCGATGTGAGCACGGCCGGTGGCCTGGTGATCTTCGGAACCGGTTCTCTCATGGGCGGCGTCACGCTCCTTTTGACATATCTTTTGAAAACATCCACCCCGAAGACTGCATTCCGTCTGGAATGTGTCCATTATGTCTTTGCGCTTCTGGTCCCGCATTGGGCGACTCTGGAGCTCTATATCAAAATCAAAAGTGGCGCACCGCTCGTCTTTATCGGCTGGTGCCTTGCTTTTCTCTTACCGTCGGTGGCAGTCTTCCTGCTTCCGGTCTTTTCCCTGTTCAATCTGTTCGTCGCGATGCTCCTGAGCCTTCTGGGGCTATATTCAGCCGGTATGCGAGGCGTTTCCACCTATCTGAACGTCATACTCTTCACATTCGCCATGATGTGGGCGTCCAAATTCTGGTTTATGGAACGATTTGAACGTTTTAAACGCGAAGAGACGATCAGGCAGATCTCGGAAGAGGCGCTTATGCACAAGGAGCTTGCGGAGAGCGCGAATCGGACCAAAGACGTGTTCCTTGCAAATATGTCGCATGAGATCAGAACACCGATCAATACCGTCCTTGGCATGGATGAGCTGATCCTGCGTGAGAGCAAAGAAAAAGAGACCAAGCGGCGCGCCGGTCATATCCTGGATGCCGGCAATGCGCTCCTGGCCCTCTTAAACGATATTCTGGATCTTGCCAAGGTCGAGACCGGCAAGTTTGAGATCGTCCCTGCGGAATACGGTCTTCGCCTCCTCATCAGTGATCTTGTCAACATGACGGAGCTTCGGACCAAAAATGCTTCCCTCTCCTTCTTCTGGGAAGCGGATGCGGCGATCCCGGACAGACTGATGGGCGATGTTGTGCGTATCAGACAGTGTGTCATGAACCTTTTGACCAATGCGGTCAAATACACGCGCGCCGGCTCTGTAGGCCTCTATGTGACCTATACGCCGGAAGATGACGGATCGATCAACCTGCGCTTCACGGTGGAAGACTCCGGCATCGGTATCCGCTCCGAAGATATCGCAAAGCTCTCCTCGCCGTTTACCAGATTTGAGTCGGACGCCAACCAAGGCGTAGTCGGTTCAGGCCTCGGACTTAGCATCACAAACCGTCTGCTCGATCTGATGGGCAGTAAGCTTCAGGTCAAAAGTACATACGGCCGGGGAAGCGTTTTCTCATTTTCGATCAGGCAACAGGTCGTCGATCCAACGCCGATCGGTGTATTTGATGTGACGGACATTGTCGGCGAGACATATGCCGATTATCGCGAGCTCTTCGTCGCACCGGATGCAAGAATCCTCGTGATCGATGACGCACCTGTCAATCTGCAGGTAATCAGAGAGCTCCTTTCGCCGACGCAGCTTACGATCGATACGGCGGAGTCCGGCAAGGAAGGCCTCGCCGCAGCCGGGGACAATACATACGATATGATCTTCATCGATCACATGATGTCGGATATGGACGGGATCGAGGTATTAAAGCAGATCCGCAGGATGCCGGCGCACGCGCTCGTTCCCTGCATCGCGCTTACCGCGAATGCGATCGTGGGCGCAAGAGAGATGTATCTTGATGCAGGGTTTACGGACTTCTGTCCCAAGCCGGTCAACGGAGAAAAGCTTGAAAAAATACTCCTTCGCTATCTTCCGGAGGGCAAAGTAAAAAAGACCGAACATGCCGTGGAAACAGATCTGAATGCACCCGATTACCTGAAGGCGATCAAAGAACTGGATACCGCGATCGGTCTTAAGGCGTGCGGATCCGTCAAGAGTTACCTGTCCGTCATCAAAGTCTTTCATAAAAGCACGGACGAGACGCGCAAGATCATCGCTTCGCTCCTTCAGAAGAACGAACTCGGCGACTACGCCGTAAAAGTGCACGCGCTGAAATCATCAGCCGCGACCATCGGCGCCATGGAATTAAGCGGACTTGCCGCCGCCCTTGAAAACGCGGCAAAATGCGGCGATTCCGGATTTGTCACCGCTCTGACGCCCAAGCTTTTATCACTTCTGTCCGCCCTGGATGACAAGCTCGCTTCGATCGATTTTGACTCGTATAATCCGGGGACACAGGCAGATGATGCCGAACGCATGCCTGTTCCGTCCGATGCATGGCAGTCCCTCGAAGAGGCTGCGATGGCAATGGACCACGATATGCTGGAAAATATGCTGGACGATCTGAAACGATGTGCGATCTCGGAAGAAAACGAGCGAAGACTTGCTGAGATTGAGGACGCGCTCTTTAACCTCGACTATGATGCCATCATAGCGGCAGCTGATACACGGAAGGAGAAACGTCAATGATGATGAGTACCGCGGGCAGGATCCTGCTCATATGCGAATCACCCAGTTTCCTGGCCAAAGCATTGACAGAAAAGATATCGGATATGGATCTGACCGCCATTACGGAGCAGGCTAACCCTGCGCGGATCCGCGAGACGGTCTCCGGCTACAGCCTCTATATCCTGTTCCCCGACACACTGTCTTCCAATATGAAGGCATGCGTCGATATCGTCCAGAACGCGGCTCTGCACCACAACCATAAGATCATGGCGATCGGTCAGCCGGATATTCTTGCGCAATTGGAGCATCGTCTTCCCGAAGAGCTGATCCTCGGGCTCTATCAGCGTCCGCTTGACATGGATACGGTCCTTTCCAATATCACGCAGTATATCAAGTTTCCGCATACGTTTGAAAAAAAGTATTCCAAGCGCATTCTCGTCATCGACGATGATATCGCATACCTTCGGACCGTGCGCGAATGGCTGAAAGACGACTACCACGTCCAGATGGCTTCCGGCGCCGTACAGGCGATCCGTTTCCTGACAAGCAACAGCGCAGATCTGATCCTGCTCGACTATGAGATGCCGATCACAAACGGCTCGCAGGTCATTGAGATGCTCAGACAGGATCCGGAGCTCTGTTCCATCCCGATCATGGTCCTGACAGGACACCGGGACAGATCCGTCGTTATGGAAGTCGTCAATTTAAAACCGATCGACTATTTGCTCAAGTCGATCGGTAAAAAGGAACTGCTGGACAGAATTGATTCTTTCTTTGCACAGTAGCTATCTGGAGGCGCCGCCGCCGCCAAAGGACCCGCCTCCGCCGGAATGACCGCCGAAGCCGCCCCCTCCGCCAAAGCCGCCTCTGCCGCTATAGCCGCCTCTGCCGCCATAGGCTCCAAACAGGGAGAGTATCCACAGGATCAGCCCGGCAAAACCAAAGAACATGACGAGCACAACGATGATCGCCAGTCCTTCGATAAAGGCTTCTGCCACGCGTTCAATAAAGGGTGCCGTGTTCTTCGTTACCTTCATCTCCGGGAATACGGGATCCGTGATATCCAGGATCCCCGCGCTGTAATTCTCCGCCTCTTCTTCCGATTCCCAGTCATAAGTCCTGAGGATCTCCGGATATTCCAGACCATACTCGTCATAGATCTCTGCGACCACATTCACAAATGTATCGCCGGCTGCACGATTCCATTCACCGGCATCTCTTGCAGGAACGGCATAGTCATCCAGAAGCCTCCCGGCCTTGCCGTCCGGGATCGCACCTTCCAAACCTTTCCCGACTTCCAGTCGTACATGCGGATCGTCCGGATCCGTCACAAACAGCAGAAGGATGCCGTTATCAAGCTTTGCATCCCCGATCCCCCAGGCATTTGCCAGTTTGCGGCTGAAATCCTCAAGGGAATCCGCCTGCGTATTCGGAACGGTCACCACGCACACCTGCGCTTTTGTTGCAGCCTCCAGCGCTTCCGCATTATCATAAATGACCGTTTCGGTCAGATCGTTCAGCACACCGCTGTAGTCTTCTACAAAGAACAGCTCCGTATGTTCCGGCAGGATCGTTTCTTCGAATTCCGCCTGCTCATAATAAGCAAAAACGGATGCAATAAGGACCGCTACGGCACATACAGCCAGACCGATCCCGAGTTTCTTCAAGATGCGCATTACAGATCAACCTCCGGAACAGACTGAGCGCCCTTTTCAGCTTCAAACAGCTGTGCCTTCTCAAAGCCGAACATACCTGCAAAAACAGAGCCCGGGAATACGCGGATCGACTTGTTGTAGGACGCTGTCGCCGCATTGTACTCTTCTCTTGCATACGCGATACGGTTCTCCGTGCCTGCCAGCTCATCCATCAGCTGCGTGTATACCGCATCCGACTTCAGTTCCGGATAGCTTTCCGCGATCGCAATGAGCTTGCCGAGCGCGGTATTCATCTCTTCGTTTGCTTCCGCCTTCTCTGCCATGGTGCCGGCCGCCATCAGGTTCTCACGCGCCTTGGTCACCTCGGAAAAAACAGCTGTCTCATGCTCTGCAAAGCTCTTTACCGTCTTTACGAGATTCGGGATCAGATCCGCACGCCTCTGCAGCTGCGTATCGATATTCGCCGCCTGCTCTTCGACTTCCGTCTGTGCGCTCACCAGCGAATTGTACTGTCCCACGCAAAGCAAAATGATCACTACTACCGCTACGATTACCGCTATTACACCTTTTTTCATAAGATCCTCCGTTAAATATGTGCCGGCTCCGGATCACCGGGCCTTCTATGATTCGATCGTTTTATACGATTCGATGATGTGCTTGTACATGCTGCGCACCGCCGGTGCCATGAACTCCGGATTGACTGCCGCAACGCCGATGATACGGCTGGCAGCCGGCCTCGTCGGATACGATACGACATCGTACGGGATATCCGTCATGGTCAGCTGCGGCATCAGACAGATCCCGAAGCCTTTCTCGACAAGTGCGATGGTGGAAAGGTCGTCCACCACGTGATAACTGGACTTCACATCCAGCTTATTGGTCTTTAAGAAATTCTGAATGTCCGCATCGGTACACTCACGCTGTGTGACGAACTGATGCTGCTTCATATCCTCGATCGTCATGTAATCGTGATCGAGCGTCGCTGCGATCTCCTTCGATACCACGCACACGAGCGGGTCCGTAAAAAGCGGTTCGATCGGGATATCTTTCGAACTCGATACGGACAGAAAGCCCAGATCGACCACACCGTTCTTGAGCCAGTACGATACGTCATCGTATGTCCCCTGGAAGACCTCGATATCGATCTCCGGAAACTTGCTGTTAAAGGAGCGCATGATATTCGGAAGCCAGGTCGTGCAGACACTGGAGAAAACGCCGATCTTCACTTTTCCTTTTTTAAGACCGTTCAGTTCCGAGATCGCCTGTTGCAGACTCTCGTCGCTGTTCAGCACGACATTTACATACGGAAGCAGATGCTCGCCATAGTTGGTAAGCGAGATACCGGCCTTGCTTCTCACCAAAAGGGAGAAGCCGAGTTCATTCTCAAATGAAGAGATTGCATGGCTGATTGCCGAGGGCGTCAGTCCGAGGATATCGGCTGCCTTGTGAAAACTCCCCATTTCCACCACTGTTTTAAAGATCTGATACGAAAGGATCGTCATACCTTTTCCCTCCATGACTAAAACTAAAGAACATTATAGCACATTCTGTTCATGTAGGAAGTGAATTCTTTGCTTTTATCTTGGCAGCTTTATCGCAAAAAAAATCTCTATGCCTTGCGGCATAGAGATGTGTTGGGGAAAACACTTATCGCGTTTAGCGTATCAGGGGCCTATAAAGTGATAAGCCCCATAGAGTTCAGAAGTAAGAACGTCAATAAGATTGGCGATACATACTTCACCATGACAATGTAAAGACCGCGGCGACCGAATTTCGCGCCGCTCTTTTCCACTTCGTCCACGATCGCCTTGGGGCCAACGACCCATCCGATCAGAATGCAGGTGCAGATCGCAAGGATCGGCATTGCAAAGCTGTTGCTGATGTAGTCAAGGAAGTCGAGGATCTGTCCGTTCTTGACCGTAGCAAATGAAACTTCGAAGTAGAAAATGTTGTAACCGAGGCACACCACAATGGCGCCTGCAATGGTTACGAGACCGCAGAGAACGGTTGCTTTCTTACGGCTCATCTTGTGGCAATGATCGAGCACGCCTGCCGTAAACGCTTCCATCAGGGAAACGGCACTGGTCAGCGCTGCAAAGAACACCATCGCAAAGAAAAGCGCACCGACAACGTGGCCGGCAAAGCCCATCTCTTCAAAAACCTTCGGTAATGTAACGAACATCAGGCTCGGGCCGGAAGCCGCAAGACCTTCTCTGCCCATAAATACATAAACCGCTGGGATGATCATAACACCCGCAAGGAATGCTACGACCGTATCACAAAGCTCGATCTGATTGATCGATTTCACGAGGTTCGCATCGTCCCTAACGTAAGAGCCGTATGCGACCATGATACCCATCGCCACGCTGATACTGTAGAACAATTGACCCATCGCGTCAACGACAACCGTAACAAAACGTCCGATCGTGAGCCCTGTAAAGTCAGGGATCACCAAAACGCCGAAGCCTTCGAGGCCGGTGCGGACCGAACCGTCCGGAGCACTGCCCTTGATCGTCAGACAGAAAACGGCGATCCCGATCACGAGGATCAGAAGTGCGGGCATGATGATCTTGGAAGATGCCTCAATACCCTTGTTCACGCCACGATATACGATCACGATACAGCACACCATGAAGATCACGGTAAACAGGATCGGCTGCCATGTGGATGTGATGAATCCGCCGAAGTACCCTTCCGCAGCCGTTTGCTCACCGTTACCTAAGATGTACATCAGAGCGTATTTAACGACCCAGCCGCCGATCACACAATAGTACATAAAGATGATAAAAGGGATCGCGCTGGACAATATACCAAGGAAATTCCAACCGGACTTCATCTCGCCGTACGCTTTGAGCGGGCTTAATTTTGTCTTACGTCCGATCGCAAGTTCCGATGTAAGCAATGTAAAACCAAATGTCAGAGCTAAAATAATATACACGACGAGAAATAATCCGCCGCCGTCTTTTGCTGCCAGATACGGGAATCTCCAGATGTTCCCAAGACCTACTGCACTGCCTGCCGCCGCCAGCACAAAGCCGATCGTTCCGGCAAACTTGTTACGCTCTCTTTTTTTCATATCTTTTCCCCCTGATTCACCGCCCATCGGGCGCTCAACTAGTGTAAGATAACATGAATCGGTGAAAAAAGCAAGATATGATATATTTTTTCATCTTAAACCGGAGCAGAATTTAAAACAGTTCATCCGTCAGATATTTGTAGACGGCCTGATTCTTCTTTTGCCAGTTGTCACAGACGGATGCCGCCATCTCTTCAAGCGGTACGGAGATCCGGATGCGAAGGAGCTCCTGGCCCTTCTCCTTGGCGATCAGCTCCGCAACGTATTCGCCGCCGGCCTGCCTGTCATAGGTCGCCTGGATCGATACCTCTTCCCGAAGTTCGATCTCATTCTCTTTTAAGTAAGCGTCGACGTCCTTCTTGATCGCATCACTGATCCTGTTCTCGAAGAACGAAAGCGTCTGGCGCCCGTCATCCGTGATGATCAGGTGCGTCCTGTTGCGCATGGATTTCGCGCTGACAAGCTTTGCGTCCGTCAGATCGGAGATCGCCTGCTGGAGCGTGATAAAACTCGTATAGTCGCGCCCTAGGATAAAATCCCCCACCTGCGCTTTGGTAAGCGGGAAATTCACACGGTTCAGCATATAGAGCACAATCAGCTTGTATAAGGTGAGCGGATCATTCTTCATACGGTAGCCTCCCCTATTTTGCTTCCTTTTTGATTCTGGCCATGTGCTCTTTGATCTTCACTTCATAGCCGTTACCGGAAGGATTGTAGAATTCTTTGCCGTTTAATTCATAAGGCAGATACTGCTGCTTTACATAGTGATTGGGATAATCGTGCGCGTAGAGATAGCCGACGCCGTGGCCGAGCTTCGCGCTCCCTTTATAATGTGCATCCTGCAGATGTGTCGGGATCGGCAGGTTGCCCGTCTGCTTGACTGTATCCATTGCTGAAAAGATCGCCTCACTTGCTGCGTTGCTCTTCGGTGCCGTTGCGATATACGCTACGGCCTGTGCCAGAATGATCTGCGCCTCCGGCATGCCGACGCGTTCGACCGCCATCGCCGCGTTGGTCGCTACCACAAGTGCCTGCGGATCCGCGTTACCTACATCCTCCGACGCGCAGATCATCATGCGGCGCGCGATAAAAGTCACGCTCTCTCCCGCATAGAGCATCTTGGCCAGGTAGTAGACCGCCGCATCCGGATCGGAGCCACGCATGCTTTTGATAAAGGCAGACACCGTATCATAGTGGTTGTCGCCTGTTTTGTCATATTTTACGACACGCTTCTGAATGCATTCCGAAGCGGTCTTTAAGTCAATGTGGATCTTGCCGTCCTCGCTGCGGCCGGTCGTAAGAACGCCGAGTTCAATGGCATTGAGCGCGCTTCTTGCATCTCCTCCCGCCACATCGGCGAGGAAATCAAGCGCATCGTCCTCAAGAACGACTTCGTAAGAGCCCATGCCCTTCTCTCTGTCCGTCACGGCGCGCGTAAGGAGCGCCTTGATATCATCGACGGAAAGTGGCTTAAGCTCAAAGATCACGGAGCGGGACAGAAGCGCGCCGTTGACTTCGAAGTAAGGGTTCTCCGTTGTTGCGCCGATCAGAATGACCGTACCGTCCTCAACAAACGGAAGCAGATAGTCCTGCTGCCCCTTGTTAAACCGATGGATCTCATCGATAAAAAGGATCGTCTTGCGGTTATAGGCGCCGCGCAGCTGTTTTGCCGCCTCAACCACTTCTTCCATGTCTTTCTTGCCTGCGATCGTCGCATTGATCTGCTTGAACTCCGCACTCGTCGTATGGGCGATCACCTTGGCAAGCGTCGTTTTGCCCGTGCCGGGCGGTCCGTAGAAGATCACGCTGCTTAGCTTGTCCGCCTTGATCGCACGATACAAAAGCTTGTCCGGCCCGATAATATGTTGTTGTCCCACCACCTCTTCCAAGGTCGTGGGACGCATTCTTGCCGCCAGCGGCGACTCTTTTTTCATGTTGTTGTTTCTTGCGTATTCAAAAAGATCCATTGTCATTACCAGATAGCACTGTGCTATTCGAATACTCCGGAAAAATGCTCCTCATAGATCGTCATGAGCTGATCCGTCTTGATCGCGGGATCCCGGAAGATCGTGATCTTATCGACGAGCGGCTGATTCAGATTCTTCATCAGGGAATCCGCGAAATCATCATATTCGCGGCTGAACACCTCTCGGCGTCTTTTCTCCACGATCTTGCGCTTGTTTGCGTCCGTCTCCTCCCGGTTAAACGTGTTGAGACATTTGATGATGTGGTAGCCGTACTCTGTCTCCACGATATCACTGACCTCATCCGTTCCGAGATCAAATGCCGCTTTTTCGTATCCCTGCTCCATATCACCGAGGCCGAATGAGTAGATGCTCTTGTTGTCCTCGTTGTAGGCAGAGACCATCGCTTCAAAATCTTCACCGGCGCGGATCTTCTGAAGCACCTTCTCGGCACGCTCGCGGACCTCGGCCTTCTCCGCCTCAGAATAGGGAACTCTCTCCCCGTTTTGATCAAGCGAATACGTCTTAAAGAGGATATGCTCCACCGTAATGGTCCTTGCCTCGTCGTCGCTGATCTCCGGTGTGATGTCGCGGATGATGTAATGATATACCTTGTCAGCGAGTGCGTATTCTCTGTAGATCTTACGGAGAATATCTTTATCGGCGCCCAGCGTTTCGATCTCAGTCTTGTCAAGCGTTCCGAAATATTCGTCCGCCGCCTGACGGGCCAGCTCCGTCTCGTGGTCAGTCAGTTCCACGCCGTACTGATCGGAAAGGAGCGTCATGACTTTGATCTGGGCGATCTTGGCAAGCGCGGTGTCTTTGATGTTGCTTTCCAGCTTCTTGCCGGCCAGATCCGTATTCCAGATACCGTCGCCAAAGATCTTCTCATATTGATTCTGCATGTTCGCAAGGTAGATCTGCATCTCCGCCTGAGAGCAGGAGGCCTCTTCGATGCGAAAGACTTCGTCCTCGTCCAGCCCCGTCGTCAGAACGAGATTCGTCTCACTGTCCGTCTTGCAGCCGCCGAGAGCGAATGCAAAAGTGCAAACGAGGCAGGCAAACAGGAGCCTTGCGCCTGTCATGGTCATTTTTTTCATATATTATCCAAGCGTCTTGATGATGCTCCTTGCTACGCTGATACCGTTTGCGGAAGCCTGCTGCAGACCTCTTGTAACGCCTGCTCCGTCGCCGATCGCGCGAAGGCCTTTGATGGACGTCTCGAAATCCTTGTTGACAACGACCTTGTTGGAGTAGAACTTGACCTCTACGCCGTAAAGCAGTGTCTCCTCGGATGCAAGACCGGGTGTTACCTTATCAAGTGCAAGGATCATCTCTTCGATGTCAACCATGATACGATGCGGGAATACAAGGGACAGATCGCCCGGTACCGCATCCTTCAGTGTCGGCATCAGGTTGTTACGGCACAGACGCTCTTCCGTCGTCCTTCTGCCTCTTCTGAAATCGCCGAATGTCTGCACGAGGATCTTGCCGCCGCAGAGCATGTTGGAAAGCTCCGCGATCTTCTTACCGTATTCGATCGGTGTCTTGAACGGCTTCGTGAAGTTCTTGGAAACAAGGATCGCGAAGTTCGTGTTGTTGGTCTTGTATTCTTTTGCCTTATATGCGTGGCCGTTTACGACAGCGAGGCCGCCATCATAGTATTCCGCCGCCACTTCGCCGGATGGGTTCGTACAGAAAGTACGCACCTTGTCGTCAAAAGTAGGTGTGTGATAGATCAGCTTTGCTTCATACAGGTTTTCGTTGAGTGTCTGCATGATCTCATCTCTGACCTCGACACGGACACCGACATCAACGGTACCCGGGGTTGTCTCGATGCCGATCTCGGCACATTTGTCCTTAAACCAGTCTGCGCCTTCACGACCGACCGCACTGACGATCTCCGTTCCGTAGTAGGAATCGCCCTTATCCGTCTTCACGCCGACAGCGCGTCCATCCTCTACGAAGATCTCCGTAACCATCGTATTGAACTCGATCTGAACGCCCGCATCCTCCAAATGTTTCTGGAGCTTTGCATAGATCTTGTAGCCTTCTTCCGTACCGAGGTGACGGATCGGGCACTCGACGAGCTTCAGGTTCGCATTGATCGCTTTCCTTCTGATCTCGCGGATCGCATCCGCCTTATCGACACCGTATACATTTGTATCCGCGCCGAACTCAAGATAGATATTGTCGGACTCACCGATCAGCTTGAGCGTCTCATCATAGCCGAGGATCTGCGGCAGATTGCCGCCCACATCGGGAGACAGGGAAAGCTTGCCGTCCGAAAATGCGCCTGCGCCGGCAAAACCCGTCGTGATCGAGCAGGGCTTGCAGTTCACACACTGCTTGGTCGTACGCTTGGGGCATTGTCTCTTCTCGATGGAACGTCCCTTCTCGATCATCAGGACATTCAGCGAAGGACGCCGCTTTTTTAATTCATAAGCGCAGAAAATGCCGCCGGGGCCTGCGCCGATAATGATCACATCATATTTTTTATCTGCCATATTCAATACCTCTCTCTTTAATGAAAATCTTTCCTCAGATAGTATACCATAAAAATCCCCCGCTCGGTAACCCGAAAGCGGGGGATTCGCATGTTTGGGGAACATGCCGTTTTAAGGGATCGCTTTATGGGGGGAGACGATCCCAGAAAACTACATAATCTGCTGGATCCAGCCCTTGGGCGCTTCAATGCGGCCCATCTGGATACCGGTCAGGGTATCGTAGAGCTTCTTCAGAACAGGACCCATATCATTCATGCCGCTCGGCACGCAGATCTCTTTGCCGTGATCCACGATCTTGCCGACCGGTGAGATAACCGCTGCCGTACCGCAAAGGCCGACCTCTGCAAAATCAGCGACCTCGTCAAAACGTACGGGACGTTCGATCGCTTCCATTCCGAGATAATCCTTTGCGACCGTCATCAGAGATCTTCTCGTGATGGAAGGCAGAATACTGTCGGACTTGGGTGTAACCAGTTTATTGTCTTTTGTGATAAAGATAAAGTTTGCGCCGCCCGTCTCCTCAACATAGGTTCTGGTCGCTGCATCGAGATACATGTTCTCGTCATATCCCTGTCTGTGCGCGTCCATGATCGCATGGAGACTCATCGCATAGTTAAGACCCGCTTTGATGTGGCCCGTGCCGTGCGGTGCTGCGCGGTCAAAATCCGTCACGCGGATGGTGATCGGCTTCACGCCGCCCTTGAAGTAAGGACCTACAGGTGTTACGAAGATACGGAACTGATATTCATTGGCCGGTTTCACGCCGATCACGGCATCGGAACCGAACATATACGGTCTGATGTAAAGTGTCGCACCGCTTCCGAACGGCGGTACATATGCCGCATTCGCACGGACAACATCAATCACGGCCTGTACGAAGCGCTCCTTCGGGAATACCGGCATCTCAAGGCGCTTGCAGGTATTCTCCATACGCTCGCCGTTTAAGTCCGGACGGAAGCAGACGATCCTGCCGTCTTCCGTTGTATATGCCTTCAAGCCCTCAAAGCAGGACTGGCAGTACTGCAGGACACCGGCACACTCGCTGATGACGACATTGGCATCATCCGTCAGAACGCCGTCGTCCCATGCGCCGTCTTTCCAGTTGGAAACAAAACGCTTGTCTGTCTTTACGTAACCGAAGCCGAGACTGCCCCAGTCAAGATTTTTCTTTTCCATAATGATTCCTCCCTCTTCGCAGCTTACGCTGCTCATCGTCCGGATTCGGACCGGCATTCCGATTTGCTGCGCAAAGCCGTTCCTCACTCTTGACTTTCGTTCATACGATTCACGCAGCGGAGTGCGTGAATCTGTAATACAATCAATTAAACTGATTATGACTCTTTAACGCGTCAAAGTCAAATGAGCATATTTCATCCACGCACTGCCATGATGTTTCGAATCGCATCACAGATCCTGCGCGCAAGCCGCGGATTGTTCATTGTATAAAGGTGGATTCCGTCCACGCCGCTTGTCAGAAGATCGACGATCTGATTCACCGCATACGCAAGCCCTGCGTCAAAAAGCGCTTCCTTGTTCTCTTCGTAGCGCGTAAGGATCCTTCTGTGCTTCTCGGGAAGTGTCGCGCCGCAGGTCGTCAGCATCCGCTCGATCTGCGCCTTGTTTGTGATCGGCATGATGCCGGCCTCGACCGGTACATGGATGTCCGCCACGTCTAGATCCTCGAGAAAACGGTAATACTTCGCGTTATCAAAGAACAGCTGGGACAGCAGATGTGTTGCGCCCGCTTCGACTTTTTCCTTCAGATGACGGATGTCCTTTGCACGGCTCTCCGCCTCGGTGTGTGTCTCCGGATAGCAGGCACCGAAGATGTGAAAACGGTCCCCCGTCTCTTCTCTCACAAACCGGATCAGATCGCTCGCATAGAAGAATTCCTTCCTGGGCGTGATGTCCGGATTGACATCTCCGCGAAGTGCCAGGATATTCTCGATCCCGTTCTCCGTCAGTTCGTTTAGAATGCCGCGGATCTCATCCTTTGTATAGTTCAGGCATGTCAGATGCACGACCGGTTCGATCGCATATATATTCTTGATCCTGCTCGCCAGTTCGATCGTTTTGGAGTTCACGGCCGTGCCGCCCGCTCCGAACGTAACGCTGATAAAGTCAGGCTTCAGATCCGCCAGCACTTCCAACGTCCCGTCGATATTCTGAAGCGCCGTCCCGTGCTTGGGCGGGAAGATCTCAAAGGACAGGATCTGCCTGTCCAGCTTAGCTAAGTAGTCAAGTTTCAATGGTGCAGTACTCCTTCAGTCAAAATCTGCGCTATGCCTTATAAAGCCGCAGTCACAAAGATATCATAGACCGCACGGATCGCCCTGTCAAAGTCGCAGTCCGATACGCCGATGATGATGTTCAGCTCGCTGCTGCCCTGGTCGATCATCTTGACGTTGACATTTGCATGTGCCAGTGCGGAGAAAATGCGGCCTGCCGTACCTCTTGTCGCACGCATGCCTCGTCCCACGACCGCAAGAAGCGCAAGATCCGATTCGATCTCGATGGAGTCGGGCTTTGCCAGACGGTGGATCGCACTGACGACCTTCTGCTCCTTGTCCATGAACTCATCCTGATGCACGAACACCGTCAGGGTGTCGATGCCGGAAGGCATATGCTCAAACGAGATATCCTGCTCTTCAAAAGCCTGCAGGACCTTGCGGCCGAAACCGATCTCACTGTTCATCATATCTTTTTCGATGTTGATCGAGCAGAAGCCGCGTTTGCCGGCGATGCCGGTGATCGTGTATTTCGATTTCTGACAGGTACTCTCTACGATCCAGGTTCCCTTGTCATCCGGCTTGTTGGTGTTGCGGATATTGATCGGGATACCCTCTTTGCGGACAGGGAAGATCGCATCCTCATGGAGTACGGTCGCGCCCATATACGCAAGTTCCCGCAGTTCTCTGTAGGTGATCGTCTCAATGCCTTCCGGCTTATTGACGATACGGGGATCCGCTACGAGAAAGCCGGAAACATCCGTCCAGTTCTCATAAACCTCCGCATGGATCGCTTTTGCCACGAGGGAACCCGTGATATCGGAACCGCCTCTGGAAAAAGTCACCACATTCCCGTTCACATCTGCGCCGTAAAACCCGGGAACGACTGCGTTTTCAAGCGCATTCAGGCATGTGGACATCTTCTTGTTCGTCTCGGCATCGTCAAGTGTCCCGTCTTCGTTAAAGACGATCACATCTGCCGCATCGACAAAAGTGAATCCAAGGTATTCCGCCATGATCTTACCGTTTAAATACTCACCGCGGGATGCCGCATAATCACGGCCTGCGCCGTTTGCAAGATTCTTTCCGATCTCCTCGAAGTCCTGATCGAGGCTCAAAGAAAGGCCGAGACCCTGAATGATCTCTTTGTAACGAAGCTTGATCTGCTTGAGTCTTGCATCAAATTTCTTGCCGTTTGATGCCTTCTCGTAGCAATCGTAAAGCATATCCGTTACCTTCTCATCATCACTGCTTCGCTTGCCGGGTGCGGAAGGGATCACATACCGTCTGCTGTCGTCACTCTTGATGATGTTGCCGACTTTGACAAACTGTTCTGCGCTGGCAAGGGAACTGCCGCCGAATTTTACTGCTTTTCTCATAATCGTGTTCTTACTCCTCATATTCTTTAAGATGCCCTGTCTTCTTATCCTTCTTCGAAGAGCTTGGCCATCAGCTCATGTCCTTTTGCCACAAAGTTACCGGCCCGAAGCGCATCCGCTTCGAAATAGCGATACGGGCAGTCAACCGTTTTCGTACTGTCGTACAGTAGATACGGCACATCATCACTTGTATGCGTCCGCACCTCAATCGGAGTCGGATGATCGGGCAGGATCAGCAATCTGACATCTGTGTCAGCAGCCTTCAATCCCTCGATCAGGGGTCCAACGACATCCTTGTCGATCCGTTCGATCGCTGTCACTTTTTTGGTAACGCTCCCCTGGTGGCCCATTTCATCGGGTGCTTCAATATGAATGTATGCAAAATCGTAGCCGTCCTTCGTAAGTGCTTTGACAGCTGCGTCAGCTTTGCCTCTGTAGTTGGTATCAAGTCCGCCTGTCGCGCCCTCAACGATGATATTGTCCATTCCGGCGCCGACCGCGATGCCCTTTAAGAGATCGACCGCGGAGATCATCACGCCTTTTTTGTGATGAAGCTCTTCGAAGTTGGCAAGGAGCGGCTTGGTACCCGCACCCCAGAACCAGCAGCAGTTGGCCGGATGGAGACCTTTTTTCCTGCGCTCCTCGTTGAGCGGATGGTGCTCTAAGATCTCAAAGCTTCTCTGCATCATCAGACGCAGCACCTCATCCTCCGGAAGATACTCGCCGATCACTTTGCCGAGCACGTCATGCGGCGGCGTAAGGGGCACAACAGAACCGTGATCCCAGATCAGGCAGTGACGATAACTTGTCCCGACATAGAACATGTATGTATCGTTCTGCATCTCTTTCTTCACCGCTTCGAGCAGAACAGCGCAATCCTGCGTGCTGATCTCGTCGGAAGAATGGTCGATGATCGTGCGCTCCTCAAACGGGATCCCCTCCTCTTCGGAGATCGTAACGATGTTGCAGCGAAGCGCCACATCCGTCTCTTTCATCGGCACGCCGATCGAAAGCGCCTCAAGCGGTGATCTTCCCGAATAAAAGATCTTGGGATCGTATCCCATGACCGACAGGTTTGCCGTATCGGAGCCAGGGCTCATCCCATCCGGGATCGTATGCACCGTACCGATCTCCGACTTGGCGCTGAGCGCGTCGATATTGGGTGTCTTTGCATATTCCAGCGGCGTCTTGCCGCCAAGTTCTTCAATTGGGCGATCGGCCATGCCGTCTCCCAAAACAACCACATATTTCATCTTTGTCCTCCAAGCTCAAGCGGACAAGCTTGCTTGTCTATTTGAGCTGCCAATCAAGTTTGAAAGTTTTTCTTTCAAACTTTCATCCTCACAGTCATCTTAATCTTCCAGTCTGATCGCACTGACCATAGCAGTCAGTTCTTTGGAAAGAGCCGCAAATTCCTGCTCTGATAGTTCCTTTGTCACTACTGCGAATCCGTCCTGATCTTCCGGGATCATGATCGTCCTGTCGGCGCCGCATTTTTTTACAAGGCCAGCATCTTCCTTGCAGTTAAAGCGTACAAAGAAGCGATGTCTGATCTTTGCATCGGACAGGAGGGTAAGGCTCTCTTCGCTCCAGTCAATGTCGATATGTCGGCCTTTTGCAAGAACCGCCTGTACCACATCACCCACAACAGCGCTCGCTGTCGGCAGCTTGCCCGCGCCTCTGCCGTAATACATCGAATCATCCAGCATCGTGCCGTGTACATATACCGCGTTAAACACATCATTCACGCCATGAAGCGGATGCGCTGCGGGGATCATAAACGGTGCCACCATCGCAAACACGCCTTCTTCTGTGCGCTTGCTCATTGCAAGAAGCTTGATGCTTCTGCCAAGTGCCTTGGCATATGCAAAATCAAGGCCCGTCACCTTTGTGATGCCTTCCGTTCTGATATCTTCGAAATGTACGGTCTTGCCCGTCATCAGCGAGGACAGGATCGCGATCTTGCGGCATGCATCGTGACCTTCCACATCTGCCGCCGGATTCTTCTCCGCGTAGCCGAGTTCCTGTGCCTTACGGAGCACGGTGTCAAAATCGGCGCCTTCCTGCTCCATCTTGGTCAGGATATAGTTCGTGGTTCCGTTCAGGATCCCCTTGATGCTTG
Organism: Lachnospiraceae bacterium; assembly: GCA_015056735.1. Taxonomy (GTDB): domain Bacteria; phylum Bacillota; class Clostridia; order Lachnospirales; family Lachnospiraceae; genus VSOB01. The sequence continues at coordinate 13,896 of SVFT01000001.1, read as the reverse complement.
TGATCTCTTCACCTCGCAGGCTCTCACAGATCGTGCGGATGATCGGGATACCGCCGCCCACGCTCGCTTCAAAGAAATAATTACAGCTGTTTTCTTTGGAAAGCCGCAGAAGCTCGGGGCCCTTTGCCGCTACCAGCTCCTTATTGGAAGTGCAGACGCTCTTTCCTTTTAAGATCGCCGCTTTGGAAAAAGAATATGCCGGCTCAACACCGCCCATCGTCTCGCATACGATATCGACTTCCGGATCGTTTACGATCGTATCGATATCATGCACCAGCTTCTCGCGAATGGGGTCTCCCTCAAACTCTCTGAGATCGAGCACGTATTTGAGCTCTACGTCCACACCCGTTCTTTTTCTGATCAGTTCACGATTCTCGAAAAGGACCGTTGCAACACCGCTTCCGATGTTTCCGTATCCTAAGATTGCTACTTTCATTCCGTCTTACTCCTTTGCAAGTATTTTTACATTATGGATGCCTTCGCAGGCCTCCATCTCCCGGATCATGTCAGATACGTCGAGCGTATCTTTCAGCACCTGCACGCTGATACTTAAAGACGCCACACCGTTAATGGGGATACTCTGATGGATCGTCAGGATGTTGGCTTTGAAATCGGCCACCACCTTTAAAACGCAGGACAAAAGCCCCGGCTCGTCGTCCATCTGGAGTGTCAGTGTGATCGTCGTTCCCTGCAGATTCTCATGAAACGGGAAGATATCTTCTTTATATTTGTAAAAAGAGCTCCTGCTGATCCCGACGCGATCGACCGCATCGAGGATCGTTGCTTCTCTGCCGGATTCCACCAGGCGCTTTGCTTCCACAACTTTCAGAAGGACCTCAGGCACCGCTCTTTTTTTTAACACGTAGTATTCACTCTGTCCGCTCATCGCATCCTCTTTCATGTCTTCTCCACGCGCACATCTGTCTTTTACCGAGGGATATTGTATCACAAGGATCATAGAATAAACAAGGGATGATTTTAAACAGAATATGCGGGATTCGCGCAGCGGTTTTGGCAATATCCAACAAAACCGCCGTTCAAGCTTCCACTGATCCTTTTTGATAATTGCCCGTTTCCGCAAAAACGGATTCTCTCCCGGATAAAATTTGATATAATGAATAAAACAAAAGTTTGCGGCAGATCCACATCGAAAAGGAGCAATGCATGGCAGGAGACAGGAGCACCGGATCCAACATCACCAAAAACAAACTCGCAATCGTATTTCCCGGAATCGGATATACGAAAGACAGACCGCTTCTGTATTATGCGGGCAAAGCGGCAGCAGCCCACGGCTACCGGCTTCTTCATGTGGACTTCTCCGGGATCGATTGGAGTAAAGAAAAGCTGAAAGATCACGCTTTTTTGCTGCATGTACTGGATAAGTGCCTGCAAATAACGGAAAGAGCACTCGCCGACGAAGGCGATCTGTCAGGACAGGATATCCTGTTTCTCTCCAAAAGCATCGGTACTGTCGTGGCTTCTGCTTATGCGCGCAAAAAGGGACTTCACGTAAAGCAGGTGTGCTTTTCTCCGCTCGAAATGATCCGCGACTTTATCGAAGAAGGCAGCGGCATCCTGTTCTATGGGGACAATGACCCTCTCGCGGATCATACCGCCATCCAAAAGCTCGGATCGGACAAAAAACTGGAACTGCATCGGATCGAGGGCGGTAACCATTCCCTGGAAACAGGGAATATCCATCGTGATATCGAAAACCTGGACAGAATCATAAAGCGGCTTGAGGACGCAGTCACGGACAGCAGCCTCTACCGCATATCCGTCCGGACAAGAGACGGGGGGCAAAAAGCACTCGCCGACTACAGAGGACAGGTTCTTCTGATTGTCAACACCGCAACCGGCTGCGGATTCACGCCGCAGTATGAGGCGCTTGAACGCATCTATCGCACCTATGGCAAAGACGGGTTTGCAGTGCTTGATTTTCCCTGCAACCAATTCGACAGGCAGGCACCGGGATCCGCCTCCGAGATTCACAACTTCTGCACGGCACGCTATGATATCTCGTTTGAACAGTTTGCCAAAATCTGCGTAAACGGTCCGGATGCAATCGAGCTCTATACGTATTTAAAGGCAAAGCAGGGCTTTCACGGGTTCGGAGAAGGACGGGACGCAGAATATCTGCGAAAAAAGCTGGCAACGGAAAATCCCGACTTCGAAGAAACCACCGATATCAAATGGAACTTCACCAAATTCCTGATCAGCCGGGAAGGAACGGTGTTGGCGCGCTTTGAACCGACCGAACCGTTAAGTGAAGTGGAAAAGGCCGTCCGGAGCGCACTGTAATGCGCCGGACGGCCCTCATTTCATTTATTTCCGGAAATCGATTACTGCGCAAGTACCGTATCAATCAGATGATCGATCGCGTACATGGCACAGCCGTGCAGAATGGAATCACTTCCCGGCTTCTCCGTTCTGATTTCCACTCTTTCAACAAGCGCCGGTGATACACGCTCTTCGATCACCTGTCTGACACTTCTCTCCAGCGTATCGCCCGCACGCGTCAGCACATTACCAAGCACCACCACGTCAGGACTGTAGGCATGAATCAGATTGACCACGCCATATCCGACATAGCGGCAGGCCTGCGTTACAAGTGAGACCGCAAGCGGATCCATTTTTTCATATTCATTAAAGATGTCAAAATACGTCAGATTCTTGTACTGCGAAAGCCCGCTCTCGGGGTGCTCCGCAAAAGCGCGCTTTGCGTCTTCCACTAGTGCTCCGGTCGAGCAGTACCGCTCAAGGCATCCTCTGTTGCCGCAGGAGCACTTACGGCCGTTGATATCGATGCTGACATGACCGATCTGCGCAGCATTGCCGAAAGAACCCTCAAAAAGCTTATCATCGACCACGAGTCCCGCACTGACTTCCTCTCCAAGAAGCATATATACAAGCGTCTTATGCGGCTTCATATCGCTTCTCCATTTATAAGAGTAAACTGCCGCGTCTGCGTCATGTATCGGATAGATCGGCATGTGAAAACGCTCTTCGAGCGCCTCAAGCGGTCTGAAAGAGACCCAGTCATACCCAGAGTCCAAAAAAGCAATCCCGCCGCTTCTTTTCAGGCAGGCATCCGGCAGCGCGACCCCGATCGACCTGATATCGGGAAAAGCAACGATATATTCCTTGATCAGATCCGTCAGATGCAGCATCGCATCATCCAGCGAATGAAACTGCAGAAGCGGGATCGTTACATTATTATAAACATTTCCGTTGACATCGTAGATCGCCACTTTCATAAATGTCATGGAAATATTCACACAGACAACCTTACCGAGCTCCTCGTTGATCTGCAGCCCGATACTTTTACGCCCACGCTCGTTCTGCCCAAAAATTCCGGACTCTCTGACGATCTGCTGCTCAATCATGGAAGATACAAGCTTGGTAATACCGGCCTGCGTCAATCCTGTTTCCTTTGCAAGCTCTACTCTGGAGCATGTTCCCTTTTTTCTTAAAATCTGTAAGAGCAGTTCACTGTTGATCTGCGTAAGATCATTATTCTTTGCGCCCCGGTAAATCGCTCTTTCCTTCAACGCCTCTTCCCCCGCTTCATATTTATCATTTTCATTATACACCATCTTTGTTTTAATTAACACATCTAATTTATTTTACCTATTCAAAACTTTTTATACAAGCCGCATATTCCTTTTCTCGATCTTTTTTCATCACTATTGCACATTTTACAACACTTGTTCTTGTCTATATGTGACAAAATTGTGCACTTTTACAACTTCTTCATTGACCGGTTTTTGATTCAATGTATATAATTAACACAGATAATTAAATATCAAGTTTGGAAAGTAATTCTTTTCAAATCGATTCGGAGGGAAAAATGAAACCAGATCTGTTAAAGCAAAATGTTAAGAAACTCGGTATCGTATGGGCACTTCTTCTGCTATGTGTCGTTGCATCATTCATATCACCGAATTTCAGGACCAGCAAGAACCTGATCAATATCGTCAGGAACGTTTCCATAAACGGCATCATCGCCGTCGGCATGTCATTTGTCATTCTGACGGGCGGCATCGACCTTTCCGTCGGTGCAAGCGTGAATCTTGTCGCAGCCGTGACCGCACTCGGCTTTATCCACGGCCTTCATCCCGTGATCTCATGCCTGATCGGTCTTGCATGCGGTGCTGTTGTCGGATTCTTAAACGGGATCGGCATTACAAAAGGAAAGATTCCGCCTTTCATTATGACACTCGGCAGCGTCACGGCCGTATCGGGTCTGGCCATGTACATAACGGGCGGTGCGCCGCAGAGCTGGCGCAAGACACCCGTCGATTTTGAATTCCTTGGAAGAGGAAGTCTTCTGGGAATACCGTTCCCGATCTATGTATTTGCGATCGTCGTTGCGGTTTCCTTCTTTATCCTACGATATACCGTCTTCGGGCGCAACGTTTACGCCATCGGCGACAGCCGCGAAGCCGCAAGACTGAGCGGTATCCATGTCGACAAAGTCGAGATTCTGGTCTATACGATTAGCGGATTTATGGCAGCACTTTCATCTCTTGTACTGATGTCCCGTCTTGGTGTGGGCGAGCCCACTTCCGGTGACGGATGTGAACTGGATGCCATCGCCATGGTTATCATCGGCGGAACGAGCGCCGCAGGCGGAACGGGAAGCATTATCGGTACCGTTATCGGTGCAACGCTTCTGTCCGTACTGGCAAACCTTCTAAACCTTGTCGGCATTTCACCTTTTATCCAAAAGATCGTTAAGGGTCTCATCATCATCGCAGCAATCCTTTTAGAGAAGATCTCCAAGAAGGAAAATGCATAGATCCATACACCTTTCTTACGTTTAGCATACCGCGGTGCTAATGATAGAAACAATTAAAAGCAAAAAAGGAGAGATCATGAAAAAGAAATTTTTAAGCACATTGTTGTCACTGACCCTGGTTGGCGCATGCCTTACAGGATGCGGGTCCGCAGCAGAACCTGCAGCAGACGCACCGGCTAAAACAGAGAGCGCAGAAAAGGAAGCCGGCGCAGAAGCAGCCGGTCAGGAAAGTGCTGCAGCTGAGAACACCGAAGGCAAAAAATGGAAAGTGGGCTTTGCACAGTGCTCCATGAACGCACCCCATCGTATCAAAATGACGGAAGTAAACATGGCTTATGCCAAGGAAAACTATCCGGAATTCGATGTCATCCTGACAGACGGTGAAGACACCGATTCCAAGCAGGTATCCGACGTAGAGGACCTGATTGCCAACAACATCGATATCCTGCTCATCTCCCCCAACACTTCCGAAGCACTCACGGATGTATGTCAGAAAGCAATGGATGCGGGCATTCCCGTTGTCACACTTGACAGAAACGTGAACTGTGACGTTACATGCTGGATCGGCGCAGAGAATATCCCTATGGGCGTTCAGTCCGCAGATCTTCTTGCAGAGATGATCAAAGGCGACGGCAAGATCATCGAGGTACAGGGTACGGCAGGTGCTTCCGCTACGATCGACAGACACCAGGGCTTCGAGGATGAATTAAAGAAGTATCCGAACCTTTCCGTCATCGACACCCAGTACTGCAATTATACCAGAGCGGATGCCATGAGCTATATGGAAGATATGCTCCAGAAATTCCCCAATGAGGGCGACATTTCGGCAGTTTACTGCCATAACGACGAAATGGCTGCCGGTGTTGTAGAAGCGATCGCAGCTGCAGGAAGAAGTGACGAAGGCATTCTCGTAACCGGTATGGACGGCAACGAAGAAGCATTTGAGTATGTTGACAGCGGCGCTATGGCTTTCACCGTAATCTACCCTACCTGCGCACCGGAAGGCATGCAGGCGGCTTACAAGATCTTAAACGGAGAATCTGTTGACAAGCACTGGATCCTGGACACAACGGTTGTGTCTAAAGATAACGTAAAAGACTTCCTTGGTACGGGTCTTTAATTCTTAGGAGGAACACTTATGCTAAGCATGGAGAATATCACGAAGGCATTTCCGGGCGTGATCGCATTAAACGATATCTCTTTACATGTCGAGAAAGGAGCTATTCATGCACTGGTAGGAGAAAACGGCGCGGGCAAATCCACGCTGATGAAGATCCTCTCGGGTGCATACAGCTTAAAATGCGGAAAGGTTATTATCGACGGTGAAGAAATAACGGATATCACACCATCCAAAATGATTGAGAAGGGAGTAGCCGTTATCTATCAGGAATTAATGCTTCTGAACCACCGGACCGTAGCCGAGAATATTTTCCTCGGAAACTACCCTACCAGAAACGGGATCATCGACTATGCAACCATGGAAGCAAAGGCACAGGAGATCCTGAACACGCTCAAGCTGGATCTGAGCCCGCGAGCGGTGATCAACGACTTAAGTGTTGCCAAGAGGCAGATGGTTGAGATTGCAAAGGCCATGTCACGTAACGCCAGAATCATCGTTCTGGACGAGCCTACCGCAGTTCTTGGTGAATCGGAGCTGGAAGGCCTGTTCGACGTCATCAAGAAGCTTTCAAAAGAAGGGATCACCTTCATCTATATCTCGCACAGGCTCAAGGAGATCTTCGAACTGTGTACCCATCTTTCCATCTTAAAAGACGGAAAGATGGTCGAAAGCGGCAAGGTTGACGACTATGACGAAGACAAGATCATCCGGCTGATGGTCGGACGTGACATGAGCAATATTTTCCCGCAAAAGACAAATGAGCCCGGCGAAGTGATCCTGAATGTAGACGGATTTTCACGTGGCAGGGAACTCAAGAATGTCAGTTTTTCCTTAAGAAAAGGGGAGATCCTCGGGATCGCCGGTCTGGCCGGCGCCGGAAGGACAGAGATCTTAAGAGCCATCATCGGCGCTGACCGCATTGAAGAGGGCAAGCTTGAAATCCATGGCAAAGAAGTGCACTTCAAGTCCGTTCGCGACGGCATATCCGCCGGCCTCGGGATTGTTCCGGAAGAGAGAAAGACACAGGGGCTTTTGCTTAAGCAGAACATCATCTATAACGTCGGGATATCGTTTCTGAACAAGTACTCGCCGCTTAAACCGATCAGTACGGCGCAGGAGGTCAAAACCGCAGAGCGTTATATGAATCTGTTCCATATCAGACCTTCGATCCCGAAGATCTGCTGTGAAAAGATGAGCGGCGGCAACCAGCAAAAGGTAGTCCTTTCCAAGTGTCTGAACACGAAATGCGATATCCTTCTGGTCGATGAGCCAACACGAGGAATCGATGTCGGCGCCAAGCAGGAGATCTATCAGATCCTCGAGCAGCTTGTCTCGGAAGGAATGGCGATCATCATGGTATCCTCCGAGCTGCCGGAGCTTCTCGGTATGTGTGACAGGATCATGGTCATGTGCGAAGGCCGTGTTACCGCTATCGTGGACGGCAGGGATGCCGATGAAGAAACCCTTATGCGCTATGCAACGGCATACGCATAAGAGCATGCAAAGACCGGAAACCTACAGCTTAGCATAAAGATAAGATTACAGCTTTCAGCATTGCATTACATCACAAACAAATAGATGTGTGTCCGCAAGCGGAACGCATAAGCCAAGGGGCATCCCGAACGAATTCGGAATGCCCCCTCTTCTATGATCAGTTTAGATCAGCGGATATTTCGCTGTCAACTCATCAACAATCTTGCGTGCTTCGGATACTTTCTCCTCGCCACCCTTGACAACAAGTGCGATCGCTTCCGCGATACGATCCATATCAGCCGTGTTCATACCACGAGATGTAACCGCAGGTGTGCCGAGACGAATCCCGCTTGTCACAAACGGAGACTGTGGATCGTTCGGGATCGTATTCTTGTTCGCTGTGATGTGTGCCTCATCAAGAAGCTTCTCAACGGCTTTGCCGGTAAGGCCGAAGTTTGTAAGGTCCATCAGCATCAGGTGATTGTCCGTACCGCCGGATACGATCTTGATGCCGCGATCAATAAGGCCTTTGCAAAGTGCCTGCGCATTGTCGATGATCCCCTGCTGGTAAGTCTTGAAATCATCTTCCAGCGCTTCCTTGAAGCATACCGCTTTTGCTGCGATCACATGCATCAGGGGACCGCCCTGGATGCCCGGGAAGATCGCTTTGTTGAAGTTATATTTCTTCGCTGCTTCTTCATTACAAAGGATCAGACCGCCTCTCGGTCCGCGCAGCGTCTTATGTGTGGTTGTCGTTACAACGTCCGCATACGGAATGGGGCTCGGATGAAGTCCTGCCGCCACAAGGCCTGCGATATGCGCCATATCGACCATCAGCACAGCGCCGACCTCATCTGCAATCTCACGAAAGCGCTTGAAATCGATCGTTCTCGCATAAGCGGATGCACCTGCAATAATCATCTTAGGCTTTGCTTCCAGTGCGATCCTGCGAAGCTCGTCATAATCGATAAAGCCTTCATCGTTTACACCGTAAGGTACAATGTGAAAATACTTGCCGGAGATATTGACCGGGCTGCCGTGTGTCAGGTGTCCGCCGTGATCCAGGTTCATACCCATGATCGTATCGCCGGGGTTACAGATCGCAAACTGAACCGCAAGATTGGCCTGCGCGCCAGAATGCGGCTGCACATTTGCATAATCACAGCCAAAAAGCTTCTTCGCACGCTCGATCGCGAGATTCTCCACAACGTCTACGCATTCGCAGCCGCCATAGTAACGCTTGCCCGGATAGCCTTCCGCGTACTTGTTCGTTAAGGGGCTTCCCATGGCCGCCATAACAGCCTTGCTCACCCAGTTTTCAGACGCGATCAGCTCAATGTGGCTGTTCTGTCTGTTCTGCTCATCCACGATCGCCTGCGCGATCTCGGGATCAACGTTCTTCACTTCATCCAATGAATACATTTTGTGTCCTCCTCATACAACTTCCTCAAGTCCGCCCGCTGTCGGCAGACCCCGGGGCCGCCCCTTCTCGGCAGACCCTATTGAGGTGAGTATAGCATGCACGCTTTAAAGTGGCAAACACTTTCCGCTCACATTTGTCATTTCTGACATGAAAGTGTTTCATGTTTTTGGGGGAAGATATTTCAGTACGGCGGGCGGATTCTATATCCTCTCCCAATGCGGTCGTGAAATCCTTCCGCCGCAGAAAGTACTGAAAAGTAGGGGGTGACACAAAATGATCTGCTGCGGAAAGTATCGAAAAAAGAAGAAGACACAATAATCTGCTGCTGAAAGTATCGAAAAATAAGAGGAGGAAAAAATAAATCTGCTACGGGAAGTACCGAAAAAAGAAAGAGGCGCAAATAAAGCACTATGACGGCTATGAAGAGAGTAAAAGTCTTCGATAAGAGAACCGGAGCGCATGTATGCTTGTCTGCCGGATCGCATATGAGTATAATAGGAAGCGTGAAAAGGAGAATATCATGCACACACCACAGCCCAATGAGATCTATCGCCACTTTAAAGGAAACCACTACCGCGTACTGACACTTGCCAGGCACTCGGAGACGGGTGAAACGCTCGTAATCTATCAGGCACTCTATGATGATTACGGCGTATACGCAAGACCGCTCGATATGTTTACGAGTGAAGTGGACCATGACAAATACCCGGATGTGACACAGAAAATGCGGTTTGAATTGGTACCCGGGGTCGATCTTGCGGTTTCTTCCCTTATCTCATCGGATACAGACAGAAGAACTGCATCTAACAATGCTGCAGATCATATTACAGGCAGTGAAGCACCGGCTTGTCAGCCCTCCGATTCTACCGGAATTACGGAAGGTAATGGCTCATCATCTGAACCCGTACAGACGGACAACCCCACAGCTGCAGTCTTAACTTCATCATGTCCGATTAGCGTAAAATCCGCAGATGAGCTGATGGAAGAATTCTTCGACGCAGAGACTTACCGCGATCGTATAAATGTCCTTGCCGCGATGCACTGCATGCTGACAGACTCGATGGTCGATACGATGGCCGCTTCCCTCGATACCGAGATCAAAAACGGCAACATCGATGACCGTTACTACGAACTCAAGAACTATCTTGCGACAATGGAAAAGTATGAATGTAACAGACTCCGCTGATACAGCGATCCTTGCAGAAGCAGTCCCTCTGCTTCTTTCCCGGTACGACCGCACAAAGCGGGATCTGCCCTGGCGGCAGGACCCAACTCCCTACCATGTATGGATCTCGGAGATCATGCTGCAGCAGACGCGCGTGGAAGCCGTAAGACCATATTATACACGTTTTCTCAATAAGCTTCCGAACGTGGAGGCACTCGCAAACGTGCCGGATGATGTGCTTCTGAAGCTCTGGGAAGGCCTCGGCTACTATTCAAGAGCACGGAACCTTAAGAAAGCCGCACAGCAGATCATGGAAAAAGGCGGTGAGATCCCGGATACGGTTTTGGAATTATGTAAACTTAGTGGCATCGGTTCCTACACGGCCGGTGCCATTGCTTCGATCGCCTATGACAAGCCTGCGCCCGCCGTGGACGGAAATGTGATGCGGATCGTGATGCGGCTCCTTGCAAAAGAGGATGACATCGCGCTTGCGCAGACAAAGAAGGCGATCGAATCACTTCTTACGCCCGTAATGCCGGCCTCCGGTAGCGGATGCCTCAACCAGGCCTTTATGGATCTTGGCGCGACCGTATGTCTTCCGAATGCGGCGCCCAAATGCGCCGACTGTCCGCTCTCATCCATCTGCCGCGCGCACCTTGCGGGCAAGGAGACGGCCTACCCGGTTAAGAGCGCGAAAAAGCCGCGCCGCATCGAAGAGAAAACGGTGCTCATTTTCCGTGATCATAACAGGATCGCGTTCCGTAAGCGCCCGGATAAGGGGCTTCTTGCAGGCCTCTATGAATTTCCGTGGCTTACCGGACACTGTTCCAAAAAAGAAGTGCTTTCGTACTTAAAGAGCCTTGGCTACAGCGCTCTCCGGATCAAACCGATCGAGCCTTCGAAACACATTTTTACGCATATAGAATGGCACATGCAGGCTTATCTCGTTTCAGGCGATGAACTATCCGATCCGCCCGAAACATCGGACCTGATCTTTGCGAAGCTCTCGGATGCGCTCACAAAGTACCCGATCCCGTCAGCCTTTTCCGCGTATATCAAATATTGCAAAGAAAACGAACCTTTGATATAGTCCGTATAGAATACTTCTTGAGGAGATTGATAGTCTATGAAACAACCAGCCTTAACGAAAGTGAAGCTGATCACCTTCACCGCGCTTCTGGGTGCGCTCAGTGCGGTCCTGATGATTCTTCGTTTTCCGATCCCATTCATGCCTCCCTTTATGGAGATGGATTTCGCTCCGGTCACAGAAATCATGGGCGGATTTTTGTTCGGACCGCTTTGTGCTTTTCTGACAATCGTGGTCAAAACACTTGTAAAGCTTGTCGTGCAGGGCAGCCAGACATTCGGAACGGGCGACATCTCATCGCTGATTCTGAGCCTTGTCTATGTCATGCCGGCAACATTTTTCTACAAATACAATAAAAACAAAAAGACCGCAGGTATCGCCCTGATCGTAGATACGATCCTCGTGACGATCGCTGCGGTGGTCAGCAACGTGTATTTTATCTTTCCGTTCTATGCCAAAATGATGGGTGCCGAGATGAAAGATCTCATCGCGATGTGTACGGCGGTCAATCCGTATGTAACGGATACGTTGACACTCGTCTTCCTGACGATCATCCCATTCAACATCATCAAGTACGGACTCTGCAGTATCGTGACAAGACTCTTGTACAAGAGTCTGAGCCGAGCGGTAAAGAATATCGTCTACCACTAGACTTTACTGCCGTGGCAGATGAAAAGTATCTTTATCATAGTATTGTAAATCCTCTGTTTTCCTTGATTTTACTGTGTTTGCGGCACATTTATAGCAGAATAATTTCTTCCGTTTCTTGGCATATCTTGGCATAAAAAGTTGTAAATTTGCCATCAAAAGTTGTAAATTTGAATTCTGTACAACTCGCTATTACTGAGCCTTTGATAATCGCTCCATATCCTGTGCCTGAGACTCACAAAGTTCTGACCACTCCAGCAGTTTCTGATACCGATAATCGAATTCTGTGAAATGAATCACTTCATCCAGCATCATTTCGAATTCATCTATCTTGTTATGATCTATGGAGTAGCGCTTACCATCATCACTTATGCTTAGCAAACTATCCCTCGAATACCGAAATGAACTCATCTTCGCCCTGGCAGTTGATTCCGGTTTGCCACAATCATCCATGAGATATCGCTTGGCATAATCAAAACTACATTCTTCATATGCTGCCAACTTATATAGTTCCCAATGATTTCCAAGGTGCTTTATTGTTTCTTCAACATTCATAAATTAATCCTCCGTGTTTTTCTTCTCGTATTACATTTGGGGTGATTTTTCGCCCATTACTAAACCGAGCTCATTTTTTTCTCTCAACTTACATTTGGGTTGGAAAATCGCCCATTACTAAATCAAAGGAAAAAATTCTTAATTTCTCTTCTCAACTACTATTTGGTACCTTTCGTCACTGATTACTAAAAATGCCTCAACCTCTTTCCTTCGCTATCTATTTGGGACGAGTCCGGACTGATTACTAAAAATTTGCAATAAAAAAGACAGGATTACTCCTGTCCATAAAAAAACACTTGCGGTCAAATTTACCGCAAGTGTTTCTAATGTTGTTTTTTGAATGCCTAATCAAAATCAGTTGGATTACTATAACACATCCAATCCAAACTAGCATCCAAGCCAAGCTCATGGAATAACTTAGCTTCACGCTTAGCTTCTCTAATACGAGCACTATCAGCTTTTCTTCTCAAATCCTTGCTATACTTTTGCTCGTTCTCGACTCTAGCTTTATAAGCCTTGTTATTCGGATTATGCTGATTAGCATAATCGTCACGTTGTTTTTGAGTATGTGTCTTAGACGATACTCCTTTACATTTTGGCATAGCTCTGTTCTCCTTTCCCCCTGATATCTCACTTCTTTGATTACGCACTAGATAGCGGACATAACGTCACCTTCTTAGCTGAATTCACGATCAAATGAATTATCTCTGCATTTAATCAAATCTCAAGGTTGGAGAATGATTTTTGTATAATCGCAAAAATCACTGTATTCATTTTATCAAATCTGCAATTATAAATAAACCTCTGCCCAAAGCATAATGATCAAGGCATAAAAATCCCTTTTGTTGCCAAAAAAGTTTTGAAAGCCTTATATAATATCGGCACACCAGCAGTAGTTCCTGCTACCATCAAATCACCACCCTTATCTTTTACATAATCCCACAAAGGGTGCTTGTCATCTATTTCAGTTTGTATAATTCTCATTATTTCTTTTTCAACAGCAACCGCATCTTCTTCAGATGCAAAAATATTATTCAGTATGTCCAACTGAGCTTGAGACACTTTTAATTGTTTGTTTCAGATAGACTCTTTGCCGAACTTGCAATCGCACCATTAAACATCGATGAATCCATATTTTATTATCCTCCTTTTCCGTGCAACCCCTTTATATTATATCAATGTTAGAATCCCGCAGAAAGTCAGCGACCACGTCCACCAAGTGGCGCCAACATGTCTGACCACCTCATTTTTAAATTATCTCAAAATTCCCCTTAACGGATATTCCGGACAGGCCCTCCAACCTCTGGCAAGCCCATGAATAGGGCATTCTGCAAAAAATCTGCGAATTGCCAACAATGTTCGGATAATCCGATAGATTCAATTTAAAAAATATAACAGGATACACATAAAGTTACACAATTCCTTTATGCAAAAATCCGTGCTCCTATGTCGCCCGCTGGAATCTATTTCGTACTGCGTATCCATATGTCCACTTCTGGTCCACTGGACCAAAAGTTCTCCCACAACAAAATGACTTCTGGTCCATTGGACCAAAAGTCATCTTCAAATCATCCTATTCAACTTCTACTCCAGTGGAGCAGAGGTTACTACCAATCATCCTCGT
>SVFT01000003.1 GCA_015056735.1 Lachnospiraceae bacterium | reverse complement strand
AATCAGAGGCTTTTTCACCTCTGATTTTGGAAATATATTCTGTTGAAAGAATGAGAGTTCTTATCTAAATGACATTGACCCCGTCCCCCTGGCTCACCCTCAAAATGGACCTAGGGGACGGGGTAGGTGGCTCATTTGCATAAACGCTTCACTGTGCTGACAGAAACATCCATCAGACGCGCAACCTGCTTGATCGATAATCCGTTCTGGTGGAGCTGCCTGACATATTCATTTCTTCTTGCTTTTTCCATGTGGACGACAGCGGATGATGATTCAAGATTTGTTATAGACTTGAAGATAGCTTTGGCATTTTCGTCTGTAATAAAATGATTGATCGCCGGATGGTCATCGTCAAAGCGTGAGAAATCGAGAGAGTCGGATTTCTTTGCAAAATAGTGGAGCAGGTTTTTTTCCCCTCCGAGAATGCGCTGAGCAAATGCTATATTGACCAGAGAATCAGATCTGCCGCAATACGTATTGAAACTGCTCCATCGGTATTCGGATGGGAAGCGACACATGTTTGCTTTAACGGGATTGTTGTGGATATAGAGAAGCGCAGACAGAAATTGTGTATTGGTGATGATGACTGTACTGTGGAAACGCTCCTGAAAGAGATGACCTGATCGGATGTATTTTGCATTATACCAGTGGACAAATCTTGTACCAAGACTTTGAAAAAAGCCTGCAAGCCTGTCCGGTGGCGAATAGAGCAAAATGTGAATGTGGTTATCCATCAGACAATAGCCATATATCTCAACTTCATGTTTTTTCTTGCAATCAGATAAGATGAAAAGGAATTTTCGATAGTCGAAGTCTTCTTCAAAGATGATGTGCTGATTAACAGAACGAAGCGTGATGTGATATATGCCGGTTGGACTGATGATCCTGGCTTTTCTTGGCATATTTACTCCTGCTTTCGAATCGAAATGATAGAATTGTGTATTGAATTATATATGTGTTGAATCAGGAAATCAATATGTTTTTTGAAAATGAGCCAGGCACCCCGTCCCCCTGGTCCATTTTGGGTGAGCCAAGGGGACGGGGTAGGTGGCTCATTTTGCAAAGCGCGAGAGTATATCTTCCGCTTTATACATGCCGTTCTTGTCGGCGGCAAGGCCTTTCAGCCTGAGGCTGTATATCGCGGGCGGGTTGCTGATATCAAGCAGGGAAAGCCCGCGCAGCTGCTCCGTTTTCTGATAAACAAGGTCGAGGCTGATCAGTTTCCTGCCGTTATGGTCCCATTTGCTGATCACAAGCTTGGCGCCGATGGGAGTCCTTTTCTCGATCGTATCCGGAAGGCTGTAATCTTCTGCACCGAGCGCGGCAAGCACGCTTGCAAGGTTGGAGTCGTGGCCGCATAAGAATGTGAATTTACGGCCTTCGGTCCGGAGTTCCCTATGCATCTCTGCAAGAAGCGGATGCGCTACATGCGCTGCGATACGTGGTGCTGAGAAAAGGACGTCTCCATACACATCTTTGATCTCCGCAACCGCTTCCCAGTCCGCATCGGACAGAATGTGCCCGAAAGCAGCTTTTTGCGGATCGGGCTCTTCATAATACTGCAGTACTAAGGCATCGCTGATCTGGCATGCCGTCTTAAGCGAGCCGCTTACGGCAGGCTCTTTTCCCAATTCAAAAGAAAAAACGCTGTCATCTGTCGAAAATCCTGTAAAAACGCCTGACTTATATGCTTTGGACTCACTAATATCAAGGACGTCAAAGATGCGCGTATAGTTATCGGCAAGCGCTGCGATCTTCTCATCATAGAGCCGGTGGACCTCTTCGTTCGCGGCAGCAGCATATTCATCAGACATATCTGTAAAAACGGGATTGAATACGGAATCCATCGTATCAAATGCGCAGTGGTATTCCACGGGCGTGTTGGATACGGGAAGGAGGCTTGCGGCAAAGAACCGCGCTGTGGCGATCGTCCGCTGCTTGGAGTTGGCATAGATGCGCACGGCCTGTTCTTCCGGCTGCTCGTTTGGCGTAAAAAGGCCTTCCGCTTCAAGCCATTTTCTGAAATACTGACCCATCTCGGCTTCCAGGATCCCGCCCCTGACGGAAAGTTCACTTGCCTTGGATGACCATGCAAACCACTCATGCGGCGTCAGGGCGTCAAGGGCAGAACCGTTCCCGGAGAGCGGCGAGCGGATATTGTGCCTGCTCAGGATCACAGCCTGCTCGAGCCTGCACCCTTTTCTCGACAGCGAAGACCGTACGCCGGAATCGGTTTTGGCGTAGCAGGTGATCCCAATCGCGATCCACAGCATGACAAGTGCGAGGAGGATCGTGATGATGCGGAATTTTTTCATGTGGGGTATACTGATATTGTTTTCGTTTCTCATGAGTTAATCATATTAAACCGGGGGCATAAAATCAATGAAAATGGGTCCTGGGGGAGCGGGTTGTGGGAATATTTTTGTGCGAGAATCCAAAATGGACCAGGCACCCCGTCCCCTTGGCTCATTTGGAGGTTTGAGATGATCATCAATACAGGGCAGCGGACAGATATCCCTGCATTTTATTCCGAGTGGTTTGCGAACAGACTGAGAGAGGGATCTGTCTGTGTGCGCAACCCGTACAACCCGAATCAGGTCAGCCGCTATCGGCTGGATCCGTCTGTCGTGGATGTGATCGGGTTTTGCACCAAAAACCCCGCGCCTATGTTTCGGTACATGGATCTGCTTAAGGATTACGGCCAGTACTGGTTCGTTACGATCACACCGTACGGGCGGGATATTGAACCGAATGTGCCGGATAAGCATAAGCTGATCGAGGATTTTAAGACGCTTTCCGACCTGGTGGGGGTCAGATCCGTCGGCTGGCGTTATGATCCGGTATTTCTGTCAGATCGCTATACAGAAAGCTATCATATCCGTGCATATGAGCAGATCGCGGCTGCGCTCGACGGCTATACAGAGACTTCCGTGATCAGTTTTATCGATCTCTACCCGAAGGTTCGGCGCAATTTTCCCGAAGCGAAGGAAGTGGGCAGAGAGCAAAGAGTCCGGCTGGGGAAGGCTTTTATCAGGATCGCGTCAGAGCATGGGATGACGGTCAAGCCGTGCGCCGAAGGTGATGAGCTTGCAGAGTTCGGTGCGGACTGCGGCGGGTGTATGCGCATTCGCGATTATGAAAAGGCGATCGGCAGGAAGCTGCTGGCGCCGAAGAAAAAGGGGGCGCGGGCGGAATGTGCCTGCTATCTGTCCTGCGACATCGGAGCATACAATACCTGCAGGCATCTGTGCAGATACTGCTATGCAAATGCGGAGGCGGAGACTGTGCTGGCGCAGAGCAGGCTGCACGATCCTGGATCACCGTTTCTGATCGGGAACTACAGGGATGATGATGTCATTCATGATGTGCCGCAGAAGACGTGGATCGATGGACAGATGACGTTGGCGATGGTCCCTTGGGGTTCATAGCTTTGTTGAAGCGGGAAATCAAGGTTTAATCATATTGAAATTTTATGTAAACATATAGTAAAATGATTCATGCAGCAGTATTCTTTTGACGCAAATTTTCAGATAAATTACACATATGAGGTTCGCGATGGAGCAGTCCAGACAGCTGGAGATCGAAACGCAGCGTCACGATGCCATCGACAGTACGCTTGCGGAAGGCAGCTGGAGCATGAATGTGGTCGGCAGAGATCCTTCCAATTCGAACAATGCGTTCTGGTGGAGCCAGCAGTTCAGACGCCTCCTCGGCTATAAAGACGAGAACGACTTCCCGAACGTGCTCAATTCCTGGAGCGACAAGCTGCATCCGGAAGACAAGCAGGCGGCGCTAGATGCTTTCAGTAAGCATGTGAATGATTACTCCGGCAATACACCTTTTGACCTGGAATACAGACTGAGGCGCAAAGACGGCACGTACAGATGGTTCAGAGCCAACGGAACGACTGTCAGAGAAAGCGACGGAACGCCGATCGTTGTTGCAGGGTCGATCCTGGCTCACACAGCCCCCCCCTGGCTCACTCCACTCTTTGGCTCAGAACTTTTCTCTGAATCGGTATACGATCTCCATGAATTCTTTCACGCGATCAACATCCACACGTTCTTCGAATTTCCCATCCTTTTTGAAGGTGGTTCCGACCACGGCCGCATCGGCTGAAGTGAGTTTTCTCTCGATCGTGTCTTTGCGGCACCCAGTGTTGCAAAGTACCACAATTTCCGGATTGGCTTCTTTTACACTTGCGATCAGATCATCGTCAACATCAAGGCCGGCCGCATTTGCGGAGATGCAAAGGCCGTCAGGTGCTGCTTTGGCGATCGTTGTTCTGGCTATATCGGCAAGCGGTCTGGTATCCAGACTTCTGTCGGATTCGGGGTTTATGAAGTACAGCATTTTGAGTTTTTGCAGATGCAAAGCTGCCCGGCGTCTTTGCAGCATGGAAAAATCGTTGTTGTACAGGCCGCCGTCACCGACATAAACGCCGTGAAATGTGCCGCGTACGAACTGCGCTTTTACGGCAGCGGCAAGTTCGAGGCAGGCAAGACCGTCGCTGATCGCATCCACGCCGAACGGAACGCGGATCTCGCTGCGGATGCAGCCGATGACATACGCCATCGCCGCAGGCGTCACAAAGTCCATGTGTCGCTGATAAGGAAGAGAAAACTCGTTGCTGATGATGATGCCATCAACGCCTCCGTCCTGAAGCGCATGAAGGTCAGCTCTCGCATGCGTCACGATCTTATCCATATCATTTGCGGGGTCGTATAACGGGTCACCCGGGAGGGCGTCTAAGTGCAGCATGGCGATGATCGGTTTTTTCACGCCAAACATTTCTTCTGTCCAAAGTTTCATAATCATACTCCTGTCTATCGCCCGTCTCGGGCGTTTTTTATTAGATCGATAGCTTTATTATGTCGTGATCCTGCTGATGCGATGCATGAGATCCGCGGTCGCCGGGTAGAGAGCATCGTAGATCTCCTGATATTTTCTGTAGATCGCATGCTTTTCAGGGTCCGGGACAAAACTTTTCCCGGGCCTGATATATTTTGTCAGCGCATCGAAAGTCTCGAATCCTTCATAACGGATCCCGGATGCGGCCATGAGTGCATCGCCGTAGCTTGCGCCGACCATGATCTTCGGAATGTCGAGCTGCCTGCCGGTAACATCCGCACAGATCTGCATCCAGACATCATTCTGTGCACCTCCTCCGACAACAAGGATCTGGTCGATGGGGACGTTGTGACTTTCCATAATGGAGAGCTGCTGGTTTACGGAGAAGCAGACGGATTCCAACGCGCTTCTGTACATGTGAGCTTTTGTGTGTGCAAGCGTAAGGCCAAAGAGTATGCCTTTGGCATCCGGATCGTTAATGGGCGTACGTTCGCCGGCAAAATACGGTAGCGTGATCAGCCCGTCACTTCCCGGCGCGATCTTTTCCACATCCTTCATCATGGTGACATAAGCGTCCGGACCGCCGGCTGCCTCGATGTCTTTTGCTTCGGAGAAAAGATTGTCGCGGTACCATTTTGTCAGGGAACCTGCGGCGTTTGTGCCCGCAGACATATCACAAAGACCGGGAACAATGAATTCTTCGCGCCAGATACGGTCATCGTCGATCAGTTCTTTCGTTCCGAGGATCATGTAAACGGATGAGCCGAACTGCACAAAGCATTTTCCTTCTTTTACCAGACCGCAGCTGATCGCCTCCGCGCCGGAGTCGTCTGTGCCGCAGATCACAGCCGTGCCGGCGGCAAGACCTGTCTCCCGGGCGGCTTCTTCCGTAACATAACCGACAACATCGTTGGCCTCGCGGATCTCCGCAAGCTGATCGGGGCGGCAGATCGGCGCGCAGAGCGCGGGATTCGGTGTGCCGTCCGCATTGTAAAGCGGGTTAAAGCTTGCAAGTCCCAAAAACCGGTCAACGCAGTAGTTGCCGCAGAGCTTTGCAGTGATGAAGCTTGACCCTGTCAGGAATTTGTGCGTCTTGGCATAGACATCCGGTTCTTTGTTCTTGATCCATAGGATCTTGGGCATCACATCACTCGAGCAAAGCGGACGCCCGTACCATTTCCTGATCTGCTCCTCGCCGTAGAGTGCGGTCAGTTCCCTGATCTCATCTGTTGCGCGCGCATCGATCCCGTAAAGAATGGCTTTCCGAAGCGGACGGCAGTGCTCGTCGACCGGCAGACAGTCCGCGCCAAGCGCACTGATGCCAACGGCTTTGATATCTTTGGGGTCAACGCCTGTGTCTGCGATCAGAGCCCGGCTGATCCTGCAAAAATCTCCCCACCAATCCCGATCGGCATCATGCTCGTAGTGTCCCGGTGCGGGATTGGTCATTTCATGTGCCGTTGCGTGTACATGGAGAATGGAAGCATTTTGATCGATCAGAACACCTTTGCTGGAATTCGTCCCGGTGTCGATCCCCATAAAATAAGCTTTTTTCATAGATTTGCCTCTCGTTATGATCTGTTCAAAATCTATCATTCGGATTGGCTGAAAACAATTGGGATACTGCCGAAAAATGGCGGATTGATACAGAACAAATGATGAAAGTGGATAGGGTGGGAGACGCCGGGTAGACCAATATCGTGAAGTTGAACAAAAGAACTGGGGGCTGTGTGAGCCAGGGGGACGGGGTGGGTGGTCCATTTTTTTCAAAATGGACCACCCACCCCGTCCCCCTGGCTCACACAGCCTCTTGGTTCACAGGCCAAAATATGTGTAGTTCTGCTGGATGTGCTCACGCATCAGCTTTTCTGCGAGAACTTCGTCCTTTTTCTTCATGGCGTCGATGATCTTGCGGTGAAAATTTAGCGCAGGCTTGTATTTCATCTTCTCGATAACGGAGTTCATGGACTCCGTCAGTACATTGAGCAGGATCTCGTATGCCTTGATCATCATCGGGTTGTCTGTCAGCTTCACGATGATCATATGGAATTTCAGATCATATTTGGAGAATGCCTCGCCGTTGTCGTTATCGGCGGCTTCTTTCATCTTATCAAGCATCTCTTCAAGCTTGCGGATACTGCGCTCATCGATCTTGGTGGTCGCGATCCGCACGCTTTCCGAATCGATCATCTCACGGAACTGGAATACGTGCAGCTGCGACGGCTTCCCGATATACATGAGAGGGATCAGATCGTTTAAAGAATCTTCCGGATTGAGTTCTCTTACATAAGAACCGGATCCCGTGCGCGTTTCGATCAGACCGAGTGCTTTGAGTTTCTGCATGGCCTGTCTGATGGTCATGCGGCTGACGCCGAATGTGACGGACAGCTCATTCTCCGAAGGGAGCTTGTCGCCCGAGCGCCAGGTACCTTCAATGAGGAGGCGCTGCATCTGGTCAAAAACCTGCTCCACCACATTGATCTTCTGAATTGGTTGAATGTTCATGTTTTCCCCTTGTTATTCCCAAAATAGTTATTGAATGGCCTGAATGTAACAACTCTATACAGGTATAGCTGTATATCAGGTTGTTTGTAATTATACAGTTATTACGATCATTCTGTCAAAGATTTTTTTCAAAAATATTTTTCGTATATATCCATACACTTTATACAAAAGTTGGATAAAAAACATACAGATTGAGGATGGATTTGTGCGAATTATACAAAAATGGTCGATAAAGATGCCATAGTTTGCCCAATTGACTTTCAAACCGCCCAGGCGCTAAAATGACCTTAACCTATTATACAGCTTACAGCATACAGCAAACAACTTTGAAACACAAAACGAGCTGCATGACAGGGGGAGAAACGAAAACTGCTATAAAAAGCTGGAGGAGAAATATCATGGCATATAGCGAAGAATTACTCACATCACTTAAAGAAAAGGGACAGCTTCTCAGACGCGACTGCATCAAATGTATCGGTGTAGGCGTAGCCGGACATGTAGGCGGCAGCTGTTCGAGCGCAGACCTTGTTGCTGCACTGTACTTCCACAAAATGAAGGTTGATCCGAAGAATCCGGAGTGGGAAGACAGAGATTATTTCCTTCTTTCCAAAGGGCACGTAGCGATCCTGCAGTACGCAGCACTCGCTGAAAAAGGATTTTTCCCGGTAGACGATCTGCCGCACTGCAAAGACGTCGGATTCTACCTGCAGGGTCATCCGCATCTCGGAACACCCGGTATCGAAGCCGGCACAGGCTCCCTCGGACAGGGCTTATCCCTCGGCTCCGGCATGGCACTTGGCCTGAAGATGGACGGCAAGAAGAACAGAGTATACGTTCTTGTCGGCGACGGCGAGATGGATGAAGGACAGATTTGGGAAGCAGCGATGTCCTCGAGCGCAAAGAAGCTGAATAACCTCTGCGCGATCATCGATAACAACGGGCTGCAGGCACAGGGCAAGATCGCAGACAGACTTCCCAATGAGCCTGTTGCGGATAAGTGGAAAGCGTTCGGCTGGAATGTCATCGAGATCGACGGCCATAACATGGAAGAGATCCTGACCGCACTCGATGATGCGGAGAAATGCACCGACAGACCGACTGCCATCGTAGCACACACGGTAAAAGGTAAGGGCATCAGTTTTGCGGAAAACGTAGTCGGTTTCCACAACAGAGCACTTACGCAGGAAGAGTATGACAAGGCACTGGAAGAACTCGCATAAGAGAGAAAAGGAGAATCAATATCATGGCTGAAAATAATCAGAGAAATGCATACGGCCAGACTCTTGTGGAGCTGTGCCGTAAGAATAAAAACATCGTAGCACTCGACGCCGACCTCGGCGGATCCACCATGGGTAAGATGGTTGAAGTTGAGCCCGGTATGGAAGAGAATCACATCGAGATGGGTATCGCGGAAGCAAACATGCTTTCTACAGCAGGCGGCCTTGCAAGAGTAGGCAAGATCCCGTTCTGCAGCTCTTTCGCAGTTTTCGCTGCAGGCAGAGCATACGATCAGATCAGACAGTCCATCGCGATCGGCAAGTTAAACGTTAAGATCTGCGGCTCTTCCGCAGGCTGCTCCGATTTCGGTGACGGCGCGACACACCAGTCGATTGATGATCTCGCATACCTGCGTGTCATCCCGAACATGAGCGTGTTCGTACCGGCTGATGCGAACGAGACAGTAGCGATCACGAAGTACATGGCAGAGCATGAAGGCCCGATGTACATCCGCGTGAACCGCAACTCTTACGATAATGTAACACCTGAGAATGCAACATTCGTTCCGGGTGAACCGGTTGTGCTCCGCGAAGGTAGCGACATCGCCGTTTTCGCATGCGGCATCATGACTGTAAAGGCACTCGAGGCAGCAAAGCAGCTTGAAGGCAAGATTTCCGTTAAAGTTGTTAACGTTCCTTCTATCAAACCGCTCAATCGTGACAGTGTAATTGCAATAGCCAAAACGGTAAAAGGCGTAGTGACAGCCGAAGAGCACAGCGTGATCGGTGGCCTGGGCGGTGCCATTGCAGAAGCTCTCAGGCTGGAGCCGACGCCGGTTGAATTCGTAGGTGTGGAAGACCGCTTCGGCGAGTCCGCACACAACTACAACGATATCATGAACCATCTCGGACTGACCACGGAGCACATCGTGGAGACGGTTGAGAAGATGAACGCAAGATAAGAGAGGAGAGCAGAACATGAAAGTAGGTTTTATCGGACTTGGTATCATGGGACGTCCCATGTGTAAGAATCTTTTAAAGGCAGGTTATGAAGTGACCGCATTCGATCCTTTTGCAAAGGAGGCGCTGGATGATGTTGTATCCTGCGGCGCAGTAAGAGGTGAGAGCAACGCAGACGTTGCATCCAAGAGTGATGTTGTCATCACAATGGTTCCCAACTCTCCGCATGTCCGTGAAGCGATCTTCGGAGAAAAGGGTGTTGCGGAAGGCGCAAAGAAGGGCCTCGATATCATCGACATGAGCTCCATCGCACCGCTTCAGTCCAAAGACATCGCTGAGAAGTGCGCAGAGAAAGGCATCAACATGATGGATGCTCCTGTATCCGGTGGCGAACCCAAGGCGATCGACGGCACACTTTCCATTATGTGCGGCGGCCCGAAGGCAATGTTTGACAAGTATACAGAGCTTCTTGGCAAGCTTGGTGCATCCGTTGTTCACTGCGGTGACGTAAACGGTGCCGGCAACACAACAAAGCTTGCAAACCAGGTGATCGTAGCGGTTAACATCGCAGCATGCGCGGAAGCGTTTGAACTTGCTACCATGGCAGGCGTTGATCCTGAGAAAGTTTTTGCAGCGATCAAAGGCGGCCTCGCAGGCTCCACTGTTATGAACGCGAAAGTTCCGATGATGCTCGACGGCAACTTCAAGCCCGGCTTCCGTATCGATCTGCACATCAAGGATCTGAACAATGCACTTGATACAGGCCACGGTGTAGGTACACCGATGATCCTGACAAGCGCTGTACAGGAAATGATGCAGTGGCTGCACAACAACGATGCAGGCAGCGATGATCACAGTGCGATCCTCAAATACTATGAGAAGATCTCCGGCGTAGAGATGAGAAAACAGAAATAAGCAGGAAATCAGCATATGAAAAAAGAGTTCTTCCGGCATCAGCCGGAAGAACCCCTTTCTCGATCTTCAGGAACGTCCGCCAATCTCCATCGCAGATAAGATCTGCTCGATCTTGGACTTGGCCTCGTTAAGGAGCTGCTTGAATGACTCTTCACGGTCCCTGGTATAACGGAAGATCGGGACGGAAATACTGATCGCAGCGGCGATCTGACTGCCTTTGCGGATCGGCACGGCGATACATCTGATAAACTCGTTGGATTCTTCAGATTCATATGCGTAGCCTTCGGACCTGATCGCCTGCAGCTGTTCATATAAAACATCCATATTTGTGATCGTATTTTTTGTGATCGCTTTAAGCCCGTCGGGATAGAGCTTGTTGAGATCAGAAAGCGTACGATCTGAGAGCAGAGCTTTACCGAGTGCAGTGCTGTAAGCAGGAAGCTTGTTTCCGATGGAGGATACCATACGGATCGCCTGCGGGGAATCTGCCTTTTTGAGATAGTAGGTGTCCCCTTCGCTCAGGATCGCATAATGCGTGGTTTCCTGACATTTTTCGGTCACATCTTTTAATATGTCTTCGATCAGCGCCATGTGGTCCTGGTGCTGCAGGAAACAGTTTCCGACGAGGAAAGAGGAGAGGCCGATCGAGAGATGCTGATTGTTCTGCATCTGTACGAAACCACGAGAGACGAGTGAATGCATGATCGGGCTCAGTGTGCTTTTGGGAATATCCAGCATGGTACTGATATCTGAAAAAGTGCGCGTGCCGGGATCGTCGGCAATCAGTTGGAGGATATCCAGGATCCTTTCGGTTGTGCGGTGTCCGCTCATTTTAGTACCTGCCTTTCTTCAAAAATAACGTAAATAAGAATCGTGTTCGCGATTACGCACATTCTAGCACAGTTTTATCATTTTGAAAATAACGTCACATTGCTGAAAAAATGCACAAAATTTTGGTTTTTTTGACCAATTGACTGTTCAGAGTGGCGGAGATATATTTTAGATAGTTCGATATGAAGATGATCGTTCGTATATACGAACAACAACAAATGCAATAGTTGAAGGCATGAAGGGGTGAGGGGATGAAAACATATCTTTCTTATATTTTGGATCCGAAGTATCTTGTCTGGCCGGGAGAGCCGAATATCGAGATCACGCATTGTACGGAAATAAAAGGGGATTGCAACTACAATTCGTTTTGCTCGGTGCTTCCGAATCATTGCGGGACACATTACGACGGCCCGTGGCATTTCAATCCGAACGGCGTGAAACTGACAGAGCTTCCGATCGACTACTTCTGGTTCGATGAGGTCGCTGTGGTGGATGTTCCGAAGAAGCCGGAAGAGGGCGTGATGCCGGAGGATCTGGAGCCGTATAAAGATGAGATCGCAAAGGCGCAGCTTTTGCTCATCAAGACCGGTTTTGCTTTTGTCCGTGAGAATGAGCCTGAGGTATACCAGAAGCGCGGCCCGTACCTTTCACCGGAGGTTGCGACATATCTTGTGGAAGAATTTCCGAACCTTCGGACGGTCGGTTTTGACTTCCTGTCGATCGGATCGCCGTGCAACAATCTGTCGGCAGAATCCCATCAGATCCTTTTGGGATGCCACTCCGATCATTTCGTAACGGGGATCGAAGATATGGACCTGAGACCTCTTTATGAAAACAAAGGCAAAGTGAAGCAGGTGATCGCAGCACCGCTTCGGATCGTGGGGTATGACAGTTCCCAGGTCTGCGTGATCGCGCAGCTGGAAGAAGATTGATCAATCACCTTGTGGGGTTGAAATAAAAAACCATTCATTACTATTTTAAGGAGGGAAACATGAAAAAGAAGTTACTTGCAACATTACTCACAGCAGCTATGACAGCTTCGCTTCTTGTTGGATGCGGCGGCGCAAAAGAAGAAGCGGCAGCTCCCGCAGCGGATGCAGCTCCTGCAGCAGAAGAGAAGGCTGATGCAGCTCCGGCAGCAGATGCGGCAGATGCAGGCTCCGGCACATTGAAGATCGGCTTCAGCCAGTATGCATCTTACAACAACTGGCGTGTAACCAACACGGATGATATCAACCGTGCGCTGAATGAACAGGGCTGGAATGTAATCTTTGCCGATGCGAACGACGATACGGCACAGCAGATCTCCGATCTGGAAGATATGATCGCACAGAAACCGGATTATATCGTTCTCGCTCCTCGTGAAGAGGAAGGCTATGCAAACGTTCTGGAAGAGGCAAAAGAAGCAGGCATCAAGGTTATCCTTTTTGACCGTCTTGCAAAAGATGCTCCGTACGACGTTCTGATCCAGGGCGACTATGTTCTGGAAGGTGAGAACGTAGGCCAGGCAGTTGTTGATACTTTCGGTGAAGATAAAGAGATCAACATCGTTGAGCTGACAGGTACACCCGGTGCTGACGTTACGGCACAGCGTTCCGAAGGTTTCATGAACGTGATCAGCAAGCACCCGAACTACAAGATCCTTGCTTCTCAGGTTGGTAACTTCTCTCGTACAGAGTCTCAGACAGCAATGGAGAACCTGATCCAGTCCTATGGCGACAAGATCGATGTTGTTTATGCACATTCCGATGACAACGGTATCGGCGCGATCAATGCGATTGAGGCAGCAGGCCTTAAAGCAGGCGAAGATATCCTGGTATTCGGTGTTGACGGTACAAAAGACGGCCTTCAGGCGATCATCGACGGTAAGATGAAAGCTACATACCTTTGCAACCCGTTCTACGGCGATGCGATCGTTGGCCTCATCAAAGACCTTGAGTCCGGCAAGACTTTCAGCGACAGAGTGATCCTGGAAGGCAAAATTTATAATATCGACAATGCACAGGCATCTCTTGATGCAGGTGAAGGTTTCTAATCCGAACCGCATAACAGGCATGTAATAGTGATACTGAAAGGTGGGAGGCGCCTTTAAGCGCCTCCTCTTTTAGAACAGGGAAAAAATATGGAAAACAATTATCTTCTTGAAATCAAACAGCTTGATAAGCAGTTTACCGGTGTGCATGCATTGGATCATGTTGATTTTGCGGTCGGAAGAGGTGAGATCCATGCGCTTATGGGGGAAAACGGTGCAGGAAAATCCACGCTGATTAAGGTGCTGACGGGTCTTTACTCCAAGGATTCGGGTGAGATCATCTTTGACGGTAAGGAATGCAATTTCCATACGCCGCAGGATTCCCAGAATGCCGGCATCAGCACGATCTATCAGGAAATCAACCTGATCCCGCATCTGTCTGTCGCAGAGAACATTTTCCTCGGCAGAGAGCCGCGAAATGCTTTTGGCATTGACTGGAAAACTGTTCGTGAACAGGCTAAAAAGCTCCTTTTGGACAATGGAATTGATATCGATGTGGATCAGGATCTTGCGACCTATTCGACGGCGATCCAGCAGATGGTGGCGATCACCAGAGCGATCTCCCAGAACGCAAAGCTTCTGATCATGGATGAGCCCACCTCGTCTCTTGCAAACGATGAGATCCAGGTTATGTTCGAAAAAATGCGCGAGCTCGTGGCAAAGGGGATGTCGATCATTTTTATCAGCCACAAGCTTGACGAAGTATATACGATCTGTAACAGAGCCACCATTTTAAAAGACGGTAAACTGGTCGGCAGCTATGATATTGACAAAATCAGCAGACTGGAAATGGTCTCCAAAATGATCGGCCGCGATGCAAGCAACGTACTCAAGCGTAACGTTGGCGAGTATACCGGCAAGGGTGACGCAGTTCCGGTGCTTCATACACATAATATTGACAACAGAGTGAAACTGCACGGCATTTCCATTGATATCCGTCCCGGCGAGATCGTCGGTGTGGCAGGTCTTCTTGGCGCCGGCAAGACAGAATTTGCAAAAGTCGTGTTCGGCTGTGACAACACCTACACGGGCGATTACGAAGTGGAAGGCAAGCCGGTCCGCTTAAAGACACCGAAGGGTGCGATCGATCTTGGCTTCGCGTACTGCTCCGAAGACCGTAAGGTGGAAGGGATCTTCCCGCATATGTCCGTCAAGGAAAACATGACGATCACGGCACTGCCGCATATCTCGAAGTTTGGTGTCGTAGACAGACGCAAGCAGAATGAGATTGTGGACAGGTATATCCGTTCCATCAACATCAAGACGCCGAGTCCCGATCAGCTGATCTGCAATCTTTCGGGCGGAAATCAGCAGAAGGTCCTTCTGGGACGCTGGCTTTCCATGGATCCGAAGCTGATTATTCTGGATGAGCCGACCCGTGGCATCGACGTAGGAGCAAAGGCCGAGATCGAAGCGCTGATCAAACAGTTCTCCGAGAACGGTATCAGTGTGCTCTACATCTCATCCGAGTTTGAGGAGCTGATCCGCAACTGCTACCGCGTTGTGATCATTCACGACGGGAAGAATTCCGGCGAGCTTCGCGGCGAAGAGATCACGGAAGAGAACATTATGAGGTTTATCGCAGGAAATACGAAGGAAACGGAGGCGTCTCATGGCTGAAAGTAAGATCAGAACGCAGGCTTCCATGTCTGTGTTGAATGAACACATCAGAAAATTCGGCGCGGTATACGCATTCCTCCTTCTTGTGATCGTGAATGCGATATCGAACGAAAACTTTTTTACCGTTAACACCATGTGGAACCTGCTTATTCAGTCGTTCCCGATCATCATCACCGCGCTCGGCATGCTTTTTGTCATCTCCAGCGGCGGTATTGATGTATCCGTTGGCTCGGTGATGGCAACGGCAGGTGCTTTGAACGCGGTCATCATGAACGGCATCTATCAGGCTTTTCCCAAGAGTCTGGCACTGGGCCTTTTCATGGCACTTGTGGTTTCGATCCTGTTTGGTGCGTTTAACGGCTTTATGATCTCTGTATTTAAAATGCAGCCGATCATTGTAACACTTACTACATATATTATTGCAAGAGGCTTTACACAGCTGATCGCAAACGGCAAGATCCTGTCATTCTCGGGTACGCCGTTCAACGAAGTCGGCATCATGAGACTGCCGGGCAACGTGCCGATCCAGTTTGTGATCGAAGTCGTTTTTGTGCTGGTCGCGGCATTTGTCATTAAGCGTACCGTATTCGGTTACCAGGTACAGGCCATCGGTGAAAATCCACAGGCCGCAAGGCTTTGCGGTATCCGCACGACAAAAGTGCAGATCTTTGTTTATATGATCAGTTCTTTTATCGCTGCGATTGCCGGCCTTCTGGTATCGTCCAGAACCAGCGCTGCTGACCCTACAAATCTTGGTGCATTGGCGGAAATGGACGCCATCGCGGCGGTTGCGATCGGCGGAACCTCCATGTCAGGCGGTAAAGCAAAGATCCTGACGACCGTTATCAGCGCGATGATCATCCAGCTCATCACGATCACCATCAATATGAATAATATCCACTATGCGTATGCCCGTGTTATGAAGGGCCTCATCATTATCATAGCGGTATTTATTCAGCAGGAAAAGAAACGGTAAGGGGGGCAGAAGACATGACGAACGTGAAAAAGTTTTTCTCCAGACAAAGCGCCCTTGCTGCACTGATCATCATCTTTGTGATCGCGGCGATCCGTTACGAAGATTTCCACAACTGGACGAATATTTATAACCTTTTAAGACAAAATTCGATGATCGGCCTCATTGCGGTGGCGATGACGATGGTCATCTTAACGGGCGGTATCGACCTTTCGGTCGGTGCGATCTGCTCGATGATCTCTGTTATCTCGGCATACTTAAGCATCACGGAGAATCCGCTGATGATCCTGGTGTTCCCGCTTCTGATCGGTACGCTGTTTGGCTTTATGAACGGCTTCGTGATCACAAAGATGCGCGTCGCACCGATCATCTCATCGCTTGGCGTGCAGCTGATCGCAAGAGGTATCTCGCTTGTTATGACGAGCGGCGAGACGATGCACATCTCCGGAACAGCCGCTAAGTGGCTTCCGAAGATTTCCAAGATCGCGGTGGGACCGTTCCCGCTGATCTTCCTGATTTTTCTGGTGTTTGCACTGATCTTTATCTATGTGCTCCGCTATCGGAAGTTCGGACGTGAGATCTATGCGGTAGGCGGCAATGAAGCGGCGGCACAGATGATGGGTATCCGTGTCGACCGGATCAAGATCGCGGTTTATACGATCTCCGGCTTCGCTTCCGCGCTGGCGGGACTCATCCTGGTATCGAGAGCGGCGACGGGGCAGCCTGTTGCGTGCGACGGCTGGGAGATGGATGCGATCGCGTCTGTTGCGATCGGCGGTACATCGCTTGCGGGCGGTACCGGTAAGATCGAGACGACGATCTACGGTGTATTCATCCTAGCGATCATCGGCAATATGATCAATCTGCAGGGCAATATCAATTCCTGGTGGCAGCAGATCATCAGCGGACTTCTTCTCGTGGTCGTACTGATGGTACAGGTGATCGCCTCCTGGAAGAAGAACAAAGCTTAAGGAATGCGCAAAGGGGGATATGGAAAAATGGATATGCGCAAAGTGGTTTTGGATAATCCGCTCCTGGCGATCATGCGTAACGTGCCGGTTGATAAAACGATCGACTACGCGGAGGCGATCGTCGGCGGTGGATGTAAATTCTTTGAAGTGGCTATGAACTCACCGGCTGCCTGCGAGCAGATCCGCATGCTTCGTGACCATTTCACGGATGATGTATTTATCGGTGCCGGTACAGCCGTTACGGTCGAGCTTGCGAAAGCCGCCGTTTCGGCCGGAGCACAGTTTTTACTGACACCGTCTACGGACAGCGAGGTCGTACTCTACTGTGAAGAAAACAAGATTCCACTCATTCCGGGCGTTATGACGCCGACAGATGTCAGCTTCTGTCTGCAGCATGGGTTCAGGACGCTGAAGATGTTTCCTGCGGGAGACCTTCCGTCTACCTATGTGAAAAGTCTGAAAGGGCCGCTGGACGGAGCGGAATTCATTGCGATCGGTGGCGTGACGGCAGACAACATTGCCGACTTTTTTAAGAACGGCTATATCGGGGTCGGGCTTGGCAGCGCGATCTTACCTAAGAAATATGTGGAAGAAAACCGTTGGGATGAAGGCAGAGCTTATGTGGCAGATCTGATCCGCCGCATAAAAGAAGCCGGAAAGTAGGGACGATATGAAGATTACGGAAGTGAATACTTATTTTGTCCGCCCCAGGTGGGGCTTTGTTGAGATCCTGACGGATGACGGCTATGCAGGCTGGGGCGAGGCAGTGCTGGAAGGGCACTGCGATGCGGTGCTTGCCTGCGTACAGGAGTACAAGCCTTACCTGATCGGAAAGGATCCTTCGCGGATCGAAGACATCTCCGCGACGATCTACAGAGCGGGATTCTATCGCGGCGGAGGCGTTCTGATGAGCGCGCTTGCGGGTATCGATCAGGCATTGTGGGACATCAAAGGCAAAGTGTTCGGCGTACCCGCATATGAGCTGATGGGCGGAGCATGCAGAGATCGCATGAAGGTATATTCCTGGATCGGCGGCGACCGTCCTTCCGATGTCGGAGCGGCCGCAAAAGAGAAAAAAGATGCCGGCTTTTCCGCGATCAAGATGAACGCGACGGAAGAACTGCAGATGATCGATACGTATGATAAGGTAGATGCGGTTTTAGAGCGCGTCGCTGCGATCCGTGAGAGCTGCGGCAAGTACTTTGGCATTGCGATCGATTTTCACGGACGCGTCCATAAACCGATGGCAAAAGTGCTGGCGAAGAAGCTCGAAGAGTTCGATCCGATGTTCATCGAAGAGCCTGTGCTCTGCGAGAACATGGAAGTCTTTAAAGAGATCGCGGCAGCCTGCAATATTCCGATCGCGACCGGCGAGCGCCTTTTTACAAAGTACGATTTCAAGCGCCTTCTGCAGGCAGGCGGTGTGGATATCATCCAACCGGATCTGTCGCATGCGGGCGGCCTGACAGAGGTAAAGAAGATCGCTGCGATGGCGGAAGCGTATGACGTAGCGCTCGCACCGCACTGCCCGCTCGGGCCGATCGCGCTGGCTGCGTGCCTGAACATTGATGCAACATGCTATAATGCTGTCATACAGGAACAGAGTATCGGTATCCATTACAATGTAGGCAAGAGCGTATTGGACTATGCGTTAAATAAAGAAGATTTTGCGTTTGTTGACGGCTGCGTGGCTCTGCCCAAAAAGCCGGGCCTTGGCGTTGAGGTCAACAAAGCACTTGTTTTAGAGGAAAACAAAACTCCGCATCAGTGGAAGAATCCGGTGTGGAGACACGCGGACGGCTCAGTCGCTGAGTGGTAAGTTCGTATTTAGGGGGAGAGATACATGAAAGCATTGGTTTACGAAGGACCGAACAAATTAAACTACACGGATGTTCCGGACGTCAGCCCGGAGAAAGGCGAAGTGAAGCTTCGTATCAAGGCCTGCGGGATCTGCGGCAGTGATGTTGCGGGTTATCAGGGCCTGACGGGGCGTCGGATCGAGCCCATGATCATGGGCCATGAGTTCTGCGGTGAAGTTACGGAGTGCGCGGAAGGTGTTAAGGACCTTAAGATTGGGGACCGCGTTGCCGTATATCCCGTTAATTTCTGCGGTGAGTGCGAGATGTGCAAAAAAGGTGATGTGCATCTGTGCCTCAACAAGCGTTCTTACGGCGTTCTTGCCGAAAACGGCGCGTTTGCGGAATATCTTTGCGTACCGGAAAAATGCTGTTTCCCGGTTGCGGACGGCGTATCGCCCGTGATCGGCTCTTTGATGGAGCCGCTTGCGGTATCTTACCGCGGCGTCGGCCATTTGGGCGACCTTACGGGGAAGTCGGTATTCCTGGCAGGGACCGGCACGATCGGACTTCTTGCGATGGTATGCGCCAAGATCAAAGGCGCATCCAAGATCTTCGTATCCGACATGGATGACGAGAGACTGCAGGTCGCAAAGAACCTCGGCGCGGATATCGTGATCAATCCGAGCAGGGAAGATCCGAAGAAAGTCGTATGGAAGCATACAAACAACATGGGCGTTGACTGCGGTATCGAAGCGGTCGGTATCGCACCGACGGTACAGCAGGTTATGTCCGTCCTTCGCTTCGGCGGCAAAGCCGTATGGATCGGCAACAACCGCAAGATGATCGAGATGAACATGCAGGAAGTTGTCACAAGAGAGCTCAGCATCGACGGCTCCTTCCTCTACGGCTACAAGGAGTTTAAGGAAGTCGTAGACCTTCTGAATGAGGGTAAGCTCGATGTGAAGCCGCTCATCTCGAAAGAGATCCGGCTGGATGAAGCGATCAAGTACTTTGAAAAACTGAAAAACCACGAAGATAATCTGATCAAGGTTGTTGTAGTGGATGATTGAGGCCGGATCGGGTAAATGCAGGTTCGGCAGGAAAGCAGGTATTCTATTATGGCTAAGATAATCACATTTGGTGAGATCATGATGCGCCTCAACCCCGAGGGGTATCGTAGAATTGTACAGGCTGATCGATTTGAGGCGAGTTATGCCGGCGGCGAGGCCAATGTGGCCGTATCGCTGGCGCAATACGGAGAGACGGTTTCTTTTGTCAGCAAAATACCGTCTCACGAGGTGGGGCAGGCCTGTGTCAATTCCCTTCGGAGATATGGTGTCGGCACAGAGCATATCGTTCGTGGCGGCGACCGCCTCGGCATCTACTTTGTAGAAAAAGGAGCTTCCCAGAGAGCTTCCAAGGTGATCTATGACCGCGCAAACTCCGCGATCGCACTTGCGAAAAAGTCAGAGTTTGACTGGGCTTCCGTTTTTGAAGGTGTTACCTGGTTCCACTTTACCGGGATCACACCGGCACTTGGCGGAGATCTTCCGGAGATCTGTCTGGAAGCCTGCAAGGCAGCAAAAGAGCGCGGCGTTACGATCAGCTGTGATCTAAATTACAGAAAGAAACTCTGGAGCCGCGAAGAAGCACGCGAGACGATGGAAAAGCTGATCCCGTATGTGGACGTCTGCATCGCCAATGAGGAGGACGCGGCAGACGTATTCGGTATTCGCGCAGCTGACACGGATATCGATTCCGGCAAGCTTTCCAAGGAAGGCTATATCAGTGTTGCTAAGCAGATCTGTGAAAAGTATGGCTGCAGGAAAGTGGCGATCACGCTGCGAAGCAGCATTTCCGCAACGATCAACAACTGGGCCGGGATGCTCTACGACGGGAAGGAAGCATTTTTCTCAAAAGAGTACTCGATCCATATCGTAGACCGCGTGGGCGGCGGCGACAGCTTCGGCGGCGCGCTGATCCACTCGCAGGTGCAGGGATGGAATTCGCAAAGATCCATCGAATTTGCGGTTGCGGCATCCTGCTTAAAGCATACGATCGAGCAGGATTTCAATCTCGTCAGCGAGGCGGAAGTTGAAGCGCTCGCGGGCGGAAACGGCTCAGGCCGTGTACAGAGATAGGACAGTAAGAAAGGAAGACCCGGTATGATGAAACTGTTATTTGCATCGGATTCTTTTAAAGGGAGTCTGACGAGCGAGCAGACGATCGAACTGCTCACAAAAGCAGCACATGAAGTATTCGGAGACTGCGAGACTTCCGGCGTCCCCGTTGCAGATGGCGGTGAAGGGACAGTCGACGCGATCGTTAAGGCGATGCGGGGGGAGATGATCAAATGCGAAGTGCATGGCCCGCTGATGGAGACCATGACGGCAACATACGGTGTGTTTGATCAGAGCAAAGCCGTGATCGAGATGTCGGCCGCTTCGGGCCTTCCTTTTGTTCCGATCGATAAGCGTAATCCCATGAACACGACGACGTATGGGACCGGAGAACTGATCCTGCATGCTTTGGAGCATGGATACAGGGACCTGTCCATCGCGATCGGCGGCTCCGCGACAAATGACGGCGGCATGGGATGCGCCAGGGCGCTCGGCGTCCGTTTCCTTGATGAGAACGGGCAGGAACTGGAAGGATACGGAAGAGACCTCATTCGTGTCCGTTCCATCGATACATCCAATCTGGACAGCCGCCTGAAGGACTGCACGATCACGGTCATGTGTGATGTCACAAATCCGCTTTGCGGAAAAGACGGCGCGACTTGGACATTCGGCGCGCAGAAGGGCGCGACGCCGAAGATTCAGGAAGAACTGGAAAAAGGCATGTGCAATTACCGCGACGTGATCTTTGAAAGTTTCGGCATAGACTGCGACAGGATGCAGGGAGCCGGCGCGGCGGGCGGACTCGGCGCGGCGCTTTCGGTCTTTTTACATGGAAATATGAAGTCGGGGATCGAGGCGGTGCTGGACCTCATTCGGTTCGATGAGCGTCTGGAAGGCGTGGATCTGATCGTGACCGGTGAGGGCCGGACCGACTGGCAGAGCTGTTTTGGCAAAGTGATGCAGGGGATCGGCACCCGTGCAAAAGCGCATGGGATCCCCGCACTCGGCCTTTCCGGGTCGCTTGGCAAGGATGCGATGGACATCTGTAACCATGGCATCTCGTCTTTGATGACCACAGTCAACGCGCCGATGTCGCTTGAGGAGGCCCTGCAGAATGCGGAGACCCTCTACTACGAGGGTGCGGTGCGGATGTTCCGGTTTGTGAAGGCCGGCATGGATGTCGCGGCCAAGTGAGGCGGGGGCTGTGCCAGATAAAATCATGCGAAAGGTCATATCGCATATCCCACGCGTTTCAGATAGTCCACGCTGGCCTTCACATCGCGAAGGCTTGTATCGGAATTGCGCGGATCCCGTTCCTGTTCGATCGTGATATATCCGCTGTAGCCGATCTCCTCAAGCGTCCTGCGGATACCGGGATAGTCGAGTGCGCCCGTTCCGATCGGACACATCGCGCCCTTGCCGCAGGCTTCAAAGAAGCGGATCTTTTCATTCATCACTTCATTATAAACGGACTGGTCTACATCTTTAAAGTGGACGTAATCAAGACGGTCCGCATACTGTCGCAGAACTGTGGCAGGATCCATTTTCGCATAATACAGATGTCCGGTATCGAGACACAGACCGGCGATATCATAAGGTATGGCCTGCACCGTTTTTTCAATCTCATCTGAAAACTCAATATATCCGCCCGCGTGCGGATGGATCACAGCGCGGACGCCCCATTCCTGTGCGCGCTTGCAGATCGCGGTGATGTGAGACATGAACTGGTTCCATGCATCACCCGACAATCGCGGTGCGTGGTCCGGATGACCGGCCGCATAGTCACGCTCATCGTGGCCCCAATCCATTACGGTCAGGTAGGGGGCCGCAAACTTCTGCCCGGGATATGTTTCAAGGCGCGGAAGCTCACTGTCCATGATCAGCTTGCAGATATCATCCACCGCGTGCAGGACATACGGCTGGTGGGCGGGATCGACGAGATCTTCAAAGATCGTGCCCGCTATGATGGCAAGCCTGTTCTTTTCAAGCTCGGCTGATACAACGTCGGTATCGAGCGGCAGGTACCCATAAGGCCCCAATTCGATCGCACTGTATCCTGCCTCGGATGCTTCGGAAAGAACACGCGTCCAGGGCGGCAGGTAAGGATTTTTTACATCATCGACGCCCCAGCAGCAGGGCGCGCCGCAAATTCGCATTGTCATGATCTCGCTCCTTTGCTTCATTATAACCCAAAAATGAGCCAGGGGGACGGGGTAGGTGGTCCATTTTCTCAAAATGGACCACCTACCCCGTCCCCCTGGCTCACACAGCCCACCCCCTGGCTCATTTGGCGATAAGCGCTATTTATCACCGACGATAAAACCAAACGATTTTTCAAGTTCTCCATGGCATGCTAGGATAAAAGCAACTTAAGAAAAGGAGGAGCAAGCGATGAACAAAATGACAGGCACGATGCGATGTATGTGTTGTCGAATGCTTAACTCCCGGGCGCAGAAATAGGAAACCCAATTGCCCGGGAGAACACACTCGGGTTGAACGATGGGAATAAAGTGAACAGACAGACGATCACAACAGATCGGACAGAAAAGGAGATAAAAGATTATGAGCGATTACAGATTTGAAACATTACAGTTACACGTTGGACAGGAACAGGCAGATCCGGCTACGGATTCCAGAGCGGTTCCGATCTACCAGACAACATCTTACGTATTCCATAACAGCAAACATGCAGCAGACCGTTTCGGCCTTGCTGATGCAGGTAACATCTACGGCAGACTGACCAATACAACGCAGGACGTTCTCGAGAAGAGGATCGCAGCACTTGAAGGCGGCAGCGGTGCACTTGCACTTGCATCCGGCGCAGCAGCGATCACTTACACGATCGAAGCACTTGCTGCAAACGGCGGTCATATCGTAGCACAGAAGACGATCTACGGCGGCAGCTACAACCTGTTGGCACATACACTTCCGCAGTACGGCATCGAGACAACTTTTGTAGACGCACACAACTTAAGTGAACTGGAAGGCGCGATCAAAGACAATACAAGAGCTGTATATCTCGAGACACTCGGCAATCCGAACAGTGATATCCCGAACATCGATGCCATCGCCGAGATCGCACACAAGCACGGCATCCCGGTTGTTGTAGACAATACATTCGGCACACCGTACCTGATCAGACCGATCGAACACGGCGCAGACATCGTGGTACATTCTGCGACAAAATTCATCGGCGGCCACGGTACAACACTTGGCGGTATCATCGTTGAATCCGGCAAATTCAACTGGAAAGCGAGCGGAAAGTATCCGAACATTGCGGAGCCTAACCCGAGCTATCACGGCGTTTCCTTCTATGATGTGGTAGGACCGGTTGCGTTTGTAACCTATATCCGTGCGATCCTGCTTCGTGACACCGGCGCAACGATCTCTCCGTTCAATGCATTCCTCCTTCTGCAGGGTGTTGAGACGCTTTCCTTAAGACTTGAGCGTCATGCTGAGAACACGAAGAAGGTTGTAGAGTTCTTGAAGAATCATCCGAAGGTAGAGAAGGTAAATCATCCTTCCCTCGCCGATCATCCGGATCATGAACTGTACAAGAAATACTTCCCGAACGGCGGTGCCTCCATCTTCACGTTTGACATCAAAGGCGGTAAGGATGAAGCATGGAAGTTTATTGACAACCTGCAGATTTTCTCCCTCCTTGCCAATGTTGCGGACGTAAAGAGCCTTGTGAT
The DNA here is from genome assembly GCA_015056735.1 of Lachnospiraceae bacterium. Taxonomy (GTDB): domain Bacteria; phylum Bacillota; class Clostridia; order Lachnospirales; family Lachnospiraceae; genus VSOB01. The sequence goes on along the minus strand of SVFT01000003.1, from coordinate 201,688 downwards.
CCATCCGGCATCCACGACACACTCGCAGTTGTCTGAAGAGGAACTGACCGATCAGGGTATCAACCAGAACACGATCCGTCTTTCCATCGGTACGGAGCATGTGGATGATATCATCGCAGACCTCGAAAAAGGATTTGCGGCAATTTAGTAAAAAATACCCCCTTATCTGAAAAATGACTGATAAAAGCGCCCTCGGAGCAGTTGAAGACTGCAACGGGGGCGTGTTATAATTATCTGTACGATTTTAACTGAATTTATGTGATCTTTCTTTTGAGCCGAGAGGGGGATTTCGGTGAGAACGCACGTGCACAAAATGAGCAGGGATAGCATTCTACGTGCAAGAGTAGTTCTGATCGGTATTGCGGTCAATGTCCTGCTGTCCTTTATAGCATTTCAGCTAGATCTGACGGTATATCTTGATACTGTGGGAACGATCGCGGTTGCATCGCTTGGCGGCATGTTCCCCGGCATTTTTACGGCTGTTGTAACGGATCTTCTTTGCGCGGCATTCAACGAAGAAGCACTATATTTCGGCCTTGTGAACGCGTTGATTGCGATCTTCTCTGCGTGGTTTTTTAAAGACAGAAAGATCCGAAAGATCAAAAACTTCATTATCTTTACTGCCGCAACTGGCATCGTCAGTGGTACCGCCAGCGCACTCATCCAATGGTGGATGCTGGGCGGACCGCAATTTTCTTCGCTCCGCGCATTGACTACGGCACTCGAGCATGCTACGGGGCATTCCGGTTTTCTCCTGTTTCTGTGTTTGAATATGGTTTTGAATATGTTCGATAAAGGGTTGTCTCTCGCAGCCGCAAAGGGCGCGACGCATTTTATCCCCGATGAGATGAAAACGCGGATCCGAAACGGCGGCTGGCGCCAGCATCCTCTCTCTGTAGAAGAAGTGCGCGCTATGAACTCCGTCAGCTCCCATGCGGGATATTCCGTTAAGAAGCGGATGACGATCGTGCTGACGGGTATTGCACTGGCGCTCATTGTGATCATGAGCGGGATCAGCATCCGTCTTTATTACAAAAATCTGAAATCGGAACGTATTGAAAATGCGAAGAATGCCGCGAAGTTTGCAGCAGAGATCATCAACCCTGACATGATAGGAGACTATATTGCATTCGGCGAGGAGGTGCCGGATTACGATGAGACCAGGCACATGCTGCAAAGTATCCGTGAAAATGCCGTCGGTGTGAAATACTTATATGTGATACAGGTGCGGAATGACGGCTGTCATGTCGCGTTCGATCTTGATACGGAAGATACGCCGGCGTATAAGCCGGGCGATATCATGCGTGTCGAAGAGGCGCTTGTTCCGTATCTTCCCATGATGCAGAAGGGCGAGGAGGTTGAGCCGATCGAGAGCAACGATCTGACTGGATGGATCATGATGGCGTATCATCCGATCCGCGATCAATATGACCGATGCGTCGGCTACGTGGGAGCGGATGTGTCGCTCTCATACCTTGCAGGATACATGGGTGACTTCATCCTGCGCGTCGCTCTGATCCTGTCCGGATTCTTTGTGCTGATCCTGGCGTACGCTTTCTGGATGACCGGCATCTACACGGCATACCCGATCAATACGATGGCCCTCGCGGTAGAATCTTTTGTCCGCGCAGGTGCCGACCAGGAGAGACTGGATGAGATCGTTCGCAAGATGCGTGCGATCAGCATCCGTACAGACGATGAGGTGGAGCGTCTCTACCATGCGATCTGCAGCATGGCCTTAAACCAGGCGGAGCAGATCCGTAACATCAGGCGCTATTCCGAGAACACGGCCAGGATGCAGGATGGTCTGATCATCACAATGGCGGACCTCGTGGAGAGCCGTGATTCCGATACGGGCGCGCATGTCCAGAAGACGGCGGCTTATGCAAAGATCATTGCGGACGGACTCAAGAAAAAAGGCTACTATGCCGAGAAGCTGACACCGAAATTTGTTTCCGATGTCGTGCGAAGCGCTCCGCTTCATGATGTCGGCAAGATCAATATTCCGGACAATGTACTGAACAAAGCAGGAAAGCTTACGGACGAAGAGTATGAGATCATCAAGACCCATACCGTAGTCGGCCGTAAGATCATGGAGAAGGCGATCAGTACCGTTGAGGGAGAGAATTATCTGAAGGAAGCCAGAAACATGGCAGCCTACCATCATGAACGATGGGACGGCAAGGGCTATCCGGAGAGCCTGCACGGTGAGGTGATCCCGCTTTCCGCAAGGATCATGGCGATCGCGGATGTCTTTGATGCGCTGACGTCACCCCGCGTATACAAGCCGGCATTCCCGATCGAAAAGGCGATCGAAATGCTTAAGGAAGGGGCAGGAAAGCAGTTTGATCCGAAGTGCGTGGAAGTGTTCATTGATGCGCTTCCTGAAGTAAAAGCAATTGCGAAGAAGTATAACGAATAGCAGACGGAGGTTGACCGTGAGGATAAGAATGCACAAAAAAGCATATAAGATCGCTTTTCTGACTGTCTTATGCGGGATATCGATGATCCTGTCCGGTATTGCCGCAGGCGCAAAAGGGTACACCCCATCACAGTACGGCGGAGGCTATGCGGCTTCGGGGCAGATCGACGGTGTATCCTATACAACGGAAGTATATGATGCGTCCAACGGACTTCCCACGTCTGATGCGATGGTTGTGATCGGGGCGAGCGACGGCCATATGTGGATCGGCGGCTACAGTGGTGTGATCCGTTATGACGGTACTGTTTTCGAACGTCTCGATACAGCCGGCGGTCTGACGAGCGCTAGGGGGATCTTTGAAGATAAAACCGGCAGAATCTGGGTCGGAACCAATGATAACGGTGTTGTGGTACTGGACGGAAAAGAAAGCACCCACCTGACATACAAGGATGGGCTGTCGTCTTCTTCGATCCGTATTTTTGCGGAAGACAACGATGGCAACGTTTATGTCGGAACGACGGCCGGTGTATGCTACGTGGATCCTGAGATGCGCGTGCACGCGCTGTCGGATCCGCTTCTTGATGATGCACGTGTATTAAAACTGGATGCGGATGCTACGGGCAGAATCTATGGACAGGCATCGGGCGGGCTGATCTTTGCCATCGATCATTGCAGGATCACGGAGATCTACAATAGCGTCGAACTGATGCCGGGCAAGGCTTCCACAATCATGGTCGATCCCGAAACACCCGGCAATGTCTATATCGGAACAGACGGCAGCACGATCTTTCACGGCAAATTCGGCAGCAAAGCAGACCGGATGGAGCAGATCTCTGTAGCGCCGCTTGAAGGCATTCACTGGCTCAACTATGACTGTGGCCGGATTTGGGTATCTTCGACGAACAAGGCCGGATATCTTGATGAGAGAAACAGGTTCCATGAACTGACGGATATTCCTTTTTACAGCGGCATTGAGATGATCACATCCGATTACCAGGGGAACCTGTGGATCGCATCTTCCACACAGGGTGTGATGAAACTGGTCACCAACAACTTTGCGGATGCAACAAAGGATGCAGGGCTTCCGGGGGTCGTGACCAATGCGGTGCATCTCCATGACGGCAATATGTATGTCGGTACAGACGAAGGACTTCGTGTGATCGGTACGGACGGAAAGCCGATCGAGAACGACATGACGGCTTATCTGGGAGATTCCAGGATACGATGCATCAAAGCGGATACGGTGGGCAATCTGTGGATCGCAACCTATACGAACGATCTGGGGCTTGTGTGCCTGACAGCTGATGGAACGATCAAAAACTATACCACGAAGGAAGGGTTAAGGGACAACCAGGTACGTTGTATCGCTTTTGCAAAGGACGGCAGTGTGCTGGCGGGTACGAACGGCGGACTCGCCGTGATCAAAAATGACAAGGTAGTACGCACTGTCGGTGCAAAAGAAGGTGTGAAGAACACTGTATTCTTAACGGTGGCGGAGCTTGATGACGGTCGTGTCCTGGCAGGATCCGACGGCGATGGTCTGTATTTTATCGACGGTACGAGCGTGATGAATCTCGGCCGTGATGACGGGCTTACAAGTGACGTTATCATGCGGATCGTTCCGGATCAGGACAGAGGTGTTTACTGGCTTGTTACGTCCAATTCGATCGAATACATCAAGGACGGCAGGATCAAGCCGGTCACAACATTTCCGTATAACAACAACTATGATATTTATTTTGACAATAAAGGGAACGCATGGATCCTGTCGTCGTACGGCATCTATACATTGAGCGCGGATGCGATGGTTGCCGATGATATTACGGATTACAGGATCTACACGATCGAGAACGGATTGCCTTACGCTGTGACAAGCAATTCATACAGCGCACAGGACGATAAGGGCAATCTCTTTGTGGCCGGCCGTTATGGCGTGATCAGAGTCAATATCGATGATTTTTACGAAGAAAACGAAGTGATCAGGACAGCTGTCAAGTCGATCACCTGTGATAACGAACCGGTTCTGCCGGACCCGGATGGTATCTACCGCATCCCGGCATCGGACGGTCGTATCGTGATCTCTGCCGCCGTCATGGATTACAGTATGCTTAATCCGGATGTGCATATGTTCCTGGAAGGGACCAAGGACGACGGCATTACAGCGACGCGAAGTGCGTTGACCTCCCTGGAGTACACAGGGCTTGCGTACGGTGACTATACGCTTCATGTCCAGATCCTGGACCGTGCATCTGGTGCTGTGCTGCAGGACGATACGTTCCGCGTGGCGAAGACAGCGACGCTGATGGAGCTTCTGATCGTACGGATCCTGTGCCTTGTGCTCCTTGCGGTCGTAGCGGGTCTGATCGTCTGGTGGGTAATGCGTACAACGATCATCCGCAGACAGTATGAGGAGATCCGTGCGGCGAAGGATGAAGCCGACCGGGCGAACTCTGCCAAATCCCGTTTTCTTGCGAATATGTCTCACGAGATCAGAACACCGATCAACACGATCATGGGAATGAATGAGATGGTCCTTAGGGAGGATGCAACGGGTGTCCCGAGGGGCTACTTCATGTCGATGATGAACTATGCGTTTGATATTCGGAATGCATCCGAGTCGCTTTTAAGCCTCATCAACGACCTTCTTGATATCTCTAAGATCGAATCCGGAAAGATGCATCTTGTCGAGCAGGAATACGATGTGCAGGAGATGCTGCGGTCTATCGTTTCGATGATTCGTGTCAGAAGCAACGAGAAGGATCTGACATTTGACGTTGTGGTCGACGAGATCATGCCGAGCCGCCTGTACGGTGATGCCGGTAAGATCAAGCAGATCCTTTTAAATCTGCTCACAAATGCCGTGAAATATACGCGAGAAGGCGGTTTCGTCCTTTGTGTATCCATGGAAGAGCGCATTGATGACCGGGCGTCCCTTCGCTTCTCCGTAAAGGACACCGGCATCGGTGTGAAGGAAGAAGATAAAGAGAAGCTCTTTACGGCATATGAGCGGCTTGACGAAGAGAAAAACAGTGCGATCCAGGGTACCGGTCTCGGCCTTGACATCTCGCGCAGATTTGCGGAGCTGATGGGCGGTAACCTTTGGTGTGAAAGTGTTTACGGTGAAGGATCCGAATTCATTCTGACTCTCTCGCAACGAATCATAGATGATGCGCCGATCGGTGTATTCAACGAGCATGCGCAGCAGGAGGCAAAGGGACCTTATGTGCCGAAGTTCATTGCGCCTGATGCGGATATCCTTGTTGTCGATGACGAGCCGATGAACCTGAACGTGATCAAGGCACTGCTGAAAGCGACCAAGGTCTTTGTCATGACCGCTTCCGGCGGTGAGGATGCGCTTGATAAGATCAAGGATAACCATTTTGATGTCGTATTGCTCGATCATATGATGCCGGGAATGGACGGCATCGAGACCGTCGCAAAGATTCGTGAAGATCACCCGGATCTTCCGGTCTATGCGCTCACGGCAAACTCTACTGCCGGGGAAGAGTTCTATAAGTCAAAGGGCTTTAACGGATATCTTTCCAAACCGATTGAGGTTGAAGTTTTAGAGGAGACGCTGATGCGTCATCTGCCGGAGGAGATGATGAAGAAGCCCGAGTCCGTAGAGCAGGAGGAAGAACTGACAGAGATGCCTGCGGAGCTGTCATGGCTTTACGAGACAGAGGGCATCACGGTCGAAGAGGGTATTCGCAATTCCGGAGGCATTTCCAATTACATTTTCTCACTGGAGCTGTTTTTGGATACGATCGAAGGAAACGCGAAGGTGCTAAAAGAAGCATACGAAACGCAGAATATCAGACTCTATACGATCAAAGTGCATGCGCTGAAGAGCTCCGCAAGGATCATCGGCGCGACGGAGCTTTCCGCATTGGCTGCAAGCCTGGAGGATGCCGGGAACCGTCAGGATACTGATTATATCGACAAGCATGCGGAGCAGCTGATGACGCAGTATCTTTCCTTTAAGGAAAAACTGCGCAGGATGAAAGGGGATACGGGCAGTGACGATCGCGAACCGATCCCTGAAGAGGAATTGCAGGATGCATACGCTGCACTTCGCGATGTGATTCCGCAGATGGATTACGATGCAGTTGAGATGATTCTGGAGAATCTCAAAGAATATAAACTTCCAAAGGAGGATGCCGAGAAGATCGAGAAGCTTTCGATCATGCTGAAGAGTTTTGACTGGGACGGTATGGAAAAACTGTTTGGCTGAATGAGTAGGCAGAGGGACAAGACATGACAACAAATCGGATGTTGATCACAGGCGAAAAGGAATCTTTCATGGTGCGCGTACTGACCAAAAAGGTGCAGGAGGTCGGTGTGCAATGTGATTTTGTGCCATGCACGATCAACAAATTGAACCAGGAGCTCGGAAAGGCATCGCTGATCATGCTCTTCCTGGAGGAGCATGCGCTGCCGAAAGATGATATTCTGCACTTTTTGCGTGACAGCTTGGATGAAAAAGGTGGAAAACTTGTTCTTATCGGAGATCGAGAGGCGATCACATTTGTGACGGATCGAATGCCGGGGGATCTTCTTTACAAGTCGTTTGAGAGACCTGTCGACAATGCACAGTTTGTCGCAGCTGTTTCGGAATATTATGAAAAGGTCGCGACCGGTGAATTCCGCAAGAGCATCATGATCGTAGACGATGATCCGCAGTACCTATCGATCGTAAGAGCATGGCTGCGGGACGATTACAAGGTTTATATGGCCAATTCGGGTATGCAGGCGATCAAGATGCTTGCAAGCAACAAGGTCGATCTGATCCTTTTGGATCACGAAATGCCGATCACGAGCGGTCCGCAAGTCCTTGAGATGCTCAGAAGCGAGCCGGAGACGAAGAAGATTCCTGTCATTTTTCTGACGGGAAAGAGCGATAAAGAGAGTGTGATGGCAGTCGTTGCACTCAGACCGGAGGGCTATTTCCTAAAAACGATCCAGCGTGATGAGTTGCTCGAAAAGATAAAGGAATTTTTTGTTCTGCACAGCTGACAGGTGCATTAAAGGAGCGGAAGACAGATGTTTGATCTGATGGGATCCGGCAAGGTAAAGGAACTGCAGGAAGAAAAGAAGAGTATAAAGCGTCTCTTCGACCAGACGGCGCGTGCTTTTGTAACGGCGGTTGAACAAAGGGACCCCTTTTCGCAGGGACACTCCGCAAGGACGGCGGACTATGCGCGAAGGATCGCGGCGGCGGCCGGCAAGACGGAGGATGAATGCGATGCGGTCTACTACAGTGCGCTTTTGCATGATGTCGGCATGATCGGGATCCCGGACAGCTTGATTGCAAAGACAGGCGGCCTTTCGGATGAGGAGCGTCAGATCCTTCGAAAGAAACCGATCTACAGCAGTGAGATCCTTTCCAGCATCAGAGAGTATCCGTATCTTCGGGAGGATGCGCTCCACAGCCATGAACGGTATAACGGAGAAGGCTATCCATCGGGTCTGAAAGGAAAGGAAATCCCAGAGACGGCCAGGATCATTGCGGTCGCAGATGCGTATGATACCATGATTTCGCCGCAGCGCTTCAGAGATCCGCTTCCGTATCAGTATGTAAGGGAGGAGTTCATCAAGGAGTCAGGAGGGCAGTTTGATCCTGATTTTGCAAGGATTATGGTGCAGATCATCGATGAGGATCATGCAGAGCATGAACAGCAGGTGATCAAACAGGCGGAAGAGGAACTGCTCTGCCGGGAATATCGTGACAAAGTCTCTGTCGGGATCTCGATCACACGCGATGTGAAGAGGCTTCGCTTTACCGCTACACCGCAGGACGCTCCGGATGGCGGATTCTCCGCGCCTTCGATCATTCTGTTCGATGCGATCGACAGGCATGTGCATACTGATCCGGAGTCGATTGAAGCCTATCAGTATATGGAATACGGAGAAGTCTGGTTTGACGGACATTTTGTCTCGACGGCGGCCAGAAATATTGAGGCTACGCCTATGGAGAGTATGGCTGCGGCAGCTGCCGAGGACATGGAGCAGGCGGGACAACTGGCTGTTTATGATATCACGGCTATGCGCTACGAGGATCATGTATCGCTTAAGATGATCGGACCTACGCACGTGACGGATGTGATCGTCGCACTCCCGAACAAAACAAAAGCCTGCTACATCGGCCTTACGGGAGAAAACTGCCATATCAAGGACGTGTCGATCCAAAAGACGGGTGAACGCGTGAAGGAGGGCGATATTCGCAAGATCGCGGCGGAGATCAGTTATCTTGGCAGGATGGAGTCCGATCTGCCGAATCTGCAGATTGACCGGACCAGATCCGCGCATACAATCGGAAAACCGATCAGTGACGGTCTTAGGATCGAATTCCATACGATGAGCCTGCCGACGGCGAATCTGGTATGGCACTGTCCGTATGTCGTGCTTTTCTCATCGAATGACAAAACGGTGGGAGGCGCAGGCTATCGTGAATATGCCGTGATCAAGTTAAGCGGTGAGGGATCGATGAGCAACGAGTTTGCGGAAAACCATTTCACCATGAAAAAGAGAGCGGATTTTCCCGGCTGGGACGAGTGGAAGAAGCACAACCTTGAAGGAATGGAATGTCTTGTCGAGTGCTTTAAACGCGGCGATAAGATCATGGTCCGCGCGGAGAATCTTGGCATTGAGATTGAGCATACGACTGAACTGAAGGGCGCATACGGCGAGGTATGCGTCTCACTCACGGGTGATCAGGTGGTACTTACGGATATCCGGATCAACTGAGAAAAGGAAGCTGAGAAAAGGAAAGCCTAAATGATTTGCGAAATGACGCCATTGGTTATAAAATAATGGTATTGCTTTGTGACTTTGATGCCAAAGCATAACAATGTGAGAGATAAGAGAGAGAACAGATGGCTTTTCATTTTTATAGGTTCGGTGACCGGAAGGACGGGCGCCGGATCAGATCCATCGCACCTTTAAATCAGTTTATTCCGTATATCATGAAGTTTCGTAATGAGTCAACGAACTATTACGAAGAGAGCTTCAAGATCGACGAAGTCGACGCGCTGCTTCATGAGCTTCGCCTGGAAGGATACAAAGGGATCGGCCTGATGCATTTTACCATCGCTTCGTATGTACGTGCACTGGCCAAGCTTCCCGGATTGAATCGTTACATTGCGGGCCGCCGCATTTTTGCGAGACACAAGATTGAAGTGGCCATGATGGTCAAACGCGAGATGTCGCTGGAAGGTGACGAAACCGCGATTAAGGTCGAGTTTGAGCCGACAGATACGCTGCTTGATGTCTATCGGAAGATGGACGCTGAGATCAGCAATATCAAAACCAATAAAGAAAGTAACAGCGCAGAACTTCTGACAGCGTTCTTCTGCAGTCTGCCGCGGCTGATCCTGCAGTTTGCGATCACAATTCTGAAGTTCGCGGATTATTTTGACCTGATTCCAAGTTCGATTCTGAAGGCAAGTCCGTTCCATGCGTCTTTGATGATCACGAACCTTGGCTCTTTGGGAATATTGCCGGTGTTCCATCACCTTTACAATTTCGGAACGCTGCCTGCTTTCGTATCGTTTGGCGTGAAACGCCGGATCTTCGAGATGAATTCCAAAGGGGAAGTGGAGGCCAACCAGTATATCGATTACAAATTCTCGTTGGATGAGCGTATTGCGGACGGGATCTATTTCGCATCGTTTCTCCGTGAATTTAAAAAGCCGTTCCATTCGCCACGCGCACTTCTTGTGCCGCCCGAGCGGATCGAGCAGGACGTTCGTTGATCTTATGGATTGACATTGTGCGAAACATAGTGTAGCGTTATATCAGAGGACAACAATATGAACAGCAGAGCAAATCTTAAAAGTGCATCTTACTTTTTCTTTTTTGCCTTTACGTCGAGCCGATGTAAGGGTAATTTGTGATGCATGAGATTTGGTTCACAAAATTGCGCTTACAGGCGGCTCGGAAAACCCGGGCCGCTTTTTTGTTGCAGCAATGAGTCAAGTGCGTTTCCTGTGCTTGCACAAAGGATAACGCATTTGACGAATGCGTTTCATCGAGCTTGAAGAGCGAGATGATTGGAAGCAACAAACAAAGAAAGGAAGGTATCTATGCATAAAAAGAAGATCGCCTACAGCGGCATTAAGGGTGCGTTTGCTTATATTGTGGCACAGCGCATTTTCCCGGAGGAGGAACATGTATCCTACGGTGATTTCAGGGAGGCATACGATGCGGTCGCGCGCGGTGACTGCGACTATGCGGTGATCCCGATCGATAACAGCTATTCGGGTGAGGTGCCGGAGGTGATGGACCTTTTGTTCGAGGGAGACCTCTACATCAATGCCCTTTATTCACAGCCGATCGTGCAGAACCTGCTCGGAACACAGGACAGCTCGCTCGATACGATCAAAACCGTGGTCAGTCACCCGAAAGCGCTTGAACAGTGCGATGAGTATATCAGACGTCACGGCTTTACGGTCAATCAATCGACCAACACCGCACGTGCCGCGCAGGACGTGGCAAAGCTCGGTGATGTGAGTGTGGCTGCGATCGCGGGAGAGGAGACGGCCGGACTGTACGGACTCAAGGTCCTTGAACGTGGGATCAATGAGAGTGATGACAACACGACGCGCTTTGCGATCCTGTCGAAAAAGCAGGGAAAACTCAAAACAATAACACAGGAGGAGAGTTTTATCATGCTTTTTACGGTAGAAAACGTGGCCGGCGCACTGCTCTGTCCGCTTCAGATCATCGCACGCTTTCACATCAATATGAAAGTGCTGCACAGCCGGCCTTTGAAACGGCATAAATGGCAGTACTATTTTTACATCGAGGGAGAAGGCCGTCTGGATACACCGGCGGGGCAGAGTATGGTGCGCGCACTTCGTGAGGTATGCTCGCTTGTGAAGGTCCTCGGGCCTGAGAATATGTAGGAGGGGACCGAAATGGGAATGATATACGAGAGACAGCTGGCGGTGCCGGCAGAAGTGAAAGAAATGTATCCGCTGACAGCAGACATGGATCGAACGGTTCAGACAAGGAAGGCGGAGTTGGAAGCGATCTTCGAAGGGAGGAAGGAGAAGCTTGTTCTGGTGATCGGGCCTTGCTCGGCCGATAACGAAGACAGTGTGATGGATTATATCTCACGCCTCGCGCCCCTTCAGGAGAAGGTGAAGGACAAGATCTTCATCGTACCGAGGATCTATACGAATAAGCCGCGGACGACCGGAGAAGGCTACAAGGGCATGCTGCATCAGCCTGATCCGACCGGCAAGCCGGATCTTTTCAAAGGAATTGAAGCAACAAGGCATCTGCATATGCGAGCCGTGAAGGAGACGGGCTTTGCATGCGCGGATGAGATGCTTTATACGGAGAATTACGGCTATCTGGATGATCTGCTCCTTTATGTGGCGGTCGGCGCCAGATCCGTTGAGAATCAGCAGCATCGTTTGACTGCAAGCGGGATCACGGTTCCGGTCGGGATGAAGAATCCCACATCGGGAGACTATGCCGTTATGATGAACGCGATCTGCGCAGCGCAGAGCGGGCACAGTTTTATCTACAGAGGCTGGGAAGTGCACTCCTCCGGCAACAGGCACACGCATGCAATCCTTCGCGGATATACGGACCGTCACGGTACGATGCATGCGAACTACCACTATGAAGATCTTGTGCGCCTGTGTGACTGCTATGATGAGAAAAACCTGGAAAATCCCGGACTGATCCTGGATACGAATCACTGCAACTCCAACAAGAATGCGCTGGAGCAGCCGCGTATCGTCAAAGAGGTCCTGCACTCGGCCAGACATGATGAGCGGATCGCAAAACTTCTGAAAGGGTTTATGATCGAGAGCTATATCGAAGACGGCGCGCAGAAGCCCGGCGGCGGGTGCTACGGCAAATCGATCACGGACCCGTGCCTTGGCTGGGACAAGACGGAAAGGCTGGTATACGAGATCGCAGATTTGCTATAATGGAGAAAACGGTAAACGGGAGGAGAGAGCTCATGAAGATCATTCACTGTGCGGATCTGCATCTGGATTCACGCATGACGGCCAACCTGGATCCGGAGAAGGCAAAAGAGCGCAAGATCGAGCTTTTGAATACGTTCGGAAAGATGGTTGCGTATGCGGCTGAGCACGATGTGCAGGCGATCCTGATCGCCGGCGATCTGTTTGATACGAATGCGATCTCGGCGCGGGCACGCAATTTTGTCAAGGACAGGATCGAGAACAATCCGGACATCCTGTTCTTCTATCTGAAGGGCAATCATGATGCAAACGATACCTTTCTTTCGACATTTGAGGCGATCCCGGAGAATCTGAAACTTTTCTCGGATACCTGGACGCGGTATGAACTCGAAAACGGCAGGATCGTGATCTACGGCATCGAACTGACAAAAGAAAATGCAGATACGGTCTATACGACGCTTCTTCCTGCGCCCGAGCCGGTCAATATCGTGATGATGCATGGGCAGGCCGGAGAATACCGCTCAAAGAATGCGGCCGAGTCGATCGACCTGTCCGCGCTTCGCAACCGAAATATCGATTATCTGGCACTTGGGCATGTACATGAAATACAGGAGCAGCCACTCCCTCCGCGCGGGAAGATGCGTTATCCGGGATGCCTGGAAGGACGCGGTTTTGACGAGTGCGGTACGCACGGATTCTGGGTATTAGATATAGATACAGATAACTCTACCATTACGGATGAGTTTGTTCCGATCGCGTACAGGACGCTCTATGAGATCCACGTTGACTGTGAAGGGTCGAAGACATCTCCCGAGATCGTGTCTTTATGCCGTGATGCGATCCGCTCTTCGGGGGCGTCGGAACGTGATCTTCTGAAGATCGTTTTGGACGGCGCGACACCGATCGACTGTGAGAAAAGTCCGGAATTGGTCGCCTCTTTGCTGCGGGACGACTTCTATTTTCTCAAGGTTTACGACCGGACACACACGTTCGTCCGGTACGACGACTATGCACTTGATGCATCTTTAAAGGGTGAATTCGTTCGTGCCGTCAAGGCGGACGAAACGCTTTCGGAGGATGAGAAGGCCGAGATCATCCGATGCGGGATCAGGGCACTCGGCGGTGAGGAGATCGCGCTATGAAACTGATTTCGTGCCATATTGAGAATTTCGGAAAACTACAGAACTTTGACTATGATTTTCACGACGGAAAGAATGTGATCTGCGAAGAGAACGGATGGGGGAAGAGTACGCTTGTTTCCTTTATCCGCGTGATGCTTTTCGGTTTTGACCGGGAAGGCAGGCAGAGCAGGATCGAAAACGAACGTAAGCGTTTTGTGCCCTGGCAGCGCGGCGTTTACGGCGGCACGCTGACCTTTGAGGCAGACGGGAAGCGCTACCGGATCGTGCGTACGTTTGATGAAAAGAAAGCGGCGAACGACCATTTTGTGCTTTACGATGATGCAACGAATCTGGAGTCGGATGATTTTTCATCGGCTGTCGGTCCCGAACTGTTTGGGATCGATGCGGAATCGTTCGAACGAACGGTATACATCGGGCAGCAGGCTGTGGAGACGGATACGACACCGGACATCAATGCAAAGATCGGCAATGTATCGGATGAAACGGCGGATATGGGACGTTTTAAGGACGCGTATGACCGGCTCAAAAAAATGTCGGACCAGCTCACGCCGAGTCGTGCGACCGGCAGGCTCAAACAGCTGAAAGGAACGATCGAACAGTTAAAGAACAGTATCCGGAATAAAGATGCCGTTGTTTCCGCAATCGAAAAGCAGCGTGCCGATATCACACAGCGCAGGGACAGGATCGCTTCCGACAGGGAGGCACTCAAAGAGGTGCAGGAGCGTCTGACGATGCTAAGCAGCGCCAAGGAACTGCTGGCTGAAGCAAAGCAGTATGAAATGCTGTGGGATGATGCAGGGAAGGCGTCGGAGGCGGCAAAGGAAGCACGCACGTTTTTCCCGGGAGAAGTGCCGGCGCCGGATGCGATCGGGGAAGCGGAGCGAGCGCTTGAACTGGCGCGTTCCGGAAGACAGACGGCGGAGAATTTCGCACTGAACGAGGAAGAATCGGAGGTTCTGCTGCGCCTGACGGAGCGCTTTGCAGGGGAGATCCCCGAGGAATCTTTTTATGCGGATATCAGGGAGCGGATGCAGGAACTTGCGGCGCTGAAGGAAAAGAAGCGCGAGGCGGCTTTTTCCGCTTCCGAAGAGCAGCGGCTTGCAGATCTCGAGCAGCAGTTCGGATCCTACAGACCGGATCCCAAAGAGATTGATGCAGTATATGATGCATGGAATACACGTACTGCCTTGAAGGCGTCGCTTCCGCCCGGAAGTGCGCTTCCGCTTGCGGGCGGCCTGGTCGCATCGGCCGGTGCTGTTTTGGCGATCCTTGCATTTATTGTGCCTTCGATCAGCGAGGGCGGTCTGCCGCGGATCCTGCCTTTTGCGGGTGCGGGATTTCTTCTTTTGATCGCAGGGGCCGCATTGTTCCTGCAAGGCTTGAAGCGGGAAAAAGCGCGCAGAGAGACGGCTTCGAAGATCATTTCCTGCGAAGAGGAGGCCGGCATCTTTTTTGCCAAAACAGGCTGCACGTATACGGAGCAGGACGCGGCGCTGAAGCTTGCTTCCATGAAGGAGCGTCTGCGTGAACTGAATGAACTTGAAGAGCGGCGGGATGCGATCCGAAAAGAGCGCCTGGACGAGCGGATCACGGACATGGAGGATGCGATCCGAAGGCATCTTGTCCGTTTCGGAGAAGATGCGCCCGACGGCGACTATCTGCGAAGTGCGGAGAAGATCCGTCACGATGCGGAGAATTATACCAGACTGAAGGAGCGGAAGGAGCGAGCACGCAAAGCCCTTGAGTCGGCGGATGCTTCGGAGAGAGAAGCGGCGCGCTTTATCCAAAGCCTCCAGCTGGATCCTTCGGATGATCCCAGGGCTCAACTTTCTTTGATCCGCGAGCGCGTTACGCAGCTTTCGATCAAGAGCGCAGAGGCAAAGGCGCGTATGGAAGCCGTCATGTCCTATGAGAAAACACATGATGTCGGCAGATATCGCATTCTCGATGATACGGGAGAGCAGAATGGATCGATGGAAGAGCTGAATGCCCGCTTTGACGAGCTGAAGGACAGGATTGATCTGGAGACGGAAAAGGAACGCGGGCTTCGTGACATGCTCGATCAGTATCTGGCTGAGCAGGATGAAATTGAAGAAAAAGAAGAGACGCTTGCCGCCTGCCAGGAGGAATATGAACTTCTGGCACACAGATACAACGTGCTGACCAAGACGATGCACTTTCTGGAGATGGCACGAACGAATTTTACGGCTCGTTATATGGATCCGATCAAGCGCTCGTTTGACCGGTATTACGGGATGATCGCAGGCGATGAATGCAGCTGTGAGCTGGATGCTTCTTTGGCGATCAAGGTGAATGAGCAGGGCGAACTGCGGGAGATTGGATACCTTAGCGAAGGATCGAAGGATCTGGTAGCCCTTTGCAGAAGAATGGCAATGGTCGAGGCGATGTATGAAAAGGAGAAGCCTTTTTTGATCTTTGATGATCCGTTTGTCAATTTGGATGACAGGAAGCTCATCGGCGCAGGAAAATTTCTGGATGCGCTTGCAGCTGATTACCAGATCCTTTACATCTCCTGCAGTAAAAATCGTGCCTGCTGAACTTGTCTGACAAATAGTGGATTTTTTGCAAAAGTTTTGCAAAAAGGTAGATTATCTTTCCGAATATGATATAATTGCTATACCATGACAAAGAAAAAAAACGAAAAAAACACCTTTCTTAATATGCTCAAGCAGTTGAAGGGACCCGGGCTGATCGGAAAAGAGAACGAGAACGGTATTATGAAGCCGATTTGGTTCTCGGATGATTTGTGCAGGCTATTGGGTGTGAATCTGGAAACGTATGATAAACTCACGCAGAATGAGTTCTACAATCCGATCCACCCGGAAGATGTCGCGGTTATGACAGTCTTTTTGAAATGGACGGGACGAAGCGAACATGCTGTTTTTCGCGTCATCGATACAGTCGGGAGGCCGATTTGGCTGGATGCCGTTTCCTCCCCGTATGAGGCGGATTCTGAGCGTTATATCTATGTCAAATGTACGGATATCACGGAACTGAAGGAGAACGAGCGCAGGCTTTCCGAGGACTGTCGCAATGCGCTCTACAGTTTCAGTCAACTGTCGAGTCAGTATCGTGCCGTTTCCCGTGTGAATCTGACACAGAACAAGGTACTGGAATCCTATGGCGATAAATCTGAGGTTGATCATGAGATCGCGGATTATGAAGAGGTAGTCAAGGCTTTTGCCAAGTATGTCATACCCGCGGATCGCAATCGATTTATGAAGGTGTTCGACCGAAAGACGCTTCTTCGCAACGCGGCGGAAGGTATGACGGAAGAGTCGATGGATTATGTCGGCAGACAGGCGGATGGTTCTTTTATCTTTGAAAGAGGTGTTGTGACGCTTACCGTCGATCCGTTTACGGACGAGGTGATCGGTTTCTTTACGGAGCTTGATCGGTCGGAGGAAGTGTATGGCAATTTCAGTTTTCACACGATGCTGCCGAGCGTTTATGAATTCGTGGTGCTTGTATCGGATAATCATATGCAGCTTCTGAAGTCTACATCGGAGATCCCGCGCTGGTTTTACGAATATGTAGAAGGCGGGAATTACGAGAGCTTTCTGGAAGGTCTTCATGAGATCATGGAAGTTGATTTTGAATCCGAAAAGCGAAGGCTGCTGAACATGATGAATCCGGAGACCGTCAGACGGCGGCTTCGCGGCAGCAACCGTTATTCCGTCGAGATGAGGCTGCGGGTGAACGGCAGGACGTTTACCGCGCACTATGACTGGTTTGAATTAAACGGTGTGGGAGATCAGTTCATCCTGGCCGTGAGCGAACATGAATAGAGTGAGATACGGAAGCACCGAAGGCCTTGCGGTGCTTCCTTTTTATTGATACCTATGATAAAATAACGAATGGAAAATTTCCTGATTGAAGGGATCTGTCATGGCGGGAAAGTCCAGATCGAAAGAAATCGACTGTATGCGCGGAACGGCGATCCTGATGGTCATGCTGTACCATTCGGTGATCGTATTTCCGATCAATCTTCACGAGATACGGTGGTGTCTTGACTTGCACACTTTTTTATGGGTGTTGCAGATGCCACTGTTTTTTTTGGTGTCCGGATACTGTTTTTCCTTTTTTGAAAAGGGTGAGTCGTACGGCACATATTTTCTCAAAAAATGCAAGCGGATCCTTGTGCCGCACCTGTTTTTTTCCGCGATCGAGATCCTGCCGCGCGTGATCCCGAACCCGTACGTTCACGAGCAGAAAGAACTGGGGGAAGTACTGAGCGATTTTGTGTATTACGGCGGCAGCGACTGGTTCCTTCGCGTATTGTTTATGATCGTGATCGTATTTCCGATCCTGGTGCGCCTTCTCGGCCGGAATGCCGGGGCGACTCTAGCTGTCTCGTTCATTTTATGGGCGGTCAAGACGTATCTTCCGGGCCACTTTCTGATCGACATGGCAGCAAACTATATGCTGTTTTTTGCGATCGGATGGAATCTGCGCCTCGAAGGGGACCGTATCCGCGATCTGACGATTGGCCTTAAGACGATCCTTGCCGGTGCGCTCGCGGTGGCGGGTTTTTTCGCCCTTTATCTTGTGACGGAGAACAGATATGCGGAACTTTGCTGCGTCCTCTGCTCGTTCCCCCTTTTCTACGGGCTTGCGAAGCGCTGCGGCGGCCTTGTATCCGCTGCTTTGACGGAATGCGGCAGGTGGTCGCTTCAGATGTATCTGTTTGATGCATATGCGGTGGTGGTCACAAGAACGATCCTTGTTTCATTCCTTGGGATCACGAACCCGATCGCGATCATATTGGGGAATTTCATTCCCGATGTGTGTATCGTATATCTTGTTTCCAAATATATTGCCGGCAGGATCGGCCCGGTCCGCTTCCTGTGCGGGATCCCGAAGGGGAACTAAAGTATGGTCATACAACTATTGTTTTTAGCATTGTGCACGCTGATCCTCCCGCTCTGTCTGGGGATGCTGCCGGTGCGCTTTATGAAAGAAGAGAATAAGACATTCGGCATGTTATGGGTGTGCGGATGGTTTGCGGCGCTGGGACTCTTCCAGCTTCTGGCGGTCCCTTTCATTGTGGAGAAGGCATCCTTTTCGCTCCTCGTCAAAACGTACACCATTACGATCTGCATCCTTGCCGCTGCTTCCGTGGTGGTCGCACATGACGTGGTCATAGCATGTATCGACCGGATGAAGCAGTCCGTTATGGAAAAAAGTGCGCGTATCATTATGATCGCAGCACTGGTGATGATGGCGGGTCAGATCGTCGGCGCATTCTTCATGCAATATCTGGACGGTGACGACGCATTTTTTATCGGCACGTCACTGACGACGCAGCATACGGATACGATGTATCTGTTTACGCCATATTACGGCGCGAACGGAGTGCTGGATATCCGCCATGCGCTTTCGCCTGTGCCGATCTTCCTTGCATGGCTGTCGGAAGTGACGGGTATGCATGTGACGATCCTCTGTCACAGTTTTATCAGTATGATCTTCCTGGGGCTCATGTACTGTCTCTACGTGCAGGTGGCGGACAGGCTATTTCCGCTTCAGAAGCGCAACAAATGGCTGTTTGTTTTTTTCATGAACCTCTGGTATCTGTTCGGCAATATCTCGATCTATAATGCCGAAAGCTTTGCGTTCACGAGGACGTGGCAGGGCAAGGCGATGTTTGCGAATATCATCGTACCTGCGCTCTTTTTGTGGATCATGCTGATCGCAAAGCAGGAGATGGATGTCGGGGAGTGGCTGGTCCTGTTTCTGATCGTCATGAGCGCGACGCTGACAACAAGCACGGGAATTTATTCTGTGCCGATCCTGCTCGTTCTGGCAACTGCGATCATCGCAGTCAGACAGAAACGCTACCTGCTGATCTTCCAGATCATTGCATGCCTCGTACCTTCGCTGTTCTACGGCATGCTGTATCTGTTTCTGAAATAAACGAGGAAACCGTATGAGTGAAGCGATTC
Source organism: Lachnospiraceae bacterium (assembly GCA_015056735.1). Classification (GTDB taxonomy): domain Bacteria; phylum Bacillota; class Clostridia; order Lachnospirales; family Lachnospiraceae; genus VSOB01. The sequence continues at coordinate 182,217 of SVFT01000003.1, read as the reverse complement.
AGACAACGCTTGATATCTACCGGAACTACGAGGGCACGGGGTGCCTTCTGTTCCTTGTGAGTATCGCTGTTGTCTATCTTTGGATGTTTGAAGAAAAAAAGGAGATCCGCACCATACTTGTATACGTACCGTTCGGGATCATTGTGCTGTTCTTTTTCCCGGTTTTTTCCTACGTATCGATGCGGTTCTTTTTGGATGATCAGGTATATTACCGTTTGCTTTGGCTGATCCCGATGGGGCTTCTGGCCTGCTATGGTATCGTCAAGGTTATCAGTCGTCTGAACCAGCGCAAGAAGCGTTTTCTTGTGGGGACGCTGCTGGGGATCTTCCTGATCGGCAGCGGTGATCTGATCTATGCGAACAAGGCTGTTACGTTTACGCAGAACCTGTATCACCTGCCGCCTGAAGATATTGCGGTGGCGGATGTGCTCCATGTGGACGGAAGGGATGTCAAGGCGGTCGTTCCCGCCGAGATGCTGCAGTTTATCAGACAGTATGACGCATCGATCCAACTTGCTTACGGACGGGAAGAACTGATCGAAGGCTGGCGAAGCAATCCGTTCTTTGATGCAATGGAATCAAACCCTGTGCGGACGTTTGCAATCACGGATTACGCGATGCAGCAGGGCGTTGAGTATATCGTTCTTCGCTCCGGCACACCGCTTGTCGGCAGTAAGCCGATCAATAAATACCGCTTTTCTTTCCTGACGAGTGCCTATAATTATGATATCTACATCTTTGACGAGGCACCGTTCGTGGAAGAGAAAAAGCAGGAATACCTTGCGACTTACGACGAGCATGCGTACGGCAACTATACGAACAACAATTAATGGTCCGCGTGACGGATCATAACATAGAAAAGAGGAAATATGCAGAGATTCAATCCCGATCAAACCTATCTGATCACCGGCGGCGCCGGTTTTATCGGGTTCCACCTTTCCAAAGAGCTTCTTGCGCGCGGCGCAAAAGTGGTGGGCTTTGATAACATGAACGATTACTATGACGTAAAGCTTAAGGAGGATCGTCTGGCGATCCTGAAGGAAGAGAAGAACTATTCATTTGTGAAGGGTGATCTGGCGGATCACGATGACGTGGAGGCTGTTTTTGAGAACGCGCATCCCGATGTTGTCGTCAATCTCGGTGCGCAGGCCGGCGTTCGCTACAGCATCGACCATCCGGATTGCTATATCGAGTCCAATCTGGTCGGTTTTTTCCATATTTTGGAGGCGTGTCGCAACCATCCGGTGAAGCATCTTGTGTTTGCATCTTCGAGTTCCGTGTACGGAGGAAACGACAAGGTGCCGTTCTCTACATCGGACAAAGTGGATGAGCCTGTAAGCCTTTATGCCGCGACCAAGAAATCAAACGAGCTGATGGCACACTGCTACAGCAAGCTTTACGATATCCCGTCGACCGGGCTTCGCTTCTTTACCGTATACGGACCTTTTGGACGTCCGGATATGGCTTACTTTAAATTCGCAAGGAAGATCGTGGCGGGAGAGCCGATCCAGATCTATAACAACGGCGATATGATGCGTGACTTTACCTACGTGGACGATATCGTGACGGGGATCTGCAATATCCTCTGCAATCCGCCTGCAAAGAATGAGAAGGGCGTAGCTTATAAGATCTATAACATCGGGAACAACAGTCCCGTTAAACTGATGGATTTTATCACGACACTGGAAAAGTGTCTGGGTAAGGAGGCGGTCAAGGAGTTTTATCCGATGCAGCCGGGGGATGTGTATCAAACCTACGCTGATGTGACCGACCTGATGCGCGATTTTTCGTTTAAACCCGACACGTCGATCGAAGAAGGGCTGACTAGATTTGTTCAATGGTTTAAAGAATACTACCAAGTATAAAAGAACGTGCGGCATACTTCTGATCGTGGTTTCCGTCCTGACGCTGGCGTTTTTTCTCGCCTGGTACGGCACGCGCATTTTTGCCGATCGGAACATGCAGTATTCTGCCGCCTGGACGGAAGAAGAGACGAGTCTTTACGTTCGGGTGCCGGTATCTTTTTTGAAAACAGAGCGCATCGCGCTTCAATATGATGACAAAAGTGCGGGCTATGTGTTGTTCCTTCCTGCGATGTGCAAAGGAAAGAGTATCACGTTTTATGACACGGCCGGCGAGGTATTTGCCCTGGATGGTGAGGATCTGCCGGGGGGAGAGGTGCCGGAACTGAAAGAGGGCATGCATACGCTGACGATCCTGGAAAGCGCGGAATCCCGTATTGCGGCCCGATATGGTCTGGAAGTGATGTATTCGTCCGATATTCCGGTGATGTACATCTCTATGAAGAATGATAAGAAGTCTTCTATGCTGGAGGAGCCCTACCTGCCTGAAGAAGGTGCTTACATGACGCTCTATGATGCGGATGGCGGTCTCTCGACTGAAAGCGGCATCGCATCCATGCGCGTTCGCGGGAATACGTCTGCTGACTGGGTCAAAAAACCGCTTCAGCTGACATTATCGCAGAGCAGGGATCTGTGCGGACTTGGCGAAGGCATCCGCTGGAATCTTCTGAGCAACTGGTCGGACAAAACGCTTCTTCGCAATCATATCGCGCTCGGAATGGCCAAAGCGGCCGGCCTTCCCTTTACGCCGGATGAATGCTTTACGGATCTGTATCTGAACGGGGAATACATGGGATGCTATCAGCTCTGTGAGAAGGTTGAGATCGGCAGGGGCCGCGTGGACATTGCGGATCTCGAAGCGTATACGGTCCCGGACCGCAGTCTCCTTGAAAAAAAGGACAAGGCCGTACGCGGCAGGATCGAAGATGCGATCCTTGAAAACGGCATGAAACTCATGGGATATCAAACGCAGCTTGGAACGACGGATCTTTCCGGCGGGTATCTTTTGGAGATCGAGCGACCTTCTAGGATCGCCGAGAACATGAGCTATTTCGTCACAAAGAACGGACAGCCGGTTACGATCAAGAGCCCGCAGATCGCGGATATGCAGCAGGTGCGGTATATCGCCGGCGTGTGGCAGACATTTGAAGATGCCCTTTTTACGGAAGACGGAAAGGATCCGGGGACCGGAAAGGCCTATACCGATCACATTGACCTGGACAGCTTTGTGCGCAAATATCTGGTGGAAGAGATCACGCGCAACTATGATGCCTCTTCTACAAGCCAGTATTATTATAAAGAGCGCGGGGATGACCGCTTGCATGCGGGCCCTGCCTGGGACTATGACATGAGCCTCGGAAATCCGATCATGTCTCCCCTTACGAACCAGAATTATATCAGCAGCGTATCGCCGACAGGGCTTTTTGCGGCGCTTCCGATGGATGATTTCACGCTTTGGTCTCACCTGTACGAGAAGCCTGATTTTGTGGCGCGCGTGAAAGAACTGTACCGTGCGGACTTCCTGCCGTACCTGGAGAGCCTGGAAACCGGACTGTCGAAAGAGGCGGAAAAACTGCGTGCTGCCACGATCATGGACGGCGTTCGATGGGGACGGAACAAAGGAGAGGACGACCGGAAGCGCTTGGAAGCGCTTGATAAGGAAGTGGAGGCTTTGCGGGATTTTCTCCAAAAGAGAGAAGCGTATCTGACAGGCCTCTGGCTTGATGGAAGAGAGAGTAAGCGTGTATACTTAGACGGCGGTGAAGGCGATCTCTACGTCTCCTATGTGGAGAATCTGATCGGTGAGCGGGCGGAGGAGCCGCCGGAGCCTTCGATGGAAGGATATACCTTCCGGGAGTGGCTGAACGGTTATACACTGGAACCGTATGACTGGGCAAAACCGCTTGATGACGAGCCACTGTATCTGGTGGCATCTTATACAAACGATCAGGATGGAAGTATTCTGATCGCGGGACAATAAGAACGGAGGAACAACATGAAACTGATCATACAGATCCCCTGCTATAATGAGGCCGGGACCTTGGAGATCGCACTGAATGCGCTTCCCAAGTCGATCCCGGGCGTAGACACGATCGAATACCTGATCATCAATGACGGCAGCAGGGACAATACGGTAGAGGTGGCCCGTAACTGGGGCGTACATCATATTGTCAGCTTCCCCTGCAACAAAGGGCTTGCGCGCGGTTTCATGGCGGGACTTGATGCATGTCTGCGGCTTGGAGCCGACATTATCGTCAATACCGATGCCGATAACCAGTACTGTGCCGATGATATCGAGAAGCTGATCCGTCCGATCCTTGACGGGACGGCGGAATTTGTGATCGGCGCCAGACCGATCGACGAGACGGCGCATTTCAGTCCTCTTAAAAAGAAACTGCAGCATTTCGGCAGTTTTGTTGTGCGAAAAGCTTCCAAAACGGATATTCCGGATGCACCGAGCGGTTTCCGCGCACTCAGCCGTGAGGCTGCGCTTCATATGAACGTGATCAATGAATATACCTATACACTCGAGACGATCGTGCAGGCCGGCAGAAACCGGATGGGGATCACGTCTGTTCCCGTAAGGACCAATGCAGAGCTTCGCCCGTCGAGACTCTTTAAGAGCATGGCGGCATATGTGAAGCGTTCCATGCTGACGATCCTGCGTGCCTTTATGATGTATCGCCCGCTCGTGTGCTTTACGATCGTCGGCGCGATCCCGTTTCTCATCGGATTTGCGATCGGCGTACGCTATCTGATCCTTTTGTTTACCGTAGGCGGGTCCGGGCACGTGCAGTCGCTGATCCTTGCTTGTACGCTGATCATTCTGGGATTCATTACCTTTGTGATCGGGCTTCTTGCAGATACGGTGGCGGCTAATCGGAAGATCCTGGAAGATGTGCAGTATCATGTCAGAAAGTTGGAATATGACAAGAAACAAAAAGAAGACGATCATTAAGACGCTTGCGGCGGTGATCGCGATCGTGCTTGGCGTGATGCTGGCGCATACGATCCATTTCACCCTCCTTCGGAAGGCGTCCTATAACAGAATGGAGGATTTTCTCCATAACAAGACCAATGAAGATGTGCTCTTTGTCGGAAACAGTACGATCATGGACGGTGTGATCCCGGCTGAGCTCTGGAATGCGCACGGGATCACGTCTTATATTCTGTGTGCGGAATACAACGACATGGACCGTGAGCCGATGATGCTTCGGATGGCGCTTGACTATTGCAAGCCGAAGCTGGTGGTTTTGAATGTAGACAACTACTGGGGCAAGAGCGAGCCGGAGAATACACTGATCGGTTACCATGAATTTGTTGATGCGTTTCCGCTTTCGGAGACAAAGATCCGCACCGTATGCGAACTGTATCCGGACAATGCTGCGCGCGCGGAACTTCTTGTACCGCTCTATATCTACCACGACAGATGGAAAGAGCTTGGTAACAATGATTTCAGAAAGCGCAATCAATCCCGTCTGTTTAAAGGATTTGAGCTTACGCTCGAAGTGCAGCAGATTGAGCCGGCTGCACCTGTTGCACCCGAAAACGGGAATCTGCTCGAAAGCGCATACGGGATCGAATCCATCAAAAAGATCGTGTCGATCTGTCGGGACAGAGGTATTGACGTTATGCTTGTGACGGTGCCGTATGAAGCGAATGAAGAGGAAATGGCGCTGACGGCCGGCGTTCACAAATTGGCAGATGCACTGGAGGTGCCTTACATCAATTTCTTCGACCGGATGGATCTTTTCGATACGGCAGCTGATTTTAAGGATATCAACCATGTCAATCTTTACGGTGCCGAGAAGGTGACGGAGGCGCTTGGTGAATACCTGGCGGAGCATTACGATCTGCCGGATCACAGAAGTGAAGAAGCGTATGCTTCCTGGCATGAGGATTATGAAGACTACCGCGCATACAGAGAAGAAGCGCTAAGCGATAAGGAAGAAGAATAGATCGTAAAATAAGGCCCGTTGCCGCGAATCGCGGTAACGGGCTTTTTCTATTCTGCTGCGGGATTAACGAATCGTGCGATCCGCTTTGCGAGAAGGTCACGTCCCTCCGCATTCGGATATTTCAGCTCATCGTCAAGATATTCCTTGTAGTTGTCCGCATTGATGGTGCCGATATAGTTATCGACAAATGAGCAGCCGAGCTCTGCCGCCGTGTTCATATATGCGATCAGATAATCGGCGAGTGTTCCGTACTGTACAAGTTCCGTGCTCTCTTTGAGCGCTGTTTCGCCTGAGGGGAGGAGCTTGCCGTCTTTCTCGACAAAATTGTAATACGGCGATGCAACGATGATCCGGATCTGCGGGTAGTTCGTCCGTATCAGCTGGATGCCCTGACGCAAACATTCTACACAGGAGTCTGTCTGACGTTCATTCTCGCCATGGACACGCTGCAGCAGACGGCCGTCTTCATAGTCATGATGGTCGTAGAAGATGACGAGCGTATCGATGGCGCTCATGTCGATGCTTTCGGCGGTGGCGATGATCTCCGCGATGCGGTCGTCTCCTTCATACACTTTGGAATAATCGCGAAGGAGCGTCAGATCATTGTTGGCAAGGCAATTGGCCATCCAGTAGAAACTGAATACATCACCCGGATAATCCTCTTCGAACGGGAAGTTTTTTACGCTCATATAGGACCGGTCTACGGAGAGATCATATACTTTTCCGCCGGAATACTGTTCCAGCAGAGCAGCGATACCGTCGCTCTCGCCGCGCCATTTGGCCAGTACGTTGTTGCCCATCAGGAGGATGGAATTAACACCGTCATCTTTCTGCCCGGAGGTCTGTTCTTCCGTGGGCGCACTGTAGAAATCCATCGATTCCGTATCGAAGCCTGTGTCGGTCGCGTTGGGATCATAGTCGGATTTGACGCCTTTGTTCCAGGCGCTCAGTTTGATCACGCCGATCGTGACGATGATGACCACCGCTGCAAAAAACAGGATATGCGGAAGAAAATGCAGGAAGATCTGCTTTTTGGTTTTTTTACGCTTTTTGCGTTTTTTCTTTCTGGGAAGATCGTTTGGATTTGTCATATTGTTCCTCTCAAAATTCAATCTGTATTTAACTTTATAACCAATACGTCGTCAATGCGACGGATACAGCCATCGTCCGGATAGGCGGGCATCTCCTGGAAGAGCGGATTCTCTTTCATAGCTGCTTCTTCTGCGTCTGTCACACCTTCCACGTCCTCACCGAGGCAGTTTTGGAAGAACGGGACATAGATCCTGGTGCCGGAGCCGATCTTGGCACCTTTCATGCCGGTCATGTTCTCCAACAGTTCTTCAGTGCCTTCCGCTTTGAAGAGTTTGCTGTAGCGGCCGACAAAGCAGAATTTTAAATGCCGGTCATAATCATCAGCGTTTTTGATGCGGTCACGCAGCTCCAGGCAGTGCGCATAGGTCTTCTCGTAGCGGAAGTTCATATTGTAGTAGCCGATGTTATCGAGCAGGACATAGTTCCATACCGCGATCGTGACAGCAGCGATCATGCACCATTCCGTGAGAGCGACATGCGTTCTTTTTGCATCCTTTTCTTCCCTGAAAAGCTCGAACAGGATGAGCGGTGCGATGAACAGGATGCACCATGCATGGCGCATCAGCATATGGTATTGAACCGTCTCGGAGATCAGATACAGAACATTGACCGAGAACGGGATGCATGCAAGCGAGATAACGAGCAGCAGGATCCGAAGACCGCTCGTATAGGTTTTCTTTTGTACGAAGCGGCAGACAAACACCGCAAGCAGAGTCAGAACCGTCAGCGCCAGAGCGATCTTCATAAAGCTGTTGTATGAAAGGATCTGCGCGGGCTTAAAGAATTCGATAAAATCCGTAAGAGCAAGCTTCATGCGGGTAAGGAGCATCGAAGGGCCGGGGAGAGAGCTTTCGGCGAGCCCTTGATAATCTTTCAGCGCACCGCCCTTGTAAGCAAGTGTGATCTTCATGCCGGCTGCATAGGCACTCATGCCGACTGCGAGCATCAGAACATAGTCAATCCCTTTACGGATCAGGGTGCCGTTATCATAACGCTCCGGCGAGAGGATCGCCGCGATGTACCAAAGGAGCATCAGAAGAAGCGTGAACGGCAGGTAAGCCTGATAGATCGCCACACTGAGCATTAAGAAGAGAGAACCGAGGATCCAGATAAAACGTCCCCTGTTCAAGCGCGTGACAAAATAAGCTGCCAGGGTCGCAAAGAAGAGGCTCAGCATATACGGATCGGCTGTAAACGTAAAAGAAAAGATCGTCGCCACGGAAGGAAAGACTGCGGTCATGGCGGACATCAGGAAGATGCCGGGGCCCGACTTTAAGTCAAAGATCGCGGTGATCGTCATCATTGCCAGCCCGATAAAAAAGAGAGCAAGCAGCAGATTGACGACCGGCAGACTGAAATAAGAGGAGATCCTGCCAAAATATGTGAGCAGCCATCTTCCAAGATCAGGCCTGTCCATGGGCGTAAATAAATAACGTATGTCATCGTTATTGTACATGGAGTTGGTGATGATAAAAAGGTGACAAAACAGGCCGCTGAAGAAAGCACTGCAGAAAGCGAGCCGCTCTTGTTTGGATATTTTGTTAAGGATAATTCCCGCAAGCTCTGCGGGACTTTTTATGGATGCCATGCACATCTCCTCTTCAAAACCGATTATGGTGTTCATTATAGTACAAACGCATTCTGTTCGCAATTGGGTGCCCCGATGTGGTATACTGATGCCATGAGTGATCAGATAAAGATGAAAAAAAAGATAACCCTGCGGGATATCCTGATCCTGCAGGGTGTTGTCATGGTTTTCAGCCTTTCCGGCGTGATGGCCAAGTTCGCATCGGGTGAGCCTGTGCTTTCTGCGCGTTTTATCCTGTTTTATGCGCTGGAGATCGTGGCTCTCGGCATTTATGCAATCCTGTGGCAGCAGGTGATCAAGCGGACGGAGCTTTCCGTTGCATATGCGAACCGGGCGATGGCCGTGGTATGGTCTGCGGTCTGGGCGCTTGTGATCTTTCGTGACAGCCTTACGGTCAAAAACCTGATCGGCATCGCCTTTGTGGTTTTGGGTACCGTACTCATCAATGCGGAAACGGAGGATGTGAAGTGAGCCCTTATTTGCTGTATGTATCTTCCGTTGTGATCTCGTCCGTATCGCAGATTCTTTTAAAGAAGAGCGCGATGAAAAAGCATGATTCTTTCATTTGGGAATATCTGAACCCGTATGTGATCATCGCTTACGGTATGTTTTTCGGCGCCACACTTGTCGGTGTTTTTGCGTTCCGCGGCATGGAGTACAAGAACGGGCCGGTGATCGAATCGCTTGGATTTATTCTGGTATTGCTTCTGTCACGCTTCTTTTTCGGAGAAAAGGTGACCTGCCGCAAGATCGCCGGAACCCTGTGCATTTTGGTTGGAATAGTTGTCTTTTATCTGTAAAAATGCTATAATATTGCGACAATTGTGACAGAACATTTGGTTGACATAATGTTACAACAAGGAACACGAACCAATGAGCAGATTTGATGATTTTGACTTCCTCGATGAACTGGAAGATAAGAAAAAACATAAAAGACCGGCGGAACGTCCGCTGAAAAGAACGGTTTCTTCCAAAGCACCGAAGCGCCCTTCGCGGGATGTTCACTTTGCGGGTGCGGAGCGCCTGAACCGCAAGGTTCATACGGATGCGCCGGAGGAGCCCGCAAGAAGACCCCGCCCGGAGGATCCCGCAAGAAGACCCCGTCCGGAGGAGCCGAAGATCCGTACGGAAGAGCCGCGTCGCACACCCAGAAAGAATCTGCGCGAAGAGGTGGCAAAGCATGCGGTCAGAAAGCCCGAAAAGGCCGTAAGAGAGCCAAAACGCACCGACAGAAAAGAGGCACGCGCTCTTAAGAAACAGGAGAAACTCCGGGCTTCCGCCGACAGACGCGCGAAGAAGAAACGCCGCGGCGGTTTCCTGTCCGGCTTCCTTCATATGAGTGCGGGCGATCATATCGTTGTGTCGACCGGTATCCTGGTACTCGGCCTTGCCGTGATCACCGGAAGCGTGTATATGGGTACGCGCATGATGGAGCAGGAGATCGGTTCATTCAAGGAATTAGGCGGCGAGCTGACGGCGCTCAGCCAGAACGGCGAGAGCGGCCTGATCGCAGTAACGGATGCGCGTGTGGCGGCCTTGAATGCCGTTTTTGAGACGGAAGAGGTTGATGACGAAGACGATGAGGACGAGGAGATCGATAACTCCGCACCCAATGAGATCGTACTTAACATCACAAGCGTGGAGCGCGACCTGAAGATCAAATTTATCAATAAGCGCGGCGGCAAGCTGATCTCCGGTATTCCGTTTGAAGCGTCCGTAAAGGATCCGGACGGAAAGACGACGACTTACAAGGATGATGACAAAGACGGCATCATCTACAAGAAAGAATTGAAAGCGGGCACCTATGAGGTTTCGATCATCGAATCGAGTGCCCTTTCCGATTATAAATACTCGACGGGTGCGGTCACCGTTAAAGTCAAGGACAAGATCGAATATAAGAAGATCGATGTCAAGGACGAGATCAAGACCGAGTCCGAGGTCAATGTAGCCAAGGAAGATACCGCGATCCAGGAAGCCGAAACGGCCCCTGCACTGAAGGATACGGTGGAATGGGTGGAATCTACCAAGAAGGCGATCGGTTCCGACGATTCCGACGGATCGGGCGAGTACCAGAAGATCGACAAGGACGACATCACGGATCCCTCGACAACGGCAATGGCGGTATCAAGGTTCCGCGCGCTCGAAAAGGAAGAGACCGAGAGCAGCGAATCGGAGTCCGGGGAAAGCGAATCGAAAGAGAGCGAGTCCAAAGAGTCCGAATCAAAGGAAAGTGAGTCCAAGGAATCCGAATCCAAGGAGACGGAGACCAAGGAGACCGAGAAGGAAAAGGAAGAAGAGAAGGAAAAAGAACAGCCGAAGAAAGAGATCACTGGTGTATCGATCACTTCCGCTCCGAGTTCCATGGAAGTCGGTGATTCAACCACGCTGAATGCAAAAGTGAGCGGCAAGAACTTAGACGGCGATGAAAGCGTGAAGTGGTCTGTTGACGATTCATCCGTTGCATCGATCGATTCCTCCGGAAAGCTTACGGCCAGGAAAGCCGGCACTGTCAAAGTAACTGCGACCTCTTCGTCCGACTCTTCCGTAAAGGATTCCTGCAGCGTTGAGGTTAAGAGCGGGGTATCGCTCTCGCTTGATACCACGAGCCTTTCTATGAAAGTCGGCGAGACGGCTTCGATCAAGGCAAGCGTATCGCGCGGATCCGTTGAGTGGTCCGTCGGCGATAAGTCGATCGTGACGGTAGAAGACGGGAAAATCACCGCAAAGGCAAAGGGTGAGACGACCGTTACCGTAAAGGCAAAGGAAGACACCTCAGTAACGGCTTCCTGCAAGATCACCGTTTCCGAAAAAGAAGGCGAACTTACGGTAACGCTTGATGCCGAGAAGCTGACTGTTCTGACGAACGAAACAAAGGAACTGGTCGCAACGGTATCCAAAGAGTCCGGAAGTGTCTCCTATACGTTTGAGAGCGCGGATAAGAGCATCGTGACGGTATCTGCGGACGGTAAGAAAGCAACGCTCAAGGGCGTGAAGGCCGGTGAGACGACCGTGACTGTGACTGCGAAAGACGATAAGGGAAGCGCAAGCGCATCCTGCAAGGTGACCGTCAAGCTCAATCCGCTTGATGATGATACGTCTCTTCTGAAAGACAAAGACGGCAATCAGGTCTACATCATCGATAAAAATGACAAGTATGTGAAAGCAACCTTCGCAGACTACTATAAATACAAGAAATTCTATATTCAGGCCAAGAACGTGGAATACAAGTACACGGGATGGCAGACGATCGATGGCAAGACATACTTTTTCACAAAGGACGGAAAGCCCGTTACAGGCGAGCAGGTCATCCAGGGTGCCAAGTATACGTTTGACTCGAAAGGCGTTCTGCAGGTCAATGCTACGAGCGGCCTCATGGGTATTGACGTATCGAAGTGGAATGGTACAATTGACTGGTCTCAGGTCAAGAATTCGGGTGTCAACTACGTCATCATCCGATGCGGATACCGCGGTTCTTCGTCCGGTGCGCTGATCCAGGATCCGAAGTTCAAAGCGAACATTAAGGGTGCACAGGCAGCAGGCATCAAAGTGGGCATTTACTTCTTCACACAGGCGGTCAACGAGGTGGAGGCCGTCGAGGAAGCATCTATGGTATTAGACCTCATAAAGGGGTATAATATATCATATCCTGTTTTCGCGGATGTGGAGTCCAGCGGAGGCAGAGCGGACGGCATCAGTTCTGCGGCAAGAACAGGCGCGGTGAATGCTTTCTGCAAGACGATCCAGAACGGCGGTTATAAGGCCGGCGTCTATGCGAATAAGACATGGTTCACAAGCAAGATGAACGCACCGAGTTTATCCGGTTATAAGATCTGGCTGGCACAGTATGCGGCAGCGCCCACCTATACGGCGACGCGGCACGACCTGTGGCAGTACACATCCAAGGGAAAAGTAAGCGGTATCAGCGGAAATGTGGACATGAACATCTCGTATCTGGGATATTAAGAAGAGAGGATTTTGAATCATGAGAACCTATCTGGTAACGGGCGGCGCCGGCTTTATCGGCTCCAACTATATTCATTACATGTTTAAGAAATACGACAATGAGATCCGTATCATCAACGTGGATGCGCTGACATATGCGGGCAACCTGGAGAACCTGAAGGATATCGAAGGCAGATCGAATTACACGTTCATCAAAGCGGATATCTGCGACAAGGAAGCGATCACAAAGATCTTTGCGGAGAACGACATCGACCGCGTCGTACATTTTGCGGCGGAAAGCCACGTAGACAGAAGCATCAAGACTCCTGAAGTCTTCGTACAGACGAATGTGCTCGGGACCGCAGTCATGCTCAATGCGGCAAAGGCAGCCTGGGAGAATCCGGACGGAACCTTTAAAGAGGGCAAGAAGTTCCTCCACGTATCGACCGATGAGGTATATGGCTCCCTTGAAAACGAAGGCGAGTACTTCTACGAGACGACGCCCTACGCGCCGCACAGCCCGTATTCGGCAAGCAAGGCTTCTTCCGACATGCTCGTCAAGGCATATATGGATACTTACAAGTTCCCGGCGAACATCACGAACTGCTCCAACAACTACGGACCGTATCAGTTCCCTGAGAAGTTGATCCCGCTGATCATCAACAACGCCCTGCACGGTAAGAAGCTTCCGGTCTACGGAGACGGCAAGAACGTCCGCGACTGGCTCTATGTTGAGGATCATGCGAAAGCGATCGACATGGTACAGGAAAAGGGCAGACTGTTTGAGACATACAACGTCGGTGGTCATAACGAAAAGCAGAACATTGAGATCGTGAACATCATCTTAGAGACGCTGCAGGAGATGCTTCCGGATTCCGATCCGCGAAGGGAACTGGTCTCCAAAGACCTGATCACCTATGTAACCGACAGAAAGGGGCACGACAGAAGATATGCGATCGCCCCGGACAAGATCAAAGCCGAGATCGGCTGGGAACCGGAGACCATGTTTAAGGAAGGCATCAAGCTGACTATCAAGTGGTTCTTCGAACATGAGGACTGGATGGAACATGTTACAAGCGGTGATTACCAGAAATACTACACCGATATGTATACAAATCGATAGAATATCCGAAGAGTTTGCGCAGGCCGCAAACTCTTTCGTGCGTTTTAAAAAGGAGGAAAAATGAAAGGAATCATTCTTGCCGGAGGCTCCGGTACCCGTTTATACCCTCTTACAAAAGCGATCTCCAAGCAGATTATGCCTGTCTATGACAAGCCCATGATCTACTATCCGCTTTCGACGCTGATGCTGGCAGGGATCCGTGAGATCCTGATCATCTCGACGCCGCGCGACATCAAGGTGTTCGAGGAGCTGTTCGGCACGGGTGAGCAGCTTGGGCTTCGTATGGAATACGCAGTACAGGAGTATCCCCGTGGCCTTGCGGATGCTTTTATCATCGGTGCGGATTTTATCGGCAACGACAGTGCTGCGCTGGTGCTCGGTGACAATATCTTCTACGGCCAGAGCTTTTCCAGAGTGCTGGCAAGGGCGGCATCCAGGGAAAAGGGTGCGACCATCTTCGGTTACTACGTACGCGACCCCAGAGAATACGGCGTTGTAGAATTCGATGAGACCGGCAAAGCGATCTCCATTGAGGAAAAGCCCGAACATCCCAAGAGCAACTATGCGGTTCCGGGCCTTTACTTCTACGACAACGACGTTGTTGACATCGCAAAGAACGTAAAGCCGTCCGCACGCGGTGAGATCGAGATCACCAGCATTAACAACGAATATTTAAGACGCGGCACGCTGCAGGTTGAGACGCTCGGCCGTGGCTTTGCATGGCTTGATACAGGCAATCACGACGCGCTTCTCGATGCGTCCGATTACGTGGCGGCAGTACAGAAACGTCAGGGCCTTTACATTTCCTGCATCGAAGAGATCGCATTTAAGAAGGGCTTCATCACAAGAGATCAGCTTCTGCAGCTTGCGGAGCCTCTTCTGAAGACCAACTACGGCAAATATCTGGTAGAGGTTGCAAATGGACTCTAAACTGAAACGAATCACCATCGTTTCCGCGGTTCTGTGTATATTTCTGATCATAGGGACCGTGCTGGTATTGAATATCGTAAAGCAGAACCGTTCATCCAAGGATGCTGATGCAGGCCATGAGGCCGGCGCCGCACAGAAAGAAAACGTGCAGGCGCAGGCGGCAGCGGAAGCTTCGGTGACTGCAAATGCAAAGATCGATCAGACAGACCTGACTGATCCTGCACTGTATGCGTATCGTGAGGATCAGACCTTTTTTGACCAGGATCCCACGAGGTTTGAGAAAATGCAGCTTCGCATCGGCAAGAAACTCTCGCTTTTTGCGACGAGCGTACAGCGCGATATCAGGATCCATGTACTCAATGACGAAGGCGAGCTTGTGAAAGGGCACTCGCTTTTTGTCAAGATCGACGATCAGGAGTATAAGGATCTGGATGCGGACGGGATCATCTATGTCGGCGACCTGAAGGCCGGCGATTACGAGGTGAAGCTTGAAGAGGTTGAGGGCTATAAGGTGCCGCAGAACGCGGTCCGTGTACATGTAAAGGACAACGTTGAGTACACGAAGATCGATGATATCTCGCTCCTGATCAAGACGGAGGATGAGATCGACGCCGAAGCGGAGGACAGTGCGAAGAACGGGGCGGAAGAAGACCGTGACAAGACGGAACTGACGGACAAGCGTCTCGGTGAAGGCAATGCACATTTCGGTATCGATGTCTCCAAATGGAACAAAGAGATCAATTGGGATCAGGTCGCGGCAAGCGGCGTTGAGTTTGCGATCATCCGCTGCGGATATCGCGGCAGCGTGACGGGCGCGCTTGTTGAGGATCCGTATTTCAAAAAGAATCTTGAAGGTGCTAAGGCGGCAGGCATCAAGGTGGGCCTGTACTTTTTCACACAGGCGACCGATCCGGTGGAAGCGGTTGAAGAGGCCAGCATGGCGCTTGCGCTTACGGATGCATCGTTCCTTGAATATCCGATCTTTATCGATACGGAGGGCGCCGGCGGCAAAGGACGCGCCGATGTGATGAATCCGGCGGTCCGTACACAGATCTGCAAGGCATTCTGTGAGACGATCGAGAGTGCCGGTTATAAGGCGGGCGTTTATGCATCGCGCAACTGGTATAACAACAATCTCGATGTGAAGCAGCTGGATGATTACGTGATCTGGCTTGCAGAGTACAGAGAGAGCCCGAAGTATGAGGGCAAGTATGAGATGTGGCAATATACATCGAACGGTTCGATCGAAGGAATCGACGGCCGTGTCGATTTTGATATCAGCTACACAAAGGAATAATTAAAAGGAGATTTAACAATGGGAAAACTTACTGTCGAAACGTGTGAGATCGAGGGACTGAAAGTGATTACACCGGCTGTTCACGGTGACGAACGCGGCTATTTCATGGAGACTTATCAGTATAACGACTTTAAAGAGATCGGCATCGATCAGGTTTTTGTACAGGACAATCAGTCTGCGTCCAAGAAGGGTGTGCTGCGCGGCCTGCATTTCCAGATCAATTATCCGCAGGATAAGCTTGTCCGTGTTGTAAACGGTGAAGTTTTCGACGTTGCTGTCGATTTACGCGAGGGCTCTAAGACATACGGCAAGTGGTTCGGCGTAAAGCTTTCCGCCGAGAACAAGAAGCAGTTCTTTATCCCGAAGAACTTTGCACACGGCTTTCTCGTTCTGTCCGATTACGCGGAGTTTGTTTACAAATGCACGGACTTCTATCATCCGAACGATGAGGGCGGTCTTCTCTGGAATGATCCCGACATCGGAGTAGAATGGCCGATCGAAGAGGGCATGGAGCTGATCCAGTCCGAGAAGGACAAGAAATGGCCCGGTATCAAAGAATATAAAAAGGAAAAATAATCTGCATGTTTACTGACAGTAACCGCAAAAAGATCATAGAAGGACTGGTGACCGTCATCGCGATCGTGTTTCTGGCGATCCTGCTCCTTCACGAGAACCAGTTCGCAAATCCGCAGGATGAGCTTGTGAAGAAAACGATCGCGACCGTGATCGTGCTTGTCAGCCTTGTGCTGTTTTATGTGCTGTATGATAAGCTCGCGATCCTGCCTGTTGAGCTCTGGCAGAACCGTAAGCTGATCCGCAAGCTTTCGATCAATGACTTCAAGACACGTTATGCCGGGTCGTATCTGGGTATGGTGTGGGCTTTTGTCCAGCCCGTCGTAACGATCCTGGTATACTGGTTTGTTTTTGAAAAAGGGTTTAATGCCAAGGCGGAACGCCTTGCGGGAGGCGGCGACGCACCGTACGTTCTCTGGCTGACTGCCGGGATCGTGCCGTGGTTTTACTTTGCCGAGGCATTAAGCAACGGAACGACCGCACTTTTGGAATACAGCTATCTGGTCAAGAAAGTTGTTTTCAAGATCTCGATCATTCCGATCATCAAGATCATTGCAGCCACGTTTATCCATGGCTTTTTTGTGCTGTTCATGCTGATCCTGTTTGCATGCCACGGCTTTTATCCGGATCTTTATACACTTCAGATCTTCTACTTCAGCCTGTGCCTGTTTATCTTTGTGCTGGGGCTGTCATATGCGACCTGCTCGATCGTGATCTTTTTCCGCGATCTGACGCAGATCATTGCGATCATCCTGCAGGTCGGCATGTGGGCGACGCCGATCCTCTGGAAGATCAGTATCCTGCCGGAAGAGTATCAGATCCTCTTTAAACTGAATCCGGTTTTCTACATCGTGAACGGCTATCGGAGCGCGCTTCTTGAGAAAACATGGTTCTGGGAAGATTTTTACTCCACGATGTATTTCTGGATTGTGACGGCAGTCGTATTCGGCGTCGGAGCACTTTTCTTCAAACGACTGAAAGTCCACTTTGCGGACGTATTGTAACGGAGACGGATCATGGAAGACAATATCGCGATACGTGTAGACCACGTGAATAAAATCTATAAATTATATGATCGTCCCATCGATCGTCTGAAAGAATCGCTCGGCCTGACGCGCAAAAAGCGCTACAAAGAACACTATGCGCTTAAGGATGTGAACCTCTCGGTCAAAAAGGGCGAGACGGTCGGTATCATCGGAACGAACGGATCCGGCAAGTCCACGATCTTAAAGATCATCACCGGTGTATTGAACCCTTCGTCCGGCAACGTGACGGTTGATGGGCGTATCTCCGCACTTCTGGAGCTGGGCGCCGGATTTAACATGGAATACGACGGCATCGAGAACATCTACTTAAACGGTACGATGATCGGCTTTTCCAAAGAAGAGATCGATGCAAGGCTGCAGGATATTCTGGATTTTGCGGATATCGGTGATTACGTGCATCAGCCGGTCAAGACATATTCGAGCGGTATGTTCGTGCGACTGGCCTTTGCCGTTGCCATCAATATCGATCCGGAGATCCTGATCGTAGACGAGGCGCTTTCTGTCGGTGACGTTTTCTTTCAGGCGAAGTGCTATCACAAATTCGAAGAGTTCAAACGCATGGGCAAGACCATCCTTTTTGTCAGCCATGATCTGTCCAGCGTCAGCAAATACTGTGACCGCGTGGTCCTTTTAAACAAGGGCGTGAAGCTTCAGGAAGGTTCGCCCAAGAAGATGATCGATGCGTACAAGCAGCTTTTGGTCGGCCAGTATGCGGTGCCGGAAGATGCAGATGACGGGACGAACCTGCTCCATGACGATTCGATCAGGGAAAAGGCGGCGGGAACGCTCGAGTACGGAACCGGTCAGGCGCGCATCACGGGATGCTATATTACGGATGACAAGGGCGTTCGGACCAATGCGATCTTAAAGGGAAGCAGATTCTCCGTCCACATGACAACAGAATTCTATGAGGATCTGCAGGCCCCGATCTTTGCCTGTTCGATCAAGAATCCGCTCGGCGTGGAGATCACGGGGACGAACTCGATGGTGGAGAAGAGCTTCTTAGAGCCTGTACATGCGGGTGAAAAAAAGACGGCAGTCTTTACGCAGCGGATGGACCTGCAGGGCGGTGAGTATCTGATCTCGCTCGGCCTGACAGGATATGAGGGAGATACCTTCAAGGTGTACCACAGATTATATGACGTGGCCAATATCACGGTCATTTCCGACAAGAATACGGTCGGGTACTTTGACATGAACAGTACGGTCACGGTTGAAGACAGCGGGGAGTAATATGGCAAAACAAATCGGCAGCATTACGATAGACGAGACATTCTATCCGGGGCAGGACCTTTACTGCGACGGTGCGATCGAAAATGAGATCTTAAGTATAGCGAAGCAGAGCAGGAAGAAAGATTTTCGCAGAGTCATCGAAGAGCGGAAGAACTGGCCGATTCTGTATCATCTCTCGCCGCAGCGAGAGAATATCGTCAGCTGGATCCCGATGGAGCAGGGCGCCAAGGTTCTGGAGGTCGGAAGCGGATGCGGTGCGATCACGGGAGCACTTTCTGCAAGAGCAAAGGAAGTGACATGCATCGATCTATCCAAAAAGCGGAGTCTGATCAATGCCTACCGCCATCCCGACTGTGACAATGTGACGATCAAGCTTGGCAATTTTCAGGATATCGAGCCGCATCTGGATACGGATTATGACTATATCTACCTGATCGGCGTATTTGAATATGCGCAGAGCTATATCGGCGGTGAAGCGCCGTTCCATACGTTTTTGCAGATCCTGATGCGCCACTTGAAAGAAGGCGGGCGCCTCGTCATGGCGATCGAGAATAAATACGGCTTAAAGTATTGGGCCGGCTGCCGTGAAGACCATGTCGGCGAGCATTTCGCCGGGCTGGAAGGGTATCCGAACGGTGGCGCGGCACGGACTTTTTCCAAAAGTGCGCTGTGCTCGATCTTTGCGGACTGCGGGGTGAAGGAGCATACATTCTATTATCCTTATCCCGATTATAAGTTCATGACGACACTCTATTCCGACAGGCGCCTTCCGATGCGCGGTGAACTGACCAACAACATGCGCAATTTTGACAGGGACAGACTGCTTCTTTTTGATGAAACGCGTGTTTTTGACAATCTTATCGGAGACGGGATGTTTCCGGAGTTTTCCAATTCGTTCCTTGTCGTGATCGGAAAGGATTTTCCGATCGATTACGTGAAGTTTTCCAATGACCGTGCTCCGAAATATGCCGTCAGAACGCAGATCGAGGATATAAACGGTGAGCGCGTGGTCCGCAAGTATCCGCTGACGCCGGAAGCCGCCGGCCATATCCGCGGGATCTATGAGAACTACGGCAAGCTCGAAGAAGAATACGCGGGCAGTGAACTCGCGATCAACCGATGCATGCTGGACGGGAATGTCGCGCAGCTTGAGTACGTAACGGGCAGAACGCTTGAAGATCTTCTGGATGAGGCGCTGTATCGCGGCGACACCAGACGGTTCGAAGAGCTTTTCTTAAAATACTTTAATCTGATCGACTTTCCGAAGAAACCGACGGTTTTTGATTATGATCTGATCTTCTCGAATATCATCGTGGATGACATGAAGTGGACGGCGATCGATTATGAGTGGACTTCGACCAAGCGCCTTTCCGCCAAGAACATGGCTTCGCGAGCGCTCTACTGCTATTCACTCGGCGGTGAGAAAAGGCGCGATATCGCATTTGATATGATGAAGATGCACCTTGGTCTTACCTATGAACAGATCGGCGATCTCATTCACCGGGAGGCGGTCTTCCAGAAGATGTCCACAGGGGACGGTATGTCCATGACGGAGATCCGCAATGCGATCGGATACCCGATCGTTCCCGGACTGCATATCATGCATCGTTATCTCCACGAGGAACATCGTAACCGTGTACAGATCTATGAGGACAACGGCGCGGGCTTTAACGAAGAGCAGTCCTATTTTGCCCTGAAGGGGTATACGGAAAAAGAGCCTTTCACGGTGAAGGCGGAGTTTGCCTCCGATGTGACGGCGATCCGCCTGGATCCGGCACTGGATCGCTGCATCGTACAGCTTCACGATCTGCGTGTCGGGAAAAAGCAGCTTGATATGCCGTCGGGACGCATCTTGTTAAATGGAGTTTTAATTTCTGAAGATACAGCTGTCTTTAACACAAAGGATCCGAACATTACGATCAACGTAAAGGGCCTTGGCGCAGGGGATGGCAAGAAGCAGACGATCGAAGCCGTGATCAGCGTTGTGCGGATCTCCGAAGAAATGGCGGAGAGTATGACGCATGACAGAAAAGAAAAGGGTGCGGGCTTTTTAAGCAGATGGTTGGCAAGATAAAAGCATACGTTCAGAGACAATTATATAACAGGTGTTACAATAGATACGTGGCAGAAACCGTGCGCCAGAAGGACTGTTACAGACAATGGGCGCTTATAAACGAGGGCTGGAAGAGCCGGTCTTATCCGGCGGCGCCCGGGGTGGCTTTGCAACCGATGGATGCGCTGCGGGACGGTGTGACGTTTACGGACCGCGAAGGGATTACGCTTTTTTACGATGCGCGCGGGAGCCTTGAAGAGAAGGCCGCAGCGGTCGTGGGCGCGTTCTTCCGGGAAAACCCGCACGTGCAGGTCGCATATGCTGACGAGGACGTGACAGAAGACGGCCTTCGCAAAGCCCCCTGGTTTAAACCGCAATGGTCGCCCGATACACTCCTCAGTTTTCAGTATATGGGGCATGCTGTCGCGATCAGGAGCGACCTGCTTCCCGATGCCTATACCGGCAGCTTCTATGATCTTCTTCTTTATGTGACGAAAGAGATCACCGATGCCGGGTGGATCAAGGCCAATGATGAGAAAAAGGCGATCGCACCGATCGGAAAAGTGCTGATCCATATGCCGCCTTCCACCGAAGACGACGAGCGCAAATGCGGATTTAACTTGTGGGAGCGTATGACGGTTTCCGCGATCATTCCTTCCAAAGATAATCCGGATGTCTTAAAGACCTGTATTTCTTCGCTTTTGGAGCGCACTGACCTTTCCGGGATCATGCTCGAGATCATCGTTGTCGACAACGGATCGACCGAAGATAATCGCAAACGGCTTGAAGAGATGTCGGCTTCATTTAACTTCCGGTATATCTATGAATCGCAGCCGTTCAATTTTTCCAGAATGTGCAACCTGGGCGTTTCCAAAGCGACCGGGCAGTACCTGCTTTTCTTAAACGATGATATGGAGATCGTGCAGGCTGACTGGCTGAAGCTCCTTCTGGACAAAGCCAAAGAGCCGCATGTCGGTGCGGTCGGGGCGAAGCTGATCTATCCCGGAACGGATATCATCCAGCATATCGGGATCACCAACATCAAAGTGGGACCGGTGCACAAGCTCCTGAAAAAGCACGACGGCGAATCGCACTATCACGGGCAGAACCGTCATGTATATGATATGATAGGAGTGACGGCGGCATGCCTTCTGATCGATCGCGACAAGTATCGCCGCGCGGGCGGACTGACGGAGGAGATGGCGGTTGCCTACAACGATGTGGAGCTCAATTTTGCGCTTCACGATCTTGGCTATTACAATGTCTTTCGCGGGGATGTGATGCTCTATCATCATGAATCCTTAAGCCGCGGCGACGATAACCTTTCGGATGAAAAATGGGTGAGGCTCCTCAAAGAAAAGGATATCCTGTACAGGAAACATCCGCATTTAAAGAGCTTCGATCCGTTCTATTCACCCAACCTTGCCGTGCATTCAAACCTCTACCTGCCGGCATTTATGTATGAATACGAAAAGCGCGATTACTATACGAAGCTGAAGGTATTCAGGGGACCGCTCCCCGAAAAATGGGAGAACGGCTGCCTGACCGTCAACACCGAGCATGCACGCGAGGAGAAAAAACTCGAATTCGACGAGAAGGATGATACGATCTGGATCGAAGGATGGAGTTACGTGCTCGGAATGGACAATGCGCGCTATCAGAGAAAACTCCTGCTTGCGGGGGAGAAGGGTCAGATCTATGAGGCTGCCGTGCTCCCGCGTTACCGGAAGGATGTTGTGGATATCCTGCCTGATGAGACCAATGTCGCGCTGGCCGGATTCGTCTGCAGGATCCCGAAGCAGGATCTTATACCGGATACATACCGTGTGGCGATGGTCGCATCGGATATGTGTTCGATGCAGAAGCTGTACCGTATGTCGGAGAAGACCTTTACGGTATAGTATGCGAAGGAAACTATGCAGGCGTTTCCTAAAAATATCGATAAGGAATAACAGATGCAGGAACAAGTAAAAGGACAGGCGGATCCCGAGAACTATTACCGCCTTGCATATGAAAAAGAAAAAGCGAAGAATGCCGTCCTTGCGGGCAGATTATCCGATGCCGAAGCAAAATGCGAAGACCTTGACTTCCAGCTGAAGAGGATCAAGAACAATCCGCTTTGGAAGATGACGTTTCCGCTTCGCGGTACGATCCACGTGATCATCCGTACCAAAGACAGGATCGTTCGACTCGGAAGCCCGAAAGGGATCATGCGGAAGCTTCGCAACAAGATGATCGAAAAGAAAGCGATGAAGCAGCACGGGCGCGCAAGCTTCCCGACGCCGGAAGAAGCGCAGGCGATGCGTGATACGACGTTTTCAAAAGATATCACGTTCAGTATCCTGGTACCGCTCTACAATACGCCGAAGCATTTTCTTACGGAGATGATCGATTCCGTGATCTGGCAGACATACGGCAAATGGGAGCTCTGTCTGGCGGACGGATCCGATGAAGACCATGCGTATGTCGGGCAGATCGCAAAGGCCTATGCGGCAAAAGATCCGCGTATCGTATATAAAAAACTGGAAAAGAACGAAGGGATCGCAGGCAATACCAACAGGTGCTATGAGATGGCCACGGGGCAGTACATCGCGCTTTTTGACCACGATGATATCCTGCATCCGAGCGTTCTGTTTGAGTATATGAAGGTGATCTGCGAGCAGGGCGCGGATTATCTTTACTGCGATGAGGCAACCTTCAAAAACGGCAGTATCGAAAACATGATCACGCTGCACTTTAAGCCGGATTATGCGATCGATAACCTGCGCGCGAACAATTACATCTGCCATTTCAGCGCTTTTTCCAGAGAACTGCTCGAAGGGACGGAGCTATTCCGCTCGAAGTTTGACGGTTCACAGGATCATGACATGATCCTGCGCCTGACCTCCAACGCGAAGAAGGTCGTTCACGTGCCCCGGCTTCTATACTATTGGCGCTCGCACAAGGCGAGTGTGGCGAGCGGGATCTCCGCGAAGGTCTATGCGATCAATGCGGCGAAGAATGCGGTCGCAGATCACCTGACGCGATGCGGCATGACGGATTTTGAGATCACGAGCACGCGTGCGTTTGAGACGATCTTCCGGATCCGCTACAAACTGACGGCTTTCCCGAAGATCTCGATCCTGATCCCGAACAAGGACCATTACAGCGATCTTTCCAGATGTATCGGTTCGATCCTCGATAAGTCGACATACGATAACTTTGAGATCATCGTCATTGAGAATAACTCGTCGACAAGGGAGATCGAGGATTACTACGAAGAGATCGAAAAGCATCCGCAGATCCGCGTCGTCCGCTACGAAGGTGAGTTTAACTACTCTAAGATCAACAATTTCGGTGCCGGCTTTGCAACGGGCGAATATCTGCTTCTTCTGAACAACGATACGGAAGTCATCACACCCGACTGGATGGAAGAGATGCTGATGTACGGCCAGCGCCCGGATGTCGGAGCGGTGGGCGCAAAGCTCTACTATGCGGATAAGACGATCCAGCATGCGGGCATCGTGCTTGGCCTCGGCGCACACCGGACGGCGGGCCATTCGCATTACAAAGTGAACTACGAGAACGTGGGATATATGGGGCGTCTCTGCTACGCGCAGGATGTTTCGGCCGTAACGGGTGCCTGCCTCCTTGTAAAAAAGGCATTTTACGACGAGCTCGGCGGGCTTGATGAGAGCTTTGCCGTTGCGCTCAATGACGTGGACTTCTGCCTGCGCCTTCGCGAAAAGGGTCTGCTCAACGTGTTTACGCCGTTTGCGGAGCTCTATCATTACGAATCCGTATCTCGCGGATCCGATATCGAGAACAAGGCAAAAGCGGCACGCTACGACGAGGAATCGGCACGTTTTCGCAAGAAATGGGAAGCGGTCCTTGCAAAAGGAGATCCGTACTACAATCCCAACTTCAGTCTGGATAAGAGCGATTTTTCGCTTAATCTGCACATATAGTCAAACCAATACAAATGAAACGGGAGGTCACTTATGGGTTATCGCGAGCAATTTGAATTTTGGCTGAATGATTCTTATTTTGACGAGGCGACGAAGCAGGAGCTTCTTGCCATTCGCAACGACGAGAAGGAAGTCGAAGACCGTTTTTACAAGGAACTGGAATTCGGCACGGGCGGTCTGCGCGGCGTGATCGGCGCCGGTACCAATCGCATGAACATCTACACGGTGCGCAAAGCGACGCAGGGACTTGCCAACTACATCATCAAACAGGGCGGTCAGAAAAAAGGGATCGCGATCGCTTACGATTCCCGCAGGATGTCGCCGGAATTCGCCGATGAAGCGGCACTCTGTATGGCGGCGAACGGGATCCGCGCATATGTATTCGATGCACTCAGACCGACGCCGGAGCTTTCCTTTGCTTTGAGAAAACTGGGCTGCATTTCCGGTATCGTGATCACCGCAAGCCACAATCCGCCTGAGTATAACGGTTATAAAGTATACTGGGAAGACGGCGCGCAGATCACGGCGCCCAAGGACAGTGAGATCATCGGTGAAGTGAATGCGATCACGGATTATCACACCGTTAAGACGATGGATAAGGACGAGGCGGTTAAGGCCGGCCTTTATACCGTGATCGGCAGTGAGATCGATGATGCGTACATGGTCGAACTGAAAAAGCAGATCCTCCATCCCGAGATCATCAAAGAGATGGCGGATGAGATCAAGATCGTCTATACGCCGTTCCACGGGACCGGTAATGTTCCCGTACGCCGTATCCTTTCCGAACTCGGCTTTAAGCATGTATACGTTGTGCCCGAGCAGGAACTTCCGGATCCCGATTTTACGACACTCGAATATCCGAATCCCGAGGATCCGAAGGCATTTAAGCTTGCACTTGAACTCGCGAAAAAGGTGGATGCCGACATCGTTCTGGCAACAGACCCCGATGCGGACCGTCTCGGAATATATGCAAAAGATGTCAAGACGGGGCAGTACATGCCGTTTACGGGCAATATGTCCGGTATGATCATCGCAGAGTACATCCTTAGAGAACGTACGGCACTTCATAAGATGCCGGCGGATCCTGCGCTCGTTACAACGATCGTAACGACCAATATGGCGCGCGTGATCTCGGAAGACTACAAGACGAGATTTATCGAAGTTCTGACGGGGTTTAAGTTCATCGGCGAGCAGATCAAACTCTTCGAACAGACAGGATCGAACCACTATGTATTCGGTCTTGAAGAAAGCTACGGCTGTCTTGCCGGCACGCATGCAAGAGACAAGGATGCCGTTGTGGCCGTTATGTGCCTTTGCGAGGCGGCTGCATGGTGCAAGAAGCAGGGTATCACGCTCTGGGATCAGATGATCAACCTGTATGAGAAGTACGGTTATTATAAAGAAGGCCAGTACACGATCACCTTAAAGGGCATTGAGGGTGCGAAGAAGATCGCATCCATCATGGACGGCATCCGTAAGAATCCGCCGAAGAAGTTCGGTGATCTTGCAGTGACACGTTTCCGTGATTACAAGGAAGACCGCCTTGTGGATCTTTCAACCGGCAAAGAGACGGGTACGGGGCTTCCTTCTTCGAACGTACTGTACTTCGACCTGGAGGGTGATTCCTGGTGCTGCGCAAGACCGTCCGGAACAGAGCCGAAGCTTAAATTCTACATGGGTATCCGCGGAACGGATCTTGCCGACGCCGACAAGCGTCTCGGCGCGCTGACGGATGCCGTTAAGGCTATTATCGAATAGGGAGCGAACGTTTTACACTTTATATGAAAAAATTGTTCAAACAGTTTATGAAATTCGGCGTGGTCGGTGTCATCTGTTTTGCCATTGATTATGTCATCGGCCTCGCCACGATGAAATTTGTTGTCAGGTTATGGGGGACGTCAGCCTACGAGACCGGATCACTTGTGGGTTCTGCGCTTGGTTTTGTGATCTCTGTTGTCGTGAACTATATCCTGAGCTTTAAGTTTGTCTTTGAGCGCAAAGAGAATATGGATCGGCGTGCGGAGTTTGTGATCTTTATGGTGCTCTCTTCGATCGGCCTTTTGATCAACTCCCTTGTGATCTGGATCCATACCGCTCCGCTCTACGGGTTTTTCTCTTCGATCCTCACATGGGGATGTGGCCTTCTGGGCACAGTACTCTCCGAAGAAGCGGCGCAGAGCCTCATTTATACCTTCGGAAAGCTTGTTGCGACGGCTGTGGTTATGGTATATAATTTTGTGACGAGAAAGATATTTTTGGAAAAGAAAGAGTAGGAGCATGGCAAAGCAACGAACGTATCGGCATGAGTACAAGTTCCTTATCGATGAACGTGACAGGGCCGATCTTTTCTATCGTATCCGGAATCTGATCCCGCTCGATCCGCACGTGGGAGAGAACGGGAAATACTGGATCCGCAGTGTCTACTTTGATGACTGGCGTGACAGCTGCTATCTCGAGAACGAGGACGGTGTCAACGAGCGCGCCAAGTATCGCATCCGCATTTACAATGCATCGGATGAACGGATCACTTTGGAGCGTAAGAGCAAGAAGAACGGCATGACCTGCAAAGAGGCTGCGGGGCTGACCAGAGAAGAGTGTGACCTTTTCCTGCGCGGCACGCCGATCCCTATGAACGATGCAAGGTGGGAGGAGGCGCCGGAGGTTCTGAAACAGTTTAATATCCTGATCCTGAGCAGGGGCTTTCGCGCAAAGACGATCGTAGAGTATGAGCGGACCCCTTTTATCTATGATATGGGCAATGTCCGGATCACATTCGATGAGAACATCTCATCAAGCATGGACGTAAGGCACTTTTTTGAAAGAGATGCCATGCGTTATCCGGTCCTTCAAAAAGGACAGCTTCTTCTGGAAGTCAAGTACGACGAATACCTGCCGACTTTTATCAGGGACAATCTTGATACCGGAAAGCTTCGGCAGATCAGCTTTTCAAAATATTATCTGGGGAGAAAATATACCGTTCCCTGCGTAGGAGGAAGATTACAATGAGTTTTAAAGACATCATCAAGAAGAGCGTGCTGGAGAGCTTTACCAACAGCAATATCACAACAACGGCCGTTTGCGTGACGCTCGGCATCACGACGATCCTGGCACTTTACATTTTCGCGGTATATTTCCTTTCGACCAAGAAGACATTCTATAACAAGACCTTCAATATCTCGCTTGTTCCGATCGCTGTGATCACCGCATCCATCATTCTTGCAATGCAATCCAATCTGGCGATCTCCTTAGGTATGGTCGGTGCATTATCCATCGTTCGTTTCCGTACGGCGATCAAAGACCCCAAGGACCTTGTATTCCTGTTCTGGTCGATCTCGACCGGTATCATCTGCGGTGCGGGTATCTATGAGATCGCGATCATCGCTTCGCTCGTCGTTACGATTGGCCTGTTCGCACTGGAACTGACGCCTTACGGTACAGCGGCTTCGCTTCTCGTCGTAAACTGCGATTCGCTGGATAAGGAAGATGCGATCCTGGCAGCAGTCAGGGAAAACAGCAGACACGCGTATGTGAAGTCCAGAAACGCTTCGATCGCCGGCGTTGATTTCGTGATCGAATGCAAAGCAAAGAACGCATCCGCCATGTTACAGAAGATCCGTCAGATGGAAGGTATCAAAGGCGTATCCCTGCTCGATCATGACGGCGAGATCCATTTCTAAAGAAAAGACTGC
The DNA here is from genome assembly GCA_015056735.1 of Lachnospiraceae bacterium. GTDB lineage: Bacteria > Bacillota > Clostridia > Lachnospirales > Lachnospiraceae > VSOB01. The sequence continues at coordinate 153,883 of SVFT01000003.1, read as the reverse complement.
GGCCCTCCGGGTCGTATCGATCGATAAAGTGCAAAGACTGCTGTGCTTCAAGGCACAGCATTTTGCGTATTTTGAAAGGGAATCAGCATCCTGCCATGTCGTCTCTTAATCTGCAGAACTTGAAAAAAGCATATCGGTATTGTAAGAAGAACGGCATTGTTGCAGCATACGACGCCTGCAGAGAGCGCCTTACGACCAAAACGCCTTTGTATGAAAAGCGGCACGTTCCCGCAGAAGTGCTGGAGCGGCAGAGGAAGGCAGGCTTTACGGGTGATCCGCTGGTATCCGTCCTTGTGCCGGCATACTGCACGGACCCCGGCTATTTTGAGGATATGGTGCGTTCGCTGCTTGACCAGTCATATGAAAACTGGGAGCTGATCATTGCGGATGCAAGCCCTGATGAAGCGCCGCTTCGGACGATCGCGTACGGATTCGCGGACAAGCGGATCCATTACTATCATCTGGATGGCAATGCGGGGATCTCCGAGAATACGAACCGGGCCCTGGAGCAGGCGAGCGGCCGATATGTTGCGCTTCTCGACCATGACGACTTCCTGGAGCCGGATGCACTCTATCACATGCTGATGGTATTTGAGACCAATCCACAGGCGCTGGTCGCCTATTCCGACGAAGATAAGGTAAGCGGCGACGGGACACGGTTCTATGAACCGAACTTCAAGCCAAAATTTAATTTGGATTTAATTCTATCCAATAATTATATCTGCCACTTTCTGATGATGGAAGCGGGACTGATAAAACGGCTTGGCTTCCGCGCAGAATATGACGGGGCGCAGGACCATGACCTCATCCTTCGCGCAGCGGGCACGCTGTACCGGACCAAAGGTGCGATCGTTCATGTACCGGAAGTGCTGTATCACTGGCGCTGCCATGAAGCCTCAACGGCAGAGAACCCGGAAAGCAAACGCTATGCGTATGAAGCGGGTCTTCGTGCCGTGACCGATCTCATCCGCAAGATGGGATGGAAAGCAAGCGTACGACACGCAAAGCATCTGGGTTTTTTTGATGTGACATTTGAAGATATCTTCCGTGACAGGAAAGACATCGCCGCCTACGGCGGCTCTCTCGTCCGCGGCGGCAGGATCGTCGGCGGAGCGCTTGATGAAGCCGGAAATGTCCTGTACGCCGGCCTGCCTGCAAGATTCAGCGGGTATATGAACCGTGCGTCGTTAAAGCAGGATGTCTATGCGATCGATACATCGTGCATGGTTGTACGGCCTGAGCTTGCCGACTTTTTTCATGCAAACATGGAGAAGACGGAGGATACAAAGGAAGCGGGGCTTCTTTTTGCAAGAGAAGTACAAAAGCGCGGGCTTCTGATCCTTTGGGATCCCGCCATAAAGAAAAGGATCTGACGATGCCCAAAACAACCGTTGTGATACCTAACTATAACGGAATTGAATATATCGAAGGCTGCCTTCGCACGATGCCGGAGGATGCCACGGTGATCGTTGTCGACAACGGCTCTGTGGACGGCAGCGCGGCGGTCGTTACGGAGCGCTTTCCGCAGGTGAAGCTGATCCGTTTTGCACAGAACAAGGGCTTTCCGGCTGCGGTCAATGCCGGGATCGAGGCCGCGGAAACGCCATATGTCTTTCTCTTAAACAATGATACGACGATCCGTCCCGATACGATCACGGAGCTGGAGAAGGTTCTGGATGCGGATGCAAATGTTTTTTCCGCATCTGCAAAAATGATCTCCATGTATCATCCGGAGCTTATGGACGGTGCCGGTGACCGCTATTGCCTGCTCGGCTGGGCCTATGCACGGGGCAAGGACAGGCCTGTTTCGGCCTATACGGAGAACTGCCGTATCTTCTCCGCATGTGCGGGCGCGGCGTTATACAGGACAGATGTGCTTAGAGAGATCGGACTGTTTGATGAGAACCATTTTGCTTATCTGGAAGATCTGGATGTCGGGTATCGTGCGCAGATCCTCGGCTATACAAACGTATTTGCGGCGAATGCCGTCGTATTTCATGCCGGGAGCGCTTCTTCCGGGTCCAGGCATAATGCGTTCAAGGTATCGCTCTCTTCGCAGAACAGCATCTATGTGGCTTACAAGAACATGCCGCTTTTGCAGTTTTTATTGAATCTGCCGTTCCTTCTTCTGGGCGTGATCGTGAAGTTTGCGTTCTTTTGTCTGAAGGGGCTCGGAATGTCATATGCGAAAGGATTTTGCCGCGGGATCAGGCTTTGCTTTTCCGGGGAAGGGAGAGCCAGAAAGGTGCGGTTTTCTGCGAAAAATGCGCTTCGTTACGTGCGGATCGAAGGACTTTTGATCGCCGATTTGGGACGCCTTTTGCTGGGACGCAAATGAGAAATCAGTTGTACTTTCTTTCCCGTTCATGTAAAATATTAACGTATATGGGAAAACAGGTACCCAGACATGATCAAAGATAATCAGAAATATTTCAATAGATTACATATTGTGATTGATGCTTTCGTCGTGGCCTGCGCTTATATCTTAGCGTGGTACCTGAAGTTCGAAAGTATTTTCGCATCCAAAAAGATGGGCGTAGGTGTTCTCGAAATGGGAACTTATTTTTACGCGCTCTATTTTATTGTACCGGGTTATTTGATCCTGTATTACGCGTTCGGGCTGTATGCACCGAAGCGCGGGACGCAGCGCAAGTATGAGGTATATGGCATTTTCAAGGCCAATATCGTTGGTGCGCTCCTGTTCATCGCCGCTTTGTATGTTGTGAACCAGCCGAACTTTTCGCGTTCGATGATCTTCCTGTTCCTTGCGGTCAATGTGACGATGACCCTGGTCAGCAGGCATTTCATGCGTGATATGCTGCACTTCATCCGAAAGCGCGGCTATAATGTAAAGTATATCCTGCTCGTCGGCTATTCGCGGGCGGCAGAAGAGTATATCACCAGGATCAATTCGAATCCGCAGTGGGGTTATGTTGTTCGAGGCATCCTCGATGACCGCATTCCCCGCGGGACTTCCTACAAGGGCGTGAAGGTACTCGGAGAGATCGATAATCTCCATATCATCCTGCCCGAGAACAAGCTGGATGAGATCTCGATCACCCTTTCCCTGCAGGATTACGGCAGACTGGAAGAGATCGTGGACCTTTGCGAGAAGTCCGGGGTGCATACCAAGTTTATTCCGGATTACAACAGCCTGATCCCCAGCAGACCGTATACAGAAGATCTGATGGGCCTTCCGGTGATCAATATCCGTTATGTTCCGCTGACCAATACACTGAATTGGGTCAGCAAGAGGATCGTCGATATCGTCGGTTCCCTCTTGGGCCTGATCGTCTTTTCACCGTTTATGATCTTTGCGGCGGTCGGTATCAAGATGAGCAGTCCCGGCCCGCTGATCTTTAAACAGGAGCGTGTCGGCCTGCACAACAGAACGTTTCAGATGTACAAATTCCGCACCATGGAAGTACAGCAGGAAACGGATGAGAAGAAAGCCTGGACGGTTAAGGATGACCCGCGTGTCACCAGGATCGGCCGCCTGCTTCGCAGGACAAGCATTGATGAGATGCCACAGCTGATCAATATCCTGCGCGGGGATATGTCTTTGGTGGGTCCGAGGCCCGAGCGCCCGCTCTTTGTTGAGAAGTTCAAGGAAGAGATCCCGCGCTATATGATCAAGCATCAGGTTCGTCCCGGTCTGACGGGATGGGCACAGATCAACGGCTACCGTGGAGACACCTCCATCAGGCGCCGCATTGACTATGACATTTACTACATCGAGAACTGGACGATGGGCATGGACATCAAGATCATGTTCCTGACGGTTTTCAAAGGCTTTATCAATAAAAACGCGTATTAGATGTGTGAACTAAGGAGAATCTTTACATGAGAGATTACGAAGAATACGACGACGAGCCGGTCAGACATAAGAAACACAAAAAGAGCACCGGCACAAGAACCGCCGCAGAAAAGCGTCGTGCCAAGAAGAGACGTGCGGCAAAGCGTCGTAACCGTACGATCCTGTTTATTTTTGAGATCCTGCTGCTCGTCGTGCTCCTTCTGTTTTTATGGAAATTCGTGAAGCCCATGGAGTCCGTACAGAAGATCACGATCGACGAAGATGACATCGTCATGAATGAAAACGTCAAGGATGACGTGTCCATGAAGGGCTATCGGAATATCGCACTGTTCGGTGTCGACTCCAGAAGCGGCGACCTTGGTAAAGGAACGCGAAGCGATACCATCATCATTGCATCCATCAATCAGGATACCGGTGATGTGAAGCTCGTATCCGTATTCCGTGATACGTACCTGAATCTTGGCAACGATACGTATAATAAATGTAACGCTGCATATGCGAAGGGCGGTCCGGAGCAGGCGATCAACATGCTCAACATGAACCTCGACCTGAACATCAAGGATTACGTGACAGTCGGATTCAAGGGCCTGATCGAAGTGATCGATGCACTCGGCGGTGTTGAGATCGATGTGACCGAGGCGGAGGTTCCGCATCTGAACAACTATCAGATCAGTATGGTCGGTAAGTCGACAGACGGTGTGACATTTACAGCGAACGAAGGCTCTGACTATATTGCTGTAACGCACGGCGGAAAGCAGACATTGAACGGTCTGCAGGCAACGGCGTACTGCCGTATCCGTTACATCGGCAACGATTTCATGCGTGCGCAGCGTCAGCGTACTGTGATCCAGGCGATCGCGGACAAGGCAAAGAAGGCTGATGTTTCCAAACTGACAGATGTGGCGACCAAGGCGATGGAGAATGTATCGACATCTCTTGATCTCTCTGAGATCCTTGGCGTACTGGGTGAACTGACCAATTACAATATCGTGGCAAACGACGGATTCCCGTTTGAAGAATACAGAGCTACCGGTACGGTAGGCAGCAAGGGCAGCTGCGTTATCCCGAAAGACCTCAAGACCAACGTCTCCTACCTGCATAAGTTCCTGTTTGGTGAGAATGAGTATCAGGTTTCGCCCGAGGTAGAGGCTTACAGCAAGAAGGTATCCTCAGACACCGGTAAATACGTAAATTCCAGTGCGGCAGAATTCGAGTCCAGGAAGGAAAGTACGAAAGAGCCGGCCAAGTCGGATGATACAAAGAATTCGAGCGAGAAGAAGGCGGCGGCCGTGATCGAGGCAACGGGCCTTGATGCGCAGGACGCGGCAGAAATGCCGGTCGCGGCGGAAGCACCGGTCGCGGCGGAAGCACCGGTCGTGGTGGAAAGTGCGGCACCTGCTGAAGCGCAGCCACTCCTTCCGGAATAAAGTAAACCCAACGAAGGGACCGAGAGATCGGTCCCTTCTTACTCTTAAGAAGCTGGCATGATCATGCAGTATGGGAGGAACCGTATGAATCCAACCGTAGATGTCATCATTCCGACGTATAAACCGGATGAACGATTTGCAAAGCTGGTCACGGCGCTGGAACAGCAGTCGTACCCGGTCGGGCGGATCATCGTTATGAACACGGAAGAAAAATATATGGAAGCGTTCCTATATGGAAGGCGCGATATCGGCACGCACAAGAGCGTTCGGATCTACCATCTCTCCCGCCGCGAGTTCGATCACGGCGGCACGCGCGGCAAGGGCGTCTTGAGATCGGATGCGGACTGTTTTCTCTGCATGACGCAGGATGCGGTGCCGGCGGATACCGATCTTGTTAAGAATCTGGTAGAGGCGCTTTCGCAAAAAGAAGACGGGAAGGGTGAGATCGCCGTCGCATATGCAAGGCAGCTTCCTCAGCCGGATGCAAGTCCGATCACATCTTTTACACGCGGCTTTAATTATCCGGACGTCTCCCACACAAAAGGAAAAGAAGACCTTGCGACGCTTGGGATCAAGACGTACTTTTGTTCCAACGTCTGTGCGATGTACGACCGGAAGATCTTTGATGCGCTCGGCGGCTTCATCCGCCGCACGATCTTTAACGAAGATATGATCTATGCCGCAAAAGCGGTTTCGATGGGGTACCGCATCGCATATGCGGCGGATGCAAAGGTGTACCATTCCCATGAGTACGGGCCGTGGCAGGAACTTCGGCGCAATTTTGACCTCGGTGTATCACAGGCGGATCACTCCGAGATATTCGGCAATATCCGTTCCGAGGGAGAGGGCATCAGGCTTGTCAGGGAGACTGCCGGCTATCTTCGTTCGATCGGCCGCACGGGTCTGCTCGTGCGTCTTGTCATGCTCTCCGCGGCAAAATATGCAGGGTATCTGCTGGGAAAGCACTACCGTAGCCTTCCGAAGCGTCTGATCATGCGCCTTACGATGAACAGGTATTATTGGAGATAGAACTCTTTTCATATTTTTTGCATAAAGTTATCACATTTTGGACACAAATCCTTTTTATACTGACCATAAAAAGATGGATGGCAAGGATTATTAAGAAAAGAGGTCTTAACTATGTACGATAACTACAATAATCCCGGTAACTATAACAACGATTCGAACGAAAGCGGTCAGGGCGGTATCTACACGGGATATCGCAGCACATACGGTGCAGGCACGAATCCGATGGGGACTGAACCGCCCAAGCCCGCCAAAAAGAAAAGCAAGATCGCACCGAAAATCGTGCTTGGCTGTTTCCTGGGCCTGGCATTCGGCCTGTTTGCGGGCGCCGGTTTTTATGCCGTGACGATCGCATCCAATCTGATCCATTCCAAACTTGCAGATATACAGAAACCCGCGGCGCAGGCGCAGCAGATCGAAGAGACGCAGCCGGCGAAGGAAGAAAGCGGCGAGCGGGTGCAGACAACAACAGGTGAGACACAGGTTGTCACAACGGATGTGACCAAGGTCGTTGACAAGGTCATGCCGGCGGTCGTATCGATCGAGAATAAATTTACGCAGCGTTCTTCTTTCTTCGGACAGCCGGTTGAAAGTGAAGCGCAGGCGAGCGGATCCGGTATCATCGTGGGAGAGAGCGATAAGGAACTTCTGATCGTCACGAATTATCATGTGATCGAAAATGCGGATACGCTGACAGTAACCTTTACGGACAACGAAAAGGGTGAAGCACAGGTAAAAGGCTACGACTCCGAACAGGACGTTGCAGTCATCGCCGTACCACTTTCCGATATCAAGACATCCACAAAGAATGCGATCGTTGTAGCGACACTTGGCGATTCCGATAAGCTGACGGTCGGGGAACCGGCGATCGCGATCGGTAATGCACTCGGATACGGCCAGTCTGTAACGGTCGGCGTTATCAGTGCACTCGACAGACCGATCGGCGGCGATACGGAAACACCTGTCAAGATCCAAACTGACGCAGCCATCAATCCCGGCAACTCGGGCGGCGCGCTTTTGAATATTCAGGGTGAAGTGGTCGGCATCAACTCCAACAAGATCGGCGGCACCGTTGTAGAGGGTATGGGGTATGCGATCCCGATTTCTTCCGTCAGACCGATCATCGATGAGCTGATGACCAAGACGACCCGTGTGAAAGTAGACGATGCGAATGCATCCTATCTCGGGATCTCCGGCGTGAACATTACGGATGACGTATCGCAGATGTACGGCATGCCCAAGGGCATCTATGTGGCGCAGGTTTACGAGGATACTGCGGCTGCGAAGGCCGGACTTGTAAAGGGCGACATCATCACGAAATTCGACGGAACAAGCGTTACTTCCATGGAAGATCTGCAGAAGACGCTGCAGTTCTACGCGGCGGGTACGACCGTGGATATTACGATCCAACAGGGAAGCCCGACCGGATATCAGGAGAAGAAGGTGACCGTGACCCTGGGGGCTAAGGAAGAAGCAAAATAGGTAATAGACAGATTTGGTCTTATAGCTGGTGATCTCGAATCTTTCAATACGCTTGTAATGCGTGCACTCTGCTCTAAATTCATGTGTATTCCTCAGAACTGGGTATTTTTGCGGGACTCGCTCCGCGAGTTAGGTCCTCAAAATACCCATTCGGAATACGCATTCATTAAGAGCCCGTGCAAATGCATTGAAACAAGTACGAGAAAATTCACTATTGATAAAGTCTACGTTAATGGACAATGTGGCAGGTTGTGTGTATACGCAGCCTGCTATTTTGCTGTATAATGGGCAGGAAGTGTAAGATACCTCGAAAGGATATTTTATGGACGAGAATTATAATGAAGTAGATATGGATCAGACAGAAGAGCAGGGTGAGGCTGTGGATCTGACGGAAGATGGCGACGACGTGTGGGAGCCTGACGGCGAGGAGATCTGTTATCTCTGCCGCAGACCTGAGAGCACGGCAGGCAAAATGTTCCATCTGCCCAATCACATCACGATCTGTACCGACTGCATGCGCAGGACGATGGAAACGATCAGTCGTTTTGAAAGCGGACTGGGGCCGGAAGAGCCAGATGCGGAAGAGACCGGATCTGATGAGCAGCAGTCCGATGAGCAGGACGGCGGCAAGCGCAGTTTTCCCAGACTGCACTTTGTGAATCTGGCGGATCTTGCGGGGATGGGCGGAATGATGCCGCAGCAGAAGGTCAAGAAGCATAAAGAGGGCGAGAAGCCCAAGCCCATCATCGATATTCATAACATTCCGGCGCCGCATAAGATCAAAGAGAAGCTTGATGATTATATCATCGGGCAGGAACATGCGAAGAAGGTGATCTCGGTTGCGGTCTACAATCACTACAAGCGCGTGGCGACTGATACGATGGATGAGATCGAGATCGAAAAGTCCAACATGCTCATGATCGGACCGACCGGATGCGGCAAGACATACCTTGTGAAAACGCTGGCACGGCTTCTGGATGTACCGCTCGCGATCACGGATGCTACCTCCCTGACGGAAGCAGGCTACATTGGTGATGACATCGAGAGCGTTGTTTCCAAGCTTCTTGCAGCGGCGGGAAACGATGTCGACAAGGCGGAACAGGGGATCATCTTTATCGATGAGATCGACAAGATCGCCAAGAAGAGCAACGCCAATACGCGCGACGTTTCCGGTGAGTCTGTACAGCAGGGGATGTTAAAGCTCTTGGAAGGCGCGGACATTGAGGTACCTGTCGGCGCGAGCAGTAAGAATGCCATGGTCCCGATGACAACGGTCAATACGCGTAATATCCTCTTTATCTGCGGAGGCGCTTTTCCCGATCTTGAGGAGATCATCAAACAGCGTCTGCACAAGCAGACCGGCATCGGCTACAATGCGGAGCTTAAGGATTCCGTCGATAAGGAAAAAAACATCCTCTCGAAAGTGACGATCGAAGACCTCCGCAAATTCGGCATGATCCCCGAATTCCTGGGGCGTCTCCCGATCCTGTATACGCTTGAAGGTCTGACGGAAGAGATGCTCGTCCGGATCTTAAAGGAGCCGAAGAACGCGATCTTAAAGCAGTATCAGAAACTTTTGCTGCTGGATGAAGTATGTCTTGAGTTTACCGATGAGGCCCTGGAGGCGATCGCACACAAGGCGATCGAAAAAAAGATCGGCGCGCGTGCACTTCGCGCGATCATCGAAGACTTCATGCTGGATATCATGTATGAGACGCCGAAGGATGACAATATCGGCCGTGTCACGATCACGAAGGAATATATAGAAGGAACAGGCGGGCCTTTGATCGAGATCAGGCAGGGCGGGTTACCGCTTAAAGAGTGCAGGGGAGAATAACCTGTACGTAAAACAAACGTATAATTGTATACAATCAAGGTGAAAGATTTTCATCACTTGGAATAAATATTTTGTTGCGTTAAAGTGTTGATGTTGCTATAATATCATTGTTTTAAACATACGTTTATTTCATTTTGAAGGAGGAAACTATTGTGAAGAAGTATGTGAGCGTATTGCTCGCAGCAGCGATGACAATGTCCCTCGTTGCATGCGGCAGTTCCGACTCCGGCGCTACCATTCAGCAGGTAGAGCAGGTTAAGGAAGAAGCAAAAGAAGAAGCTCCCGCAGCAGAAACAGCAGCTGCAGAAGAAGTAGCAGAAGAGAATTTCCACATCGGTATCGTTACCGGTTCCGTATCTCAGTCCGAGGATGACAGACGTGGTGCTGAAGCATTCCAGGCTAAATACGGCGAAGACAGAGTAAAGCTTGCAATCTATCCCGATAACTTTACAGAAGAGCTTGAGACAACCGTTCAGACGATCGTAAACCTTTCCGACGATCCGGATATGAAGGCGATCATCGTTAACCAGGCTGTTCCGGGTACAACAGAAGCATTCCGTAAGATCAAAGAGAGAAGACCTGACATCCTTTGCATCGCAGGCGAGTCTCACGAAGACCTTCCGGAGATCGGTTCCGCAGCAGACCTTGTATGTAACAACGACTTCGTAGCACGTGGCTATCTGATGATCAAGACAGCACATGATCTTGGCTGCGATACGTTCGTTCATATCTCTTTCCCGAGACATATGTCTTACGAGACAATGAGCCGTCGTGTTGCGATCATGCAGGAGACATGTAAAGATCTTGGCATGAAGTTCGTTCTTGAGACAGCTCCCGACCCGACATCCGACGTAGGTGTTTCCGGTGCGCAGGCTTATATCCTTGAGAAAGTTCCGGAGTGGGTTCAGAAGTACGGCGAGAAGGCTGCATACTTCTGTACAAACGATGCACATACAGAGCCGCTTTTAAAGCAGCTTCTTGAGTATGGCGGATACTTCATTGAAGCGGACCTTCCGTCTCCTACAATGGGTTACCCCGGTGCGCTCGGTCTTGACCTTACAGCAGAAGCAGGTGATTACGAGAAGATCCTTGCAAAGGTTGAGAAGGCAGTCGTTGAAAAAGGCGGCGCAGGTAGATTCGGTACATGGGCATTCTCCTATGGCTACACAGTATCCGCAGGTCTTGCACAGCATGCCGTTAACGTGATCAACGGTGAGAGCGAGCTGGCAGATATGGATGATATCGCGAAGGCTTACGAGGTATTCTCTCCCGGTGCATCCTGGAACGGATCCAGTTACACCAATGCAGAGACAGGCGTAAAGTCTGACAATACATTCCTTGTATATCAGGATACTTACATCATGGGTGATCCCGGTAAGTATGTCGGCGCTACATCCGTAGAAGTTCCGGAGAAATACTTTACAGTTAAATAAATCCGAATAGAAATCGGTCTGACGAGTTTTATTGGGGAGGCAATTTTACCTCCCCAATATTTTCGCGTTTTCAGACAGGTTGCTTTTTGGGTTCAAAAGAGGAAAGAAACAGATGACAAATGAAAACGCTCCGCTATTGGAAATGCGTGGTATCAAGAAGGACTTCTTTGGAAACCAGGTCCTGACGGATATCAATTTTACATTGAAACAGGGCGAAGTACTCGGTCTCTGCGGCGAGAACGGCGCGGGTAAGAGTACACTTATGAAGATCCTCTTCGGCATGGATGTGATCAGAGAGACCGGCGGTTATGACGGTGATATTCTGATCGATGGCGAAGTGGTCAATTTCCGCACGCCCTTTGATGCGCTGGAAGCAGGCATCGGTATGGTGCATCAGGAATTTTCCCTGATCCCCGGTTTTACAGCGAAAGAGAATATTCTGCTGAATCGTGAACCGAAGAGAAAGAACGTGATCTCTGAGGTTTTCGGTGATCGTTTAAATACATTGGATTATAATGTGATGACCGGACGCGCGACATCCGCGATCGAAAAAATGGGGTTCCACATCGACGCGGATATGGTGATCAATGACATGCCGGTCGGTCACAAACAGTTCACGGAGATTGCAAGAGAACTGAGCAAGGAAAACTTAAAGCTCCTGATCCTGGATGAGCCCACTGCGGTTCTGACAGAGAAGGAAGCGGAAGCACTCCTGAAGTCCATTCGGATCATGTCCGAAAAGGGCATCTCCGTGATCTTTATCACACACAGACTGCATGAGATCCTGGATGTCTGTGATACGGTCGTAGTGATGCGTGACGGTCGTATCGCACAGAGTTCTCCGGCATCGGAGACTTCCGTTGAGGAGATCACAAGATACATGGTCGGCCGCCAGGTTGAGCTTGGCAATAAGAGAGATATCCGTGATCATTCGGATGCGGAGACGATCATGTCGATCAAGCGTCTCTGGGTCGATATGTCCGGTGAGACGGTTCGTGATGTCAACCTGGATATTAAGAAGGGTGAGATCCTTGGGATCGGCGGCCTTGCGGGCCAGGGCAAGCTCGGTATCCCGAACGGTATTATGGGCCTTTGCGAGGCGGGCGGAACCGTAACCTTCGAAGGCAAGGAGATCCCGCTCAATAATCCGCGTCACTGCCTGGATGCTTCGCTTGCATTCGTATCAGAGGACAGGCGAGGTGTCGGTCTTCTGCTTGATGAGACACTGGAATGGAATGTTGTGTTCCCTGCTATGCAGATTCAGGAAAAATTCTTAAAGAAACTGCTTGGCGGTCTGATCAAATGGCGTAATGAACGGGAGATCGGTGCCGTTACCCAAAAATATATCGAGGAGCTGAAGATCAAGTGTACCGGCTCCAAACAGAAGGCAAAAGAGCTTTCCGGCGGTAACCAGCAGAAGGTCTGCCTTGCGAAAGCGTTTGCGCTGGAACCCAAGTTCCTGTTCGTGTCGGAGCCGACGCGTGGTATCGATATCGGTGCCAAATCTCTGGTTCTTGATGCACTGAAGAAATTCAACCGTGAAAATAACGTCACGATCGTCATGATCTCTTCCGAACTTGAAGAGCTTCGCCAGATCTGCGACCGCATTGCGATCGTATCGGGCGGTAAGATCTCCGGTATCCTGCCGGCAGATAAGCCTTCGGAAGAGTTTGGTATGTTGATGGTCAGTCAGGTAAAGTAAGGAGAAGAAGATGCAAGAAAAGTTTCATGACGTATTGAGCAGCTTCGGATTACCGAGACTGATCATTACCGGTTTTTTAATTCTATTATTTATTATGGCTCCTTTTGTCGGTGCGGATTTTCCCACCCAGCTGACAAACACGATCAACCGTTTCAGCTGGAATGCGGTGCTCGTACTGGCAATGGTGCCGATGATCCATTCCGGGTGCGGCTTAAACTTCGGTCTGCCGCTCGGTATCATTTCGGGCCTTTTGGGCGCTACGCTGTCCATTGAATTCGGTTTTACCGGCCCGATGAGTTTTGTTATGGCGTGCCTGATCGCTACGCCGTTTGCACTGCTTTTTGGATCCGGTTACGGCTGGCTCCTCAACAAGATCAAGGGCGGCGAGATGATGATTGCGACATATGTCGGCTTTTCATCCGTATCCCTGATGTGTATGATGTGGCTGCTGCTTCCGTATAAAAGCCCGACTATGGTTTGGGGCTTTGCCGGCAAGGGCCTTCGTACCACGATTTCACTGGAAGGATTTTATGACAAAGCGCTGTCCGATCTTTTGCAGATCAACATCGGAACGCTTTCTATTCCGACCGGCGCGCTGCTGTTCTTTGCGGTGCTGGCGTTTTTGATGTGGGCGTTCCTGCACACGAAGACGGGTACAGCTATGACGGCTGTCGGATCCAATCCGACTTTTGCCAAGGCTGCCGGCGTTAACGTGGATAAGATGCGCCTTTTGTCCGTCGTTCTCTCAACATGGCTTGCCGCGATCGGTATTCTCGTGTATGAGCAGGGCTTCGGTTTCGTGCAGCTGTACATGGCACCGTTTAATATGGCGCTTCCCGCTGTATCTGCGATCCTGATCGGTGGTGCTTCCGTTAACAAGGCATCCATCGCGAACGTTATCATCGGTACGTTCCTGTTCCAGGGTATTGTAACTATGACACCTACGGTTATGAATTCCATGATTCATACCGACATGAGCGAAGTAATCAGAATCGTTGTCTCCAACGGTATGATCCTGTATGCTTTGACAAGAAAGACAGAGGGATCAAAATAATGAAGAATACGATTACAAAAACAAATCAAAATTTAACATTTGCGCAAAAAGCGCTGAAATTCCTGCAGAACAACTCAGTACCGCTGATGTTCGTATTGATCTGTATCGTCTGCATCCCGATCTCCGGCTTCTCTGCCAGCTATCTGCTGAATGAAGTCGTTACAAGAATGGGACGAAACATTTTCCTGATCCTTTGCCTTTTGATCCCGATCATTGCCGGCATGGGTCTGAACTTTGGTATGACGCTGGGCGCCATGGCAGGCGAGATCGCTCTGATCCTTGTGGCGGACTGGCAGGTATGGGGTATCCCGGGCGTTGTTCTTGCGATGATCCTTTCCATTCCGTTTTCGCTTCTTCTCGGCGCATTTTGCGGGAAGATTCTGAACATGTCCAAGGGACGTGAGATGATCACCAGCTACATCATCAGCTATTTTATCAACGGTATCTATCAGCTGGTCGTGCTCTATATGATGGGCAAGGTCATTCCGATCAAGCATACCTCTCTGAAACTTCCGAGAGGATACGGTATCCGTAATACGACTAGCCTTCTGAATATGAGACAGTGCCTCGACAATCTGATCGATGTGCAGATCGGCGGCGTGAAGATCCCGGTCCTTACATTTATCATTATTGCGCTTCTGTGCGCGTTCATCGTATGGTTCCGCAAGACCAAACTGGGTCAGGATATGCGTGCTGTCGGCCAGGATATGCAGGTCGCAAGAGATGCGGGTATCAACGTTGAGAAGACCAGGATCATTTCGATTGTTATGTCAACCGTATTGGCCGGTTTCGGTATGGTCATCTATCTGCAGAATATGGGTAATATCTCCACTTACAGCTCCCATTCGCAGATCGGTATGTTCTGTATCGCGGCATTGCTTGTCGGCGGCGCTTCCGTTGATCGCGCTTCCATCGGCAATGTGTTCCTCGGTGTCATCCTGTTCCACACGATGTTCATTGTGGCGCCGTCTGCCGGTGCACATATCACGGGTGACTCCATGATCGGTGAATACTTCCGTGTATTCGTTTCCTATGGCGTTATCACGCTTGCACTCGTGATGTACGAGACCAAGAAACGCAAGATGAAGAGCAGCGTAGGCGAACAGCTTCAGAGAGAACAAGAGGAAGGAGACGGCAAAAATGAAAACTAAAGTACTCCTGTTCCGCGCCGGAACGATCCTCATTTTGATTGCGATCGCAGCAGTGATGCTCGTGATCGGCCGTGGCCACACGGTATATTTTGAAAACAGTGAGGCGACTTTTGACGGCCAGACATTCAAAGGACCTTATAAGGTAACTGTATACGTGGACGGCGAGCAGGTCGCAAAGCTGTATGACGGCGAGCGTGGTATGGCAACCTGCATCGGCCAGACCTTCAAGATGGAAATGAAGATCATGAACGAGAAGGGCGGCGACGAGCAGTTTGTCGCAGTCACGATGCCGCTTCCGCGCGACATGGACGGTATCCTGATCAACCTGCCCACGCTTCTTGCCGGACAGCCTGAGGCAGCATATCTGTCCGAGTTTATCATTGCCGAGCCCGAGCCCGAGACGGAAACGACCGCGGCGGACGAATTCGGCCTTACTACAGAGTTTTAAGCATGATGAAACATTTGGCAGGGTATCTTTTGACGGCATGCATCCTCTTTTTTGAGGAGCTGTGCGTGAAGGACCATGTGGAAAAGCATTTTCAGACTGGCGATAACAGGCAGACCCTCAGGGGTCTGCTTGTTTTGCGAAAATATCACAATCAGGGCGCGTTTTTAAACGCCGGAAGCTCCAGGCAGAAGATCGTTGCTTCGATCTCGGCTGCACTGACAGCGATGGTGGCAGTCCTGCTCTATAAGCTTGCAGGGACCGGCGGACTGAGACTGTGTAAAGCCGGACTGGCGCTTCTTTTGGGCGGCGGCCTGTCCAATACCTGTGATCGTCTGAGACGCGGCTATGTGGTGGATTACATGAGCCTCCGGACCGGGATCGGACGGATCGACAACATCGTTTTTAACATGGCGGATCTTTATATCATGATCGGGGCCGTTCTGGCGCTGATCGGAAGTGACAGGTAGACTATGACTTTACAGCAACTGCGCTACGCCGTGACCGTAGCAGAGACAGCCAATATCACAGAGGCGGCAAGCCGATCCTCAAGGAAAAAGGATATCCGATGAGATCAAAAAGTTCATTCATGAGAAATATGAAGGAAGCGTTGTACCCTTCTAAATACAGCAAATCTGCCTCCCTTGGTTTCAAGGGAGGTTTTTTTATGGTAAAATACCAATGAATTGTGTTTGCAATGCAGATAGGAGGATAAGGAAATGAGAAAGAATGATAAAGTAATGCATCTCATCTCTGCTCTTTTGATCATTGGAATGGTGTCGGGGCTTGCCCTGACAGGATGCGGCCAGCAGGAGGCACCTGCACCCGCTGCGGCAGAACAGGCAGAGACAGACGAAGTAAAGAAAGAAGAAGCACAGGCTTCACCCGAAGAGAAAGCGGAAGTGCAGACAGAAAGCAAAGATGTATCTGCGCTTCTTGAAGAGGCGGATCAGCTTGTCTCTGACAATGCATCCAAAGTAAAGCAGGACGATGCACGCGAGGATGCAATGGCCAATATCAGCCGTGCGATCGATCTTTACAAGGAAGCGGCATCCGGCGATGCAGGCGCTGCCGGAAGCGGTATCGTGAATGCATTCAATGTGTATAAGGATGGCGCTCTCGACCGCGTGCTGATGCTTTTGAACCTGGAAACGGGGATCGATATCTATGAGGAAACACAGCTGCAGCTCGATACGGTCATCGAACTCGGTGAAGGTCTGGCGAGTGAAGGCTACCGCGTAGATCTTACCGATCTGCAGGATAAAAAGAAATCTGTTGCGGAGGATTACAAATCCAGGATCATCTCACAGATCGATACAATGCTTGCTGAGTCACATCAGGATATCGTTCAGAATGAAGAGTATGTTGGAAAGGCATTAAAGCTCTTCGAGGTGAACGATCCGACCGATCCGCTTCAGATGCGTTATGCGTATACAAAGGCGATGCTTGTACACCAGGAAGTACAGGACGATATGAAGGCCGGCAAGGGTGACGCAAAAGACTGGTTCAACAAGATCGTAGAGGCGCTTCCGGAAGCATGCTATGCGGAGTTTCTGATGGAAGAAGCAGAGCAGCTTGCATGGCAGTTCAACGCGCATGAGGCATATTTTGAAAAGGTGTCTCTGCCGGTGATCGAAGACTCCGATGAGCGTGAATATAAGCGCAAAGACATTGATGAATTAAAACTCAGTGCGGCCGAGATGCGTTACGCAAGAATGGAGATCTATGCGCGTCACAATGTAAAGCTCCTCGACAAAGATGCTGCAAAGGCGCTGGGCGTAACGAAAGGGACGGATATCTATTCGTTCAAGCCGTATGATGAAAAGAACGGCCTGAAGGGGCTGGAGCGCAGAACCGTTCGCGCGATCGCAGAACTGGAACTCGATAATATCACGAGCGGATATTTTGCGATCGGAGATTAAGAGGATTTCTTGATGGAAGACCATAAAATGGAAGAATTGTTAAAGAAACAGATTACAAACCAGCGGATCATTATGCTGATGCTGGCGGTGCTTTTGGCGGCTCTCGTTGCCGGCGGCGTTTTCCTCTGGCATTTTACGCAGCGCGCGAGAGAATTCATGGACACAGCCGATACAACGCTGAACAATGTCAATGAAACGCTCGGACAGGCCAACGACCTTCTGGCTGTTGCCAATGAGAAGCTAGGCGCACTGAACATGGACGGTGTCAACAGCATCATGGACAGAACAGAAGAGGTCATGAAGCAGGTCGATGAGATCACGCAGAAGACGAATGATGTGATGGATACCGTGGGACGCGCATCCAAGCAGGTCGACGGCATGATGGATGTGATCGAGAGCGCGGAAGAAAAGATCGATTCTCTCAAAAAGATGGCGCTTAACAGTTTCTTTTAGGAGGATTTGATCGTTGTTTCAGAAGTTAAAGAGCATGCGCCCGCTTTTGGGCGCATTGCTTTGCCCGATCTGCAGTTTTATTTTAACAGAGCTGTTTCTCTATAATCCGTTTACGGAAATGTCATTGGCACCCTGGGTACTGAACGCCTGGTTTTATCTTTGCTTTGCGGGGCTTCTTATCTGCATGACCGGCCGCTTGTGCCTTGCACTTCGGATCCAGACGGTGCTTTGCCTGATCGTAGGCCTTACAAATTACTATGTGATGCAGTTCCGTTCGACGCCGATCATGCCATGGGATATCTATTCCCTGCGTACGGCTGTCAGTGTCGCGGACAATTACAGTTTTACCGTTCCGCTTCGTGTGATCCTTGTGATCGTGGGGTTTGTGCTCCTTTTCTGGGCAGAGCGGTTTGCGGACAGGCGGTTTGCACGGAAAAAGTCGCGACTCCTCTATGGATTCGCATTCCTGTTTTTGCTTGCCACATTTGTGATGCATATGCACCGTGATGAGATCGTGGCCAAGCTGCGCTTATACGATAAGCTGTTCACACCCGGTGTTATGCAAAAGCGCAACGGGCTTGCCGTGGCGTTTGCGCGGGAGACAAAATATCTTGTTGTTCAAAAGCCGGACGGTTACCGGGTCGAGGATGCCAAAGCTCTTTTGAAGCAGTATGAAAATGAGGATGAAGCATCCGTCCGGGAGAACGAGTATCCGAATATCATCGTGATCATGGATGAAGCATTTTCCGATATGGCGATCGACGGGTCATTTACACCCAACCGGGACTATATGCCGTATATCCGGTCGCTTCTCTCCGATGAGAAAGTGCTCACCGGAAAGCTTGCGGTTTCTGTCCTTGGCGGAAACACAGCGAATACGGAGTTTGAATTCCTGACCGGCCATTCGATGGCCTTTTTCCCGCAGGGGAGCATTCCGTTCCAGCAGTACATAACGAAGGACATTGATGCGCTTCCTCGGGAACTGGACGCACTCGGCTATGCAACCGAGGCGATGCATCCGTACTATGCAAAGGGGTGGATGCGCAACGTAACGTACCCGCATCTCGGTTTCAGAAAGATGACGTTCCTGGAAGATATGGATGTGGCGGATGATGATCTTGTACGCAAATACGTTTCCGATGCGGCCGATTTTGATATGATCGTGGATCATTTCGAAAAGCGCGATCCCGATAAACCGCTTTTTTTATTTAATGTTACGATGCAGAATCACGGCGGATATACGGGGGATTTCGAGAACTTTAAACCGGATATCACGGCAGAAGGGATCGATTCGCAGCCGTTATCCAATTATCTTTCGCTTGTCAGCCTGACGGACCGCGCGGTAGAGGACCTGCTCACATACTTTGCACAGAGACCGGAGCCGACTGTCATTGTGTTCTTCGGAGACCATCAGCCGAATGATTCGGTTGCGTCACCGATCTACAAAGCAAATGGGAAAAGTGTGCAGTCGCTGACAGATGAGGAGACGGACGATCGCTATCTGGTGCCGTTCTTTATCTGGTCCAATTATGATCTGCCGGGCGAGTGCGCCATTTCCAAGGGCGCATGTGTCAGTGCGAACTATCTTGCGGGCATTATGCTGCAGGCAGCCGGGATGCCGCAGAGCGGCTATCGACGCTATTTAAATGAGCTTTCATTGGAGTATCCTGTTGTTTCGGCCCGTGTCGTTCGCGGGGCAGACGGTATGCGTCATGAAACGGAGACGGCTTCGCGGGACGAGAGACTCGCAACATACGAACGGCTGCAATATTATGAGATGTTTGATGATGAAAAGTAGAATGATGCAAAGAAGACCGCTGCTTGCGGCCTTCTTTTTGCCTGTATCGATCATGCTGTTCATTGTGATCGCAAGAGGGATCTACCCGTTCGGCGATCGCAGTTTTCTGCGCATCGATCTGTACAACCAGTATTTTCCCTTCTTTACGGAATACTGGAGAAAACTGCATGAAGGCGGGAATTTTTACTATTCCCGATATCTGGGGCTGGGCGGCAGCTTTGCGGGTGTTTTTGCATATTATCTGGCAAGCCCGCTTCATCTGATCCTGCTCCTTTGCCCGCAAAAGTGGATCCAGGAGTGTATGGTGCTTTTGATCATCGGCAAGCTGGGACTTTGCGGCCTGTCGTTTGCATGGTGGCTGAAAGAGCACTTTCGGACAGATTCCTACCTGATCTCTGCCTTCGGGCTTCTGTATGCGCTATCCGGCTACACGGCGGCGTATAACTGGAACATCATGTGGCTGGATGTGATCTGTCTGGCACCTATTGTGATCGCGGGGCTTGAACGTCTGATCGCGATCAGCGCGGGAAAGAGAGAGAAAGACATCGCAGGGATCTGTCTCTATCCGGTCGCACTTGGGCTTGCGATCTGGTGTAACTATTACCTGTGTATCATGCTTTGCATCTTCCTGGTACTCCGGTTTGTGATTATGACACTTGATCTTACGCTGCGTCAAAAGGGAGCGGCACTTTTGCGGTTTGCGGCCGGCTCGCTTCTTGGAGGGGCACTGTCCGCTTTTGTCAGCCTTCCCGGGGTGCTGGCGCTTCGCGTGACCAAGTTTGACGATCCGAACTTCTCGATGGAAATTAAATCATATTTTAATATAGTACAGGCTTTTGCAAGACATTTCGTTCTGACGGAATGTGAGATCCGAAATGAGCACTGGCCGAATGTATACTGCGGTGTGATCATTCTTTTCCTTGTACCGCTCTGGTTTGTTGTCAGCAAGCGTTCACGGAAGGTCAAGGTCGGGATCGCACTGCTGCTTGCATTTTTCTGGGCAAGCTATACGTTTAACGTTTTGACTTTCTTCTGGCACGGATTGAATTTTCCCGATTCACTCCCCGCAAGGCAGTCATACCTTTACATTTTCCTGCTGCTGACGCTTGCATTTGAAGCGATCGGGGAGATCAGGCCGGATGAGACGACGGAGGCAGTGACAGAAGCAGTGACAGAAGCGGAAGCGGGCGTGTCGGATGCCGGATCGAATGCGAGACGGGGCAAAGCGAGCGCTTTGATCATCGCAGCCGCTTTGGGCGCGCTGCTTATTCTGATCTGCTGTCTGTTTGGAAGATCCGAAAAAGTCGGAAATCAGGCGATGATCATGACGGCCCTTTATTTTGCCTGCTATGTGATCGTGACAGCTTCCTATTTTATGAAAAGCTATGGCCGGCGGCTTTTTGTCGGCCTGTTGCTTACGGCGATCTTCACGGAGACCTGTATGAACACGTACAGAGTCAGTGTTCCGACGACGGACCGTGACGGATATGTGCAGGCATATGAGACGAATCGTGCGATCGTATCGGCGCTCCGGGAGAGAACGGACGAGACGTTCTATCGCATTGATGAGCGTGACTGGAAGACCAAAAACGATGGGATCCTGGCATCGTACCCGTCGGCCACATACTTTTCTTCCACTGCAAGCGGCGGTGTGGAAAATCTGTACCGGAAACTGGGAATGGCTTCGAGCAAGGTGTTTTACCACATGGAAGGCGCGGTGCCGCTTACAACGGCACTCCTTGGTGTCCGGTATCTGATCGATCCGGATGAGTACCCTGCGGACGGACTCTTCAGGCCTGTCCTGAAAGCGGATGAGCTTGGCGACCAGTATGCGGACAGGACGGTGTATGAAGCAGAGGATACATTGCCGATCGGTTATATGATCCCGACCGGGCTTGAAGAGAAGTGGGAAGAAGAGATCAGGATCAATAAAGCGGGAGGCAGCAATACACCTGTCGCAAACCTGAATGCGCTTGTAAGGGCACTCGGCTTTTCCGAAAAGCTGTTCCGGCTGCGC
Organism: Lachnospiraceae bacterium; assembly: GCA_015056735.1. Classification (GTDB taxonomy): domain Bacteria; phylum Bacillota; class Clostridia; order Lachnospirales; family Lachnospiraceae; genus VSOB01. The sequence continues at coordinate 132,319 of SVFT01000003.1, read as the reverse complement.
GACGGTGACGAAGGCGGCATGCTCTATGCCTACGTGATCTCATCGCCCACCAAAGACATCAAGATCTATACGGACAGAGAAGAGCGTACCTTTGAAAAAGTAAATTACAAGCATATCCTGACATTCAGCCGCTATGAAGACGGCGATAAGATCGATGTGCATCGGTACGGAACGGTCCTGAATGAAAAGAAAGCGTTTGATTATCGTATCTATATACTGAATGAGGATCTGTCGCATGAAGTGGTCCGCAGGCTCGCAGAGGAGCCGTTTACGGTTACGGAGACGGAAGACGGCTATGTGAAAGGTACGGTCAGCAACAAGGAGGCGGGCGATCTTCTGCTGACGATCCCTGCTGAGGATGGATGGACGATCTTCGTGGACGGAGAAGAGACGGATCTTCAGACTTTTGAGGATGCTTTCATCAGGATCCCGCTTGTGGCCGGAACGCATGAGATCGAGCTGCGGTTCAGCGCGCCGGGCGTATGGCCGGGCCGGATCCTGACACTGATCGGCGCATTTTTGCTGGGAATATGGGTGTATTTTGAGAAAAAGCATTTTAAAGGGCAGGATACTTTGCTAAAATAAAATGGTTTAGATAATGTGAAGGGCTCGGAGGCTTGCAAAACTATTCAAATGCGCACATTTCGGCACTAAATTCATACGCATTTTTCTGAGCGATGTGCTTTTCAGGGAACTCGCTGCGCTCAGACAACCCTTCAAAGCACATAGAAAAATACGCATTCATTAAGTGCACATGTGCATGGCATTTTCATAGTATTGCAAGCCCCCGAGCCCGCTAAGGTCAAAAAGAACCCCTTTTATACCGTGAGGACGCCAAGCGGAAGTGAAAACCATATGAGTAGAAAGAGTTTTTCTGCACCGTAAGGAAGTTAAGCAGAATTGCAACTATAAGGGTGGCGAAAGATTCTTTCCCATACTGCGAGGAAGTCAGGCGGAATTGAATTATTTTTGAGGAAAGAGATTTTCTTACATCGTGAGAGAATGAAGTGGTATTTAAAACAATATGTGGGGCGCGAGCTTCTTTTTCTACTGTGAGAGTGCATGCGCATGGGCACTTAATGAATAAGGATTCTGAAACGGTCATTTCGAGGACTGTTTGAGCGAAGCGAGTTCCGCAGAAATGGCCGACGCTTTGAAGAATCCTTGTGAATTTAGTGCAGAATGCGCGCACTCGCATAGTTGAAAAGAAGCAGGAGCGCCAGTAGCTGTGTAATACATGATAAGGAGTATGAAATGAGCTGGGAAAAGAATGTGCGCACCGTGGTACCGTATGTACCGGGGGAGCAGCCGAAGGAACTGAATGTGATCAAGCTCAATACGAACGAGAATCCGTATCCGCCGTCCCCAAAGGCCGTGGCGGCCATACAGGAGATCGATCCGCGGGAATATACGAAGTATCCGGATCCGGAGGCGCTGCTGCTTCGAAAGGCGCTTGCCGCATATCACGGCCTTAAGACGGAGCAGGTTTTTGTCGGTGTCGGAAGCGATGATGTGCTGAGTATGGCGTTTCTTACTTTTTTCAACAGTAAGAAGCCAATCCTGTTTCCGGATATCACGTATTCTTTCTATGACGTATGGGCGGATCTGTACAGGATCCCGTATGAACTCTGCCCTTTGCGGGATGACTTCTCGATCGATCCGAATGACTATATGCGTGAAAACGGCGGCATCGTGATCGCCAATCCGAATGCACCGACAGGCCGTATGGAAGACCTTTCAATGATCGAGGGGATCGTGAAGGCCAATCCGGACAGTGTTGTGATCGTGGATGAGGCATATGTGGATTTTGGCGGTACAAGTGCGCTTCCGCTCATAGAACGCTACGAAAATCTGCTGGTCGTGCAGACTTTTTCCAAGTCCCGTGCAATGGCGGGCATGCGTATCGGCATGGCGTTCGGATCGGAAAAACTGATCCAATATCTGAATGATGTTAAATTCTCATTTAATTCTTATACAATGAATGCGCCGACGCTTCATGCCGGTGCGGCGAGCATCGAAGACGATGCGTACTTTAAAGAGCAGTGCGCTAAGGTGATCGCAACGAGAGAGCGGACCAAGAAGGCGCTCTCGGCGCTTGGCTTTACGTTTGCGGATTCGAAGACCAATTTTATCTTTGCAACGCACAGGAGTGTTCCGGCTGCAGAGATCTTTGCGGCGCTTCGTGAGCAGGGCATTTATGTGCGCTACTTTAAAAAGCCGCGCATCGACAACTACCTGCGCATTTCCATCGGGACGGATGAGGAGATGGATACAGTACTGGCCTTTTTGAAGACGTATCTGGCGGGACGATGAGCAAAAAATATAGTTTCTGAAAGGATTGTAACAGATGTTATTAAATTATTTGATCGTATTTCTGATCTCCATGGTGCCACTGATCGAACTTAGAGGTGCCATTCCCTATGCAGTCGGCTTCGGTCTCCCGCTTGTACCGAGTTATGCACTCGCGATCATCGGCAATATGCTGCCGATGCCCTTTATCTTCTTCTTTGCGAGAAAGATTTTAGAGTGGGGAGCGGACAAGCCGGTGATCGGCAGGCTCTTTACGTACTGCCTCGAAAAGGGCCATAAGGGCGGGAAGACCCTGCAGGAGAAGGCAGGAAGAGGATTGTTTGTTGCGCTGATGCTTTTTGTCGGGATCCCGCTTCCCGGAACGGGAGCCTGGACAGGGACGCTCGCGGCAAGCTTTTTGGATATGGATTTTAAATCGAGCATGATCGCTGTATTTCTCGGTGTTGTGATCGCCGGCGTGATCATGGGTGTTGCAAGTTTTCTCGGCTTTAGTGCGATAGGGATGGTAATGCGATGACATATGATTCGTTTGCTTCGATCTATGATGAGCTGATGGATGCTGTGCCGTATGATATATGGCATGAGCGGATCCGTGCGGGGATCATTCGCTACGGTGTCAGTAAGCCCGTGCGGGATGCGGCGGATGCACTGACGGCAGAGCAGAACCTGGTTGTAGACCTTGGGTGCGGCACCGGTACGCTCACAGAACTTCTCTATGATGATGGCTATGACATGATCGGGATCGACAATTCTTCCGCCATGCTCGCTGTTGCGATGGAAAAAAAGGAAGCAAAGGAAGAGGATATCCTGTATCTGCAGCAGGATATGCGTGAACTGGAACTGTACAGCACAGTCGGAACCGTGGTCAGCGTGTGCGACTGTCTGAATTATATCTTAGAGCCCGATGAACTGGCAGATGTCTTTAAACTTGTGAACAATTATCTGTTCCCGGGCGGCCTGTTCCTGTTTGACTTTAATACGGACTATAAATACCGCGAAGTGATCGGGGATACAACGATCGCCGAGAACCGCGCGGACTGCAGTTTTATCTGGGAAAATACCTACGACGAAGAATCGCAGATCAATGAGTACGCGGTGACATTTTTTCTCAGAGAGGATGACGGCCGGTACCGTAAAGAAACGGAATACCATTATCAGAGGGGCTATTCCTTCGAAGAAATGCGCACGATGGGCGAGAAAGCCGGCCTCTCCTTTGTGGAGGCGATCGACGCCGATACGGGCGGCGAGGTGACGGATACGACAGAGCGTATCTTTATGATCATGAAGGAATGCTCCAAGAAATTAGATTAAGATATGCGAAACATTATAGAATAAAGCGGATCCGTAAGTAATGGAACCTGCAATAACGGGTGGAAAGCGGAGCGATAAGGCCGAAAGGAAGATGGCCTGAAAAGGAAACAACATGAAAGATTATATTGTCAGGGCGACGGCTGCGAACGCGCAGATCCGTGCTTTTGCGGCGACAACAAGGGAACTTGTTGAGCTTGCCAGAACGAAACATCATATGAGTCCTGTCGCTACGGCGGCGCTTGGAAGGCTTCTGACTGCCGGCGGCATGATGGGCAGTATGCTCAAAGGAGACGACGATCTTCTGACGCTCCAGATTAAGGGAAGCGGTCCGATCGGCGCGATCGTGGTGACAGCGGATGCGAAGGCGCGTGTAAAGGGATATGTGAACAATCCGGACGTCATGCTTCCGCCCAATGCGATGGGCAAGCTGGATGTCGGCGGTGCGATCGGACTCGGTATGCTGAGCGTCATCAAGGATATGGGACTTAAAGAGCCGTATGTGGGGCAGTGCATTCTGCAGACCGGTGAGATCGCGGAGGATCTGACATACTACTTTGCAACCAGCGAGCAGGTGCCTTCATCTGTGGGACTCGGCGTTTTGATGAACAGGGACAATACCGTGAAGCAGGCAGGCGGTTTTATCGTACAGCTCATGCCCTTTGCCGAAGAGGCCGTGATCGCGCAGCTTGAAGAGAACATCAGGAAGATCTCATCGGTAACATCCATGCTGGATGAGGGGCTGACGCCGGAAGGCATCTTAGAGCGTGTCCTTGAGGGGCTTCCGATCGAGATCACGGATACGATGGAGACGCAGTTTTACTGTAACTGCAGCAAAGAGCGCGTATCGAAGGCGTTGATCAGTGTGGGTAAGAAGGAACTGGAGAGCATGATCGCGGATGGCAAGCCGATCGTGATGAACTGCCATTTCTGCGATACGGATTATACATTTGAAACAGATGAGTTGAAGGCGTTATTAAAGAAGGCGACGAAGGCTTGAATCATGAAAGAACCGGCAGATCAGACGGTGACTTTACGGTCTGGGCCGGCTGAAGCTTGAAAGATATGGCGGAGGATGGATATGTACTTTACGAAAATGCAGGGATGCGGTAACGATTACATCTATGTGGACGGCGCGAAGGAGCACATCACGCAGGCGGAAAAGCCGGACATTGTGCGCCGCCTTTCGGACAGGCATTTCGGGATCGGCGGTGACGGCGTAATCTTCATTAATCCCGCTGTTGATGCGGATTTTGAGATGGAGATGTACAATGCGGACGGGAGCCGTTCGGAGATGTGCGGGAACGGCATTCGCTGCGTCGCAAAGTATGTTTATGACAAGGGTCTGACAGATAAGACCGATCTTGTGATCGTAAGCGGCGGGAAGCCCAAATATATCCATATCCATGAAAAGAACGGCAAGGCCGAACGAATCCGCGTAAATATGGGATCGCCGATCCTGGAGCCGAAGCTCGTGCCGGTCGATCCTTCCAAACTTGACGAAGCACCGAACGCCGGATCGGAAGCGCTTGTAAATACGCCTCTTACCGTACTTGGCAAGACATACGGCATGACATTTGTCTCCATGGGCAATCCGCATGCAGTGACCTTTGTTGACGATGTGAAGGGGCTTGATCTTCCTGCGATCGGTCCTTCTTTTGAGAATCACGTTTGCTTTCCGAACAGAACGAATACGGAATTCGTTCGGGTCATGGACCGGAAGAATATTGAGATGCGCGTCTGGGAGCGCGGAACGGGAGAGACACTGGCCTGCGGTACAGGGTGCTGCGCATGCGGTGTTGCCTGTGTTTTAAACGGCCTTACCGACGAATCGATCACCGTGCATGTCCTGGGCGGTGAGATTGAGATCACATGGGATCGAGGCGAGAACGTGGTCTATATGACGGGACCCGCCGTGACGGTATTTGAGGGTGAGGTTAAGATTTAAAACTGCCCATCATATTTTCGATCTTTGCATTTGACGGACTTGAGTTGGAATTTTTTTAGAATGAGCAGGTGTTTTTAAATGATAAAGCGGTGTCTATCGGTTTTCATTGCAGTACTAATGATAATAACTTCGCTTTCCGGATGCGGAAACGCATCTTCAGGCACATCAAACGCTTCCAACGGTGCATTGACTGGCGATGATAAGGTAGAGATTGAAATCTATCACTGTACTTTTAATATTGCATCGGCTGATAGTGCGGAAGTTCAGGCAGTCGAGGATTCGATAAATAAGTATATTGCAGACAAGATTAACGTAAAAATTAAACTTACAGATTTGGGCCAAGGCGAATATGAAGACAAATGTAATCTTGCGATAGCAAACGGCGAAGCTAATCTTTTCTGGACTGCCAGCTGGCTAGAAGCTCTGTCTACCGACAACCTTGTATCAAGGAAAGCAGTCTTTGATTTAAGTGAATTACTTCCGGGAACAGCGTTATATGATTCAATACCTAAAGCTGTTTGGGACTCTTCACGGTATAACGGTAAAGATTATTTTATTCCCTGCTACAAGGAGTCATCGGAAGGATATGATCTGGTTTATCCCACGGAAAAAGCGTTAAAATACGGATGGGATCTGTCATCCGTAAAGAAATTGGCCGATCTTGAGCCAATGCTTGAACAGATGAAGCGGGATGGTGTGAAGTATCCTCTCCTTATGCAGAAAATGCCGTTCTTTAGTAAATTCTACCTTGATGATTATGAATTTATCATGGGGAGTACGCTTATAGCTGTTGATCGAAGTACCGATGAAGTGGTTGATTGTCTCACCCTTCCCGAATACAAAGCGTTTTTGAAGCTTATGAGCAGGTGGGCCGAAAAGGGTTACATAAGTGACGAAGAAGCCACAAAGACCATACCTGAAAATGCCATCAATACAACTGATTGGGGCTTTGCAGCATGGTGGGATGTGCCGTACAATGACGTGGCTTCTGCAACCTATGGACAGGACTGCGGCATAATCCATATGACAAAGAATTATCTCAATTCTTCAAGTACATTAGGCTCATGCTTTGCTGTCTCCTCAGCATGCACCGATGAACAGGCAAAGGCTTGTGTGGATTTCATGGGGCTTATGTATACCGATTCAATACTTGCCGGATTGTTCACCTTCGGTATAGAAGGGACAGATTATGATCTTGAGGATGGGTTTGTTGTGAAAAAAGGCGGGCTATATGATCATAGTTCATGGGAATCGGGATCGATAGCTTCTATTCCTCTTGAAGCGGGTGAACCTGAAAACAAAGTAGAATTGTATGAAAGGTTCAATAATAATTCTGTGGAAGCGCTTGCCAATGGTTTCAGATTTGACTTTTCTCCTGTAGAAGCTGAGTGGACAGCATGTATCGGCCTTTTCGATCAATACGGCTATGCTCTTGAACAGGGGGGATGTGCGGCAACGGAAGTGGACGCCGCACTGGAAAAATTCAGATCAGAGCTTGATGCTGCCGGCTATCAAAAAGTTCTTGCCGAAGTTATAAACCAATATGGGGTATGGAAAGCTTCAAAATAAAAGATACTGATAATTCGCAAAATTATGTTTAAAGGCGGGTATAGCATGGCCTCTGATAATAAAGTGCTCGAAAGACTCTTTTTTAAACTGTTGGCGGTCCAGATCATGCTTAGCGGTATGGGATCCATTAATTCCATCATTGACGGTACCGTTGCCGGACATTACATCGACGACAGAACAGTGGGTGTTATCGGCCTGTTTTATGCCGTAATAACAATAGTATCGGCTATCAGTGCGGTAATACATGGCGGCGGAGCGGTCTTGAGCGGAAATTATATCGGAACCGGAGACATCAAAAAAGCCGGCGAAGTCTTTTCCCTTTGCATATCCCTTTCGCTTATGCTTGGCGTTATAACCACGCTGATATGTTTTTGCTTTCCCGAGCAGGTTGCACTTTTTTGCGGGGCGGATGATTCCTTAATAGAAAATGTCGCGCAGTACGCAAGGGGCTATTCTCTCGGATTTATTCCCATGTTTTTGTCAGAGCAGCTTTCTTATTTTCTGCAGGTTGAGAACCAGAGTAAGAGAAGTTATATCAGTGTTGGTGCAACAATCTTTTTTAACATAGCGCTCAATCTTTTATTTGTTACAACTTTTGATATGGGTGTGTTGGGGCTTGCATATGCAACCAGTGCCTGTAATTGGATATTCTTTCTCATTCTTGTTTCATACTATTTTTCAACTAAAGCACAGTTGAAGTTTAGTGTCCGCAATATTCCTTGGAAGAAAACTTTTGATCTGATTAAGATAGGAAGCCCTGCGGCTTTGCAGCAGTTATACTTGGCTTTAAACAGCCTTACTCTTAACAGAATCATCCTGAAATATGGAGGAGAGTCAGCTCTTTCCGCGCGGTCTTCCATGGAAATGCTTGGCGGATTTTTTGTCGCGTTGGGGGTAGAATGCGGTGCCGTTATTAAAATACTGTCCAGTGTCTTTATCGGCGAGGAAGACAGGGATTCTATTAAATACCTGATAAAATTGGCGTTGACGAAGGTAATGGCGCTGACGTTCGCAGTGATGTTTATCATGATGCTGCTTTCCGGAACAATGGCGCTCATATTCTTCCCGGACAAAACATCCGATGCTTATATCCTTACCAAACAACAGTATATGATATACGCTCTTGCGCTTCCTCTGATACTTTTGGTTCAGATACAGGCCAACTATCTGCAAGCATCAAAACACAACATGGCTGCTCATATCTCGTCTGTTATAGATGGTTACTTTGGGACGGTCATTCCAGCGGTTATCCTGTCATCGGCCATTGGCGTTCTTGGTATATGGTGGTCGGATCCAGTTGGAGGCGTATTAACCGCAATGGTATACCCCGTCTATGTCATTATTTATTGGAAACGCATTCCAAAGAATACAGCTGAGTGGCTGTTATTTAAGGATGACTTTGGTGTAAAAGATGATGACAGGCTGTGTATCGATATAACCGGCATGGAGGATGTTATAGGCTCTTCCGAGAGAATACAGAGATTTGTTGCAGACAAGGGATACTCTGAGAAGACAGCTTATTTTTCTGCGCTTGCCATGGAGGAGATGGCCGGCAATATCATTAACTACGGTTTTCATGCCGACCGTAAAAAGCACAGCTTGGATGTGAGGGTCGTCTCAATGAAGAACAGCATATTACTCAGGATTAAAGATGACTGCAAAGCTTTTAATCCTGTTGAAATGAATAGAATCTTCAATCATGAGGATCCGTTCAAAAATATCGGTATACGCATGATATCAAAAATAGCAGATGAATTCTCATATCAGAACACATTTGGACTTAATGTTCTGACAATAGTGATAAAATAGGACAAGGAGGTTTACCGGATGAACTTCATGAAAAGACTCTGGAAACACAGAGCGCTTGCGGTAATGGCACTCCCCGGGTTCCTCATCCTTTTCTTTTTTGACTATGTTGCAATGGGAGGTCTGATACTGGCCTTTAAAAACTTCGATTATAGGCTGGGTATATGGAACAGTCCATGGAACGGACTTGATAATTTCAAGTTTCTTATCGCATCCAAGTCGGTCTTTTTTACCATTACACGTAATACGCTCATATATTACGCGATCTTTACGGTTTTAGGAATGCTTCTTGAGGTCAGTCTGGCGATAGCAATGGATCAGTTGGTGTTTAAAAGAATCGGGAAGGTGATGCAGAGCATATTTGTTGTTCCCGCATTTATATCCTTTACAGCCGTGCAGTTCATTGTTTATGCGTTCTTAAGTCCGGATAAGGGGATGATTAATAATCTGTTCGGCTTGTCTACGAGATGGTACCTTGAGGCGGAATATTGGCCGATGATCCTGACGATCGTAAAGATGTGGAGCAGTACGGGTTATGGAGCGGTACTTTTCCTGTCAGTACTTGCGGGAATTGATCCCGGGCTATATGAATCGGCTCAAATTGACGGGGCGGGAAAGTGGCAGCAGATATGGCACATTACACTTCCTTTTCTGAAACCTATGGTTACGGTAATGCTGCTTTTATCAGTCGGAGGAATCCTGCATTCGGATACGGGCTTGTTTTATCAGGTAACAAGAAACAGCGGACCGCTCTATGACACTACGCAGGTTTTAGATTCGTATATACTGAATTCGGTTTTCCATAATTCTAATTTTGGATTTACGGCCGCTGCCTCTTTTTTCCAATCCGTTTTCGGAGCTGCGCTCATTCTCATAGCGAATATGATCGTGCGCAAAATCAATCCTGAAAACGCATTATTTTGATTGATGGAGAAGTCAATGCTAAAGAAGCATACGGTCTTAAAACGCATAATCCACGATAAAAAGATAACGACGGGTCAGATTGCTCTTTTAACAGTCATGCTGGTAGCGGCCATTATGACAGCGATCCCGATTTTGTTTGTTTTTGTATCCGCATTTACGGATGAAAATGTTCTCGCGGAAGCAGGATACGGACTGTTTCCGTCAAAGCTATCGCTAAATGGTTTTAATACGGTTTTTAAATATGAGAAGCAGCTCTTAATATCATATGGAGTAACAATATTTGTTGCATTTTCGGGAACGGTATTCGGATTACTTGTGATGAGTATGTATGGATATGTCTTAACCAGAAGGGATTTTCCGTTAAGAAAGTTTCTGACCGTATTTCTTATCATTCCGATGCTTTTTAGCGGCGGACAATTATCTTCGTATATTGTATACACATCCCTTTATCATATGAAGGATAATATTCTGTTATTGATATTGCCGCAAAGTATGCAGACATTATATGTGATTATTCTAAGGACATATATCGTCAGCAGCGTGCCGAGGGAGTTAATGGATGCTGCAAAAATTGACGGTGCCGGAGAGTATACCACTTTCTTCAGAATTGTGTTTCCGCTTATGAAACCCGCTCTGGCAGCTGTCGGATTTATGACGGCGGCAATGTACTGGAATGACTGGCAAAATGCTCTTCTTTTTATGGAGAGTAATACCAAGAAGCCCCTGCAACTTTTGCTAATCGATATACAAAAGAGTATAGAGACAATTCTGTCAAACAGAAATATCCCACCGTCAGCACTTGCAGCCATGCAGGGAAGAATTCCGCAATACTCCGCAACAATGGCGACGGTGGTTGTTGTAATTGTACCTATCATGCTTGCATACCCTTTTTTCCAAAAATACTTTATTAAGGGTCTGACTCTTGGCTCGGTTAAGGAATGATGCTTTGGACGCTTAATCTGCGCTTATATTATACCGTCACATCAAATGTGCTTGTATCCTGCGGTACGTCAAATGACGATGTGTCCCTGGAGCCTTCAAACAGATTCAGATAGAAGTTCGCGCAGATCATCCTGCGGTACGGAACGACCCAGAGGAGCGCAAATCCGAAAGACAGTACCGATACGAGGTAGTACGGGATCAGACTGATCTGGATGTAAAGATAGCGGAACCTGTGTCCGTGCATCACGTGTCGGGAAAGGCTGAGCACTTCGCGTGCACTTTTCTCCGGAAAGTCAGCCATGATGCAGTATACCTGTGAATAGATGATCTCCACATAAAGCGCAAGTATCAGGCTTAACGCGAAGACAAAGCAAGTGATCATGAAAACAGCGGGGGCGCCGCTCCGGTTATAGATCATGCCGCAGACAAAAGTCGGTGCAAAGCAGAGGATCTCTAAGAGCATGATCCAGAACTTGGCGATGATCGCGCGGTCTGCCTGCGAGCGAAAACCGGAAAAGATCACGGCCGGACGCGCGAGACGGTCGCAGGAAAGCTCTAAGTAGAAGCGGGCAAGCCCAATCTGAAAGATACTGAATATCATTTCCAGAATAAAGGAAACCACATAGGAGATGACGATTCCAAGGAGTGTCGTATCATCAATAAGGTTTGTACAGATCATTGATGCGAGAAGCATCAGGAGGAGCACACGGATCTCAGCCATGACAGAAGGTGTAAAGCGGCCGATGAGCTGGCCTTTCGCCCTTCTTTTTAATTCTGCGGAAGAGGGGAAAGCATTCATTGTGCAAACTCCTTTCCGGCAGGCTCAGCCGGTGTAGCCGGTGCCTCCATATTTCCAAAGTCTTCAAGCGGCTCGCCGTACATCTGCTCGTATACCTGATTGATTTGCTGCTTGTAGGCAGGCACATACAGATAAAGCATAACGGACCCGACAAGAAGAGCGATATTCAAAACAATCGCGACAGAGGCAAGCGCGGTGCCGATCTTAGCGTGCGTTGCCATGCGGATATCATATCCTTTTGAAAGAAATGCCATCACAATGGCGATACTGCCGAAAAAGAGCGGGCAGAAGACCGGTATGATCATGGTGGAACCGATCGCGACCACACCGAAAACGAGCGCGACCTTTTCGAGGGTCTGGTTGGAAGTATTGTTCATTATTGTCTCCAAGCTTTCATTTGAGGTAGCTGTTTATCATGGTTAATCGGGCGCACGGTATCTTTACATTGTTCGTATGAGAATCCGTGATCTGATCGAATAACATATAAAGTATAGCAACCTTTGCAAATTCAGGCAATATCGAAGCAAAAAGGAATCAAGCCACGCCGCCTTTATGGTATAATGGTGCGGGGAAAGAGGGCCCAAAACTGCTTAAATGCACACATTTCAGCACTAAATTCATGCGCATTCTTCAGAACGTGGAGATTTCTGCGGAACTCGCTTCGCTCAGACAGTCCTCGAAATCCCCATTCAGAATGCGTATTCATTAAGTGCACATGTGTACGCATTTTGCGCAGAAATTGGGCCCCTTCCCCAAAACCGTAAAACATCAATAACCATGAAAGGATCAACAAATGGACATCACACTGAAACTCAAAGACGAGCTTAAAATAGAAAAGTGGCAGGCCGAGGCGGCGATCGCCCTGATCGACGAGGGCAATACGATCCCGTTCATCGCCCGCTATCGTAAGGAGAAGACAGGTGCGCTGAATGACGAGCAGCTTAGAGACCTCTTTGAGCGCCTGACATACCTGCGCGGACTGGAAGAGAAAAAGACGCAGGTCCTTTCAAGCATTGAAGAGCAGGGGAAGCTCACGGACGAGCTTCGTGCAAAGATCGAGGCCGCAGAGACGCTTGTTGCGGTAGATGATCTCTATCGTCCGTACAGACCCAAGCGCAAGACGCGCGCGAGTGTTGCCAAGGAAAAGGGCCTAGAGCCGCTGGCGGAGCTGATCCGAAAGGAGAAGGCAGAGGCGCCTGTGCTCGAGATCGCCGCACAGTACGTAAATGAAGAGAAAGGTGTCGCAACGCCGGAAGAGGCAATCGCTGGTGCGCTCGATATCATCGCGGAGGCGATCTCGGATGAAGCTTCGTACCGCGAATACATCAGAAAGACCACGATGGAAGAGGGACTCCTTACAAGCACGGCGAAGGATGAGAACGCGCAGAGCGTATACGAGATGTACTATGCGTATTCAGAGCCTGTGAAAAAAGCGGCAGGCCACAGGATCCTGGCGCTGAACCGCGGTGAGGCAGAGAAGGTGCTGACGGTAAAGGTGGAGGCACCGACCGAGAAGATCCTTCGGTTCCTTGAAAAGAAAGTGATCAGAAAAGACAATCCGCATACGACGCCGCTTTTAAAAGAAGCACTGACGGATGCCTATGCAAGATTAATAGCACCTGCTATTGAAAGAGAAGTGCGCAACGCACTGACGGAAAAAGCAGAAGACGGTGCGATCACCGTATTCGGCAAGAACCTGGAACAGCTCCTCCTGCAGCCGCCGATCGCAGGGAAGACCGTGCTTGGCTGGGATCCCGCATTTCGCACGGGCTGCAAGCTTGCGATCGTCGATCCGACCGGAAAAGTGCTGGATACAAAGGTGATCTATCCCACCGCTCCGCAGAACAAAGTCGCGGAATCCAAGACGATCCTGAAACAGCTGATTAAGAAATATAATGTGGATTTAATATCTGTCGGAAACGGAACCGCCTCCCGTGAATCCGAGCAGGTGATCGTGGATCTAATCAAGGAACTCGATCGTCCCATGCAGTATGTGATCGTGAATGAGGCAGGTGCGTCCGTATACTCTGCAAGTAAACTGGCCACGGAAGAGTTCCCGCAGTTTGATGTGGGGCAGAGAAGTGCGGCTTCCATCGCAAGGAGACTGCAGGATCCACTTGCAGAGCTTGTGAAGATCGATCCCAAGTCGATCGGCGTCGGCCAGTATCAGCACGATATGAACCAGAAGAAGCTTTCGGAAGCACTTTCCGGTGTTGTCGAGACATGCGTAAACCGCGTCGGCGTTGACTTGAATACCGCTTCCGCATCGCTCCTTGAGTACATTTCCGGTATCACGAAAGTGATCGCAAAGAATATTGTTGACTACCGGGAGACCAATGGCCGCTTTACGGACAGAAAGCAGCTTTTAAAGGTCGCAAAGCTTGGCGCGAAAGCATATGAGCAGTGCGCGGGCTTTATGCGGATCATCGGCGGAAAGGAGCCCCTGGATGCGACGAGCGTGCATCCCGAATCCTATGAAGCTGCAAGAAAGCTTATGGAGAAGCTCGGAGTCACAGCGGAGGATCTGAAGAATGCCGGCAATGCATCGCATGTATACCGCGTGAAGGACACAAAGAAGATGGCGGAAGAGCTTGGGATCGGCGAGATGACGCTGACGGATATTATCAAAGAGCTTGAGAAGCCTGCACGTGATCCCAGAGAGGATATGCCGACACCGATCCTTAGAAGCGATGTCATGGATATGAAAGACTTAAAACCCGGCATGATCTTAAAAGGGACGGTTCGTAATGTTGTTGATTTCGGTGCCTTTGTGGATATCGGTGTCCACCAGGATGGACTTGTCCACATCTCGCGTATCACAGACAGGTATATCAAGCACCCGCTGGAGGCTGTCAGCGTCGGGGATATCGTTGATGTAGAGGTGCTTTCCGTGGACGAACAGAAGAAACGAATTTCCTTGACCATGCGTATCGGTAAGGAATAGAATAATCGTATGGAAATCAAATTTGATGTGAAGATGACGCCGAACATTCTGTACGGCTTTTTACTGCATCACACCTACAACAGTTTTTCGGGAATACTCGGGACGGCTGTAGGTGCGTTTTTGCTGTTTGCATACTTTAAAAGCGGTTATCTGCTCTACCTTGCGGGCGGGATCCTTCTGCTCCTTTACATGCCGGTCGTGCTGCGCATCAAGGCGGGCAAGCAGGTGCTTTTGACGCCTGCATTCAAAAAACCGTTGTCATATTGCCTTTCGGACGACGGCGTCCGGGTATCGCAGGATGAGGTGACAGAGACGCTTCCATGGGACGGTTTTATACGCGCGGAATCAACATCCGGCGCGCTTTTGCTGTATTCGACAAAGGTAAACGCCTGCATTTTTCCGAGAAGTGCGCTTGGCGATCAGGCTCCGCAGGTGATCGCGATGATCTCTTCGCATATGGAGCCTAAGAAGGTGAAGATCAGATGGTAACAGAGACATTTTCTCCGGAAGAAACATTTGCGCTGGGTGTTCGGATCGGCAAAGAAGCTTTGCCCGGCAGCATCTATACGCTTTCCGGAGATTTGGGCGTTGGCAAGACCGTCTTTACGCAAGGCGTTGCAAAGGGGCTTGGCATTGACGAGCCGGTTTCGAGCCCGACCTTTACGATCGTGCAGATCTACGAAGAAGGGCGCCTGCCGTTCTATCATTTCGATGTGTATCGCATCGGCGATGTCAGCGAGATGGATGAGATCGGCTACGAAGACTGCTTCTACGGGCAGGGGGTTTGCATGATCGAGTGGGCGGAGCTTGTAGAAGAGATCCTGCCGGAGCACTACACGAAGATCCTGATCGAGAAAGATGTGGAGAAGGGCTTTGATTATCGCAGGATCACGATAGAACAGGTATAGGACATGAGGATTTTGAGCATTGACAGTTCGGGACTGGTGGCTTCGGTCGCAGTCACCGACGATGATATATTGATCGCGGAATACACGATCTGTTATAAAAAGACGCATTCACAGACACTCGTCCCGATGATGGATGAGATCCGCAGGATGACGGAGCTTGACCTTGAGTCGATCGACGCGATCGCGGTTGCGAAGGGCCCGGGGTCCTTTACCGGACTTCGGATCGGCAGTGCGACTGCGAAGGGCCTTGGGCTTGCGCTCGATAAGCCGATCATCCCGGTCCCGACCGTGGACGGCCTTGCGTACAGGTGCTACGGCACGGACAAGCTTGTCTGTCCGCTCATGGATGCAAGGCGCAGCCAGGTATACACCGGCATTTACGAGTTTTTGCGAAAAGATGCAGGCGCCGGTACTTCCTACCGCCTTCATACGATCAGAGAGCAGTGCGCGGTTCCGATTGAGGAGGTGCTTGGAGCGCTTAACGAGCTCGGGCGCGAAGTGATCTTCCTTGGCGACGGCGTTCCGGTCTTCGAGGGGCGGATCGCGGAGCTTATGAAAGTGCCGTATTCGTTTGCACCTGCACATATGCGCCTGCAGAGCGCAGCGGCGGTTGCGGTTCGCGCAAGAGCGCTTTATGAAGAAGGTGTTTTTGAAACGGCTGCGGCCCATCAGCCGGAATACCTGCGCTTATCGCAGGCAGAGCGCGAGAGAATGGAAGCGGCAAGATGACGGGGGATACAAAGATCGCGATAAGACGTCTTGCGAGGAAGGACGTTCCGGAGGTGGCGGCAAATGAAGCGTTGTGCTTTACGCAGCCCTGGGCCGAGCACAATTTTCTCGAGGCGCTGGATCGTAAGGACCTTCTCTATGTGGTGGCGGATGCGGACGGTCATATTGTCGGACATGCCGGTGTCTTTACGGTGATGGGGGACGGCGAGATCATTAACGTGGCTGTTCATCCCGAGCATCGGGGAAAAGGAATAGCATATCAGATGTTATCGTATCTGATGGAGATCGCACCGGAGATCGGAACAGAGGATTTTACGCTGGAAGTGCGGGCAGGCAACGCGGCAGCGATCCGCCTGTATGAAAAGCTTGGATTTGAGACGGAGGGGGTACGCCCGGGATTTTATGATTTTCCCAAAGAGGACGCCCTGATCATGTGGAAACGTAAGAGGTAGTACATGTTAGATATATGTTTGCTGGGAACAAGCGGCATGATGCCGCTGCCTTACCGCTGGCTGACATCGCTGATGGTGCGTTATAACGGCATGAGCGTGCTGATTGACTGCGGTGAAGGGACCCAGATCGCGATGAAGGAAAAGGGGTGGAGCCCCAAGCCGATCGATGTGATCTGCTTTACGCATTTTCATGCGGACCATATCAGCGGATTGCCGGGGATGCTCCTGACGATGGGCAATGCGGAGCGGACGGAGCCGCTTACCGTGATCGGCCCTAAGGGGCTTACCAGAGTAGTCTCATCGCTTCGTGTGATCGCGCCGGAGCTTCCGTTTGAGATTATCTGCAGGGAGATCGAGGGGGCGGAGCAGGATTTTGTATTCGGCGATCTGACGATCACCGCGTTCAAGGTAAATCACAACGTACCCTGTTATGGCTATGTGATGAATCTGCCACGGACCGGCCGCTTTGATGTGCGGCGGGCGATGGATGCAGGCATTGATAAGCAATACTGGAGCCGGCTGCAGAAGGGTGAGACAATCCAAGAGGATGGACGCATCCTGTCGCCCGAGATGGTTTTGGGACCGCCGAGAAAAGGCTTAAAAGCCGCCTATGTAACGGATACGAGGCCGACGGAGAGCATCGTCTGTCATGTCGCGGATGCGGACCTTTTTATCTGCGAAGGGATGTACGGTGAGCCGGATAAGGCAGAGAAGGCAAAAGAGCACAAGCATATG
Organism: Lachnospiraceae bacterium; assembly: GCA_015056735.1. Classification (GTDB taxonomy): domain Bacteria; phylum Bacillota; class Clostridia; order Lachnospirales; family Lachnospiraceae; genus VSOB01. Next base: position 114,945 of record SVFT01000003.1, on the reverse strand, counting down.
ACATTCTATGAAGCGGCGGAGCTTGCAAGGAAAGCGGGCGTAAAGAGCCTCTGGCTGACACATTTCAGCCCGTCGCTTGCCAAGCCGCAGGAGTATATGTCTGCGGTTCGGAAGATCTTCCCGGGCGCGGAAGCCGGCAAGGACGGTAAGACGATCACACTGGTTTTTGACGAGAACGAATAGGCACGAAGAAGAGAGGGGGTGAGCACATGAGAAGATTCAAGGGAACAAGAGGTACGATCGTGCTGCTTGTTTTGATCATGATGCTCATGGCTTACTACTTCTACCTCTCTAATCGGAAGAGCGGTAAGCAGGAGGATACGGCGGTTGAGGTGACCAAGGTTCAGTCCGTACTCCTCAATGACTTTAGCCGTAATTATCCGCCAACCCCCAAAGAAGTAGTCAAAAGCTACAGCGAGATCACGGAAGTTCTCTACAACGAGCAGTACAGCGATGAAGAATTTAAGAAGCTGGCAGACCATATCATGGAGCTCTATGATGCGGAGCTGGCGGCTCATCAGAATATGCAGGATTATTACACGAATCTCCGTAATGAGATCCTCTCTTACAGAGAAGACGGCGTAGTGATCTCCAGCTATAAGACATCCAACAGTATGGATGTACAGTATTTTAAGAAGGACGGTTTTGAGTGCGCGAGCCTCTACTGCCGTTATACGCTGCGGCGGGAGACAAAGCTGCAGGCGACGGAGGAGATCTTTATCCTGCGCAAAGACGAGAAGGGCCATTGGAAGATCTTCGGATGGGACATCACGTCGTAGTTTAAGGAGTTTGGAATGAGCGAAGATGTAACGATATTGGCGATCGAGAGTTCCTGCGATGAGACTGCTGCAGCAGTCGTAAGGAACGGTCGGGAGGTACTTTCGAATGTGATCTTTTCGCAGATTGACCTGCACACGCTATACGGCGGTGTTGTTCCCGAGATCGCATCGCGTAAGCATATCGAAAAGATCAATCAGGTGATCGAAGAAGCCTTGAAGAAGGCGGATCGGAAACTGACGGATATGGATGCCATTGCAGTCACCTACGGGCCGGGCCTTGTAGGTGCTTTGCTTGTAGGCGTCTCGGCGGCAAAGGCGATCAGTTTTGCCTCCGGGATCCCGCTGATCGGTGTACATCACATTGAGGGCCATATCAGTGCCAACTACATCGAGAACAAAGATCTGGAGCCTCCTTTTATCTGCCTGGTCATCTCCGGAGGCCATACGCATCTTGTTGTCGTAAAGGATTACGGGCAGTATGAAGTACTCGGCAGGACACGTGACGATGCGGCAGGAGAAGCTTTTGACAAAGTGGCACGTGCGATCGGCCTTGGTTATCCGGGCGGTCCCAAGATCGATAAGGTCTCCAAAGAAGGCAACCCGGAGGCGATCCGCTTCCCTCGTGCGAAAGTCGCGGAGAATGAGTATGACTTCAGCTTTAGTGGCTTGAAGAGCGCTGTACTCAACTACCTGAATGCCGCAAAAATGAAAGGCGAAGAGATCGTCACCGCTGACGTGGCGGCATCTTTCCAGAAAGCCGTCGTTGATGTGCTGGTAGAGCATGCGCTGGATGCGGTCGAAAAGTACGGCCTTAAGAAGTTTGCGATCGCGGGCGGCGTTGCATCCAATTCCACGCTTCGCGCGACGTTTGAACAGGCCTGCAGAGAGCGCGATATCGCATTCTATCATCCTTCGCCGATCCTTTGCACGGACAATGCGGCGATGATCGGTGCGGCCGGATATTATGAGTATATCGCCGGTGCAAGAAGCGGACTTGACTTAAATGCGGTTCCGAATCTGAAACTCGGCGAGCGGTAAGAGGACTTCATTATGGGAGAAAAGGTGGCGGCGATCGTCCTGGCAGCAGGCCGGGGGAGCCGCATGAACAGTGATATTCATAAACAGTATATGGACCTTGGCGGGAAGCCGGTCCTCTTTTATTCTCTGGAGACATTTGAGAGAAGCTTTGTCAATGAGGTCGTACTCGTAACGGGTGAAGAAGAGATCGACTACTGTAAGAAAGAGATCGTGGAGAAGTATGGCTTTTCCAAAGTAAGGAAGATCATCGCAGGCGGACGGGAACGGTATCATTCCGTATGGAACGGCCTTTGCGCACTCGATCCCTGTGATATTGTAATGATTCATGACGGCGCCAGACCGTTTGTGGATGAAGCGATCCTGGAGCGTTGCCTTGCGGATGTGCGCGAGCATAAAGCGTGCGTGGTCGGGATGCCGGTCAAGGACACGATCAAGCTGGCGGATGATGCCGGTTTTTCCAGAGAGACGCTCCCGCGGCACCTCCTCTGGACGATCCAGACGCCGCAGGTCTTTGCGTATGACCTTGTTCTTCGTGCGTTCCAAACATTTATGGACAGAGAAAAAGAGCTCCTTGCCGAAGGCATTCAGATCACCGATGATGCCATGGTCGTGGAGCACTTTACCAATACTTCCGTGAAGCTGACGGAAGGCTCTTATGAAAATATCAAGATCACGACGCCGGAGGATCTGCCGCACGCGCAGATAATCCTGAAGTCACGAATCTGACGGAACGCTCTGATCGGCGTTTCCATAACACATGTTCTTAATCCTGAGGACCGCTCATTCGATAGCCGACACCGAGTTCATTGACGATGTAGCTGTTCTGTCCGGGTCTAAGTCCCAGCTTCTTACGAATGTTGGCCATATTCACCTGCAGCTTTTTGGTGCTGCCGTAGTCGGGTGTGCCCCAGACTGCTTTGATGATGGAGGAATAGGTCAGCGTTTTCCCACAGTGCTCAGACAGGAGTGCAACGATGTTGTATTCCGTTTGTGTCAGCTTGATCTCTTCACCTTTTAAGAAAAGGCGTCTTGCGCCATAATCGATGAAAAGCTCGCCCGTTGTAAAGGTGCCGTCGGGGCAGTCATCCAAAACATGACGGGTATTGCGGATTGCCGAGCGGATGCGGGCCACAAGTTCTGCCGAGCCGAACGGTTTGGTGACATAATCGTTCGCGCCAAGGTCGAGTGCCTGCACCTTTTCGTATTCATCCGAGCGGGCGGACAGAATGATGACAGGTGTCAGGGATTCCTTGCGGATCTCCTTCAGAAGTGTGATCCCGTCATCGTCCGGAAGCCCCAGATCCAAAATAATAAGATCAGGTACATAGGAGGTAAACATACTCCGTCCGTGCTCGCAATTATCTGCCTCAATCGCCTGGTAGCCGTTTGCTTCGACAAGCGCACTAAGGAGTGTTCGGATATTCTCCTCATCTTCCACGATCAGGATCTTGTATCTGTTATTCATGATCGGAATCCTCCAGATTCAGTGTAAAGGAAAAAGTTGCGCCGCGGTCCTTGTTGTTGATGGCGCGGATCTGCCCGCCGTGCGCACGGATAACGGTTGCACAGACGGAAAGGCCGATGCCTGCCGTATTCTCTTTTTTATCGCCCGAAAAACTCTCCACACCGAAACCGTCCTCAAAGAGCTTCTGGACTTTTTGCTGATCGATCCCGCAGCCGTCGTCAATGACTTCAAATAGTGCCTTTCCACCGGTGACAGATACCCGAAGGGACAGTGATGTCATGCCTTTTGCGTGACGAACTGCATTTTCAAGCAGGTTGATGAGGACCTGCTGAATGAGAAGCGGATCCATCGGAACCAGGATCATCTCATCGGGAAGAAAGAGCGATACTTCTTGTTTGGGATAATGCTTGTGAAATGCGACCAATACCGAGTCGAGCAGCTCTTCCAAAACGATCGGCGTCTTGATCAGATGGACATCGCCGTCACCGAGTTTTGTGACGGAGAGCAGGTTTTCGACCATGCGCGTCAGCCATTCTGCATCTGCGCGGATCCCGCGGATCATCTTAAGCTTCTGGTCTTCTGTCAGGATCTCGCGATTCTCAATGAGCGCGGAACTTGATCCGTAGATCGTCGTTAGCGGTGTCCGGAGGTCATGCGATACGGCGCGGAGCAGATTGGCTCGCATGCGTTCTTTTTCCGTTTCTGCGCGAAAGAGCTCCTGGTGCTTGATCTTACGTGTCAGCGCACAGGTGCAGATGGTTACGGTTAACATAATACATCCTGAAACGAGGTTGTCCTCAAAAGAGAAGTTCAGGGTAAAAAGCGGAAACGTGAAGGCGTAGTTAACCGCCATAACACTGAAAAGTGCGGAAAAAATGCCATAATAGAAGCCTTCCGTCAGCAAAGAGATGAGGAAGACTGCCAGTACGAATATGGTCGGTATCAGATCCATTGTATGAAAGACGTTGCGAATGCCGAGGCTGACAGCCAGACATACGCCGAGGATCCCTGCCGTTATGATCGTATCCTGTAAGATTGTCCATTTCTTGTTCATGCTCTGATTATAGCATAACTGTTCATCATCTGATATAATCAAAGTGTAGCGGCACGACCATGCGGTGCATACTTCAAAGGAGGATGCGTATGGGCAATGTGGCGGTCATTGAAGCCGAGATCAAAGAATTCATCAATGCTTATATGGCAGGCGGTAAAGCGGACGGAGCGCTTATGCAGGCGCTTTTTGATAAAGTCTGCGCAAAGCTTCGTCTGACGGAAGTATGCCTTCTTGTCAAAATGATCTCCCGCTATGAATTCCGCTATGAAGTCGTTTCCACATCGGGCAAGGATGCGCAGAAGCGCGGGACGGTCATGATGGATCCGACCGTGCATGAACTGCAGAGCCGCGAGAATCCGGACGGAAACAAAGTGTATGAGATCGATGGATCTGCCGACGGGCTCTTCTCGGATGGCTACAGGCGGATCTGCACGGCACAGACGATCGGCGGCGCGATCCAGTGGATCGTATCGTTTGAGAAGAGGGACGTTGATCTTTTTTCGGATGACGACAGAGAGGCGCTTCATATACTTGCGGATGCGATCCGGGGATATGCGTCCTTTAAGCGCTTGGAGATCGTGACGGCGGGGGCCGGGATCCTGCATTTTGTTGACAAGAAGACAGAAGTACATGATATCAACAGGCAGCTGTACGAAGACTCGCTGACCAAGGTCATGAACCGTAAATACCTTGATGAACAGCTTGCCCGTACGATCTGTGAAGGCCTTGTAATGGCGGATATGGATCATTTTAAGAAGATCAACGACCGCGCCGGCCATCAGGCAGGCGATGCTGTCCTTGCAAAAGTCGGAGAGACACTTCTTGCAGCGGTCCGGAATACGGATTCGGTCGTACGCTATGGCGGAGATGAATTCCTGATCTCGTTTCGTGAGATCTCGCCGGATGATTTTAAGAAAAAGGTCGAGGAGATGAAGGCGGCCGTTCGTGCGATCACGCTTCCTGACTATCCGAGACTTTCCATCAGTATGAGTTTTGGCGCCGTCTACGGAAAAGCGACGGTTTCCAGCATGATCGCAGAGGCTGACAAGGCTCTGTATCAGTCCAAGAAGACAAGAAATATCGCGACGTTTCTGTTTTTCAGGAAGTCGTAATCATGAGCATAAAAGGAACGATGAGAATGCTTCGAAAACGGAGCATTCTTTTTGTATAAAAATAATTAAGAGAAACGCGCGAAATCAATCAGAAATATGGCAAAAATGCTTCATAAATAACACGCACTATGATATAATTAATCATAACTGTCTGCACAATTCGAAAAAGAGAATAAAATAGATAGAAAAAATATTTCAAGCAGTGTGAGTGCCCTGCGGAAAGGGTTGGATCGTGAAGGAAAAAACACAGAATATCGCCATTCGAAAGAATGTGATCGTTACGGTTTTGATCGCCGTGTTTGCGATAACCGTCATTTTTGTATTTTATAACATGCTCTATGATGCCAATCGGGAGATTCTGATCCGAAACGGTGAGAAAACGGCAAGAGAGATCGACGAAGCGTTTGCGGATTATCTGTCTACCAGTACGGATGCGATCAAAATCTGTGCGTATACGATCGACGGAATGATCGCGCAGCATGAATCGAATGAAGAGATCCTGAAATATCTGATTAACCAGACAACGGCGCTTAAGAGTACGGTCATGGAGAATACATCCGGCCTTTATGCTGTGATCGACGGCGAGTTTCTGGACGGTCTTCTGTGGAAGCCGCCCGCAGGGTTTGTGGCAACAGAGCGGCCCTGGTATACCAAAGCGATCGAAAAAAAAGGTGAAGTCGCGATGGTAGAGCCCTATCTTGATGCGCAGACCGGTACTGTTCTGATGGCGATCTCCAAGCAGCTGCAGGACGGGAAAAGCGTTGTTTCCATGGACATTGCGCTGGATGTGATCCAGAGGATCACGGAGGAGTCTGTTTCTTCGGAAAAATCAGACCTGCAGTTTATCGTCAGCAACACAGGCTATGTTGTGGCGCACTCCGATCGACAAGAGATCGGCAAAAGCTATGCGAAAGCGGAAGATTCGATCGGAGCCGGCATCTATGCGAAACTGGCGGAATTTCCGGAGATCTATGAGGGCTATTTTGAATATCATCACGGTGAGAAGCTCTATATCGTATATATCATGGATCTGAACCGTGATTTCATATGTGTCTCCGCAAAAGATGCTTCCTCTGTTTTTGCACCGCTTCGGATAATCTTTCTGGTTTCGGCTTTTTTTGCGATCGTTGTTCTGATCGTCATATATCTGATGTTCGTAAGCGCCAACAAAAAGCAATACGCGCTGGAGCGACTCAGCAAACGTCTTTCCGCAACGGCAGATATCTATATTTCCATGTGTGAGGTCAATCTGGCGGATGACACCCTCGTTGAGATCTATGACAACAGAGAGTCTGTAAGGGCGGCCGCCGGGGACGCTAAGGCGAATGCATCCGACTGCCTGAAGGGGATCTATGCGGAGTTTGCCGATCCCGAATGCAGAGAACAGATGCTGGCTTTTGTGGATCTGCATACACTGAACGAGCGCATGCAGGATGTGCAGACCATTACATATGAGTTTCTGTCTACGGAGGGAAAATGGCGCAGAGCCCGTTTTATCGTTTCTGAGAGACGGCCGTCCGGAATGATCGAGCGTGTCATGTACCTTGTCGAAGATATTGATGCAGAGAAGCGCGAGCGTGATAAAGCACTGGAAGATATCAAAATGATGAATGACCAGATCTCCTCCGTATCACACGTTTATTTTTCCATGCATGAAGTGGATTTGACCCGTGATATTCTGCATAACATCCGCACTCGGGTCGGACTCGGAGAAGAAATGCCGCCGCCAATCGTGGAACATGCGCAGGAGGTCGCATTTGCCGTAAGCGAGCATACGACCAATGTCATCTCGAGAGATGCGATGCACGCGTTTGTTGATTTTGAGACGATCGACGAGCGGTGCAAAGATACGGATGTTCTGACCGAAGAGTTCCTGAATTGCGACAATGAATGGTGCAGAGCCAGACTTGTTGTATCCAAACGCGGCAAGGACGGCAAAGTTGAGCATCTTCTCTGGCTTATCGAGAGTATCGATGAGGAGAAGAGGAAGCGCGATGCGCTTACGGAAACCGCACAGAATCTGAATGCGCGGATTTCGTCGATCGCGAATATCTATATGTTTGCTTACGAAATCGAGCTTGCAACGGATATGTATACGCCAATCAAGACGGACAGAAGATTTGTACAGCATGTGATCGGAGAGACCGCTCCGAATGCGCGGGAAAGTGTGCGCAGGGTCATCACACACTATACGACCGATCGAAACCGTGAGGAAGTCCTTCGGTTTGTTGATCTGACGACACTGGCAAGGCGTCTTGGCAGAGTAGATACACTTTCGCTTGAATACGAGAATAATGAGCATCGGTGGCGCCGTGCGCGTTTTGTCGCTTCCAGACGAGATGTAAACGGCAGTCTGACACATGCGATCTGGCTGCTGGAAGACATCGATCACGAGAAGAAGGAACGCGATAAGCTGGTCGATATGTCCGAACGCGCACTTGCCGCAAGCAAGGCGAAATCCTCGTTTTTGGCGAATGTGTCATATGAGCTCAAAAGGCCGCTTGATGAAGCACTCGATATAAATGAGAAGATCTTAACGGCATCCGGAGAGCAGGACATTCAGGGTTATGTAAGCAGAATCAGGTCGGCGGGAGCGGTGCTTAAGAGGCTTGTAAATGCGATCCTTGATTTTTCCAAGCTGGAAACAGGAGAGTTTGTGATCACACCGGTATTTTACGATCTATCCGCTACGATCCGCGAGATCGAGACGACAATCCGCAGCAAGACCGACGAAAAAGGACTTACGCTTGAGCTGGATATCGGCAAGGGCATTCCGCGGATGTTGCACGGCGACGAAGCGCATATCAGACAGGTGATCCTGAACCTTCTTTCCAATGCAGTGGAATATACAGATGAGGGAATCATAACATTCTGCGTTGACTATTCCAAACTTCCGGATGATCCGGAGAATGTACTCTTGGAGATTGCTGTGATCGATACCGGAGACGGTATCAGGAAAGAAGACATGCACCGGGTTTATGCAGACTTTGACCCGGAGGAGGATCAGGCCGGAATGATCGAAGGAACGGGGATCGGCATGAATGTCACAAAACGTATTTTGGAGATGATGGATTCGACGCTTTTAGTCGAGAGCATTTACGGAATGGGATCAAAGTTTTCGTTTGAACTCAAGCAGACTGTTGTGAAGTGGTAAAAAGAAGGTAGCGGTATGAAGTATAAGAATACGATCATCATATCATCGGCTGTTCTCGCGTGCCTGTTGCTGTTTACGTTTGTCACGATGCGTTCGCTGACCGATATGGCGCAGGAGAATACGAAAGAGATCAACAAGATGCTGACTTACCGCATCTACGATGAGATATCAAGCAGTCTGAATGAGCCGATCACGATTGCAAAATCGATGAGCTGCGACAGCTTCCTGATCAAACAGCTTAAGGAAGAACGCAGTATCCATGAGGGAAATGCCGTTTGGACGATGCAGAATTACCTTGCAAACGTACGGAAAACGCTGCAGTATGATTCGGTGTTTGTTGTTTCGGAAGGAACGCACAGATATTATACCGATATCGGTCTTCAAAAGATCATTGATCCCGAAAACGATCCGTACGATAACTGGTATACGTCCTTCGTGCAAATGAATGCGCCGTACGATCTTGATGTGGATGTCGACGAGCTGCGGCATGAGGAGTGGACTGTTTTTGTCAATGCGCGTATTGAGGCAGAAGACGGCACGCTTCTCGGGGTATGCGGTGTCGGTCTCAGCATGAAAGATATTCAGGCTCTTTTTTCCAAGACCGAAGAAGAGTATAACGTAAAAATAAATCTTGTCGATGAGAATGGGCTTGTACAGGTCGATGTCAATGATGCCAATCTAGAAAACGCACATATCGATACAAGCATGCTGGATCCGGAGGTGGATTCCGAGTACGTTCGGATCTCGGACGACGGCAGTACGGTATCGGTCACAAAGTTTATCGAACCGCTTGGCTGGTATCTGGTCGTTCGAAACAATACGGGTGATGTGAACAGGCGGTTTGGCGATATTATTTTGCTCAATGCGATGATCTGCCTGATCGTTGCGCTGATCGTGGTCACGACCATCGCCGTGATCATGCGGCGATCGGAGACCAAGAGCGAGCTCGCGAAGAATGTGAGCAGGCAGCTTTCCGCATCAGCGGATATTTATCTCTCAATGCACGCGATCAACCTTCTGGATGATACGTTTACTGAAATTAAGAACAATGAAGAAGAAGCTGCGGCGCTCATCGGGAAGACCCGGACAGCTGCGCAGCAGATGATCCGCAAGGTCATGGCAAGATTCTGTGATGATTCATGCCGTGAAGAAGTGCTTGATTTTGTAGATTTTTCCACATTGAACGAACGTCTGCGCGGACGCAATACGATCATGCTGGAATGGCTCAGTTCGGAAAAAAAGTGGTGCAGGTCCCGTTTTATCGTCTCCGATCGTGCGAATGACGGATCCGCAACGCGTGTGATGTATCTGATCGGCGATATCGATGAGGAAAAGACGGCGCGTGACAAAGCGCTCGAGCTGATCAAGACGATGAATGAGCGGATCGCGTCCGTTTCGAGTATTTACTTTGGTATGATCGACTTTGACCTCGAAAGCAATGAGATGCGCGCAATCATATCGGACGCGAAGGATGTCAACGATATGCTCGGCGAACTGATCGAGAATGCAGATGAGGAAGCGAATAAGCTTGTGGCGGGATTCGCTGCCGAATCCTCGCGCGAGTCGGCGCTTCGGTTTATCGATATGTCAACGGTCAACGAACGAATGCGCGGTGTCAATACGATCACGGATGAATTCTTAAGCATCGAGAATGTATGGTGCCGTGCGAGGCTGATTGCTTCGAAGAGAAATGCATTCGGTGATGTGGTGCGCCTTCTGTGGCTTGTTGAAAATATCGACGAGGAAAAGAAGAATCGTGACCGGCTTACAGAAGCTGCCGACAGGCTGACGGCGCGGATCGCTTCCATTGCCAATATCTATATGACGGCCCATGAGATCGATATTCCGTCCGATACCTTCACGGAGATCCGGTCGGATAAAGAGTATGTGAATGATACTGTCGGAAAGACGACGGATCATGCAAAAGAAACGCTTCAAAAGATCATGGAGACGTTTGTGGATGAATCATGCGTTGCGGACATGATCAAATTCATCGATCTGTCGACGCTGGATGCCCGCATGCGCGGGAAAGAGACGATTACGATCGAATATATGAACAGGGATAAGCTGTGGAGGCGCGGCCGTTTTATCACATCGAAGCGTGACGAACGCGGCAAGCTGATGCGGGTGATCTGGCTGACAGAGGATATCAACCATGAAAAGGAAGAGCGCAACAAGCTCGTCGATCTGTCCGAGCGTGCAATCGCGGCAAGTGAGGCGAAGTCAGCCTTCCTGTCCAATATGTCACATGAGATCCGCACGCCCATCAACGCTGTGCTCGGCATGAATGAGATGATACTCAGGGAGTGTGACGATCAGAATGTGATCGAATACGCAAGCAGCATCAAGACGGCAGGCGCGACGCTTCTGGGGCTCGTCAACGATATTCTTGATTTTTCCAAGATCGAAGCGGGGAAAATGGAGATCATCCCTGTTGACTACGATCTGTCCTCTGTGATCAACGATCTTGTGAATATGATCCAGACAAAGGCCGACGAGAAGGGCCTGAAGCTGTTACTTGACATCAATACGAATCTGCCGATCCAGCTTTACGGTGATGAGGTCAGGATCAAGCAGGTGATCACCAATATCCTGACCAATGCGGTGAAGTATACCGAGAGGGGCAGTGTGACATTCTGCATCGATTATGAGAAGATCGCGGATGATCCTGATGGTGTGATCCTGCAGGTGTCGGTCAAAGATACCGGCATCGGGATCAAGAAAGCGGATATGCAGAAGCTTTTCTCCGAGTTTGAAAGGATTGAGGAAGAGCGCAACCGCAATATCGAGGGAACGGGTCTTGGCATGAGTATCACGAAGCGCCTGCTTGAGATGATGGACTCCCAACTGGAGGTGGAAAGTATTTACAAGCTTGGCTCGAAGTTCTCATTCCGCTTGCGGCAGCAGGTGGTGAAATGGGAACCGATCGGCGATTACGAAGCCGCCTACAAAGCATCCCTGCAGTTCAACAAGAAGTATCATGAAAAATTCCGTGCGCCGGACGCACATATTCTGGTCGTGGACGATACGCCGGAGAATCTTGTCGTATTCAGGAGTCTGCTGAAAAAGACGCGCGTCATGATCGATACCGCGGACAGCGGGGAGGAAGGTCTTGAACGCATGCATGAACGGAAATACGACATCATTTTCTTAGACCACATGATGCCTGTAAAGGACGGTATTGAGACGCTGCATGAGCTGCGCGCAAGGAAGGACGATCCGAATCTTGAGACGCCGGCGATCTGCCTGACGGCCAATGCGATCTCAGGTGCAAAGGCACAGTATCTTGCTGCGGGCTTTGACGATTATCTGTCCAAGCCGATCGACCCGGATAAACTGGAAGATATGCTGCTTACATACCTGCCGGAAGAAAAGATCGAGTCTGCGGATGACGACGGCTCTTCCGAAGAGACAGCCGCAGCAGAAGAAACAGATGCGAAAAAATGGTATGAAGAGATCTCGGGGATCGATGCTGCTGCGGCCATGAAGAACAGCGGCTCGGAGGAAGCGCTTCGGTCCGTGATGCAGACGTACTATGAATCGTATGACGCAAGATCGGAGGAGCTGCGCACGTACTTTGACACGGAAGACTGGGAGAACTACACGATCAAAGTGCACGCCTTAAAGAGCAGTTCCCGCCTGATCGGTGCGATGAAGCTCGGGAAGGGCGCAGAATCCCTGGAAATGGCCGGAAAAGACGGTGATATCGAATTCATCAAGGCAAATCATGCAACACTGATGGATGCCTATCGCAGCGTTCATGAAGAGCTTTCAACGATCTTCGAATCGGATCGGGAGCTTCCGCCGATCCCGGAGGATGTTCTGGCGGATGCCTACGGCGGACTGTCCGAATTTGTTCAGTCAAAAGATTATGAACTCGCGCATATGGTGCTGGAATCCGTTAAGGAGTATTCCCTTCCGGGGGGAGACGGTGAGCGCTTTAAGAAAATTCAGACATGCTTATCACGCATGGACTGGGATGGCATAAGAGATATCTTACAGGAAACAATGTAAAGGAGAGCGGATATGAGTAAGAACGTTCTGATCGTAGCAACGACGGAAGGCTTTATGATCAAAGGCCTTGAGACAAAACTGAAAGGGATCGGCGCGGAATCGGTATATGCACACCCGAATCTGAAAGATATCGGTGACAAATGCCAAAATGCAGCGACAATCATCGTTTTTACGGATGATAAGGTCGGAGAAATGGCCGATGCCCTCGTCTATCTAAAGGACTACTGTTCCGGAAATGCGATGCAGCTCTTTGTGATCGGCAAGAAGGAAGAGTATGAGGTCCTGAAGGATTATCTGCCCGAGAGATTGGTGCAGCAATTCTATGAACGCCCGCTTGATATGGATCTGTTTATCACCGATATGGAGAATGTGATGGAGGACGAGATGAAGATTGCCAGACGCCGGACGATTCTGATTGTGGATGATGATGTCTCCTATATGAGCATGATCATGGACTGGCTGAAAGATACGTACAGGATTTCCATGGCCAATTCCGGAATGGAGGCAATCACATGGCTTGCAAAAAACAAAGCCGATCTGATCCTGCTTGACTACGAGATGCCGATCACGACAGGTCCGCAGGTGCTCGAAATGCTTCGATCCGATCCCGATATGGAGAAGATCCCGGTCATGTTCCTGACCGGGAAAGGGGACAAGGAAAGCGTGATGAAGGTGCTTTCGTTAAAACCGGCAGGGTATCTGCTCAAAACGGTGGAGAAGAAAGAACTTCGCGATACACTCGCAAACTTTTTCGCTTCCGAGGCCGGGTCTGTCTGACGTCACATATGGGAAAAAGCAGTCCGAAATGAGCGGAAATGTAAGGAAGGCTATGCATGAGCATAAAAACAGTTAAAAGAAAAATACTTCCGGTCATGATGATACTTGCGCTTTGCATCGGCATGATCGGCTGCGGCAGCAGTAAGCAGATAACGGACAGAGAGGATGGCTCTCTGAGAAAAGTGATCGCCGCGCGCCGGATCGTGATCGGCCTGGATGATGCCTACCCGCCGATGGGCTTTCGCGATGCGAAAGGAGAACTCGTCGGTTTTGACATCGACATGGCCAAAGAATTCTGCAAACGTGTCGGGATCGAACCGGTCTTTAAACCGATCGTCTGGGAAGATAAAGAGCGATCATTAAACAGCGGTGAGATCGACTGCATCTGGAACGGTATGTCGGTGACACCGGAACGCGCGGAGGCAATGAATCTATCGGAGTCCTATGTAAAAAACGAACTGATCTTCGTCGTTTCGGGAGACAGTGATGTGAAGGCATCACGCGACCTGAAAGGCAAGCGGCTCGGTGTACAGGGCGGCTCGTCAACGGAAGATGCGATCCGTAAGGACTCGCTTCACAGAGACGTTCATGTTTCTGTATATAACAGTATCCCGACGCTTTTGGGAGAACTCAAAAGCGGCAGAGTGGATGCGGTTCTGATCGATTCGATCGTGGCGTATTTTTGTATTTTTAACAGTGGTGAGACGTATTATGTACTTCCTGACAGTCTTGCGGAAGAGGAGTGTGCGATCGGATTCCGCAAAGGGGACAAGGCACTTCGTGATAAAGTACAGTCGGTGATCAGTGAAATGAAGGCGGACGGAACGCTTGCAAAGATCTCTGAGAAGTGGTTTGGCACCGACATTACGATCGTGAAGTAAAAAGCGATTCTGAGGCATATGTGCAAGGAGCGGCGATGCGCGATAGTAAAAGATTGAAAAGAATAAAAAAGACAACCTTTCAGAGCGTTGTAATCTCAGCACTGATCATCACCTTTTTTGTCGGGCTGATCATCAATTTCTATCGTATGCTGTATTCCGAGACACGCGAAACGATCATTATGAGCGGACAGCTCAAGGCGGAGGAATCTGCACAAAAGATCAATCGCTATCTCTCGACCGGCATCGATATGCTGAAACTGGCATGCTATACACTCGACAATATGATCCGGGACGGCGCCGAAGAGAAGGAATTCGATACATTTCTGATCAATCAGTCCACTGCGATCATTAACATCACGGCCGGCGGTTCACCCGGCCTGTATGCGCAGATCGGTGATCATTATTTGGACGGAACCGATTGGGTTCCGGATGATGACTGGATCTCGACCGAACGTCCCTGGTATACAGCTGCCAGAGCAAGTATCGGAAGGGTAGCCATTGTGGATCCGTATATCGATGCGCAGACAGGAACGGTGATGATCACGCTCGCCAAAACGCTGTGTGATGCCAAGAGCGTGGCTGCACTTGACTTTTCTCTTGATTACATGCAGAAGATGACGGAAGACCTGTCGGATTATGAGGCGGGTGTCACGCAGATCGTGCTTGACAGGCGGTATAATGTCATCACACATGCGGACAAAAGAGAGGTCGGCAAGAATTATATGTCCGATACGGATTCGCTCGGGGGTGCCATGGTGCAGGCGCTCCGTTCGACGGATGAAGACTCTTTTGCCTTCCATTACGGGGAAGAAGACTACATCGTGTATAAAACGGTGGTCGCAAATGACTGGCTGTGTCTGTCGCTTGTCAATGCGACGGATGCTTTCGAAGGTTTGAGCCGTATCCTTACCTATACGCTCATTTCGGTCTTCTCGGTCGTACTGATCCAGATCATTGTGATGTCGCGCCTGAACAAGAAGAATGTCCTTGCACAGCAGCTTGAAGAAAAAACGCAGCGTGCGATCGCATCAAGCGAAGCGAAAAGTGCATTCCTTTCCAACATGTCACACGAGATTAGAACGCCCATTAATGCACTTCTTGGCATGAATGAGATGATTCTGAGAGAGAGCGGGGAAGAGAATGTCCTCGAATATGCCGAGAGTGTGCGAACGGCAGGCAATACGCTTCTTGGACTGGTAAATGATATCCTTGATTTTTCCAAGATCGAAGCGGGGAAGATGGAGATCCTTCCGGTGGAGTATGACCTCTCTTCGCTTGTGAACGACCTTGTCAATATGATTCGCGCAAGAGCGGAAGAGAAGGGCCTTGAAGTGAAGCTTGATCTGGATAAAGATGCGCCTAAGTATCTGATCGGCGATGAGGTGCGGATCAAGCAGGTTATCACGAATATCCTGACGAATGCCGTAAAGTATACGGAAAAAGGAACCGTGACATTCCACATGGATCATGAGAAAGTGCCGGATGATCCGAATGATGTTATCCTGCATGTTTCGATCCGGGATACCGGGATCGGGATCAAAAAGGAAGATATGGAGAAGCTTTTCTCAGAGTTTGAACGCATCGAGGAAGAGCGGAACCGCACGATCGAAGGCACAGGCCTTGGTATGGCCATCACGAAGCAGCTCCTGGAGATGATGGGATCATCGCTCCATGTGGAGAGTGCTTATGGAGAAGGGTCTGATTTTTCCTTCAGACTGCGCCAGAAAGTTGTAAGATGGGAGCCGCTTGGCGACTATGAAGCGGCTTATCATGCGGCGGTCTCCTCACATAAGATATACAAAGAAAAGTTTACGGCACCGGATGCGCACGTGCTCGTCGTGGATGATACCGCGATGAACCTTGATGTGTTCAAGAGCCTTTTGAAGCGCACAAAGGTGCAGATCATGACGGCTTTAAGCGGCGAGGAATGTCTGCAGCTGACAAGAAAGCACCGGTACGATCTGATCTTCCTCGATCATATGATGCCTGAAAAGGACGGCATTCAAACGTATCATGAAATGCGTGAAGACGCGGAAAATCTCAATGCACAGGTACCGACGATCTGCCTGACTGCGAATGCGATCTCGGGTGCAAGGGAAAAGTATCTTGCCGAAGGCTTTAACGATTATCTGACCAAGCCGATCGATGCGGACAAGCTTGAAGAAATGCTGATCCGTTATCTGCCGCAGGATAAGGTTGTGATCACAAAAGAAAAGAAGGGAGAGGAAACGGTGCAGCAGCAGGAGGATACGGTAAAAGAGATTCCGGAGTTTCTATATGACGCAAGCGGGATCGACCCGGATGCGGGCGTAAGGAACTGCGGCAGCGCGGAAGATTATATGAGTGTTCTTGCGGTGTTCTATTCTTCGATCAAGGCGGAATCCGAAGCGATCGAGAAGTTCTACGGTGAGAAGGATCTGCACAATTATACGATCAAGGTGCATGCATTGAAGTCTTCCGCCAGGATCGTCGGGGCCTTGGATCTGTCCGAAAAGGCAAAGCGCCTTGAGGATGCGGGCAATGCGGAGGATACGGCATATATCGATGCAAATACAGCGCCGCTCCTCAAAGAGTACCGTGCTTTTGCGGATACGCTGGCCCCTGTTTTTGAAAGAAAGGATGATCTGCCTGACATCCCGACGGATGTTCTGGAAGATGCGTACGGCGGTCTTTCGGAGTTTGTATTGTCCAAAGACTATGAACTGGCCAGAATGGTATTGGATTCCGTCAGTGAATACAGCCTTCCGAAAGAGGATGCGGACCGGTTTGACAGGATCCGCGCGGCATTATCCGATATGAACTGGGACCTGATCGGAGAGGTCATAAAAGAACGTGAGAACTGAGGGGAGAAACAGATGACACGCGAGGAGATCGTTAAGGAACTGTTCGCTATGCGGGATGAAAAATATGCGGCTTTCCAGGCAAAACTGATCCCGAATATCGATCCCGAAACGGTGATCGGTGTACGCACACCGGCGCTTCGAAACTATGCAAAAAATTTATTAAAGAAAGAGGAGACGGGAGATTTTCTGGATGTACTGCCGCACCGGTATTTTGATGAGAATCAGCTGCATGCCTTTATCCTGTCGGGGATGAAGGACTACGATTCCTGTATGACGCGGCTGGAACAGTTTTTGCCTTATGTTGATAACTGGGCGACATGCGATCAGATGTCGCCGAAGGTGTTTAAGAAGCATAAAGCGGAGCTTTTTAAAAAGATCGAAGAATGGATCGGCTCAAAGGAGACGTATACGATCCGCTTTGCGGTCGGGATGCTGATGGAGCATTTTCTGGATGAAGATTTTGATCCGAAGTATCCAAAGCTGGTGGCCGCGATCCGTTCGGATGAATATTATGTAAACATGATGATCGCCTGGTATTTTGCAACGGCGCTTGCCAAGCAGTATGATGCGGTCCTTCCGTATATCGAAGAAAAGCGGCTGGATCTCTGGACGCACAATAAGGCGATCCAAAAGTCCGTGGAGAGCTACCGCATCACGGATGAGCAGAAAGCATATCTGAAAAGTCTGAAGATAAAGGCGGACAAAAAAGCATAGACAGCGATACGATCACAAGACTGCATCCCTATTTGAAACCGCGGCAAAATCGGTTATACTATAGTGGTGCAGTCGAATCATGTTCGGCCCTATCACCTGCCTGCGGCAGGAAGCGGAGGCAAAATAATGAAAGATCTAGGCAATATCAAACCTTTTGAGAAGAGAGTATGGCTCGCATCGCCCACCATGCACGGCGAGGAGCTTCAATATATGACGGAGGCGTATACGACTAACTGGATGAGCACGGTCGGCGCCAATATCAACGCAATCGAAGAAGAGATCGCATCTTTTGTCGGTGTGAAGTATGCGGTGGCACTTGCGTCCGGCACATCAGCCCTGCATCTTGCAACGAAGCTTGCGGGCGAGGCGCTGTACGGACCTGCAAGACCGAACGAAGGGACGTTGCAGGGTCACAGGGTTTTTGCGACCGATCTGACCTTTGATGCGACAATCAATCCCATTGCGTATGAGGATGGGGAAGCAATCTTCATCGATACGGAGTATGATACCTGGAATATGGATCCTGTCGCTTTGGAAAAAGCATTCGAACTCTACCCCGATGTAAGACTTGTTGTTGCGGTCCATCTTTTCGGCACTCCCGCAAAGATGAGCGAGCTGCTCGCAGTCTGCAGAAAGCACAATGCGCTCCTGATCGAGGATGCCGCGGAGTCCTTCGGCGCGAAGTACAAGCTGGATGGAAAGTGGCTGGAGACAGGGAGCATCGGCGATTACAACTGCATCTCTTTTAACGGGAATAAGATCATCACCGGCTCTTCGGGCGGTATGTTCTTAACAGACAGTAAGGATGATGCGGACAAGGTACGTAAGTGGAGTACGCAGTCCCGCGAGAACGCGATCTGGTACCAGCATGAAGAGATCGGTTACAATTATCGCATGAGCAATGTGATTGCAGGCGTCGTCCGCGGACAGTTCCCGCATCTGGAGGAGCATATCGCGCAGAAGAAGGCGATCTACGAACGATATAAGGAAGGTTTAAAGGACCTGCCGCTTATCTTAAATCCGGCAGAACGCGAGGATGCGATCCCGAACTACTGGCTGACGGGAATTCTGATCGATGAGGAAGGCATGTCACCGATGGTGCGCGGCGAGCAGGATTTTCTCTATCAGAGTGTTCCCGGCAAGTCCAATCCGCACGAGATCTTTGAGATGATGCAGGCGATCAATGCGGAAGGCAGACCTGTCTGGAAGCCGATGCATATGCAGCCGATCTATCGTATGAATAAGTTCGTAACGGCAGCAGGAAACGGGCGCGGGCAGTCCAATGCCTATATTGACAGAGGCGCGGCGACGGATGTCGGTGCGGATATCTTCAGAAGATCTCTGTGCCTGCCGAGTGATAATAAGATGACCCCTGCCGAGCAGGATGTGATCATCGAAGTGATCAGGCGTGCTTTTGCCTGATGCGGGAGATGATAACATATTGCAAATAGTATCGACACTGTTTACGAAGCCCTCGCAATAGGATAGAATGATGATGTGAAGGGCTGATCGAATCAGTGCTTTCAGACAGGAGAAGACTATGTCTATGTTTGAATCAGGCGAAGATTATATCGAAACGATCTATCGCCTTAAGAAAAAGAACGGTGTTGTCTATTCCATCGATGTGGCGCGTGAGCTGGGTTTCTCCAGAGCGAGCGTCAGCAGAGCGGTCGGCCTTTTGAAGGAAGACGGCTATATCACGATGGAAGGGCAGAGCAAAGAGCTGAACCTGACAGAGAAGGGCAAGAAGAAAGCGGTCGAGGTCTACGACAGGCACAAGACGCTGACATCCTTCCTCCAGCAGGTGGCCGGTGTGTCGCCGAAGGTGGCGGAGAACGATGCCTGCAGGATTGAACACATCATCAGTCCCTCCACGTTTAAAGGGATCAAAAAGTATATGAAGGAGAATGCACCGGAACTGTAAGATTTCGATCGTGAGATTTCTTTACAAAGGGTGTTGACACAGCTTAAGATTGGGTATATATTTTTCTTCATGAAAAGCAAAGGTGCTAAGGACGCTGTCCTTGGCACCTTTTTTATGTGATGGAACAATTCCTGACGCAAAGGCGCGTTTCCCTTTGGGAGACTCGCCTCTTTTATTGGAAAAAAGAGAAAAACGGAGGAGTAAAGAGATGTGTTCGATCTTTGGATATTATGGGACATCGCTTTCCGAAAAACAGATCAAACCTTATTTTGACAGAACGATCTCAAGAGGCCCGGACATGCAGAGGATCATTCCCTTTGACCAGGGCCTTTTAGGCTTTGAAAGGCTCTCAATCATGGGACTTGATGAGAGCGGTATGCAGCCATTTGAGCGAAACGGAAATCTCGTTGTGTGCAACGGCGAGATCTATGGATTCAGGAAGATCAGGGAAGAGCTTTCGACGCGCTATGAATTCGTCAGCGAATCGGACTGCGAGGTCCTTCTTCCGATGTATGAGACGTACGGGACGGATATGTTCCGTATGCTGGATGCCGAGTATGCCTGTGTGATCTATGATGCAAAGAAGAAAAAGCTGATCGCGGCAAGGGATCCGATCGGCATCAGACCGCTTTTCTACGGTTATCCGAAGGACGGCGAGATCGTATTTGCGAGTGAAGCAAAGAACCTGACGGGACTTGTGGAGAAGGTATTCCCGTTCCCGCCCGGACACTATTATGAAGACGGCAGGTTCGTGCAGTATCGCGATATGACGGAGGTTACAAAGGTTGTGACAGACGACCTTGAGACGATCTGCAGGAACATTCACGATAAGCTTGTTGCAGGTGTTGAGAAGCGTCTGGATGCGGACGCACCGGTCGGATTCCTTCTTTCCGGCGGACTGGACAGTTCGCTTGTCTGTGCGATCGCCGCAAAGCTTTTAAAGAAACCGATCAAGACGTATGCGATCGGTATGAGCACCGATGCGATCGACTTAAAATATGCCAAGCAGGTCGCGGACTATATCGGTTCCGACCATAAGGAGGTCATCATCACCAGGGAGGATGTGATCGCAGCGCTCCCGGAAGTGATCCATCTGCTCGGCACTTTTGATATCACGACGATCCGCGCTTCGATCGGTATGTACCTTGTCTGCAAGGCGATCCATGAGGAGGGTGATGTACGCGTGCTCCTGACCGGCGAGATCTCCGATGAGCTCTTCGGTTATAAGTATACGGATTTCGCACCGAGCGCAGAGGCATTCCAGAAAGAGGCGGCCAAGAGGATCCGCGAACTGTACATGTACGATGTGCTTCGTGCGGATCGCTGCATCTCCGTGAACTCGCTTGAGGCGCGTGTGCCGTTCGGCGATCTCGATTTCGTACAGTATGTCATGTCGATCGATCCGGAGAAGAAGCTCAACAAATACAACAAAGGAAAGTACCTGCTCCGTCATGCGTTTGAAGGCGACTATCTGCCGCAGGAGATCCTGATGCGCGAGAAGGCGGCGTTCTCCGATGCTGTCGGTCATTCCATGGTAGATTACCTCAAGGAATACGCGAACGCGCAGTATACAGACTCTGAATATGAGAAAAAGCGTGTGCTTTACACCCACGCAAGACCGTTCACAAAGGAATCTCTCCTATATAGAGAGACTTTTGAAAAATTCTATCCGGGGCAGGCAGAAATGATCGATGATTTCTGGATGCCCAACAAGGAATGGGAAGGTTGCAACGTAGATGATCCGTCAGCGAGAGTCCTTTCCAACTATGGAGCAAGCGGGGTATAAGGAGGAAGAACATGGTCAAATACGTATTTGTTACGGGCGGCGTTGTATCGGGACTTGGAAAAGGGATCACGGCCGCATCGCTGGGACGCCTTTTAAAAGCCAGAGGCTATCATGTCACGATGCAGAAATTCGACCCGTACATCAACGTGGATCCCGGCACGATGAACCCGATCCAGCACGGCGAAGTATACGTAACGGAAGACGGTACGGAGACCGACTTAGACCTCGGGCACTATGAGCGTTTTATCAATGAAGATCTCGACCGGAACTCCAATGTGACGACCGGCAAGATCTATACAGCCGTTCTGAACAAGGAACGGCACGGTGATTACGGCGGAGGGACCGTGCAGGTCATCCCGCACATCACCAACGAGATCAAGGACAAATTCTACAAAGCGAAAACGGACGATGAAGAGACGATCTCCATCATCGAGATCGGCGGTACGGTCGGCGACATCGAAAGTCAGCCGTTCTTAGAGGCGATCAGACAGTTCCGCGCGGAAATGGGGAGCGATAAGACGGTTCTGATCCACGTCACACTGATCCCTTATCTGAAAGCATCCGGTGAGATGAAGACCAAGCCGACGCAGATGAGCGTACGCTCCCTGCAGAGTATGGGACTCTGGCCGGATATCCTGGTGTGCCGATCCGACTATCCGCTCGATGACGGACTTCGCGAGAAGATCGGCCTTTTCTGCAATGTGAAAAAAGAGCACGTGCTTCAGAATCTCGATGCTGAGTCACTCTACGAGGTGCCTCTGATGATGGAAAAGGAGAATCTGGCCGGGGCGGTCTGCGAATGCCTCCACATTGCCTGCCCTGCGCCGGATCTTTCTAAATGGACGGAGATGGTCGAAGCGTTCAAGGCACCGAAAAAGACCGTTACGATCGGCCTTGTCGGCAAATATGTCTCCCTTCACGATGCGTACTTAAGTGTTGTGGAAGCGCTCCGCCACGGCGGTATCGCAAACCGTGCGGAGGTGAAGCTCCGCTGGATCGATGCGGAGACACTGACGCCCGATACAGTCGAAGAGTATCTGCATGATGTGCAGGGGATCCTCGTTCCCGGCGGGTTCGGAAGTCGCGGAACGGAAGGCAAGATCCTCGCCGCATCCTACGCAAGGACGCATCGCATTCCGTACCTTGGTATCTGCCTCGGCATGCAGCTTGCGATCGTGGAGTTCGCACGCAGCGTCTGCGGCCTGAAAGAAGCCGCATCCGCAGAGCTTGTTCCGGATACGCCCGATCCCGTGATCCACATCATGCCGGATCAGCAGGGCGTGACAGACATCGGCGGTACGCTCCGCCTCGGCGCATATCCCTGTATTCTTACAGAGGGCACGAAGGCGTTTGAACTGTATGGGAAAAAGGAGATCAGGGAACGTCATCGTCACCGCTATGAGGTCAACAACGCGTATCGTGAAGTGCTTACGCAACACGGCATGACGATCTCCGGCGTATCCCCGGACGGTCAGCTCGTTGAGATGATCGAGCTTCAGGACCATCCGTACTTCGTCGCGACGCAGGCGCATCCCGAATTCAAATCCAGACCCGATCTGCCGCACCCGCTGTTTACGGGACTCATTGCAGCAGCATTAAAAAAACCCTGACCTATGGCCAGGGTTTTGCTTTTTGCTTTTATTTCAGCGGGGATTTGCGGTAGATGATATCATCTCTTGCAGGTCCGTTGCTGATCATCGTGATCGGGTAGCCGATCTTCTTTTCGATGAATTCGATGTATTTGCGGCAGTTTTCAGGAAGCTGCTCGTATTCCTTGATGCCGGCGATATCGCATTTCCAGCCGGGGAGTGTCTCGTATACCGGCTTTGCTTTTTTCAGTAGTCTTGTAACAGGGAACTCGGTTGTGACTTCGCCGTCGATGTCGTAGCCGACACATACCGGGATCTCATCAAGATAGCCGAGTACATCGAGGACCGTGAAGGCCACATCTGTGGTACCCTGTAGTCTGCAGCCGTACTTGGATGCAACGCAGTCGAACCAGCCCATTCTGCGGGGGCGTCCCGTCGTTGCACCGTACTCACCGCCGTCGCCGCCGCGCTTACGAAGCTCATCGGCAACCGCCTCGTCGTGGATCTCACTGACGAATTCACCTGCGCCGACTGCGGAAGAGTATGCCTTGCAGACGGAGATGATTGTCTTAATCTCATAAGGCGCGATACCGCAGCCTACTGCGCCGTAAGCGGCGATCGTATTGGAAGAAGTAACCATCGGGTAGATACCGTGGTCACAGTCTTTTAATGTTCCGAGCTGACCTTCGAGAAGGACTGTCTTGCCATCTGCGATCGCTTTCTGGAGATAAGATGCGACGTCGCAGACGTAAGGCGCTACCATCTCTTTGTACTGCATCAGCGTCCTGAACGTCTCGTCGATATCGATGAGAGGCTTGTGATAGAGATGCTCAAGCAGTACGTTCTTCTGGACGATCACGCCTGCAAGCTTCTCTTTCAGCGCTTCTTCGGTCTCCCACAGATCGCTGATCTGGAAACCGATCTTTGCGAATTTATCGGAATAGAAAGGTGCGATACCGGATTTGGTCGATCCAAAGGAACGGCCTGCCAGACGCTCTTCTTCGTATTCGTCGAATTTAATGTGGTAGGGCATGATGATCTGTGCCCTTTCGGAGATCATGATGATCGGCTTGGGAACGCCTTTCTTGACGATCTCGTTTACTTCATTCATCAGGATCGGAATGTTGAGTGCCACGCCGTTTCCGATGATATTGACCGTGTTTTCATTAAAAACACCGGACGGAAGCGTGTGGAGTGCGAACTTTCCGTACTTATTCTTAATCGTGTGACCTGCATTGGCACCGCCCTGAAAGCGAACGACGACATCGGCATTCTGTGCCAGCATATCGGTGATCTTGCCTTTTCCCTCGTCACCCCAGTTTGCGCCTACTACAGCTTTTACCATATTCATACCTCCGGATAAACCCTTAAAAAAAGCACTATAACCACTGTTACAGCGCCTTTGCCCGTAACCAATATACGCTTGAAAGAACGAAAAGTCAATGCTATAATCCAAATGACAATGGCGTCTTGAAGAATACTGTACTCTTCATGGCGCCTTTCTTTATAAAAAGCAGATCAAAATAAGATAGATTTTCTCATGTGAAGGAGGTTCCTATGAATAAGGAAGAGATCATCAGGCAGATCGAAGAGGACGGAGTGGAGTTCATCAGGCTCCAGTTTACCGATATTTACGGCAACTTAAAGAACATCGCGGTAACGCCCGGACAGATGGACAAAGTATTTGCAAACCGCTACTCATTCGGCGGAGCGGCGGCACTCGGCGGGCTTTGCGATTTTGACGATAAGCTTTACCTGTATCCGGATTTTTCCACTTTTACGATCCTGCCGTGGAGACCGCAGCAGGGCAAAGTGGCCAAGATCGACTGCGATATCTGTAATGCGGACGGGACTCCTTTTGCTTTCGGCTCCCGCCATATCCTGCGTCAGGCAGTTGAGAGCGCAGCGGGGAAAGGCTATTCTCTGATCGCCGATCCCGAGATCGAGTTCTTCCTGTTCCATACGGATGAGAACGGGCTCCCCACAACGACGTCGCATGAGCTTGCGGGCTATATGGATGTCGGGCCTGCGGATTTTGGCGAGAACGCAAGAAGAGACATTGTGCTGATGCTTGAGGAGATGGGCTTTGAGATCGAATCTTCTCACCACGAGCATGCTCCGGCACAGCATGAGATCGACTTTAAAGAAGCGGATGCGCTGACGATGGCGGATTCGATCCAGACATTCAAATTTGCGGTCAGATCGATCGCAAAAAGATTCGGGTTATACGCAACATTTATGCCCAAGCCGCGTATGAACGTGGCGGGGAGCGGCATGCATGTGCGTTTCCGTCTTGAAAAGGATGGCCGCAATGTATTCCGCGGCGAAGACGGCAATGCAAGCGATGAAGCATATCGTTTTATCGGCGGCATCATGGCGCACGCTCCCGCGCTTGCGGCATTTGCAAACCCGACCGTAAACTCTTACAAGAGACTGTTATCCGGTTATGATGCACCGAATACGATCTCCTGGTCTTTAAAAGGTGAGAAAGCACTCGTTACGATCGATCGTGAGATCGACGATATCAAGATCGAGTTCCGCCTGCCGGACGGCTCCTCCAATCCGTACCTGCTTTTTGCAAGCTGCGTCGCAGCGGGGCTGGACGGGATCGAAAAGGGGACAGTGCCCGGACCGGAACTGGAGGCGCAGACTGCTTCCGACCTTCGATATCTTCCGGAGGATCTGAAGGAGGCGCTTGATGCATTACAGGCGGATGAGGTCCTTACGGGTGCGCTCGGAAAGGATTTTGTTGACGTTTATACAAAGATCAAGGCGGCAGAATGGAAAGCGTACATCCGTCAGGTGACGCAGTGGGAGATCGATACATACCTCGCAAGAATGTAACGAACGTAAGGAGTTATTATGGGCGGAATTGTTATTGCTATGCCCAAGCAGGATGACGCGGCTCGCATTGCGGAATGGATCAAGCGAAGTGATATCTGGGAAGAGATCATTACATGCGACAACGGCAGTGAAGTGCTTCGAACGATCGAGAACCGCGAGGTCAGTCTCGTGATCGTATCGCGCAGGCTTCGGGATATGGGGTACGAAGAGCTGTACCATTACCTGCCGCATGATGTGAACATGCTGCTTTTGACCAGGACTGCGGATTGCGATCTGTATTCAAGCAATGTGATCACGCTGCAGATCCCGTTTAAAGTGGGAGATCTGCTAAACAGCGTGCGCATGCTTTTGCCTGTGGGCTACAGGAAAGCGAAAAAGAAACCATCCGTCCGCTCGGATGGCGATAAGCTGACGATCGAACAGGCCAAAATGCTTCTGATGGACCGAAACAATATGACGGAACCGGAGGCTTATCGGTATCTGCAGAAGAGCAGCATGGATATGGGCAGGACCATGGCGGAGACAGCACACATGTTGTTGACGCTGAATGCCGACTGACGTTATACTGTTTTTGTGCGTTATGCAGTCAGAAAGGACATCATATGTGCGGAATCGTAGGTTACGTAGGAGGGCAGCAGGCAGCACCCGTGTTGCTGGACGGCCTCTCCAAATTGGAATACAGAGGATATGATTCGGCCGGGCTGGCGGTCAGAAACGGTGACGCCCCGGCTGAAGTTGTGAAAACGATCGGAAAACTGAAGAATCTGATCGAGCGGACGGATGAAGGAAAAGCATTGCACGGTACATGCGGGATCGGCCATACGCGATGGGCGACGCACGGCGCACCGAGCAGAACGAACGCGCATCCGCATGTGTCCGGCAATTGCAGCGGATCGGGATCCGGTATCGTAGAATCCGAAGTGGTCGGCGTGCACAACGGCATCATTGAGAACTACCAGGAACTGAAAGCGAAAATGGAACGCCATTCCTATCAGTTCTATTCAGAGACGGATACGGAAGTCCTGATCAAGCTGGTTGACTATTATTATAAGAAATACAAGATGGGTCCGATCGACGCACTTGCCAAGACGATCGTGCGTGTCCGCGGCTCGTATGCGCTTGCGGTGATGTTTTCGGATTACCCGAACAAGATCTTTGTCGCAAGAAAAGACTCCCCGATGATCATCGGCGTGAATGAGAAGGAATCGTTCGTTGCATCGGATGTTCCGGCGATCTTAAGCCACACCAGAAACGTATATTACATCGGCAACCTCGAGATGGCAGAGATCTCTGCGGGCGATGTGAAGTTCTTTAACCTGGACGGCGATCGCATCGAAAAGGAACTGACGGAGATCAAGTGGGATGCGGAAGCAGCCGAGAAGGGCGGCTTTGAGCATTTTATGATGAAAGAGATCCATGAGCAGCCGCAGGTTGTTCTGGATACGCTCCATAAATATATGAAAGAGACGCCTGACGGCGGAAAGATCGACCTTTCCGAAACGGGGCTTACGGAAGAGATGATCAGGGATCTCTCCCAGATCTACATCGTGGCCTGCGGCTCCGCATGGCATGTCGGCATGGAAGCGCAGTATGTGCTGGAAGAGATGTCCGATATCCCTGTCAGAGTGGAGCTTGCGTCCGAGTTTAGGTATCGTAAGAGCAGGCTCGATCCAAACGCGCTCGTAATCGTGATCTCGCAGTCCGGTGAGACGGCGGATTCCCTTGCGGCGCTCCGTATGGCAAAAGAACGCGGCCTTCGCACACTGGCTGTCGTAAACGTAGTCGGCAGCTCGATCGCACGCGAGGCGGACCATTGCATGTATACACTTGCAGGACCGGAGATCTCGGTTGCGACGACCAAGGCATACAGCTGTCAGCTGATCTGCATGTTCCTGCTGGCACTTGCGTGCGCAAAGATCCGTGGCAGCCTGGATTCTTATGCAAGCTATCTGACAGAGCTTCTTTCGATCCCGGATAAGATGAAGAAGATCCTGGACGACAAGGAACGCATTCAGTGGTTTGCTTCCAAATATGCGAATGCACATGATATTTTCTTCATCGGACGCGGCATCGACTACGCGATCTGTCTTGAGGGTTCCCTCAAGATGAAGGAGATCAGCTATATCCATTCGGAGGCGTATGCGGCGGGTGAGTTAAAGCACGGTACGATCTCTCTGATCGAAGACGGGACGCTCGTGATCGGTGTGCTGACGCAGAACGAATTATATGAGAAAACACTGAGCAACATGATGGAATGCAAGAGCAGAGGCGCATACCTCATGGGCATTACGGCTTACGGCAAATACGACGTTGAGGATTCCGTGAACTTCTCGGTCTATGTCCCTAAGGTGGATGAGCATTTTATCGGAAGTCTTGCAATCATTCCGCTGCAGCTTCTGGGATACTATTTGAGCGTCTCCAAAGGTCTTGATGTTGATAAGCCGCGTAACCTCGCAAAGAGTGTTACGGTTGAGTGATCGGATCGATCATAGAAAGGAATGGGTGTACGATGGATACAGTGCAGAAGATCAAAGAAGGAAAAGTGCGTGAGATCTACGATGTCGGCGAGAGCCTGGTGATCGTGGCGACAGACAGGATCAGCTGTTTTGACGTGATCCTCGACAATATGATCACGGATAAGGGCCGGGTACTGACCGGCATGTCCAGGTTCTGGTTTGACTTAACGAAAGATCTTGTGCCGAACCACATGCTTTCAACCGATACAAAGGATATGCCGGAATATTTCCGGACACCGGCATTTGAAGGAAGAAGTATGCTCGTCAAAAAGCTTCGCATGCTCCCGGTGGAGTGCATCGTCCGCGGTTACATCACGGGATCGGGCTGGAAATCCTATCAGGAAGACGGCACGGTCTGCGGCATTAAGCTTCCCGCAGGTTTAAAGGAAGCGGAAAAGCTGCCGAAACCCATTTTCACACCGTCCACCAAAGCGGAGATCGGCGATCACGACGAGAATGTCTCCTATGAGGCCTGCATCGATCATCTGGAAAAAGAGTTCCCGGGCAAGGGCGCGGAGTATGCGGCAAAGATCCGTGACTATTCCCTGCTCCTTTATAAGAAGTGCGCGGAATATGCGCGTGAGCACGGGATCATCATCGCGGATACAAAATTTGAGTTCGGGCTTGACGAGAACGGCGAGGTGGTGATCGGCGACGAGATGCTGACACCGGATTCCTCCAGATTCTGGTCGGCCAAGGACTATGAACCCGGACACGATCAGTCCTCTTTTGACAAGCAGTTTGCAAGAAACTGGCTCAAAGAGAACCCGGGTCATTCCTGGAAACTGCCGGAAGATGTGGTACAGGGTACCATCGACAAATATCTGCTTGGTTATAAACTGCTTACGGGCAAAGACCTGTAAGGTTTTATGGAATAAGGAGGATCATGAGTACAGATCGTTATGTAAGTCCGTTATCGGAGCGTTACGCTTCGAAGGAAATGCAGCACATTTTTTCACAGGATAAGAAATTCTCGACTTGGAGAAAACTGTGGATCGCGCTTGCTGAGACAGAAAAGGAACTCGATCTTTCGATGGACGGAAAGCCCGTCATCACGGACGAGATGATCGAGGAGATGAAGGCGCACATTACGGATATCAACTATGATGTTGCGAGAGAGCGCGAGAAGCAGGTGCGCCACGATGTCATGAGTCACGTGTATGCGTACGGCGTGCAGTGCCCGAAGGCGGCAGGCATCATTCACCTCGGTGCGACAAGCTGCTATGTCGGTGACAACACCGATATCATCATCATGCGCGAAGGCCTCGAACTGATCAAAAAGAAGCTGGTCAATGTGATCGCGACACTTGCCGGCTTTGCGAAGAAATACAAAGATGAGCCGACACTTGCGTTTACCCATTTCCAGCCGGCGCAGCCGACGAGTGTGGGCAAGCGTGCGACGCTTTGGATCAACGAGTTTATGCTGGATCTGGAGGATCTTGATTATGTGATCGGTTCTTTAAAACTCCTCGGATGCAAGGGGACGACAGGCACACAGGCTTCTTTCAAGGAACTTTTTAATAATGATACGGAAAAACTCGATGCCCTCGATCGTAAGATCGCTGAGAAAATGGGCTTTGCCGCATGCTATCCCGTATCCGGCCAGACTTATTCCCGCAAAGTGGACACGCGTGTTCTCAATGTCCTTTCCGGGATCGCGGCATCCGCGCACAAGATGTCCAATGACATCCGCCTTCTCCAGCATTTGAAAGAAGTAGAGGAGCCGTTTGAAAAGAATCAGATCGGTTCGTCCGCAATGGCATATAAGCGTAATCCGATGCGTTCGGAAAGGATCGCATCCCTTGCGCGTTACGTGATCGTAGACGGTCTCAATCCGGCGATCACATCTGCGACGCAGTGGTTTGAGCGTACGCTCGACGACTCCGCAAACAAGCGGATCTCCGTGGCGGAGAGTTTTCTGGCAACGGACGGTATCCTGGATCTGTGCCTGAACGTTACGAACGGCCTTGTTGTGAACAGTAAGGTCATCGAGCGCCACATCATGAGCGAGCTTCCGTTTATGGTAACGGAAAATATCATGATGGATGCGGTAAAAGCGGGCGGCAACAGACAGGAGCTTCATGAGAGCATCCGCAAGCTTTCGATGGAAGCCGGCAAGCATGTAAAGCAGGACGGAAAGGACAACGACCTTCTGAATCTGATCGCCGAGTCGGACGATTTTGACCTGACTCTTGAAGAGCTAAACGGCTACATGGTACCGGCCGATTACATCGGACGCAGTGCAGAGCAGGTTGAGAAGTACCTTGCAGAGGTCATCGATCCGATGCTCGAAAAGGAGAAGGACCTCCTCGGTGTGGAAGCGGTCATTTCTGTTTGACAAAAGGGTGCATCGCGAGTAAACTACATAAGAAATAAGCAAGGGCGCTTTGGGTCTTACCCAAAGTGCCCTTTTTTATGCGCAGATCCGTGCAGAGGATGCTCCCGGCCGGGGCCGGGCACGGATCGCGCGGCGAGCAGACAGGTGTCTGCTCGATATGAGTCAGGCGGAATGTTTGCCATGTAAGCAGTATGCTTACATGAATCAAAAGGAGAATAAATGAAAACGCGTAAGTTGATTTTGGAAGATGGCAGTGAATACATCGGAACCGGCTTCGGGTCGCCGGAAGAAAAGAAGATCGAACTCGTATTCAATACCTCGATGGCCGGCTATCAAGAGATCATATCGGATTTGTCCTATACCGATCAGGCAGTCGTGATGACGTATCCGCTGATCGGCAACTACGGGACGATGGAGGCGGACAATGAATCGGATAAGCCGGGGATCCTGGGGCTGATCGTCAGGGAATACTGTGACAGACCGTCGAACTTCCGATGCGAAAAGACGCTTGAACAGATGATGATCGCAAACGGGATCGCAGGCATCGAAGGTGTCGATACCAGACAGATCGCCCGCCATATCCGGAACTACGGAAGCTGTAAGGCGATGATCACGGACGAGACGACCGATACAGCCGGAGCAGTCGCGCAGCTGAAGGCTTGGGATTCGCCGACAGATCAGGTCGCGCGCGCAAGCTGCGAGAAGCCGTATGTATTGAATCCTGATGGAACCGAAACACTCCTATCAAGGGAGAGTGTGCCACAAACCGCGCAAAATGCGATCGCTGTGATCGACTGCGGGATCAAAAAGAACATTTTAAGAGAACTTCAGCAATTCGGTTGCCCTATCCTTGTCTTCCCCTGGAACACCAAAGCAGAGGAGATCCTGCGATATAAGCCGGCGGGCGTTGTCATATCCAACGGACCCGGCAATCCGGAGGACTGTCAGGTTACGATCGAGACGATCAGGGGGCTGATCGGAAAGCAGCCTCTTATGGGGATCTGTCTCGGCCATCAGATCATCTCGCTCGCTTTCGGAGCGAAAACCTATAAATTGAAATTCGGACACAGAGGCGGGAACCATCCGGTGAAGAACCTTTTGACCGGTAAGATCGAGATCACATCCCAGAATCACTCCTATGCGGTCGTTCCGGAAAGTCTTGAAGGGACAGGCCTTTCCGTCACGCACGTGAACCTTCTTGACGGGACGGTTGAAGGCGTCGCTTCGAAGAAAGACCGCGTTTTCTCCGTGCAGTATCATCCGGAGAGCGCACCGGGCCCCTGTGACAGTAAATACCTGTTTGCGCGTTTTCGTGCAATGATCGAAGGAAAGGAGGATGAATAGCCATGCCCAAGAGAACCGACATCCACAAGATCCTTGTCATCGGCTCAGGTCCTATCGTGATCGGCCAGGCGGCGGAGTTTGACTATGCGGGGACACAGGCTTGCCTCGCTCTTCGCGAGGAAGGCTACGAAGTCGTCCTTTGCAATTCCAATCCTGCGACGATCATGACAGACGAAGTCATCGCGGACAAAGTCTACATGGAGCCTTTAACGCTTGAATTTATCGCAAAGATCATCCGTATGGAGCGCCCGGATGCGATCCTTCCCGGCATTGGCGGACAGACAGGCTTAAACCTTGCGATCCAGCTCGAGAAGAAGGGCGTATTGAAAGAATGCGGCGCTGAACTTCTCGGCACCGGTATCGGAAGCATTGAGATGGCGGAGGACCGCGAACTTTTCAAGGAACTTTGCCAGAAGATCGGTGAGCCGGTCCTTCCGTCCCTGATCGCGGAATCGATGGAAGAGGGCCTTGATGCCGCGGAAAAGATCGGCTATCCCGTGGTCCTGCGTCCTGCGTTTACATTGGGCGGTACCGGCGGCGGCTTTGCCGATACGGAAGAGGAGTGCCGCGAGATCTTAAAGAATGCCCTTGCGCTTTCGCCCGTGCATCAGGTACTTGTTGAGAAAAGCGTGAAAGGGTACAAGGAGATCGAATACGAAGTGATCCGTGATGCGAACGATACCGCGATCACGGTCTGCAATATGGAAAATATCGATCCGGTCGGCATTCATACCGGCGACTCGATCGTTGTGTGTCCTTCTCAGACACTTGCCAATAAAGAGTACCAGATGCTTCGGAGTGCGGCGTGCAAGATCATCCGCGCCCTGAAGATCGAAGGCGGCTGTAATGTGCAGTTCGCACTTGATCCGCATTCTTTTGACTATTATCTGATCGAGGTAAATCCGCGCGTGTCGCGTTCTTCCGCGCTTGCATCGAAGGCGAGCGGCTATCCGATCGCGCGCGTTTCAGCGAAGATCGCGGTCGGTCTCCGTCTGGAAGAGATCAGACTTGCCAATACCGTTGCGTCGTTTGAACCTTCTCTTGACTATGTCGTCAGCAAGATGCCAAGGTTCCCGTTTGATAAGTTCAGCGATGCGAACAATTCGCTCGGTACGCAGATGAAAGCGACGGGTGAAGTGATGAGCGTGGGGCGGACACTCGAAGAGAGCCTGTTAAAAGCAGTGCGAAGCCTTGAAGTGGGCGTATTCCATCTGCATACGGGCAAGTTCGATGATATGTCGGATGAAAAGCTTCTCGACTATATCGCGGACGGAACGGATGACAGGCTTCTTGCGATCGCATGTCTGCTGCGCCGCGGGATCTCACCGGAGCGCATTTCCGGGATAACGGGGATCGATCTTTATTTTACGGAGAAGATCAGGAACATTACGGACGAAGAGCGCTATCTCAATGAGCACAAGGGTGACCTTGCCGCTTTAAAAGAGGCAAAGTGCATGGGATTTTCCGACAGGGAGATCGGACATCTGTGGGATATGAGCGCGCATGAGATCTTTGATCTTCGTAAAAAAAGAGGCGTGATGCCTGTCTACAAGATGATCGATACCTGCGCATCCGAGTTTGAATCTTATGTACCGTACTTTTACTCGACATATGAGAGCGAGAACGAGTCTGTCGTTACGGATCGAAAGAAGATCGTTGTGCTGGGTTCCGGACCGATCCGGATCGGGCAGGGCGTGGAATTTGACTACTCCACGGTGCATGCTGTCAAGACGATCAAGGAGATGGGCTACGAAGCCATCATCATCAATAACAATCCCGAGACGGTGTCGACCGATTATACAACAGCCGACAAGCTCTACTTTGAACCGCTTTGCACGGAAGATGTCGTAAACATCGTGGAAATGGAAAAGCCGGAAGGCGTCATCGCGATCCTCGGCGGCCAGACAGCCATCAACCTCGCCGAACCGTTGATGGAATACGGCGTTAAGATCATCGGCACCGACTGCGCTGCGATCGAACGGGCAGAAAACAGGGATGCTTTTGAAAAACTGCTGATCTCATTAAACATCCCGCAGCCGAGCGGCGAGGCCGTCACCAATATCGAAGACGGCGTGCGCGCAGCGGAGCGCATTGGGTATCCGGTTCTGGTACGCCCGAGCTTTGTGCTGGGCGGCCGCGCGATGCAGATCGTCTCCAAAGAAAAGGAGATGCGTCACTATCTTGAAAACGCAGTGGCGGTGGATGAGGACAAGCCTGTTCTTGTCGATAAGTACATCAAAGGCAAGGAAGTCGAAGTCGATGCGGTCTGCGACGGACTGAACGTTTTTGTACCCGGCATCATGGAGCTCGTAGAGCGTACAGGCGTCCATTCCGGTGATTCGATCAGTGTCTACCCGCCGTTTTCCTTATCCGATAAAGTGAAGGGCACAATACTCTCCTATACCAGGAGACTTGGACTCGGAATCGGTATTATAGGGCTTTTCAACATCCAGTTTATCGTGGATGAAGAAGAGAATGTCTATATTATAGAAGTAAATCCGCGCTCGTCGAGGACGGTTCCGTTCCTTTCGAAGGCAACGGGATACTCGCTTGCGGACATCGCAACAAAGTGTATCCTGGGGATCACGTTAAAGGAGCAGGGGATCTTTGATATCTATCCGAAAGAACGCGATCGCTGGTGCGTGAAGGTACCCGCATTCTCCTTTGCAAAGCTCAAAGGTATGGATACCTACCTTTCACCTGAGATGAAATCGACCGGTGAAGCGATCGGCTATGATACGAAGCTGCACCGCGCGATGTACAAGGCGCTCATCGCTTCCGGCATCAGACTCAAAAACTACGGTACCGTTGTCGTATCACTTGCGGACGAAGACAAGATCGAAGCGATGCCTCTCATCAAACGCTTCTATGATATGGGCTTTAATATCGAAGCGACGTCACTGACCGGCGAGTACTTAAAGAAGTACGGCATCAAAACGAGGATCCGCAGGAAACTGTCCGAAGGAAGTACGGAGATCCTGGATGTCATCAGGGGCGGGAGCGTTGCATACGTCATTAACAGCCGTGCGGTACTGTCCGGTGTCCACTACGAAGACGGTGCGGCGATCAGACGCTGTGCGATCGAGAACAATGTGACGATCTTTACGTCGCTTGATACGGTGCGCGTGCTTCTGGATGTGCTTGAAGAGCAGACGATCAAGGTCGCGACGATATTCTAGATAAAAGGAACGGATGAGCATCTGCTAACAGCGGCAACGCACTTTTTAAAAAGCATGAAACATATGATCCTTATTGAGATTGATTCTCAATAAGGATTTTTTGCGTAATACGCAAAAAATTGTCATAACCGCAGAAATTCGCAGAGGAAAGCGCTTGCGCGCTGCGAATTTCGCGAAGGAAACGCTCGAAGAAGCGTTTCCTAATTGAAATTTATTATTGACAACCATCACTTGTAAGCATATACTAACACACGTAAAAGTTAGCACGAACTAACACAAACGTTAGCGACTGCTAATGGAAACAGCAAAGCAAGATTGCAGAATGTGAGTAGATCAAAGGGAAAAGGATATGGTAGATACAATGAATCTTTCCGAAGCGGAACTTGAAAAAGAATACATCGTAAAGGACATCAATACGGACGACGAAGAACTGAAGTCGTTCCTTTTTACGCTCGGCTGCTACAGCGGCGAGCCGATCACCGTCATTTCTCATGTAAAGGGCGGCTGTGTGGTATCCATCAAGGATGCACGTTACAACATTGACACCGGATTGGCAAAAGCCATTTCGATATAGACTATGTGGGATCAAACCAAGGAGGAGTAAGCATTATGAGAATCGCATTGGCGGGTAACCCCAACAGCGGAAAGACCACGATGTATAATGCGCTGACCGGCAGGAACGAGAAAGTCGGCAACTGGGCAGGCGTTACCGTGGAGAGGCGTGAAAGCCCCATCAAAAAAACGATCTATGAAGCAGGAGAAGATCTGATCGCAGTCGATCTTCCCGGCGCATATTCCATGTCGCCGTTCACTTCCGAAGAGAGCATCACAAGTTCTTATGTAAAGAACGAAAACCCGGATGCGATCATCAATATCGTGGACGCAACGAACTTAAGCAGAAGCCTTTTCTTCACAACACAGCTTCTGGAGCTCGGTATCCCGGTCGTTGTAGCGCTCAATAAGAGTGATATCAATGAGAAAAAGGAGACCAAGATCAACGAACAGCTTTTGTCCGAAAAGCTTGGCTGCCCGGTCATCAAGACCGTATCGACGGCGACCGGTCACGAAGATCTTGGAGCGGTTGTGAAGGCAGCAGCTGAGATGAAGGGCAAAGGACAGGCCGCACCTTACGTGGAAGCGGCGATCGACCTTCATGATAAGGAAGCGGTAGAGAGAGAAGACCGCAAGCGTTTTGATTTCGTTAACGAACTTGTTAAGACCGTTGAGGAAAGAAAGATCTTAACAAAAGAAAGAAACAATCAGGACAGGATCGATGATATCCTGACCAATCCCGTAGCCGGCCTCCTGATCTTTGCAGTGATCATGTTCGGCGTATTCTACATCTCCCAGTCGACGGTCGGCACATGGATCGCAGACTGGCTGACAGGCTGGATCGACACCTTCCAGGAGTGGGTAGCGGGCCTTGTAGAGGATGCAAACCCGTTCGTACAGTCGCTTCTTGTAGACGGTATCGTAGGCGGTACGAGCGCAGTCATTGGCTTCCTGCCGCTTGTAATGGTAATGTACTTCCTGATCGCGTTGCTTGAAGACTGCGGTTATATGGCAAGAGCGACGGTCGTGCTTGACCCGATCTTTAAAAGAGTCGGCCTCTCCGGCAAGTCCGTGATCCCGATGATCATCGGTACCGGCTGCGGCATCCCGGGTATCATGGCATGCCGTACGATCCGTAACGAACGTGAGAGAAGAGCGACAGCCATGCTGACAACCTTCATGCCCTGCGGCGCGAAGCTTCCGGTCATCGCACTGTTTGTCGGCGCGTTTTTCCCGGAAGAAGCATGGGTAGGCCCCATGATGTACTTTGTCGGAATCGCACTGATCCTTTTGGGCGCGCTCCTCACCAATGCGATCACAGGCCATCGTTTCAGAAAATCCTTCTTTATCATCGAGCTTCCGGAGTACAAGGTTCCGAGCCTTAAGAGAGCCGTGATCTCCATGCTCGGAAGAGGTAAGGCATATATCGTGAAGGCAGGTACGATCATTCTCGTCTGCAACACGGTCGTTCAGCTCATGCAGTCCTTCGATATGAACTTCAATGTTGTTGAGGAAGGGCTTGAGAATACATCCATTCTGGCAGCGATCGCATCTCCGATCGCATACGTACTCGTTCCGATCGTCGGCGTTGCTGCATGGCAGCTTGCTGCTGCGGCTGTTACCGGCTTTATCGCAAAAGAGAACGTTGTAGGTACACTGGCAGTATGCTACGGCCTTGCAAACGTGATCGATACGGAAGAGCTTGAGCTCGTCGGTGAAGGAAACGTTGTAGCGGCGACCATGGCGATCACCAAAGTGGCAGCGCTGGCATATCTGATGTTCAACCTGTTCACACCGCCCTGCTTTGCGGCACTTGGCGCGATGAACTCCGAGATGCAGAGCAAGAAATGGCTCTGGGGAGGCATCTGCCTGCAGCTGGCAACCGGCTACACGCTCGGTTTCCTTGTATACCAGATCGGCACATTCGCCGTAACAGGCAGCGTTGGCGCAGGATTTGTTCCGGGGCTGATCGTTGTGGCATTCAATGTGCTCGTAGTAGCATACCTGATCCGCAGAACGAACCGTGCCTTTGTTTCCGAATATGCACTGAAACAGGCGGCATAAAACTTACATGAACCTTTAAACAGATGAGTATGATAGCAGACGGAGAACAAAGTTTGAAAGTAATACTTTCAAACTTGATTGGCGGCTCAAATAGACAAGCGAGCTTGTCTGCTTGAGCCTGGAGGAAAAAAATGAGTACCGCATATGTGTTAGACCAGATGCGGCAGGACGGCTGCCGTATTACGAAGCAACGCAGACTGATCGTGGATATCATTCTGAACAACCGCTTTGATTCATGCAAAGAAGTGTACTACCGCGTGATCAAATCCGACCCCACCATCGGTATGGCGACAGTCTACCGGATGATCAATCTGCTTGAAGACATGAAAGTGATCCGCCGGATCGAGCGGATCGAACTGGCAGAGGACTGATCCGAGCGAAATGAGTTGCCCGGACGGACGTCGGGTTATATGATTGACGTAGGAAAGGAAGCGATAACATGTCTTCTATAATTACAACAGCGGTCGTAACCGTTGTGATCGCGGCGATCGTGATCTTCGATATCAGATACATCATAAAAAAGAAAAAGGAAGGAACCTGCATCGGCTGCCCTGCAAGCGGCGGCAAATGCACTTGTCATTGTAATGACAAAAAATGATCCGACTTTCTTAAATGATGGTTTGGTATAAATTTTCAAATTGTAAAAGAGCCGGCAGCCTTAAGTAATCCTCGGGTTGCCGGCTTTTTGTTGCACAAGACCGGCAAGCGAAGCTATGCTTGCATAGAGCTTCATTTGCCGGTCGTAAGAACATGGAGCACGGTAGTGCGGAATGTTCGTGTGCAGCGAATCGAGCAGGCGGAAGCCTGCTCGATTATCTTAAAAGAGTATAAACTTGTTGCATAATCACGTGATATAACTGACAATGATGAAAAGAAAGGAGATCGCCCATGGATGTAAGAGCATATGCCGAGAAGATCAGCTTCTATGACAGACTGACAAAAGAAGAACAGGATACGCTCATGGCAAATGTCTCCCTGAAGACCTACGGGAGAGGTGAGATGATCCATTCCTGCACCGGCTCGTGCCTGGGCCTCATCTATGTGATCGAGGGAGATATCCGCGTGAGCATCATCTCCGAAGAGGGCAGGGAGATCACACTTTACCGGCTGTCCGAGGGCGATACGTGCGTGATCTCGGCGGCGTGCGTACTTCACGAGATCACGTTTGAGAGCGGGATGACGGCAACGAGTGATACGACGCTTCTGGTGCTCAATTCCAAAGCGCTTGCAAAGCTTATGGACACCAATCCGGAGGTGAGAAGCTACAGCTACGAGATCGCGACGAGACGGTTTTCGGCTGCGCTGTTCGTACTGCAGGAGATCATTTTCGCAAGGATGGACAGGCGGCTCGCAAGGTTTTTGCTCGAGCAGGCGGATACAAGCGGAGAGATCCGCATGACGCAGGAGAAGATCGCAGAGAGCATCAATTCTGCGCGTGAAGTTGTGGCGCGTATGCTGCGGCAGTTTGTGGTCGACGATCTTGTGGAGCTGAAGCGGGGCTGTATCGTGATCAAGGATGAAGCGGGGCTGGAGGCGCTTTTGTAAAAAGATTCCCCGCCGGAAAAAGTTTTTAAATAATTTATATTTTATGTGACCGGGTTACAGAAAACAGAAATGCTGCCATCTATAATGAAGTCAACAAAAGAAAAAGAAACAGATTTTGAGAGGAGGCCATGATATGGCAGAGAAGAAATTTGATGAAAGCAACTTTGATCAGGAAGTTTTGGGATCGGATAAGCCCGTCGTAGTAGACTTCTGGGCACCCTGGTGCGGCCCCTGCCGTATGATGGGACCTGTGATCGAGAAATTCGCAGAGGAGTTTGACGGAAAGTATGTAGTCGGCAAGGTAAATGTCGATGAGAACGGCGATCTTGCATCGAAATACAACATCATGAGTATCCCCGCCATCAAAGTTTTCAAAAACGGCGAGGTGGTAAGCTCGGCGGTCGGCGTACAGTCCCGCGAGAAGCTTCTGGAGATGATCGGAAACTAGGAAACTATAGGTAGAAATGCGCACTCCGCTGCGCATTTCGTAAGAACATGAGACAGGGGCGAGGAGCGATCTTTGCGAAGCAAAATCGGAATATCGCTCCGAAACACGAACGCAGTGAGTGATAGGAGGAATGATTATGGCAGCAAACACACAGCAGGTTGATAACCTTGTATCCCTTTTGGACGGATACTCCACAAAAGGCGGACATCATTTAAATGTGAATGTTTTAAACAGAGACATGCTTCTCGATGCACAGAAGCATCCGGAGAATTACCCGCAGCTGACGATCCGTGTATCGGGTTATGCGGTCAACTTCATCAAGCTGACGCCGGAGCAGCAGGCGGATGTTATCTCCAGAACATTCCACGAATCCATTTAGAACAGGTTTTAAGCGTTAAGAAACGCAAGTCGGGGTGCCGTCGCACCCCGGCTTTTTTTATGGCGATTTTCGCTGAGTAATGGTATTCTGTAAATATAGGGAATGGAAGTCAAAAGTAAGAAAATAATAATCACAACTTGCAAATGAAAGTGAAAGGGGAAGGCTTATGTATCGAATTCTGGCGATGGAACGATTGTATGGAACGGGCGGCCGTGAGATCTGCGAAAAGGTAGCCGAACGCCTCGGTGTCAAACTGTATGACAAAAACATCCTGTCCGAAGCGGCCAAGCGGCTTGATGTGCCGGCTGTGTATATCAAAGATCTGGAAGAGACCGTGCAGGGAAGTCTTCTTTTCAATCTGTACCAGACGTCGCTGGGCGGCACGGGCGATCGCAAGAACCTGCCGCTTTCGGAA
The DNA here is from genome assembly GCA_015056735.1 of Lachnospiraceae bacterium. Classification (GTDB taxonomy): domain Bacteria; phylum Bacillota; class Clostridia; order Lachnospirales; family Lachnospiraceae; genus VSOB01. Next base: position 74,191 of record SVFT01000003.1, on the reverse strand, counting down.
AAAGTCTTTCTGGAAGAGAAGGCGGTGATCGAAGAAAAGGCGGAAAAAGAGGGTTTCGTGATCCTCGGGCGCTGCGCTTCCTGGATCCTCAGGGGGCGTAAGGATGTGCTTCGCGTATTCCTTTATGCCGATACGGAAAGCCGCATCAGGCGCACAATGGAATATGAGAAAACGGACGAGGTCCGCGCGGAAAACATCATGCACAAGAACGACAAGCGCCGGCACGATTTTTACGAGGCACACACGGACGCAAAATGGGAAGCAAAGAGCGGTTACGACCTTTGCTTAAACAGCGCCGCGCTCGGCGTGAATACGTGCGTGGACATTATCGTTTCCATGATGAAAAATTAAATGCAAAGCACTCTTTTCACGGAATACTTTATCTGATAAAATAGTAAAAGCGTCGGCGTGGTAAAGCGCCGAATGCAGGGGACTGTTTTTGAAGGAGAGTAACATGAAAAAGAGAGAAAAATTTGCATCGAGACTGGGTTTTATCCTGGTTTCCGCAGGCTGCGCCATCGGTCTTGGCAATGTATGGAGATTTCCTTATATTACAGGCACTTATGGCGGAGCCGCTTTTGTTTTGATGTATCTTGTGTTTCTTGTGATCTTCGGTCTGCCGATCGTTGTGGTCGAGCTTTCCGTCGGTCGTGCAAGCCGCAAGAGTGCGGCACAGTCGTTTGACGTGCTGGAACCTGTAGGCAGCAAGTGGCACCTGCACAAATACGCCTGCATGGCGGGCAACTATCTGCTGATGATGTTCTATACGACGATCGCCGGCTGGATGGTACAGTACTTTGTGAAAATGATGACAGGCTCCCTTGAGGGGCTTGATGCGCAAGGCGTCGGCGCCGCTTTCGGAGAGATGACTTCCAATGCGGGCAGCATGGCGCTGTATATGGTCATCACCGTTGTCCTTTGCTTTGCGGTCTGCGGTGCCGGTCTTCAGAACGGCGTTGAGAAGATCACGAAGGCGATGATGGTATGTCTTCTGGTCCTGATGGTCATTTTGGCCGTGCATTCCTGCACGCTTCCGGACGGTGTTGAAGGTGTCAGATTCTACCTTGCTCCCGATTTCGGCAAGCTTTCGGGTGAAAAGTTCTTTGAAGCGATGTATGCTGCGATGGGCCAGTCCTTCTTTACACTGAGCATCGGTATCGGGTCCATTGCGATCTTCGGCAGCTACATCGGCAAGGAACGTTCGCTGACGGGTGAAGCGATCTGCATTACCGCGCTGGATACGTTTGTTGCGATCCTGTCCGGCCTTATCATTTTCCCGGCATGCGCTTCTTTCGGCGTACAGCCTGATGCGGGTCCGAGTCTGATCTTTGTGACGCTTCCGAATGTATTCAACGCAATGCCGTTCGGCCGCCTTTGGGGATCGCTGTTCTTCCTGTTTATGATCTTTGCGGCATTCTCGACGGTCATCGCCGTATTTGAAAATATCGTGTCGTTTGCGACAGACCTGCTCGGCTGCTCGAGACAGCGTGCGTCGTGGGCGAATATGGTTTTGCTTATCCTGCTTTCCCTGCCCTGCGTGCTTGGCTTTACCGCATGGAGCGGATTCTCCATCCCGCATATCGGCGGCATCATGGATCTGGAGGATTTCATCGTAAGCGACAACCTGCTTCCGATAGGCAGCATGGTATATCTGCTCTTCTGTACCTGCAAGTACGGCTGGGGCTGGAAGAACTTTACGGACGAAGCGGATGCCGGCAGCGGCATGAAGTTCCCGCAGTGGGCGAGACTTTACATGACATGGCTTCTGCCGCTTCTTGTACTTTTCATCTTCGTCAGAGGTTATATCGCAAGATTTTTTGCATAAGCTGTAATACAGATATGACAAAGAGTTGCAAAGGTTTTTGGCAGAACTTTTGCAACTCTTTTTCGCGTTTTTGCACGAATTCTGTGATTTATAAAACGCTTTAAAAAAAGGCAAAAAACGGGTGTTTTTTTCGTTGCAAAATGGGGTACCCTATGCTAAAATGAACGTTGGAATGACAAAAAAATAACAATCGTTAGATGTGGAGGAATTATAATGGCTAAGAAAATTGTTTTAGCGGGCGCGTGCCGTACCGCGATCGGAACAATGGGTGGCTCCCTCAGCACCACACCGGCGGCACAGCTTGGCGCGATCGTCATCAAAGAAGCACTTAAGAGAGCAGGCGTTGACCCGAAGGACGTTGATCAGGTTTACATGGGATGCGTTATTCAGGCAGGCCTCGGACAGAATGTAGCTCGTCAGGCTTCCATCAAAGCAGGACTTCCGATCGAAGTTCCCGCCGTAACCATGAACGTTGTATGCGGCTCCGGATTAAACTCCGTTAACCAGGCAGCACAGATGATCCTGGCAGGCGATGCGGATGTCGTTGTAGCAGGCGGTATGGAGAATATGTCCATGGCACCTTATGCGATCCCGCAGGGTCGTTACGGCTACAGAATGAACAACGGTGTTCTCGTGGATACGATGATCAAGGATGCTCTGTGGGATGCATTTAACGATTATCACATGATCAAGACAGCGGATAACATCGCTGAAGAGTGGAAGCTCACCAGAGAAGAGCTTGACGAGTTCGCATTAAAGAGCCAGCAGAAGGCATGTGCTGCGATCGAATCAGGCGCATTCAAGGATGAGATCGTTCCCGTAGAAGTGAAGAAAAAGAAAGAGACCATCATCTTTGATACGGATGAGGGCCCGAGACCGGGATCCACGATGGAAGGTCTTGCAAAGCTCCGTCCGATCAACGAAGGCGGTTTCGTAACGGCAGGCAACGCTTCCGGTATCAATGACGGTGCCGCAGCAGTCGTTGTCATGAGCGAAGAGAAAGCAAAAGAACTCGGCGTGAAGCCGATGGCTACATGGGTAGCGGGCGCACTCGCAGGCGTAAGACCCGAAGTAATGGGTATCGGCCCTGTTGCAGCTACCAAGAAGGTAATGGCTAAGACCGGCTACAAGATCAGCGACTTTGACATTATCGAAGCAAACGAAGCATTCGCAGCACAGTCTGTTGCAGTCGGCAAAGATCTCGGTATCGATGTTGACAGGCAGCTCAACCCGAACGGCGGTGCGATCGCACTCGGCCACCCGGTTGGCGCTTCCGGATGCCGTATCCTTGTTACACTGCTTCACGAGATGCAGAAGAAGGATGCAAAGAAAGGTCTCGCAACACTTTGCATCGGCGGCGGCATGGGCTGCGCGACGATCGTCGAGAGAGACTAATCTAATAACTGACCTAGAGATGGAAGAACAGGTTTTGCGCAAAACGGGCAGAACCTGCCCTTTCATTTCTGCGCGTATAGACATCAATTGTTCATTTTCATCTTAAGGAGGGTTTTCAAATGAAGGTAGGTATTATCGGAGCAGGCACAATGGGATCCGGCATTGCACAGGCTTTTGCACAGCAGGAAGGTTACGAAGTATGCCTGTGTGATATCAATGAAGAGTTCGCTGCGAACGGCAAGAACAAGATCGCAAAAGGTTTTCAGAAGAGAATCGAAAAAGGCAAAATGGAGCAGGCTGACGCTGACAAGATCCTTGCGAAGATCACAACCGGCGTAAAGGACATCTGCGCGGACTGCGATCTGATCGTGGAAGCGGCACTCGAAGTGATGGACGTTAAGAAGCAGACATTCAAAGAACTGGATGAGATCTGCAAGAAGGATACCTGCATTTTTGCAAGCAATACATCTTCTCTTTCCATCACGGAGATCGGTGCAGGCATCAAGCATCATGTTGTCGGCATGCATTTCTTCAATCCCGCTCCCGTTATGAAGCTCGTTGAAGTTACGGCCGGCCTCAACACTCCCGCAGAGAAGGTTGAAGAAGTGATCAAGATCTGCGAAGAGATCGGCAAGACACCTGTTAAGGTAGAGGAAGCTCCGGGCTTCGTTGTTAACAGGATCCTGATCCCGATGATCAATGAAGCAGTCGGCATCTATGCAGAAGGCATCGCTTCCGTAGAAGGTATCGATACCGCAATGATGCTCGGCGCGAACCACCCGATGGGACCCCTTGCTCTGGGCGATCTCGTTGGTCTGGACGTATGTCTGGCAATTATGGAAGTTCTTTACAATGAGACAGGCGATTCCAAATATCGTCCGCACCCTCTTATGCGTAAGATGGTCCGTGGCGGCAAGCTTGGACGCAAGACCGGCATTGGCTTCTATGATTATACAAAGTAATGATTACAAAATAGTATGGAGGAAATGAAATCATGGATTTTACTTTGAGCAAAGAACATGAAATGGTGAAAACTTTATTCAAAGATTTCGCCGAAAAAGAAGTAAAGCCTCTGGCACAGGAAATCGACGAAGAACACAGATTCCCCAGAGAGACGGTTGACAAAATGGCTAAGTACGGCTTCATGGGCATCCCGGTTCCGAAGGAATATGGCGGCCAGGGCTGCGATACACTTGCATATGCAATGTGTGTTGAGGAGCTTTCCAAAGTCTGCGGTACAACAGGTGTTATCGTTTCCGCACATACTTCCCTTTGCATCGATCCGATCATGACATTCGGTACAGAAGAGCAGAAGCAGAAATATGTGGTTCCGCTTGCAAAAGGCGAGAAGATCGGTGCTTTCGGTCTTACAGAGCCCGGTGCAGGTACTGACGCACAGGGTCAGCAGACCAAGGCTGTTCTTGACGGCAATGAGTGGGTACTGAACGGTTCCAAATGCTTTATCACAAACGGTAAAGAAGCTGACGTATACGTAATCTTCGCTGTAACAGGCAAGATCGAGAAGCGCGGCAAGATGATGAAAGAGATCAGTGCTTTCATCGTAGAAAAAGGCACACCCGGATTTACATTCGGTACAAAAGAGAACAAGATGGGTATCTGCGCATCTTCCACATACGAGCTGATCTTCACGGATTGCAGGATCCCGAAGGAGAACATGCTCGGTGCTCAGGGCAAGGGCTTCAACATCGCAATGCACACCCTGGACGGCGGCCGTATCGGTATCGCTTCCCAGGCACTCGGCCTTGCAGAGGGCGCTCTTGAAACAACGATCCAGTACGTAAAGGAGAGAAAACAGTTCGGCCGCAGCATCGCTCAGTTCCAGAACACACAGTTCCAGCTTGCTGACATGGCTACAAAGGTTGAGGCTGCTAAGCTTCTTGTTTATAAAGCTGCAAGAAAGAAAGATGCTTACAAGGTTAACCCGAAGATCTCCTACTCCGTAGAAGCGGCTATGGCTAAGCTTTATGCAGCGGAAGTTGCAATGGAAGTAACGACCAAGTGTGTACAGCTTCACGGTGGTTACGGTTACATCAAAGAGTACGATGTTGAGCGTATGATGCGTGATGCGAAGATCACAGAGATCTACGAAGGTACATCCGAAGTTCAGAGAATGGTTATCAGTGCTAACTTACTGAAATAATGATAAAGGAGAAATCAAATGAAAATCGTTGTTTGTATTAAACAGGTACCTGATACAAAGGGCGGCGTTAAGTTCAACCCCGATGGTACACTCGATAGAGCAGCAATGCTCGCGATCATGAATCCGGATGACAAAGCCGGTCTTGAAGCAGCACTTAGATTAAAAGATCAGTACGGCGCAGAAGTAACCGTTCTGACAATGGGTCTTCCGAAGGCAACAGATGTCCTTCAGGAAGCACTTGCAATGGGCGCAGACAATGCGATCCTCGTAACAGACCGTGTTCTTGGCGGTGCCGACACATGGGCTACCTCCACTACGATCGCAGGCGCACTCAGAAACATTGATTACGATCTTGTTATCACAGGCCGTCAGGCTATCGACGGTGATACTGCACAGGTTGGTCCTCAGATCGCTGAGCACCTCGGCCTTCCGGTTATCTCCTATACACAGGATATCAAGATCGATGGCAAGAAAGTAATCGTTCAGCGTCAGTTCGATGACAGATATCACATCCTTGAAGCTGAGATGCCTTGCCTTCTGACAGCTCTTGCAGAGCTGAACGAGCCCCGCTACATGACACCCGGCGGATGCTTCGATGCTGTAAAAGCAGAGATCACCACTTGGGGAAGAAAAGATCTGAAGGATGTTGATGACAGCAACCTCGGTCTTGCAGGTTCTCCTACAAAAATTGCAAAAGCATCCGATAAGGTTCGTAAGGGTGCCGGCGAGAAGGTTACACCCGATTCTCCCGAAGATGCAGTTTCCTACATTGTTGACAAACTCAAAGTGAAACATGTGATTTAGTGAATAAGGTGGTGAATGAGATGAATTTAGAAGAATATAAGGGCGTATATGTCTTTGCACAGCAGGTCGACAACGAGATCAGCGGCATCGCATACGAATTACTTGGAAAAGCAAAAGAACTCGCACAGCCTCTGAACGCTGAAGTAACAGCTGTTCTGATCGGCAGCGGCATCAAGAATCTGGCTGACTCTCTTGCAGAGTACGGCGCAGACAAGGTTATCGTCGTAGACGATCCTGAACTGAAAGAGTACAGAACGGAGCCTTATGCACACGCACTTGCTTCCGTTATCAATGAATTCAAACCCGAGATCGTTCTCGTAGGTGCAACAGCGATCGGTCGTGACCTCGGCCCGACTGTTTCCGCAAGAGTTGCGACAGGTCTTACAGCAGACTGTACAGTACTTGAGATCGGTGATTTCCCGCTTGTAGCAGTTCCCGGCCAGGAGCAGAAGCACAATCAGCTCCTTATGACCCGTCCTGCATTCGGCGGCAACACGATCGCTACCATCGCCTGCCCGAACAACCGTCCTCAGATGGCAACCGTTCGTCCCGGCGTTATGCAGAAGATCGACCCGATCAAAGGTGCAAAAGCAAATGTGGTTGAGTACAACCCGGGCTTCACACCCAACAAGAAATACGTTACGATCAAAGAAGTTGTTAAGGCTGTTAAGAATACGGCAGATATCATGGATGCTAAGATCCTCGTATCCGGCGGCCGTGGCGTAGGTTCACCCGAGAACTTCAAGATCCTTGAGGATCTTGCTGCAGTGATCGGCGGTACCGTAAGCTGCTCCCGTGCGGTTGTAGATGCAGGCTGGAAGCCGAAGGATCTGCAGGTTGGTCAGACCGGTAAGACGGTTCGTCCGAACGTATACTTTGCGATTGGTATCTCCGGTGCGATCCAGCACGTAGCAGGTATGGAAGAATCCGACATTATCATCGCGATCAACAAAGATGAGGATGCACCGATCTTTGATGTAGCTGACTTCGGTATCGTTGGCGATCTGAACAAGATCGTTCCGCAGCTGACCGAAAAGCTCAAAGCAGAACTTGCCAACAAATAAAGCGGTCAAACGCTGACATGCAATTTCAAAGGGTCGACATCCTGTCGGCCCTTTACTATTTAAGGGGATAAAACAGGGCGAGATGAGATGAGAAGAGAGCTCTTGTCCTGAGTAAAATGATGGTAGTGCATATGTATGAGAATGATCCCTTGGCCGAGGAAAAGCAGATCACACTCAATGTGAAAGGGATCGTATTTGATATTGACGACACACTGTACAGGCGCGATCTGCCCTATGAAATGGCGCTTGATACATTTTTTCCGAGAGGGATGCCTTTTACATCCGCGCAGTTTTCCGAACGTTTCCGGGCGCGTGGAGATGAGGTGTTTGAGCCTTCGGAGCGAGGCGAGATCACGATGGACGAGATGTATATCTATCGCGGGACAAAAGCTTTCGCTGACCTTGGGATCACGGTATCCGCGAGGGAAGCGCTTCGCTTTCAGAAGATCTATGCTGCTGCGCAGCGGCAGATCAGGCCGACAGCAAAGGTGGTCAGGATGCTTAAAAAGCTCTGCTCACGTGAAGATGTGCGGATTGGAATCTTATCCAACGGCGGGTCGGAGCATCAGAGGCGGAAATTAAGCGACCTGGGATTGACTAATTTTTTCAAAAAAGACCGCGTGGTGGTATCCGGCGACTATGGCATTATGAAGCCGGATCCGCGTATTTTTGATAAAACGGCTGAGGTCATGGACCTCAAACCGAGCGAACTTCTCTATGTCGGCGACAACTATGAACTGGATGTTGTCGGAGCAAAGGCGGCAGGGTGGAAGACCTTGTGGTATAATAGACGGCGGATCAAGGCACCGTGGAAACAGAAAGGCAGAGTGCAGGATGCGGCAGCCCTTCCGATCCCGGACGGTGTTGTATTTACGGAAGAAGAAATGTGCCACGATCTGACGGATTAAGGTATAATCGATAAGACAGGAGGATATGCGTATGGGGATTGTGATCCGTAATGTGCAGGCGATCTTGCCGGAAGGCGGCAAAGACGTCGTAAAGAAAACATCCATATACATTGAAAATGACAGAATTGTCGGAATAGGAGATGCTCCGGCCGCGTTTAAGGAGGAGCGTGTGATCGACGGAAAGGATAAGCTTGCGATCCCGGGACTCATCAACTGTCATACGCATTCCTATATGGCGTTCATGCGCAATGTCGCGGACGATCTTGCGTTTATGGACTGGCTTTTCGGCACAGTCGATCCGATCGAGCAGAAGATGACGGACGAGGATACCTACTGGGGCGCTTGTCTTGCGATCATCGAGATGATGAAGTCCGGCACGACCTGTTTTAACGATATGATGATGAACATCAAGCAGACGACGCGTGCGATCAAGGAATCCGGCATGCGTGCCGTGATGTGCAGGGGTCTTGTCGGGACCGCAGAGGACGACGGCGGCCGCATCGATCAGACTTATGAAGAGATTGCGTTCTGCAAGGACTGTGATCGTATCACGTTTAAATTCGGTCCGCACGCACCCTATACCTGCTCGGAAGATTATTTCAGACGCGTATCCGATGAGGCAAAGAAAGCGGGCATCGGCATTCACGTTCACTTATCCGAAAGTATGAGCGAGATGGAAGGCGTGCGAAAAGAGCACGGCTGCACACCGATCGAGATGGCGGAGCGGAACGGATTGTTTGATGTACCGTGTATCGCGGCGCATTGTGTGCAGGTCGATGACCATGACATGGACATCCTTGCAAAGAATGGGGTTTCCGTTGTAACGAACCCCGCAAGTAACATGAAACTCGGTAACGGCTTTGCGCCGGTTCCCGAGATGATGGAAAAAGGGATCAACGTCTGCATCGGTACAGACGGTGCGGCTTCCAATAATTCACTGAATCTGTTCCATGAGATGTCGCTTCTCGCGCTCATCCATAAAGGAACACACAAGACACCGCAGTGCATCGGTGCGCGTGATGTATTCCGGATCGCGACGATCAACGGCGCGAAGGCACTCGGTCTTGAGAAGGAGATCGGTTCTCTGGAAGTCGGAAAGAAAGCGGATATCGCGATCCTTGATCTGAAGAATCCGTCCCTGATGCCGGCCAACAACCTGATCGCGGCCCTGTCCTATTCGGCCAACGGCTCGGAGGTTGATACGGTGATCATCGATGGCAAGGTTACGATGGAAGGCCGCAGGATCCTGACAATGGATGAAGAACTTGTTTACAGCAAAGTGAACGAGATCATCAAACGTATGGAACTGGACAAAAAAGAGTATTAAACACTTTTTTTCATATTAAATACTTTTTTCAATAGAAAGCTTTTGGATCAAAAGAGTTAAAGGGAGATAAGATATGGCAAGTGAGATCAGAGACATCAATTTGGCGGAGTCCGGCTACAGAAAGCTGGAGTGGGTGCACAGGAACTGTGACCTTTTAAGAACGCTCGAAGAGGAGTTTAAGAAGACGAAGCCGTTCGCGGGCAAGAAGATCGCGTTATCGGTTCATCTGGAAGCAAAGACAGGGTACCTCTGCCAGGTACTCAATGCCGGCGGCGCGGAGATGTATGTAACGGGTTCCAACCCGCTCTCGACGCAGGACGATGTGGCAGCAGCGCTTGCTGCGGACGGCATGGAAGTTCACGCATGGTACGGATCCACACCGGAAGAGTATGAGGCACATATCCGTCATACACTGCAGGCTGGGCCGAATATCATCATCGATGACGGCGGTGACCTTGTAAACATGGTACACAACGAGATGCCGGAGCTGATCCCGAACATCATCGGCGGCTGCGAAGAGACGACGACCGGTATCATCAGACTTGAAGCAATGAACAAAGCAGGAAAGCTGCAGTTCCCGATGGTTCGCGTAAACAATGCGGACTGCAAGCACCTTTTCGATAACCGCTACGGGACCGGCCAGTCCGTTTGGGACGGCATCAACCGTACGACCAACCTGATCGTGGCAGGCAAGATCGTTGTCGTTGCAGGATACGGCTGGTGCGGTAAGGGTACCGCGATGCGGGCAAAAGGCCTTGGCGCACGCGTGATCGTAACCGAGATCGATCCCGTTAAAGCGATCGAAGCGGTTATGGACGGCTTTGATGTCATGCCGATGAACGAGGCAGCAAAGGTCGGCGATTTCTTCGTGACCGTAACGGGCTGTGACGGCGTGATCGATCAGGAAGACTTTGCCGTTATGAAAGACGGCGCGGTTCTGTGCAACGCAGGTCATTTTGACTGCGAGATCGATGTGGCGTGGCTGAAAGCAAACGCGACCGAGATGCGTGAGCAGCGCAACAACATCATGGGTTATCACCTGCCGACCGGCCAGTGGGTATTTATCCTCGGCGAAGGCCGCCTTGTCAACCTCGCCTGCGCGGACGGTCATCCGGCCGAGATCATGGATATGAGCTTTGCGATCCAGGCACTCAGCGCAAAATATCTGGTTGAGCACGGCAAAGAGCTCAAGGAAAAACTGATCGATGTACCGCGTGAAGTAGATCTTGATGTTGCGAGAAGAAAACTCAAGTTCCTCGGAAAAGAGATCGACGTCCTGACCCCCGAGCAGGAGAAGTATCTGAATTCTTACAATCTGTAAATCTCGATTTGAAATGACGAAAGGCTCTGTCTGTACTATGAGCAGGATTAAAATCGCATTTTTTGATATAGACGGAACCATTATCCCGATCGGAACCGGGAAGGTCCCGCCGCGTGCTGAGGAGACGCTTTTTGCTCTGCAGAAAGCGGGGATCCTTGTATGCATCGCGACGGGGCGCGGCCCCATGACATTACCGCATTTTCCGCGGTTTCGTTTCGATGTCCATCTGACATTTAATGGGTCTCTCTGCTACAATGACCGCGAAGAAATCTACAGCAATCCGCTTGCGCATGATGAAGTGATGCAGGTTCTTGCCAATACGCAGAAGATGGGGCGGCCCATCAGTATCGCAGGCAGAAGCTACTGCGTCGGCAACGGATCGAGTCCGGATCTGCAACAATATTTCGATATCGCGCACGAAGAACTGAAGATCGATCCGCATTTTTCGGAAAAGATCAGCGGTGAAGTCTATCAGATCATGCTGGCATGCACGCCGGAAGAATATGACGAGGTCCTGAAGGGGACCGTCAATACCAAGCCGGCAGCGTGGTGGGACCGTGCGATCGATCTGGTTCCGGCAGACTGCGGCAAGGGCACAGGCGTACGCAAGATCCTCGAGTATTATGGGTTCTCCAAGGATGAGGCGATCGCATTCGGCGACGGCGGCAACGACATAGAGATGTTCCATGAAGTCGGTCACAGCGTTGCGATGGGCAATGCGGCTGACAATGTGAAGGCGGAGGCGGACGCTGTCTGTGGCAGCGTGGACGATTACGGCGCCTGCACCTATTGCGAGACTTATCTTCTCTAAAGGCGGGATTATCTTATGAAGATCCGATCTATCGGCCAATCGGCAATGATCAGGCACTTACTTCTATCCTTTTTGATAACGGTGACGATGATGCATTGGCTGCATTTTTCGTCTGTTCATATTTCGGGTGTGATCGTATTTGCACTCGCAGCAGGCCTCCTTACGGCTTATGATCGTTTCCTGCGTGCAAAAAGACCGGAGCGGACGATCCTGAAAACCGGTGCAGCGCTTGGCCTTTTCTTTACTGCTGCGACCGTTCTGGCTGACCGCGACAATCTCTTTGCGGGCATTCACAGCCGACTCTTTCTAGCGGCATATTCACTGATCTTTCTGGGCGGCTTTGCCTGCCTGTATATCACATCGGTAACAGCGATCCTGATCGCAGCCTCGCATACGTCTTTTTGCGAAAAGGTGCAGGCCGTGAACCTGCAGGTGGCGCAGGGGGCATCTTCCGGCGATCTGCTTGAACGTCATCCCGGGCTTATCACATTTTTACTTTGCATGCTCATCTGGGGCGTGTGGTTTCTGTCCGAGTATCCGGGCGTTATGACAGTCGACAGCTTAGAGCAGTACGGCCAGATCATCGGGGCAAGGCCGTTTTCCGACCATCATCCGTATATCCATACGCTTCTGATCGGTGCATGGTACCGTCTCGGCCTTTTTGTGACGGGAAGCCCTGTGCATGCGATCGCATTCTATACCGTATTCCAGATGACAGCGTGCGCGGCGATCACGGGTTTTCTCATGATGACGCTGACGCGCCTGGGACTCAAAAAGGGACTTCGCTATGCGGTCCTGCTCTTTTTTGCGTGCTATCCCGTAAACGGCGCATACAGCGTAACGATGTGGAAGGATATTCTGTTTTCCTATGTGACGCTGCTTTTTGTGACGCTTCTTGTGCGGCTTGTACATGCGGGGGAGGACGGAAAGGAGCGGATCGAACGATCGGATGCCGTGCTTTTTTTGATCACCGGCGTACTCTTTTCGCTTCTTCGTTCGAACGGTCTGATCGCATACGTGGTGACCGTTCCTTTTCTGATCGTCTTTTTGAAGGGGATGCGGCGGCAGCAGATCCTGCTTCATGCGATCGTGCTCGCAGTTGTACTGATCATCAAAATCCCCGTTGCGGGAGCCGTTCTGGAAGCGCGTGCGGAGTTTGTGGAATCCCTGTCGATCCCGGTGCAGACGGTTGCGCGTGTCTATGCGGACGGAGAGCCCGTATCCGATGAGATGGACAGGATCTGGAACCGGATCATGGATACCGGCAGGATCCCGGAGACGTACGAGCCGCATTGCGCGGACCATATGAAGAATCTCATCAGACTGGGCGATGCAAAGGAACTGGAGGATAACAAAGCAGCTTATCTGAAGGCATGGATCGCATTCGGACTGCAGCATCCGCTGTCGTACATGCGAGGCTATATCGATACAACGCGGGGGTACTGGTATCCCGATGTGCCAAATCTGACGATCGGTTTTGATGAGTCGATCGCACCGAACGACTGCGGATTATCCGGCGCACCTGTGCTTAAAGGTACGTTATGGCTTAAACTTCGTGAACTGTTTTTGAAATTGCCGCAGCAGATCCCGCTTTACGGACTGCCGGAGAGCTGCGGGGCGATCACGTGGGCACTGCTCCTTCTTTTCGGGATCGCTCTTGTGAAAAGGGGAAAAGCCGCGGCCGCATGTTTCGTGCCGTGCTTTGCGATCCTCCTGACACTCCTTCTGGCGACGCCGGTTACAAATGAATACCGCTATGCGTATCCGGTGCTCCTAAGCCTTCCGATGTATCTCGTTTTTATTTAATGAAAAAAAACCACAATATGTTGTGTGCTTCATAAAAATTTGCTGGATTTTTCACAAGAAGTCTGATAATATAATTTTGGATAAAATCGACACTAATGTGTGGGGAAAGTCTACGGAGGAGAAACGAAAATGAATAAGAAGACAAAAAAGAAACGCTTTAATTTTACTTTGTTATTCCTTCTGTTTGCGATCTGTCCGATGCTCCTGACATCGATCGTCCTGACAGCGATCTCGATCAGGAACGTATCGACCAATCTTGAGTCGGAGTCGTTCGAAAAGCTGAAGGCGGTCGCTTACACATTGAACGATCATTTTGCGCCGGGCTATCTTGCAAACGGCGAATTCGATTATGATACGGCATACGTGGATATGCTGAAGAATCAGGGGATCGAGCAGACGATCTTCGTGGGCGATACCCGTTTTGTTACATCCCTTTTGAAGGATGACGGTACAAGGAATGAAGGCTCCAAGTCTGATGCACAGATCTGGGCTGACTGCCAGGCCGGCAAGAGCGTCGAGAAGAGCGGCGTTATGATCGGCGGCAAAGAATATTTCGTATACTATCTGCCGATCAAGGACGGTTCCGGTAAAGTCATCGGTATGGCATTTGCCGGCACGCCCGCAACGGTCCTTAGAAGTGCGGAAAGCACGGCTACCTGGAGTTCGATCCTGTTTGCAGTAGCATGCATCGCGATCTTCTCCGCAATCGTGGTCGTACTGACCAAGCGGATCGTGGCACCTCTGAATGTGGCGGCCAATGCGGCTACAACGATCGCAGAAGGTACACTTGACTGTGATGTTGACGCAAAGGCAAGCGTAAAAGAGACCAAAATGCTCATCTCTGCCGTTGCGGAATTAAAGACCAGACTGAAAAAGATCATCAGCGGCGTACAGACGATCGCAGACGATGTTTCGGAATCCGCAAGGAGCTCGGCAGAACTTGCAGCCGATACGACCACGCAGGTTGAGCAGATCTCCCGCGCGGTTGAGGATCTGGCACAGGGCGCTACCGCTCTTGCACAGTCCGTTCAGGATATCGTACAGCAGACAGTCACGCTGTCCGAGACAACAAGCGGCATCGCAGATTCCGTAGAGATCCTGGGCGAAGCTTCCGAAGAAGTGACCGCAGCAAACGAGAGCGCAACCGCTTCCGTAGAAAAAGTTCGTGTTTCCAGTGAGGAATCCGTTAAATCCGTTAAGGTCATCAAAGAGCAGATCGATTCCACCAACGATTCGATCACCAAGATCGACCAGGCGGTTGAGGCGATCAAGAGCATCGCTTCCCAGACGAACCTGCTGGCTCTCAATGCTTCCATCGAAGCTGCAAGAGCAGGCGAGGCCGGCAAGGGCTTCGCAGTCGTAGCAGGCGAGATCAACAACCTGTCTTCCGAATCCGCTGCAAGTGCGGAAGGTATCTCACAGGTGGTTCAGGAGATCAAACGTCAGTCCGCTACTTCTGTAGAGCTGGCTGATGAAGTATATAAGATGATCATGGACCAGCAGGAGATCATCAGAGAAGTACAGGATACATTCACACAGCTGAAAGCGGCTGCTACAAAGAGCACCGATGCGACCAAGAGGATCCAGGCAGAGATGCCCGAACTCGACAGCGTGAAGTCCACGATCGCATCCTCAGCGGACGACCTGGGTGCCGTTTCCGAGCAGAATGCTGCAAGCAATCAGGAAGTATCCGCATCTCTGTCCGGTATCTCCGCAAAGGTATCCGATATGAGCATCCAGATGCGTCAGATCTCCGAAGACATCGGAACGCTCCACAAGGAGATCAAATACTTCAAATAAAGGACCACAAGTGTAGAATTTCATGTCATAAAGAGGCGCCCTGCGTGAGTGGGGTGCTTCTTTACGTTCACGGGAAAAACGTGTAAAATAGAAGAGGTGCGGCAAAGCCGCCAAGAGAGGAGAGACCACTATGCAATACGTAATTCTTGTACTTGTAATCTTAGCACTGATCCTTCTGTTTTCCTGCATCTGTATCGTACCGCAGGCAAACGCATGGGTATTGGAATTTCTCGGTCAATACAAAGAGACCTGGGAGGCGGGCCTTCACTTAAAGATCCCGTTCTTCTACAGGGTCGTTAAACGCGTATCTTTAAAGGAGCAGGTGGCTGATTTTGAGCCCCAGCCCGTTATCACGAAGGACAACGTTACCATGATGGTAGATTCTGTTGTTTTCTTTGAAGTTTTCGACGCTAAGCTGTTTGCATACGGCGTAGAGCGTCCAATCGCAGCGATCGAAAATCTGTCTGCGACAACGCTTCGTAACATCATCGGCAGCATGACCCTTGATGAGACACTGACAAGCCGTGACAGCATCAATACACAGATCACAACGATCCTGGATGAAGCGACCGACAAGTGGGGCATCAAGGTCAACCGTGTCGAGGTCAAGAATATCCAGCCGCCGCGTTCCATTCAGGATGCAATGGAGAAACAGATGAGAGCGGAACGTGAGAAGCGTGAAGCGATCCTGACGGCGGAAGGTAAGAAACAGTCCGCGATCACACTGGCGGAAGGTGAGAAGGAAGCAGCGATCCTGCGTGCAGATGCGGTGAAGGAACAGCGCATCCGTGAGGCACAGGGTGAAGCGGAAGCGCTCCTTGCGGTTCAGAAGGCGAGAGCGGAAGGTATCCGTTATATCAACGAAGCAAATCCGTCCGCTGCATATCTGACGCTCAAGTCCTATGAGACGGCTGAAAAGATGGCAGACGGACAGGCGACCAAGATCGTGGTCCCGTCTGAGATCGCAAACCTGGCAGGTACCGTTTCCGCAGTGAAGGAAATGATCTCCGAGAAGTAAAGGAGGGGGACTATGTTTCTTTTTTTCCTACTGTACGGAGTTGTCATTCTCTTTGTGATCATCCGTCTGCGTCAGCGTGCCCTGGATGAAAAGAAGCGTCAGGAAGCCCGAAGCCGGGGGCAGATGCAGCAGGACGCGATGCCTCGTCCGCAGACGCCCGTGTCCGATGACGGACAGGTCCATAAAAAAGGACGAGCCGGCAAGAAGATGTCCAAGCGCGAACGTGAAGTCCTGGTCACCAAGTTGATGGAAGACCGGGAGCATGACTGGCTTGCAAGGCAGCTTGCGGAGGAGAAGAAAGCGCTGCGACGCATGTCGGAGATGTTTGATATCCGTCTCTCGACAAGATCCAAGAGCTGGGATGCAGAATCACTGAAACGTTTTCATGCGGAAAACTGTTCGGCAGAGGGCGTTGACGATCCGACAGTACACTAGGGCAGGCGCATTTTTTCATAAGAGAAAACGGGCGCCATATTGACCTTTGCAGGCGAGAGTGTTATTCTTTTAACGAATGGGCCGAAGGCCTGCAGAACACCTAAAAACAGATCATACAGAGGTAGATAATCATGAGCAAAACATTTGAGGAACTGATCGCAAAAGTAAAACAGGTTGATATGAAGACGGTTGCCGTATCCGTAGCACAGGATGATGAAGTGCTCAAGGCAGTCAGAATGGCGAAGGACCGCGGCGTAGCGAATGCGATCCTTGTAGGCCACAAGGACAAGATCGAGAAGATCGCAAAGGAAAACAATATCGATATTTCCGACTTTGAGATCAAGCATTACGAAGATGATATCGAGGCATCCCTTGCAGCCGTTAAGCTGGTTCACGACGGCGTAGCGGATATGTATATGAAGGGTATCCTGAACACAAAGGATTTCTTAAAGAGCGTTCTTGACAAGGAAGTCGGTCTGCGTACCGGTAAGCCGCTCTCTCATGTGGCTGTTTTCGAAGTGGAGGGTCTTCCGAAGCTTCTGTACTTAACAGACGTAGCGTTCATGACATATCCGACACTGGAAGATAAGGTTGCACTCATCAACAATGCAGTCAGCGTGGCACATGCGTGCGGCGTGGCTAACCCGAAGGTTGCACCGCTTGCGGCAGTTGAAGTAGTAAACCCGAAGATGCCTGCTACCGTTGAGGCGGCAGAACTTACCAGAATGAACAAAGAAGGCGAGATCACAGGCTGCGTTGTAGACGGCCCGCTTTCCCTTGACCTTGCGATCGATCCCGAAGCTGCAAGACACAAAGGCGCTACAGACCGTACGATCCAGGGCGATGCGGATATCCTCTTATTCCCGGATATCCACGCAGGCAACCTTGTTTACAAGACCCTGCATCATACCACCAAGGTAAAATGCGGCGACCTGCTTGCAGGTACGGCAGCACCGGTTATCTTAACAAGCCGTTCCGATACCTGTGAGACCAAGGCGAACTCCATCGCACTTGCGGCACTCGTAGCGGAATCCATGAAAAAGAATAAATAAGCGCATAGACGCGGAAAGGCAGTACGATATGAAGAGTTTGATCATCAATCCCGGTTCCACATCTACTAAAATTGGCGTTTTTGACGACGAGACATTGCTGTTCGACGAAACCTTACGTCACTCCACAGAGGAGATCGCACAGTATGCTTCGATCGTAGATCAGAAAGATTTCCGTAAGGATATCATCACAAACTTCTTGAAAGAGAAGGATTTTGACATTAAGTCTCTTGACTTTATCGTAGGGCGCGGCGGTATGCTCCGTCATATCCCGAGCGGCACATACGCAACAAGCGACAAGCTCGTTGAGGATCTGAAGGTCGGCGTATCCGGCCAGCACGCTTCCAACTTAGGCGGCATCCTTGCAAGAGAAATCGGCGACTCGATCGGCGTTCCTTCTTTCATCGTTGACCCTGTAGTTGTTGACGAGCTTTGCGACGAAGCAAGGATCTCCGGTGTGCCGGAACTTCCCCGTGTCAGCATCTTCCATGCTCTGAACCAGAAAGCGGTCGCAAAGCGCTATGCAAAAGAGATCGGCAAGCCTTATAAGGATCTCAACCTGATCGTTGTACATATGGGCGGCGGCGTATCCGTCGGCGCGCATACAGACGGCAAAGTCATCGATGTATTCAACGCCCTTGACGGCGACGGCGCATTCTCTCCCGAGAGAGCGGGCGGCGTACCGAACGGTGGTCTCATCGATATGTGCTTCTCCGGCAAGTACACCAAAGCGGAAGTATACAAGAAGATGGTCGGCAACGGCGGCTTCAACGCTTACTGCGGCACAAACGACATGCGTGACGTTGCCAAGATGGTCGACGGCGGCGACAAGAATGCGGATCTCGTAAGAAGAGCATTCATCATGCAGGTAGCAAAGGACATCGGTTCCATGGCATGCGTTCTGTCCGGCAAGGTAGATCAGATCATCATCACCGGCGGTATCGCTTACGACAAGGTTGTTGTAGCCGGCCTTAAAGAGCGTGCGGGCTTCATCGCACCGATCACCGTATATCCCGGTGAAGACGAGCTCCTTGCACTCGTTCAGGGCGGACTTCGCGTCATGAACGGTGAAGAGAAAGCAATGGAGTATTAATTGTATATTGTGACCAAGTGCAAAGGGGCACACCGAGAGGTGAGGCCCCTTTATGCTTAAAAATAAGAAAATGAGGAGAACATTATGATCAGAATAGGTATTTTAGGTTACGGAAATCTTGGTCGCGGCATCGAGTGCGCGATTAGGGAAGCGAAGGATATGGAACTTTGTGCGGTTTTCACAAGAAGAGACCCGAAAAGTGTGACGATTCAGACGGCGGGTGTGCCGGTCGTATCGGTATCCGATATCGAGAAGTGGACGGACAAGATCGATGTGCTGATGCTCTGCGGCGGCTCCGCGACGGATCTTCCCGAACAGACACCGAAGTATGCGGCGATGTTCAACGTGATCGACAGCTTTGATACGCACGCACGCATCCCCGAGCACTTCGCAAACGCCGATGCAGCAGCAAAAAAAGCCGGCAAGGTTGCGATGATCTCAGTCGGCTGGGATCCCGGTATGTTTTCACTGGCACGCTGCTACGGCAATGCGATCCTGCCTGACGGAACAGACTACACATTCTGGGGCAAGGGCGTGAGCCAGGGACATTCCGATGCGATCCGCCGGATCCCGGGCGTTAAGAACGCAAAGCAGTATACAGTTCCGGTTGAGAAGGCTCTCGCAGCAGTTCGTGCAGGCGAGAACCCGACACTGACGACAAGAGAGAAGCATACGCGAGAGTGCTTTGTTGTTCTGGAAGACGGTGCGGATGCGGCAGCGGTAGAGAAGGCGATCAAAGAGATGCCCAATTACTTTGCCGACTATGATACGACGGTTCACTTCATCAGTGAAGAAGAGCTTCTTCGCGATCACAGCGGCATGGCGCACGGCGGCTTCGTATTCAGAAGCGGCAGTACCGGCATGAACAAAGAGCATAAGCACATCATCGAGTACAGTTTAAAACTCGACTCCAATCCGGAGTTTACGACCAGCGTCCTGATCGCATATGCTCGTGCGGTATACCGCATGCATGCAGAGGGCATGACGGGCTGCAAGACGGTTCTGGACGTGCCGCCTGCATATCTTTCCGACAAGAGCGGTGAAGAACTGCGGAAATCGTTGTTATAATTTTGTCACGTTAGGCGTCATTTGTCATGAGAATTCATGATGGATGACGCTTTTTTTATTTATATCTTTTCAGAATGTTTCGGAACTGATATGATTATTTTTGGGAAAAGGTGAAAACTATCTGTTACTGCGCCATGAAATATGGTACAATAGTACCAGATTGGAGGCACTTCGGGGGAACTATGTATATTGATGAGCTTGAGGGCGGACGCGAGATCACACTGTTCGCGATCAGCGGGAAGCGTTTTGTGAATTTCCGCACGTCTGCAATTGAAATTGAACATCCGCAACTTCGGGCCGTTGCGGCGGCGATCGCCAAAAAGACAGGGCATCGCAGGTTTGTATTTGCCCGCACGGTCTATACGAAGAATCGTAAGGTCGTGAATTTTAATGCGCCCAATGTACGTTGTAAGGCGGTCATTTCGGAAGATGGGATGCTTCGCGTGTGGCACACTGTGAAGACGATCCGTATCAAGATCCCGTACAGTATGCATATTCCGATGACACCCGGGAGCAACCGGTATCTCGGCAGCGTACTCGTGCTCATGTCAGACAGTAAGAGCAGCGGTAACAACAGGCGCGGCAGTTACAGACTGACGCTTGGCCTGGACGGGCATGTCAAGATCGGCTACAACAAAGAGTCGCAGCCCGTGCGCGTACGTGACATCAGCGGGACCGGCATCGGCTTTACGATCTCGCCGAGCATTCCCGTTAAGATGGGTGAGAGCGTGGTGATCACGTTTTCCGATGCTTTGCAGAAGGGCAGACGTACGGCGAGACGCGTGAATTTTGAAGTGGCTGCGAATGTCGCTCGCATTGAAGGACTTGATGAGTCACATAAGATCATCGGCTGTAAGATGCGTCCGAACGAAGAGCTGACGCAGTACATCTTCCAGAAGCAGATGCTGCTCCTTAGTGAAGGCAAGATGCGCAGACCGTCAAGCAGAAGCCGCATGAAGCAGAAAGCAAAATAGGATCTAACGATGCATTTGAAAGGCTTGGACCCGAAAGGTCCGGGCCTTTATTTTTTATTAAGCTTGAAAGTGTATCGCTGTAGCGATATAATTAAAACGAGAGGAGATACGGTATATGATCATTTATCACGGATCTGACCATATTATTGAAAAGCCTGTTTTTCATGGAGGGAAACGGACGAACGATTATGGCTACGGTTTTTACACAACAGAAAATGCGGATCTTGCAAAAGAGTGGGCATGCGCCAGGAATACGGATGGCTATGCCAATCAATATGAATTGAATTTAGACGGTTTGAAAGTTCTGAATCTGAATTCCGATGAGTATACGATCTTGAACTGGCTGGCTGTTTTGACAAGATTTCGAAGTTATTGGCAGAAGAGCAGTCTATCGGAAGAAGCAAAAGACTACCTGCAAGAGCACTTTTATATCGACGTAGAGCAGTACGACCTGATCATAGGATATCGGGCGGATGACTCTTATTTTTCCTTTGCACAGGATTTTATCGCGGGTGCAATCTCTCTGCAAAAATTATCGGAAGCCATGCGCCTTGGTAAGCTTGGAGAGCAGGTTGTCTTGAAAAGTGAGAAGGCCTTTGACAGTATTACGTTTCTTGAAGCAGTGCCTGCAGTGGCTGCCAGGTTCTATGAAATGAAGGCCAAGCGGGATCTGGATGCAAGACGGGCTTATCGCGATACGCGTGGAGCAAAGGATGAAGTGACGGGACTGTTTATGATCGATATTATGAGGGAGAGGATTGAAAATGGCGATCCACGCTTACGATGAATTGTATGTAACTTCAGCACAGAGCATATTGGGCCATGCGGTTGACTTTGCAGTGAATACATTAGGGCTTGAACCGGACGATTTTGCGGAAGCTTTTGCGGTTTCTGATCACTCAAAACAGTTTGCAGCCGGAAACCCTTCCTATGTGGCCGGGATGAACGGTTGCGAACTGGCAAGAGCGGTGTTGGAAGAAGTTAACTGTCCGTATCCTGATATGGAAGATGAGATGTACCTCGATAAGTCGCCGGAGTACTGGGCAGGTTGGATTTTGGCATACTATCAATGGTATTCGGATCTTCTCTTCACAGAAATTTTGGAATGCACTGCGCTTAGTGAGATCATAAGGATGTATGAACCCTATCACGAAATGGATATCATGCAGTTTGTCACAGCGCTGCAGGAACGAACGGAAGCAATCGAAAACAAGACAAGACTTCGGAGAAAACGCGAAATGGCCGACTTGTCACAGTCTGAACTGGCGTCACTTGCAGATGTGCCTATCAGGCAGATCCAGCTGTTTGAACAGGGGAAACGAAAGATCAATAACACAGCTGCTATCACGCTATATAAGCTTAGTAAGGCATTAAACTGTAAGATGGATGAATTGATCGAACGTGGGCAATAGACAATTTCAACTTCAAGTAGTTTTAATAACCATTACATTTTGTAATGGTTATTATTATCTATTTGCATGGGAATAAAGAACCATATCAGGAAAAGCGCGTCTCTTAAATAGTAAAGGTTTCGTATAACAATATGGTTACGTACATGTAAGCATTAATTTAGAGAAAGCAGGGTATTTATGAGAAGGAAATTGGGAGGAAGATTTGTAGCAAAAGCGATCGTCTGGGCGATGGCATTTATGCTTGGAATCGGTACAAATGTTGGGAATCTCGGGACTATGACAGTTGTTGTGGCAGCTGAAGAGGGTGAGTCCGACGGTGGATCCGACAGCAGCGATTCCGATGGCGGCAGCTCCGACAGCAGTGATTCCGATGGCGGCAGCTCTGACAGCAGCGATTCCGGCAGCAGCTCTGACAGCGGATCCGGCAGTTCCGACAGCGCATCCGACAATTCCGGCAGCAGTTCCGATGAGGGCGGCTCCTCTGACGATGCGGATGATTCCGATGATGCAGACGACGAAGGTTCCGGCGATGAGAATGATAACGGCGGCGTTTCCGATGCGCAGGACGGCGATGCGGATGCGGCCGATGCAGATGACGATGATGAGGACGCGGATTCTGATGATGCAGTTGACGGCGATGATCAGGATGCGGACGCAGATGATGTGGACGCTAACGCAGACGCAGATGGTGACGCTAACGCAGATGGCAATGATGAAAGTGTAGCTGATACAGATCCGATCGAAGACGAGGATGGCCTGTCTCCTACCGTATCTCTCATGAGAATGGGCGGTATTCAGCTTCGCGGTATGGCGCTTCTTGGCGCTGCACCGGCAGCAAACGCAGGTGAAGGCGAAGAGGAAGACGTTAACAAAGAGATCAAAGAAAAGTACGGCGATGATATCGTTGAAAAGATCGATGCGATCGTAAGCGAGCAGAACGATACGAATGCATCCGCGATCATCGGCGCGGTGTCCGGCGGGTCGAATACAAGCCGCGTGGAAGGGACGTTTGCAGGTATCACAAACGGTCTTTTCAAGACTACGGTCACCACAGGTGAAGGCGAAAATGCTAAGAGCGAGACGCAGTATTATACCTACTCTGTCGGTGATGACGGGACAGTATCGGTTATTCCGGTGTCTGTAGCAAACAATTCTTTTGAAGAGAAAGGCGTGACGGACGCACGGATCGCTGAACTGAAAGCGACTTACGGTGAAGACAATGTTGAGCTTACGACGAATGTGACTTCTGTCAGCGGCGGAAGGACCACGACGGGGTATGATCTGAAGCGTTCTACCGCCGGTGGATTCTATGTGTATGAGGAGCGCCTTGCCGTAAACAGTAAGACACAGGGATTCGGCACATCGGTTCCGCAGAGTTATACAGACAAGGACGGAAATCAGGTTCTTGTTTATGACTATACATTTGATACAACAGGGGCAACCGGAAATAACAGGACCAGCACGGAAAAGGGAACCCTTCGTTACAATTTCGAAAACGGACATTGGGAAGCTTATTTTAAGAACCAGTTCGGTAATATGGCATGGCAGGATATTTCCGCTTGGACGTCAACGACTTTGGGCGGAAAGCGTATTGAAGCATTCTACAATACAGATGACTATCTGAGCAAGATCGATCCTGATTATCTGAAATACTATGAATATGCAGGTTACAAGACAATTACTACTGTAGATGCAAAGGTTAATGAGGGCGATTCCTACACAGCCGGCACCGGCACAGACTTAAAGAAGCAGACCGCAACTACCGGTGGCAACACCGATCCCGGCACAGGCGGCACAACAGATCCGACCGATCCGAGTACAGACCCGACAACGGATCCTACAACCGATCCGACGACAGATCCTACCACAGATCCTACGATCGATCCCGGCACAGGCGGCAACACTGACCCTGCAACGGATCCTTCCACCGGCGGCAACACCGGCACCGATAACGACGATGATGACGACGATGACGACAACGGTGGCGGCGGTTCAAGCAGTGGCGGTTCAAGCAGTGGTGGAAACGGCAGCAACACCAATCCCGACGGAAACGGCAACGGTACGAATCCTGCAGGCAATCAGACACCGGGTACAGATAACGGCGCGACACCTGCCGCAGGCGATCAGAATCCCGGCACGGGTAATGGCGCAGGTATAGATAACGGTGCAGGCGCAGCTAACGGTGTAAACGGCAACGGTGCAGGCGCAGGCGCAGCCGATGGCGATGACGGATTCTTCATTCCGGATGAAATATCGGCGCAGGCAGATACCTTCGAGGAGATCGATGACCTGGAATCTGCGAAAGCGGATCTCTTTGACCTTGGTCCCGACCCCGCTATTCCGCTTGCAGCATCGATCGGCGATGAGACGATGCCGGTCGCACCGTTTGGTATCATCGGCGCGATTCTTGCATTCTTCGCATTCCTTCTTTTCAAGAGAAAGAAGAAAGAGGAAGAGGTTAAGGCTTCAAAATAAGGGAAGGAAACACATTTTCTCAAAAGCGTACAGACGGACACCTCGGAGCATAGCTTCGGGGTGTTTTTATGCCTGCAGCGCGCTTTGCAAAATACGCCGCGATGCTTGCACGGGCACCCTTCCTCGCCTATAATAGTGTCAGACAGATTTGTTGATTTACAGACAATGTGATGAAGGAGGAAGAGGATTATGTCGATGGAACAGGATATGCAGAAAGCGGTATTCATGACGGACCTTGAATCTGAACTTGAGAAGACGATTGGGGAGATGACCGGAAAGACGATCGCGACCGCGACGGACCGGGAACTGTACTATGCCCTGCTTCTTGTCGTGAAGCGCGTTCTTGCATGCACGCCGCATATCTCGGGTGATAAGAAGGTATACTACATCTCTGCGGAATTCCTGATCGGTAAGCTCCTTTCCAATAACCTGATCAATCTGGGCATCTATGATACCCTCAAAGACATTTTGGAAAAAAACGGCAAGAGCCTCTCCGATATCGAAGAAGTCGAGCCGGAGCCCAGCCTTGGTAACGGCGGTCTCGGGCGCCTCGCGGCATGCTTCCTTGACTCGATCGCAACGCTCGGTTATGCGGGCGAGGGCATCGGCCTAAATTACCACTTCGGGCTCTTTAAGCAGACCTTTAAGCGCCGCCTGCAGTACGCGGACAAGAATGAGTGGATCGAGAAGTATTCGTGGCTTAATAAGACGGATACCACGTTTGAAGTGAAGTTCGGCGACTGCAGCGTGACATCAAGACTGTATGATATCGATGTGGTCGGATATGACAACGGTGTCAATAAACTGCACCTGTTTGATTTAGAGAGCGTGGATGAATCGCTTGTAAAGAAGGGCATCGACTTTGACAAGAAAGCGATCGAAAAGAACCTGACGCTGTTCTTATACCCCGATGATTCGGATGAGGCGGGGAACCTCCTTCGTATCTATCAGCAGTATTTCATGGTCAGCAACGCAGCGCAGCTGATCCTCCTGCAGCTCCATGAGAATAAGCTCGACCTTCGGAACATGGATAAGTACGCGATCATCCAGATCAACGATACGCATCCGACGCTCGTGATCCCGGAACTCATCCGTATTCTGGTGGATGAAAAGGCATTTACGCTCGATGAAGCGATCGAGACGGTACGCAAGTGCTGCGCATATACAAACCACACGATCCTCGCGGAAGCACTTGAAAAGTGGCCGCTGAAATACCTGGAAAAAGTCGTGCCGCAGCTCGTTCCCATCATTAAGGAACTCGACAAGCGTGTGCGCGAGAAGTACGACGATCCGCGCGTGCAGATCATTGATGAGAACGACCGCGTGCACATGGCTCATATCGACATCCACTACGGATGCAGCGTAAACGGCGTGGCGGCGATCCACACGGATATCTTAAAGAATACGGAACTCAAAGCGTTCTATGATATCTATCCGGAGAAGTTTAACAACAAGACGAACGGTATTACCTTCCGTCGCTGGCTCCTTTCCTGCAATCACGAACTTGCGGGTTATATCTCGAGTCTGATCGGCGACGGCTATAAGAAAGATGCATCGAAGCTCGAGCGTCTTCTGAAGTTCAAGGACGACCGCAAAGTCTTAAAGAAACTTGCCGAGATCAAGATGGACAAAAAGCGTGCCCTTGCGGACTACATTAAGAAGACGGAGGGTATCAGGATCGATCCGGAGTCTGTTTTTGACATCCAGATCAAGCGTCTTCATGAGTATAAGCGCCAGCAGATGAACGCGCTCTACATCATTCACAAGTACTTAGAGATCAAGGGAGGCAAGCTTCCGAAGCGCCCAATCACTTTTATCTTCGGTGCGAAAGCGGCACCTGCCTATGTGATCGCGCGTGATATCATCCACCTGCTCCTCGTGCTGCAGGAGATCGTGAACAAGGATCCGGATGTGAACCGCTACATGAAGGTGGTCATGGTTCACAATTACAATGTCACATACGCGGAGAAGCTGATCCCCGCATGCGATATCTCGGAGCAGATCTCGCTCGCAAGCAAGGAAGCATCCGGAACCGGCAACATGAAGTTCATGCTCAACGGCGCCGTAACGCTCGGTACGGACGATGGCGCGAACGTGGAGATCCACGAGCTTGTCGGCGATGAGAACATCTATATCTTTGGCGCGAAGTCGGACGAAGTCATCGAGCACTACGAGAAGGCGGACTACGTCTCCAAAAACTATTATAAGAAGAGCAAGGTGATCCGCGAGGCGGTTGATTTTATCGTCGGCCCGCAGGCCATGAAGGTCGGCCACAAGGAGAACCTGGAGCGTCTCTACAACGAGCTTTTGAGCAAAGACTGGTTTATGACGCTGCTCGATCTCAAAGACTATATCCGCGTGAAGGATAAGGCGATCAACGATTATGAGAAAACGCTGACCTGGCGCAAGAAGATGCTTGTCAACATTGCGAAGGCGGGATTTTTCTCATCGGATCGTACGATCCTCGAGTATAACCGCGATATCTGGCATCTGGTGATCAAGTAGTGAGAAGCGTTTAGGAAATATGTCCTTTGTGCTGATGCTTTTTAACTGTTATAGAAGTGTTTGTGATTCGTTTATGTTTTCTGCGGAAAGATCGGTGTTGCCGGTCTTTCCGTAAATCTTTTGTGCATAAGGTGGAATGAAAGTGAGAGAATTATGGGAATTATACTGGTCTTTCCTTCGGATCGGGGGACTGACCTTCGGGGGCGGGCTTGCCATGCTCCCGATGCTCAAATATGAGCTTGTTGAGACGCGCCACTGGCTCGGCGAGGAGGAGATCATCGATATCTACGCGATCGGACAGTGTACGCCCGGCATCATCGCGATCAATACCGCGACGTATGTGGGCTATAAGAGAAAAGGTGTCATCGGCGGGATCGTTTCCACCCTCGGGATGGTGACACCGTCACTCGTGATCATCACGGCTGTGGCTGCATTCCTCCGTGCGTTCATGGACAATGTATGGCTCCAGCACGCGTTTATGGGCGTCAGAGCGGCCGTTTGTGCCCTCATGCTCAACACAGTCTATACCCTGGCCAAGAAGAGCCTTAAAAACGCTTTCTGCTGGGTTGTTTGCTGCGTGGCGTTTGCGGTATCCCTGTTTGTGGACATCCCGCCGGTATTGATCATTCTGGCAGCAGCTGTAGTGGGCATCGTCGTTTTCCTCGGATTTAAGAAGGGAGGCGAGCAGTCATGATCACGATGGCATTTGAACTTTTCTGGGAATTTTTTAAGATCGGACTGTTTGCGGTCGGCGGCGGCCCGGCGACACTTCCGTATCTGATGGACCTGACCAAAACGCAAGACTGGTATACGATGCGCGAGCTGACGGACATGATCGCGGTCAGCGAGTCGACCCCGGGACCTCTGGGGCTAAACATGTCAACGTATGCTGGCTTTGAGACGCTCGGCCTTTTCGGCGGACTTGTATCGACCTTCGGTCTGGTACTGCCGAGTCTGATCATCATCATCCTGATCGCGAAGTTTCTTGAAAACTTCGATCAGAACAAGATCGTGAAGGGCGCATTTTATGGGATCCGTCCCGCGGTAACGGCAGCGATCGCCGCTGCGGTACTGCAGGTCTGCCGCGTCTCACTTCTTGTATGGCATGATGACGGCACCTTCGAACCTTCCATAAAGACGATCATTCTCTGCGCGATCATCTTAGGTCTCCTGCAGGTCCCTAAATGCAAAAAGATCCACCCCGTGTTCTGGTTTTTGGGAGCCATGGCGGTCGGGATCATTTTCCGGTTTTAAAGGTAATCTTTCTGAGAATACTCTCAGAAGGAGTTTTCCCGCGTGAGGGATCTTAGGATCGAAAACTGGGCAGAGTAGTATATCAAAAGAAAACGGCACACTTTCTGCTGTGCCGTTTTACTATGTTCGAAATGAATATCAGATCATATTCGAATTATGGTATCTCGGATCCTGCGTGACGTCCTTATCAAACCAGTCGGGCCCTTCAAAGGCGAGTGCTTCCTCTTCGGAGTCAAACTCGACCTCCGCCATGATAAGCGGTGCCAGATCGCCATGGAAGACATCCAACTCGATGGTGTACTTCTCATATGGGATCAGGTACCGCGTTTTCTGTATGAGACGCCCGTCGTGCTTGGCGGCAAGGTGCTCGTAGCCTTCCTTCGTAAGCGGCAGATTATACTCCTCGCGGGCCATCATGCCGCCGCCCTTATACGTCATGTAGTAGCTGTCGTTCGAGCGGCGCACGCGCACAACAGGTTCCGTGCACAGATACCCCTGCTCGATCTCTTTCTTATCGTATTGCTCGAGGTTTTCCGGAAGCTTTTTTATTGTGAATTTTCTTTCGATTTCCATAATGCTCCAATTGATATTGTGATCGGTCGCGGCGGCTTAAGACACCCAAAACTATTCAAGTGCCCGCATTTCGGCACTAAATTCATAACGATTTTTCAAAGCGTCGGCCATTTCTGCGGAACTCGCTTCGCTCAAACACGTCCTCGAAATGCCCGTTGAAAAATCATTATTCATTAAGTGCACATGCGAAGGCATCTTTCATAGTTTTGGGAGCCTTCGCCCGCCATCAATCTGATCTGTTTTAATCTATTCCAGATACATGATCGCTTTCCCAATCTTCTCTGCAAGCGCCTTATCCCCTGTAAGAAGCTCCACGATCGCGAGCGCAAAATCGATCGCGCTGCCCATGCCGTTCGCGGTGATGATGTTGCCTGCGCATGCCACCTTTTTCCCTGTGACGATCGCGCCGGTAAGCTGGTCTTCATTGCCGGGGTACACGGTCGCTTCGCGCCCTTTTAGGATGCCGCGGTGGCCAAGGATGCGCGGCGCGGCACAGATCGCGGCGATGGGTTTTCCGGATGCAAAGAAGGCATCGATCTCGCGCATGAGCGCGTCGCATGCCTCCAGGTTATTCGTACCCGGCATGCCGCCCGGCAGAACCGGAACGGAGACATCCACAAAATCGATCTCATCAAGGAGCTTGTCTGCGATCACGGGGATCGCATGGCTACCGGTCACGGTCTTTTCTCCGGTGACGGAAACGGTCACGGCCTCGATGCCTGCGCGGCGCAGAATATCAACGACGGTCAGTGCTTCGATCTCTTCAAATCCTGTTGCCAGGAATACAGCTGCGTATTTCATGTTTTACCCCTCCTTCTTTCTATATAAAATTATATTTTGGCTGCCGGATGTTGTAAACTTTAATATCCATTAAATTCTATGTCTTGGCAGGAGTCAACTATTGACGAATATGTACATAGTAATTATAATATAAATATGAAACAATTATCATTTGAATGGGACGAAAGAAGGAGCAGTCCATGAGAGCTGAATATGATTTTTCCAATGCAAAAAAAAATCCATATGCAAAGAAGCTTAAGAAGCAGATCACCATCAACATTGACAGTGAGACGATTGACTACTTCAAGGGGCAGTCTGAGAGCAGCGGTATACCGTATCAGACCTTAATTAATATGTACCTTGCGGACTGTGTACGAGAAAAGAAAACGCTTCAGACAACATGGAGATAGGGATATCTGAGGTGGTAAATTTCGTTGCAACCACGCACCCTTTGGGTCAAAAGAGATGCTACAGAGGCGACGGTAGCCTGATATCCTTTGAGACAAAAAGAGCCGCGAGAGTTCGCAGCTCTTTTTGATTGCACAATTTTGCGCACAAATCCGTTCAATTTGCGCGGGAACCATATCTTGCGTATTGAAAAACGGTATGCTATAATCCTTTAATGACTGTGAATATGGGGTTTTATGCATTTGACCCTGATTGATTATAGAGTATCACAGAAGTTTAAGGGTGAGCCCCATGAAGGAGGAAAAGTTTTAAAATGAGCGTACAGGTAGAAAAGTTAGAAAAAAACATGGCGAAGTTAACGATCGAAGTTCCCGCCGAAGAGCTGGAAAAAGCGATCCAGACCGCATATAACAAGAACAAGAACAAGATCAGTGTTCCCGGTTTCCGTAAAGGCAAAGTGCCGAGACAGCTTGTTGAGAAGATGTACGGCAAGGAAGTTTTTTACGAAGATGCAGCAAACATCCTGATCCCGGATGCATACGACAAGGCATATGACGAGTGCGGCGAAGAGATCGTTTCCACACCGAAGATCGAGGTGACACAGCTTGAGGCCGGAAAGCCTTTTGTCTTCACAGCGGAAGTGGCACTGAAGCCGGAAGTAAAGCTTGGCAAGTACAAAGGTGTGAAGGTTGAGAAGCAGGATACGGCCGTTACGGATGAGGAAGTGACTGCAGCGATCGACAAAGAGCGCGAGAACAGCGCAAGAACCGTTGTCGTTGAGGACAGACCGGTTAAAGACGGCGATATCACCGTGATCGATTTCGAAGGCTTTGTAGCAAAGAAACCGTTCGAAGGCGGCAAGGGTGAGAACTACCCGCTGACGATCGGCTCCGGCGCATTCATCCCGGGCTTTGAAGAGCAGCTGATCGGTGTTAATAAGGATGAGCAGGTAGATGTAAAGGTTACATTCCCGAAGGATTATCACGCGGAAGAGCTTAAAGGCAAGAAGGCGACCTTCAAAGTAACCGTTAAAGAGATCAAAGAGAAGATCCTTCCCGAACTGGATGACGAGTTCGCAAGCGAAGTATCCGAGTTTGAGACAGTAGACGAGTACAAAGCGGACGTTCGCAAGAAACTCGAAGAGAAGAAGGTTAAAGAAGCTGAGGGTGCAAAGGAAGATGCAGTCATCGAAGCGATCGTGAACGATGCGGCAATGGAGATCCCGGAAGCGATGATCGAGACACAGCAGAGACAGCTTGTGGATGATTTCGCACAGCGTATGCAGATGCAGGGTCTTTCCATGGAGCAGTACTACCAGTTCACAGGCCTTGATCAGGCAAAGATGCTTGAGCAGGTAAAGCCGCAGGCTGAGCGCAAGATCAAATCCCGCCTGGTACTGGAAGCGGTTGTAAAGGCTGAGAAGATCGAAGCATCCGAAGAAGAGTACAATAAAGAATTAGAGAGAATGGCCGAAGTATATAACATGGAGATCGACAAGGTCAAAGAGATGATCGCAGGCAATGAGAAGGCGATCGCGCAGATCAAGGAAGACCTTGCGATCACAAAGGCTGTTAAATTTGTTGTTGATGAAGCAAAGGAGAAATAAACAGCATGAGTTTAGTACCTTATGTCATTGAACAGACAAGCCGCGGCGAGCGCTCGTACGATATCTATTCCAGACTGCTGAAGGACAGGATCATTTTCCTCGGAGAAGAGGTCAATGAGACGACCGCGGCGCTGGTCGTAGCGCAGATGTTGTTTCTGGAAGCGGAAGATCCCGAGAAGGATATTCAGCTCTATATCAACAGCCCGGGCGGTGTGATCACGGCCGGTATGGCGATCTATGATACCATGCATTATATTAAGTGTGATGTGGCGACGATCTGTGTCGGCATGGCAGCCAGCATGGGCGCATTCCTTCTGGCAGGCGGTACCAAGGGCAAAAGAAGTGCGCTTCCCAATGCGGAGATCATGATCCATCAGCCGCTTGGCGGGACACAGGGACAGGCGACCGAGATCGAGATCGCGGCAAAGCACATCCTGAAGACCAAAGAGAAGTTGAACAGAATGCTTTCCGAGAATACCGGCAAACCGTATGAGCAGGTATGTCAGGATACGGAAAGGGATAATTGGATGAGTGCGCAGGAGGCTATGGAATACGGCCTCGTTGACAAGGTGATCACATTCAGGGAGTCCGATAAATAAGGAGAAACAAGATGGCAGGAAAGAAATCTGACGACAAGGTAAGATGTTCTTTTTGCAATAAGACGCAGGACCAGGTCAAGAAACTGATCGCAGGTCCGGCGGGCGTCTATATCTGTGACGAGTGTATCGATATTTGCGCTGAGATCCTCGAAGAAGAGTTTGAAAATGATCCCATGCCGAACGACAGTGAGATCAATCTCTTAAAACCTGCGGAGATCAAAGGCTTTCTCGATGACTATGTCATCGGACAGGACGAGGCCAAAAAGGTGCTGTCCGTAGCGGTATACAACCACTATAAGCGTGTGACCGCAAAGAAGGATGCCAATGAGGCGGAGCTTCAGAAGAGCAATATCATCATGGTGGGGCCGACCGGTTCCGGTAAGACATATCTGGCACAGACACTGGCCAAGATCATCAACGTACCGTTCGCGATCGCGGATGCGACTACGCTGACGGAGGCCGGCTATGTCGGTGAGGACGTTGAGAATATCCTTCTGAAACTGATCCAGGCGGCCGATTATGATGTGGAGCGTGCCCAGTACGGCATCATCTATATCGATGAGATCGACAAGATCACAAAGAAGAGTGAGAACGTATCGATCACAAGAGACGTTTCCGGTGAAGGTGTACAGCAGGCGCTTTTGAAGATCATCGAAGGCACGCAGGCTTCCGTACCCCCGCAGGGCGGTCGTAAACATCCGCACCAGGAACTGATCCAGATCGATACAACGAATATCCTGTTTATCTGCGGCGGTGCGTTTGACGGTCTTGATAAGATCGTCGAGACGAGACTGAACCGTAAGACGATCGGATTCAACGCATCCATTGCGGATCGTACGACCAAGGAGATCGGCGAGATCCTAGAAGAGGTAACACCGCAGGATCTTGTAAAGTTCGGCCTGATTCCCGAGTTTGTAGGTCGTGTGCCGATCAACGTTGCACTTGAGGGACTGGATGAGGAAGCACTGATCCGTATCCTCAAAGAACCCAAGAATGCACTGGTGAAGCAGTATCAGAGACTGTTTGACTTGGATCACGTGAAGCTGACCTTCGAAGAGGACGCGATCAAGCTGATCGCCAAGAAGGCAATGGAGCGTAAGACGGGCGCGAGAGGCCTCCGTTCCATTATGGAGAAGGCGCTCATGGATGTCATGTATGAGATCCCGTCCGACGAGACCATCGAGCAGTGCATTATCACCGAAGATACCATTGAAGGGTCCAGCGGGCCTTTGGTGGTGCACAAAAAGACAATGAAAGAAGCAAAGTAAGACAACAAAAACGCCGCTAAGAATTTAGCGGCGTTTGGTATCATGAGCTATGGAAGAGAAGAAACAGACAAAAGTAGTAAAGCCCGGGAAAGTCATCAAAGAAACAAGCGATCACTACACATTGCCGGCGGTCGCACTGCGCGGCCTGACCGTGATGCCGGGCATGATCATCCATTTTGACTTAAGCCGTCCGCGGTCGATTCAGGCCATCGAGAAGGCGATGTCAGAGAATGAGCGCGTTTTTCTTGTTGCGCAGAAAGATCCGAACGTGGATGACCCCGATGTAAACGATGTGTTTGAGATCGGAACGCTTTCCCTGATCCGTCAGGTCACAAAGCTCCCGGGTGACATCATCCGCGTGCTCGCCGAGGGCGAGAGACGCCTTGCACTTCATGATTTCATGGAGAAGGAGCCTTATATCGTTGCATCCGTATCCGAAGTGCCGGTCGATGTGATCGATGAAGTCGGTGAGCAGGCGATGCTCAGGGAGATGCTCTCAAGCTTTGAAGCATACGGCAAGTTTTATCCGAAGGTCGCCAAGAGCGTGATGCCGCGCATACAGGACATGACGGATATCTGTGCGATGATCGACGAGATCACGGCGAACCTTCCGATCACATTTTTGAGAAAACAGGAAGTGCTCTCGGCTGTTGCAATCCCGGATCGTTTTATCAAGCTGGGCGAGATCCTTCTTGGCGAAGCGGAGATCGCATCCGCTAGAGCTAAGCTTTCGATGGATATCAAGAGCCGGATCGATAAGAACCAGAAGGATTATCTCTTACGAGAGCAGCTTCACTATATCCGCGAAGAGCTTGGCGAGGAGAATACACTTTCCGATGCAGAGCAGTTTGAAGAGGATCTAAAGAAGCTCAAAGCGCCGGCAGACGTGAAGGACAAGATCAAAAAGGAGATCGTGCGTTTCAGGCATATCGCAGGCTCCTCGAGCGAGGCGGCTGTGGAGCGCGGCTATATCGAGACGCTGCTTGAACTTCCCTGGTCGAAGCAGTCCAAGGACAGCACGGACATCAGCCGTGCGGAAGAGATCCTGAATGAGGATCACTACGGCCTTGACAAGGTCAAGGAGCGTATCCTCGAATATCTGGCGGTACGTGCACTTACAAACGGCGGCGATGCGCCGATCCTGTGCCTTGTGGGCCCTCCCGGAACCGGTAAGACGTCGATCGCAAGAAGTGTTGCCAAGGCACTCAATAAAAAATATGTCCGCATCTGCTTAGGCGGCGTACGCGACGAAGCGGAGATCCGCGGTCACAGACGTACCTATGTCGGTGCCATGGCAGGCCGCATCGCGCAAAGCCTGCGTCAGGCCGGCGTGAACAATCCGTTGATGCTTTTGGATGAGATCGATAAGGTCGGGAGCGACCAGAGGGGTGATACCGCATCGGCTCTTCTTGAGGTCCTTGACAATGAGCAGAACGTGCATTTCAGGGATCACTATGTGGAGATCCCGCTCGACCTGTCGGGCGTTTTGTTCCTGGCAACGGCCAATTCGATGCAGACGATCCCGCGCCCTCTTTTGGACCGTATGGAGATCATCGAGGTCACGAGCTACACGGCCAATGAGAAGTTCCATATTGCGAAAGAGCACCTGCTGGCAAAGCAGCTTAAAAAGAACGGCCTTGATGAGAGCAGGCTCTCGATCGCCGATTCCGCTTTGAAGGCGCTGATCGAATCGTATACCCGCGAAGCGGGCGTGCGTGACTTGGAGCGCAAGATCGGACAGATCTGCCGCAAGGTCGCAAGAAAGCTTCTGGAAGAGAAGGAAGCACAGGCGGGTGCCGGGAAAGCAGCCGGCAAGAGCGCATCCGCAAAGAAGACTGCGGTCAAAACGCGCAAAGTGCGCGTGACAGCGGCCAATCTGGAGACATACCTGGGCAAGGCGAAATACACGCCGGATAAAGCGAATGAAAAGGATGAAGTCGGCGTCGTGCGCGGACTTGCCTGGACGAGTGTCGGTGGCGATACACTGGAGATCGAAGTGAACATCATGCCGGGCAAGGGCGAGCTCGAACTGACAGGACAGATGGGCGATGTGATGAAGGAATCCGCGATGGCGGGCATCTCCTTTATCCGCTCGATCGCTAAAGAATATAAGATTTCAGCCGATACCTTTAAAAAGAACGATTTTCACATCCATATCCCGGAAGGGGCGGTACCCAAGGACGGACCGAGCGCCGGTATCACAATGGCGACAGCCGTTTTCTCAGCACTCACCAATAAAAAGGTAAAAGCGAGCGTTGCGATGACGGGTGAGATCACGCTGCGCGGTCGCGTATTGCCGATCGGAGGCCTGAAGGAAAAGATCTTGGCAGCCAAGACGGCAGGGATCAAGACAGTGCTTGTGCCGAAGGAGAATACGAAGGATGTCGATGAGATCTCCGCTGAGATCAAATCGGGCGTCCGGATCGTGTATGTGTCGGATATGAAGGAAGTGCTGAAGGAAGCACTAGTATAACGGAGAGACCGTATGGTTATAAAGAGCGCGGCTTTGGAAACCGTCTGCGGCGTGACAAGCACGCTGCCGGAGAACGATAAATGGGAAGTGGCTTTTGCAGGTAAGAGCAATGTCGGCAAATCATCGCTGATCAATGCGCTGATGAATCGCAAATCGCTAGCCCGTACATCGGCGCAGCCCGGAAAGACGCAGACGATCAATTATTATAACGTGAACGACGAGATCTACTTTGTCGACCTGCCCGGTTACGGTTTTGCCAAGGTCTCTCAGGAGGAGAAGGCAAAATGGGGCAAGATGATCGAGCGGTACCTGCAGACATCGAAAAAGCTTCGTGCGGTCTTTCTCCTCATCGATATCAGGCATGCGCCCGGCGAGAACGATAGGCTGATGTATGACTGGATCATGGCGCAGAACTTCAAACCGATCATCATCGCGACCAAGCTTGATAAGATCAAGCGCAGCCAGATTCAGAAGCAGTTAAAACTCATCCGGGAGACGCTTGGCGCGGACAAAGAGACCGTGATGATCCCCTTTTCGTCGGAAACGAAACAGGGGCGCGAGGAGATTTATACGCTTCTTGAAGGCTATTTATAGATTTTTAAAGCAGAAGCGCGCACTTGCTGCGTGATTCGTGAGAATCCGATGCAAGAGTGAGGGGAAATCCTTTGCGAAGCAAAAATCTGATATTGCCCCGAATTGTTACTATGAGCAGGGCGAATGGTAACCCCTTGTAAAGAAGAATTGTAAAGGTGTATAATATTATAAAGAGATCCTGTGATCAGAATATAGGAAAGGAGCCGGATTATGCGAGTCGGAGCGATTGGATATCCTACATACGTATATAATACCAATGCAGTAAGCGCGAAAAGCCTCGGTAAGGTCGGCGCCATTGAAGACGATGCTTTAAAGAGCAGGATCGGATATAACGAAAGGGCCGGTCAGGCGGAGAATGAGAATCCGCTTCGCCCGGGTACATCAAAGAACTGGTTCGATATTTTGGAATCACAGATGACCATGAGCAGACGCAACGAAGCCCGTATCATGAATCAAGGAGTAGAATTATAGCATGAGAGGAGCTGAACCGACGGCGCTTTCGAGCGTAAAGGTGAACAATGAGATCGCGTTCTGTGCGGTTACGAACAAGGAACAGAAAGACCAGATCGAGCGGCTGTTTTTAAAGAACGGCATTTCCTATTTTGTCAGATGGCAGGAGAGGGGATTTTTTCACAAGATGTTCCATTCCGAGAACGATCGAAACATCTTTGTGATCTGTATCCACGATGCCTATCTTGACAAGGCGCGTGAACTGGTTGCGAGCATGCAGGACGTTAAGGTCCTGGTATAATGAAAACAACAGATTGAAGGGCAGTTTCCCTGCGGGGGGCTGCTCTTTTTGCTGTACAAGATCGGCAGGTGAAACGATGTCTGCGAGGAGTTTCATTAGTTGTGTGCAAGACTAAATTCCAGTTCAGGTGAAAAAATGCCGGTTTGAACGGAAAGAAGTTTTTCACTTAACGATTGACAATCTGCGTGGATTGCATATAATGAATATATGAACATTTATTCATGTATTCATATAAGAGAGGTGCTACATGAAAATGATCAAACCGGATGAGCAGAACATACGGAAGATGGCAGGTTTCTTCAAGGTATTCGGAGACGAGACCAGGATCCGTATCCTGAGCACCCTGTCGGAGCAGGAGATGTGCGTGCAGGATATTGCCGACAGCCTCAGTATGACGCAGTCGGCGATCTCCCATCAGCTTAGTTTCTTAAAGCAGATGGATCTGGTGCGCGGTCACCGCGACGGCAAGACGATCTATTATTCTCTGGCAGACGATCACATTGTGACGATCTTAAGCCAGGGGCTTGAACACATCATGGAATAGAGGAGGAGAAAAGAATGATCAAAACATTTATCCTGGAGGACCTTGACTGCGCACACTGTGCCGGAAAGATCGAGGAGGAAGTCGGCAGAATGGCAGGCGTTACGAAGAGCACAGTCACGCTACTGACACAGAAACTGGTTGTGGAGGCAGAAGACGGCATTGCGGGAACGCTTCTTGCGGATATCAAGAAGATCGTAAAGAAGTATGAGCCTGATGTGACCGTTCGCGAGAAATAAAGAAAAGAAATGCGTTGCTTTCTAAGGAGAAGGCACGTAAAGAGAATACACTATGTCTAAGAAGTTAAAGAAAAGACTATGGCGGATCCTGGCCGGCGCGGCGCTGTTTATTGCGGCGCTGTGCGCGGAGCATTTTATAAAGGGTCTGTCCTACAATATCGTACTGGCTCTGTACCTTGCGGCTTATTTTGCTGCCGGCAGTGATGTCGTAAGAGATGGCGTACAGAACATTGTCAAGGGACGCGCGCTGGATGAGAAGTTTTTGATGCTTGTCGCATCGCTCGGTGCGTTTTTCATCAGTGAGTGTTCCGAAGGCGTCGCCGTTATGCTGTTCTATCAGATCGGCGAATGGTTCCAGTCCTATGCGGTCGGCAGATCGAGGAAGTCGATCAGTGAACTGATGGATATCCGTCCGGACTATGCCAATGTGGTGCGCGGCGAAGAGATCGTGCAGGTCAGCCCTGAGGAAGTATCGGTCGGTGAACTCATCGAGGTAAAGCCCGGCGAACGCATCCCGCTTGACGGCATCGTGACAAGCGGCAGGACGAGCCTTGATACGATGGCGCTGACAGGTGAAAGCCTGCCTCGTGATGTGGCTGAGGGAAGCGATGTGATCAGCGGCTGCGTGAACCTGACGGGTGTGATCACGGCACGCGTGACAAAGCCCTTCGCGGAATCGACCGTTACGAGGATCCTCTCACTGGTTGAGGATGCAAGTTCGAGAAAATCCGAGAGCGAGACATTTATCTCGCGCTTTGCACGCTACTATACGCCGGCTGTTGTCGGCCTTGCAGCCTGTCTTGCGGTTGTTCCGCCCCTTCTTACAGGTGGCGGATTCAGCGATTGGATCTACCGCGCACTCGCCTTTCTTGTTGTATCATGCCCGTGTGCGCTCGTGATCTCGATCCCATTAAGCTTTTTTGGCGGCCTCGGCGGTTCGAGCCGTGCCGGGATCCTGGTAAAGGGAAGCAACTACTTAGAGGCGCTCTCCAAAGTGGAGACAGTCGTTCTTGATAAAACGGGCACCCTCACAAAAGGGAATTTCGTCGTAACGGAGGTTTGTCCCGCAGGATATGACGGGGATGCGATCCCATCCGAAAAAAGGGACGAGCTTCTTGCCTTTGCGGCACTTGCGGAGAGCGCATCGAATCATCCGATCGCCAAGGCGCTCCTTGCGGCATACGGACAGCCTGTTGACCGCACGCGGATCAAGGACCTTACGGACGAGGCAGGGTTCGGCGTTTCCGCCGTTATTGACGGGCATAGAGTACTTGCGGGAAGTGCAAAGCATCTTCAAAACCACGGGATCGGTTTTGGGGCCTTTTCGGGAGAGCAGGCCGGGACGATCGTCTATGTTGCGGTCGATCAAACCTATGCAGGTTACATCTTCATAACGGATGAACTTCGAGAGGACGCGGCGGAGGCGATCGGAAGTCTTAAGAGACTTGGCATAAAAGAGATCGTCATGCTTACGGGTGACCGAAAAGAGACAGCGGAGGCTGTCGGCAAAGCGCTTGGGATCACGAAGATCCGGTCTGAGCTTCTGCCCGATCAGAAGGTGGACGAGATGGAGGTACTTCTGTCGAAGAAGTCATCCTCCGGCAGGCTCGCTTTTGTCGGAGACGGCATGAACGATGCGCCTGTTCTTGCAAGGAGTGACGTCGGGATTGCAATGGGCGGTCTTGGCTCTGATGCGGCGATCGAAGCGGCGGATGTGGTTATCATGACGGATGAACCTTCCAAGATCGCGGCAGGTATCCGGATCGCAAGAAGGACCGTACGGATCGCACGCGAGAATACGATCTTTGCGATCGGTGTGAAAGCAGCTATCCTGGTTCTGGCCGCATTCGGACAGGCCACCATGTGGATGGCGGTATTCGGCGATGTCGGTGTTGCGTTTCTTGCGATCTTAAATGCGATGCGCGCGATGAGGGATCATTGATCAAACAAAAAAGCGGCAGGCCCGAAAGGCCTGCCGATCTTATTATCCGTTCTCTGTCTGTCTATTCTTCTATCTATGCTTTCTGCTCACCGGGTTCCGGTTCACTTTCCTTGGATCCGAAAATGAGACGCCCGTCGATCTCACGGTAACTGCGATCGGAGAGCGGTACGACATCGCCGTCGCCTGTGATGACATCCGCGTCATAGTTCGCAGTCTTGCTGACTTTAAAGGTCCCTCGGTTGTCGATCACGCCATCATCCTCGACCTCGAGCGTTCCGTATAAGATGACAGATACGTCTTTGGGGATCGTCAGAGTGACACCGCTCTTGACCGTTACGGTCGTATCGCTTGCGATCACCAGATCTTCCGAGATCTCCGTATCCTCTTCATAGACGGTGTCTTCTTCGATCGTTTCTGCCGCATAGGCTGTGCTTCCCATCAAAAGAACTGCGGCTGCTGTCAGATATGCAGTTTTCAGAAATCGGTTGAACAGGGTCGCCTTCATGGACTGTGATACTCCCTTTGCGATCAGTGTCTTTGATCAATAAAATGGTAACATAAATCTTTTGCGGATACTAGCCTTTTGCCGTTTAAAAACGTATATTACAGTGACAGTTTTATGACAAAGCATTATAATACTGTCAGACAGTTACAGATCCGGAGGGAAGATAACAATGAATTTCACCATTATCACAGAAGAAAACAAAACAGTTTTCCTGGAAATGATGCCGAAGTCCATATGGGACACGACAGATCTTGTGATCGGTGCGGTCGAAAATGACAGGCCCGTCGGGATCGCTGCGGTGGATGCGGGGGAAGACCCGCGCCTGTTATGGCTTTATGTTTCCGAAGACATGCGCCGTAAGAAGATCGCGAAAGGTCTCCTGACTTCGACCGTCTACGTACTTCGAAGCAGCGGCTATGACTATTTGCGATGCAACTATACGGAAGATGGTGAGAGCGGTCTTAGCAGCCTTTTATCCAAAGCCGGATTTGACATTGATCCTTTTGAAAGTGAGATCTATGCAGTCAGACTTTCGGATGTGGATGAGCAGCTCTTTGCAAAGCCGGTGCCGCCGGTCGGTTTCGATCATGTGACACCGTTTAAGGATTTGACCTCGAAGGTGTGGCATGCCTTTCAGGATGAGATGCGCACGCTCCGGGCGAATTCGGAGGATGGCTCTGTCCCGGTCCTTCGCATGCGGGAATCATATGACGCCGCGCACAGTTTTTTCTTAATGGATGAGGGCAGGGTAGCCGGATGTCTTCTCTCGATCATGGATCAGGATACGCTTTTGATCGATTATGTACATATTCTGAAGCCGGCGTGCAAACTGGGCATGATGAGCCTGTTGCAGGAGCTATGGAATGCATTGGCAAAGGAAAAAACGAAGGATCTGACGATCGTAATGAATGCGGTCAATCCGGTCGTGCCGGGATTGATCGGGAAAATGGTGAAGAACAAGCCCGATCTTCTGGGCAAGGCAAAAGAAGCGATCTTGTATTTGTAAAAGGGGGAAAAACATGGGAATCGGACATACCGATATGGAACAGCAGAAAAAATGGGCACAGACGCGTGAAACGATCATGTCGCAGGAAGTCGACGATGTATTTCAGGTAACGCATGATTTTGAAATGCTGGATGCACAGCAGCAGGAAGAGAAGAAGACCAAGCAGCGGCTCCGCCTGATGGGGATGAAGAAAGCTTCGGAGATCGTACTCCCTGCCTATCAGCCCAAGGAACAGCTCTATGCAGAGGAGCCGCAGCCGGCTTTTTCCAGCGCGCGTAAGCGCCAAAAAGAGATCAAAAAAGAGGGAACGGTCCTGCATGCCCGCACAACGAACAAGCGGCTGATCGATACGGCCGAAGAGGATGTCAGGAACAAGAGCCACGAAGTGGATGCGTTCTTTGATTTTCTGCCTACGCAGACCACGGTATCCTTCCATGAGAAGAAGGCACTTTTCGGCTTTTTGGGCGTGCATGGCATTACGGCCGACCGGCAGTTTGTGACGGATTATCTGGCCGGCGGGGATGCCCGTATGAAAGCGGTCGCAAGCAGCATCCGCGAGTTTATGAAGGTGGATTATGCGTCGATCGAACTTGGCAGCGATGCGCAGATCGCAGAGAATGCCCGGGAGCTGATTAAGATCCGCGAGCAGCTCTTCTCTATTAACGTTATGCTCGAGGATGAGCCGAATATCTGGCAGTACATGGATGCCGATGCTAAAGAACTTTTTGATATCAAGTATGAACAGGCACAGAAGCTGGTGAACTTTTATACCGCGAAGATGTGCGTGATCACAGACAGCTTCTATGCGTCGCATCTGAATTCCGAGATCGGACATCGCTATGATCCGGAAGCATCGCCGGAAGAGCGGGCATGCTTTTTGAAGATCGTGACAGCGGATGCTGCGGAGCGTGTGCTGAAGCTCGGGAATGATGCATTGCGCGCCGCTATGCCGGAGGATGTGAATCCGGAACTGACGACGCAGTATCGGCAGATACAGCCGGAGCTGCCCCTTGAGTATGGAAAGAATGCGGCATCAACGCTGGCAGACAGGCACCTTTCTTATCTG
Organism: Lachnospiraceae bacterium; assembly: GCA_015056735.1. Lineage (GTDB taxonomy): Bacteria > Bacillota > Clostridia > Lachnospirales > Lachnospiraceae > VSOB01. Next base: position 31,335 of record SVFT01000003.1, on the reverse strand, counting down.
AAGGGTTTGGAAGAGGAACGGGGAAATGTATTTGACAGACTCGTCGGAGGTAAATACCACGTTACCGGATCCGATCTTGAGACCAGAGAGTCGTTGACAAGGCATATGTTCTGCTTTGCCAATCTGAGAGCCTGCCACACAATGTCGGAAGGTGCGATGGCTGATTTTATCAAAAAGCTGGCGGCATCGCCTGCCGATCCCAATGATCCGCTGCAGGTGCAGGCAGCACGCCGGGAGAATCTGCAGGGCCTTCGGATCTTCCTCGATCTGATGGCGGCGCAGGTCGACTATCTGGAGAGAAAATACGGACAGGGCTATCCGGTTTTGACACCGCAGGAACTGAAGGACCATCAGGAAGAATTCGACCTCGATTTTGTGAACCAGCAGGGTTTTTACAGGTTGATCTGCTATTGCGCGAATTTCCCCGAACTGTTTACGGAAAGAGACGAACTGGTCCGCAGGAAATACAGTTACTATGAGGGAACCGTTCTGTCGGTTGCAGGCTCGGCTCCGCTCTTTTTGCATGACAGGACGGTTTCTTATGCAGGATACAAGCAGATGGAGGCGGAATCCTTAGCCGACATGAGCGGAATGTCTGAATCACTGCCGGTGATGAATGATGCACATGTAAACGTGAACTGGACGGAGACTTTTTCCGGCGATATCCCGAGCGCATATGAAGCGGTGGAATACATAACCCGCCCCGCGACATTTGCGGCGCTGAAAGAGCAGTTTGAGAAAACGCACGGAGAAAATGAGGCGATGCATTGGTACAACATGACGCCGGAGCTGGAAGCGCTCGGCCTTAACTCTGTTGATCTTGCATGGAAGATCGCACAGGACGCGTCAGCCGATCAGAAAAGATATGCGATGGATGCGTGGAAGATGCAGGGGATCCCGAAATTTTCGGCATTCGATCGGACCAAGCAGATGCCGGATGATCTCCCTATAGATCTATGCAATCTGATGTACCGCGACCCGCAGCAACTGGCTTTACATGGCATAACGGATCAGGCTGCGCAGATGCAGTTCAGGCAGATCATGGACAGATGGTATCAGGGCAGTGCGATCCGCAGCGAGCATCTGTATACGGCCGAATATGCCCGTAAGATCGCAAACTATCTGTCGGCAAGACAGGGTGCGGGTCCGGATGCCGCCGAAGTGCTTTCGGAGCTTCGCAAAGCATTTAACAATGTTGCGGATGCTGCGGAGGAACAGGCCGGCCTGTATGCTGCCGGCGAAGGCGTGACGATCCGCATGGAGCTTAAAGCATTTGTGACCAAGCATCACATAAGCTGATAGAAAACGCCGCCGGTTTTCGGTGCACGGCTTGACAAAACAGGCCGTCCCACCTATATTTAAGTAGTATATAAAAAGGTTATGACGAAGAGGAGTACATGGAAGGCCCCGGAAAGAGAGCGTGTTCATCGGCTGAAAGACACGTCGGAAGGCATCTGTGGAAGGTAGCTTCCGAACCGGGATCCTGAAGGATGCGATCTGTGTAGGGATTCACGTATCGCCCGCGTTAAGGGCTGCAAGTTACAAAGTAAGGTGGTACCGCGATCATTCGCCCTTTATCGAGCAATCGATAAGGGGCGTTTTTTATTACCTTTATCTGAAAAGAAGGAGAAGATTATGGCAAAAGAACTCGCAAAGACCTACGATCCCAAGGCGATCGAGGACAGAATCTACGAAAGATGGCTGGAGAAAAAGTACTTCCACGCAGAAGTGGATCATTCCAAACAGCCGTTTACCATTGTGATCCCGCCGCCGAATATCACGGGGCAGCTTCACATGGGTCATGCGCTTGACAATACGATGCAGGATATCCTGATCCGTTTTAAGAGGATGCAGGGTTACAACGCGCTCTGGCAGCCCGGCACCGACCATGCGTCGATCGCGACGGAAGTCAAGATCATTGAGAAGCTCAAGGAAGAGGGCATCGATAAGGAAGACCTCGGCCGCGAAGGCTTTTTGAAGCGTGCATGGGAATGGAAGAAGGAGTACGGCGGAAGGATCATCTCGCAGCTTAAGAAGCTCGGCTCTTCCTGTGACTGGGACAGAGAACGTTTTACCATGGATGAGGGCTGCAATAAGGCCGTTACGGAAGTTTTCTGTAAAATGCATGAGAAAGGCTGGATCTACAAAGGCAGCAGGATCATCAACTGGTGCCCGGTCTGCAATACATCCATTTCCGATGCGGAAGTGGAGTATCAGGAGCAGGCAGGTCATTTCTGGCACATCAAGTATCCGCTCGTTGATGAGAACGGACAGCCTTCCAAGACGGAATTTCTGGAATTTGCGACAACACGTCCCGAGACGATGCTCGGCGATACCGCTGTCGCGATCAATCCGGATGATGCGCGTTATACGCATTTAAAAGGCAGAAGCGTATGGCTTCCTCTTGTCAATAAAGCGATCCCGATCGTGGAGGATTCCTATGTTGATATGGAATTCGGAACCGGCGTTGTAAAGATCACACCGGCACATGACCCGAACGACTTTGAAGTCGGCAAGCGTCATAACCTTCCCGAGATCAACATCATGAACGATGATGCGACGATCAATGCGAACGGCGGCAAGTATGAGGGCATGGATCGCTATGCGGCGCGTGAAGCGATCGTAAAGGATCTCGATGCGCTCGGACTTCTTGTACGCATCGAGGACTATACGCACAATGTCGGTACGCATGACCGCTGCAAGACAACGATCGAGCCGATGATCAAGAAGCAGTGGTTTGTGAAGATGGACGAGCTGATTAAACCGGCCGTAAATGCTGTTAAGACCGGTGAGATCAAGCTGATCCCCGAGCGTCTTGACAAGATCTATTTCAACTGGACAGACAATATCCGTGACTGGTGTATCTCCAGACAGCTCTGGTGGGGCCACCGCATCCCCGCATATTACTGCGACGACTGCGGCGAAGTCATCGTAGCCAAGGAGATGCCGGATGTATGCCCGAAGTGCGGCTGTACGCACTTTAAGCAGGATCCCGATACGCTTGATACATGGTTTTCTTCTGCACTGTGGCCGTTCTCGACACTGGGCTGGCCGGAGATGACGGAAGACCTTAAGTATTTCTACCCGACCAATGTACTTGTTACCGGCTATGATATCATTTTCTTCTGGGTCATCCGTATGATCTTCTCGGGTTACGAGCAGATGGGCGAGAAGCCGTTTGATACGGTTCTGTTCCACGGACTGGTAAGAGACTCCCAGGGACGCAAGATGAGCAAGTCGTTAGGAAACGGTATCGATCCGCTTGAGATCATCGCACAGTACGGTGCAGATGCACTGAGACTTACGCTGATCACAGGAAACGCACCGGGCAACGACATGCGTTTCTACTACGAGAGGGTAGAAGCAAGCCGCAACTTTGCAAACAAAGTGTGGAATGCGTCCCGTTTTATCATGATGAACGAAGAGGGCAGTCAGATCCCGGATGCGGTGCCGGCATCTCTCGAGCCTGTTGACAAATGGATCATTTCCAAACTCAATACACTGATCCGTGACGTGACCGCAAATATGGAGCAGTTCGAACTCGGTATCGCGGTTCAGAAGGTATATGATTTTATCTGGGATGAGTTCTGCGACTGGTATATCGAGATGGTCAAGCCGCGTCTCTACAACAGTGACGATAAGGACAGCCATATCGCGGCACTCTGGACACTGAAGAACGTGCTGATCGATGCACTGAAGCTTTTGCATCCGTACATGCCCTTCATCACGGAAGAGATTTTCTGCAATCTTCAGGATAAGGAAGAATCCATTATGATCTCCTCCTGGCCTGTTTACAGGGATGAATACGCATTTGCAAAGGAAGAGAGCGACATCGAGATCATCAAGGAAGCGGTCCGCGGCATCCGTAACGTCCGCACCGAGATGAACGTAGCGCCGTCCCGCAAGGCGCTTGTATACGTAGTCAGCACCAAGGACGAGACGCGCCGCACATTCGAAGAAGGCAGGCTTTTCTTCGGCGCGCTTGCGTATGCTTCCGAAGTGAAGGTACAGTCCGACAAAGCGGGTATCGCTGATGATGCGGTTTCCGTTGTGCTCGCGGATGCAACGGTGTATATCCCGTTTGCTGAATTGGTTGACATAAAGCAGGAGATCGAGCGTCTAGAAAAAGAAAAGAAACGCCTTACGGGAGAGCTTGCCCGCGTAAACGGAATGCTCGCAAACGAGCGCTTCTTATCGAAGGCTCCGGAGGCCAAGATCGCTGAAGAAAAGGCGAAGCTGACGAAGTATTCGCAGATGATGGAGCAGGTGGAAAATCGCTTGCAACAATTAACAAAATAAGCCATACTATTATTGTAGGAGCGTGGTGAGCAGTGGGAGACGAAGCGGTATCCCTCTCATGGGATCAGCTGAACGAACTGAAAAGGCGTTTTCAGCAGACCGGACGGGCCGAAGAATCAAGCTACGTGCGCATTTCCGACGATAAGATGGAGGCATGGCTCTATCTTGCCGAAGTATTCGACGAGAAGGGCTATACCGTACATGGTCTGACTGAATTTCTTGAGACGCAAGGCGTGATGAGAGGTTATATCAAGTCACGTCTTACTGCTATGGCCAAAAAGGGCATTTATCGCCGCGAGATCCTCATCGCCAAGGGCAAAGAAGCATCCGAAGGCAAGGATGGCTATTTTGAATACATGTTTGATACCAATCCGGCGACGCATACGCCGGAGATCTTAGAGGACGGTTCCGTCGATTACAGATCGGTCTGCAAACTCGAGAACGTTGAGGAGGGCGATCTGATCGCGATCTATCACCCCGCTGTTGCCGGCGAAGAAGGTTACTGCGTGGACGGTACGGTTGTGGCCGTGAAGCCGGTCAAGGAACTGATGCCCTTAAAGGGCAGCACGATTGTCCGCCGTGGCGATGAATACTACGCAAACTGCGCAGGCAGGATCGAGATGCGTGACGGCAATATCGATATCCGCAATCTCTACGAGGTCCGCGAAGATGTAGATTATAACAACGGCAGGATCGACTTTTTCGGTGATGTGCTCGTATCCGGTAACGTCGGCGCAGGCGCGGAGATCCGTGCCGGCAGGAACCTCACGATCACCGGCACGGTCGAGAGCGCGAATCTGTATGCCGGCGGTGATATCACACTGCAGCGAGGCGTGCAGGGCGACATGATCGGCAAAATCCGCAGCAAAGGCAACGTTTTTGCCAACTTCATCGAGCAGTGCAAGGTCGAGGCCGACAAGAATGTAGTCGCCAACTACATCATGAATGCCACGGTCTATGCGGGCGAGAAAGTGCTCGTGAGAGGCAAGCGCGGCAATATCATCGGCGGGGTCGTATGCGGACTGCAGGGGATAGAATCCCAGAACGTCGGCAATGCAGCCGAAGTCAAGACCGTTGTGCATGCGGGATTTGACGCAGAACTCTACAAGAAGTGGAGCCGTCTTGTGACACGCGAGGAGAATATCCGCGAGAAGCTTGAAGACGTGCTCAGCATGATGGAACTGATCATCAAACACAAGGAAGACGAGACAGGTCTTCGGCGGGGCGGCACGAGCCTTGCGGAATTAAACACCAAAAAGGACGAGTACTTCCAGGAACTCGACCAGATCGTGGTGGATATAGAGGACATCAAGAAGAAGATCGAGGTGGGCAAAGGCGCTAAGATCAACGTGACCGGAACCGTCTATAAGGGCGTGGTCATAGAAGTTGAGAATGCTGCCAGGACCATCACCGGCCAGACAGAGCATGCACTGTTTAAATGCAAGGCCGGCGAGATCGAGATGACAACAGCGATATGATGACATACGAAGAAGCCAGGGATCACATCTATTCGATCCCGCGATTTACGGCAAAAAATAAGCCGGCGGACACGAGAGCATTCTATGAGATGCTCGGCTCACCGGCAGCAGATCGAAAGATCGTTCATGTAGCGGGCACAAACGGAAAAGGTTCTGTTTGTGCCTATTGTGCGTCTGTCTTTCAGGCAGCGGGCTACAAAACGGCTGTTTTTACATCACCGCATTTGGTGAGCATCAGAGAACGTTTTGTATATGATGGGGAGATGATCTCGCGCGAGGATTTTACGCGCATTTTTCAGCTTGTCATGCATTATGTAAACTTGAAAAAACTGCCCCATCCGACATTCTTTGAATTCCTGTTCTTTATGGCGATGCTCTGGTTTGAAGAGAAGAAACCGGATGTCATCATTCTGGAGACGGGACTCGGCGGACGGCTTGACGCAACGAACTGCGTACCGCATAAGGCTCTGACCGTGATCACCGAGATCGGACTTGACCATATGCAGTATCTGGGAGACACCGTCACAAGGATCGCAATGGAGAAGGCCGGGATCCTGCGGACGGATGTTCCGTGCGTTTTTGCTGGCGGAAATGAGGAGTCGGGATCCGTCATAAGAGCCCATGCGGTAAACATCGACGCACCCGCATATTCCGTGGATTTGCGCGCCGCGGCGGGCCTTACTTTTCACAAAAATTTCATTGATTTTTGCTACCATAGTCGGTATTATGGATATGTTAGGGTATCTTTGTATACGTGCGCCCATTATCAGGTTCAGAACGCACTTCTAGTGCTTGCGGGACTTGATCTTTTGGCGGATCTGCTCCCGGTTTCCAGGGAAGCGATCGAGAAGGGACTGGCCGATGCAAAGTGGGCCGGACGCATGGAAGAAGTCCTTCCGGGCGTCATTTTAGACGGGGCACACAACGAAGACGGGACGAAGGCGTTTCTTGCATCTGTCCGTGAGGACGGCTGCGTGGGCAGGAGGATCCTTCTTTACGGGGCCGTATCCGACAAGCGCTATGAAGAGAGCATCCGCATGATCACGGAAAGCCGTCTTTTTGACCGTGTGATCGTGACCGCGATCGATACCCCCCGCGCGGCGTCTGTAGCCGGACTGCAGGCACTTTTTTCAAAAGCGGTTCCCTGCGATATATGTGAGTCAACCGGGCAGGCATTCGATTCTGCCCTTTCCATGAAACAGATAGATGACCGGGTTTATGTGGCTGGTTCGCTCTACCTGGTCGGTGAAGTCAAGGCACATCTTGGGAGGCATACAGGATGATCAACTTCGAAGAAGAATTAAAGAAATTCCATCCGAGTCTGGAAATAGATGAGACTGAAGAAGCGATTTATAACGAAGATCTGACCGATGTAACGGAAGTTCTCATCGGGATGATGCAGGAAGCGAAGCAGCAGAAATGAGCATGTATTGTTATTCTTGCGGCTGCCGCCTGTCCGAAAAGGATTTTTGCACCAACTGCGGCGCGGATGTGGGCCTCTATAAGAAGATCCTCTACGCGGCAAACCATTTTTACAACCAGGGACTGGAACGTGCGGGTGTGCGTGACCTGACGGGTGCGATCATCAGTTTGCGGCAGTGTTTGAAATTTAATAAGAATCACGTGGAAGCACGCAATCTGCTCGGCCTTGTTTACTATGAGACCGGCGAAGTCGTGCTTGCTTTAGAGCAGTGGATACTTAGTAAGAATCTCCGCGCGGAGAAGAATATCGCGGATGATTATATCAACATGATCCAGGAGAATCCCACGCGTCTGCAGACGATCGGCCAGACGATCAAGAAGTACAATCTGGCGCTGTCGTATTGCTATCAGGACAGTGTGGATCTTGCGATCATCCAGCTTAAGAAGGTTCTTTCCTTAAATCCGAATTATGTGCGCGCACATCAGCTGCTCGCTCTTTTGTATATCCATCGGGAAGACTGGGAGCATGCAAGGCGCGAACTTGAAAAGTGCAAGCGGATCGATGCGGGCAATACCACTACCCTTCGTTATATGAAGGAAGTGAAGAATGCGCTGGATCTGCAGGCCAAGGCACGCGGCGAGTCCGGCAAACGCAGTTCATACAGTGATGAAGTGGTACGTTACAGAAGCGGCAATGAAGATATCATTCAGCCGTCTATGCGTCGTGGGAACAGTACGGTCTCCACGATCATCAATATCGCGATCGGCCTCGTGATCGGCGTGGCGGGCGCTTTTTTCCTGTTGTTCCCGGCTAGGCTTTCGAGCATGAACACGGAAGCGCAGGATGAGATCCGTGATGTGAGTGAACAGCTCGATCGGAAGACCGGAGAGGTTGAAGAGCTTAACCAGAAGATCAGCGCGCTGGAGAGCGAGAAGGCGAAGCTCCAGAACGATCTTGATAATTTTGTCGGCAACGACGGTACAATGCTTGCGGTGAACAGTCTCCTGCAGGCTATGTGTGTTTACATGCAGCAACCCGACAATATCGATGCCGTTTCCAAAGCCGTGGAAGAGATCGATGTGAACCAGGCGGCAGCAGTGGAGTCCCAGAATTTCCAGGATCTCTACAAGCTTCTTTTGGAGAAGGCGGGTCCGTCCATTGCGACAACCTATTATGAAGCGGGCATGGAGTCCTATCGTAAGGAGATGTTCGATCAGGCGATCGAAGAATTGTCCAAAGCAGCCGTTTACGATACGACCAACGGCGATATCTATTATAATCTGGCTAATGCGTACCGCAAAGTCGGTGATGATGATCATGCGAAGGATATGTACAAGAAAGTGATTGATGAATTCCCGGATACGGAAAAAGCGCGTCGGGCACAGAATATTCTGGATGAAATGACAGCGACTCCATAAGTGTTTATAAAGGAACCCTTTTCGGTTCCTTTTTTTGTGCACTCGCGCGAAAGGAAGATGTTGCATAAATGCAACCGCGCTCGGCACAGGAATGCCGTTTCCGGCATTCTATATTAAGATTTTTTCCTTGCGACGAGCAGGGTGGAATAATATAATAGATGAAAATGTGAAGAAGCAAGTGAGGAGGATATGAAAAAATGCCAAAAAGAACAGACATCCACAAGGTACTGATCATCGGATCGGGTCCCATCATCATCGGTCAGGCCTGCGAGTTTGATTATTCGGGTACGCAGGCGTGTAAAGCGCTGAGAAAACTGGGATACGAGATCGTCCTGGTCAATTCCAATCCCGCGACGATCATGACCGATCCCGAGACGGCGGACGTTACCTATATCGAGCCGCTCAATGTAAAGCGCCTTGAGCAGATCATCGCAAAAGAAAGACCGGATGCACTGCTTCCGAACCTTGGCGGCCAGTCGGGCTTAAATCTCTGTTCCGAACTTGCCAAGGCAGGCGTTTTGGAAAAATACAATGTGCAGGTCATCGGCGTACAGGTCGATGCGATCGAGCGCGGCGAGGACCGTATCGCATTTAAAGAGACGATGAACGAGCTGGGCATTGAGATGGCGCGAAGCGAAGTCGCATACTCCGTGGAGGATGCACTTAAGATCGCCGATAAGCTCGGCTATCCCGTTGTGCTCCGTCCCGCTTATACGATGGGCGGCGCAGGCGGCGGCCTTGTATACAATAAAGAAGAACTGATGACGGTATGCCGCCGCGGTTTGCAGGCTTCGCTTGTCGGGCAGGTGCTGGTTGAGGAGTCGATCCTCGGCTGGGAAGAGCTTGAGCTGGAAGTCGTGCGTGATGCAGAAGGCAATATGATCACGGTCTGCTTCATCGAAAACATCGATCCTCTCGGCGTGCACACCGGCGACTCTTTCTGCGCGGCGCCGATGCTGACGATCTCCGAAGAGTGTCAGAAGCGTCTGCAGGAGCAGGCATACAAGATCGTTGACAAGGTAGAGGTCATCGGCGGAACGAACGTACAGTTCGCACATGATCCCGTATCCGACAGAATCATCGTCATTGAGATCAACCCCAGAACATCCAGATCCTCCGCACTCGCATCCAAGGCGACGGGTTTCCCGATCGCACTTGTATCCGCGATGCTCGCAACGGGCCTTACATTAAAGGACATTCCCTGCGGCAAATACGGTACGCTGGATAAGTACGTGCCGGACGGCGACTATGTAGTCATCAAGTTCGCACGCTGGGCATTCGAGAAGTTCAAGGGTGTGGAGGATAAGCTCGGCACACAGATGCGTGCGGTCGGCGAAGTCATGAGCATCGGCAAGAACTATAAAGAAGCGTTCCAGAAAGCGATCCGTTCGCTTGAAACAGGCCGCTACGGTCTTGGCTGGGCGAAGGATTTTGCAAGCCTGTCCAAGGAAGAACTCCTTGCAAAGCTCGTAACCCCGAGCAGTGAGCGCTATTTTATCATGTACGAGGCTTTGAGAAAAGGCGCAACCACGGAAGAGATCTTTGACCGCACCAAGGTGAAGGCTTACTTCATCGAACAGATGAAAGAGCTTGTCGATGAGGAAGAAGAGATCCTCAAGGCAAAAGGAGGAAAGCTTTCAGACGATCTCCTTACGCAGGCCAAGAAAGACGGCTTTTCCGACAGATACATCGCAAAGCTTTTGGATGTTCCGGAAGACGATATCAGAGCGCAGCGTACCGCGCTTGGCGTTACAGAGGCATGGGAAGGCGTTCATGTCAGCGGCACCAAGGCCAGCGCATACTACTTCTCAACATACAATGCGGAGGATAAGGATCCCGTATCGGATAACCGCAAGATCATGATCCTCGGCGGCGGACCGAACAGGATCGGCCAGGGTATCGAATTCGATTATTGCTGCGTACATGCGGCAAAGGCGCTGAAAAAACTCGGCTTCGAGACGATCATCGTAAACTGCAATCCCGAGACCGTATCGACCGACTACGATACATCCGATAAGCTGTATTTTGAGCCGCTGACACTGGAAGACGTGCTCAGCATTTATGAGAAAGAAAAGCCGCTCGGCGTGATCGCACAGTTCGGCGGTCAGACGCCGCTTAACCTTGCAGCGGATCTTGAGAGAAACGGTGTCAAGATCCTCGGTACTTCTCCCGCGGTCATCGACCTTGCGGAGGACCGTGACCAGTTCCGCGCGATGATGGACAAGCTCGGCATTCCGATGCCGGAATCGGGCATGGCGACCACAGCGGATGAGGCAAAAGCGATCGCGGCCAAGATCGGTTATCCCGTTATGGTGCGCCCGTCCTACGTACTCGGCGGACGCGGTATGGAAGTCGTATACGATGATGAGAGCATGACAGGCTACATGAACGCGGCTGTCGGCGTGACACCGGATCGCCCGATCCTGATCGATCGCTTCTTAAATCATGCGACTGAGTGTGAGGCAGATGCGATCAGCGACGGAACGCATGCATTCGTTCCTGCCGTTATGGAGCATATCGAGCTTGCGGGTATCCACTCCGGAGACTCTGCCTGCATCGTGCCCTCTGCACATATATCCGATGAAAATCTGGCGACCATTAAGGAATACACTAGAAAAATCGCGGAAGAGATGCATGTACGCGGTCTGATGAATATGCAGTATGCAATCGAGAAGGGCAAGGTATTCGTGATCGAAGCAAATCCGCGTGCATCCCGTACGGTGCCGCTCGTATCCAAAGTCTGCAACATCCGTATGGTACCGCTCGCAACCGATATCATCACGAGCGAACTGACGGGCAGACCGTCACCGGTACCGTCGCTCAAAGAACAGAACATTCCGAACTACGGCGTGAAGGAAGCGGCCTTCCCGTTCAACATGTTCCCGGAAGTAGACCCGATCTTAGGACCCGAGATGCGCTCCACAGGCGAGGTGCTCGGCATGTCCAAGTCTTACGGTGAGGCGTTCTTCAAGGCGCAGGAAGCGATCCAGTCGACACTTCCGACAGAGGGCACGGTCCTCATCAGCGTGAACCGCAAGGATAAGGCTGAGATCGTGGATGTGGCAAGGATCTTTGAAAAATGCGGTTTCAAGATCGTTGCGACGCAGGGCACCTGCGATGTCCTTCGTGAGGCGGGCATTCATGCTGAGCGTGTCCTGAAGATCAATGAAGGCCGTCCGAATCTTGCCGACCTTATCACAAACGGTGAGATCGCGCTTGTCATCAACTCCCCTGTCGGCAAGGACAGTGTGGTCGACGACAGCTACTTAAGAAAGGCTGCGATCAAAGCAAAAGTGCCTTACATCACAACGATCGCAGGCGCGAAGGCTTCTGCGGAGGGGATCTACTATGCGATCCACCATGCCGGCAGCGAAGTGAAGTCGCTTCAGGAGTATCACAGCGAGATCACGGATAAGTAGGTAGTCATATGCGTGAGATAGAGTTTAAAATGGAACGGCCGGGACTCGTCTGTGTGGGTGAGCGTGTCACCGTCACGGAGGGCGTCCTGCCGAGCAATTACTATTACACCATCGATCCGTCTCTGGCGATGTCGGGCAACTTCCCGTTCAGGGAGCGGCTTCTTGCCAGAGAAGGGACAGTCACGGACATCGAAGAGAATGCCCGTGGCTTCTATGTAAAGGTGGCTTTTGAGGAGAATTAGATTCATGAAAAAAAGTCTGCGAAGCGCTCTGCTCCTTTTGCTGACGGCATTGATCTGGGGCAGCGCATTTGTGGCACAGAGTGTAGGGATGGACTACGTCGGTCCCTGCACCTTTTTAATGAGCCGGTCGATCCTGGGCGGTATCGCGCTGATCCCGGTCATCCATTTTCTGAGAAAAAGAGAAGCGGCCGAGGGGAATCCAAGGCCGCTCTTTCCTGACAAAACGCTGAAAGCAGGTCTCATCTGCGGCGTGATCCTTTTTACGGCGAGTCTGTCGCAGCAGGTCGGCATGCTTTATACATCCGTCGCAAATGCAGGTTTTGTCACATCACTTTATATCATTATCGTGCCGATCATCGGCATGCTCTTTGCACACAAAAGGGTCGGCCTTCGCCTCTGGACGGGGGCGGTGATGGCGCTTTGCGGCATCTATCTGCTCTGCGCGGAGAACGGTCTTTCCGATATCAGCGTGGGTGACTACCTGATGCTTGTCTGCGCGATCGTTTTTGCCTGCCATATCATGACGGTCGATCACTACGGCGAGCGGATCGACGGCGTGCAGGTGGCGTTTATTCAGTTTATCGTCACGGCGGTCCTTTCCGGGATCGGCGCATTCCTGACGGAAGAAGTGACGTGGGCGTCCATTCAGGGTGCCGCGGGCCCGATCCTGTATGCAGGCCTTCTTTCGAGCGGTGTCGCCTATACACTGCAGATCGTGGCACAGCGTGACATCGATCCGACGATCGCAACGCTGATCATGAGCCTGGAGGCAAGCTTCAGTGCATTGACCGGCTGGATCGTACTTGGCGAGGCACTCTCGCAGCGCGAGATCCTTGGCTGTGTCCTTGCGTTTGCGGCAATGATACTGGTACAGCTGCCTTCGCTATGAATGCTTATTCGGGAAGCAACTCGCCCAGTTTCTCGTTAACTGCCATCATCGCTTCGACCATTTTAACTCTGGATGCATTATCCGGGAAATCATCCTCGGTTGCTTCACCCATCATTTCAATGATCTCTTTTGCCTTGTTAAGGACTTCTTCAACGTCATCGTCCTGCTGAATGTTCTCATTCAGATAGAGCTCGGTGATCGCATTGTAGTTATCTGCAAGACTTGCATAGAGTTCCTGAAGATCTTCAAATGAGACCTCTTCTTCTGCAGCTTCCTCAACGGTTTCTTCCGCAACTTCTTCCACAACTTCTTCGGTTTCTTCTTCGACCTCAGCATCTTTTGCTTCATCAGCTGCCTGAACGGACTCTTTTGCAGGCTCTTCTTTCTTTTCTGCCTTTGCATCACCGCCGCCGCAAGCTGTAAGCATGGATGCGCCGAGTGTAACTGCAAGAAGCATAGCAATCAGTTTCTTTTTCATAGTAATCTTTTTCCTCCTGATAAAAAATGTTCGGTTTTTCACACCGTTTTTCAGCATACAACATTTATTTCTTTTTTCATACTCCCCTTAAGGGTACCATGGCTGCTTTTCCGACACGGCCAACGTGCCTGCGCAGGAACCGGGACATTGCCGGACACGAAAATCTTAAAGGATTCTTAAATCTTATGCGCTCTATTGACGATTGCCGCAGGGATGTACTATGCTTAAGTTGAATCCATATATTTATTCCGCAGCGCGGAGAATGGAGGTTATGTCATGAGTCAGGTACAAGGTATTGGATCCGGTAATGGTAATATAGACTATGGTAAGATCGCATCCGGCAAGCGCATTCAGAGCGCAGCGGATGATGCGGCAGGGCTTGCGATATCCGAAAAGCTCAACACTGCTGCGGGCGGTACGAATCAGGGCAATGAGAATACGCAGGACGGGATTTCCTTAACCAAGGTGACGGACGGTGCCCTTTCCGGTATCACGGAGCATCTGCAGCGTATCAGAGAGCTGTCCATCAGTGCACTGAACGGAACGAAGTCGGCAGATGATAAGCAGGCGATCCAGAAGGAAGTGGATCAGCTCTTGCAGAACATCGAGCAGACGGCACAGGGTACGCAGTTCAATACATTGAAGCCGCTTGACGGCAGCATGGCAGATATCAACATCGCATCCAATGCGGACGGCAGCGGTATGTCGATCAAGATGGTCAATTCCACCCTTGAGAATCTTGGCATCGAGGGTTATGATGTGACGGGTGATTTCGATATCAGCAGGATCGATGAAGCGATCGCAAAGGTATCGGAGGGACGCTCCACAACCGGCGCTACCGCAAATGCACTCGAAGCACAGTACAATTACGGCAGGAACTACGAGGAGCAGCTTGTCGGCGCGGACAGCCGGATCGAAGATCTGGATATCCCGCAGGCGATCTCCGACCTTCGTAAGAATGAAGTACTCGAAGACTATCGTCTGATGATGCAGAAGAAGGAAGAAGAGCAGGAAGCTGAGGTAACCAAGCTCCTTCAGTGAAGTTCCATACACTCTGCCTGCGGACGCAGGATGTGCACCCTTTTCGTGATTTTCTCAACCCAGCCGTCGGAAAAGAATTTACAGGTTGACTCGTCCGGAGCAAGAATGTCATCGGGGTGCGACAGCATGGCTGCAGCACGGCAGCCGCCCAGACACACGTCACGCCACTCACACTCCCTGCATTTATTGTTATGGGCGATCACCTTATCGGCACGGGTGTTGATAAGCTTCAGATACAGGGAATCTTTCAGGCACTCCTTGACTCCGATTTCCTGTACCTTCGGGTATGCCTGCTGAAACGCATCCATATTAGACAGAGGCATACAGGTCAGAGCACGCCCTTCTGCGGATATATACATGGTGCCTCGTGCATGGGCACACAAACACGCCTTTTCAGGGTTCTTTACCTTATGTATGGCAGGCAGGCGATATACATCCGGGTAGCGTCCGTCTGCCATAAAGAATCCCCCCAGATGAACGACCATTTGGGGCAGATCTTCATAAAAAGCGTCCAGATAGTCATAATAAATTCTAAAGCACTCTTCTGTACTGATACCATGTGTTTTTGCATAGCCGCCTTCGTGCCATGCTCCGGTATCGCCGACAGGATTCAGCTTGATGCTGTGACAGCCCACGGAATCAAGATAGTTGATACTCTCACGAAGAGACGGATAATTTTCCTTCCAAAGACACATCTCTGCACCTGTGGGGAAACCTCTGTCCATGCAAAGCTCGAAAGCTCTCCGCACTGCTTTTTCCGCACCATCTATACCACGAAGCCAGTCATGGTGTCCCACTCCGTCAAAGCTCATATTAAATTCCGGGCGTATACCACGTCTGTCCAGCTCATCCAGTACATGAGCGTCTACCAAAAGTCCGTTGGAGTAGATCTGCGAGATCGCAATCCCGCCATCCAGCAGGCAGTCTATGATGTCCCAAAAATCACGGCGCACCAGTGCTTCTCCGCCGGTTATGGAACAGGTTAACACGCCGCACTCGCCAAGCTCCCGTGCGATTTTCATGGCATCCTCGTGGCTGATCTCTCCATAACGGTTGTCGGCACCGTTTATGTAACAGTGGCGGCATTTGCAGTTACAGCACCCTGTAACAGACCACTGAACACTCCGCATAAAACGGTTATCATACCGTCTGTATTTCTGACTGTCCGAGATGCTGTCGCCGGACTTACATGGCTCCACGATATTCTGCTCCGCCAGCTTTGCTACCTTATCACGTACACGCTGTGGGATCATCGGCAGATCCAGATCGATCTTCCCTTCGCAGAGCAGCAGTGCATCGAAGGTCTCCTTGTCGAAAAAGTTCACATTCCCTTTCTTATGATCGACTGCGGCATAGGGAAGCAACTCCCAGCCCCTTAAGTCAATATCCTCTTTCAGACGGTAATACACGGCACTTCTCCCTTCGCTACCGGATTGTACGATACCGGGGCAGATCAGATCCACCCCGGTATCATTCTGTTACTGCATTTAGTTTGTACCGATGATAACGCATCCGCATCCGGGAGCGGCACCGATGAAAATACACATACAATCCTTCCCACCGCTCGCACCTACGCAGAGCGGAAGTTTATAACCGCCGCCTGCAACCGCATCCAACTCGTCAGACGACAACTCTTCTGTATTCGGTGTTTCGAAATCCTCAGGTGTCAAATGAAAGCCATGCTCCTTTGCAAGCTCAATCGTATTTGTCACCAAAGTGTCCTTGTCGGTAAGTGCTTCG
The DNA here is from genome assembly GCA_015056735.1 of Lachnospiraceae bacterium. GTDB lineage: Bacteria > Bacillota > Clostridia > Lachnospirales > Lachnospiraceae > VSOB01. The sequence continues at coordinate 14,908 of SVFT01000003.1, read as the reverse complement.
AGCTTACTTTTAAGCTCCTCGTTTTTACCGGCTTCCTCCAGAAATTTCTTTAAGTTCTCGTTCATGTTTTTACCTCCTTTTATTATTATAGAGTTCCTTGCATGAACACTGCCTGCGTGTGCTTATACACTCCGACAGATAATCCGGCATGAAAGAGCAGGTTACATTGTCAAAAATGCCATGTGATTCTGAATCGGCTCCGGGATATCCGCTTCCTCTTTCTGGAGTCTGGAGCATACCATTTCCATGTGATGCATCTTCTGATTGGCTTTTAACACATGCTTCTCGATCAGATCCTTGTAGAGCGGATGCACCTTGTGCTGCTCGCGGATCTGAGCGGGGAACGGACAGTAGGTGAAGATGATGCCGCGGGATACCTTGTTCAGATGCGGCGATCCCTTGACCTCGTAATTCATCCAGGTGATGTAATCGCGAACGAACATCTCTTTGTAGCTGTTCTTGGACTTCTGCAGAGCCATCTGGATCTTCTCTTTTGCTTCCTGCGAAAGCTCGCGGTTCTTTCTGTAGAATTGGATATAATCCGTATACTCGCTGGTGAGCGACAGTTCGGAAAGGTCGTTCCAGTGCGCACCCTGAATACGTTTGCACATCTCCCAGCGGAACTCGCCGACCATTCTGGTCATAATCTGCAACGGGTCCTCCAGAAGGAGGATGGACATCATCATACGCGCAGGGGTCGTTCTCTTCTTGCCTTCGATCTCCTGCCACATCGCGCCCCTTGCACCAATATTGGGCATCAGGATGACATCGGGACGGACTTCCACCTGCACGAATTCTCTTGTGATCCCGTGCTCCTCATCTGAGAAAACGGTCTCGCGGTAGAATGCGGTGTAGTCGCATTCGCGGATCGCATCGAGTGTCTGTCTGACCTTCTCCGGTGTCATCAGGATATCCGGGAGATCCTTTAAGATATTGTGCTCGGAAAGGAGCGGGCAGAAGGTTGTGATACGACCGAACGTGATCTTGTTAACGAGAGGGAATACATTCTCCATCTCGAAGATCACCTTATCGCCCGGTGAATTCATGAGTTCTGCCTCTTCTGCCTTGGTGATGTTGCCGGATGTACGCTGCTCATGCAGGTATGCCGGATAGTCAAGATCGAATTCGTTACGGCTCGGCTCTTTCTCGCCGTTTAAGATGGCACTGAGCCATTCATAGATCGTATAGACACCGTTCTCGGGATCTCCTTTAAAGGAATCTGCGATCTCCAAAAGATATGCCGCATTTTCATTGCCGCAGAGCCCGGAGTCCACAAAACCGAAGTTTAAGAACAGCTTAACGGGGAGCGGCATGATATCGTCTGCCTCGACCGCATTGATGAAGCAGCCGCGGAAGACGGCATAGAAATCTTTTGTAAGCGACAGACGAAGGGACCTTGTGCTGTCGTCGGAATTGTCCTTGTCGGCGAGAGACTTGTATGCGGATACTTCGTTTTCAAAGCGTGTCGCGATCGTCTCTTCCACGCCGGAGAATTCCAGGATCGTCTGCAGAGAATCCTGCAGTGCGGACAGATCGAGCGCTTCGGATGTATTGTTCTGCGCATTGGTGAGGATGCGCTGCAGCGTCTCCTCATACTGCTTTTTACGCGCCGCAAAAAGCTCCTTGTCGATCACGGGGTGCTTTTCGATCTGCGCAAGCAGCGATTCGATCCGGTTCTTGGCTTCTTCTATATCTTCTTCTTTCTTGGCCTTGCTCAAAAGGTGTGAGAACAGGTCCAGGAAATCAAGCTGGTTTTCATTTAATAACAGGGGTGACGTATCTGTCAGATAGCCGCGCATATTGTCGATCGCCGCAAACATGCGCTCCGCATCGCGTCCTGCGTTGAAGAGAAAACCTCTGAACAGGAGCGGCTTTGCATAAAGCGCTGCCTTGGCGTCCTTGTCGAGCTCGCGCAGGCCGTCGTAGTAGCCGCTAAGCCACTCTTCGAGCGGATGATCGAGCGTGAGCGCTTCGAGCGTATCGATGTCCGGCAGGGACTTGGGCGATGTGAGAAAACGGCTGCACAGGCTGCGATAGTCTTCATAACTGCGCGTGCAGTACAGATACGTATTCTGACACAGCGTATGCATATGGGAGGCATAACGCGTGCACAGATTGAGAAAATGGATGCTGGCCGTAAAGAAGAGATGTGCCACATCGGGCTTTTGCTGAAGCAGTGTGAAAAGCTGTTTCTGCCCCTGGAACGGATACGGCAGGAGAGAAGTCTCTTTCATGGCGGTATAGGTGCAGGAATGCACGCCTGTATGGATGTCCTGAATGCCCAGGATATCGCCCTTGCCAAGCAGGAATTCACCGCCGTCAAAGGCAACCTTAACAGATCCGCTTGCGATCACGCAGAATTCTTTGATCGGCTGGCCTGCCACAAAGATCTGTTTCCCGCTTTCTGCTTTTACAACTCCCATAATCCCCTCACTTTTTGGCTACACAACATTCTGTCAACATTATACATTTCCATAGAAGAATATACAAGAATATAGCAAGGCAAAAAATGACAGGAAGGGCAGATTTTTTCAAAAAATCGCTGTAAAGGGCGATTAGAATGTGCTATGATAAAAGACACACGTGTCATCCAAAACCGACACGTTCGATGAAAAGGGGTGAAAGGATGGATCAGGAGAAGTTAAATCGGGAAGAACAGGTCGAGTATTACAGAATGGAAGTACAGAAGCTGATCTCATATATTCCGTGGCTTGAGCAGCAAAGAAGCAAGCAGGCTTACAATACGTATTCCGGCGACGGTCTTGCGGAGCATTCGATCGCATTTCCGGTATATGACAGCACACTCCTTGGTTTTGTGAAGGTCGCGAAGAGTACGCTTTTGATGAATCGCAATTTTCTCTATACCTATTCCAAGTACCGTCTCCGTACGACGGCGGACGAGCTTGCTTTTATCAGAAAGGCGGAGCTTAAGGATATGGGAGATCTTGGCAACATCCTTTCCAAATATATCCTGACCGGCATGCGCAAGGGCGATGTTTGGAGCAAAGGTGTGGAGAGCGGCGTTTTCCTGGAACTCATCGTCAAGATGCGTGAGATCATCACATACTGGGACAAGCCGATGCGTGAGTAGGAGGACATCATCAAATGGGAGAGAAATCAAATCAAAAGCGACGTTTTATTTTAGAGACCGCGCGTGAAGTTTTTGCCGAGAAGGGTTACAGGACCGTGACGATGAAGGACATCGTTGATGCCTGCAAGATCAGCCGCGGCGGTTTATATCTTCATTTTGAGAGTACGGAGGAGATCTTCCGCGAGATCCTGAAACTAGACGAGGAGACGGAAGATGCTTCGCTTGACGGAAAGCTTGACGAGAACAGTTCGCCTTCCGACATTCTTGCGGTTTTCTTAAAGGAGCAGAAAAAAGAGATCCTGAAAAAGAAAAGTTCGCTTATGGCAGCGACCTATGAGTTTTATTTTGAAAACAAGAGCGACCGGAAGAACAACACGCTTCGCAAACAGTTTTTGACCGGCGTGAAGGTTTTGGAGAATCTGATCGCGGCCGGCATGGAAGCCGGTGAATTCTATGCGGAGGATCCGACTGCGACGGCGCGCAACATGATGTACGTGCTGGAAGGTCTTAAGATCGCATCGCAGACGGTTGGCGTTACGGAAAAGGCAGTGGACGAAGAGATCATGTATCTGATGTCCGGGCTTTTGGTGGAAGAGTAGGCAGTATGAGAATAATAAAGACATCCCGAATCAAATTGATCCGGGATGTCTTTTTGTTTGGCTATTCTGTGCGATCGCCCTTTCGGAAGTCTTCGGCGTTGCCGCCCTGAAATGCTCCTCTGCCGCCCATTCCGTGCGGGCCGCCTTGGAATCCGGTCGCACCGTCTCCTAAAGTGACGGATGTGTCTTCTAACGTGATCTCTTCCGTGTGATCGCCGACTGTGAGCCGATAAGTCCCGCCGACAGTCATGTCGGGACAGCTTAGCGTGAGCGCGGTGACGCTGCAGGGGGTCTTATAGGAAAGGAGCGTATCGCCGTTTTCATTTTCCAGAGTGATGGCCGTTCCCGCTTCGATCGCCTCCGCATATGTATACATGAAGGATGCCTGCGAAGACGAGTTGTCAAATCCTTCCGACATAGCCGCACCGCCGGTCGCGATCACGGTACCGCCGCTTATGACAGCCGTGCCGCCGCTCTCACTGCCATAGTCGATCGCATTGCTTGGCCCCTGGCTCGGTACACTGATCGTGACCGTGCCGCCTGTAATGGTGATGTCCTTATTGGAGTCAAGACCGTCCGCATCGTTCCCGTTTAGATTGATGATCGTGACGTTGCCGCCCGTGATCAGGATATAGCAGGGAGTATCATCTTCATCTGATTCGGAAGTCTGTATATCGGGCGGAGCGGATATATCGCTTTCCGATTCTGCGGAATCAGGTTCTTCCGAAGCTCCGCGTCGCGGTCCGTATCCGCCCGGATCGCCGAACTGCGAATTGATCGCGTTCGCATTGAATCCGTCGTCGGTCGGATAGATCGTGATGTCGCCGCCGTGTACTTCTATGCAGCCGGCTTCCAGACCTTCATAGCATTTGCCGATCAGCAGTGTGCCGCTTTCAATGTAAATATCGCCATCCGAATGGATGCCGTCATCTCCGGCATTGATCGTCACATCGGCGTTCATCATGCGGAAGCTTTCGTTAACGCTGATGCCGTCTTCGACTGCATCGATCGTGATCGTGCCGCCTGTGATGACAAGATCGTCATTGGCTTCAATACCGTGTTTATACTGCGCACCCACCGTAAGGGATCCGCTGCCGTTGATCGTAAGATCGTCATGTGCAAAGATCACACCGCCGGTCCCGTCCGCAAGTGCTTCCGAAGAGTATTCGACTCCTCCGGTCAGCGTATTCTCTGATCCGGCCGCCAGCGTGAGGAACACTTTATCCGCTTCGTTTACCCGGATGCAGGCATCTTTTTCACAGGTGATGTTCACGTTATCGAGCATCAGCCATACTTTGGATGAGGTGTATGTATCCACAACGATGCTGCCGTCTGTGAGTGTTCCGGAGAGGACGTAGTATCCGCCGTTTGCGATATAGACGCCGCCGTTATATTCATAGGCCCCCACGCCGTCAATGGTGACACTGTCCCCATCAAGCGTGATCACAGTAGCTTCCGAGGTATCCCAGCTTCCGTTCTGATCTTTTGCAGTAAAATACGTATTTCCTTCGTAGCTTTTCGCGTCCTCGTCGACCACGGTTTCAATTCCGAAGTTTTTGCCGTTCATGAACAGCACAGTGATCACGACGGTGATCAGCATGATCGCAACGCAGATCCGATCGATATATTTGTGTGTTGTCATGGTTCTTCCTCCGAAAGTGAGTGTCAGCCCATGTAATCGCCGTTGTAGCTTACGAGCACAGCGCTTGCAACGCCGTCAAGGTCAGCCAGTTCGTTTACAAAATCCGTGTTATCATCTTTGAGACGGATTTCTGTATTCAGTTCGATCCTGCCTTTCTGTACGGTCTTGCTCTTTACGACACATTTTTTTGTGTGCTCGCTGAGAAAAACAGTCGCCTGCTTTTCGCTTTCACTGTTTTCACAGGTCAGGACAACGATGTAGGGATTGCTGTCCGCTTTTCTGTTTGCAAAGAGAAGCAGGATGATGCCGATGACAGCGCTGCCGAATACTGCGAGCGGGATCAGGCCGGCTGCCAGGACAATACCTGCCGCGATCGACCAGAACAGAAATGCGATGTCAAGCGGCTCTTTGATGGCGGTACGGAAACGGACGATGGACAGCGCGCCGACCATACCGAGAGACAATACGACGTTGCTTGTAACAGCCAGAATTACGAGGGTAGTAATCAATGTGAGTGCGACGAGCGTCAGGCCGAAGCTCGAGGAATACATGACGCCCGAGAAGGTTTTCTTATAAACATAGAAGATGTACATGCCCACACCGAAGGCCAGCAGCAGTGCCAGCGCCATATCGAGGATCGTTACGGAATTTACATTTTCCAGAAAGCTTGATTTAAAGATATCGTTGAATGTCATTTCTTTACTCCTTTTCTGCGGATCGCCCGCCTGTTAACCGTATACTCTGCATTGTGCGTATTTTGAAAATGCGGTTACCCGCCTTCCGGGTGTCTGCACCGCATCCCGTATAATGGACGGAAGATAAGCATCCCACTTTACTTCCATAAGAATGGGAGCATCGCCTGCCGGAACCGTCACACATTCCGGATTGAGAAAATCCGTGCATCCCATGCCTGTCCGGATGTTGTAGTCAAAGGTGACGCGTACGTTGCCGGGGCGGAAGATAAAGGGCTCTCTTGTATAGTCCACGATCGTCTTGGGCCTCAGCCCCCGGGTCCGCATTTTTGTGTAGAGCTCCCTGACCAGGTCATGAGGCGAGTCCATCATCCAATCGATGTCACCGTCGACGATCGCCTGCGCTTCTTCTGCAGTCAGCGGGGAACTGTATTTGGTCCCGAGCCCACATCGCTTGCTCTTTTTTTCCAGATGGATCAGGGAGGTGTCGCCGTTATAATAGCGGATGCGGAATTTCTCCCGCATGTTCACGCCGTCGATCTTCTCACGAAGCGCCTTGTCATTCAGATTATCGAAGTAAAGGCTCCTGATCAGGTACTTCCCGTCGATCGTATGCGGATCAGGCTCTGCGACAGCCTGCAACCTCGCCTTGATGGACAGGAGATCTATGTATGTCAGTTCGTGCTTCCACTCATGTCGGTATTGTGGCATCCGTCATGTCTCCTTTCTGTTTATGGTGTTTTTCCGTTTGGGTTGTGCACAGTTTATCCGCGGGGAAACGGAAAAGCAACCCATTTCACCAAACGTTCAAGGGATGAACACAAAAAGATCACAAACAGCCCGTTTTTGTTTGTAAAGATGAGGGTGACATGTTAAAATGCAGAAGTAGTTTTGTATGCATGGATCAGGTTGTTCCATGCAAGGGACGGAAAGATCTATGCCCAATTATCAAAAAGAAATGGAGACGATCCTGGCAGATCCCGAAGTGAAAGGGAAGCGGCTGCTGCTACACAGCTGCTGCGCGCCCTGCTCGAGCCACGTGCTCACGCTGCTTAGAGGGACTCTTCGGATCACGGTCTTCTATTACAATCCGAATATCACGGACGATACCGAATATAAGAAGCGCGTCACAGAGCAGATTCGTCTGATCGGTGAGCTGAACCGGCTTTCTGACGGTGCGTATCCGATCGAGTATGTGATCGGGGATTATGCGCCGGATGATTTCTTTGCGATCGCCGAGGGCTATGAACAGTGCCCGGAAGGCGGCGAGAGATGCTTTCGCTGTTATGAGCTTCGACTGAAGGAGTCAGTCCGAATGGCTGCGGAAGGATCGTACGACTTTGTTACGACAACCCTGTCGATCAGCCCGCTTAAAAATGCGGAGAAGCTCAATGAGATCGGGATGCGGCTTGCACATGATGCAGGTGTCAGGTACCTTCCGTCGGACTTTAAAAAGAAGGACGGGTATAAACATTCGATCGAACTGTCGAGGGAATATGGATTGTACAGGCAGGATTATTGTGGGTGTATATATTCGAAAAGGTGACGGCCGACGGACTATTTTGTGTGTATTCGAAGAGAGGACGGCCGACGGATTTTTTCAATTCTTTTTTGATGCGGCTCATAAGGTTCTAAATTCATAAGCATTCTTCTGAGCATGCGCTTTTTTCGGGAACTCGCTTCGCTCAGACAACCCTCAAAAGCACATAGAAGAATACTTATTCATTAAGAACTTATGGTTTATGCATCAAAACAAGAATGAAAAATCCTTACGGCCTGGATTCTATTAAAATAAAAGGAGAGTAATTCTTACGGTCCGGCAGAAAACTGTTCTGACAGGGATATAATTTTAGTAATGGAGTAGGAGAAGTATGAAAAAGATTCTGGATATCATATCCAAGGAAGTCATGGCTGCTTTTGAGGCAGCAGGTTATGAAGGGGAGCTGGGACGCGTGACGATCTCCAATCGTCCCGATCTTTGCGAATACCAGTGCAACGGCGCGATGGCCGGTGCCAAGAAATATCATAAGGCGCCGATCATGATCGCGAACGACGTGGCCGGGAAGCTTGCGGGCAGCGCCCTTTTTTCAAAAGTGGACGCAGTCGCACCGGGCTTTTTGAACCTGACGATCACGGGAGAGGCGGTTGCGGATTACATCAGTGAGATGCGTAGACTCCCCAAATACGGACTCGATGAGGCGAAGGAGCCCAAGACGATCGTGATCGATTACGGCGGACCGAACGTTGCAAAGCCGCTTCATGTCGGGCATCTGCGCTCTGCCATCATCGGCGAGAGCATCAAGCGGATCTGCCGCTATATGGGACATAAGGTGATCGGCGACATCCACCTCGGTGACTGGGGCCTGCAGATGGGGCTGATCATTACGGAACTTCGTGAGCGTCATCCGGAGCTTGTTTATTTCGATGAAAATTATACAGGAGAGTACCCGGAGGAGCCGCCCTTTACAATCTCAGATCTGGAGGAGATCTATCCCGCGGCAAGTGCCAGGTCCAAAGAGGATGCGGCCTATAAAGAGAAAGCGATGGAGGCGACCTTTAAGCTCCAGAGTGGCGTAAGAGGGTACCGTGCGCTGTGGCAGCAGATCATCCGGGTATCCGTTACGGACCTTAAGAAGAACTACGCAAACTTGAATGTTGACTTCGACCTCTGGAAGGGCGAATCCGACGTACACGATATCATTCCGGGCATGGTACAGTACATGAAAGACGGCGGTTATGCGCACGAGAGTGAAGGCGCACTCGTTGTCGATGTCAAGGAAGAGACTGACACGAAAGAGATCCCGCCCTGCATGATCTTAAAATCTGACGGCGCATCGCTCTACAATACGACCGACCTTGCAACGATCATGGACCGTATGGAGCACATCAAGCCGGACGAGCTGATCTACGTTGTGGATAAGAGACAGGATCTTTACTTTGAACAGGTATTCCGCTGCGCAAGAAAGACGAAGCTTGTCGGCGATGAGACAGTCATGAGATTCCTTGGCTTCGGCACGATGAACGGCAAGGACGGCAAGCCCTTTAAGACGCGTGCCGGCGGCGTGATGCGCTTAGAGCATCTGCTTGCCGATATCAACGAAGGCATGCTCACAAAGATCCGCGAGAATGCATCGCTTTCCGAAGAAGAAGCAAAAGAGATCGCGAAGAAGGTGGCACTTGCAGCCGTGAAATACGGCGATCTGTCCAATCAGGCTTCCAAAGATTACATTTTCGATATCGAGAAGTTCAGCTCCTTTGAGGGCGATACCGGTCCGTATATCCTCTATACGATCGTTCGCATCAAATCGATCCTGGCAAAATATACGGCGGCCGGCGGCAATGTAGACGCAGCGAAGATCGCAGCGCCCGTGAGTGCATCCGAAAAGGCGCTGATGCTTGAGATGACCAGGTTCAACGCGATGCTGGAAGGCGCCTGCGAAGAGATCGCGCCGCACAGGATCTGTGCATACATCTACGATCTGTCCAATGCACTGAACCGTTTCTATCATGAGACAAAGATCTTATCCGAAGAAGATGAAGAGAAGAAAGCCGGATGGATCGCACTGTTGGCACTCACAAGAGATATGCTGGAGACATGCATCGATCTGTTAGGTTTTGATGCTCCCGAACGTATGTAAATCTACGCCCCGCGCACATATCACGTTGCGTGGGGCGTATTCATATTGTTCAGAAGTGATGGACGATTCTTACAGGGCAAACGGGTTTCCATGTATGAAGTTTAGCTTGAACTTGTGTAAAAGGAAAATAAAATGATGGATAATCGAGAACGGGAACAAGTTATGTCTTTGTCACAGGGAGAACGATTCTCTTATGATGATAGTCAGACCTGGGTGGATCTTTTCAGAATACAAAGCCGCGCTCACCGGGGGAAAATTGCAGTTGTAGCAGAAAACGGAAGCTTAAGTTACGGCGATCTGGACCGTCACTCCGGTTCAACCGGCAAGCCTAAGGGAGTAGTGATTCCGCAGCGTGCGCTGACAAACTTTGTCCATTTTATCGCAAAGCGCTGGGGGATCGGGGAGCATAGTCGTATCGCATTACACTCTAATTTTGCTTTTGATGCCGCGGTGGAGGATATTTTTCCTGCCCTGACTGTTGGCGAGTGCGTAGTATTGATGTTAAGGAAAAATACATAAAGCCGACAAGAGTGTTTGAACTGGAAGATGGTGTCGGCATTTATAGAAACAGGAGAAGATGAAGATGTGTACAGCAGCAACTTATTATGCAAAGGATCATTATTTCGGACGCAATCTGGATCTGGAATTTTCTTATCACGAAGAGATCACTATTGTGCCAAGAAACTATCCCTTTATCTTTCGCAAATGCGAGGGCATCAATCATCATTATGCAATGATCGGGACAGCGTTTGTTGTGGAGGGGTATCCGCTCTTCTATGATGCCGTAAATGAGAAAGGCCTTGGAATTGCTGGATTAAATTTTCCCGGGAACGCTGCTTATAAGGCAGAAGTTCCGGATGCGGACAATGTAGCACCATTTGAATTCATACCATGGATCCTCAGTCGCTGTGCCGATGTCGATGAGGCAAAGACACTTATTTCCCGGATGAATCCGGTAAATATAAGTTTTAGCCCGGAGCTTCCGTTAACGCCGTTGCATTGGATGATTGCGGATAAAAAAAGAACGATTGTAGTTGAACCTCTAAAAGATGGCATCAGAGTATACGATGATCCGGTGGGGGTCATGACCAACAATCCAACCTTTGATCAGCAGATGTTTCATCTCAGCAATTATATGCATTTGTCAAATAAACCTGTGACAAATACTTTCGCCAAGGGTCTGGAGATTACGGAATACAGCCGTGGAATGGGCGCGATGGGAATGCCCGGTGATCTTTCCTCTGCATCAAGGTTTGTGAAGGCGGCGTTTACCTGCATGAATTCAGTTTCCGGCAATTCGGAGGAGGAAAGCGTAAGCCAGTTTTTCCACATTCTGGGGTCCGTAGAGCAACAAAGAGGTTGTGTTTGTCTAGGCGAAGGAAAATATGAGATAACCGTATATTCTTCCTGTTGTAACATGGATCGGGGAATTTACTATTACAGAACATATGAGAATTCTCAGATTACAGCCGTAGATATGCACAAAGAGGCAACAGACGGAGAAGCATTGATTCGGTATCCGATGATCAAAGAACAGCAGATACGATATCAAAACTGAAATCAAGATATATTTCAGTTTATAGATTTGAGGATTTCAAAAATGAACTATAAGGTAATTGACAGAGAGACATACTATAGGAAGGGCGTGTTTCGCCACTTTTCGGAAGATTGTAAATGCTCGACATCCATAACAGCGAGAATAGATGTCACGGATCTTGTCACATATTCGAAGAATAACGGGACTAAGTTTTATATCAATTTCCTATATTTAATCTCAAAGGTTTTGAATTCACGTGATGATTACAGAATGGGATATCTTTGGCAGACTGATGAACTGATCTGCTACGATGTGATCAATCCTACACAGTATGTTTTTCATGAAGATACGGAAACATGTACTCCCGTATATACTGTATACTGTAAGGACTATGAAAAGTTTTACGCCTCTGCTTTGCGGGATATAGAAGAGGCAAAGAAGACGAGAGAATACGGTTTGGATATGGCTAATCATCCAAATTGGTTTGATGCATCGTATATATCATGGTTATCTTATGATTCATTGAATATTGAATTACCGGATGGACATTTGTTTTTTGCTCCGATCATTAATTGGGGGAAATATAGAAAAGAGAACGGCAGTCTGGTTATGCCTGTAACAGTTCGCCTGAATCATGCAATTGCTGATGGCTACCTGGTTGCAAATGTATTTCGGCTCTTGGAGCAGGAAATCAAGTCATTTGTCAGGCAGATACTGTAGTGAATAAAACCGGAATAAAATGAACTAAGAAATCATGGAAATAGATGGGAGATTATCTCGGAATACAAGTTAATTAGTAAACCCTGCCATAGGGTAAAAAACATAGGAGGAATTAAATCAATGAAACAGGAGATTAAGACAACAGAAGCGATTTTCCCGATGCCGGTACTTATGATATCGACATTCAATGAGGATGGCAGCGTGGACGTTATGAACGCAGCCTGGGGAACCATGCTCGATAGGGATAAGGTTGCACTTAACCTTACGGAGACTCACAAGACTGTCGAGAACATCAAGGCAAGAAAAGGCTTCGTGGTTCACATTGCCGATGCAAAGCATGTGGTGGAAGCTGATTATTTTGGCGTTGTAAGCGGTAATGTAGAAAAGGATAAGTTCGCAAAGAGCGGTATGACATATACAAAATCCGATTTTGTGGACGCGCCCATTATCAATGAGTTTCCGATCGCCATGGAGTGCGAGTTTATTGAGTATCAGAGCGATGATACCGGACTTGGAGTCATCGGAAAAGTTCTACGTACATCAGTAGAAGAAGCCAATATGAAGGATGGTAAGGTGGATATTGATTCACTTGAGGCTATCGCATTTGATCCTTATACGCATGGATACTATAAGGTAAACGGAAGAGTTGGTGAGGCTTTCAAGGATGGCTTGAAATTGAAGTGACTCTGTGAATTATCTTGGATAATCTTCCTAAGGGGGGGCATTTGCCCCCCTCTGGAGTGCACCTCTTGGCAAAAATGCACCCCCCTAAAAGTGCACCCCCCTCTGCGAGAAATGCCCCCCCTCTCGTGCAAATCGGGACGCGAGTAGTTTTTGACCCTATAAAAAACTACGCTTTGACTACGATTCACGAAAGATAAAACGGCCTTTTGCACGGTGTAATTCGCTGAGATTCATTATTCGAAGATGATATCGTTAAAAGGTTGGGGTATATCGTTAAAAAGTTCAGAGCATAACGTTAAAAGGTTGGCCATATAGTTAAAAGGTACAGTAAATACTGGCTTTGCAGCCATTTTCATAACGTTAAATGGTTCCCGACATATCGTTAAATTGTTAAAGCGAATAGTTAGTAAAATTCCCTGTCATACTCATTGTGTAAACAGAAGATATGTGTTATCATATACTCAATGAGTAAAATGTTGAAGGGAGAAATGCTATGTCTGATGAATTGTTTAGTGTAAAAATGAAAGAATTAAGAGAGTCCACCGGATTGAATCGTAAGGAGTTCTGCGAAAAGTTCGAGATTCCCTACAGGACGATGACCGAGTGGGAACTGGGTCATAGGAATGCTCCCCCATATGTGCTCAGACTGCTTTCATATTATGTTGAGATGCAGCGTAAGCTCAATGAGAATGGCATCAGCGAGAAATAATAGGGGGGATGAATATGGCTAAGGAAAATGAAATTGTATTATTTGAAACTGAGGATAAGGAAATTACCCTTAACGTAAAAGTCAATCAGGATACTGTATGGCTAAACAGGAACCAGATGGCAGATCTGTTTGGCAGAGATGTTAAGACAATTGGCAAGCATATCAATAATGCTTTGAAGGAAGAATTAGACACTTCAACTGTCGCAAATTTTGCGACAGTTCAAAATGAAGGCGGAAGAGATGTCGAAAGAAATATTGAATATTACAATCTGGACATGATCATTTCCGTTGGCTACCGCGTCAAATCTCAGAGAGGTATCGAGTTCAGGCGGTGGGCCAATAAAGTTTTGAAGGATTATATCATTAAGGGCTATGCAATAAATGACAAACGCCTCGAGGCCTTACAAAAGACCGTGGAAATTCAGGCAAAGATGCTGGCTACGGCCATTGAAGGTGACTCTGATGAGGTTTTAAGAGCAGTAAAGCTGTATACACAAGCGCTGACATTACTTGATAAATATGATCATCAGTCACTGGAGAAGCCTGAAGGAAATCAGCCTATATACAGGATAACTTATGCTGATTGTAGAGCAATGGTCGACAGAATGGAAGACAGTTTTAAATCCGACGTTTTCGGGGTTGAAAAAGAACCCGGTAAGATCGAAGGAATACTTGCTGCTGTTTATCAAGATGTATTTGGAGGGGAGGTTTATCCTTCTTTGGAGGAGAAAGCTGCCAATCTTTTGTATTTTATGATAAAGGATCACCCTTTCGCAGACGGCTGCAAACGTATTGCAGCTTCTTTATTCCTTGAATTTCTAAACAGAAATAATGCGCTATTCAGGGATGGACATAAGGTTATCAGTGACGGTGCTCTTGTGGCTATCACTCTCATGATAGCCGAGTCCGACCCGAAGGAAAAAGGCATCATGACGACTATGGTCATGAATCTTTTAAGCGTGGGGTAAGAGGAAGTATATATTACAGGTAAAATGACTGATAGGATTCGATGGAGGGCATATGAGTATAGGAGAACGGTCATTATGTTAAAATATAAAATTGGAGATTTATACGCAAAATAGCGATTATTATAGCAGGCAGCGATTATTTGAGGGAAACATTGGCTTGATATATCCGGATTTTATCAGCCGAGATGAAACCCACCGGGTTATAGCTGATGCCAAGTATAAGCCTATTGAGAATATTGGCAATCGTGACTACTTACAGGTGTTGGCATATATGTTTAGATTTGATGCTAAGTCTGGGTATTATCTTTACCCCGAGGCAGAAGATGCTGCTGACCTTCGGCTCAGAATGAACCGTGGCTCAACATATGAAGATAATGTTTTGCCACGAGATGATATCAGCGTTATTAAGCACGGCTTAAAAATACCGGTTGATGCTGAGTGTTATGAATCATTTGTTGAAAGAGTGAAAACCCGGGAGCAAGAATTTGTGAAGACATTTACCGAGATGCAGTAAGGATTATATTCCAGCATAAATGGTTAAGCAAATCGGGATTTGGAGGAAGCAATGCTCGACAGAACCATTCCATTCTGCAATACGATTATGAAATGCTCTGATTATGAATACAGG
>SVFT01000015.1 GCA_015056735.1 Lachnospiraceae bacterium | reverse complement strand
GAGTCTTTAGACTCAGTGCCGGCAACAGGCCCTTATAGGGCCAGAACAAACCACCGGCTAAGCCGGTGGTTCTGATTCTGATATGTCTAGCAATAGCTGTTAAACATCATACCGCTGTATTCACTTGTGATATACGGTGTCGCAAAATTCTCGTGTGTCGGATTCTTGTAGGCGACGATCTTTTTATCGACATACTCCATCGGATTTAAGGAGATCTGGCTCGTCTTGCGAAGAAGCGAAGCGCCGAAATTCTGAATGCCTCGGAATGCGGCATCGACTTTCTTGTCATCAAAGTCGAATTCGTTCACGACATTTGCGTTAAACGTCAGCTTCCCGTCTTTGCCGAATTCCATACCCGAAAGGCCGAGCGCATCGCCGTATGTACCGATCAGACCGCGCATCTCGCGAAGGAGGAATGCGCTCTTGGTATCGGACTCACCGTTACCGGTCACGCTGTCAATGAAGCTGTTGTAGCCGTCTGCAAGTGCCTGCAGATTTTTTCTCATGGACTCGGTGTCATTCTTGACATGAATGGTCGTGCTCTCGCCGTCCGGACTCAGAACACCGCGGAGCTCGATCTCGTATGTATTATCCAGCTTGAACTTATTGGTCGGGAGATACTGCGTCTCGCCGTTTACGATGACCTCCGCATCACGCGCCGGCCTTGCCACATCACCGATGCCGAAATACGCAACAGACCCTCTTGCCTGACTTGTATTATCATCGGATACGGTAAAACTGCCGCCTGCACGGTCGGAGTTGCCGGTTGAAAGAGAACGGAGCATAAGCGCGGTGGATTCACTGTCTTCGCTTGTTCGGACTTCCGCTTCGATCCCGATCTTCGCGCCATTCACAAGTCTTGCGAGTTTCTCCTGAATATCTTTATTGGTATCCTGGGCACCGATCGTATATTGGAACTCGTAGTTCAGATTGTGTACATGAATGTCAAATGAGTAGGTACCCGGCTGCATCCCTGCCGGTTCGTTTGCAAGGAAGGTCCCGAGATTCTCCTGCGGAGAAGCAAGCGCTCTGACTTCGAGGCTGTATGCGGGTATCTTGTCCTTATCCGTCTCTGATCCGATGTATTCCGCAGTCGCGATATTCTCATCGGAAGAGTAGCCGTCCTTTCTATTGAGCAGACCGATCTCTTCCTCACTGCTTAAGGACGCGATCGTATTGTGAAGCTCTCTTGCGCCTTCTTTCAGCCTGACTGCATACGCCTTCGTCTCATTGGACTGGTTCAGGAGATACAGAGGGGATTCTTTATTCATTTTTACAATGGAATTATAGATGCTGCGAAGTTCACTCTTCTTATGCGTATCGTAACGCGACACAGTGTCGTTTGCGTACGTTGTAAGATAGTGATTATAGACTGTGCTGAGCGCCATCATATCAGCCATACGTAAGCCCCTCCTTTCTTCCTTGATACGTCCGATTTGAAATCCTTTTCAAAAAGTGTTAGAATACACTCGAACGATGGGGCGTGGGTACAAGTCCCCACTCTTATTATTTATTGTATCATTTCTTATTATATATTGCAATCACCAGATATAGCTTTTTTTCGCGAACGTAATTTTTCAAGGTAAAAGCAACACGGCGTTGTATTTACTTTGAAAGCAGGAAGTGTTGCTCTTACTTTGAAGGTAAATCAATCATGGGTTGTAAATTTATTGATAAACCAAAACAGATGTGCGATAATATAAGTACGAACGTAGATAATAATCAATGTCCCGATATGGGGTTTACAAAACGTTGTCCGGTTGGGCATTAAATCTGGAATATAACCTTTTCTATATTTGCCATAAACTAATATATTTGTAATGAAAGCAATTATAGAAAGGAGAATTATGAATACGGAACGATCTCCGTGTTATTAAACTAGCAGAGGTCGTTCGTTGCCGAACTTTCTCTGTGTGGATAGACAGAATAATAGAAAGTGAGGCGATAATTACGGAACTCAATATGAAAGAAGTCGTAACTGTTTTGCGCGAGGAATACGATAATTGGATAAAACTGTTAACAGAAGAAGAAAAGAGAGCTATCCATAAGTATTCATACAATTCTTACGAGAAAATCAAAACTCGCTTTTACGAAAGACTTAACGCTATGTTAAGGGGTAACTATAATAAGTCAGATAAAGATATGCTTATGAAATATGCAACGATTATTTCAAACGCAATAAATAAGCATAGACTTGAGCACGATATTATTTGTTACCGAGGAACTGATGTAAATCCTCTAATAGGTTTTGAGATTGGTACAAAATTTACATTCGACCAGTTTATCAGCACTTCCGTTATAGAAACACGAACCATGAATAAGGAATACAAACAGATTATTCATATCCCGGTAGGTTCTAAAGGTGCCTATATCGAAAAGTTGAGTGCTTTTCCAAAACAGAGAGAATTTCTTCTTGACAAGGATTGTGTATACAAACTAATATCAGTGTACGGCAATGTAACGGAATTGGAGGTGATTCCATGAAAAAGATATTTAAAAAAATATTGATGTATTTTGAGGAAAAACGTAATTGGAATGCTAAGATGTCAGAGCCGTTACGTGCAAGAATTATTCCGTAAGATGTATTATCTACTAATAAAACAGTCGCTAGTGGGCGGCTGTTTTTTATTGCCCTTATTTTGCCGAACGCCGATGTTTTTGTATCAGCTCTGCATATTTCAGTATTCTCTCAACCTGTCTTGTCTCTGCCGCAACGCGTTCCACCGCAAAGCTGACAATAACCTCTTCTGTATTCTTGTCACTGTTATTATCAAGCAGAGTATTTGCTGACGATAAAACGCGCAGTGCCTTCCTGTTCTCCGGCCGAAGCATCTCTTCATCAAACTGCTTGTCATCTTCCGTATACTCGTCTATCTTCTTACTCCGTAATAGCCGTTTAAACGTTCTGCTCGGCAATTCCACGTCTACAAAGAAATCCGTTATTGGGAAATCATACGCATCACTGATCTCTTTCAGTGTCAACACCGGAATGTTAACTTTACCTTGCTCGTATTTGCTAAGTGCAGGCTGCGCGACATGAATCCTGCTCGCCATATACGTCTGATTTTCACCTTCTCGGATTCTGCATTTTTGAATCACAGTCCCGATACGTTTTAGAAATGTATCATTGTCCAGATGGTCGCTTTGCATTATAAATATTCCTCGCAGTTATATTCATTGGTTATCGTATCATACAGGCAGAAAACTCCACAACAGATATTCCCACAAGGAATAATTTTCAGAAAAGATGACTGATATGCTGAACTTGTTTTCAGAGATAAAATAGATGTGAATAACCAGAATTGCATACAAAAAGCACCGGTTCAAAGTTTTCGCCGACTTACCGATGCTTTTACCCGTGGTGCAACGCACCATCACTTGTTTTGTTGTAACTATACAGTAGCATTGTTTCTGCTGTTTTACAATAGAAAATTTGATGGTTTTATTAAATGCACCCAAAAGTAGCCATTATGGGTGCTTTTTGTATGCATAGAAAGGATTGTGTATGGATAATAAGAAACCATCAAAACACCTGACACGCGATGACCGTGTTAGAATCGAAACTTTTCTCAACGAGAACCGTTCCATCCGGTACATCGCCACGCGGCTTGATAAGTCGCCTTCTACTATTTCAAGAGAAATACGAAATCACAGCAGTACTCGCGGAGCAAAGTTCTGTGACTGCATCTATTATTCTGAATGTAAAAAACATCATGTGTGCGGTGGATTAAACAACGTCTGCACGAAGATGTGTCGGACATGCCAAAAGGCAAAGAGGTATTGTGCCGATTATGTAAAGACTTTGTGTGATTTCAAAACAGAGCATCATACAGCGGTCTGTAACGGATGCGGCAGACGCGGATTATGTCACTTCGATAAGAGCATATACCGTGCAGCCAAAGCTGACAAGGAATATCGCGAAATGCTTGTTGAATCCCGTAACGGTTTTGATTTATCTGGGGAAGACCTCGAATCTATCAATGCAACCGTTTCTCCTCTTATCATGAAAGGACAGTCCGTATACCACATTCTGCAATCAAACAAGCTGCCTGTATCAGAATCGACATTAAGACGTTTGATTGATAAGAGTAAACTAGATGCGCGTAACATTGACCTGCGAAATGCAGTTAAACGCAAGAGGCGACAACATCGGATTCAGACACAGGAGTACAGAAAGATGTCTGTTATTAAAGACGGACATAAATACGAAGATTACCTTACATATATCGAAGCGAATCCCATTCCTGCTGTTCAGATGGACTGCGTTGAGGGCAAGAAAACTGACAAAGCCGTGCTTCTGACGCTACACTTTCCGATTCCACGTTTACAACTTGCCTTTGTTTTAAATGAGCATACATCAAAATGCGTAGTTGAAGCGCTCGACATGATTGAAGAAAGCCTCGGCTTAGAGTTGTTCAAAGAAATGTTCCCTCTGATTCTGACCGACAACGGACATGAGTTTGAGGATATCGATGGCATCGAACGTTCCATTTTCGGAGGCAAACGCACAACGGTTTTCTTTTGTGAACCACGGCATTCAGAACAAAAGGGTTCTTGCGAGAAAAACCATGAGCTGATACGTTACGTGATTCCAAAGGGCACATCCCTTGAGCCGTATTCACAGCCGGACATAACGCTGATGATGAATCATGTGAACAGCTATATTCGTAAAGAACTTCACGGAAAGTCACCATATGATGTAGCAAAAGCAATATTCCCGGAAGACTTCTTCATACTACTTGGACTTGAACAGATTCCACCGACCGAAGTGCATCTCAAACCTTCGCTTTTGAAATAGTGTCAGACTAGATGCAACAGAATGAGTGTTGCATTCTCTCTGAAAAGCCCCAAAAAAGGGCTTATTTCGCATACATTATTTCTGGCAAAACAGACGTAAAACCACTCATTTTAAGCAAAAACAGAGGTCATCTCAAAGGATTAAACCCTTGAAAAACCTCTGTTTTTTTGTTATTCTACACTATGTTGCGTTTACATTGAAAATCAAGTCTTTTTTTCGCGAAAAAATGCCAAAAATTGTGGTTGACGCGAGAAATGCCTTATGTTATATTGATTGAGCGAGATTGATATTTAGGTCTTTTTTTTATGCTCAAAAATAGGGAGCGCGAAACGGACCGAAATGAATACAAACGTTGTAAATTCAAGGTTTAACGATACGTGGAGGTAAAGAAATGCGTACAAGGATCACACTTGCATGTACAGAGTGCAAACAGCGTAACTATAACACAACAAAGGATAAGAAGACTCATCCCGACAGAATGGAGACGAAGAAGTACTGCAGATTCTGCAAGACTCATACACTGCACAAAGAGACCAAATAATCGCTTGATCGGTGAAAGGAATGTGACCACTATGGCAGATTCAAACAATACGGAAAAAAGCACAAAGCCCGCTTTCTGGGACGGTGTAAAAGCTGAATTCAAGAAGATTACATGGCCCGACAAAGCGTCTCTTCTGAAACAGACAGTAGCAGTTGTTTGTGTTTCCATCGTACTTGGGGCAGTCATCGCGATCTTGGATCTGCTCGCTCAGTACGGCGTAAACTTCCTGACGAAATAAGACGGGGGTATATGAATGGCAGAAGCAAATTGGTATGTTGTGCACACCTATTCCGGTTATGAGAATAAGGTAAAAGCAAACATCGAGAAGACGATCGAGAACAGACATCTGGAAGAGGAGATCCTCGAGGTGCGTGTTCCGATGCAGGATGTTGTAGAGCTTAAGAACGGCGCCCGCAAGAATGTACAGAAGAAGATGTTCCCGGGCTATGTTCTGATCAATATGGTAATGAATGACGACACCTGGTATGTTGTCCGCAACACCAGAGGCGTGACAGGTTTCGTGGGACCGGGAAGCAAGCCGGTACCGCTCAGTGATCTTGAGATGCGTCCTCTTGGTATCAAGACAGAGAATGTTACCGTCGACTTCAAGGAAGGCGATACGATCTCCGTTATCGCGGGCGTATGGAAAGATACGGTCGGCGTTGTTCAGAGAATGGATTTTGGTAAGCAGACCGCAACCATCAACGTAGAGCTGTTTGGCAGAGAGACACCTGTTGAGATCAGCTTTGCGGAAGTAAAGAAAATGAATTAATTTTGAGCTCATAGGATTTTCCTATCGGATATATGAAGGTATGCCCTGCGTACTTTCTGTCGAGCTGTGGGAGGAAACAATTGTGTTTCCGCCACTACCACATTATTTTAGGAGGTGCCAAAATGGCAAAGAAAGTAGAAGGATACATCAAGTTACAGATCCCTGCTGGAAAAGCAACACCAGCACCGCCGGTTGGTCCCGCACTTGGCCAGCACGGTGTAAACATCGTTGAATTCACAAAGCAGTTCAACGCAAGAACAGCTGACAAAGGTGATGTGATCATCCCTGTTGTCATCACGGTTTACGCAGACAGAAGTTTCAGTTTTGTGACAAAAACTCCGCCGGCAGCAGTTCTTCTTAAGAAGGCAGCAAACATCAAGTCCGGTTCCGCAGTACCCAACAAGACCAAGGTTGCTACGATCTCCAAGGATAAGGTTCGCGAGATCGCAGAAATGAAAATGCCTGATCTGAACGCTGCCAACATCGATTCTGCAATAAGCATGATCGCAGGTACGGCAAGAAGCATGGGTATCGTCGTAGAAGATTAATTGACATGTGGGAGGAGCCGAAGGCCCCGCCACTACCACAAGGAGGAAAACAAACATGAAACATGGTAAGAAATATACGGAAGCTGCTAAGCAGGTTGACCGTACAGTAGCTTATGAGCCCGAAGATGCGATCGCTCTTGTTAAAAAGACAGCAACCGCAAAATTCGATGAGACAGTAGAAGCACACATCAGAACCGGTTGCGATGGCCGTCACGCTGAGCAGCAGATCCGTGGCGCGGTCGTACTGCCTCACGGTACAGGCAAGACCGTTCGCGTTCTTGTTTTCGCAAAGGGTCCCAAGGTTGACGAAGCACAGGCAGCAGGCGCTGATTTCGTAGGCGGCGACGAGCTGATCCCGAAGATCCAGAACGAAGGCTGGCTTGATTTTGACGTAGTTGTAGCAACTCCCGATATGATGGGTGTTGTAGGTCGTCTCGGTAAGGTACTTGGTCCTAAAGGCCTCATGCCGAACCCGAAGGCCGGCACTGTAACAATGGACGTTGCAAAGGCTATCGCTGATATCAAAGCAGGTAAGATCGAGTACAGATTGGACAAGACGAACATCGTTCATGTTCTGATCGGTAAAGCTTCTTTCACAGAGCAGCAGCTCTCCGAGAACTTCGGTGCGATCATGGATGCCATCGTAAAGGCAAAACCGAGCACACTGAAGGGTCAGTACTTAAAGAGCATCACGCTCACAACAACAATGGGCCCCGGCGTAAAGGTCAATGTTGCAAAGTATTGATTGTTTTGCATAACAAAGCGTACTACAATAAAGGCAGTGAGTTTTTCGCTCACTGCCTTTTATGATTTATGCGGATGCCCCGGCGCATCCGACGATAAGGAAACGGGATCTTCATATGCTCTTTAATTCATATATATTCATTCTTGCGTTCCTGCCGCTTGCCGTTCTCGGATATTACGGATTCGGCCGGCTCGGATCGAAGGCGGCGCACGGCTTCTTGCTGGCCATGTCGCTTTTATTCTGCGGGTACATGAACGTGTACTATGCGCTGATCCTGGTAGGCGGGATCGTGATCGATTACGCAATATCAAGGCTTCTTCATGGCATGAAGCAGTCTGCCTGCGCCAAAGCGGTGCTTGCCGGCGGCGTGATCCTAAATGCGGGCGTGCTCTTTTATTGCAAATACCTGAATTTTTTTCTTGAAAATCTGAATACACTGCTGGGCCGTGATGAGGTGCTCACCGAGGTGATCCTGCCTCTTGGCATCAGCTTTTATACATTCCGGCAGATCGCGTATCTGGTGGATTCGTATCGCGGCGAAGCCGGCGATGATACGTTTTTGGAATATGCACTTTTTGTTTCGTATTTTCCGACGCTTACGCAGGGACCGATCACGCTGCGTGATGAATTCATGGGGCAGCTTCGCGATCCTTCGCGCCTTAGAGCGCGCGGGGATAACCTTGCGACCGGCTTGAACCGCTTTGCGATCGGCTTATCCAAAAAGGTGCTTCTTGCCGATACGCTTGGCAAGGTCGTGACGGTCGCATTCGGCGGCGTAGAGATCCTGACAAGCAGCGACGTCCTGATCACAATGATCTGCTACAGCCTGCAGCTTTATTTTGACTTCAGCGGATACTGCGATATGGCGGAAGGCATCAGCCTGATGCTGAATCTCGACCTTCCGGCGAACTTTCGCTCGCCCTATAAGGCTGCGTCCATCCTCGACTTTTGGGACAGATGGCATCTGACGCTGACCCGCTTCCTGCGCAAATACCTGTACTTCCCGCTTGGCGGCAGCCGGAAGGGGACGCTTCGCACCTACGTGAACATCATGATCATCTTCCTGATCAGCGGCCTCTGGCATGGCGCAAACTGGACATTTATCGTCTGGGGCGCATTGCACGGCCTTTTCGAAGTGGTGACCCGCCTTGTTAAGAATGGCTGGGAAAAGATGCCGAAAGCGATCGGCTGGCTGATCACCTTCGCATTTTTAAATGTTTCCTGGCTTTTGTTCCGGGCAGACAGCATCGAGCAGTTTTACATCATGATCCGGAAAGTCGCGACGGCGGAATCGTTTGCCGTATCGCCTCTGATGCTGGAGGGAGCAAGACTTCCGGAGATCACGCACATCGAGATGCTTCTTGGCGTGAATGGATTTATGAACGGTATCGTCTGGATCTATCCGGCTTTTCTCATTCTGTTATCCATGGGGATCGTGCTCCTTGGCAAGAACTGCCGGGAGAAAACGATGCGTTTTACGTTTTGGAGTGCAGTGGGGACCGTGATCATGCTGATCTGGCCGATCCTGTCCTTATCAGATATTACGACTTTTATCTACGCACAGTTTTAACATAGACGGAGTACTTTATGACAAAAGAGAGCAAATGGTTTGCCGGAACGCTCGGCGCAACTGTGTGCGTGCTGATCCTCGTGATCGCATACATCGCAGCGACGGATCCGTTCTTCCATTACCACAAGCCGCTTGAGGGCTTATCCTATACGCTGTATTACGAACGCTATCAGAATGACGGCATTGTGAAGCATTTTGACTATGACACGATCATCACCGGTACGAGCATGACGGCGAATTTTAAAACGACCGACTGTGACCGGATCTTTGGCGGCAAGTCCGTAAAGGTGCCGTTCCACGGCGCTTCGTTTAAGGAGATCAACGACAATCTCGAGCAGGCGCTTAAGGCCAATCCGCAGATCAGGACGGTGATCCGGTGCCTGGATACCAACAATTTCACGCAGGACAAGGATCACATGGATTACGAAGGGATCCCGTACTACCTCTATGATGACAGCCTTCTGAACGACACGGAGTATGTCCTCAATAAGAACGTGCTGATCCGGGCCGATGAGATGATCCAGAACACGTTAAACGGAAAACCCTCCGATACATTTGATGATTACGGCAACTGGCAGGATGAATATGAATTTGGCAGGGAAGCGGTGCTCGCGACCTACGACCGACCGCCCGCGGCGGATGACTATCAGCCGAGTCTGACGGAAGATGAGAAAACGCGTATTGAGGCCAATATCAAGCAGAATATCACGGATCTGGCAGACCGGTATCCGAATGTGACATTCTATTACTATCTGTCCCCGTACAGCATCGCGTTCTGGGATTCGGAGGTCGATCGGCTAGGGAAGACGAAGTGGCAGTGCAAACTCCAGGATAAGATCATACGTGAGATCCTGCCGCATCGGAATATTCGCCTGTTTTCGTTTGATGACAGGTTCGATCTGATCACAAATCTTGATAACTACAAGGACCGCATCCACTACAGCGCGGATGTCAACACGCAGATCCTTCAGTGGATGCATGAGGGAACGGGGCTTCTGACAGAAGAGAATTACGAGGATTACATCGAGCGTATCAAAGATTTTTACAGGCACTATGACTACGATTCGCTCTACGAATAAGGCATATGGCTGAACGGAAAAAACAACGCAATCGGAAACGAAAAGAGCAGCGCATCTTTTTAGGTGTGCTGCTTGGCGTGCTTTTAGCGGGTTCCTGCGTGCTGATGATCCTGGCTGCCCTAAAGAAGGGACCGGTTCGGGGAGACGCATCGAAAGCCGATCCTGCCGCATCTGAAAAAAGCGTACCTGCCGAAGGCGATGGCGGACTTCTGGAGCGTGTGGCTTCGTCGGATGATGTAAAAAGAGGCGAAGGCACAGATACCGGAAATGAAGAAGACGAGGCGACAGAGCCGGAAGAGCAGGGCGCAGTGACACTCCTTTTTGCGGGGGACATCCTGTTCGATCCAAACTATGCCACAGGGGCAGAGTTGGCAAACCGCGGCGGCAGCGTGGAAAGCGTTTTTTCGAAAGATCTGCTGGACCTGATGCGCGGCACCGATTACTGTATCGTGAACAACGAGTTTCCGTATTCGGAGCGCGGCACTGCGACAGAGGGAAAAGCGTTCACATTCCGGGCGAAGCCTTCCTCTGTATCATACCTGACTGAGATGGGCGTAGACGGTGTCTCCCTTGCCAATAATCATGCATATGATTATGGTGAAGATGCCCTTTTGGATACAATGGCTGCGTTGGAGAAGGAAGGGATCGCATTTGCGGGTGCGGGGCATGACCTTTCGGAGGCATCCCGCCCGATCGTGATCGAGCTGGGCGGCCAGAAGATCGCTGTTTTCTGTGCAACGCAGATCGAACGGCTCGATACACCTGATACAAGGGGCGCTGCGGACGGTGTGCCCGGCGTATTTCGGTGCTGGAATCCGGAGCAGCTTCTCCGTGTTGTTGCAGAGGCAAAGGGTACGTATGACCGCGTGATCGTTTTCATCCACTGGGGGACAGAATCCGAAGAGGCTCCCGACTGGGCGCAAAAAGATCAGGCGGAGAGCATTGCGAACGCGGGCGCAGATGTGATCATCGGTGCGCATCCGCATGTCCTGCAGGGTGTGACGTACGCCGGCGAGAACGATGACACACCGGTTATCTACAGCCTCGGTAATTTCTACTTCAGTTCCAAGACATTGGACACGGCGCTTTGCGAGGTAACCCTAACACTGGGTGAGACACCGCAGATCCGGATGATCCCGGCGATCCAGGGAAGCTGCCGGACATCTCTTGCGGCAGGCGCTGAGAAAAGTCGCATCCTTTCCAAGATCACCGGTCTTTCGGAAGGCGCATATCTTGATGAGAACGGACTTATGATAAGAACAGATTCATGATAAGAACGGATCGATCAATGCTCGGATGAGTGTTTTTCAACAGGAGAATGACATGCTTTTTAGCTCCATGATCTTTTTGTGGGTGTTTCTGCCGGTTGTGCTGATCGTCAGCCGCATCCTTCCGATCAAACTGAATAATATCTTCCTGCTGATCGCAAGCCTTCTGTTCTATGCGTTCGGCGAGCCGAAGTATGTCCTTTTGATGCTCTGCTCGATCGCTCTGAACTATACGGCCGGCAGGCTGCTGGCGCGTTTTGACGGAAAAGTCGGTGCAAGGCGCGCGGTCCTCGTGGTAGCTGTTACTTTGAACCTGGGACTCCTTTTGTACTTTAAGTATATGGGTCTGATTGTGCAGACGCTGAATCACCTGGCGGGAGACCGCCTGACAGTCCCTGAGATCGCTCTTCCGATCGGCATTTCCTTCTTTACATTCCAGGCGCTTTCCTATGTGGTGGACGTCTACCGCGGCGACTGCGACGCGCAGAAGGATCCGCTTCACCTGGCACTTTATATCTCGTTCTTTCCGCAGCTGATCGCAGGGCCGATCGTAAAGTACCGCGATGTCAGTGAGCAGATCGTAAACCGTACCAATACGGGAGAGAAAACAGCAGAAGGCATACGCCGTTTTATCTACGGACTGGCCAAGAAGGTGTTGATCGCCAATGCGCTCTCGGAGGGCGCGGACCTGATCTATGACCTGCCTGTATCAGAGCTGACCGGCGCGCTCGTCTGGATGGCATCCGTCCTGTACACGTTCCAGATCTACTACGACTTCTCGGGCTACTCCGATATGGCGATCGGACTCGGCAAGATGTTCGGATTTGATTTTAAGGAAAACTTCCGCTATCCCTACACTTCACTCTCGATACGTGAGTTCTGGCAGCGCTGGCATATCTCACTCGGAACGTGGTTTAAGGAATATCTGTATATCCCTCTTGGCGGCAACCGCAAGGGACGCACGCGCACGTACATAAACCTTGTCATTGTGTTCTTCCTGACGGGTTTCTGGCACGGCGCGGGCTATAACTTTATCCTTTGGGGGCTCTATCACGGATTCTTCTCTGTATTGGAGCGGACGAGACTCGGAGACTTTTTGAAACGCCACCGCGTGCCCGCTTTTGTCTATACGTGTTTTGTTGTGAACTTTGGCTGGGTGATCTTCAGGATCGTGAGCCTGCGGCAGCTTTTTGAAGTGAGCAGGCGTTTCTTTCTGCCGTTTGCGTACAGCACTTCGCACTACGCAGTCGCAGAGTTTGTGACGCCGCATATGCTTGCGGCACTTGCAGCGGCAATCCTGGGAATGGGATTTCTTAATCCGCTTTTAAAGCGCATGGAGCGCACAGCGATCCCGGAAGCGTTGTGGTGCGGGGTACTGATGGCGCTTTGCGTGATCTCGCTTGCAAGCAATACGTACAATCCTTTTATCTACTTTAGGTTCTAGTATAGCCGCGAGGCGGTTTTGCGATTTGTGAAAAGCAGGCAAAACATCTAAATGAAGTGACTGTTCATGCCGATATAGATAGTGGGGAAACAGATAGCTCTGCTATGAGGAAACAATTCGGGGCGGATGCGCTCCGGATCATGGGGAAACAACATGTCAGGCATGAATGTGGTCGCGCACAACCTGCAGGGGATGGCAGCAAGCCGTTACCTAGGGATCACGGGCGGCAATCAGGCAAAAAGTACAGAAAAGTTATCATCGGGATATAAGATCAACCGCGCCGCAGACGACGCGGCAGGTCTTGCTATCTCCGAAAAGATGAGAAAACAGATACGCGGTCTGACGCGCGGTACCACCAACGCGGAGGACGGCGTTTCTATGTGTCAGATCGCGGATGGTGCGCTGAATGAGGTTCACGACATGATCCACCGCATCACGGAGCTGTCCGTGAAGTCGGCAAACGGCACGAACAGCGCGGCAGATCGGCAGGCGATTCAGGCAGAGGTGGATCAGATCATCGGTGAGATTGACAGGGTGGCGGAGACGTCCAAGTTTAACGAGATCTACCTGTTCAAGCCCAATATGGGCATAAGCAGCTCTTCCGCCAAGACCGTCATCAGTAACGCAGAGATCAGGAGTCAGCTGATCAACGGCACATTTCCTGCGATCACGGAACCTGTCCGAACGGCTGACTCGAATGTGCCGGCCATCTCGGCGGAGCATGCGACGGGGCTAATGAATATCATGAGCAGTATGCTGATCGCGGATGAGATCAGCAGGATGGATGTCCGTTTCAAGGAAGAGCCCGATGATGTTATGCTTCGTGCGGGCGAACTCGTAATGCGGTCGCATATGAACATGGTCTCCATCTATCCGGTAATGGTGGATGTAAATGATCCGGCGACGATACCTGTGCATGGGCAGGCTACTATGAATCCGGAGCATATGGACGATGTGATGAGTAGTGTAGAACTTTCTGGAATTATGCATGCTTTTTCTGATTCCGGCAGCAATGTATGGGCTACAAGATACCGATCTTCTCCTAAACCGTATGACGCATCACAGGTTGCGAATCTGCGCCAAGAAATCTTATTTACCGATGTTATCAAAGGAGCCGGACATGGCTATAATGACGCCACGTGGCTGAAAGCGCAGTCAACATTATTAAACAGCATTGAAGAAAATAACGGCGGATATTGGCGTACCGAAGGCGACTATGTGATGGAGGATTACGGCGCAGGGCGATTTGCCGACCTTGCATACGGCTACTTTCAAAAAGCAACCGGCATCACAAGCGGTAAGCTGCAAGGTCTTTGCAGGGATCTTTTGGGCGGCGGCACCGGATCCAAGCGGGAAGGCATCGCGGCTTCTGTCTATAAATATATGTACGGTATTGATGATTCGCCGGAGGGCGATGGCTATAACCGCATCTGGATCCAGTCGGGCGCAGATGCAGGGGACGGGATGCCTGTGGACATCAGAGCCATGAATGCGACTATTCTGGGGATAGCCGATCTTGACGTTTCTTCTGAGGGTGGGGCGACGGATGCCATCGACACAGCTGACGTGGCGCTTCAAAAGATCTCTTCCATGCGCAGCCTCATCGGTGCCCAGCAGAACCGCCTCGAGCATACAATCGCGAACCAGAAGAACATCATCGAGAACACGCAGCATGCGGAGTCGGTGATTCGCGATACGGATATGGCAGAGGAGATGGTCAGATTTTCCAAGGAGAGTATCCTGCAGCAAGCAGGACAGTCCATGCTCGCGCAGGCAAACCACTCGACCGAGGGGATACTGGCGCTGCTGCGATGACCCTGCAGGGGCAGGGCTTGGGGCTTGAAATAAAGGGGGCGAGGCGCCGATCGAACTCGGCAAGGCAATCTACCTGGCGAATCTGCTCGGAGTTGATGTCGAGCTGTTCGAGAGAGGTTGAGGCTCTGAAGAATAAACGGGAAAAGAAATGATGAAATATAAAGCAACTGATACTGGGAAGCTGAATATTGAGAATGGCAGGTTTTCGGCGGCGGCGCGCATCCTGCTCATCGTGCTCTTTTTTGCGATGATCTGCCTGCCGTATCCCTTAAAAGCGCTGCTTGGAGATGACGTCGCAGATGCAAACCTTGAGAAAAGGGCGCTTGCCAAGATGCCTGTCTTTTCATGGGAGACGATCGAAGATTATCCCGGGCAGCTCGAGGCATATGTTAACGATCATCTGCCGTTTCGCGATGCGCTGATCCGAGCAAACAGCCGCATCAATTATTACGGCCTTCATACATCCGCAAACCGTGATGTGATCATCGGCAAAGACGGGTGGCTCTTTTATAACCGCGTCAGTGCGGGAGATCCGATCGCAAACTACAAGGGCATGGATCTTTTTACGGAAGAAGAGCTCCATTCGATCGGCGGGAAGCTGGAGGCATTTCGGGAAAGTCTTCTGGATGCGGGCAAGGAGTTTGTGCTTCTGATCCCTCCAAACAAAGAGCGGATCTATTCGGAATATATGCCGGACCGCTACGGCGAGCCGGCACGGCAAAGCCGCGTGATGCAGCTTACGGACTACCTTCGTACCAACACGAATGTGCGCGTCTGCTATCCGGAGGAGGCGCTCTTGGAAGCAAAGAATGCGATCCCGGGGCGCGATCTCTACTATAAAGCCGATACGCACTGGAATTTCCTTGGTGCCTATGTTGGCACACGAGAGCTTTTTAAAGAGCTGAATCTGACGCTTCCGCCTGTGGATGAAGTCACCTGCACGGACACGGATCCGACGATCTCGGATCTTGCGGATCTTCTGAACATGCGTGAAGATTTGAATACCGTCCCCGACTTTACGATCGGCGGCTACAACGACCACGGCCTGCATCAGGATGTGAGCGAGGATACGCTTTTCACCTATCACACAAAAGACGGTGATCCGAGAAGCCTGTTCCTCATCGGGGATTCGTTCCGCGTTTCGATGAGTGCGATCGCGGCAAGCGGCTTCTCTGCCACGAAAGTGATCCATTATGAGACGTATACGCCGGGCGATGCGCTTTCTTCCGACGCCGATGTCATCGTCTGGGAGATCGTAGAGCGCAACCTCGGGGACCTGCGCGAACTGGCGTTCTGATTGTCGCTTGTTTAATACTGTAGCGATAATTTGGTGTTCTGCCTTGGCTGTGAAGTGTTTTCTACGCGCTCCGATCTCGCTAACCTCACCGTTCGTCTTGGCAGCAGAGGGAACTTTCCATACCGCAGCGAGTGCTTCGCTACTGGTTCTTAATGAATCGGTATTCTGAAACGGTCATTTCGAGGACTGTCTGAGCGAAGCGAGTTCCGCAGAAATGGCCGACGCTTTTCAGAATGGCGATGAATTTAGAACCAAGTAAGGCACGAGTGAGGTACTGAGAAAGTTCCCTCGCTGCCGCAAATATCGGAGCGCGTAGAAAACATCTCACAGCCAAGGCAGATTGCCGGTAGCCTATCCGCAGACAATCAGCTGTTTATCGGCTGCGGCGCAAATTTTCCCTTGACATCCCTCGCGGCCCATGTTAATCTAATCAAGGTCTGTATGACCATGCCGAAGACAGTAGGTGTCCGGCGGGCAGCGAATCCGCAGCCTTGAGGACGTAAGCTAAGCGCCTACCGAGGAAAGAGTTTCAGTATATTTGATACTACGCCTTCCTGTCTTCGCGGAAGGTTTTTTTATTGCAATCACGGAACCTTTCGGACAGGGAGAATATATAAACTCCTTTCGGCACAAAATCTATAAGGAGGTAAGAAAATGGCAAAAGTCGAATTAAAGAAACCTGTAATCGATGAAATCGCTGCCGGCATCAAAGATGCCCAGTCTGTTGTTCTTGTTGATTACCGTGGACTTACCGTTGAGCAGGATACGATCCTTCGTAGACAGCTCCGTGAAGCCGGCGTAACCTACAAGGTTTACAAGAACACTATGATGAATTTCGCGTTCAAGGGAACGGATTGTGAAGTACTTGCACAGTATCTGGAAGGCCCCAGCGGAATGGCAGTATCCAAGGAAGATGCAACAGCACCTGCTAGAGTTCTTGCGAACTTCGCAAAGACAGCTCCTGCTCTTGAGATCAAGGGTGGTGTTGTAGAGGGCGTTGCATATGATGCAGCAGGTATCGGTCAGATCGCAAGCATTCCGTCTAGAGAAGAACTTCTCGGCAAACTGCTTGGCAGCATCCAGAGCCCGATCACCAATTTTGCTCGCGTCCTGAACCAGATCGCAGAGAAAGGCGGCGCATCCGCAGAAGCACCTGCAAAGGAAGAAGCTCCTGCAGAAGAGCCTGCTAAGGAAGCGGCACCCGCAGCTGAGGCACCCGCTGAAGCAGCACCGGAAGCAGAGGCTCCCGCAGAGACACCTGCAGAATAAGCAGGCATCTTAGAAACAACGATAATTTGAATGGAGGAAAATAAAATGGCAAAAATGAGCACTCAGGAATTTATTGATGCAATCAAAGAGTTAAGCGTATTAGAGTTAAACGATCTTGTAAAAGCTTGTGAAGAAGAGTTCGGCGTATCCGCAGCAGCAGGTGTTGTTGTTGCAGCAGCAGGTGCAGCAGCAGGCGGCGCAGCTGAAGAGAAGACAGAGTTCGACGTAGAGCTTACAGAAGTTGGCGCAGAGAAAGTTAAAGTTATCAAGGTTGTTCGTGAAGCAACAGGCCTTGGCCTCAAGGAAGCAAAAGACCTTGTTGATGGCGCTCCTAAGGTTCTTAAGGAAGCAGCATCCAAGGAAGAAGCTGAAGAGATCAAGAAGAAACTTGAAGAAGTTGGCGCTAAGGTTACTCTTAAATAATCTTACTTCCGATCATGATCCCGGTTCCGTTTGGAACCGGGATTTTCTTTTTGCATCGTTCGCGATGAAACCGCCAAGCGAAAACTGTTTCATTATTTAGACAAATGTGGTACCATTGTTATACAAAAGTTTTATTCTTGTGAATTTTGCCCACTTTTCAAAAAGCGGAGGATGCTTTATGGCGAAGTTTTCTTCATCACTGGGTATGAATATGAAGATGGATACGGTACTGATCGTCGGTATCGCAAGAGGGTACCTGCTTTCATCCATCCGGGACAAAATGATGGAAGCGCATCTGAACGTTGAGATCGCGGAGAATATGGACCAGCTGACCGGAAAGATGAACGGTGCGGTCACGGGTGTTTTGATCTACGGCGATGAATCCATCGTTATGGATAAGCAGCTTCTTGTGTACATTAAGGACAAGACGGCTGAGATGGATATTCCGATCTTTGTGGCCGGCAATAACGATGATCTTGAGAACATCAAGGCCATGATCCCGGTCCACCTGATCTCGCTTGAGTTTTTGCGCCCTATCAATGCCAAGGATATGGTAACGGAGATCAGTGAGTTCCTTGCTTCCAATGACAAGAAGCAGAAAAAGAAGATCCTGGTCGTAGACGATTCGGGCGTCATGCTGCACAGCATCAAAGGCTGGCTGGGCGATATCTACCAGATCACGCTGGCGGATTCCGGATTGTCGGCGATCAAATATATGACGCTCAACCGCCCGGACCTGATCCTCCTGGATTACGAGATGCCGATCTGCGACGGCAGACAGACACTTGAGATGATCCGTTCGGAAAAGGAATTTGCCTCTATCCCCGTGATCTTCCTAACCGGCAAGGGCGACCGCGAAAGCATCATGCAGGTCATGTCTCTGAGACCGGAAGGCTATCTTCTGAAGACGATGAAACCGGACGATATCAAGACGTATATCGCGAATTTCTTTGAGAAGCAGAAACTCGGATTTAAGAAATAGATCCGTTCCTTTGTTTAGAAGCAGACTTCGGAGTGACTATGGACAGATTGAAAAAACTCTGGAAAAAATGTTTCGGGACCGAGCAGGATGCCAGGCTGGTCCTTTTTAATACTTCAGTCGGCGGCGGTATCACCGCCTGTCTGATCTCGTCTATTCTCGCGGTAATCAACAGCGAGAGCGTGGCGAGTATTGTGATCTGCCTGTCGATCGTAGTGAGTCTGCTCATTGCGTTTTACCTCGCAAACTTTAAGAACAAGCTTGAGATCTGCGCGGCGTGTGCCTGCGTCGGCTGCTTTGTTGTGGGTTATGCGGGGCTCTTTTTTTCTTCGGGCGGTGTCATGAGCGGAATGCCCGTCTGGTTTGTGACGGCGTCTTTTGTGACTTTCCAGCTGCTTCGCGGCAAGACGCTGATCGCTGTGATCGCGCTTGAACTGATCAACTTCATCGTAATGACAGCCTATCAGTATTATCATCCTGAGGTGGTGGCACCGATGGAGCGCGGCCATCAGATCGTTGATATCGCGCAAAGTGTTGTGCTTGCATCGATCTGTTTTGGCATTATCTTAAAGAACCAGAATTTACGCTTTGCGGCTGAGATCAAGAAGAATCAGGATCAGAGGATCAACATGGAGGTCCTGAAGGTGGAGGCCGAAAAGGCCAACATCGCAAAAAGTGATTTCCTCGCCAACATGTCGCACGAGATCCGTACCCCGATGAATGCGATCGTGGGTATGTCCCGTATCGCGCTTCGTGAGGAGATGTCGGCAAGCGTTCGTGACAACCTCGAAGACATCTTAAACTCCAGCAACAACCTTTTGTCCATCATCAACGAGATCCTCGACTTCTCCAAGATCGAATCCGGCAAGATGGATATCAATCCGGCGCCGTATCAGCTCTCCTCGCTCCTTTACGACGTGAGTACGCTGGTTCACTTCCGTATCCAGGAAAAACCGATCAACTTCCAGATGGATGTTGATGATACGATCCCGAACTCGCTTCTCGGAGACGAGGTCCGCATCCGCCAGATCCTGACGAACCTTTTAAACAACGCGGTGAAATTCACCAAGCAGGGCGCCGTCACGCTGAAAGTGGAGTGGAAGCGCGTCGGATATATGGCTGTGCTTCACATCAGCGTATCCGATACCGGACAGGGAATCCGCAAAGAAAACCTGGACAATCTCTTCAAGCGTTTCAGGCGTCTTGAGATGCAGGAGAACAGAAAGATCGAGGGCACCGGCCTGGGCCTTACCATCACCAAAGAGCTGCTCGACCTGATGGACGGCTCCATCAGCGTAGAGAGTACATACGGTGTCGGCAGTAAGTTCACCGTAACGATCCCGCAGAAGATTATCGACGAGACGGAGATATACGGCGAAGCCAAGAAAAACAACAGCAAAGTTGCGTACCTTAAGAACGGTGAAGAGGAGTTCAGCGTGGCCTTCCCGGGCGCAAAGCTCCTTGTGGTCGACGATTCCGAAATGAATCTGAAGGTCGTAAAAGGCCTTCTCTCTCCGTACCAGATGGAGATCGACCTCGCGGGCGGCGGCAGAGAATGCCTCCAGAAAGCGCGTGAGAAAAAATATGACCTGATCCTACTTGACCATATGATGCCGGAGATGGACGGCGTCGAAGTACTGTGGCGGCTTCGCGAGGATCCGGAGTTCACGACACCGGTCATCGCGCTGACGGCCAACGCGATCAGCGGCGTGCGCAAATCCTATATCGACTGGGGGTTCTCGGATTATCTCTCCAAACCGATCTATATGGAAGAGATGGAGAACTGCTTGAAGCGCTTCCTGCTACGCTTCATGATCAAGCAGGATGAGCTCAAGAAAAAAGAGCAGGAAAAGCCGGCTGACAAGGCGATCGCGGCGGTTTCCAAAGCCCCTGCGTCTGACGGACCTTCTTTCCCGCAGGCCTGGATGATCGGCGATGAGATCGACTTTAGCATGTTCCCCACGGCGGCGGAACTCGAAGCACAGAAGGCAGCCGCGGACGCGGCGGAAAAGGAGAGATCCGGAGAAAAGGATGCCGGCGAAAGTGCTTCGGAAGACTTCGATGCGCCCAGAGAGATCTTCGATCCCGCAAAAGGCCTTGAGTTTGCGGTCGGCAAGCAGGATTTTTATCTTGAGACGATCAAGATCTATATAGAAGAGACAGAGAAGAACATGAAGCTCATGTGCGATTATGTCGAGAGCGAAGACATGGCAAACTATGCGGTTCTCGTCCATGCTTTAAAGAGCAATTCGAGGCTGATTGGCGCGGAGAAACTCGGAGACATGGCATACGATCTGGAGCTTAAGAGCAAGGAAGGCAACTTCGGGTATATCAACGATCATCATCTCGATCTGATGAAGCAGCATGAAGAAGTCCTCGGCTATGCAAAAGCGTATCTGAAGCTTCATGGCGAGGGGGCTTAAATATCGCAGAAATTCGCAGAGGAATGCGCTTGGGCGCAGCGAATTTCGCGAAGGAAAAGCTGCGAGAGCGTTTCCTATATTATTTCTCAAAAGAAAAAAACGAACGCATGATTAGGAGCGTAGATGGCGCGAAAACCGCGTATCTGCGCTCTTTTTCTATTTGTATAGAAAATTTGGATAACAGCGAAAATAATCCTTGACGCAAAAAATCGTTTGTTATACAATGGATAGTGCACTATTGTGGTGTGGTATGCTTATCAGCAATATCGTTTGAACCTTATAAACAGTGCAAGATCATAGAAGAACGGGGTGAAATGTCAATGGAAAAGAACAGAATACGTCCTGCGGCTGCCGGCAACGGTAAGAACGTACGTATGAGTTATTCGCGACAAAAAGAGGTTTTACAAATGCCCAACCTGATCGAGGTCCAGAAGGACTCCTATCAGTGGTTTCTGGATGAGGGATTGAAGGAAGTCTTTGACGACATCTCTCCGATCGCCGATTACAGCGGACATTTGAGTCTCGAATTCGTTGATTTCGAGTTGTGCAAGGATGAAATGCCTGTCAACAAGAACACGATCGAGAAGTGTAAAGAGAGAGACGCTACTTACGCAGCACCTCTGAAAGTAAAAGTCCGTCTGTACAATAAGGAAAAGGAAGAGATCAGCGAGCATGAGATCTTTATGGGCGACCTTCCTCTTATGACAGAGACGGGTACCTTTGTGATCAATGGCGCAGAACGTGTCATCGTCAGCCAGCTGGTCAGATCCCCGGGCATCTACTATGCGATCGATCACGATAAGATCGGTAAGAGACTATTCTCCTGCACCGTCATCCCGAACCGTGGTGCATGGCTGGAGTACGAGACCGACTCCAATGATATTTTCTATGTACGTGTCGACAGAACCAGAAAGGTACCGATCACCGTTCTGATCCGTGCTCTCGGTGTCGGCACCAATGAAGAGATCCGCGCGCTTTTCGGTGACGAGCCGAAGATCGAGGCAAGCTTTACCAAGGACGTTGCTGAGAACTATCAGGAAGGTCTCTTAGAGCTGTACAAAAAGATCCGTCCCGGCGAGCCTCTTTCCGTAGAAAGCGCAGAGAGTCTGATCAACGCGATGTTCTTCGACCCCAGAAGATACGATCTTGCAAAAGTTGGACGTTATAAATTCAATAAAAAGTTAATGTTCCGCAACAGGATCCGTCACCAGATCCTCGCAGAGGATGCTGTGGATCCGACGACCGGCGAAGTGATCGCCGCTGCGGGCACAAAGGTTACGGCAGAGCTGGCGGATGAGATCCAGAACGCTGCAGTTCCTTATGTATATATCCAGACAGAAGAGCGTAACGTTAAAGTACTCTCTAACATGATGGTAGACATTCGCCATTTCGTAAACTGCGACCCCAAAGAGCTGGGCATCAAAGAACTTGTTTACTATCCGGTTCTGTCGCAGATCATCGAAGAGTACGGCGACGATGAAGCCGCTCTCGCGGACGCGATCAAGAGAAGCGTTCACGAGTTGATCCCGAAGCACATTACAAAGGAAGATATCATTGCTTCCATTAACTACAATATCCATCTGGAATACGGCCTCGGCAACGATGACGATATCGACCACCTCGGCAACAGACGTATCCGTGCGGTCGGCGAGTTGTTGCAGAACCAGTACAGGATCGGTCTTTCCAGACTGGAAAGAGTCGTTCGCGAGCGTATGACGACGCATGATGCGGAAGAAGTATCTCCGCAGGTTCTGATCAACATCAAGCCGGTACAGGCTGCCGTGAAGGAGTTCTTCGGATCTTCCCAGCTGTCCCAGTTCATGGATCAGAACAACCCGCTCGGTGAGCTGACACATAAGAGACGTCTTTCCGCACTCGGTCCCGGCGGTCTTTCCAGAGATCGTGCCGGATTCGAAGTTCGAGACGTACACTATTCTCACTACGGCAGAATGTGCCCGATCGAGACCCCTGAAGGTCCGAACATCGGTCTGATCAACTCCCTTGCTTCCTATGCAAGGATCAATGAATACGGTTTTGTGGAGGCTCCTTATCGTAAGATCGACAAGTCCGATCCGGAGAATCCGCGTGTAACTGACGAAGTTGTCTACATGACAGCAGACGAAGAAGATAATTATCACGTAGCCCAGGCGAACGAGCAGCTTGATGCGGACGGACATTTTGTCAAGAATTCCGTATCCGGCCGTTATCGCGAGGAGACGCAGGAATACCCGAAGACCATGTTTGATTACATGGACGTATCTCCGAAGATGGTATTCTCCGTTGCGACAGCGCTGATCCCGTTCCTTGAGAACGACGATGCGAACCGTGCGCTGATGGGTTCCAACATGCAGCGTCAGGCCGTTCCGCTTCTCTTTACGGAAGCACCTGTTGTCAACACAGGTATGGAACCGAAGGCAGCGGTAGACTCCGGTGTCTGCGTGGTCGCAAAGGCGGCAGGTACCGTTACATACGTATGCTCCGACCTGATCACGGTCAAGAATGACGACGGTGAAGAAGTAGAGTACCACCTGACCAAATTTTCGCGTTCCAACCAGTCCAACTGCTACAACCAGAAGCCCATCGTATTTAAGGGCGACCATGTAGAGGCAGGACAGGTGATCGCAGACGGCCCTTCCACATCGCAGGGACAGCTGGCACTCGGCAAGAACCCGCTCATCGGTTTCATGACCTGGGAAGGCTACAACTACGAGGATGCCGTTCTCCTGAGCGAGAGACTTGTACAGGAAGATGTATATACTTCCGTTCATATTGAAGAATACGAAGCAGAAGCGCGTGACACCAAGCTGGGTGCGGAAGAGATCACCTGTGACGTTCCCGGTGTCGGCGACGAAGCATTAAAGGATCTGGACGAGCGCGGTATCATCAGGATTGGTGCCGAAGTTCGTGCCGGTGACATCCTTGTCGGCAAGGTAACACCGAAGGGCGAGACCGAGCTGACTGCAGAAGAGAGACTTCTTCGCGCAATCTTCGGTGAGAAGGCACGTGAAGTCAGAGATACTTCCTTAAAGGTACCGCACGGCGAGTACGGTATCGTTGTGGATGCCAAGGTATTCACAAGAGAAAACGGCGACGAGCTTCCGCCCGGTGTCAACCAGGCAGTCCGTATCTACATCGCACAGAAGAGAAAGATCTCCGTCGGCGACAAGATGGCGGGCCGTCACGGTAATAAGGGTGTCGTTTCCCGCGTACTCCCTGTAGAAGATATGCCTTACCTTCCGAACGGCCGTCCGTTGGACATCGTTCTGAATCCTTTGGGCGTACCTTCCCGTATGAATATCGGTCAGGTATTGGAGATCCACCTTTCCCTGGCTGCAAAGGCACTCGGTTTCAACGTTGAGACACCTGTCTTCGACGGTGCGAACGAGAATGATATCATGGACACCCTTGACCTGGCGAACGACTACGTGAACCTGGAATGGGAAGAGTTTGAAAAGAAGCATAAAGCGGAGCTTCTTCCGGAAGTTATGCAGTATCTGTCCGAGAACAGAGACCACAGAAAGCTTTGGAAGGGCGTTCCGATCTCCAGAGACGGTAAAGTCAGACTGCGTGACGGTCGTACCGGCGAGTACTTTGACAGCCCGGTAACCATCGGCCACATGCATTACCTGAAACTGCACCACTTGGTTGATGATAAGATCCATGCACGTTCCACGGGCCCGTACTCCCTTGTAACGCAGCAGCCTCTGGGCGGTAAAGCACAGTTCGGCGGCCAGCGTTTCGGCGAGATGGAAGTCTGGGCACTGGAAGCTTACGGTGCATCCTATACACTGCAGGAGATCCTGACTGTTAAGTCGGATGATGTTGTCGGTCGTGTCAAGACATATGAGGCGATCATCAAAGGCGATAATATCCCTGAACCCGGCATTCCCGAGTCCTTCAAGGTTATGCTCAAAGAGCTGCAGTCCCTCGGTCTGGACGTACGCGTGCTGCGTGACGATCAGACGGAAGTCGACATTATGGAGACGGTGGACTACGCAGATACCGATTACCGGTTCGAGATGGAAGGAAGCAATCACGGTTACAACCGCGAAGAAGAATCCTTCGGCTCCATGGGCTACCAGAAGCAGGAATTTGATGAAGACGGCGAACTCGTCAGCGCTGATGACGAGGAAGTGGATGATATCGACGACGATTTCGGTGACGACGATATCGAGTAACTGCGATTGCGAACTGTCCAAGCGGACATAAAGTGGAAGGAGTGCCATAAATGTCAGATACACTGAATCAAATCACACAACCGAGGACATTTGATGCCATTAAGATCAAGCTGGCATCCCCGGAAAAGATCAGAGAGTGGTCCAAGGGCGAAGTAACCAAGCCTGAGACGATTAACTACAGAACCTTAAAGCCTGAAAAGGAAGGCCTGTTCTGTGAGAAGATCTTCGGACCCTCCAAAGACTGGGAGTGTCACTGCGGTAAATATAAAAAGATCAGATATAAGGGCGTGATCTGCGACCGCTGCGGCGTTGAGGTAACAAAGGCGAGCGTTCGTAGAGAGCGTATGGGCCACATTGAGCTTGCAGCGCCCGTATCTCATATCTGGTATTTTAAAGGGATCCCGAGCAGAATGGGTCTGATCCTTGACCTGTCTCCGAGGATTCTGGAAAAAGTTCTTTACTTTGCCTCCTACATCGTTCTGGATGCAGGCGAGACCGACCTTCAGTACAAGCAGGTTCTCTCCGAGCGTGAGTACCAGGATGCAAAGGAGCAGTGGGGCAACAAATTCCGTGTCGGAATGGGCGCGGAAGCTGTAAAAGAATTGTTGAAAGCGATCGATCTGGATGCGGAAGCGGAAGAACTGAAAGCAGGTCTGAAGGAGTCTTCCGGACAGAAGAGAGCAAGGATCGTAAAGAGACTGGAAGTTGTAGAAGCTTTCCGTGAGTCCGGCAACAGACCGGAATGGATGATCCTGGACGTTGTTCCGGTCATTCCGCCCGATCTTCGTCCGATGGTACAGCTTGACGGCGGCAGATTTGCGACATCCGACTTAAACGATCTGTACAGAAGGATCATCAACAGAAACAACCGTCTGAAGAGAC
This sequence comes from Lachnospiraceae bacterium, assembly GCA_015056735.1. Lineage (GTDB taxonomy): Bacteria > Bacillota > Clostridia > Lachnospirales > Lachnospiraceae > VSOB01. Next base: position 21,418 of record SVFT01000015.1, on the reverse strand, counting down.
TGCTTGAACTCGGTGCGCCGGATATCATCGTCCGCAACGAGAAGAGAATGCTTCAGGAAGCGGTTGATGCGCTGATTGATAACGGCAGACGCGGACGTCCGGTTACGGGCCCCGGCAACAGAGCGCTCAAGTCTCTGTCCGACATGCTCAAAGGTAAGTCCGGTCGTTTCCGTCAGAACCTGCTCGGTAAACGTGTCGACTACTCCGGCCGTTCCGTTATCGTTGTAGGTCCCGAGCTGAAGATCTACCAGTGCGGTCTGCCCAAGGAGATGGCGATCGAGCTGTTCAAGCCCTTTGTTATGAAGGAGCTTGTTGCGCGCGGCATCTCTCAGAATATCAAAAATGCAAAGAAACTGGTCGAAAGACTGGATAATCAGGTATGGGACGTTCTCGAAGAAGTCATCACAGAGCATCCTGTTATGCTGAACCGTGCACCTACACTGCACAGACTCGGTATTCAGGCGTTCGAGCCCATCCTTGTAGAAGGTAAAGCGATCAAGCTTCACCCACTCGTATGTACGGCGTTCAATGCCGACTTCGACGGTGACCAGATGGCGGTTCACCTTCCTCTGTCCGTAGAGGCACAGGCAGAGTGCAGATTCCTGCTCCTGTCCCCGAACAACCTTCTGAAGCCTTCGGACGGCGGCCCGGTTGCGGTTCCTTCGCAGGATATGGTCCTCGGTATCTACTACCTGACCATGCACAAATATGTAAATTATATCGGAACAGAGCGTGAGAGCGAGATCGTAGCGGAATTTGAAAATCCGGAAAAAGCGATCGAGGCATTTCGCGCATATCAGGATGTCAAGGACGATGAAAAGAAGAGCAAGGGAATGATCGCACTTGAGCCCGGCTCCATCGTAAAGGTCTGCGTAGACCCTGAAAGAAACCGTATTGTTGCTTGTACGATCCAGGATCTGATCGGTCATTACTTCGCAAGCCTCAATCATGCGATCCTTGCACACGAGAACAAGGAGATCACACTGCACCAGAAGATCTTCGTTCGCCGCAACGGTGAGTGGAACGGCAAGAAGATCAGCCAGATCGTTGAGACGACCCTCGGCCGTGTTCTTTTCAACGAGATCCTTCCGCAGGACCTTGGCTTCGTAGACAGAAGCATCGAAGAGAATGCACTCCTTCCGGAGATCGATTTCCACGTAGGCAAGAAGGGCTTAAAGCAGATCCTTGAGCGTGTCATCAACATCCACGGCGCTTCCAAGACAGCCGAAGTACTTGACGATATCAAGGCAACGGGTTACCACTACTCAACGGAAGCGGCGATGACCGTATCCATCAGTGATATGACCGTTCCGGCGCAGAAGCCTGAGATGCTCGCAAAGGCACAGGCTACCGTAGATGAGATCTTCAAGAACTACAGACGTGGTCTGATCACGGAAGAAGAGCGTTATCGTGCAGTCGTTGAGACATGGAACGAAACCGATAAAGAGCTGACAGATGTTCTGCTTGCAGGACTCGATAAATACAACAACATCTTCATGATGGCGGACTCCGGTGCCCGTGGTTCCAACCAGCAGATCAAACAGCTGGCCGGCATGCGTGGTATGATGGCGGATACGACCGGTCGTACGATCGAGCTTCCCATCAAGTCCAACTTCCGTGAAGGTCTGGACGTACTGGAATACTTTATGTCCGCGCACGGTGCACGTAAAGGTCTGTCCGATACGGCGCTGCGTACAGCCGACTCCGGTTACCTGACACGTCGAATGGTCGATGTATCTCAGGAACTGATCATCCGTGAGACGGACTGCTCCGAGAACAGAGCAGAGATCCCCGGCATGGTCGTGAAAGCGTTCATGGACGGCAAAGAGACGATCGAGAGCCTGAAGGATCGAATCACCGGCAGATTTACCTGTGAAGAGATCAAAGACAAAGACGGCAACGTCATTGTAAAGAAGAATCATATGATCACACCGAGCCGCGCGGCCAAGATCCTTTCCGTCGGCGTTGATGAAAAGGGTGAGCCCGTAAAAGCTGTCAAGATCCGTACGATCCTTGGCTGCCGCTGTCACAACGGTATCTGTGCGAAGTGCTACGGCGCGAACATGGCGACCGGTGAGGCGGTTCAGGTCGGCGAAGCTGTCGGTATCATCGCAGCGCAGTCGATCGGTGAGCCCGGTACACAGCTGACCATGCGTACATTCCATACCGGTGGTGTAGCCGGCGACGATATCACACAGGGTCTTCCCCGTGTTGAGGAGCTTTTCGAAGCGCGTAAGCCGAAGGGTCTTGCGATCATCGCAGAGTTCGGCGGCAAAGCTGAGATCCGTGATACCAAGAAGAAGCGTGAGATCGTGATCACCAATGAGGAGACAGGCGAGAGCAAAGCATACCTGATCCCTTACGGCTCCCGTATCAAGGTAATGGACGGTGCTGTTCTGGAAGCCGGCGACGAGTTGACAGAAGGTAGCGTAAACCCGCACGACCTCCTTCGTATCAAAGGTATCCGTGCAGTTCAGGATTACATGCTCCGCGAGGTACAGCGTGTATATCGTCTGCAGGGTGTAGATATCAGTGATAAGCATATCGAAGTGATCGTACGTCAGATGCTCAAGAAGATCCGCATCGAAAACAACGGTGATACGGAATTCCTTCCGGGCACACTTGTAGACGTACTTGATTTCGAAGATATGAATGAGAAGCTCATCGCAGAAGGCAAAGAGCCGGCAGAAGGCAAGCAGGTAATGCTCGGTATCACAAAGGCAGCACTTGCGACCAACTCCTTCCTCTCTGCAGCATCATTCCAGGAGACCACCAAGGTCCTGACGGAAGCTGCGATCAAGGGTAAGGTTGATAACCTGATCGGTCTGAAAGAGAATGTTATCATCGGTAAGCTGATCCCGGCAGGTACCGGCATGAAGCGTTACCGCAATGTAAACCTCTCTACAGATACAAATCTTCACGAATCCATTACGATCGAAGATGACTATGAAGAAGCAGAAGAGATCGTAGACGATGTGGAAACGGAAGAAACAGAAGTTGTTGAAGAGGAAGCTGTAGCAGCTGAAACAGAAGAATAAGCGATCGGATATCCCCGGGAATACCTCTCGGGGATATTTTTTGCCAAAACTGCAGGCGAAACTACGTATGATAGATAGTTGCGAGGGGCTTTTTGTTCTGATAAAATATTCGGGAAAGAGCAAAATAAAGAAATAAAATACAAATATCGGTTAAAAACACTGCCACAAGAGGAGAGTTCATGGAGAAGATTAGCAAAAAGTTTCACTTAATTAAAAAGATTAAGCTGTTACAGTTGGCCTTTTTGACCATTTCATGTCTCTTATTTATATATGAATGTATCGCAAAAACCGATCTTTTGAGAAAGATGATGGCGGATACTTCCGCACATTTACTCTTCGTTGCGCTCTGGATCATTCTGCTGATCATGCTGGTCAGCAATATCATGGATTTCTTTTTCTATCGGTATTATGTACTGATCGAACACCGTCTCAAACGGTTCCTTTATCTGGACAGTCTGACCGGTATTCCCGACAGGAAGAGCCTGGATGCGATGACCGAGAACCTGCGGGATCCGGAGAAACTTGCAAAGCTGGGCTGCTTCCTTTTCACCATTTCCAATTTGCAGGAATTAAATGCGAAGTACGGACGTGAGGGCGGTGATCGTGCATTATTCGGGTTCAGCCGTCTCCTTGAAAAGGCAGGCGATGCGCTTGGCCTGGTTGCGCGAAACGGCAGCAATGAATTTGCCTGCATCATCGAAAACTGCGACGAGCAGACGGCAGACAGGCTTTTGACGAAGCTTCGTGCGGTTACGGCAGAAGCCAGAACAGCGCATGATGCGGTACCGATCGAAGTAGACTATGCATACATCCTGAACAGGGAGGCGAAGATCGAGAGCTATTCTTCGCTCATTGCAAAGGCGCACAGCAATCTTTTTTCAAAGGAAGGAACAGCGGGCCGAGGACAATTATGAAAAAGCATTACGACCACGAGTACATCGCTGCACTTGTGGATCAATGCCGCGACGGCGGCAACAGTGATGCGTTTGCGGAATTGTACGGCCTGACATATAACCACGTTTACAACTACGCATGCCATTATCTGAATGATCCGTATGCAGCGCAGGATGCCTTGCAGGAGACGTATATTCAGGTCTTGAAGAATATCAACCAGCTGCAGGTATCGACATTATTTATCGCCTGGCTCAACCAGATCTGTTTTCACGTCTGCTATCGCATGAAGACGCAGCATAGCGGTGATGCGATCGGTAACGGGGAGGAGTTGCTTGATTCGATCATCGCATCGGATATGACGATCCTACCGGAGCATCAGGTAGTGAAGGAAGACATATATCAGTCGCTTCGCAAAGCGATGGAACGACTGCCTGATCTATGGTATCAGGTGGTGGTCCTGCGTTTTTATAATGATATGAAGATCGAGGAGATCGCCGCGGCCCTCGAGATCAGCAGAAGCAGCGTCAAGCGCTATCTGCAGGCGGCTAAGGAAACCATGAAAGCCTACCTTACGGATTCATGGGCGGAAGGATGTGATCTATCTGAAATTGATTAATCGAAGAACTTACACAATGGATACGAAGCTTGCGGGAGAGACGCTGCAGAACGTACTGCATGCATGCGGCAGAGAGCCGCTGACGGTCTCTTTTGACAAGATCCTGCTTCGGCAGAAAGCACAGACAGCGGTGTACATGTTCGGGATCTCTCTGAGCGTGTGCCTGTTCGTTCTGATGTGCACCGTTCCGTGCATCGTGCTTTAATGTAAAGAATTCCGGCTATGGCCGGATCATGCTAACGGGGGAAATAGTTTATGGCGACAAAACCTTTATCCAATCGGGAAATAGCATCTTTTTGTTCCCAGACGTTCTACCTGCTTCAGGCAGGTATCACACCGATGAACGGCATGGAGATCCTGCTTCAGGATACGGAGCAGAATCCGGCCATGCACAATCTCATTGAACAGATCTTTAACACCTGTATGGAAGGAAACAACTTCGCTACGGCGATCAAATCTACAGGCAGATTCCCGGAATATGTATTATCCATGATCTCTCTCGGTGAAGAATCGGGGCATCTCTCCGATATCATGCGTTCACTTGCGGAGTACTATGAACGCGAGGAGGAGATCAGCAAGAGTATCCGCGACGCGGTTCGATACCCTCTCATTATGGTAGGGATGATGATCCTTGTTGTGCTGGTACTGATCGTAAAGGTTCTGCCGATCTTTAATCAGGTATTCTCCCAGTTGGGTACTCAGATGACAGGCTTTGCAGCGCAGCTCCTTGGCGTGAGTGATGTGCTGAGCCGCTACTCTGTAGCACTGATCATCGGACTGATCGTTGTGATCGCGTTCATGATCGGCTTATCCAAATCCAAAGCGGTGAAGGCAGGCTTCAAGCGTTTCCTCGGCCTGTTCCCGTTCTATCGCCGGTTTACGGACTCTATCGCGTCCGGACGCTTTGCAAGCGGCATGGCGCTGACCTTATCGAGCGGTCTTGATACATACGAAAGCCTTGATCTGATCCGCGAGCTTGTCGAGAACAAGACGATGGAGCAGAAGATCGACGACTGCAAGGCGATGCTGCAGGAAGGCAACACATTTGCGGATTCTTTGAAAAAAACCGCGATATTCTCCGCGTTCTATACCCAAATGGTTGTGATCGGCTTCAAGGCCGGCTCACTTGATACGGTAATGGAGAAGATCGCAGCACATTACGAAGAAGATACGGATGACAAGATCCGTTCGATCATTTCCACACTGGAACCTACACTTGTCATTGTTCTGTCCCTGTTTGTCGGCCTGATCCTTCTTTCCGTGATCCTGCCGCTGATGGGTATCATGAGTGCGATCGGATAAGGAATCAGTTTGAAAGCAAAGCTTTCAAACTTGATTGGCGGCTCAAATAGACAAGCGAGCTTGTCTGCTTGAGCCTGGAGGACAATATGAGAAAAGTAAGAAAGGGCGAGATCCTCGGACACATCCATCTGTCTTACCTGGCGTTCGTCGGACTGCTTGTGGCGTTCCTTTTCGGGATCACAAGCGTGAACAGGACGACGATCGAAAAGCAACAGGAAAGTCTGCAGACAGCGATCGAGAGAGATGTGCTCCACTGCTATGCGGTGGAAGGATTCTATCCGCCGAGTCTGGATTATATCAAAGAGCATTACGGCCTGATCTATGATGAAGAGACATTCTTTGTAGATTACAAGCCTGTCGGCTCCAACATCATGCCGGATATCACGATCCTGCGCATGGGGAAGGAGTCAGAATGAAAAAGATCAGGAATGAAGGCCATATCGTCGACTTTTTGTTTGTGCTGGGACTCTTTTTTGTATTTGCGTTCTCGGCACTGATGCTGATCCTGATCGGATCCGGCGTCTACAAGAAGACGGTCGACCGTATGAACGAGAACTTTAATCTGCGTACGACGACAGCGTATATCACGGAGAAGATCCGCCAGGGCGATATCGAAGGCGCGGTGAGCGTGGAAGATTTTGACGGAAACAATGCGCTCGTACTGACGCAGGAATACTATGGGGCCGAGTACAGTACCTACCTGTATGAGTATGACGGTCATTTGAAAGAACTTTTCACAGCAAAAGACAATAAGCTGTCCGCAGACGCCGGCACGGATATTCTGCCGGTCCGCTCTTTTGAAGCGACGCATATGGGAGGCAGGCTCTGGAAGCTGACAGTTGTGGAAGAGGATGGATCCGTGCAGGAAGTACTGGTATCCACTCGCTGTGATGATTGAAGTTGAGAGGGGGACGCAGCTTTGCGTAAGAACTCCAGTCTGTTTTTGATGGAACTCATATTGGCGATCCTGGTCTTTTCGATGGCCAGCACCGCCTGCATACAGCTTTTTGTCAAGGCACATGTGCTGACGGATAAGTCGATCGCGCTCAATCAGAGCATCATCAAATGCCAGAATCTGGCGGAGACGCTCTATGGAAGCGATACGATCGAAGATGACCTTGGAAAGACGCAGTACTACGATGCCGATTGGCAGCGCGTAACAGATGAAGGATCGGCAGTGTATGCGGTTTCGATGGAGATGAAACCCGTAGATGAGAAGTCGCTCCTGCATGCGGTGATCACATCAAAGAAATTGTCGGATGAGAGTGTCATCTATGAGCTTCCGATCACGAAATTCGTGGGAGAGGAGGCAAAGAGATGAATTACTATGGCTCCAATCCTGTGATGGAAGAGGAAGAAAAGACGATCAAACATCGCGTGGGTAAGCGCAGAAGCTTCGGCGTAAACGTCGGCTCATCGTCTATCCTGCTGATCTTTGTTGTGCTCTGCCTGGTGGCATTTGCGGTCCTGTCCGTTGTGAGCGCGCAGGTGGACTACAACCTGTCCAAGAAACTTGCGGCACGTAACGTGAAGTACTACGAAGCATGCGGTGAAGCGGAAGAGTTCCTTGCAAATCTTGTCGCTTCCTTAAAAGAGATCGAAGCGCAGAGCGCAGATGAAGCGGAATACTTCGCACAGGCAGGCGAGACCTCGTCGTTTACGATCGAGCTCTCCGAGCAGCAGCGCCTCGAAGTAAAGGTGCAGGTGCTCTACCCGCCCAGGGACGGTGCGTACTATAAACTCACCAGCTGGCAGGTAGTCATCGACGACAGCCTCGAGCTGGACGATACGCTGGACCTTCCGGGCAAGGAAGATATGCAGTTTCTGTTTTAACGAATAAGGAAGCCGGTCGCAGTGTCGACCGGCTTTTATTTCAACTTTATTTCACACTTTACACAGGGAATAAACTATGATACGGTAACTGCATTGAAGGATCTATTTCGGATCATCGGCATTTCTGCCACTTTTCCCAAACAGATGTAAACAGATAGTGATTCAACGACCTTTTGCAGATCAACAGTTTCTGTATGTTCTTTTCACAGTCTACCGCAAGCAGATCCTTCTAATCACATATTTACAGGAGGATTTGAATGAAAGAGAAGAAAATGGTATTCTCGCAGGGTCTGGCGGATGCGACCGGCAAGATCCCTGTCACGCTGCGAAATGACATGGTGCTTCACAGCGTCACGCAGCGCTCAAAGAATACGCTGAAGGGGCTGATCTGTGCCTTGTTGGAAGTACAGGAGGCGGACGTGAAAGAGGTCGATCTCTTAAACCCGATCGACTACAAGAATTACAAAGAAAAAGAGATCATTCTTGACATCCGTGTGCTGTTTAATAACCGGGAGATCGTAAATGTGGAGGTGCAGTGCTATCGGATGGATGCCTGGACGGACCGCTCGGTGTACTACCTGTGCCGCTCCTACCTAAACCTCGATCAGCATGATGATTATGCTGACGCATATCCGGTGACACAGATCTCCATCATGAACTACACACTATTTGCGGACAGTCCGGAATTTTACGCGAAATATCGCCTGATGAATGAAAAAAACCACAGGCTGTATTCTTCAAAAATCAAGCTGAATGTGCTAGACTTAACTCAAATAGAGCGGGCGAATGAGGAGGGAGCTTCTTCGCAACTGGTGCATTGGGCGAAGCTGTTTCTTGCGGAGACCTGGGAAGAACTGAGAAGCCTATGCAACGGCGATGAGATCATGATGGAGGCGGCTGAGATGGTATATGATATCAATATAACCCCTGAAGAAAGAGTTCTTGCAGAAGCACACGAGAAGTACCTTATGGATAAAAGAGTTTCTTTCCGCCTGGGTCTGAAAAGAGGACGAGAAGAAGCTGAAGAGCAGTTTAGAAGTGAACTCGAACAAATGAACTCTGAACTCGAACAAAAGGATGCCGAAATCGCCAGGCTGAAGGCTATGCTTGAAAAGGAAAACGCATAAGGCACGCGCAAAAGTGCATTTTCTAAATGGAATAGTATAGGGTTCAAAGCCGTGGCCGGAGGCCACGGCTTTTTTTCCCAGAATCCCAGATCCCAGAATCATGAAATGTGAGGGATTGCTTGAACACATTCTTAATGAGTGCAGTGCAAGGAATTCCGGAACTAATAGAAATAGCTGAGAACAAAAGATTTAAAAAGAACCAGGATGAAAGACACAAACGAAATGCGCGCTATGGATGGTATCGATATGATTCGAGATTTGAATTACCGATATTTGATGAAAAAGGGAATATCGAGCGGTATAACTCTTATCGAAGTACGATGCTGATCAGACATTCTGCAGATGAAAAGATGTACCTATATGACATTCTGGACATAAAAAAAGAAACGAGCAACTCCCTCGACTCATAAAGAGTTTACCGGACACAAAACCCATTCCTTTGATAAGAAAATACCAAAAGGTTAGGAAAAAGTCAAGACCATTAGGAGTGGACGCACGCATTCAGTTGAAGATGTTGACCGCATGCTCGCCGAAGCGCTTGACATATAGGAATTTTCGCCTTACGGCGAAATCTTGAATGACAGGCCCGACAAGACTGGGCAGGTTGTTGAAGCCGCCAAGCGTGCAAACCTTTCTGAAGAAGAATTCAAACTTCAACTGAATAAATAGCATCAGCGGAGGACCGCGGCCGCCATTTATGGCGGCTGTTTTTGGCAGAAGGCCACGGCTTTTTGCTTGTTGGCACTTGCAAATGTTGATATAATAAAATCAGGTAGAGAACCATGAGGTACATCGCATATGTCAAATAGGGATGAAGTGATCAAAAAGTTAACATCTATCTGCGATCTGTATTCAGATATTCTGGGTATGGTTATTTTGTTTGGCTCATATTCACGTGATGAGGCTACCGGTGAGTCGGATATTGATCTTTATATCGAGCCGAGAGACAGAGATATGACTTCTTCCAAGTTTTGGTCGAACAAGAGATATAAAGAATTCAAGTATACGCTATATGATAGTTTTCCCAATCAATTTGATCTTTTGTCTTATGGGGGAAAAAAAGACCTTGCCAGTATCAAAAAAAGCCCTTTGTGGAAGCAGATTGAAAAGGATGGAGTAACAATTTATGACCAGAGAGCAGAAGCAGTATAAGGGACTAATTCTCGCGGATTTGGAAATCGCCAAAAGGTATTGCAACGACGAAGAGAAGCCGCTTCGATTGCAAGCAGCTTACCATTTGCAACAGGCTATTGAAAAAACAATCAAGCTTAAAGCAGAGATCGAAGGGTTATCCTTATGGGGACATGATATCGATGTGCTGTTGAAGAAATGCGATGATAATAATATTGACATTGGAGTCCCTAAGTATATTAGAGAAAAGGCTGATGCCATAACGCATTGGGAGGCTGAGTGTAGGTACTATCCAATCAAAGTGGTTCGCAAGGACGCGCTGCAGAAGACTTATGATACAGCTGTAGAATGGTTAGATTCCGGAACAACGAAATAGCGAATTAAATGGGCCGCCATTGTTATGGCGGCTGTTTTTGTGCGGTAGTGCGTGATATTGTTGCAGTTTCAAACGATAGAATGCGATATAGGAAAAATAGATTAAAAAATTTCAATTTTTTTGTCGAAAAGTTGAACCTTTTTGAATAGTACCAGACTCATATAAGGTGAATGAGAAAAAAGTACTACATTATGTAACCTGATACATTTGCTCATAGAGGGTGACAAAGGAGATTAATATGAGAAGACTGAATTTGGGTGGTAAATTAGTAAAGAGCGTAATCATTTGGGCAATGACCCTGATGCTGGCATTTTCGCCGGCAGTCAGCTGCCTGACAACGATGACGGTTTATGCAGAAGAAGAGTCCCATAGCAGTACCGAGTCTGCGGACAAGGGAAGTAATGATAAGGGAAGCGGAAGCGAGGCTGCAAAGTCTTCCGAAACTCATGAAAAGAGTGCAGAGAGCTCGGCGAAATCTGCAGATAGCAGCGCAAAGAGCGCTGAAAGCCATGCATCCAATGCAGCGACAGCAGAATCCAATGCAAGTACAGCAGCAACGAATGCAGCATCCGAAGCAAGTAAGGCAGAGACTGCAAAGGGCGAAGCTGAAAAGCAGGAAGGCACGGCAAAAACAGAAGCCGGCACAGCTGAAACAAATAAAGGCTTAGCTGAGACCGCTAAGAATACTGCAAAGACCGAAGAAGGCAATGCAAAGAGCGCATCCGAAAGCGCTGCAAGTGAGCGGGATAAGGCTGAGGCTGTTCAGAAAGCAGCTGATGGATTAAAGAAAGATACAAATGATGTAAAGGATCTGATCGATGGCGTTAAGACAGAGATCCAGAACCAGACGAATGCTGTAACAGGCTATACAGACAAAGACGGCAAGCATGTAGACGGCGCGGCAGATGAAGTTGTATCGAAGGCAGATGCGGCTAAGACTGCGGCAAAAGAAGCACAGCCCAAGGCAGAGGCGGCAAAAACAGCTGCAAAGGCAGCTGCACAGGAAGCGCAGGAAGCACTGAAGACTGTCCTTGACAATGCAGCTGATTCCGCGCAGGGCGATCAGGCTGCTGCAAAGGCTGCATATGATACGATCCACGAAGCAAATGTCAAGGCCGACGAAGCTGTACAGGAAGCAGGCGCTGCGGTCCTGAAGGCAGACAAGGCAGTTGAGCAGGCATCTCAGGCATACTATCTTCTGACAGGAAGTCAGGCAGAGTATGACAAGATCGCAGAGTATGATAAGGAACTTGCAGATCAGCTGAAAGCACAGAGAGAACAGAACGTACAGGCTGACGCAGATGCTGTTCAGGCGGCTCAGGATAAAGTAACGGCGGCATATGCAACGCTTGCTGCAGCAAAGGAAGCATATGCGCTGGCTTATGATGAGACATGCAAGACAAAGAAGGCAGAACTGGAAGCAGCCAAGGCACTGGATGACAGTGATCCGGAGAAGGCTGAAAAAGTGAAGGCTGCAGAGGCTGCCCTTAAAGATGCGATCGCAAAAGCAGAGCTCACAGCGAATGCAGCAGAAGTTGCAGCTGATGCAGCTGCAGACTTTGTGACAGCTGCAACGGCAGCAGCGGGCAAAGCTGATACGGCTGCAGCTACTGCAGCGGGCAAAGCTGATCTTGCTAAGGAAGCAGCTGATGATGCACAGAAGGCTGCAAATGCTGCCAAGACAGAAAAAGGCAAAGCGGATGCGGCTGCCAAGAAAGCGGGCGAGTATGCCGACGCAGCCAATACAGAAGCCGGAAAGGCATTATCTGAAAAAGAGGCTGCTGAAGGCGATCAGGCATCGGCAGAGGGAAGCCTTGGTCAGGCACAGGATGACTATGCCGCAGTCAAGGATAATGGTAAGACTTATGCACAGTTGCAGGAGACTGCAAAGAATGCAACCGATAGATACAATAACCTGAAAGCAGAACGTGAGCAGGCTGAAAGAACGCGTGATGATAACAATGCTGATGCATGGCGGACATATGAGAACAGCATTCCGGAAACAGATAGAAAGACTACCGAGGCTTGGAACACAGAGTGCACACGCCTTGAAAGAATTAAGAACGAAGCTGAAGGAGAAGTTGCAAGATTAGAGGCGAAAAAGGCTGAATTAGAAGGGGAAAGAAAGCGCATCGATGAAAAGCGCTACTATATTGGAAAGTTAACTGATCTGGCTAAAATAGATTCGAAAATAGCGAGCGTCAACGCTGATTTGAATGGCGTGGAAATATTGGGGCTCGGTTTTAAAACAGGCGCTAGAGAGAAAGCTGAGGATGCACGTAATGATTACAATAGTTATAGCTCCGAACAGAATCTGGCTACATTAAAAGAAAGGGCCAGATTAGCCTCTGATGAGTATAAAAACATTGCTATTGTAGCAAATGCTGGTAAAGATGCGGTTGAAAAGGCGCAAGAGGCAGAGAATAATGCATCTGATACTATGGCCATTGAAAACGCTAAACTGATGTATTCATTCCAGAAAGCCATTGACAATAGTGACAGCGAATTGACCAAGGCCTGCAAGAATAAGTATTTGGCATTTGAAGCTGCAAATGCACTGGAAGATAGTGATCCGAAGAAGGCTGAGAAGGTTGCGACGGCAGAACAGGAGTTTGTAGATGCACTTGAAAAAGTAGTTGAAGAAAAAGCAGCCTACTATAAACAGGTTTGCAAAGATACGAACTGGTATGATAAGCACACTGCTGATAGCTTGGATGAATGGTATAAGGCGTTTGAGTTCTGGAATGGCGGCGGAAAGAAAGAGGTTGAGAGCAAGTTTAAAGGTGATGCAAACATCAACCACTTCTTAAACTGGAATTTCACCTTTGACAATGCAAAAGATAACACAAAGAAACTTTACACCTATGCAAATGCACTTTGCGTAGATACAAATCTTACCGAGATTGAACTCGATGTATTCGAGGCAGCTTACAAGGCTACGCTTGCTGAGAAGGCAGCACAGAAGGCCGGAACCAGCTACGACAATGCGGTTAAGTCTAAGGAAGCTGCAGCAAACTCCAAGACAGCTGCTGAAGGAAGTGCGACAGCAGCAGGTACGGCAGCAACCAATGCCCAGAACTCTGCAGACCAGGCTAAGAAAGATGCGTACAAGGATGCGAAGAATCCGACCGGCTTAAGCGCGGAAGAATATGCAGAAGTAGCAGCACAGGCAGCAAAAGCAGCACATGATTATGTTGCGAAAGCAACTGCAGCAAAGCAGGCGGCAGAAGCAGCGGAAACGGCAGCAAAGCAGGCACTGGAAGATTATAAGGCAGCATTGAGCGCGGTTCAGAGAGCAGAAGAAGAATTAGAGGCGCTGAAGACGTCTACAAAGACTGCTACAGAAGCTGCGATCAAGAAAGCTGAGATCGCACTTCGAAACGCAAGAACAGAGCAAGGCACAGCACAATCCGCCTATGACACTGCGACGGAAGCACTTGCTGTTGCAAAGAACTGCGAGAGCTGGTTAAAAGAGCTTGCCACGGCCGGAACAAAGGACGGCACTACGACACTCGTTTACGAGTATACAGGCGATAAAGCAGACAAATTATCCAAAAAAGACGGATGGATCAATTGGGACGGCGGAAAAGACGCTTACAAAAACCTGTCCAATGATACGACGATTCCGTATGAGGTAATGCATGCATATGTGAAGTATATGGTTGAGCATGGGTTTGTTGATCACAAGCTGGCAATGGAAGCCAAAACCGATGCGTTGGTTGACGGTGAAGGTAAACCGTTGCCTAAAGAAAACCAATATGCTCATCAGGGCATTTCCGCAGGCGGTCCGACATTTGATGCGAGTGCGAACGGTACACTTCCCATAGTCTATTGGGACGTTGACGAAGACGGAAAACTGTTGGGTACATTCCACGTCGGAGTTGAAGATTCCATGAATACCGGCAGATACTTCGTTACATTTTCGCTGAAGAGATGTCCGGATAATACTTTCCACATGGACGGCGTATACGTTCAGTATACAAAACCTGCAACTCCTTCGACAGAAGATGAAGGCGGAAGCAGCAGAAGCGGCGGCACGACCGTAGCACCGGGTACGACTCCGGCACCGGCTCAGAACGGTGATGTCGTGATCCCGGACGGCATGATCCCTCTTGCTGACGGCAGCGACATCGTAGGCGGCGTAATGAATGAAAACGCGCAGGGCGTTAATACAGGCGCTCCGGCAGGCGGCGTAGCAGGTGCAGGCGCTCCGGCAGCGCAGGGCGGCATCGTCATCAATGATCAGTTGTCCGCGCAGGCAGCTACATTCGAAGACGAGTTTGAAGAGATCGACGATCAGAAGTCTGCACAGACAGCTACATTTGAAGAGATCGACGACCAGATGTCCGCAACAGCGGATATGCCCGGCGAAGATGGTACTCCTGTATGGCCTTGGGCTCTCTTGGGTGTAGCCGCTGCAGGCGTAGCTGCATATGAGACCAAGAAGAAAATGGATGCAAAGAAAAAGGCTTAATTCAGTTTATCTGTTTTGATCACCCAAACGACGCCCCGGGCTTTCTAGCCTGGGGCGTTCTGCTGTATGCAAAGCATGCTTAAAAAATTAACTAAATATTTCTTTGGATTCGTAACACTTTTGTACTATAATAAAGTTGAGATAAAGCGAGGTGCCGTATGAAGATGAGACGATGCATTTCCCTTGTTTTGATAATGATGATCTGCCTCCTGGCGGGAGGAATGGGTGTCACTGCGAAGTCGACACCTAAGGTTTATACGCCCGAAAACGGCAAGAAGACTTTTTCCGGCGGATCTGCCAAGCTTGATGTATCCAACACCGCTGAGGGTTATTTTATCGCGACTTACAGCGGCAAGAACAAGAAGGTCAAGCTTCAGGTAGAGTGTCCCGACGGCGAGACGTATTCCTACAACCTGCACGGCGGAGAAGAGGTTTTCCCGCTTTCCGCAGGCGACGGTACATATAAGATTGGGATCTACGAGAATGTCAGCGGCAACAAGTACTCCAAGGCGCTGCAGGAGAGCGTGAAGGTCAGCGTTAAGAACACATACGGCCCGTACCTCTATCCAAATCAATACGTGAACTTTAACGCCAAGAGCGAGGTAGTCAAGGCGGCCAATACGCTTGGCAAGAAAGTGACCAAGGATATCGACCTTGTTACGGAAGTATACAATTATGTAACTTCTCATATAAAATATGATTACGATAAGGCATCCAACCTTGAGACGAACTACACGTCCAATCCCGATGCGGTCTTAAAGGGCGGCTCCGGTATCTGTATCGATTATTCTGCCGTAATGGCGAGCATGCTCCGTTCGCAGGGCATCCCCACAAGGCTGGAGATCGGCTATGCGGGCAAGGCGTATCACGCATGGATCAGTACCTATATCAAGGACAGCGGATGGGTCAACGGCATCATCCAGTTTGATGGTAAGAACTGGTCTCTGATGGACCCGACGTTCGGCGCGAACTCGAATCAGGAGAAGCTCAAAAAGTTTATCGGTGACGGATCCAACTACAAAACCAAATTCGTGTACTAGCGGCACGATTTTCTCAGAAGAAACAGTAAAAGCATTATCACAAATTTCCTATATTAATGATTGACAAAAAGAATGCAGGAGTGTACACTATTCTAGCGTGCATGCGAATGCATTCTTTTTTGTGTGCATGCAGATTCAATCAATATCTATCTATCAGAAAGAGGTGAAACAGAATGCCAACATTTAACCAGTTAGTAAGAAAGGGTCGCCAGACATCCGCAAAGAAGTCTACGGCACCTGCTCTGCAGAAAGGTTACAACTCTTTGCACAAGAAGGCGATCGATGCTTCTTCTCCGCAGAAGAGAGGTGTCTGCACAGCAGTTAAGACCGCTACACCGAAGAAGCCTAACTCCGCGCTTCGTAAGATCGCCAGAGTTCGTCTTTCCAACGGAATCGAGGTTACATCCTACATTCCCGGTGAAGGTCACAACCTGCAGGAGCATAGCGTTGTTCTGATCAGAGGCGGTAGAGTAAAGGACCTTCCCGGTACGAGATACCACGTGATCAGAGGTACACTGGATACAGCCGGTGTCGCTAACAGAAAACAGGCCCGTTCCAAATACGGCGCTAAGAGACCGAAAGATAAGAAATAATCTTTTCTTTCAACGAAACTTGTACCACAAAGCAATAAGTACTGAAAATTAAGTGTTGGATTCTGATATTGATAGAGCGCACGGCGCTCGAAGATGAGATTATCGACACGAACACAAGATGCTTAAGATTGTGAGTACCGACGAATTAAATTCTTATATTTAAGGAGGGAAGAAACGTGCCACGTAAAGGACATATTCAAAAAAGAGATGTATTGGCAGATCCTTTATACAACAACAAGGTAGTAACCAAGCTGATCAACAACATCATGTTGGATGGCAAGAAGGGTGTTGCCCAGAAGATTGTATACGGTGCATTTGCAAAGGTTGAAGAGAAGGCAGGAAAGCCGGCTCTCGACGTTTTCGAAGAGGCAATGAACAACATCATGCCGCAGCTGGAAGTTAAGGCAAGACGTATCGGTGGTGCTACATACCAGGTTCCGATCGAAGTTCGCGCTGACCGTCGTCAGGCACTCGGCCTTCGCTGGCTGACCATGTTCTCCCGCAAGAGAGGCGAGAAGACCATGGAAGAGAGACTCGCAAGCGAGATCCTCGATGCAGCAAACAACACAGGTGCTGCAGTGAAGAGAAAAGAAGATATGCATAAGATGGCTGAGGCTAACAAGGCCTTCGCTCATTACAGATTCTAATAGGAGGAACGATTTTGGCTGGAAGAGAATATCCCCTGGACAGAACCAGGAACATTGGTATCATGGCGCATATCGATGCGGGTAAGACCACAACGACAGAGCGTATTCTTTACTATACCGGTGTTAATTACAAAATTGGTGATACTCATGAAGGTACTGCGACCATGGACTGGATGGAGCAGGAAAAAGAAAGAGGTATTACCATTACATCAGCTGCAACGACCTGCCATTGGACTCTTCAGGAAAACAACAAGCCGAAGAACGGTGCTTTAGAGCATCGTATCAATATCATTGATACCCCCGGCCACGTTGACTTTACTGTAGAAGTTGAGCGTTCACTCCGTGTACTCGATGGCGCTGTCGGCGTTTTCTGCGCAAAGGGCGGTGTTGAGCCTCAGTCCGAGAACGTATGGCGTCAGGCTGATACATACAACGTACCCCGTATGGCATTCATCAACAAGATGGATATCCTGGGTGCAAACTTCTATGCTGCGGTAGATCAGATCAAGAACCGTCTCGGTAAGAACGCGATCTGCATCCAGCTGCCGATCGGCAAAGAAGATGATTTCAAGGGCATCGTCGATCTGTTCGAGATGAAAGCATACATCTACAATGACGACAAGGGTGAAGACATCTCCATCGTTGACATCCCGGACGACATGAAGGATGACTGCGAGCTGTATCACACAGAGATGATCGAGAAGATCGCAGAACTTGATGACGATCTGATGATGAAATACCTCGATGGCGAGGAGCTTACAACAGAAGAGCTGAAAGCCGCTCTTCGTAAGGGCACATGTGAGTGCGCAGCTGTTCCTGTTTGCTGCGGTACCGCTTACAGAAACAAAGGTGTTCAGAAGCTTCTTGATGCGATCATCGAGTATATGCCGTCCCCGCTTGACATCCCGGCGATCAAGGGTGTTGACCTGCAGGGCAATGAGACGGAGAGACATTCTTCCGATGAAGAGCCGTTCTCCGCTCTGGCATTCAAGATCATGACAGACCCGTTCGTAGGTAAGCTGGCATACTTCCGTGTTTACTCCGGATCTATGAACTCCGGTTCCTACGTACTGAACGCTACAAAAGATAAGAAGGAACGTGTAGGCCGTATCCTTCAGATGCACGCAAACAAGAGAGCAGAGCTTGACAAGGTATATGCCGGCGATATCGCTGCAGCGGTAGGCTTCAAGTTCACGACAACAGGTGATACGATCTGCGACGAGCAGCATCCGGTTATCCTCGAGTCCATGGAGTTCCCTGAACCCGTTATCGAGCTTGCGATCGAGCCTAAGACCAAAGCAGGTCAGGGCAAACTCGGCGAAGCGCTTGCAAAGCTTGCTGAAGAAGATCCTACTTTCCGTGCTCATACAAATACTGAGACAGGCCAGACCATCATCGCAGGTATGGGTGAGCTCCACCTCGAGATCATCGTTGACCGTCTCCTTCGTGAGTTCAAGGTAGAGGCAAACGTAGGTGCGCCTCAGGTTGCTTACAAAGAGACCTTCACAAAGCCTGTTGATCAGGAATACAAATATGCTAAGCAGTCCGGTGGTCGTGGACAGTACGGTCACTGTAAAGTTAAATTCGAGCCCATGGATGCGAACGGCGAAGAACTGTTCAAGTTCGAATCCTCGGTTGTCGGCGGTGCGATCCCGAAGGAATACATCCCGGCAGTCGGCGAAGGTATCGAAGAGGCTACAAAGGCCGGTATTCTTGGCGGCTTCCCTGTAGTAGGTATCCACGCGAACGTATATGATGGTTCCTACCACGAAGTCGACTCTTCCGAAATGGCATTCCACATTGCAGGTTCCATGGCATTCAAGGAAGCTATGAAGAAGGCAGATCCGGTACTTCTTGAGCCTATCATGAGAGTCGAAGTAACCATGCCTGAAGAGTACATGGGCGACGTAATCGGCGATATTAACTCCCGCCGTGGCCGTATCGAAGGTATGGAAGACATCGGCGGTGGCAAGATGGTAAGAGGTTTCGTTCCTCTTGCAGAGATGTTCGGTTATTCCACAGATCTTCGTTCCAGAACACAGGGTCGTGGTAACTACTCCATGTTCTTCGAGAAGTATGAACAGGTTCCGAAGAACGTAGCTGAAAAGGTTCTTGCAACCAAGGAGAAATAAGAAAAAACTTGAATTCTTCGGCAGTTTTTAATATAATTAGGACTAGCCGAGTGATTCGAGTAAAATAGAGCTTTTGATGGCTCTATGAAGAACGATCATTTAAAAATCAAAAGCATATTTTAAGGAGGATTATTAAAATGGCTAAAGCTAAATTCGAGAGAACTAAGCCGCATTGTAACATTGGTACCATCGGTCACGTTGACCATGGTAAAACAACTTTAACAGCAGCTATCACAAAAGTACTTTCCGAAAGAGTTGCAGGTAACGCTGCAGTTGATTTCGCAAACATCGATAAAGCTCCTGAAGAGAGAGAACGTGGTATCACAATTTCTACTGCTCACGTTGAGTATGAGACAGAGAAGAGACACTACGCACACGTTGACTGCCCGGGCCATGCTGACTACGTTAAGAACATGATCACCGGTGCTGCACAGATGGACGGCGCTATCCTCGTTGTTGCTGCAACAGATGGTGTTATGGCTCAGACAAAAGAGCACATCCTTCTGTCCCGTCAGGTAGGTGTACCTTACATCGTTGTATTCATGAACAAGTGCGATATGGTAGACGATCCTGAACTTCTTGAGCTGGTTGAGATGGAGATCACAGAGCAGCTTGAAGAGTATGAGTTCACAGATTGCCCGATCGTTAAGGGTTCCGCTCTGAAGGCTCTTGAAGATCCGTCCAGCGAGTGGGGCGACAAGATCATGGAGCTGATGGATACAGTAGATTCCTACATTCCGGATCCTCAGCGTGATACAGACAAGCCTTTCCTTATGCCTGTCGAAGACGTATTCACGATCACAGGTCGTGGTACTGTTGCAACCGGTAGAGTAGAGCGTGGTACTCTTCATATGTCTGATGAAGTTGAAATCATCGGTGTTAAGGAAGAGACACAGAAATCCGTTGTAACCGGTATCGAAATGTTCCGTAAACTTCTTGACGAGGCTCAGGCTGGTGATAACATCGGTGCTCTGCTTCGTGGTATCAACAGAACAGACATCGAAAGAGGTCAGGTTCTAGCAAAACCCGGCACAGTTACATGCCACAAGAAATTTACAGCTCAGGTTTACGTACTGACCAAAGATGAAGGTGGTCGTCATACACCTTTCTTCAACAACTACAGACCTCAGTTCTACTTCAGAACAACTGACATCACAGGCGTTTGCAACCTTCCTGCAGGTACAGAGATGTGCATGCCCGGCGATAACGTAGAGATGACAATCGAGCTCATCCACCCGATCGCTATGGAGCAGGGTCTTACATTCGCTATCCGTGAGGGTGGTAGAACAGTAGGTTCCGGTAGAGTTGCATCTATCATTGAGTAACCAGCTACGAGCATAGCAAATAAGTAAAAATAACCCGAGGCAAGTTTACTTGCTCTCGGGTTTATTTTTGCTTATTTAGTAGGCGACAGCCTACGATAGTTCTCGCCCGCTTCGCGGGTGAGAACGGAGCTATGCGTAGCATTTTTGAGGGGCGCTTTAGGGTGAGAACGGAGCAATGCGAAGCAATCGGAGTTTGCGCGAAGCGGGCGAGAACGGAGCTATGCACTTAACTTTTCCTTCTCTAATAGACAAATTTATAAAAATTTGATAAACTTTTAAGTGGTTTAACGGACAAATCCCGTTAGATCGAAAACATAATATACATTCTATCCAAAAGGAGGAACTAAAAATGTCTTTACAGACCAGTAAAACAGTTTTGAAGATCATGGGTATCCTTGGTATCATCTTCGGTATCATTGGTATCATCTTAGGTATCCTGATGGTCGCAGGCGGCGGACTGATGGGTGCGGCTATGGCTACAGAGGGCGCTGCTGACGCAGGTGTTGCGGTTGGCGGATTCGTTTTGATCCTCGGCGTTCTGGCACTCATTACATCGATCGTTACTTTGATCGAAGGTATCTGCTCTTTCAGAGCTTCCAAAGACAGCTCCAAGATTGGCCCTGCATGGGTATTTGCCCTGATCGGTGTGATCCTTGCAGTGATCACCACGATCCTTACCGTTATGAACGGTGGTTCTATTTTCTCCAACCTGTTTAGCCTGATCATCAACGTAGTTGTATTCGTTGCAGCTAACACGATCAAGAAAGCAAACGCAGAGCAGTAAAATGTAGAAAGCGGAAGGCTCCCGAGGTATGGTGTGCTACCCGTCAAGAGGACAGTGAATAATTAAAAAGTTTCGTGCCGCCAGTCGAGCAATCGGCTGGCGGTAT
>SVFT01000014.1 GCA_015056735.1 Lachnospiraceae bacterium | reverse complement strand
AATTGCAGCTCTTCCTTTTCCGCAGTCAGTCCGGCGTTTACTATCTGGAGTTCCGCTGTCTTTTCCTTGTATTCCTCCACTTCCGTCATAGCTGCCTTATACTCCGGCAGCGACAGCCCGGGACGATCCACTCCCTTTACGATAATCTCTATCCCTCGCTCCCGTGCCAGTTCAGTCAGATACTCTCTTTCCCGGATATGCCACATGGAGGTTTCATTCTCCAACTTATTCTTAGCCCTTGGGATACCCATCTGCTGATAGGCTTTGGTCAAGCTGTTCCTTGTCTCAAGGCCAGTCTTATATCCATGCGCTACCGGGATATAATCTATATGAAGATGCGGTGTTGCCTCATCCATATGCAATACCATATTGAAAACATATAGATTTGGATTTCTCTCTTGAAAGGTTCTGGCATATTCATCCAGGATCTCCGCTGCGGTCTTTGCATCCACAGTGATCTCTCCATCAGGTCCCACAATTCCGGTATCATACATATCGCCGATCTGTACTACATTCTCATAAAAGACCTTTTCTCCATTACCGGATCGCTTTATCTCAGATATATAATCATCTTTTCTCCGGTCTTTCCGTTTCTGCTTCGCATTATAGTTATCCAATGCCTGCCCGAAGCACTCCTTATACGCAGCCTTTAATGTCTGCATCATATATGATTTGTTAAGATGCGTTCTTTCTGGGTCTACATTCTCCTTATAGAATTTTCTATTATTATGGTTCATATTTCCTCTGCCCAGTACAAAGGATATCGTTTTTCCTGCCATACAATTCACTCTCCTTTCTTTCAGATTCATTTTTATGGGAACAATTCACTTCTGCAGTTCTGTTACTCTTGCCAAGAGTAACGCCTAAGGACTTTTGACACTACGCATCAAAAGTCCCGGCGCTCTGCGAGGCTGGTGCTCCGCACGGCTTCCTCACGGAAGCCCATGGGCGCTATGATATCCACCGGATATCAAGAACGTAAATATTGCTATCAGCCTGATATCCATATTTCCTAATCGCCCATATCCAGAGCGAAGTCGATAATACCTGCCTCAACTTCTACTTCGCTCTGGTCTTTCACCTGCTGCGTACTGCTTTGCCCCTCATCTACTGCAGGTGAAATAACACCTCTGCCTATCCTTGCATCCATATCCCGGCAGAGGTGAAGGACATCCGAAAGCATATCTGTGATCTGCTTTTCGGATGCTGGGACGGTAATGCCGCCCCTGTCCTTTTCCCTCACAAGCTCTGCAAGCACATCTGCAGCAGCTCTTTTTCTGGAACATCTGTCATGAATGTATTCCCATGCCGACATATGATCCTGATCATCTTTCCGAAAGCGCACAAGAATAGTCTTATACTCTGCTCTCATGCCGCAGATCCCTCCTTGCCTATCTTGCGTTCTGCAAACAGCTCATAGCCCTTGGCATTGGCGCATATATCATCGTAAAAGGTCACATTGCTATGATCAGCAAGTGAAGAATAATTCTTAAGCAGACACCCTCCGCCACCAAAAACATGGAGACGGGTATCTATCTCATCATATCCGTAAACCTTAAGCTGACCGATAATCTCCTCGGCATATTTTTGTGCAATATCTGCTGTCTCAACCGATATATCATCGCTCCTGTTACGGCATCCGCTTATAATCCTTTCTTCAATCTTCATCTCCTCCACACTTCGACCAATCTTCCGGGAAAGCACGCTCTGGATTTCCCTAACACAGAAGGACACTCCGTAATCAATAGTCACAAGGCTCTTTTCTACCGGCTTCCCATTGATCACTCTTGCGATATTCATCGTGCCATTACCGATATCCAGGATCATGTTGTCTCCGGGCAGTTTTCCAATCATCGCTGTTTCTGCAAATCCCTGTGGAAAGATAAGCACTTTTTCGATATGAAGATGATAATGTTTCCCCTTATAATCAAACTCCGGCGCTTTATTCTGCATAAGATACTCCCTGAATGCATCTTTCTGTCCGGACACCCTTGCAAGCGGAAGTCCTACGGCAAGGATCAAATTTGCTTCAGTGAATCCGCCCTTATGCTTCAATTCCTCAGCTATTGCTGCGAGGGTTAGCAGATAAAAGTTATCATCCACAGTTTTCTCACCCCGATAGGTCAGATGGCTCTCTCCGACAACATACGAGACTCCCTGGTAAGTAAGAACGCTCTCACTGGCAATCGCATCCCCGGTCATCTTCTCTATCCCGCAGCGAAACACCTCATGTGCCGTCTTAATGTTTCCATATCCATGATCAATACCTATGATTACAGGCTTAAATTCTGAAATACTTTTCATGTTATTCTTCCTCCGTTTCTTGAAATCATATAATTTCACTTTTTTGGTTAAAATCCCGTTTACACCGTTTACAAGGCCTCAAACCCTTTTAAATCCTGCATTTCTTTGTAAACAGACATTTTCATGCTCGTTTGCATTTGTAAACGTAAACTGTAAACGGGCATTAAAAAACTTTTTTATTTGAATGGCAGATCTGATGTGTCTGATATCGTATAGAAACCATCCTTATCGGTTATCCTTTTCCATCCCCGCTGTATACCGTATGTGGTTCCTGTAAAACGATGGGATGACACAGGTTCCCAGCCTTCTATGGATGTGTTCATGATCTCATTAATATTCTTGATCTCCCATTTCTTTGGTTCATCATCACCATGCCCCAGCGCAAGTTCAAAGATCATCCTGCTGCATACATATTCCTCACCACAACTATCAAGCCACGCTTGGATAATCCCGATATTTGTATCTTCCGGCATAAATTCTTTCTGAAGCTCTTTCAGATGCACCTCCATATCCTTTGGAAGTTTCAGATCATGACGTGCGCTTTTACGATACAGAGCCATCGCTTCCGCCCATACCTGCACCATATAAGCACGCGCCTCTTCCTCATCCTCTAGGATATGCTTTTCAACTCTTTCCGGATGAACCATGATCGGTGCAAATCTTCTGTTTCCGGTCATATCAAACGGCAAAAACTGCAGATCATTGGATGTTCCGACAAATACACACTGTCTCGGTCTGTCCTCCGGATATTTTTCATACGGAACCTTATATGTTTCTTTCGTCCGGCTGAGAAAGGATTTAATCTCCTCGATACTTTTTGCGTTTACCGTTCCGAGCATTTCCGACATTTCTATAAACCAATGTCCCTGCATTTTCCTGTATACCTGTTCATCATCGATCTTTTTAAGGTCATCGGAGAACCAGTCATCGTTGATCGCCAGAAAGCGGAAAAAAGTTGATTTTCCGGCGCCCTGACCACCGACAGCACAGACCATAATGTCATACTTACACCCAGGTTCATAGATCCGTTTTATAGCGGCCATCAGCAAAAGTTTCATAAGAGCTTCCGAGTACTCATCCTCATCAACGCCAAGATATTTTGTCATAACATGTTTGATACGTTCTTCCCCATCCCACTCAAGAGATTCCAGATACTGTTTGATCGGATGATATCCGTTTTCACTCGCAATGATATGTATTGCCTTATTGATGTTATTCTCGCTTCTCAACCCGTAATTTCTTTCCATATATCGTTGTATCTGATACTCATCAACTTCTGTCAGATTACCGGAAAGACTTCTTTTCCATCCCGTCTTCATTTTGAGATCCAGGCGGCAGGTAAGCTCATTTTTTCGTATTGCCCCTTTCAGCATGGGATCACGATAAAACACTGTCATGCAATTCTCTATGGTCTGTTTCACTCCTCCTTTATCACCTTTCTCAAGATCAAGCCTGATATCATCCACACTGCTGCATTCCGTATCCAGTATCTGTCCGACTTCCTCCCAGGCGTCTTTCGACGGCTCCTGCGACTTTTCTGACATAGCGTTCCACCTCCCCTCTTCCGTTTGTGAATAATTCGATACGTTCCTCGTCTGTTCCCAGGCAAAGGATATCCAGCCAGTATCCTATGAATGGCTCTGCGTTTACAGCGGTTTCAAACTCTGGTGATCCGAACACTTCATCCGGTGTGGCGTTCCAAAAACTGTCCTTAATTTGCTGTATTCCGTCCTCTGCTTCATGAAGGATATCTATCTGCACAAAGCACCATTTCTTGAAACGATCCTTGATATGGATGATCTTATCCCGCTCCTCCTTTTCCTTTCGCCACTTCATCCTGGCTTTTTCCTGCTCACGCTCATCTGTAGGATGCGTCTCTATCGGAAGAGAAAAATCCTCGACAAGCTTGCAGGCCGCATCGTACTGAGACAGACAATACATCTGAGCAACATACCCAATGGCATCGCCATGTGCACCGCATCCAAAGCAGTAATAACCGGTGTCGATCTTCATGCTCGGATGCTTATCATCATGGAACGGACAACAAGCCATTCCGTTTCTTCCGACCTTCAGACCATAGTGTTCAGCAACCTGTCTGGCGGTCAAATGTTCTTTGATTTCCTTAAAAATAGGCATAAATATAGCCCTCCTTTCCGAAAAATGGGTATTAACATCCGGGAGAGCCTCTGTTATAATAAATTTGCGAGATTCATTGGAACAAAGGCTCGTCCTTAAGTTTCAGTGATGAATGTCCTTGCTGATTGCAAGGGCATTTATTTTTCTTCGGGTACATCACGTACCCGGTGTGCCGGATTATCGTAATTACACTCAAGCGTAATGATCATCTGCTCAAAAAGTGCCCGGCAATCCACCAAAGCAGCATACAGATCATTATCGTCTGTCCCGGCATCTTCCAAAGCCTGTCGAAGTCTGCGGATTTCAAGACTCAGCTTATCGCTTTCAAACTTTCCGACAGATATGATGATCTTTGATTTCAACGCAGAATCAAGATAAAATCTGCCTTTGGGTATTCCGCTGATCTTTATGCGCTCCTCAATCATCCGGCGTTCTTCATAAGATGCTCGGAAGCACATACTCTGATTACGAAACCTGTTCTTATCCAGTCCACTCACTACATCCCCTCCTCATAAAGACGATCAAGCCTGTCCGCAACACCATTTCTCTTTTCCGGCATTACATGCGAATAGATATTTAGAGTTGTCTCTACCTTTTCATGACCAAGCCTCTCAGCTATTTCGACCGGAGTAAAGCCAAGTGATGCAAGCAGCGCACAGTTAGAGTGCCTGAGACAGTGGATGTGTATATCCTTGACACCGCTCTCCTTTATTCCTCTCTTAATCTCATGCTCAAGAAAATATTTTGTGATAGGCAGAAGTCTGTCTGTCTTTTCCGGCTTATAGAGGCTATTGATATAATCCTGAATATCAGCAATCAAGAATTTAGGAACGCTGATCGTGCGGATACCTCTTCTGGTCTTTGGCTCGGTAACCACATCCACCCCCTTCATTCTTTGAAGTGATTTGGTAATGGATATCTCCCTGTTCTCCATATCAATATCTCCGATTGTAAGAGCCAACAGTTCTCCAAGACGCATTCCAGTCCAGTAGAGGATCATAAATGCCAGATAGGACTGTCTCTTCTTCATCATCGTCTCGATAAACTGATCAAACTCATCCTTTGTCCAAAATTCCATCTCATCAGCATTATGTCTGCCTATCGTTCCTGCTTTAACACACGGGTTATGAGGCAGGTCATAATATTTGACTGCATAGTTAAAGATTGCTTTGATCTCATTGTTCATGGTCCGAAGATATGTTTGTGAATAATCTTCTTTAAGCATCATATTTTGCCATGTTCTTATATCAGAAACAGATATCTCGTTGATCGGCTTTTCTCCAAAATATGGAAGTATCTTAAGATCTATAAGATAGTGCTTACGGGTTACCGTGCTCGCCCTGAGCCTTGTCTCCATATCCTCAAAGTACAGATCAACGAAATTCTTAAACTTCATATTGAAATCTGGAGATTTCTTTGAAAGAAAGTCTCTCGCCCATTCTTCTGCCTCCCGTTTTGTTGCAAATCCACGCTTCATGGACTTGCGCCTTTTCCCTTGCCAGTCGGTATACCGATACTGAATCAGCCACTTTCCTGTTTTGGGATCTTTTTCTGCTTTCATAAAAAGCTCACCTCCTTACGCTGTTGCCATTCCAAACCAATGCTGCTCAAAATACTTTCTGGGCAATTTGCCGGATATCACAAGATAACCCTGCTTCTCCAGTTCCCCGTTCATGCGCCTTATGATCTTGTACGCATGTCCGATGGAGATATCCAGCATTTCCGCAAGTTCTCCTGCAGTAATATAGATTTTGTTCTCATTCGCCATGGTTGCACCTCCTTTCCTGCGTCACTGAAATAATTCATTATGAGTGAATTTTATCAGCGAAAATATATTTTGTCAATAAATATTTTCATTTTAAATAAATATCTTTATTGTTGCCATATAATCCTATTTGTGATAAACTTGTCTGAAAGGAGTGAACTGAAATGAATATTGATAATAATGAGAATATCATCGGAGAAAGGATCAAGCGTTTCAGATCATATACGCTTAATATGAATCAGCGCCAATTTGCCGAAGCCCTTGGCATACAGCCATCAACATTATCAGGGTATGAAAAAGGAAACATTGTACCATCCACAGATGTCCTGCTAAAAATCGCAAGTACGTACAACATTTCTTTAGATTGGCTGTTTGGACTGTCCAACGATTCTATTCATTTTACTAATCTTGGAGAAGTGGTCTCTGCAATATTACAGATAAGTGATCTAAATGAATTGAGATTTGAGGTAGATAGAAACAAACCTGATATTGAGTCCGGCGAGAACAGATGGTATTGTGCCCTTAAGTTTTATGGAAAAGATGACGATCATAAGCATAACGGTGATCTGTGCAGCTTTCTTGACAGTTTATATGAGCACCGTTCTGATTTTGAAAGCTACTTTGAGAGCTTGGAAAGTTATGAACAGTGGAAGAAATCCATCGTAGACTACTATTCTGATCAACCCGTAAGTCAAACGCAGCATGAAAACCTTGACTACGATGCTCGTATAGCAAAACGAAATGCCCTGCTTGACAGTTCAAAAAAGAAGAAAAAATAGATTTTGTACTCAAATTGTACTCAAAAGGCAAAAACAAATCCCGCAAACCCAGTATTTTCAAGGCTTGCGGGATTTTTTCAATTCACTCATACTCAACCGTTGCCGGAGGCTTCGGCGTGTAATCAAAGAGTACTCTGTTGATACCCGGAACTTCTGAGATGATCCTCTTAACCAGATGATCGATCAGGTCATCGGACAGATGCTCAACCGTTACTTCCATAACATCGGTCGTGTTGATGGCACGGATGATGCACGGCCAGTCAAAGGTACGCTTACCGTCCTTCACACCCGTCGATTTAAAATCGGGAACAACGGTGAAATACTGCCATACCTTGCCTTCCAGTCCGTTCTTGGCAAATTCTTCCCTTAAGATCGCATCGGATTCGCGAACTGCTTCGAGTCTGTCTCTTGTAATGGCACCCGGACAGCGCACGCCAAGTCCGGGACCCGGGAACGGCTGACGATAGACCATGCCTGCCGGAAGTCCGAGGCGTTCGCCTACGATACGTACTTCATCCTTAAACAGGATCTTAACGGGTTCAACAAGTTCAAACTTCATATCCTCAGGAAGGCCGCCGGCATTATGATGCGCCTTTATACCTGCTTCACTTTCCAGGATATCGGGCCAGATCGTACCCTGCGCCAGAAAGTCTATGCCATCCAGCTTACGTGCTTCTTCCGCAAATACTTCAATAAATTCTCCGCCGATGATCATGCGCTTCTTTTCGGGATCCGTTACGCCCGCAAGCTTATCAAGGAACCTGTCGGTCGCATCCACATAGATAAGATTGGCCTTCATTTGGTTTTTGAACACTTCAATAACCTGCTCGGGCTCACCCTTTCGAAGAAGGCCGTGATTTACATGTACACAGGTAAGCTTATCTCCGATCGCCTTGATCAGCATCGCCGCCACAACCGAAGAATCCACTCCGCCCGAAAGAGCAAGCAGCACTTTCTTATCGCCGATCTGCTCTCTTAAAGCCTCCAGCTGCTCTTCAATGAACTTATCCGCAAGTTCGGGTGTTGTGATCCGGACCATATTATCCGGACGTCTGTCATATACCATATTACTCCCTCCCGCCGAGACTTTTCATGTATTCCGGCTCGGCTCCTATATTATTGCTCTTTTGGAAACTGTCCCAGTAACTGCGGAACATATCTCTCAATGATAGCGCAAAGCAGCAATGCCTGAAAAAATGAGATCACCGTTGCAATGCAGGCGACCAAAAGCGCAGGTCCCTGAAGCCATGTGTGAATCCACGGAATAATGAGATCCAGCTGGAAATTCTTATGCAGAAGGAAAATCCCCAGAGTATGCTGCCCGACATATGTGATCGCCCAGGTGCTAAAAGGATGCACACCTTCTCTGGACACCCGGAATATCAGCATGGAAATGCCGAGTATGAGCAGGCTGCCGGAAACTGCATTCAAAAAGAACCAGAACAGATTGCCGTAATCGCTTCCGCACATAAGAACTAGTTCAAATGCATCGCCACGTACAATTGTACCACAGATCAGTACGATAGCAGAAGCCAATGTGAAAAAAACAAGAACCAGACCATGTGCCTGTGCCAGGATCAGGATCCGCTGCCTCAGCGCGATGCCCAGCAGCATAAAGCCGGCCGCGGCAAAACTTACATCAAGGCACCAGGGATAGCCGTTTTCCAGTTTTGGCAAAAGCACCCCTACAGCGAACATCGGGATCGCTAGATAACCAAGGACATCATCTTTGTTTTTCACTTTTGTCATGCCGACGATATTCGCAAGAATCTGGCAATATATCCTAGCAACAAAGAACGATGACAGATACCATAGTGAAGTCAGGGTGCCGGCCTGTCCCAGAGCCTGCCAGGATCCATAAAGAAATTTCGGAACATTGTCAAAAGAAAACGGGGCATAGATGAACGCGAAGATCACGTAGGGCACTACGAGTGCAAGGATCGTTTTACTGATATACTTTTTCCAGTCATCAAAAGAATGAAGCTGTTTGGGTTTCGTGGACATGCCCGCAAGGAAAAAGAACAGCGGCATGTGAAAACCATACAGCAAGCGCCTGTACATAGGCGTTTCCAGATTGCCGGTCGTATGCCCCAGGATCAGAGCTGCTATAACGGTTATTTCTGATATGTGGCACATTAAACATTATAAACATCTCCTTTCCATATTTTTCTTATTTTTACACAAAATATTACTTATATAGCTTGTATTAAAAGTAGCGCGTTTTTTACTCTTGTTATGATAGTATTTCATCCGCGCTTCCTTTAAGACTATCATATCAAGTAAAAAGGATCCAGAGAATCTTAAATTCTCCGAATCCTATGCAACATATTATTCCAAACCTGTATTTCTGTTCTTTTGTTTTATTTCCACAGGCTCTCCGCATTCGTCCTTGATAAGGAACTTATATCCTGTAAATCCCTATAAACAAGGATTTTCAGGATTCAGGGCATTATTCCAGCATTTTTTTGCTTTTTATAACTTTTTGCAACCAAAGTGCAACCATTAATATCGTTTATAGTAAAAGAATTATATATCAATTTATCGTTTGTGGCAAACGATAAATTCTATTTCTATTTGCGCCCTCTGCTACTATCATATTACGTTTGGCCATAGACGCAAGAATAACCCTTGTTCGATCAGGTCCAAGGCCAATAACTGCAGCAATATCAACTGTTTTAGCCTTATCCACCCTGCCTAAATATTCAAGTATTGCATATTCTTTTGACGTTTTTTGTTTATCATTATCATTTGTATTTATCGTTTGTCGTTTACTTTTATCGTTTGTTTTTATCGTTTGTTTTTCATCGTTTGAAAAGGCACGGTACATATTAACTCTAAGGGCATTTTCCATATCGATAAACTCAACCTCTGGAAGTCCATACTCTTTAGTCTGTGTTAATATCTTTGGAATACCACTCCCCCATTGTTCGATAAGATTCATATAAACAAAAGCATTCGCGATACCATGATTTCTAACCTTCGAAAATCCCTCTTTCATCTTCTCAATCGTAACTCCCGGCATCAATCCGCCAGGAGACGAGATTTCAAGTCTATTATCATATATTGCCACCTGTACAAGACTCCCCTGCAGGTAACTGCAATTAACAACAGCATTAATAATAAGCTCTCGTATACTCTCCGGTGGCAGTTCATAAACATCCTGTCTGTGAATACCCTTGATCCTTGCTCCAAGATGAATATTACGAAGAACAAACTGATATGCCTGCTCTACCTGTTCCCAAAGATTACCCTCATACTCTCTTTTATCTACAAAAATCCCACGTGTATTGCCTTTAAATACAGCACACTGAATCTGAGACATTACGCCATCTAAGCCTCTCAGATAATAATATGCATTGGAAATTTAACTGGTATGAGCGAAAGTGTGATCCCGATAGAAGAATCAAATATACCATGTCTGAAATGTTCCAAAAATAGCAGACAGTACTGCAACAGTACTTTGAGAAAAAGTAAAAGCCGTGAAACCCTTTATTTCAAAGGTCTCACGGCTTATTACGTTATTACTCCATCTCTAGTCACGATACTTTATATTGGCTCTATATCGTGCTTTATGGTCTAAATATTGTGGTGGAATTCCACTCATTCTACGTAATTTTGTTTTTTCTAAAAGTTTTTGCAACCAAATTGCAACCATTACTTTTTCCAAGATTATTCTGTCATCAAACCTTGTGCATGCTGTTTAGCAGGAGATAATAGTTTTCTTTTTATCTCTCCATCTTGTTTTTCAGATTTAAACCATGTTTTTTCTCTTTTAAACACTCCATTAACCTGATTCTTCGTTGCCGGTTCGCCAAATACATCCACCATAATACAAAGAATATCGGCCGTTGAAAACCATTCACCTTTTCCTTCTTCCGTTATAATATACATCAAAAGAACCATCTGGTCTTTAAAGCTTTTAAAATCAGCAACGGATGGATACTTATCTAAATGCAAATCATCCAAATCCAACCCAACATATTGAGACGATTTCTTTACTTCCTTTTTTCGACTTCTTTTTACATTCCCTTTGTTATCTCCCTTATCTTTCGGTTTATATTCCTCGATATGGATAATTCCACTTGACGAAACAATATATGGCTTAGGCGATTTTTGTTCAACTATATCTGCATCCATAATAAAGCCTTTTTGGGCAAGCCGATTTAAACACATACTAACATTGGAAGGTTTTGTTCTTCTTGCTTCATTATAATATTGATCAACATCTTCCTTTGTAAAATAAGCCTTTCCACTCTTCTTCTCATCAAAATAAGCTGCAAACAAAACAAATTCTTGTTCTGATAGAACCCCCTTGTCCTGCAAAAATGAAGCAAGATTCATTCTTTCGTAGCTATTTTCTTCTTTTCCTTCATTATGCCCTATAGAGGAAGATTCTCCTTGTTCTTCTAAAAACGGGACATTATTCTCAGTAGCATCTATATATGACTCGTTACCTCTAGAAATTCCAGTTTTTACAACCGCATCAACAGCTGCTGGTAATACAAATTGCATAAACGCATTTCTTTCACGTTCAATAACATCTGCATCTCCTTCAGCCTCAAACTCAATTTCACCAATTTTAAATTTCAATCTGCTTTCCATTATACCTTCTCCTCATCACATTAAGCCTGCTTTATTATATAACTCTTCTAGCATCACTCGATACTTTATTTTTATATCATCAATATCCTTTTTCCCAGCTATATAAAAAATTCCATGCGCGGAATTGTTTCCCACCAACCTAAATGAATCAAACTCCATCTTAATACGGGATAGTCTCAAAGTAGAATTTCCTACGGCATTTTTTACTATTCCGTCTAACATCTTGTAACCATTTCCGTTAGGATCCTTTATCTCATGATCTATCCCCATATTTTGGTATGACATTATTAAGAGCAATTCGAAAAGTCTTCTCATCAACACAGCTGCCGCGTCAAAGCAATTATTTTCATAAGAATGATTTATCTGATGAATCAGCTTATCTAAAAAGTTTCTTTTTCCACAAAACTTCTTCTCATCAATTAGAGTTCCCTCAGACTTTATTGTCTCATAATTTTCCCACAAACATCCTATCTCCTGTTCCATACGTTGATAAACAGCAGGAATAAAAGATAAAGTTATGCAAGAATTCTTTTTAGCAATAAAGGCTTTATTCTTTCCTTTTATCAATTGTTCCTTTAGCCTAGATGTGTTTGGAGCATTATATCCACTATCAACCATTATAGAAGCTATTCTAGATAGCGTAAATTCCACTTCACCATCTTCCTTTGAATGGTAAAAACACAATAACGTGGCTTTTTCAACTTCGCTTTTTTCACCAATCTTAAGTATGTCTATATAATCTATTATTTTCATTAACTACAATCCGCCCCTTATCTCGGTCCCATAAACCTATCACCATTAAGATGAATCATATGGTCTGGCATATCTGCTATCCACACTTCTGTTTCCCATGCCAGTGAATCTGCAAATTTCTTGTATGTTGCAAAATCCAAGAATGCCGTAACAAATATCTTCCCAGCTAAAACATTTGTTGTCATTTCTGAAATCTCAAGTATCCTCTTTGGATCCATCGGCCCGACAGAAGTAACAGATTCCACAAAATAAATCCAATTTGTATCTTCCCTGTACAGAACAACATCAGGCATCTTATCATGTAAAGTAATCTCAAAGCCTAAATCTTTCAGTTTATCAACATTCTTTACTAAATCTTTAGCAATCGTATCCCCCACATAAAGGCACTCTGCATTTGGAGCAAATCTAGGCGCAAATTCCTCAATAATCGCCTTCTGCAATTTATTGTGCTTTCCCGCAGAAAACTGGAAATCTACACCGTTGATTTTTACCGGCATCATTGTCATCTTCTTTTTTGAAGCATACATATCAACCAATTTTTCATGATACATCAAAAATCTATTTACTGATTTCTCATCATTAGGTGAATTAATTGCCTGTAAAACATTTAATGTTTCTTCTGTAATTCTATACCGATAATTAGGGCTATTTGTAGCCATCCCGTTATCTTCAATCAACGCTGCTGTCCTAAATCTATGCATAGCTTGTTTGCGGAAAGTTTCTCGACTATTTTCCGCGTAAGTAGTTTTATAATACTTATTTACAAAAGCTATAATGTCATGAATACGAATCCATTCATTCGAAGCATCTTTCCACTCGTCATTAGGCTTAATTCCCGCCATTGCCAATAAACTTAACGCACAGATATCAGACTGCTGCGCCTTTGGCATACCTATGTTTTCTAGAAATTTCTTTGCTTCATCTATTTTAGGCATATGCCACCTCCGAAATAATACGATCACAATTATCTGTAGACAAATCTTTGGAAAGTAAAACTTGTTCTCCAATTTCTTTAATCAAATCCACCGGCGGTATAGGAATATTGTTTATTTCTGTACTATTTACCTGTGTACTTCCATTTAAAATTCTGTAGTACATATCAAATAGCGTTGAATTCAACAATGCATATATACCATATGTCGTCTGAGTATCCATTTCTCCGCCATCTACTTTGTCTACAAAATTAATCTTATTTTGAGTTCCTATGTATTCATATTCTTCAAAATCTGATGGTGAATATACTCCACACTGTAATCTGCGATGTTCTTCCTTCGCTGTAAATCTCTTTATAAAAACATAATTTTTGTTCTTCTGTATCAACCCAGGCTTCTCATCAATAATCCAATCATATTCCTTCCCTGATGGCTGATGATTAACTCTACCATCCCGAATATGCTGACTGTAAAAAAGTGGTAATGTATTTTCTCCTGGTTCCTTTCTCAACTCTTCCCACTGGCGGAAATCAACAACAATTCCGGTCTTCATTTTCAAACCTTCGTCAGGCATTGTTGAATGATACATGTTTATTTTCTCTATTACATTAATATCAGCCTCATTTGTCGGAAGGTATACATATAATTCATCTCCCGCAACAACTGCATCATATGGAACTCTTAATTTAGTTATATTTTCAAAATCAGAGCTACTATCCGTAGATGTAATCAATACATTATCCGGTTTTTTTGCTGTCTTCCTCACTTTTATTATCATGGTTTCCTGAAGTACTTGCTCAGCATTAAAAACCTTGTCTCGGCTTACAAACAAATGAATACTCTCTATTTTTCCCTCATTCAAAAAATACTCACGAAACGCTTTGAAATATGCACCTGATGTCCAACTACGAGGAATAATATAGACCATCTCCGCATCATTTTTTAAGTTAAACAATGACATTGAAGCAAATAAAAAATACAGATTGGGCGCACCATGTACAACTCTAGGCATTGCTATAGCAGATGGATTGTCTCTCATAACTCTTAAATATGGTGGATTGCCAATTACATAATCATATTTTTCAGGATTTTTTGACGCCAAAAAATTTTCCTGAAAATCATTACTCTGTGACAGAATATAGTCTTCCTCTATTATTCTATAGTTTAGGCTATCCTTAAACGTGTTCTTTAAGTGTTCCAAATTATTCTTTAAAACAGGCAATACTTCTGTATCCGTTTCATAGCATGTTATTGTAATCCTTATATTAGGATTCTCTTTAAACACCCTATCTACAAATGCAGCAGTAAGAATACCTGTTCCAGCACCTGGGTCCAAAACTGAAACTTCGTCTCCACAATTTGAAAAATCAAACATTTCTGCCATGAACATTGCGGTTTCCAATGATGTAAAAAATTGTCCCTTCTTTTTCCTTACACTCTTTGGCATACTTTCCAAAAACTCTTTTGTTTGGCTTCTTACATACTCAAGTACACTCATATATTCACACCCTTAATCATTATTTTCTGCATTATCATCTTCAATAAATTCAACAATATCTCCAATATCGCAATGAAGTGTCTTGCATACTTTCATCAAGATCTCCGTTCCGACAACTTCTCCCTTTGACATCTTTGTAACTGACGCCCAACTTATGCCTGCCTCTCTTTGGAGATCTTTTTTCATCATTTCCTTATCTATCAGTAATTTCCATAGTTTCTTATAACTTATACTCATTTTTTATCTTTCTATTCTCAATATATTGTACTTTTGCTACTACGCAATACATTATATGCTATAGCGTTTTCTAAATCAAGATTTATTCCTGTAATTGCAAGAATAAATCTTGATTTTGCTACCAAACATTTGTTCTGTCGCATCACAATAATAACGATTTTTAAAGCGCTTTTTTTGTAGTTAACGGTAAATTGGAATTATCTTTTCCGCATACTGACACGTTTAGGCTGCTCTAACTCTTTGATAATATCCTCCGTCTTAACATTCTTATTCTTCATCTCAAGATACTCTCCAAACTTGATTTCAAAATCAAACAGCTCTTCCCATCCCGGATCTCGTCTTGCAACCGTTCCATCAGGATTAGATGCCGTCAATCGACTTACTAAAACACCAAAGCCTTTAACATCTTCGTTTCTGATTGCAATCCTCATGTCATTAGTCAGATAGGACTCACACGCCCGGTAATAACTAACCAATTCTAACCGCTTATCTTCAATGTCTTTATTCGGAATCAAGCCAAGGCGAATATTAATCTTCTCAAGCCACTCATTTGCTTTCACCTTCTATTTGGAACGAGTCAGAACTGATTACTTAAATTTTCTCTATCCTTTTTTCAAAAGATATGTGGCATATGATTTTCGAAAATCCGAAAATGTTTGTAGATAGTTATATATGTGAAAATTACTCGAATGAGTGATTGATGCCGGTCATGATATCCGGCTTAAGATTCTTTAAAAAGTGAATGCATAATTTTTGCAACCATTTTGCAACCACAAAAAAATGGGAACCCACTATTTAAGCGGATTCCCACATTTTATCTATCATTGGGCACTCTACTTTATCCTCCAAAGGGCAAAGCAGCTTATCCTCCACCCATAGATAATGAGTACCCATAATACTTCTTATTGGTTATCTGTAAAAGACTCTAACTCCAGAGTCATTAATCCTATCAACGCCTTATACTACAAGGATTAATAAACAAAAGAACAGACCTTGGAAAGACAGTTTAGTGATCTTTCACAAGGTCTGTTACTATTGTTTTATTATATTCTTTCAGGATAAGACAGTTTACCTCTTGGAGGATAATCTGCTTTGCCCTATGACATAATCCATTATTCGAATTCTATCGTTCCCGGGGGTTTGCTCGTCAAGTCGAACAGGACGCGGTTGACCCCTTTGACTTCGTTGATGATACGCGTCATGCAACGTTGCTGCACGTCGAACGGGATCTCGGTGCAGTCAGCCGTCATGAAATCGGTCGTGTTGACCGCACGAAGGACGATCGCATAATCATAGGTTCTGAAGTCACCCATGACACCGACGGAACGCATATTGGACAGTGCTGCAAAGTACTGGCCTGGGCGCTGCTTCAGCTCGGCCTTGTCGAGCTCTTCGCGGAAGATCGCATCCGCTTCCTGCACGATACGCACCTTCTCAGCTGTGACTTCACCGACGATACGTACGCCGAGGCCCGGTCCGGGGAATGGCTGACGCATGGTCAGGAATGATGGGATACCAAGTTCGGATCCGGCCTTACGCACCTCATCTTTAAAGAGCATGCGAAGCGGCTCAATGATCTCTTTAAAATCCACGCAATCGGGAAGTCCGCCCACATTGTGATGAGACTTGATGACGGCAGACTTGCCGAGTCCCGATTCGATCACATCGGGATAGATCGTACCCTGTACAAGGTAGTCAACGGCACCGATCTTCTTTGCCTCTTCTTCAAAGACACGGATGAACTCTTCACCGATGATCTTGCGCTTCTGTTCCGGATCCTCCACGCCTGCAAGCTTCTTGTAAAAACGCTCCTGCGCATTGACGCGGATAAAGTTAAGGTCATAGGAACCGTTCGGGCCGAATACGCCCTCTACCTGATCGCCCTCATCCTTTCGGAGGAGGCCGTGGTCTACGAATACACAGGTCAGGTTCTTACCGATCGCCTTGGACATCAGTACGGCCGCAACCGATGAATCCACACCGCCGGAAAGTGCGCAAAGTGTCTTTCCGTTGCCGACCTGTTCCTTGATCTCGCGGATCTTGGACTCTACGAAAGAATCCATCGTCCAGTCTCCGATACAGCCGCAGACCGTATATACGAAATTGGAAATGATCTTCTTCCCATCCCTGGTGTGAAGGACTTCCGGATGGAACTGCGTTGCATAGAGCCTCTTTGCGGCATTCTCCATCGCCGCGACGGGGCAGACAGCGGAATGCGCCGTCACTTCAAATCCTGCCGGCGCCTTTGCAATGTAGTCCGTGTGGCTCATCCACACACTCGTATTCTCTTCGATCCCGTGGAACAGTTTGCTGGACGTGCTGACTGTCACATCCGTATGACCATATTCACTGACAGGTGCTGTCTTCACCTCACCGCCCAGCATATACGCCATCAGCTGCGAACCATAGCAGATACCGAGGACCGGAATGCCGAGTTCCAGGATTGCCTTGTCGTAATGAGGCGATGCCGGGTCGTAAACGCTGTTCGGTCCTCCTGTAAAAATGATGCCCTTCGGGGCCATCTCTTTGATCTTGTCGAGCGACAACGTATACGGGTGTACTTCCGCGTATACGTTGCACTCTCTGACTCGACGGGCGATCAGCTGATTATACTGACCGCCGAAATCGAGTACCAGAATTGTTTCTTTTTTCATTCTTAGCAAATACCCTGCGCTTTCATCGCGTCTGCCACTTTCAGGAAGCCTGCGATGTTGGCACCGGCAACGTAATTGCCCTCCATACCGTACTTCTTGGAAGCGTCATCCAGATTGTGGAAGATGTTGATCATAATATTTTTCAGTTTACCATCAACTTCTTCAAATGTCCAAGAAAGTCTTTCGGAGTTCTGGCTCATCTCAAGTGCGGAAGTTGCTACGCCGCCCGCATTCGCTGCCTTTCCGGGTACAAATAATACTTTGTTTGCCTGGAAGTACTCGGTTGCTTCAAGGGATGTGGGCATGTTCGCACCTTCGCATACGGCGATGACACCGTTCGCAACAAGTGTCTTTGCATCCTTCAGGTTGAGTTCGTTCTGCGTAGCGCAGGGAAGCGCGATATCAACCTTAACGGACCACTGGTTTGTACCCTCTGCCTTCTTATCGTGATACTGAGCGGACTTGCGTGCTGCAGCATACTCTGTCAGTCTTGCACGTTTTACTTCTTTGATCTCTTTGAGGAGTGCTACGTCGATGCCTTCCGGATCATAGATCCATCCTGTGGAATCGGAGCAGGTTACAGGCTTGGCACCAAGCTGCTGCGCTTTCTGAATTGCGTAGATCGCTACATTGCCTGCGCCGGATACAGCGATGGTCTTGCCCTTGATATCAATGCCGTTGCACTTAAGCATCTCTTCAGTCATATAAAGCAGGCCGTAACCTGTTGCTTCCGTACGGGCAAGAGATCCGCCGTAGGAAAGGCCCTTGCCTGTCAGAACGCCTTCATAAAGGCCTGTCAGTCTCTTGTACTGACCGTACATGTAACCGATCTCTCTTGCGCCTGTACCGATATCGCCTGCGGGAACGTCAGTGTCTGCGCCGATGTATTTATGAAGTTCTGTCATAAAGCTCTGGCAGAATGCCATCACTTCACGATCGGATTTGCCCTTCGGGTCAAAATCGGAACCACCCTTGCCGCCGCCGATCGGAAGGCCGGTCAGAGAGTTCTTGAAGATCTGCTCGAATCCAAGGAATTTGATGATACCGATATTTACGGACGGATGAAGACGAAGTCCTCCTTTGTAAGGTCCGATCGCGGAATTAAACTGCACGCGCATCGCGTTATTTACCTGTACCTGGCCCTTATCGTCTACCCACGGTACTCTGAACAGGATCTGACGCTCCGGTGTTGTCAGTCTTTCAAGAAGCGCATCCTTTCTGTACTCCTCTTCGTTCGCTTCGATCACGACGCGAAGCGATTCCAATACTTCCTTGACAGCCTGGTGAAATTCCGGCTGCGCGGGGTTCTGCTCAACTACTCTGTTGTAGACTTCATCAACATAAGACATTTTTCTTTCCTCCGTTTTCGTTACATTGTTTACCGAAAAAAGCGCACAAAATTCCTGTCATTTTGCGCGCCTTTGCTATAACGTATCATAGTATACAATCTTAATCTTTGCAAGCACTTTTTTGCGTTAATGCGTTCCATCGCCTGCTCATGCTTTTCTCCACGGACCGTTATGATAGAAGAAAAGGGACAGGCCCGCCGCGATGATCCAGCCAAGAGGCCATGCGCACCAGATACCGGTAGCGCCAAGCGATGTACCCGACAGAACGATCGCCAGGATCACACGAAGGATCAGATCCGTAAAGGTTGCGATCATGAATCTTCCCATCATCGTGCCTCCGCGCAGGATCCCGTCTGCCGTCAGCTTTGCCGATACGGCAAAATAGAACGGCGATACGATGCAAAGGAACATTTCGCCCGCATGCAGTGCTTCCGCGGACGGGTCCTCCAAAAAGAGCATAAGAAGCCATTTCCCGCAGAAAACATACAGGATTGCAAGCGGAAAAGCGATCATCCAGACCATCTTCAGGCCCGCTTTAAATCCCGCGCGGATGCGGTCAAGCTTTCCGGCGCCGATGTTCTGCGCCGCATAGTTGGAGATCCCGTTGCCCATCGTGGTAAACGATGTGATCACGAGGTTATTGAGTTTGATCGCCGCAGAATATCCCGCCATCACGCCGGGGCCGAAGCCATTGATCAGCCCCTGGATCACGATATTGCCGACCGAGATAAAACTTTGCTGCAGGATGCTCGGAACCGCCACTTTGACAATGCGCCCAAAGATCTCACCGGAAAAAAGCTTTACCTTTCCTTCCACTTCAAGTCCGCACAGTCTCTTAAGCACCACACAAAACGCCAGCAGGCAGCTCACACCTTGACAGATAAAAGTCGCCCAGGCCACACCCGCGACGCCCATATCAAGGCCCGCCACAAACCAGATATCCATCGCGATATTGCTGACGGATGAAACGGCGAGAAAACGAAACGGCGTCACGGAATCGCCCATCGCGGAAAAGATTCCGTTCGCAATATTATAGAAGAGTACGAACGGAAGCCCCCATATATAAATGTCCAGATACAGCTTGGAATCGTCATAGACTTCGGCAGGTGTGCGGATGAGTGTTAAGAGATCTCCGCAAAAGAAAAGCCCGAACGCCATTAAAACAGCACACAACACGGCACTTCCAATCATCGCGGTAGAAACCGCGGTCTTGCACCTGCCGTATTCCTTGGCTCCAAAGAACATCGAGGTCGTTACGGAGCAGCCGATGTTACAACCGAATGCAAACGCAATGAAGATCAGCGTGATCTCATAGCTGTTACCGACTGCAGCCAGCGCATTTTCTCCGATAAACTTACCGGCGACCAGACTGTCCGCTATATTATATAACTGCTGAAAAATAACACTGCCGAAGAGCGGCAGGCAAAACTGCGCCAATACACTCTCCGGCTTTCCTATCGTCAGATCCTTGTTCAATTCTTTTATCTGCTCCTTTGCAGCACTTCACTCATCGCTTCGTGCAATTTCCTGATGTCAACCGGTTTTGCGATGTGTGCGTCCATGCCGATCTCCAAAGCATGTTTGCGATCCTCCGCAAAAGCGTTCGCCGTCATAGCAATAATGGGGATCTTGGCCTTCTCCTCATCTTTCATGGCGCGAATCATCTTTGTAGCCGTATAACCATCCATACGCGGCATCTGCACATCCATCAGGATACAATCATACGTCCTTGCGGGATGATTTGCAACCGCTTCTACTGCAGCCTGCCCGTCCGTTGCAACTTCAACCGTCATGTCGGCAGACTCTAAGATGCTGCATGCGATCTCCGCGTTGAGTTCGTTGTCTTCCGCAAGCAGGATATGCTTTCCGGCGAGCGTGAATTCCTCCAAATCCTGTTTGCGCGCGACTTCCGCCGGATCCGCGTATCGAAGCGGCGTCGTCACCGTCACGGTCGTTCCTTTTCCGGGTTCGCTCTCGATCTCGATCGTACCGTTCATCGCGTCGACCAGTTTCTTGGTGATGCTCATGCCAAGGCCGGTTCCCTGCTGCCCGATCGTCGAATCATTGCGTTCACGTTCAAACATGTCAAAAATGTGTTCCATGAACTCTTTCTTCATTCCGATTCCGGTATCCTTGACCGTCACGCGAAACAGGCCATAGTCCTCTGTCTTGCCCGGGAGCTCACTCACAATGCAGTCAACCTTGCCGCCGGGAGGCGTATACTTGATCGCATTGGATAGGATGTTCATGGAAATCTGGTCCAAATGAAGCTTATCGCCATATACCGTATTATGAATGACACCACTTGGTGCGATCCTGAAGTCGATCCCTTTTTTCTTCGCAGATTCCACGGTCATCGCATAAATCCGCTGGCCGTGCTCATTCAGATCCATCGCCTCCTCACTGATCTCAAGCCTTCCGTTTTCGATGCGGGCCATCTCAAGGATGTCATTTAAGATACTCAGCATGTATTCACCGGAAATCTTAACCTTATGAATGCAATCTCGTACTTTTTCATTGTCCCCGATATGTTTGAGTGCCATCTCATTAAACCCGAGTACCGCATTCATCGGCGTTCGGATATCATGTGACATGTTAAACAGGAAGTTCGTCTTGGCCTTGTTCGCAGCTTCTGCCTCGTCCTTTGCCTGCTTGAGTTCTGCTGCCGTGATCTGGAGCATGCGCTGTTTTTTCTGCTCTTCCTTGACCGTGTTGTCGATATTGCGGAAACCAAGCGCGACAACGGAATGGTCATCATCCGTTCTCACATAGATTGCCTGATAGTAGTGCACCATACCGTTGAATGCGCAGCGTGCATAGTTTACCTGATGCGCCGCACCGTACATGGTCTTTTCAAGGACATAGTCAAAATCCATCTCCCGAAGGCACCTGTCGCGATCCTCCGGCACCACGTACTTCTCGACATACGACTTCACAGCCGCCTGATAGCTCGCATCACGCATATCAAGGATAATCTGTGCAGCTGTCTTGGAATCCGTTTCGTTGGATACAAAATTCATGATCCGATCGCTCTCCCTGATATACCAAAGCGTCTGGTATTCATGGGAAAGTGCTTCGATCAGGCCGGACTGCTGTTCTGCCTTTTTCGACTCCGTGATGTCCGTGAAAAGGCCGATCACCTGAATGATCCTGCCGTTTTCATCCAGAATCTTGCTTGCGATCGAATGCCCCCAGACAATA
This sequence comes from Lachnospiraceae bacterium, assembly GCA_015056735.1. Lineage (GTDB taxonomy): Bacteria > Bacillota > Clostridia > Lachnospirales > Lachnospiraceae > VSOB01. The sequence continues at coordinate 44,478 of SVFT01000014.1, read as the reverse complement.
TCGCCGTTCCTGTCCAAGACGCGGAACGTATGATCATAAGAGTGCGCAGGATCATCATCTGCTTCAAACTCGAAATAGGCTTTCATAAGATCGTCGATATCTTCCGGCAGCACAGCATAACGAAAGCCGTTCATGGTATTATCGACATCATCCTCCGGCCGGTATTTTAAAAGCGTCCAGAATCCGTTCGATGCGGAAAAAGTCCGCTTGCCCGTGATCCTGTCGTAATCGACCTGCCATCTGGCCGCGCCGTTCATTGCATAGATTGAATTGAGCTGTATCTCCAGAAGTTCCTTGCTTCGCACTTCCTCATCAATATCAATGAGGATCCCTCTCCCGCGAATCGGTGCACCGTCCTGATTACGCTCAATATCGCAATACGCATGAAACCATCTGTACCCGCGATCCGTCAACATGCGATACCTCACATCAAGATCAGGCGCATCGGGCCGCAGCTGCGCACCCGCGAACGTAATCTTCGTTACTCGGTCGATATCATCAGGATGGAGTTTCCCGATCCAGAACTGTTCCGGCGTAATGCAAGTCGTATCGGGCGCAAATCCAAGGAGCTTGCAGGTTTTCTCACTTAAAATGATCGAGGTGACCATACAATCGTCACCAAATTCCAATGCCCATTGGCCAAATGTCGGATAATCCATATGCATCGCCTCCTAAAGAGGAAAAACATCGGGTTTCTTATGTCAACACTAGCACAAATCGCACTACTTTACAATCAGGCGAACGTTTGACAATTTTCTTTGATAAGCATAAAATTTAGAGTATCAAAGTATTTTTGAGAGGAACCGGCTATTATGAGCAGAATCGGTATCGCTACCGACAGCCACAGCAGTATAACCGCCGCGGACGCTGAGCGTCTCGGCGTCTTTGTTTTGCCTGCCCCGTTTAACATGGACGGCAAGCTGTATCACGAAGGTGTGACGCTGTCCAGAAGCGAGTTTTTTCAAAAGCAGCTTGCAGGCGCGGAGATCACAACAAGTCAGCCCTCCATCCCGGAACTATCGCAGCTCTGGGACAAGGCGCTTCAGACATATGACAAGATCCTCTATATCCCGATCAGCAGCGGCCTTTCAGGGTCGTACAACACGGCCGCCATCCTCGCCTCCGAAGAGCAGTATGAAGGCCGCGTGTTCCCGGTTGACAACGGGCGCGTATCCGTACCGCAGTATTGCACGATCCTCGATGCGATCGACCTGATTGATAAAGGACTTCCGGCAGAGAAGATCAAGGAAGTTCTGGAACAATATAAAGCCAAAGAAGTCATCTATGTCGCGATCAACGATATCCGCCACTTAAAAAAAGGCGGCCGGATCAGCTCTACCGCTGCCATTGCCGCCTCGATCTTAAATATCAAGCCTATTATGAAATTTGATGTAGGGACGATCGACCTCTACAAAAAGTCGCGTGGTATGAACCAGGCCAAGCGTGAGATGTTCGCTGCGATCCGGCGTGATCTGGAGACGCGTTTTCAGTCCTGGTATGAGAAGGGCGACTTCTATCTGATGACCGCCACTGCTGTCAGCGAAGCAGAAGACGCCGCTTTTGTGGAAGAAGTAAAAGCAGCCTTTCCGGGTATTCCGGTCTTAAGCGGACTCCTCGGTCTTGCCACCTGCACCCACATCGGTTACGGCGGACTGGGAATCGGGGTATCATGCAAACCCAGAATATGAGCCAGGGGGACGGGGTTGGTGGTCCATTTTGAGAAGATGGACCACCAACCCCGTCCCCCTGGCTCAACTAGCCCCCTGGCTCATTATACTATATCCAAATATGTCTTATGTGTCGGCGCAGGGAAGGCATCCGAGATCTTCCGATAATCCTCGTCTTCCAGCTGGATCTCCGCTGCCTGCACATTCAGCTTCACATGCTCCGCCTTCCCGCTCTTCGGGATCGCACACACATGATCGGTATGCAGCACAAATATCAGAAGAAGCTGCATCACGGTCACGCCGTATTTTCCCGCCACGTTTTGGAGCGTCGGGTCAGACAGGAGTTTTCTCTGAAGCATCCCCGCCTGCGCAAGCGGGCAATATGCCATCACGGGGATATTCTTTTCTCTTAAAAAAGGGAGCAATTCAAATTCGATCCCGCGGGAGCCAAGGTGATAGAGTACCTGGTTGACCGCGCAGTGGCTGCCATTCGGTACTGCAAGGAGCTCTTCCATGTCGTCCGTGTCAAAATTCGAAACGCCCCACCTCTTGATCTTCCCTTTACGAACCATATCTTCCATCTTAGCGACCGTCTCCTCAAGCGGATAGGAGCCGCGCCAGTGATAGAGATACAGGTCCAGATGGTCGGTTCCGAGCCGCTTTAAAGAGGCATCCAGGCTTCGCTCCAGACTGCTGCCGCCTGCATTGGACGGAAGTACTTTGGAGACCAGATAGAGCGACTCGCGGTCGATCCCTTTGATCGCCTCACCGATCAGCTCTTCCGATAAGCCGGACCCGTACATTTCAGCCGTGTCGATCAGCCTGATTCCTTTCCTGATCCCGGTTCGAAGTGCATTGATCTCCTCAGCTCTTATACTTTTGTTCTCTCCCATAAACCAGGTTCCCATACCTAGTACCGGAAGGTCCGAGCCGTCATTTAATCTTATGGTTCTGTTCATCACATTGTACCCCCCCTTGTCATGATGGATCCCTCACGGATCATCATTTATTTTTGTTTCGTTTTCCTGTCCGTATTGATCATGTAGATCCCTGTCGCTACGCACAAGCATGCCGCAAGATACTGCCACTTAAACGGCTCGCCTAAAAGAAGCGATGCAAACATCACGCCCAGCACCGGGATCAGTGCATTAAAGATCGCAACCTTGCTGATCGGATGATTGGCCAGCAACAGATTGTATATCCCAAAGCATACCGCCGAGATCAGGAACAGAACGCAGATGACGCCAATTCCGGAAAGCGTGATATTCCACGAAACTTGAATCCCGGCCACAGCGCCACACAAAAGCAGCATCAGCCCGCCGATCAGCATACTGTAACCGGTCGCCAGCGTCACGTCGACCTTCTTAGAGATATTTCTGGTGATGATCCCTCCCCAGGCCGCGCAGCATGCATTCAAGAGGATCAGCCCGTCTCCGAGAAAAGAAATCCCGGACAGCATCTCCCCGATCGGTCCGACATTGATCATGAAGATGCCGAGAATACCGACGATACAGCCGATCACTTTGCGAGCATCGATCTTATCTTCGCGATACAAGAATCCCGATAAAATGATCAAAAAGAAACCACCCATCGAATCAAGGATCGTCGAGCGTGAACTCGGGATATAGGTCAGGCCGATATAGGCAGTCAGATAATGCAGCCATGTGTTCACGACCGCAAAGAGCAAAACATGCGGCCAAACATTTTTTTCACGAATACGGATATCCGCATGAAGCGATCTTGCAAAGCAAAGCACAAGGATTCCGGCCATTGTGAAGCGAATCCCGGCAAATACGAGCTTGCTGCCAAGATCCTCTCCGATTCCCAAAACACGATATCCGATCTTGATAAACGGGTAAGCCAGCGACCAGCCGAATGCGCAAAACGCAGCCAAAAGCGGCCGCAGCCTCTCGTTCTTAAAGATTTCCAAAACAATTCATCCCTTTACATCTTGATCACTCAGTTTCTGAGTTTGCAGATCCCCTGCGTCATCGTGCCCATCGGGCAAAACCCGCACCAGGTCCGCGGTCTGTAGAAAACAAGCGCAATAAGGCCGATCAGCGTTGATGTAAGCATCATACTGTAAAAGCCGAAACTAAACTGTGCGACCCAGTCAGGGAACATGCTTCCCGAATACGCCCAGTCCCAAGGCACATTGAACGTCCAGAAAAGCTTTACGACTTCACGAAGGTCTGACGCCCCGCTTGCAACCAGATACGTTTGAAATACCATAACACCGAACATCGTCAGGAAGAAAACAAGAAAACCATATCGAAACCATGTGGAAAAGATCCAGCGCGGTGCGACTTTCTTAGGTTTCCTCCCTCGAAGCTTCCCGGCGAGCGCAAACAGCTGCCCGCGCCCACAGTATTTGTTGCAAAATCTCTTATTACCTCCAATGATAGCAAATCCGAGCGGAACCAGAAAGTCGATCATACCAAGCCACGCAAACAAAATGTTAAAAAAGCCAAGTGCAAAGTAAACGATCGACCAGATCCACAAATAATCATACCACATTTTCTTCTTACGCATTCGTGTTCCTCCTTGTGAGCCTGGGGGACGGGGTGCCTGGTTCATTTTTGCATCATCATAGCAAAAAGGCGATCAAAAAAAAGTGACCGGGTCACACACCGTGCGGCCCGGTCTTCTAAGTCAGATCCTATTTGTTTGCTTTCTTTCTCTCCATATTGGAAACAACGATCGCACAGGATGCGTCGCCCGTAATATTAACAACGGTACGGCCCATATCGAAGATCCTGTCGATACCGGCGACAAGTGCGATACCGTCAACCGGAAGTCCGACTGATGTCAAAACCATCGCCAGCATAACCATACCGGCACCGGGAACACCGGCTGTTCCGATCGAAGCAAGCGTTGCAGTAAGTACAATTGTCAGCATCTGGCCGAATGTCAGATTAATCCCGTAGCAGGATGCGATGAAGACAGCACATACGCCTTGGTAGATTGCCGTTCCATCCATGTTAATAGTCGCACCGAGCGGTAATACAAAGGATGTCACATCCTTATCGGCGCCCATATTTTCACACCCCTTCATATTGATGGGAAGCGTGCCGACACTGGATGCGCTGGAAAAAGCAAAAATCATCGCGGGAAGCTGCCCCTTTAAGAAATCAAGCGGACTCAAACCGCCCATTGTCCGAACAGCAAAGGAATATACAATGATCATATGCACCAGATAGAGCACATATGCCGCCAGGAGGACCATTGCAAGAGAGCCCAAGATCATGCCTCCGTTTGCAGCCACTACCGGGCAGATCAGGCAAAATACACCGATCGGAGACAGGCGAAGGATAAGATCCATGCTCTTCATGAAAACAGCATTCAGGGAATTGATGCCCTTCACGGCATGCTCCGCTTCCTCGCCGACTAGAATGATCGAGAAGCCGATCAAAATTGCCATGATGATAACCTGCAGCATCGTCGCATTGGACAGAGGCATAATAAAGTTGGACGGAAAGATGTTAACCAGAGTATCCATCAGCGGTGCACTCTCAGCAGCCTCGTATGTAAGTTCGGATGTCTGCAGCACCGGAAAAAATCCTTTGAAAAGATTGGCACCAATCAAACCGATGATGATTGCCACAACCGTTGTACACATATAATATACAATCGTCTTGATACCGATCGAGCCTACCTTCTTGATATCCTTCAGGCTGATGATACCTGCCAGAATGGAAAAAAGTACAATTGGCACAACGATAAATTTCACCAGATTCAAAAAGATCGTACCAAACGGTTTAATGTATGCTTCCGCTTCATCCACATGGTTCTGCATCAAAAGACCGGCAATGATGCCCAAAATCAAAGCGAGCAGGATCTGTATCGCCAGTGGCATTTTTTTCAGCATATAAAATACCCCCCTTCAGAATGTATCAGTTATTAGATTTATCTATACAATTCATTATAAAGGATGAGAAGAGTGTAGACAATAAAATTTTCAGATTACTTACATGAATTCTAAATAGTCTTCTTTCTCTATCTGTAACATTTCCCAGAAAGAAGTTTTATAATATTCCTGTCTAACTTGGTCAAAATAATAGCAAGTGATTAGCAAATTCTCCTTTACAAATATTTCATATTAAGCATCTCTGACATGGTTATTTCCATATTTTGATTTTAAATAATCTCTAAGTCTTTTTTGAGTTTGAGTTTTCCCTGAACCGTTTGGTCCTATAAATGTAGTAATCCCTTCATATAAAACTATATTTATTTTCTCTTCAAAAACATTACTTACTGTTAATTCACAAGATAAAGGAAATATCAAGTTTTTCTCCATACTCTCGTAATCTCCATTAACAACTCATTATTCATAATATTTACTTTACTATCCATGTTCCTACTTTTTTTGAGCCAACCCTCTCAACCGTGCCACTATCAATAAGCTCTTTCATTATCATCTGAATTGACCTACGTGATTTCCCCATTATCTCTGATAATTCATTCTGTGTAACAGAAGGATTCTCTCTCAATAAAAGCAAAATATACTCTCTATCCGATAAAGCACCACTTTGTGCTTTAACTTGCGCTTTATTTTGCGCTTTATCATAAGCATAATTCAAATTCCATAAAGTAAGAAAGAAATTGTAACCATCAGTATAAAACTCAGGTTTTAAGCTATCTGTATATCTTTCTTCAGATTCATATGCATCAAGTATCTTCTTAAAACCACTTCCTCTTCTCTCCATCAAACGAAGGCGTCCAAATACATCAGCTAGTATTGGATTTGCGCTTTACTAGCCAACTACTTAACAACATGAGGACATAACAAAAACACCCCAGGATAATTGTCCTGAGGTGTAATAAATCGTATATGATTGTCCAAAGACGTAATACGTTGTGAAACGATTATCTCTTTGAGAACTTTTTCACTGCCTTAAGTGCTGTGTTTGTGGCATTTCCAGGTCAAGTTGCTGTTTACCTGCTGCGTACGGTAGAGAGCTCAGGGCTACTGTATGCGGCTGGTGAAGTCTACAACTAATATGCACTTTTTATGCATCTTCTTTATATTGCGCCCATTACTCACCAGTCTCGACTTCTTTTATATCTTCTGACTGGTCTATAGTCAGATCAAAGCCATCAAACATCTCATTATCAGGCAGTTTCATTTCAAATCCCTGGGTATAATCCAATACAAGATCAGCCTTATCAATATTCAGGCCAAGTACATGGCCTCCTTTTTCCCTATCTTTTGAAATAAAGTGCAGATGCCATCCTGCCGCATTTAACTTATCCATATATGGCGGACAGTATAATCCCACCACAGTTCCTTCTATATCGGAATAATCAAAAAATGTCTGGTCTGTCTCAAGAACCTTTGCAAGTGGCTTATAAGGTTCGTTTTGCTTATATTCGCTGCGGACATTCATCTCCTTAAATTTACCATCGATTCGTATAACGCAGAACCCATTCGGGAATTTCCCTTCAAGTTTTTCATTCAGCAGCTCCTTTAATGCGTCAATATCAGTGATTCCTTCGAGCGTTACATTTTCATCCTCGTCAAAGAAAGTCACATTTGAAAAAGGGATTGTCTCATCATCGCTTACCTTTTCGACTAAGCCATCACTCTTTGCTTTATAAACAACACCGTCAAGTACTATCATCTCGCCATCAAGTCCGTCAAAAGTACCAAGCCCGGTATCTCCGTGCTGTTTAAGTTCTCCGGCAGTAATACTGCCATGATAATCACCGAAGGTTAAACCCTGAAGCAATGAAACCTGAAACAGAACCTCACGGTCTGCCCCTTCTCCACTCCCTCCGGTGCTTCCGGACGAAGCACATGCCGTAAACGACAATACAGCAGCTATCATAATCGGTGCTAAAACCAGTTTCTTTCTCATTTTTACCTCCTTATATTCGCAAAAGCCTTTAAGTTGTTCCTCATGGTTGTGTCATAAGTATCTTTATCAGTTCTGTGAAGTCTGCTATTTCCTGGACAGTTGTGTATTCTTCAGTTGTATGTATGTTATGCATGGGACCGTATAAATTTAGTCCGTCCATTCCGTGTTTTATCAAAGAATTTATATCACTTCCTCCAAAGGATTTCTTTGCCACGGCTCTCCTTCCCTGTTTCTCTAATGCTCTCTTATATCTATCCAAAGCACTTCCTTCTGCGGCTTCGGGATCTATCCTGTAAACGGTGATTCTTTCTTTTTTATCTATGCAAAGCTCTGCACCTGCTCTATTCGCTTCTTCTGAAAAAATGCTTTCTACTAAGTCTATTGTCCGATGTGCATCTTCATGGACACCGCTTCTTATCTCACCTTTTATAAAACAGTTTTCCGGAACAGCGTTGGTAACACTTCCGCCTTCTATTATTCCGATATTCAGCGTGGTGTGATCATCAGCCCACCCCTGCTTTATTCTGCTGATTGCAGCAGCTGCTACTGCTATTGCATTTATTCCCTTTTCAGGCTCATAACCAGCGTGGGAAGCCTTACCCTTTATATGTACTTCGAATGAAATGAGTGTCGGCTCGCAGGATGAATAGACTCCATATTCTCCGCTGCAGTCGGGAGCAAAGGCTATCCTGGAGCGAATTCTTGAATAATCAAGAGCCGCGCTTCCAAGGCCGTAAACCTCTTCTGCCACCGTAAACAGAAACTCTATTGGCGGATGATCCAGATTTTCCTCGATTACTCTGGTGTACGCCTCGATAATTCCTGCTATGCCAACCCTGTCATCTGCTCCCAGGACAGTCGTATGATCGCTTGTGATTGTTCCGCCGTCATTTAATATGATCTTCTTATTGTTCCCCGGAGATACGGTGTCCATATGTGCACAGAACAGAATAGGCTCAGAGTCTGCATACTTTCCCCGCCCCTCTGCAAAGCCATACAGATTCCCACAGTTACCACCGATCTTACCGGCAATATCATCCTCGATAAGCTTTATTCCCAGCTTTTGGAACTCTGCTATAAGATAATCAGCGACAAGCCTCTCATTAAAGGATTCACCGTCTACCAGCGCAAGCTCTGTAAATCTGTCTACTACTCTCTTGGCATTTTCTCTCATAGAAAATTGCTCCTGCTTCTTCACAGTCATCTATCAAAATAATAGCCAATGATTGGACGGTTTAAAACACCATGTTTTTCTATTATCTTCTCATAAGTAAGCTTAAGTTTGCCAAATCAAGCTTTAGGTGGCATCAATACCTTCTTTAATTTTACTATATTACGTCTTGTGATAGTCTTAAAAATGCATAAATAATACATGGTTACAAAAAAGATGCACACGGAAGTTATCATTTCCATGTACATCTTTTTAGTTTATGATGTTTCCTGATTCATCATAGGTAATGTACCTCCTTTCTGAGGTCATTATAATAAATCAGGAAATTAAAAAAGGAGCCTCAAATTGTATGAAGCCCCTTCTGAAGTCATTAATTGGTTTTCTGAAATCTGCAATAGCAGATGATTATCTCTTTGAGAACTGCGGTGCACGTCTCGCTGCTTTGAGACCGTATTTCTTTCTCTCTTTCATACGAGGGTCTCTTGTAAGGAAACCTGCCTTCTTGAGAGTAGGTCTGAAGTCTTCGTCAACTTTCAGAAGTGCTCTGGAGATACCATGTCTGATGGCACCTGCCTGGCCTGTGTATCCACCGCCGTGTACGTTAACAGTGATGTCGTACTTCTCAGCTGTCTCTGTTGCAACAAGGGGCTGACGAACGATAACCTTCAGTGTCTCAAGACCGAAGTACTCGTCAATGCTTCTCTTGTTGATCGTGATATTTCCTTTGCCCGGTGTTACATACACTCTGGCAATCGATTTTTTTCTTCTGCCTGTTCCGTAGAATTTTGCTGCTGCTTTAGCCATTTTATCTAAATCTCCTTTCAGTCCCTTTTGAATTAGAATGTCAGTACTTCAGGCTTCTGAGCTGCATGATTGTGCTCAGGACCTGCGTATACGTGAAGCTTCGTGTACATCTGTCTTCCCAAAGGTCCTTTCGGAAGCATGCCCTTAACAGCAAGCTCGATTACTTCTTCAGGCTTCTTTGCAAGCTTCTCACGAAGAGTTGCTTCCTTCATACCGCCTACGTAATCGGAATGATGATAGTAGATCTTCTGATCAAGCTTCTTACCTGTAACTTTGATCTTCTCTGCATTAACAACGATCACATAATCACCTGTATCAATGTGAGGAGTGAAGATCGCTTTGTTCTTGCCTCTTAAAACCTTGGCAACTTCGGATGCCAAACGTCCAAGTGTCATATCTGTAGCGTCTACTACGTACCACTTACGATCGATAGTAGCCGTGCTAGCCATAAATGTTTTCATGATATTACCTCCAAGTAATACGGTTCATTGTTATTCACATCTGCGTCATACGCCTGTTCATCGGATGTCCGGGCCGATGGGGCGAGGGTGAGAAGTCCTCTGGCGCATGCCGCCACATTGAAATATTATAGACTACGCCCCCGAGCGTGTCAACAGTTTTATGCGTAATCATTTACCGTAAAAAGCGGCTTCACAACAACCACTTCATCATATTCCTTCTGGCTGACTGTCACACTCGGATTCAGAGCCTTTAAGTCGGCCTTCACAACATCCATGGATTCTTCCACGGTGACTGCGCGTCCCTGCCTGATCGCACGGATCATGCGATCGATCACGATCGGATGCGCATACGGAACAGGGACCGGATAACCGAGGCCGCCGCCGAGAAGCGCCTTCATATCCTTTAAAGCTTCTTTATAGCACTCTTCTCCGTATCGCTTATTATTGCGTCCGGTCGGAAGGACCTGCGAAGAGATCACAAAGAAGATAAAAGCGAACCCGCCAAGGACATATAAACCACCGGTCTTCAGTCCCTCCTGCATCCATACACGAAATCCCCACGAAGCGCAGAGGATCGCCGCGATCAGGATCGCCACCGCAAGCAGGCGGTATGTCGGATGGATCGAATCAAGCGTCCGCTTCTGTTTTGCGGTAAAAGCAAGTACCCGGCTTACTTCGGGACGTGCCGTCAGCACCTTTTTCGCATCCTCAAGCGTATGGACGGATGACTCTGCTTCGGGTGTCAGCTCTTTCAGATACTTCGCGCGCTCCGCCGCTTCCGCTTCCGCAAGCTTTCTTTCCGCTTCTTTGGAGTGAACCGGCATATCCGGGAAACGCTCATGGATGATCGCCAAAACCTGATCCACACGGTCTTCGATCTTAAAGTTGCACTGCTTCTCCGTACCGTCTTTAAACTGAACGACCAGATACGGAATGGAACCAAACAGGCCTTTGCCCGTAAAACCGCCCTTGCTCATCGCCACACGTTTAAAGATACGTCGGATCTCCGTGTACTGCACGTAGAAAACGCGGTCCAGATAAAAGCTGTTTAAGTAGATCGCCTTCTCTCCTACTCCGCATGGACCGATCTTAATGCAGTTCTTTTTATCTTCTGCAAGTGCTGCGGGATCCAAATAGGATGCGCCGAGCGGACGTGGTTTGATGATCATAGTCTTTCTCCCCTTAGTTAAAATCGTATAGCGAAATGCTTTACTGATACGGACCGGAATCCCCGATCCATATCAGTAAAGGGGAGCGAGACTTCGCTCCCCTCACTATTTTAATTCATCTCTGAATCATTATGCAAGTCAGTGACTTATGCTGTCTCATGCTTCTTGGTAGCACGGATGAACAGAGCCAGGAACAGGATCGCAACGATGATACCTGCAGGGTATGCGATCGTTGTGTTGTTCTTGAATGTCTCGATAAGGCCGAGGCACTCGGGAGCCATCATGAAGTATGTTACGGAAACAGCACTCATGAAGGTTGCGGGAACAACGGTGATCCAGTAGTTTCTCTTCTCGATGTAGAGATACATGGATGCAGACCAGAGAACGATCATAGCCAGTGTCTGGTTCGTCCAGCTGAAGTATCTCCAGATGATGTTGTAATCGATGAATCCGAATGTGTTACCGAAGCCGAGGATTGCACCGATACCAAGGATCGGGATGCAGAGTGCAAGACGGTTGCCCATCTTGTCCTGATCGATCTTGAACCAGTCAGCTACCGTGTAACGAGCTGAACGGAATGCCGTGTCACCGGAAGTGATCGGGCAAGCGATAACGCCGAGCATCGCAAGGATGATACCAACACCGCCCATGGTCTTTGTACAGATATCGTAAACGGTTGTAGCGTTGCCGCCCTTCATCTCAACGAGAGCCGCACCACCGAGTACTGCGCAGCCTGCTGCCGCCCAGATCAGAGCGATGATACCTTCAGCGACCATTGCGCCGTAGAATACGAAGTGACCCTGTTTCTCACTCTTTAAGCAACGAGCCATCAGAGGAGACTGTGTGGAATGGAAACCGGAGATCGCACCACATGCAACTGTGATGAACATGAAGGACCATACCGGTGTTCCGTTGGGATGCTCATTTGCAAAATGCTGCCAAAGCTCCGGAACCGTATAGCCGTGAGTAAACATACCAACGCCTACGCCAACTGCCATGATGATGAGGCAGATACCGAAAACCGGGTAGAAACGTCCGATGATCTTGTCGATCGGAACGAATGTTGCGATGAAGTAGTAGATCAGGATGATTGCAAGCCAAAATGCTGCATTCACCAGAAGACTTCCTTCCGCAACACCGTTGTTCGCAAAAAGTGTCTTTAAAAGGCCTGCAGGACCTACTGCGAAAACGGTACCAACCATGATCAGAAGGATAACTGCGAATACACGCATGATATTCTTCATCAGACCGCCAAGGTACTTACCTGTAACCTCGGAGATGGATTCGCCGTTATTTCTCTCGGAAAGCATACCGGAGAAGTAATCGTGTACTGCACCGGCAAAGATCGTACCGAAGGTGATCCAAAGGAATACGATAGGACCCCATTCAGCACCTGTCAGCGCACCGAAGATCGGGCCGAGGCCTGCGATGTTCAGCAGCTGTACCAGGAAGAGTTTCCACTGCGGCATAACTACATAGTCAACACCATCATTGATGGTTACGGCCGGAGTCTCTCTGTCGTCCGGGCCGAATGTGTTCTCAACGAATTTACCATAGGTAAAGTACCCACAGATAAGGATCGCGAGACAGATGATAAAGCTTAACATATCCTTTCCCCCTTTTCTGAAAATAGTGATGTTCTTTAAGCTTCATACTTCAAAATAATTATAAATTTTTTATAAATGAGGAACAAGAAAGGCGGCTCAGATGCGAAAATCCATGTCTGAAATGCAAAAAAAGCAGGGCGAAATGCCCTGCTTTTGTATACAAAATACCAAAAAAGCGATTCCGTCCCGCAGACTCCTCAGACTGAGAAAAGTTCGCGCACTTCACGGATCTTGCCACGGCTTATGGGGATCAGCGTTTTTGCTTCATCTGACAGCCGGATCGCGTATCCGTTGTTGTAATCCGGAACCAGCTCGGATGCGAATCGGAGGTTGACCAGGTAGCTCTTGTGGGCGCGGAAGATCCTGCAGCCTGAAAGTTTCCTCTCCCAGGTCTGGAGCGGAGCCGTCTCATCAAAAGACTGTGAAACCGTATGAACTCTGGTCCCGTGGCGGATCGCCTCCACATAGACGATATCATCCATTTTCACAAGAGAGATCGTACTCCCCGCATTGAGCGCGACCTTGCCGTCCGAAGCCGCAGATATCTGCTTATGTTCATCCGGCAAAGGGGTACTTTTCAAAGTATTCTGCGCCGCATCTTTTTCATCACGCTGCCTGTCCAGAAAATGACGATTCTTCAGCCTTTCCAGCGTCTTTTTGATGCGCGTCAGATCATACGGCTTCATGACATAGTCGACCGCATCAAGGTCAAATGCCTCCGCCGCATAGTGCTCGTATGCCGTCACAAAGATCACAGCTGCCTCCGGCTGCTTCTCACGGATCACAGCCGCCAGCGTCGTTCCCTTCACATCGCCCATCTCGATATCCAAAAAGCAGATCCCGAAGCGATTCTCTCGCAGCAGCTCCATTGCCGCATTTGCACTGTCTGCCTGCATAAAGACCGTATCGTCATCCATGACGGAGGAAAGCAGAAATTCCAGTTCCGATCTGGCCGGACGTTCATCGTCCGCAATGAGAATATTCATAGTTCCTCCTTCTCCAAAAGGCTTCTGGCCGGAATGTGCATCGTGATCTTCGTGCCATGCTCACCCGACTCGATCACAAGTCCGTAATTCTCTCCGTAGATGCTGCGAAGACGTGCATCCACATTCAGAAGGCCGTAATGGCCGATGATCTCTTTGTTATAAAATGCTTTCATAACCGTGGAAGGAATGCCGGTGCCGTTATCGGTCACTTCGATCGTCAGCTCCTCACCGTCCATATATCCGCGGATGCCGACCTCGCCGATCTCACGCTTCATCGCCCCGTGCTTGACCGCATTTTCCACGATCGGCTGCAGGATCAGCGTCGGAACGGATATATCGATATCATCCGGAAAATCCTTTCTGATCTGCAGGCGCTCCTCAAAGCGCGCTTTTTCAAGCATCAGATATGCATCCACCTGCTCAAGTTCCTTCTGCACGCTGATCATGTAGTCGCTGCCTGCATTAAGCGTATGGCGGAAATACACGGAAAGCGCGAGGAGAAGTTCTCTGGCATGATCCGGCTTTTCTCTGCAGAAATATGTGATAGTATTCAAACAGTTAAAAAGAAAATGCGGGTTGATCTGCGACTGCAGGGCTTTGAATTCCGCCTGCTCGCGCAGTTTTTTCTGCATCTCGACCTGGTAGAGTTCATAGTTTGTTGAGAAAAACTTGACCAGGCCCTCGACAAAGTTCTGCTCGGCCTGAAGTGAGGTGATCTTCGGTGAAAAGACGAGCGTTAAGTACGCCCAGCCTTCCGTGCCGACCGTCAGTCTGCCGCCGATCGCCACACGTTTAAACGAAAAAGCGGCTAATCTGGCAAAGATCCCTCCTGCCGGGTGCTTTGCCTTCTTCGTGACATAGCATGTCGCCGTCTGCGCGTCGATCTCTTTTGCGAATCCTTCAGGGAAGTCATATCCGCGCCCCTCAAAGGGAAGTGCCTCCCCGATCGGAACGAAGATGACTTCTTCGCAGTCGGACAGCTGCCTGATGATCGCCTCAACGTCGCGGTAGTTTTCCGCTTCCAGCTTTCTGTGACGGATATACGGCAGGCACTGCTCCGCGATATGAAGCGCCAGACGGATCTTGTCGGACGCCATCAGGCTCTGCCTGGTGTTAACGTCTTTAAACACGGAGAAAAAAAGGACCATGCCGAGTGAATTAAATACGATCATCGGCACTGCAAGGATCCGCACTATCATGATCGCCTGATCAAACGGCCGCGAGATCGCAAGAATAAACAGCATCTGGAACACTTCGGCGATCGCCGTGATAAAGAAAACGGCAAATGATTTTAAAGCTAGGGAACGCTTTCTGCAAAAAATCCAGACAACGGATCCCAAAAGACCCTCAAACAGTGTGGAAAACGTGCATGCAATGCTGGTCATGCTGCCCGCTTCATAAAGATACCGGTGTGTCGCACCGATGATCGCCGCCGGGATTCCGACCGCAGGACCGCCAAGAAGCCCGCCCGCGAGTGCGCCCATCACACGCGTATTCTGAATGGCACCCGATACCTGGATGCCCGTGCAGGTTGAAAAAATACAGAAAGCGCCGAAAATGACGCCAAGAATCAGCTGATCGCCGAGCGATGCGTCCTCCTGCGCAGAGATCACTTTCTCCACGAGCGGGATCTTCGTCAGCACCGTCGCGATCATGACAAGAACACTGATATTAAAGATGATGTTGATATACAGTTCATCGATCATCAGAATGGTTCCTCTTCTTCATAGGAATAGAGCATCAGACCGGCGGCGGGCATCGTAGGACCCGCTTTCTGCCTGTCCAGCGCTTCCAGGATCTCACCCACATGCGCCGGCTCATAATGTCCGATCCCGACCTCAAAGAGCGTCCCAACGATGATCCGCACCATATTATAGAGAAAACCGTTGCCGCATACACGGATCTTCAGAAGCGGTCCGTCCTCTAAAAGCGCAATGTCGTAGATCGTCCGAACCGTCGTCTCTGCCTGCGTATCGATGCTGCAGAAGCTCTTAAAGTCATGCTCCCCAATGAGAAAACGTGCCGCCCTGCGCATTGCTTCCACATCGAGCGGCCTGTATGTAAAATGCGAATACAAGCGCTCCGTCGGGATCGGAAACTCTCCCCGGCAGATCCTGTATTCGTAAGTCTTGCGTGTCTTGCGGTGACGCGGATGGTAATCGTCCGCCACCTGCCTGGAATCCATGATGCGGATATCATCCGGAAGCACACGATTTAAGGCATAAGAGATCTTTTCCGCCGGAATCCTGGTCTCTGTGTCAAAAACTGCGATATTGCCAAGCGCATGCACCCCAGCATCGGTCCTGCTGGCACCGATCACACGGATCTCTTCGCCAAGCAGTTTGGACAGATTCCGGTTCAGCTCCGCTTCGATCGTATTGGCATTGTTCTGCAGCTGCCAGCCGTGATAAGCTGTGCCGTCATAAGCTACAACCATTCGTACTCGCATGACATCTCCTATGGCAGGATCGGGATAAACCCAACCGCAATGATCGCCGCAACATAGATGACCATGATCGCATAGGCGATCCCGTCACGTTTTCTGTACTGCAGCGGTTTCATTTTGGTTCGACCCTCACCGCCTCTGTAGCATCTTGCTTCCATCGCCATCGCAAGATCGTTCGCACGGCGGAATGCAGCAATAAAGAGCGGTACCAGAAGCGGTACCATCGCTTTGGCTTTGTGAATGATGTTTCCGCTTTCAAAGTCGGCGCCGCGAGCGATCTGTGCCTTCATGATCCGGTCCGTCTCCTCTAAAAGGATCGGGATAAAACGAAGTGCGATCGACATCATCATGGCCACTTCGTGTACCGGCACATGCACTTTTTTCAAAGGATTCAAAAGCTTCTCAAGGCCATCCGTCAGGTTATTGGGCGTCGTCGTGAAGGTCATCAGGCTCGATCCGAGGATCAGAAACGTCAGCCGAAGGCCCATGAAGGCCGATGTCCGAACACCCTCCTTGGTAATGGTGATGCGCCAGAACGAGATCAGCTCCTCACCCGGCGTCAGAAAGAGGTTAAAGAGGATCGTGATAAGCAAAAGAAAAACGATCGCCTTCATGCCCTTTACAATGTATTTGAGAGGCACCGTCGAGATGCGGATCGCCGTAAATAAAAGCAGCGCCGCAACCACGTAGCCCGTGAACTTGTCAAAAAGGAAAAGGGATACGATAAACAGCATCGTGCCGCATATCTTCACCCGCGGGTCCAGTCTGTGGATGATGGAATCCGACTGATAGTACTGGCCCAGTGTCATATCACGTAACATAATTTTCTATCCTATCATTTGCCGCATGCACGAAGGATCTCATCCGCCGCTTCCGCCACGGTCGTTACCTCTTCGTCCACTTTCCAGCCGTCATTCTTCAGTGCGTGCATGATGTACGTCACCTGGGGAGCAGCCAGACCGACATCTTCGAGTTCTTTGTAGTGTTTGAATACTTCTTTCGGCACGTTGTCAAAAAGGACGCTGCCGCGGTTCATAACAATGATGCGGTCAACATATTTTGCCACGTCTTCCATGCTGTGGGAGACAAGAACGACCGTCATGCCGGTCTTCTTCTGGAGCTGTGCGATCAGCGCAAACATCTCATCGCGCCCTTTCGGATCGAGCCCTGCTGTAGGCTCATCCAGGATCAATACCTCCGGCTTCATCGCAAGGACGCCTGCGATCGCAACGCGCCTTTTCTGTCCGCCCGATAGATCAAACGGTGACTGAAAAAAGCATTCTTCCGGAAGGCCGACAAGACGCAGTGCTTCGTATGCGCGAAGCTCTGTCTCTTTTCTGGAAAGCCCGAGATTCTTCGGGCCGTAACATACGTCTGAAAAAACGTCGATCTCAAAGAGCTGATGCTCCGGATATTGAAAGACGAGACCGACTTTGCTGCGAAGTTCCTTCAGATCATAGTCATCATCGCGAATATCTCTCCCATTATAGTAGACATTTCCGCTCGATGGCTTTAACAGGCCGTTCAAATGCTGTACCAGCGTGGACTTGCCGGAGCCGGTATGCCCGATCAGGCCGATAAACTGCCCGTCAGGGATCTGCAGGCAGACATCCTTCAATGCATAGACAGCCATCTTCGTGTCTGCCTCATATATGTAATTCACATGGTCTAGAATAATAGACATGATCTTACTCCAATACTTCTCACTTCATATCGTGCAACAGCGTAGTCGCGGCCGGAAACCGGTCTGCTCCGTCATCTTATTGCACTATGCTTTTTGCCCTCGTCAGATTGGCATGTATTTTCGAAGCGCCCCTGTAAGCTCTTCGATCGTCAGGATACCGTCCGGCAGATCAAGCCCGCGCTGTTTCAATTCATGCGCAAGCAGCGTTACCTGCGGCACGTCGAGACGGAGTGCCTTCAGCTCATCTACCTTTGAAAAGATCTCGCGCGGCGTTCCCTGCATCACGACCCGTCCATGGTCCATCACAATCACACGGTCTGCATGGATAACCTCTTCCATATAGTGGGTAATCAAAAGGATCGTTACACCCTCTACGTCATTGAGTGCACGCACAGCACGAACGACTTCCTTGCGTCCGTTCGGATCGAGCATTGCCGTAGGCTCATCCAGGATGATACACTTGGGATGCATCGCAAGAACGCCCGCGATCGATACGCGCTGCTTCTGTCCGCCGGAGAGCTTATTCGGTGAATGCTTCCGGAATTCATACATCCCGACAGCTTTCAGGCTTTCTTCTACGCGCTCCCAGATCTCCTTGGTCGGAATCCCCATATTCTCTGGACCGAATCCCACATCCTCTTCTACGACCTGGCCGATGATCTGATTGTCCGGGTTCTGGAACACCATGCCAGCTTTCTGGCGGATCTCCCAGATATTGTTCTCATCTGCCGTGTCCTTTCCGTCAACAAGGACGGTTCCTTCCGTCGGATAGAGGATCGCATTAATGTGCTTTGCAAGTGTCGATTTACCGGAGCCGTTGTGTCCCAGGATCGCAACAAACTCCCCCGGATTCACTTCCAGATCCACATGATCGACCGCACGGGTGATCCCCTCGGGATTCCCCTCCTCATCACGCCTTATATAATCAAATACCAGTTCGTCAGTCTTTATGATAGCCATATAACTGTGCTTTCTATGCCACTTTGTTTTCTTTATTACCTTTGCTTTCATGAAGCAGCTTTTAAGGGTTTTTTGCTTTCATGGAACAGCTTTCGAAGTCTTTTCATTCTTTTTCAATACATTCACATGGGCACTTAATGAATAAGTATTCTTCAATGACCGTTTCGAGGACCTGTTTGAGCGAAGCGAGTTCCGCAGAAACGGTCTGCGCTTTGAAGAATGCTTATGAATTTAGTGCAGAATGTGCGTATTGAAAAAGAACTGAAAAGGACTGAGAAAGCGTCCTTTATTAAGCTAATCCACTTGTTCTATTCTACAGGATTTACTATGCTTTTACAATAAAAAACCGACCCCGTAAGGAGTCGGTTTCATAAGTACAAATCGGATTAAACGAGCTCGATCAGAACTTCCATCGCTGCATCACCTTTACGCTGGCCAATCTTTACGATTCTTGTATAACCACCGTTGCGGCTTACATACTTCGGAGCGATCTCATCAAACAGTTTTGCAGGCATATCGATCTCTTTCGTGTTTTTCTTCCTGCCTGCTGCCTTAGCGGGAACTTCCGTTACAGGAACGAGAGCCTTGAGCATCTGACGTCTTGCATGAAGTCTGGAAGGCTTATCCTGCTTGATCTCCTTCTCAACTTCGTCGAAAACGGTTACTTTCTTGCCGTCTTTCTCCTCTTTTACACGATGACCTGTTGCATCCTTGCGAGGAACCTTAACGGTCTTCTTAACCATCTCGAAGTTGTCTTTTTCTTTTACTGCAAGAGCGATAAGACCTTCAGCGATCTTCTGGATCTCTTTTGCCTTTGCTTCTGTGGTAACGATCTTGCCTCTGTAAAGAAGTGCTGTTACCTGGTTCTTTAATAATGCTCTTCTCTGTGCAGATGTTCTGCCAAGTTTTCTGTACTTTGCCATTTCTTTTCCTCCATTCATGGTATGTCCGGCGACGCTCTTTGGTCTTATTCATCGGGCATATGTTTACAGCCAATCATGGTTACCGGCAGTTTGTGCTCTTCGGACTTATCAATCTGCCTCACCTGAATTATTCTTCGCTTGCGTTCAATTCCAAGCCGAGTTCTTTCAGCTTTGCAAGCACTTCTTCAAGGGACTTGCGACCAAGGTTACGAACCTTCATCATGTCCTCGGAAGTTTTGTTTGTTAACTCTTCAACCGTGTTGATACCTGCTCTCTTTAAGCAGTTGTAAGAACGAACGGAAAGCTCCAGTTCATCGATGCTCATTTCGAGAACTTTCTCTTTTACGTTGTCCTGCGGCTCAACCATCACTTCAACGCCCTTGCTTGTCTCGGACAGATCGATGAACAGGCTGAGGTGCTCACTGAGGACCTTTGCCGCAAGGCTGACAGCCTCATCGGGAGCCAGCGTGCCGTTGGTATAAACGTCAAGCGTCAGCTTGTCAAAGTCAGTCTGCTGGCCGACACGTGTATTCTCAACGGTCATATTTACTCTCTCTACAGGGGTGTAGATCGAGTCAACTGCGATCACACCGATAGAAGTATCCTCTGTCTTGTTCTTATCAGCGCCAACGTAACCTCTGCCCTTTGTGATGGTCAGCTCCATGTTGAGACGGCTGTTTTTGCCGCCGCTCAATGTAGCGATCACCTGATCGGGATTAAGGATCTCGATATCCTGATCAACCTGGATATCGGATGCCTTTACAACGCCTTCCCCTTCAAAGTCAATGTATGCGCTCTTCGGTTCGGACGATGTGCTGTTGTTTCTGATCGCAAGACTCTTGATATTCATGATGATCTCAGTTACATCTTCCTTTACGGAAGGGATGGAACTGAACTCATGCAACACGCCATCAATCTTTACACGGCTTACTGCTGCACCCGGTAAAGAAGAAAGCATGATTCTTCTTAAGGAATTGCCTAATGTGATGCCATAGCCTCTTTCCAAGGGCTCAACTACGAATTTACCGTACTTTCCGTCTTCAGAGATCTCAGCAACCTCAATATTCGGTCTTTCAAAATCAAACATGCAATGCCCTCCTTGCAATTAGCCAACGCAGTTATTATTTAGAATACAACTCGACAATCAGCATTTCATCAACGGGTACGTCGATCATCTCTCTGGTAGGAAGCTGTTTGATCGTTCCCTTGAAGCTATCAGCGTCTACATCCATCCATTCGGGAACAAGTCTGCCTGCAGTGATCTCAGCGATCTCTTTATATCTCTGCATGCTCTTTGCGCTTTCCTTCAGTTCGATCACATCACCTGCTTTGATGAGGTAGGAAGGAATATTTACACACTTTCCGTTTACAAGTACGTGCTTGTGACCAACCACCTGTCTTGCTTCACGGCGGGTTCTTGCGAAGCCCATTCTGAATACGATGTTGTCAAGTCTGCTCTCGAGAAGGACCATCAGGTTTTCACCGGACATACCCTTCATCTGGTCCGCTTTCTTGTAATAATTGCGGAAAGGCTTCTCCAATACACCGTAAATGAATTTTGCTTTCTGTTTCTCACGAAGCTGAAGACCGTATTCACTGATCTTCTTGCCTTCTCTTGCATTCTTTCTATTAGACTTCTTGTCATAACCAAGGAATGCGGGCTCAAGGCCGAGTGCTCTACATCTCTTGAGTACCGGTACTCTGTTTACTGCCATTTTGTTTTTCCTCCTGAATGTTGTTTACAGCTTGCGCCTTCATCCAACGTTTTTAATTAACCGGACAGTTGCCTGTCCGAAAACAACCTTTTGTAAAAAAAGCCTTATGAACCGAACGTCATTATACACGACGACGCTTGGGCGGACGGCATCCGTTGTGAGGAACGGGTGTTACATCCTTAATGGAGAGTACATCCAGACCGCAAGCTGCCAATGCACGGATCGCTGCTTCACGTCCTGAACCGGGTCCTTTAACAAATACATCCACCTGCTTCAAACCATGTACCAGAGCAGCCTTTGTAGCTGTCTCGGAAGCCATCTGTGCAGCATAAGGAGTAGATTTCTTTGAACCTCTAAATCCAAGACCGCCGGCAGAAGCCCAGCTTAAAGCATTACCTTCAGAGTCAGTTAATGTCACGATTGTGTTATTAAAAGAAGACTGAATATGTGCCTGTCCCCGTTCAACGTTTTTCTTTACACGCTTTTTTGTTACTTTTTTACTTGCAACTTTTTTAGCCATATTAAACTAACCTACTTTCACTTTCTTTACGCTTGTAATCAAAATTAATACGTTACTTATTTCTTCTTGTTTGCTACAGTACGCTTCGGGCCTTTTCTGGTACGAGCGTTGTTCTTTGTATTCTGACCACGAACAGGAAGTCCTTTTCTGTGACGGATCCCTCTGTAGCAGCCGATTTCCTGTAATCTCTTGATGTTCAGCGCAACTTCACGTCTCAGATCACCTTCAACCTGATAATCTGCAGCGATCACTTCACTGAGCTTCTTTACTTCTTCGTCTGTCAGATCTCTGACACGAGTATCGGGATTTACCTTAGCAGCTGCGAGAATCTTATCAGCACTTGTTCTGCCGATTCCGTAGATGTAAGTCAAACCGATCTCCACACGTTTGTCTCTGGGTAAGTCAATACCTGCAATACGAGCCATTTGTTTGTTCCTCCATTGTTGCGTATCACTTCTGTGATACCTATTTCTGTTACTGTTTGATTGGGCACGAATGATCTTCGTACCACCGGACGTCTACTTATAGTAAGAACACTCCGGCCGCCGTCTTTCATAAGACGGTATCAAATGTAATATGCTGCGGCTCGATCTCTATCTTATCAGGGTGCAACGCCGCCTCAGAATGACGGTTCCCTGTCGCCTTACAAAATTACATTCGTTTGCACAACAAAATATGACAAGAACGGTCTATTATCCTTGTCTCTGTTTGTGCTTCGGATTTTCACAGATTACTCTGATCTTTCCTTTTCTTTTAATGATTTTGCATTTCTCGCAAATAGGTTTTACTGAAGATCTTACTTTCATTTCAAACCCTCCTTTCAAAAAACGACCGCTTAATATTGTAGCATGATATATTTCAAATTGCAAGTGGGTTAAGTTTGCAATTCGTTTCACTCATTGCACGCAGAACACCATCCTGTTTGTATCGCAGGATCATCCTTCGTTCTTGTTTTGTTTTCTCAGAAAAAGCACATTTCTGGTCTTGCTTATTTGTCACGCCAGATAATTCTGCCTTTGGAAAGATCATAAGGGGAAAGTTCCAGTGTCACTTTGTCGCCCGGAAGGATTCGGATAAAGTTCTGACGCAGCTTGCCGCTGATATGTGCCAGCACCTTATGTCCGTTTTCAAGTTCAACCTGAAACATGGTATTGGGCAGTTTTTCCACTACAGTTCCTTCGATTTCGATCACATCGGCTTTTGACATATTTTTCCTCCTAAACCGGTCTCTTCTGCCGCGCCTTCAGGACGCGTCTGATATCTTCATTGCGAAGCTTCCCGCTCTCTTCAAGAGCGATCAGCTCTTCCTGTATTTCTTTGATCACTTGAATATGCTTACATTTTTTACGCTTCGGATGATCGAGCGTCCGGATCCTGCCATCAACAAGATCCACATTCTCGCCGTCCGATCTTCGGATGTAATATAATGTTCCTTTGTCGTGCCCCGCAAGGGACATCGCCAGCATTCCCGTCATATGCATCCTCTATTCACACAGTCCGTTCATTGTCAGGATCTCCGGCTCACCGTCGGTGATCAGAATCGTGTTCTCATAATGAGCGGATAACGATCCGTCTTCCGTAACGACCGTCCAGTCATCATCCAGCCACTCCACATCCGCGCGCCCCGCATTGATCATGGGTTCTACCGCAAGCGTCATACCCGCTTCAAGGCGAACGCCCCGTCGCTTCTGCGCGAAATTGGGGATCTGGGGATCTTCATGAAGCTTGGTTCCGATCCCGTGACCGACAAGATCTCTCACAATGCCGTATCCGAAGGGTGTGATGTACGCATCGATCGCATTCGAGATATCGTACAGATGATTGCCGGCCTTGGCCATCTTGATCCCTTCAAAAAAACTTTGTCTTGTTGCTTTGATCAGCTGCTTCGCTTCTTCGCTGATCTCACCCACGCCGAATGTTCTTGCCATATCGGAGTGGTATCCTTTATAAATAAGGCCCGCATCGAGACTGACGATGTCACCCTCATCCAGAATGTGATCCTTGTGCGGGATCCCGTGCACAACCTCATCATTCACCGAAACGCAGATAGAAGCCGGATAACCGTTGTAGTTGAGAAAATTGGGCGTGCACCCCTTTTCTCTAATCAGCTTCTCGCCGAGGCGGTCAATATCCTTTGTGGAAATGCCCGGCCTTACGATCGCTTCCATCTGTGCAAATACGTCTTCGAGCAGTTTGCAGGATTCGCGCATCAGCTCGATCTCACGTGCCGATTTAATCGATACTGCCATGAATTATTCTCCCAAGATCCCGATGATCGCAGCAAATACTTCTTTCATATCCACTGTGCCGTCTACAGTCTTCAGTACACCTTTCTTGGTGTAAAAATCAATGAGCGGCTGGGTCTGTTCGTGATATACACTCAGTCTGTTCTTTACGGTCTCAGGCTTGTCATCGTCACGAAGAACAAGTTCCTTACCGCATCTGTCGCAGATTCCTTCTTTTTTCGGAGGGATGTGCTCTATATGATATGTTGCGCCGCAGGCAAGGCATGCACGTCTGCCGGACATTCTCTTGATGATGTTTTCATCGGGAACGTCTACATCGATCGCAAAGTCGATCGCATCATTCATCTCGGAAAGTGCCTTGTCCAGTACTTCCGCCTGCGGGATCGTTCTCGGGAACCCGTCAAGAACATAACCGTTCTTGCAGTCATCTTTTGCAACTCTGTCAAGGAGGATCTTTACAGTCAGTTCATCGGGAACCAGAAGACCTTTGTCCATGTAAGACTTTGCTTCTTTGCCGAGATCTGTTCCTTCCTTGATGTTTGCTCTGAAGATGTCGCCTGTGGATACGTGCGGAATACCGTACTTATCTGCGATCATCTTAGCCTGTGTTCCTTTTCCCGCGCCGGGAGCGCCCAACATAATAATTTTCATTTTCAGTGCCCTTTCAAAAAAGGCATATAGGGACAAAACACATGTCTTGTCCCATAGCCCTGTTGTAGTTCTGTCTTGTTATTCTCTAGTCGTTCAAAAATCCTTTGTAGTTGCGGACAAGCATCTGTGCCTCGATCGCTTTGAGCGTCTCAACGATAACGCTGACAATGATGATCAGGCTGGTGCCGCCGAAGGATACGCTTGCATGGAATACCCCGTTAAAGAAGTACGGGATGATCGCTACGATCGTTAATCCGCATGCACCGATAAAAATAATGGAAGTCAGGATCTTTGTCAAATAGTCGCTGGTGGGTTTACCGGGTCTGATACCGGGGATAAAGCCACCGTTCTTCTTCATGTTATCCGCGACTTCAAGCGGATTGAAGGTAATGGATGTGTAGAAGTACGCGAAAAAGATCGTAAGGAGTACATACACAACCAAACCGATGGAATACTTCAAATCGTTCGGATTGCACCAGTTGCCGGAGTTCAATCCCTTCAGGATCTCTCCCCATGTGCCGCTGCCGCTTACACCCAAAAAGCTGCAGATGATAACCGGGAACTGCAGGATGGAGGATGCGAAGATGATCGGGATCACACCTGCGGTGTTGATCTTGAGCGGAATATTTGCTGTCTGTCCGCCAACCATTCTTCTTCCCTGAATCTTCTTTGCATACTGAACGGGGATCCTTCTTGTACCGTCGTTTAAGAGGATCGTCAGGACGACGAGCCCGATCACGACTGCAATGATGATCACACTTGCCACTACGCCGACCGCAATGGACTTCCCTGCTACGAACTGTGCATACAGTCCGCTGAAATCCTGCGGGAGTCTGGAAATGATGTTGATGATCAGGACGATGGAGATACCGTTTCCTACACCGTGCTCGGTGATCGCTTCACCGATCCACATCAGGAATGCGGAGCCTGCAACCAATGCAGTCACACATGTGATCACATTCAGTGCATTGTAGTCTTCCAGGAGGCCCTGACGGCCAAATCCGACTGCCATCGCCACTGCTTCGATCAAAGCAAGACCGATCGTGACATAACGGGTAATGGATACCAGTTTCTTTCTTCCGTCTTCACCGTCTTTCTGCATCTCTTCCAGCTTCGGGATCGCGATGGTCAGAAGCTGAACAATGATGGAAGATGTGATGTACGGTGTGATATTCAATGCGAGTACCGACATATTCAGGAACGAACCGCCCGTAAATGCATCAAAGAAATTAAAAGCGTCACCGGTCTGCGCAGCAAACCAGTTTGCGAAGTATTCCCTGTTTACGCCGGGTACGGGAAGCTGTGATCCGATACGGATCACAACAACCATCAACAGCGTAAAAATGATTTTCTTTCTGATTTCTTTGATCTTAAATGCATTTTTCAGTGTCGTAAGCATTAAATCACCTCTGCTGTTCCGCCAAGTGCCTCAATTTTCTCTTTTGCAGCTGCGCTGAATGCATCAGCCTTCACGTTGAGTTTTTTGGTTAATTCTCCGTTTCCGAGGATTTTAACACCGTCACGGGGATTCTTAACTACGCCTGCTTCGATGAGTGTGATCACATCAACCGTTGCACCGTCATCGAATCTCTCCAGTACGGATAAGTTAATCGCTACGATCTCTTTTGTATTTCTGTTGGTGAAACCTCTCTTGGGAAGACGTCTGTATAAAGGCATCTGGCCACCTTCAAAGCCGATTCTCGGAGCTCCGGAACGAGCTTTCTGACCCTTGTGTCCCTTGCCGGCAGTCTTGCCGTTACCTGAACCATGTCCACGGCCACGTCTAAAATTATCGCTGTGCTTGGAACCTTCTGCAGGTCTTAAATTGGATAATTCCATCTTGGCACCTCCTATGCTTCTTCTACTTTCAGCATGTAACCTACCTGCTGAATCATGCCTCTGGTTGCATCATTATCAGGCAGTTCAACTGTCTTGTGCATCTTACGAAGGCCCATTGCTTCAAGTGTCAGCTTGTGCTTGGGAACTGCGCCGATCGGGGATTTCACCAAAGTGATTTTAAGTGTTTTTGTTTTCTTTGCTGCCATCTTTGCGTCCTCCTTAACCTAAGATCTCGTCAACAGATTTTCCACGGTTCTTAGCTACTTCTTCAGGAGTCTTTAACTGGCTTAAGCCTGCGATCGTTGCAAGAACGACGTTGCGCTTATTGTTGGAGCCCAAAGATTTTGTACGGATGTTCTTGATACCTGCAAGTTCGCACACGATACGTGCGGGACCGCCGGCGATGATACCTGTACCTTCGGGAGCCTGCTTTAAAAGAACGTTAGCGGAACCAAATTTTCCGATAAAATCATGTGTAATGGAATTATTGTTATCACGTGCGATCTCAACGAGGTTCTTGATCGCGTCCTCTTTACCCTTGCGGATCGCTTCGGGAATTTCGACTGCTTTGCCAAGACCTGCACCTACGTGACCTTCGCCGTCACCTACTACAACAAGTGCGGTAAATCTCATGTTACGGCCACCCTTAACGGTCTTCGTAACACGCTTGATGGTAACGACTTTATCGTTTAATTCCAACTGGCTTGCATCAATGATGTTATGTTTCATGGTGTTTACCTTTCCCTTTCCTAGAATTCCAGGCCGGCTTCGCGAGCCGCCTCAGCTAAAGCTGCGATCTTGCCCTGGTAAATAAAGCCGCCTCTGTCAAATACAACTTCCTTGATCCCTTTTTCGATCGCGCGCTTTGCGATCACGGTACCAAGCTTTGCAGCTGCATCAACGTTATTTGTTTTCTCAAGGTCAGCTTTAACATCCTTCTCAAGGGTAGAAGCTGCAACCAGTGTCTTGCCTACTGTATCATCAATAATTTGAGCATACATGTGATTATTACTTCTGAATACGGCAAGGCGCGGTCTTTCAGCAGTACCACTGAAACGGTTACGTATCTTCATGTGTTTTTTAACACGAACTTTTTGTCTTGATTCTTTAATAACCATTTTTATACTCTCCTTATCTATTTCTTACCGGTCTTACCAACTTTACGTCTGATCGTCTCATCAACATACTTGATACCCTTGCCCTTGTAAGGTTCCGGTCTTCTCTTGTCTCTGATCTCAGCAGCAAACTGGCCGACTTTTTCCTTGTCGATACCCTTTACGATGATGAGGTTCTGGCCATCCAGAACAGTCTCAACACCTTCAGGATCTTCCATCTCTACCGGGTGAGAATAGCCTAAGGATAATGTCAGTTTCTTGCCCTGTTTCTGAGCTCTGTAACCAACACCGTTCACTTCCAGTTTCTTCTCATAGCCATCTGTAACACCGATCACCATGTTATTGATCAGCGTTCTGGTCAGTCCGTGTAAGGACTTCATTTTCTTTAAGTCGTTGGGTCTGGAAACTACTACTTCCGCACCTTCAACCTTGATCTCCATCTCAGACGGAAGAACTCTCTCAAGAGTTCCTTTGGGACCTTTTACAGTCACTTTATTATTTTCTGCAAGTTCCACAGTAACACCTGCGGGAATCGCGATTGGCATTCTTCCTATACGTGACATGCCCGTACCTCCTTAAATATGATTACCATACGAATGCAAGAACTTCGCCACCAACCTGCAGCTCTCTTGCCTTCTTATCTGTGATAACACCCTGATTTGTAGAAACGATCGCTACGCCGAGACCGCCGAGTACCTTCGGCATATCTTCCTTGCCGGCATAAACACGAAGACCGGGTTTGGAGATTCTCTTCAGACCTGTAATGATCTTCTCGTTCTTGTCAGCGCCGTATTTCAGTGCGATACGGATCGTCTTGAAGTTACCGTCTTCTACAACATCAAATTTCTTGATAAAACCTTCGTCTAAAAGAATCTGCGCGATAGCCAGTTTCATTTTAGAAGAAGGAACATCTACTGTATCATGTTTAGCAGTATTTGCATTACGGATTCTTGTAAGCATATCTGCAATAGGATCGCTCATTGTCATCTCGATATACCTCCTTACCAGCTAGCCTTCTTGATACCGGGGATCTGACCCTTGTATGCCAATTCACGGAAGCAGATTCTGCAGATTCCGTATTTTCTTAAGTAAGCATGTGGACGACCACAAATTTTGCAACGATTGTATTCTCTAACCGCGAATTTCGGTTTACGCTGCTGTTTGATCTTCATTGCTGTCTTAGCCATGAATTTTCCTCCTTCTTATTTTGCAAACGGCATGTTGAACAGGGTTAACAGTTCACGTGCTTCTTCATCAGTCTTTGCCGTTGTAACAAAGATTACGTCCATACCTCTGACTTTGTCGATCTTATCGTACTCGATCTCAGGGAAAATAAGCTGCTCTTTGATACCGAGCGCATAGTTTCCTCTGCCGTCGAATGCGTTAGGATTAACGCCGCGGAAGTCACGTACTCGAGGAAGTGCAAGGTTTACAAGACGATCAAGGAACTCATACATCTTCTCACCGCGAAGAGTTGTCTTGCATCCGATTGCCATACCCTCTCTGATCTTGAAGTTTGCAACGGAGTTCTTTGCTTTTGTCAGGACAGCTTTCTGACCTGTGATCTTCTCCATATCTGCAACTGCAGATTCGAGAACTTTTGCATTTTCTTTAGCTTCGCCAACGCCCATGTTGATAACGATCTTATCGAGCTTCGGCACTTCCATAACATTTTTATAGCCAAACTTTTTGATCATAGCATCTACGATCTCGTTTTTATACATGTCTTTCAGTCTACTCAACTGTGTCGACCTCCTTCCTCATTAATCGATTACATCGCCGGTGGATTTTGCGAAACGAACCTTTTTGTCCTTTTCGATCTTGAATCCGATTCTGGTTGCTTTTCCTTTGTGAACATACATTACATTGGAAGCATCGATGTAAGCTTCTTTCTGAACGATACCGCCGTTCTGATTAGCTGCGGAAGGTTTTGTATGTTTGCTGACAATGTTAACGCCCTCAACGAGAACTTTACCATTCTTTAAATCTACGGCAAGAACCTTGCCTTCTTTACCGTTGTCTTTACCGGCGATCACTTTAACGGTGTCACCCTTCTTAATTTTCAATGTAGACATTCCGGCACCTCCTTATAATACTTCCGGAGCCAGAGATACGATCTTCATAAACTGCTTGTCACGAAGCTCTCTTGCTACGGGTCCAAAGATACGTGTTCCCCTGGGGGTTAAGTCTTCTTTGATAATGACAGCGGCGTTCTCATCAAAACGAATGTAAGAACCGTCTTTACGACGTGCGCCTTTTACAGTACGTACAACTACGGCTTTTACAACGTCACCCTTCTTAACAACACCACCGGGTGTTGCATCTTTAACAGTAGCAACGATCGTATCACCGATATTTGCATATCTTCTTGTAGAACCGCCCATAACTCTGATGCAAAGGAGTTCTTTTGCACCGGTGTTATCAGCGACCTTAAGTCTGCTTTCCTGCTGTATCATGCTAATTCTCCTTTTTTTCTTAAAAACTATTTAGCCTTTTCGACGATCTCAACAAGTCTCCATCTCTTGTCCTTGGACAGGGGTCTTGTCTCCATAACTTTAACTGTATCGCCGATGTTGCATTCGTTGTTCTCATCATGAGCTTTGAGCTTGTAGGTTCTCTTTACGATCTTCTTGTAAAGTGCATGCTTAACATGATCTTCAACTGCTACAACAATCGTTTTATCCATCTTATTGCTGACAACTTTGCCAGTACGTGTTTTTCTTAAGTTTCTTTCCACTTTGGATTCTCCTTTCCGAACTTAAAAATTCTTCTAAGCTTCTGCTTTGCTCTTTGCAGTGATAACAGTCTGAATTCTCGCGATGTTCTTTCTCACATCTTTGATTCTTGCAGTGTTATCCAGCTGGTTCGTAGCATTCTGGAATCTC
The DNA here is from genome assembly GCA_015056735.1 of Lachnospiraceae bacterium. Lineage (GTDB taxonomy): Bacteria > Bacillota > Clostridia > Lachnospirales > Lachnospiraceae > VSOB01. Next base: position 13,771 of record SVFT01000014.1, on the reverse strand, counting down.
AAGTTGAAAAGTTCTTTCTTTGCAGCTACCAGATCCTGTGCAAGTTCTGCAGCTGTCTTTGTATTTAATTCTTCTACATACTTGTTCGTTTTCATTCTGTTGCACCGCCTTCCAGGTCTGCTTTGGAAACGATCTTGCATTTGCAAGGAAGTTTGTGTGTAGCAAGACGTAACGCTTCTTTAGCTACTTCTTCGGGAACTCCTGCGATCTCGAACATAACACGGCCGGGCTTAACTACAGCTACCCAGTATTCGGTTGAACCTTTACCGGAACCCATACGTGTTTCTGCCGGTTTTGCAGTTACCGGTTTGTCAGGGAAAATCTTGATCCAAACCTGACCACCACGTTTTACGTAACGTGTCATGGCAATACGGGCTGCCTCGATCTGGTTGGATTTGATCCAGCAGGGCTCTGTTGCAATAATACCATATTCACCGTAGCTGATCGTGTTGCCTCTCATAGCCTTGCCGGCCATGGTACCACGGAACTGTTTACGACGTTTTACTCTCTTGGGCATTAACATTATTTATCAGCTCCTTCCTTATTTCCCTTAGTCGGAAGTACTTCACCTTTGTAGATCCAAACTTTAACGCCTACTTTACCGTAGGTTGTATCAGCTTCTGCGAAGCCGTACTCGATGTCTGCACGAAGTGTCTGAAGAGGGATCGTGCCATCGCTGTAGAACTCTGTACGAGCCATATCCGCACCGCCAAGACGGCCGGAGCAGGATGTCTTGATACCAAGAGCGCCTGCCTTCATGGTTCTGCCCATGCAGGACTTCATAGCACGTCTGAAGGATACACGGTTCTCAAGCTGCTGTGCGATGTTCTCCGCAACAAGCTGCGCATCCTTGTCAGGTCTCTTGATCTCTTTGATATCAACAAGAACTTTCTTGTCTGTAAGCTTTGCAAGCTCTTTCTTGGTCTGCTCGATCTCTGCACCGCCCTTGCCGATCACAACGCCGGGTTTAGCTGTGTAGATGATCACTTTTACGCGGTCAGACGCTCTCTCGATCTCGATCTTGGAGATGCCTGCGCTGAATAATTTTTTCTTAAGATATTTTCTGATGTTGAAGTCTTCTACAAGATAATCAGCGAATTCAGCATCAGCGTACCATTTGGAATCCCAGTCTTTAATGACACCGACTCTTAAGCCGTGAGGATTAACTTTCTGACCCATTAAATCTTCCTCCTATTTCTTCTCATCAAGCACTACAGTGATGTGGCTCATTCTCTTCTCGATCCTATAAGCTCTGCCCTGTGCTCTCGGTCTAACTCTCTTCATTGTAGGTCCCTTATTTGCGAAGCAGGCAGCAACGTAAAGGTTATCTTTGTTCATACCGTTGTTGTTTTCAGCGTTCGCAATTGCGGATTCTAACAGTTTCTTGATGAGGCCCGATGCGTATCTGGGATTGTATTCCAAAATACCGAGTGCTGTCTGCACATCTTTGCCTCTGATGGCATCTAATACAAAACATGCTTTCTGAACGGGAACGCGAGCGTAAGATAACTTAGCTGACGGTCTTGTGTCCTTATTCGCATTTCTCTCTCTTTTAATCTGACTTCTATGTCCCTTAGCCATGGATAGAACCTCCTTTCAGGATTATTTTACTTTGGATTTCTTTTCGTCTTTTCCATGTCCTCTGTAAGTTCTTGTAGCAACGAACTCACCGAGCTTATGTCCAACCATATCTTCTGTTACGTATACAGGCACATGCTTTCTGCCGTCATGTACTGCAATCGTATGTCCTACGAAGGACGGGAAGATTGTCGAACGACGGGACCAGGTCTTGATAACCTGTTTCTGTCCTGCAGCATTCATAGCATCTACTTTTTTCAGCAGACTGCTGTCAGCAAACGGGCCTTTTTTTAATGATCTTGCCATTTTATTTCCTCCTAATAATATCGATTATTTAATCGCTCTACCGTCACGTCTTCTTACGATCAGCTTGTTAGACTGTTTCTTTTTCTTTCTTGTCTTCAAGCCGAGTGCGGGTTTGCCCCAAGGTGTGCACGGGCCGGGACGGCCGATGCCGGTCTTACCTTCACCACCACCGTGCGGATGGTCATTCGGGTTCATAACGGAACCGCGAACGGTAGGACGGATACCCATGTGACGCTTACGTCCAGCTTTACCGATATTGATCAGGTTGTGATCGCCGTTGCCAACGACACCAACTGTAGCTCTGCAGATGATCGGCACCATTCTCATTTCGCCGGAAGGAAGACGAAGTGTTGCGTACTTGCCTTCTTTAGCCATGAGCTGTGCGCTGTTGCCGGCGCTGCGAACCATCTGGCCGCCCTTGCCGGGATATAACTCAATGTTGTGTACCTGTGTACCAACGGGAATGTTTTCAAGAGGCAGGCAGTTGCCGATCTTTACTTCCGCTTCAGCACCGTTCTGGACTTTCATGCCCACTTTCAGGCCTTCGGGAGCAAGGATGTATGCCTTCTCGCCGTCTGCATAGCAGATCAGCGCGATGTTTGCTGTTCTGTTCGGATCGTATTCAACACCGAGAACCTGTGCTGCTACGCCGTCTTTATTTCTCTTGAAATCAATGATTCTGTATTTTCTTCTGGATCCACCGCCGTGGTGTCTCACTGTGATCTTACCCTGATTGTTACGACCTGCGTTCTTCTTCAGAGATGTGCAAAGGCTCTTTTCGGGAGTTGTCTTTGTGATCTCGGAGAAATCAGAACCGGTCATATTTCTTCTGGAAGGTGTATAGGGATTATATGTCTTAATTCCCATTGTTGTTTCTCCTTTCGGTTGCTGTTTTCTTATCGCACTTTACTGTGCATGACTGTTACTTGAGATCTCTGCCTTACAGACCGGAGAAGATCTCGATCTCTTTGCTGTCTGCTGTCAGCTGAACGATGGCTTTCTTGGTCTTTGCAGTCTTGCCGACCGTCATGCCGCGTCTTTTGTTCTTGCCGTCCATGTTCATGGTGTTAACGCTCTTAACCTTAGCGCCTTCGAACATTTTCTCAACAGCTTCTTTGATCTGTGCCTTGTTAGCTTCTGTGTGAACAAGGAATGTATATTTCTTGTCGCCCATACCGGACATAGATTTCTCTGTAACGACCGGTTTGAGGATTACATCATAATACTGTAAACTTGCCATTATGCGTACACCTCCTCGATTGCCTTCACAGCGTCCTTTGTAAGAACGACCGTGCCTGCCTTCATAATGTCATAAACATTAATCTGGTTCGTCAGTGTTGTATTGATACCGTAGATGTTTCTTGCGGACATAACCGTGTTGAGGTCATTGTCAGCCAGAACAACAAGACCCTTTGTAACTTTGAGATTGTTCATAACCTGCTTGAAGTTCTTGGTCTTGATCTCGTCAAATTTAAGCTCGTCAACAACGATCAGCTTGTTCTCCTGAACGCGGCTTGTCAGAGCAGACTTCAGTGCGAGCTGTTTCTCCTTGCGGTTCATCTTGAAGGAGTAGTCTCTCGGTACGGGAGCAAATACGACGCCGCCGCCCTTCCACTGAGGAGATCTTGTCGAACCCTGTCTTGCGTGACCGGTTCCTTTCTGTCTCCAAGGTTTTCTACCACCGCCGGATACTTCGGAGCGTGTCTTTGCTTTCTGTGTACCCTGACGATTATTTGCAAGCTGCTGAACGACTGCGAGATGTACGAGGTGCTCGTTTACTTCTACACCGAATACCGCATCATTCAGGTCGATCTTCTCGACTTCCTTGCCTTCCATATTTAAAACAGATACTTTAGCCATCTGAATGGTCCTCCTTTCTTCCCGGTTTATGCCTCAACTCTTGTAGTCTCTTTGATAGTTACGAGAGCTTTCTTGGATCCCGGTACCGCACCCTTTACAAGGAGCAGGTTCTTTTCAGCGTCAACTCTGACAACTTCAAGATTCTGAACGGTAACCTTTACGGAACCCATGTGGCCCGGCATGCCTTTTCCTTTAAATACACGGCTCGGAGAAGAGCATGCACCGTTGGAACCCTGATGACGGTGGAACTTGGAACCGTGCTTCATAGGTCCTCTGTGCTGACCAAGTCTCTTGATCGCGCCCTGGAATCCTTTACCTTTGGAAATGGCTGTTGCATCAACTTTATCTCCAGCTGCAAAGATATCAGCTTTGATTTCGTTTCCGAGTGCATATTCTGCCGCATTCTCAAACTTGAACTCTCTGATGTATCTCTTGGAAGAAACGCCTGCTTTTTCGAAGTGTCCCTTCAGAGCTTTGTTAACGCCATGTCTGTGAGCGATCTCTTTCTTGCCGCCCTTATCTTTTGTGATGATCTTGTCTTTCTTGTCCGCAAAGCCGACCTGAACTGCTTCATAGCCGTCGTTCTCTACGGTCTTGATCTGTGTTACTACACAAGGTCCAGCCTGAAGTACGGTTACCGGAATCAGTGTGCCGTCTTCTGCGAAGATCTGTGTCATGCCGACTTTAGTTGCTAAAATCGCTTTCTTCATTTCTTTCTTACCTCCTGTGTTTTCTACAGCGGAACGGACGGGCCGTTCATACTAGTAGAGGTCTTATTTGTTCTTCATTTTGATGTCGATGTAGACACCTGCAGGCATCTCGAGTCTCTGCAATGCATCAACAGTCTTGGGTGTCGGAGCAATGATGTCGATCAATCTCTTGTGTGTTCTCTGTTCGAACTGCTCGCGGGAATCTTTGTACTTATGTACGGCACGCAGAATGGTAACTACTTCCTTTTTAGTAGGAAGGGGAACCGGTCCGCTTACCTGAGATCCGTTCTTCTTAACTGTTTCGATGATTTTTTTGGCAGATGCATCAACGAGCTGATGCTCATAAGCCTTGAGTGTGATTCTCATTACTTGACTTGCCATAAAAAAAGTCGCCTCCTTTTCGCACTTTTTAAAGCTTAAGTACGACAAGCGGTGACTGTACACTCTCCCGTGTGTGTCCTAATAATACTCGCAGAACATTCCACACGTCGTTTCTGCTCAAAGCAGACATTACTGTTTGTACAGTGACTTGTCGTCAGTTTCCTAACTTGACATTCGCTCCACGGAAAACCTGCCACGAAGGCAGCAACCTCGCGCTTCATCGCTATCAATGTCACAGCAAAACTGATTGTAATACAAAACCCCCTGTATTGCAAGGGGGTTTGATAAAATATTGTATTTTTTTCAGTACAAGATTATTTATGTCTTTTTGCCTCTTCAAACTCCTTGATCACCGCTTCCGAAGGTGCCGGCGTCAGAAGAGAAACTACTATAATAAAGAGACCTGCAACAACGAATGCCGGAAGCAGCTCGTAGATATTGAGCACGCCGCCCATGGGACGGACCACAAACTTCCACACAAATATCGTTATACCACCGGAAACCATACCGGCAAGCGCGCCCTGCTTTGTTGTCCGCTTCCAGAAAAGCGCTGCCAGAACAACGGGACCGAATGCCGCGCCGAAGCCTGCCCAGGCAAAGGACACGATCTGGAACACTGAGCTGTTGGGATCTCTTGCGATAAACACGCCGACGATCGCGATCAGAATGAGTGTGATACGCGCCACGATCATACTCTGCTTCGTTGACATATTCTTTGCGAACAGATTCTTAATGATATCCTCGGATGCGCTGGAAGATGCAGCCAGAAGCTGGGAATCCGCCGTCGACATCGTCGCCGCAAGAACACCCGCCAGAATGAGACCTGCGATCAGCGCAAAGACAAAACCGTTCTGTGCAAGGAGCTGTGCGATCACAATGAGGATCGTCTCGCCGTCGTCAAGCTTTTCGATCGCCCCTGCCGCAGATGCAGCATTACCGACGATACCGATCAAGATGGCTACGCCCATCGCAATGAACACCCATACGGATGCAACGCGTCTGGAAAGCTTCAATTTCCTCTCATCCTCGATCGCCATAAAGCGGAGCAGGATGTGCGGCATACCGAAATACCCGAGGCCCCATGCCATAGTGGATACGATGGTCAGAAGTCCGTAAGGCTCCGCTGCACCGTCTACATGCATCGCCGTCAGGCTGAAGTATCCTGCAAGTGATCTTGCATTGTCAGCGACCGCACCGACACCGCCTGCCGTTATCGTCCCAAAGCCAAGGATTACAACGATCGCTATGCTCATGATAATGCTCTGCCAGAAGTCGGAGGTGCTGGCCGCCATGAAACCGCCAAGGCAGGTATAAAATACGATGACTACGGCGCTGATAATCATCGCCGTCATATAGTCGATCCCGAACAGCGTGGAAAAAAGCTTTCCGCATGCCGCGAATCCCGATCCCGTATAGGGAACGAAGAATATGATGATCACGATCGCCGCGATCACGCTGAGCACCTTCCTGTCATCATGAAAACGCTTGGAAAAAAACTCGGGAAGTGTTGTGGAATTACCCGCTCCCTCCGTGTAGCTGCGAAGACGTCTGGCAACGATACGCCAGTTCACGTAAGTACCGATACCGAGGCCAAGCGCCGTCCAAAATGCATCTGCAAGACCGATCGTGTATGCCACGCCGGGCAGCCCCAGAAGGAGCCAGCTGCTCATGTCGGATGCTTCCGCACTCATAGCGGTAACGAACGGGCCGAGCTTTCTGCCGCCAAGATAGAAGTCTTTTGTGTCGGCATTCTGTTTCATGCATTTGATGCCGATACCGATCACGAATGCAAGGTATGCGACAATTGCAATGCAAATGCCGAGATTTGCTGAAAATATCATGTTCTTCCTCTCCTCTTCTCAATAAACTTCCATCGTTATAGCATACAAAATAATAGAACGCAATACAGAACAAGGTATGAACCTAATTCTGTACTGCGTTCCTCTTTTGTCTCTTAAAGCCTTTTAAATACTGCACTTTTCATTAGTCATAAAAACAGACTTTTCAGAAGACCGATTAAAAAACTTTTTTGAGAAAAGCCTTCGGCCATCAACTTTTTTTCAAAAAACCGTCCAGCATGAGCGGCAGCATACGTGCGCTGTACTCGCTCAAAGAGTACTCACCGGAAGCAAGGCACCAATCATACATGATCCCGCGCTCGCACAGTGCATAGTAACGCACCATCTCGCTCGTGGAAAAGGCATCCGTCAGCTCGCCCTTCTCCTTGCCTTCTGTGATGATCCTTCGCAAAAGCTTGTAATACTCGCGGCTGTAGTCCATCAGGTATTTCTGGCCCTTTGTGATGAGCTGCGTGGAAAAAAGACGCCCCAAAAGCTCAATGTCGACGCTCTTTTCGATCATCACGAACAGCTCCTTATTCAGATAAAGAAGCAGCTCATAGCTTGTCATGGAGCCGTCGAGCGTCTCCTCAAGCTCTTCATACTTTTCATCAAACATGTATGAGAGCGACCCTAAAAGCGCGTCCTTCCCTTCAAAATAGTGATAAAAGGAGCCCTTCGACGTGCCGGATTCTTCGATGATCTCCTCGATCGTCGTATCTTCATAGCCCTGGTCATAGAACAGCTTCCACGCCGCGCTGACGATCTTGCTCTTGGTTTTTTTGGTAGTTTTCTTCGCCATAGCTTTAGTTGGTGTAGTTATCAAAATATCCCTGAACGAGAACGACCGGTGTACCCTTATCGCCGGATCCGGATGTCAGATCGCAAAGGGAGCCGATGAGGTCAGTCAGCTGTCTGGGCGTCGTACCCTCGCTCGCCATCTTGCCCACGAGGTTTGCATCCTTTTCTCTGATGCTCTTGGAGATCGCTTCTTTGAGTGCATCACCGGAGAGGTTTGCAAAGTCGTTGTCTGCCAGGTATTTGAGTTTCAGCTCGTTCGGTGTACCGACAAGTCCGTCCGTAAATGCAGGCGATACGACCGGGTCCGCAAGCTCCCAGATCTTGCCCTTGGGATCCTTAAAAGCGCCATCGCCGTACACCATGACCTCAACATGCTTGCCCGTTCTGTCGAGGATGATCTTCTGGATCTCCAGGACAAGCGCCTTGCACTCTCTCGGGAAAAGCTTGACCTGGCCCTCGGTCGCTTTATTGGAGCCAAGCAGGCCGTACTTCTCGTTGCAGCCGCTGTCGTTGATCGGCTGTGTCATGATCTCATCCATGCCGTACACCTTTTCCGCGCCGGCTTTCTGAAGGAGACGCTTCGTGCGTGCTCTCGTATGGATATCGCAGTTGATCACGTTTTTTGTATAGTCAAGGATCGCCTTCGCCTGGTTGGCAAAGATGATCTCCACATCACAGCCTGTCTCGCGGATCACGTCAGCGTAGTACTCCACATAGTCAACACCGGTGAACTCATGCTTTGCATAACCGAACAGCTCACGGTATCTGTCAAGTGTCAGCACGTCACTGTACGGATTGATGCCGGCTTCGTCGATCTTATCGAGACTGACAAGTTCATTTCCGACTTCATCCGACGGATAGGAAAGCATCAGGACGATCTTCTTGCAGCCCATCGCCATGCCCTTTAAGCAGATGGCAAAACGGTTCCTGGACAGGATCGGAAAGATCACGCCGACCGTGCCGCCACCAAACTTCGCGCGCACATCCGTTGCGATATCGTCAACCGTGCAGTAATTGCCCTGCGCTCTTGCTACGATGGATTCCGTTACGGAGATCACATCTCTGTCGCGAAGCGAAAAACCTTCTGCCTCCGCAGCCTCCAAAACGCTGTCTGTTACGATCGTTGCCAAATCGTCACCCTGACGGATGATGGGACAGCGAATACCTCTTGATACTGTGCCGACTCTGCGCTCTTTAGCCATTTTCACTCCTCCTCTTGTAAAAAGAAAGTATATTGAATGATCCACGCTTTGGGATCATTTTTCCCGACAAGCCTAATTATAAATTGTTTTTTCATATAAGTAAAACTGATTTTATGTTATGCTTATTGAGAATCAACTACCAATAAAAAGTGAGAGCTAAAATGACATTACGGGATCTGACGATCGGCCGGAAGGCCACGGTATTGGAAGTTGGCGGGAGCGGGGCGCTCCGCCAGCACTTTTTGGATATGGGGATCATCCCGCAGGCAGAGATCGAACTGATAAAGTATGCCCCTATGGGAGACCCTGCGGAATACAAGATCCACGGATATGAACTGACGCTGCGCTTAGAAGATGCGGAAAAGATCACGGTGATCGAACCGCAGCACGATGCAGCGATCACAGAGGCAGAGATGCAGGAACTTCTTGGCGCGCAAGCGCCGTCGAAGAAGGAACTATACAAATCTCCCGAGCATCCCGGTCTCGGCGAGGGTGGCCGCTTTCATGAGAAAGCGAGTGAAAGCCCGCTTCCCGATCATACAGTTCTGACATTTGCACTTGCAGGCAATCAGAACTGCGGTAAGACGACGCTTTTCAATCAGCTTACGGGTGCGAACCAGCACGTCGGGAACTTCCCCGGTGTCACGGTCGATCGTAAGGACGGCATGATCAAGGGCAATATCAACACGCTTGTAACGGACCTGCCGGGCATCTATTCGATGAGCCCCTATTCCGGCGAAGAGCTGGTGACGCGAGATTTTGTCCTAGAACACCATCCGCACGGCATCATCAACATTGTCGATGCGACGAATATCGAACGCAATCTGTATCTGACCATGCAGCTCATGGAACTGGATGTGCCGATGGTACTTGCGCTCAATATGATGGATGAGGTGCGTGAAAACGGCGGGCATATCCGCGTGAATAAATTGGAGAGCCAGCTTGGTATCCCGGTCGTGCCGATCTCGGCAGCGAAAAATGAAGGCATCGATGAGCTGGTCGACCACGCCCTGCACGTGGCAAAGTATCAGGAGCGACCGGGACGGCAGGACTTCTGCGATGCAAATGATCACAACGGCGCCGTACACAGATGTCTCCATGCGATCATGCACCTTATCGAGGACCATGCGGCAAAGGCCGGGATTCCGATCCGCTTTGCTGCTGCGAAGCTCGCTGAGGGTGATCGTCTCGTATTGGAAAAGCTGCATCTTGATCCCAACGAGGAGGAGATGCTCGAGCATATCATCCTGCAGATGGAAAAAGAACGCGGCATGGACCGTGCGGCATCCATCGCGGCGATGAGATATGAATTTATCGAACGAATCTGTAAGGATACGGTCGTGAAGCCGAGAGAGAGCAAGGAACAGGCAAGAAGCCGCCGGATCGATACGTTCCTGACCGGTAAGTACACGGCGCTTCCGGCATTCATTGCGATGATGGCGTTCATTTTCTGGATGACGTTCGGCGTGATCGGCGCATTTTTACAGGAGCTGTTAGAAACAGGGATCGGAGTGCTGACAGAGAGGGCAGATGCTTTTCTCACCGCCTCGGGGGTAAACGAAGTCCTTCGCTCGCTGATCGTAGACGGTATCTTTGAAGGCGTGGGAAGCGTACTCAGCTTCATGCCGATCATCGTCGTGCTGTTCTTCTTCCTGTCGATCCTGGAAGACAGCGGCTACATGGCGCGTGTCGCCTTCCTGATGGATAAGCTTTTGAGAAAGATCGGTCTGTCCGGACGCAGTATCGTACCGATGCTGGTCGGCTTCGGCTGTACGGTTCCGGGCGTTATGGCAAGCCGTACGCTCCCTTCGGAACGAGACCGCAAGATGACGATCATGCTGACACCGTTTATGAGCTGTTCAGCCAAGCTCCCGATCTATGCATTTTTCGCAGGCGCATTTTTCCCAAAATACAGTGCAATCGTAATGGTCGGGCTGTATCTGTTCGGGATCCTGAGCGGCGTGCTGGTGGCTGTCATTATGAAAAAACTGCATTTCAAAGGCCAGGCGGTTCCGTTCGTCATGGAACTTCCCAGTTACAGGATGCCCGGCATGAAGAATGTATTGCAGCTGATGTGGGACAAGGCAAGGGATTTTATCCAGAGAGCGTTCACGATCATCTTCCTTGCGACGATCGCGATCTGGTTCCTACAGACTTTTGATTTCGGAATGAACGAAGTTACGGACAGTGCCAAAAGCATGCTGGCCGTCCTTGCCGGAGCGATCGCACCGATCTTTGCGCCGCTCGGTTTTGGCGACTGGCGGATGTCTACCGCGCTCCTGACAGGCTTTATGGCAAAAGAAAGTGTCGTATCCACGTTGTCGGTGCTCCTTAGCGGACAGGATGTCACGACGTTCCTGGCGCCGCAGGCCGCTCTCGCGCTTCTTGTATTCTGCCTTTTGTATACGCCGTGCATCGCAGCGGTCGCTTCCGTGAAGCGGGAACTTGGCTGGAAGTGGGCGATCTGGATGGTGCTGTTCCAGTTTGCGGTAGCCTGGGTTCTGTCTTATGTCGTGTATCTCGTCTTGGGAACATTTTAAGCAAAGGCTTCGACAGATCAATCTCCTGATAAAAGCAAAAACCATACCATTATGGTATGGTTTTTATTATTATTCTACTTTGTCCATCTGCCGGAAGCGCCGCACGGAAGCACAAGGCCGGTCTCCGTGACAGGAAGCCCGATCTCTTCGGCTTCAACATGGCCACCGTATTTCCTGCCGACGGTCATCGAGATCATATAGGTCAGGACCGCAGGCTGCAATCCGGTCGTATACGAGTTAACCAAAAAGAACAGCGGATCATCCGACAGGATGTCCATAGTCAGCTTGATAAAGGGGAAGACGGATTCTTCGATCTTCCAGATCTCACCCTTCGGACCGCGACCGTAAGACGGCGGGTCCATGATGATCGCATCATACGTATTACCACGACGGATCTCACGTTCAACGAACTTCACGCAGTCATCAACAAGCCAGCGGATCGGCGCATCGGAGAGTCCGGATGCGGCAGCGTTCTCCTTGGCCCAGCCGACCATTCCCTTAGAGGCATCCACATGCGTCACGGAAGCGCCTGCCTTTGCGGCCGCAAGTGTCGCACCGCCCGTGTACGCAAAAAGGTTCAATACCTTGACGGGACGATTCGCATCTCGTATCAGCTGCGAAAACCAGTCCCAGTTGACTGCCTGCTCCGGAAACAGTCCTGTATGCTTGAACTTAAACGGTTTTAGCCGAAACGTCAGTCCTTTATAACCGATACTCCATTCGTCGGGCAGATCAAAGAACTGCCAATCCCCGCCGCCTTTATTGCTGCGATGGTAATGGCCGTTCGGTTTCTTCCATGCTTTATTCTTTTGATCTGAAGTCCAGATGACCTGCGGGTCGGGACGCACAAGGCGGTACTCGCCCCAGCGCTCTAACTTCTCGCCGCCCGATGTATCAATGACTTCATAGTCTTTCCAATCGTTTGCAATCCACATGTGTTCATTATAACAGTAAAACAAAGTAATGCGGTAGCGTTTCTTTTACGCCGGAGATACCATTTCTGTTCGCAATTAATTTATATGCTTTACTCGGTGAAAAATCGTTAATATAATTATTCAAGGATACCGAAGCGGTATTACCGGCTTTTACTTCAATCGGTAATACTTCACCATCTTTCTCGATCAGAAATTCCAGTTCATGGTCGTCATCCGGTTTGTAGTAGTGTAATGTGTATCCCCTCTTTACCAGACATTCTGAAATAATGTTCTCGTAGATCCCGCCCCGGGCATTCCCTTTGATCTCGTTATTAAGAATGGCTCGCTTGGTTTCGAATCCATACATGCATGTCAGAAGTCCTGTATCATTGATGTATAGCTTAAACTGCTCCAACTTTTCGTTCGCCATCAAAGGAATATATGGCTCCGAGATATTATAGCAAGCATTCACCAGGCAAGAATCTTTCAGCCACTTAACACTCCCGCCGAATTTTCGACCGGTTTGTCCCTTTTCAACTGTCGAATACTGAAACTTTTTAAGTTCCTTGGCAAGCTGTCTGGGGACTGCATCATAGCACATTCTTACCAGTTGTTTCTCCCTGCCCTTTGCATGCTTTGAAATATCATCTTGATACAGCGCGATTATGCTTTGCTGTATCTCCATTACACGTCCAAAATCCTTATTTACTGCAAAGTCAGCAACGGCTTCAGGCATACCGCCTACAACCATATATTCTCTGAATAGATTTTCGAAGTTCTCATGAATGCTCTCAGGAATTTGATCGTCCGTTCCCATATATTGCTTCAGCTCATCTAATACATGCTCACCATAACCATAAGCCCACAAGAACTCCTCAAAATCCAAAGAATACATTGTAATCTGAGACTCATAACCGACAGGCAATGATGCAGGTTCTTCCACTTCTTCGTCATCATCCTGCCCATATGAAAGTCCCAATAACGATCCCGAAGCAATTACATCAAAGTTCATGTCTTCAGCAAGAAATTTCAAGGCCGTCCGAGCATTACCGCAACATTGGATCTCGTCCAGGAATAGCAATGTATTCCCCGGAATTAGTCTTATTCCCGGAATATTGGCCGTCATACGCTTATATATTTCATCAGATGATAATTCTCCTGCAAAAATCTGCTTCAACTGCTTTTGCTTGAAAAAATCTATACTGATAAAAGACTCATACTCGTTATTGCCAAACTCCTTGACAATAAATGACTTACCAACCTGTCTGGCGCCTTTTAGCAGAAGGCATTTCTTCAATTGATCATCGTGCCTTTGCTGCTTCCATTTTAATAATTCATTATAGACTTTCCTTTTAAGCATCGACGCAAGTACTCCTTGGGCTAATTCTTAATGTACCTTGATGATATCCCTTATTTTAAGGCTTTGTCAACGTTTTTGCATAAAATCGGAGGTTTGCTTCGGCGAATTTTGCATAAAATCGGAGGGTTGTTTCGGTAAATTTTGCATAAAATCGGAGGTTTGCTTCGGCAAATTGTACTAGTCAAGAAAAGGCTCCCGAGCTACTGATATGCTACCCTCAAGTAGGACACTGAAATATAAAACCTACTTGGGGGTATTTCTATGTCCAGAAAGAGTAAGAT
>SVFT01000023.1 GCA_015056735.1 Lachnospiraceae bacterium | reverse complement strand
TTGTGTTTGGAATTATCATGCTTTAAATGATACACTATTCTTAAATCTTTTACTATCTAAATGACATTGGGACGGGGTGCCTGGCTCACTCCTCCCCCACCAGCCGCACAGTCTTATAATCATGCCCCACGGCAGGCAAAAATTTCCCAATCACATCCTCGGTGCGCAACTTCAAGCTGGACGTATTCACGCACGGATGGCACCCGAGGTACGGATCCTTCAGCACATCCTCGTCGATCAGAAGCTGCACCACATGGTCTTTGTCATTCATCAGCCCCATAATGCTGACAGATCCCGGCTCAATATCCAGATATTTCAGCATATCCTCCGGATCAGCAAAGGAAAGCCGCGCGGAATTGATCTGCGACGACAGTTCCTTGGTCTTAAACTTCTTATTCCCCGGCATCATCAGCAGATAAAACGCCGTCTTCTGCCGGTTGCAAAGAAACAGGTTCTTGCAGATCACAACGCCCAGGATCTGATCGATCCGATTGCAGATCTCCATGGTATCCGCCTTCTCGTGATCCGTCCTTTTATAAGCAATGTCCAAAGAATCCAAAAAGTCATAAGTCCGCACCTCTCGAGGCAGACGCCCCTCGACCGACTCCGGTCTTCCATCCATTAATTCCATTTTCCACGCTCCCCCGTCCCTCATTTTTCGTCATCCGGCAGGGGTGTGTCGATCGCATCGCAATTCGTAACGGTTCCGTTCGCCCAGGGCGATCCGACATCGCACCGTCCGTGGTGGTACGTTTTCTCATAATCACCGGCAAGCAGCTCGTCGGTGGAGCGGACCTTCAGACGGCCCACGCCTGATTCCATCTGTGCATTGATCATTTCGATCATATCATCTATCTGAGACATATTTGTTCTCCTTGTCTTTACTATTCTTTCCGCTGTCGTTACATTATTTCTGCAGCGAGCTTCCTACGAGTCTGCTCGCCTGTTGCAAGGATCACATCATCCAATACGGCAAAGACGATCCTGATATCATAGTCGGGATTATTCCTGATAAAATCATCGCAGGCCTGAATCGCTTTTCTCCATGCCCGGTCCACCGGATAGCCGAATATGCCCGCGGAGATCAGCGGGAAGCCGATGGAATGAAGGCCGTACTCTTTTGCCAGAAGAAGCGACTGCTTGTATGCGCTGTACAGAAGCTGCGGCTCGTTGTGTTCTCCGCCAGACCATCTGGGGCCGACTGCGTGGATCACGTACCTGGCAGGGAGTCTGAAGCCGGGCGTGATCACGGCAGAGCCTTCATCGCAGTGTCCGATCTTCCTGCAGGCCTCAGTCATCTCTTCGGAGCCGGCATCGCGGAATATGAATCCGCATACGCCGCCGCCCTCCCACAGGCCGGTGTTGGCTGCATTTACCACCGCATCTGTATCAAGTTTTGTGATCCCGATCTTCTGAATTTCGATAGAACTCATAATCGACCTCCTTCCCTGCATTCTTATCATATCACATCCGTCGCACAAAATGGACCAGGCACCCCGTCCCCCTGGCTCACTTCAGTCGGGCAAAATGGACCAGGCACCCCGTCCCCCTGGCTCATAATGAGCAGATGTGATAATATCTTTAGCAAAAAAAGCGGTGAGGAGAGATATCATGATAGGACTTGGAACGATTATCAACAGCGCGGCGATCGTCGCCGGAGGCCTGATCGGGATTTTTTCAGGAAAAATGTTTCGTGAGGAACAGCAGGATGCGATCACCAAGACATGCGGGATCAGCGTTCTGTTCATTGCGATCGCAGGCGCCATGCAGGGGATGCTGACAATCGACGGCGGAAAGATTCTAAGCGGCAAGGCCATGCTTGTCGTACTCTGTCTTGCTTTGGGCACCGTGGTCGGCGAGATGATCGGGATTGAAAAAGGATTTGAACGGTTCGGAGAATGGTTGAAAGAAAAGTCCGGAAACGGCAGTGATGTGCAGTTTGTGAATGCTTTTGTCACGGCTTCGCTGACGGTCTGCATCGGTGCGATGGCGATCGTCGGCGCGATACAGGACGGGATCTCGGGTGATCATTCCACGCTTGCCGTAAAGGCGGTTCTGGATTTTATCATCATCGCAGTAATGACGTCTTCGCTCGGGAAAGGATGCGTTTTCTCAGCGATCCCGGTCCTGCTTTTTGAGGGAGCGATCACCGTGCTGGCCCGCCTGGTCGCTCCGATCATGACAGAGACCGCCACCGCATATCTGTCACTGATCGGCTCCATTCTGATCTTCTGCGTCGGGCTCAATCTCGTGTGGGGAAAGAAGACGCGCGTGGCGAACATGCTCCCCGCGGTTCTGTTTGCTGTGATCGCGGCTTATCTCTGATCCCGGATCAGATCTTTTACAACCTCGCCTGCAATGATCAGCCCCGCCACAGACGGCACGAAAGCCACGCTTCCGGGGATATCCCTGCGCTCTGTGCATTTATGCTGCGTGCCGGGTGGGCAGATGCAATTGCTCCTGCAGCTGATCGACATATCTTCCAAAGGCCTCGTCGGCTTTTCCTCGGAATATACGACCTTCAGTTTCCTGACGCCGCGTTTTTTCAATTCATGGCGCATCACCTTGGCGAGCGGACACATCGTGGTCTTGTAGATATCCGCCACCTTGAAAGCACCGGCGTCCAGCTTGTTTCCGGCGCCCATCGAGCTGATGATCGGCACGCCCTTTTCCCTGCACTTCATGACAAGTTCGATCTTTGCGGTGACCGTATCAACGGCATCCACCACATAATCATAATCATCAAAGCGAAACGAATCCGCGGTCTCAGGCAGGAAGAAGCAATTGTGTACCGTTACTTCCACGTCCGGATTGATGTCTGTCATCCGCTCTTTCATCACTTCCGTCTTGTAACGTCCCACAGTCTTCCTTGTCGCGATGATCTGCCTGTTCAGATTGGTGAGGCACACTTTATCATCGTCGATCAGGTCAAAATGACCCACGCCGCTTCTGACAAGACCCTCGCAGACATAACCGCCCACGCCGCCTATGCCGAATACGGCAACACGCGAATTCTTTAACTGTTCCATTGCATCAGCACCCAGCAGCAACCGGGTTCTGGAAAATTGATCTAGCATTGCTTATCCTTCCGTCACGGCTTACTTAAACTAAATAGATTATGGATGATAGTTTCTATTTTGTAAAGAAAACACGCTCGTGAAGAATAAGTTATGTGATCGCTTCCCTCCTGTCACTCCGTGATCGCCCATACCCTGGCAGGCAGCCCGGTAGCTCCTTCAATTCTCGGATAGGAGACAATGATGACGGCTCCGGCGGGTGCAACCTTGTCAAGATTTGCGAGAAGTTCAACCTGCAGCTTTTCGTTTTCCAAAACATATCTTTCGCAGATCAGATCCTGATACTCTTCAGCGACAGCGGAAGAATCCGTATCCAGCGTTTCGTGCCCGTTAGCCGCTGCATTCCTTACTTTGTAGATGTATTCCAGGGCCTCAAGTGACCATCCGGGAGCGTTCTCTTTCCCCTCCGCATCAATTCCGGATACTGCATCGATATCGGGCCACTTCTTATACCAGTCGCTTCTCAGCGCCACAAATGCTCCGTCCGGAATATCACCGTATTTTCTTTCATATTCCTTGATGTCTTCAAACGTAACCGCGTATCTCGCATTCTTCTTTGCTTTTTCAGATATATCGATTACCACGAGCGGGAAGATAAGACTATGCACATCATACTGTTCAGACAGATCCTTGCCCTGTGCAAAATGTCCGGGAAAATCAATATGTGTGCCAAACTGTCCCGGAAATTTGAACGTCTGGATCAGGCATTCAAGATCGGGATTGCCCCAATCCCAGACAGTTTTGGCCAGCTCTACCGAGCCTGCCGGAATGCCGGACCAATATGGACTGTCATTATTCAACGAATGTGAGAGTTCAACCCATTTGTACTTCTTTGCTTCCGCCAATGCGGTCCATAATTTGTGTTCTGCCATATCTGCGCCTCCTTATCATTTGATGGTGCAAGTATGACATCTAATCCCGATCATGTCTAATCCCTATTATCTATCGCCTGTAATAAGGTATGCTTATAGCTAATGGCCTTCGGGAGGGTGGTCCCCCGGGGACCATTTTTTATGATATAATATTTACACTATCAGTCTTACAAGGAGGTTCGATCTATGGAACAAATCAAAAGAGCTGTGAATTGGAAAAAGAGCATATCCGCTCTGCTTTCGGCCGTCCTTCTTTTGACTTCTCTGACAGTCATGCCGGTGCAGGCACGCAAGGCTGCAGACAAAGCCATCAATACAACTGCCGCCGTAGCCAATATTCAGAAGTACGGGAACGTGGTACTTGACCTGGCATGCCGGGATCTTCTCGCATCCGGCTATGAATACGGTGATGTGCTGAACGTAAGTTTTCTGGATCAAAAACTGCAGCTGCCGCTTTGCAGCAACTACTCCGATGTGGATTCAGGCACAGCGGGCATCTTTGCAAGGCAAAAGGATGAGTATGTACAGCTTGCGATCAACATGAAGGACTTTGCCACGACCTACGGCATCGCAAATAAGATCACTGCTGCCGACAATTCCGTATCGTGGCTGCCGGCAGACGGTATGACAGATCGTGTCAAAGTATCTGTTTCCATGGGGGAAAAGGGCGGATACGCCGGTGAATACCTCTTGCATCAGATCAGTTATACCGCGAACAGAGAGGATTATCCCAATCTGTCTGATGCGCAGTTCGCGAATTTCAGAGAAATAAGGACCACGGGAATGGGCAAAGGCAGACTGTACCGTTCTGCTTCCCCCGTTAATCCGGAGCACAACAGAAATACCTATGCGGACGAGGCTGTTCGGAAAGCCAAAATCACTACGATCATGAATCTCGCAGACGATCCGGAAACATTTGCTTCCTACCCGAGAGTCTACGCAACATATGCTTCGCAGCAGCATTTTATCGCCCTCAATATGGGCGTTGACGTCGAAGCGGATGATTTCAGGCAAAAACTGGCGCAGGGCCTCAGGTATTTTCTGCTCAAACCGGGTGTCTACCTCGTCCACTGTACGGAAGGCAAGGACAGAGCAGGCTTTGTCTCCGCTATTCTGGAATGTCTGATGGGCGCAAGCTTCGACGAAGTCGCGGCTGATTATATGACAACTTTCTATAACTATTACGGGATCACGCCAGAAGATGAGCGTTATCAGAAGATCCTGAGCAGCAATCTGGAAAAAAATCTGCAGCACGTTTTCGGTATCAAAGACCTCCGCAGCGCGAATCTGAGCGAAGCCGCCGCTGCGTACATCAAGAGCGCAGGCCTTACCGATGAAGAGATCGCGCAGCTCAAAACGAACCTGGGGAAATGAGCCTAGGGGACGGGGTGCCTGGCTCATTTTTGCCAAACTAAAATGGACCAACTACCCCGTCCCAATGTCATTTAGATAAGAACTCTCATTCTTTCAACAGAATATATTTCCAAAATCAGAGGTGAAAAAGCCTCTGATT
>SVFT01000013.1 GCA_015056735.1 Lachnospiraceae bacterium | reverse complement strand
TATTTCAGAAGTAAAAGCAAAAGATATTATTTCTTGCATTAAGTCATAAAAACTTGCAATAACATATAGACTTTACACAGCAAATATTATTGGCTTTGAATAACCTGCAAAATAGTGTAGAATGAAAACGAACATGCGCTTAAGGAGAAATTGATGCATCATAACAATCGGCTCATGCGTTTTACCATGGGTGCTTTTTTATTTATATATATGGTAGAAACATCGGTACTCTCTGTTTTTGCGGTCACGGATTTTCGTGCGGAAGCCGAAGCGCGTAAATCTCTTCCCATTGAAACCGACAGCTATGAAAACTGGCCGGACGGCCCTGCGATCGGTGCTGAGAGTGCGATCCTGATGGAGGCCAATACAGGAACGATCCTGTATGCCAAGAACATCCACGAACGCCTTTATCCTGCAAGTACAACAAAAATCCTGACCTGCCTCATCGCATCGGAAAAATGTAAGATGGACGAACGGGTCAAGATGTCGCATAAAGCTGTTTTCACAATCCCGCGAGATAGCTCCAATGTCGGACTTGACGAGGGAGAAGAGATCTCCGTTGAAGAATGTCTGTATGCGATCCTGGTCGGCAGCGCCAACGAGGCTGCCAACGCGATCGGCGAACACATCAGCGGCAGTATGGAAGATTTTGCAAAACTGATGAACGAACGCGCTACCGAACTTGGCTGCGAAGACTCTCATTTTGTGACCACAAACGGTCTTCACGATGATGATCACTATACTTCCGCGTACGACCTGGCAATGATCGCAAAGGCATTCTTTGCGAATGAACTCCTTTGCAAGATGTCGTCCACAACGACCTACCACATCCCGCAGTCCGCAACACAGCCGGATGATGATTTGTATATTCATTCCAAAAACAAGCTCTATGCCGGTGCAACATATGCATACGACGGGCTTCTCGGAAGCAAGACCGGATATACCGACACTGCCAGACAGACACTCGTTTCCTGTGCACAGCGCGGCAACATGAAGCTGGTCTGCGTCATCATGAAAGAAGAATCTCCGGAGCAGTTCACAGATACCGTATCCTTATTTGATTACGGTTTTGATAAGTTTCAGGCGCTTACTGTCGCGGAGTATGAAACGGCCTACACTGTAAGCGATCATGATCTTTTCCCTTCAGAGAAGGCAATATTCGGATCAGCAACACCGCTCCTTTCGCTTAACGAAGAGGCAACTGTCGTCCTTCCGATCACCGGCGTATTCGATGACCTCGATTCAACACTTTCTTACGAAACCGACAAAGAGGATGTGATCGCCGAGATCTTCTATACATATCATGGTATTCCGGTCGGCAGCGCTACAATTGATGTGACCACATCGGAGAAGAAAGCCGAGTTTGATTTCAGTAACCAGAAAGAAAACCAGAAACCTGATCTCTCAAAAGTGCAAAAAGAAGAAACTCCTGTGATCTTTATCAATGTTCGAAGGGTAGTTTTCTATGTCTCGGTCGGTGCTGCAGGTCTGATCCTGATCTGCGTTATCCATTCGGTGATCAGTAATTATCACTTTGCGAAAAGGCGAAAATCCAAGTTGCGTCGTAAAAAAAGAAAAAGGGTCCATTCGCCCTTTGATGATTTTGATTTCTAGCTTTGGCCCTTTTTTACTTCTTTTTCTTTTATTCTTTTGATCTTACGAAATTCCCGCGCCTTATCTCTCTTGGCGCGGATTTCTTTTGCCTCCTCTTCGGAGATGAATTTCAACGTTTTTACTGCATAAACACGATCATCTTCCGCCTTGCGGATCCTGATCTTTCCTTTCATATACCCATGCTTATCGCAATAGGAAACGCTGTAGTAATGCTTACCGTTTGGCGTGAACCATTTGATCTTCCGCTTAAGGTTTCGACGGCAGTGGTAACATTTTGTACTGCACACTCTTCTGTCCATGATCACTTCCTGTTTGTCGTCGAACACGCGCGAAATGTATTTTGCGTAGGTATCAAACACTGCAAAGATCTCGTCTTCCTTTTTGCGCGGCAGAACATAATAGTCGAAGGAATAGTTCCTTTCGATAGCGGGATCCGGAAATTCCTGCAACACTTTTGCGGTATAATATGCATCACTGAATGCACGATGGAACGGAATATCTTTTTCGATCTTAAGAAAATCAACCGCATACTCAAGGGAACGTCTGGTTTTCCGATCTTCGTACGCTATACTGAAGAGCTTCTGTACATCCAAAAAGCGAAGTGTTTTTTGCGAAAGCGTACCCATCTTGTAATAAGTCATGTTACGCTGAAGTTCTGTCAGGTCCAAAGGTCCCCATGTGCAGAATCGCACATCCGGCCCGCACCAATCCAAAAAGCGCCTCATGACAACAGGAAACGGGTCCCCTTTTTCCAGCTCCTCCATTTGAAGGTGGATCAGTTTCCGCGTAACGGAATGCATCTCTTTATATACAGACGGTTTGATCAGTTCACTAAATTCCGCGATCATCTTTTTTTGTGCATTCAGTTTGATCGCTCCGATCTCAATGATCTCAAACGGGATCCCTTTTACCTCATTTGCCGGCTTTGCGCTCTGGTTCCATTCCAGATCCAGCACGATATAATTCATTTATTGCTTTCTCCTTCCGACAAAGATCACAACGCTGCGATCCTTTACAACAAAATGACTCTCAATGATCGGCGCTTTGTCCGGCTCAAAGAAGGCCTGCTCTCCATCCGGAAGTCCTGTGTTCACGGCAACGATCCAGTCGTACCGGTCACCCAGTTCGGGAAGTTTGATGGAGGCATCTTCCCAGTAAGGATTGATCACGACATATACCGGTTCATCCTGCATCTTGGAGCGGTCAAAACCTGCATACATAATGCCAAGAAGTTTCGTTTGCGCATTCGTTTCCGAATAACCCGGAGATCCGTTATGAATACTGATAAACGGATAGCCGGTCGCTGATTTTTCCAGATCTTCACGAACGTTCGCATGTGCTTTACGAAATGCGATCATATACTTGAAGAATTCAAAAATATCCCTGTTCTCTTCCAGCCGATCCCAATTGATCCAGGAGATCTCATTGTCCTGACAATATGCGTTATTGTTGCCGTACTGCGTATTACCAAACTCGTCACCCGCAAGAAACATAGGTATTCCGCGGCTGCACATTAATACAGCACAGGCATTTTTGATCAGCTTCTTACGAAGGGCGATGATCTCCGGACGATCTGTCTCACCTTCCACGCCACAGTTCCAGCTTCTGTTATCATTCACACCGTCCGTGTTGTTCCAGCCGTTCTTCGCATTATGCTTGTCGTTATAGGCATACATATCATAAAGCGTAAATCCGTCATGACATGTCAGGAAATTGACGGATGCGTTGTGTCCCATCTTATGACCGCCGTACAGATCGGGCGAACCGATGATACGATTCAGCGCTTCCGGTGCCTCCCAGTAATCGCCTTTGAGAAAACTGCGCATGCAATCACGATACTTGCCGTTCCATTCTGCCCAGTGATCCCATGACGGGAAACTGCCGACCTGATACAAACCACCCGCATCCCATGCTTCGGCGATCAATTTGGTATTTCCCAGGATCGGGTCATACGCCAGCTGCTTTAAAAGCGGCGGATTGCTCATCGGTGATCCGTCTTCACAGCGACCCAGGATCGTTGCAAGATCGAAGCGGAACCCATCAACGCGATAATCCGTAACCCAGTATCTAAGGCACTCCAGAATCATATTCTGTACGATCGGATGATTACAGTTCAGTGTATTTCCACACCCACTGAAATTATAATAGAACCCTTCCGGTGTCAGAAGATAATAAACATTATTGTCGATTCCTTTAAACGAAATGAACGGTCCCTTTTCGTTGCCTTCTGCCGTATGGTTAAAAACAACATCCAGGAAGACTTCGATCCCGTTCGCATTCAGTTCATGGATCAGACCCTTCAACTCTGTTCCTTCACGGTTGTATTCCGTGTTGGCCGTATAACTTGTATTGGGAGCAAAAAAGCTGACAGTATTATATCCCCAATAATCGATGACATCTTCACCATCAACGTTCCGGGATCCCATCGTTTCGTCAAATTCAAAGATCGGCATCAGCTCGACCGCATTGACACCAAGCTCTTTTAAATATGGGATCTTCTCTCGGATCCCCTCAAAAGTTCCGGGAAATGTGACGCCGGAAGACGGATCCTTTGTGAATCCGCGTACATGCATCTCATAGATGATGAGATCGCTCATCGGGATCAGCGGCTGTCTGGCCGTGCCCCAGTCAAAGTTGTTGCGTACAACACGGGCATGATAACAGCCGCCGTAGTCAGCAGCTTTTTTACCCCAGACGCTCTGTCCCGTGACCGCTTTTGCATAAGGATCGAGCAGGATATGCGTTTTGTCAAAAAGAAGACCTTTCGAAGGATCATACGGTCCGTCGAAGCGATACGCATACTCAAACTCCTCAATATTGAGTCCGAACACCATCATGGAAAAAACATGTCCGATCCGATAGTGATCAGGGAAAGGCAGAACTGCGTACGGATCCTTGCATTCTCTCTTAAAAAGCAACAATTCGCACGATGTAGCACCGGCAGACTGCACGGTGAAATTCACGCACGAATTGGAAAGAGCGGTCGCACCGTTTTTCTCGTAAAAGCCGGGTCTTACCTGAAAACCGTTGATCACATCCAGCACCTTCAGTTCATATACATCTCTCGATGTTACCAATTCTGCCATGCCACCACTCCTTATTATGATCTCATTCTGTCACTACAGATTGACGATATTTCTATCTTCTCCGTTGAAAAAAGCTTCCAGATTCTTACAAGTCTCTTCAACGATACGCTCTCTTGCTTCCGTGCTCGCCCAGGCCATATGCGGCGTGATCAGCAGCTTATCGCTGTCTTTGATCTCCCCAAGCGGATCATCCGATGCGATCGGTTCCGCTTCCAGAACATCAAGTCCTGCTGCCAGAATCCCGTCATCACATAGCACTTTTGCAAGTGCCTTTGTATCTACGACACCGCCTCTTGCTACGTTTAAAAGGATCGCTGTCTTCTTCATCTTCGAAAGAGCTGTTTCATCGATCAGGTGTCTTGTCAAGTCACTTAACGGGCAATGAAGCGAAAGGAAGTCGGATTCCTGAAGAAGCGTTTCAAACGACACTTTTTCATACTCGGTACATGTGCTCTTACCGGTAGGTGAGTAAAAGATCACACGGCACCCGAATGCTTTTGCGATCTTTGCCACAGCTTTTCCGATATTACCCATGCCGACGATGCCCCATGTCTTCCCGTCCAGTTCAACAAACGGCTTGTCAAAATTGGAAAACCGGTCCTGCGCTCCATATGTACCACCCTTTACATACTGATCATAATGAGGCAGATGTTCCAGCAGATAAAACAGAAGTGCAAAAGTATGCTGCGCCACAGCAGCCGTACTGTAATTGCGTGCATTTGCAACTTTGATCCCCCGCTTTTTGCAGTAATCGATATCCACATTGTCATAACCTGTTGCAAATTCACAGATCAGCTTCACATTCGGAGCATCTTTTAATGTCTCAGCATCAAGAGGCGCCTTATTGTTGATGATAATATCGGCATCCTTGATCCGCTCCGCCACCTGATGGCGCACGGTATTTCTGTAAAAAGTCACATCTCCGTACTGCTCCAGGCAATCAACGGAAATGTCTGTTCCCACACTGTTTCTTTCCAAGACAACGATCTTCATCCGCACGCTCGCTTTCTTTGTTTTTCGATTCGGAATTTGGTATCAGTATAGCAAAGAGACCGCTTTTTTTCAAGATTTGCGGGCTTTCCGGATCAGGAGGGGTAGAAAGATGAATTCAATTTTGATATACTACGCTTTAGTAATAAGAAATAGTTTGTGAAAGAAGGAATCATCATGAGATATCAACCGAAAGGAGTCTGTTCTTCCGCTATCGACATCGAAGTGGACAACGGGATCATTCAAAGTGTTCAGTTTACCGGTGGTTGCAACGGAAATTTAAAAGGGATCTCTGCGCTTGTTAAAGGCATGTCTATAGATGATGCGATCTTGCGATTAAAAGGGATCACCTGTGGATTTAAACCTACATCCTGTCCGGATCAGCTGGCACAGGCACTCGAATCCTTGAGATAATCTGAAGGAGGGATCGATCATGAAAAGAATCGTATTGACGGGCGGCGGCACCGCCGGGCATGTTACACCGAATATTGCTTTGATCCCCGCCTTAAAAGAAGCAGATTACGATATTCATTACATCGGATCTTTTGACGGCATCGAAAAAAGACTCATCGAAGACTTTGACATTCCTTATTATGGGATCTCTACCGGCAAGTTTCGTCGATATTTTGATCTGAAGAATTTCACGGATCCGTTCCGCGTCATGAAAGGCTATGCAGAAGCTAAGAAGATCTTAAAACAGATCGCACCCGACATCGTTTTTTCTAAAGGCGGTTTTGTGTCTGTTCCGGTTGTCCGTGCGGCACACGCCCTGCATATTCCCTGCATCATCCATGAATCGGATATGACTCCGGGTCTTGCCAATAAGATCTGCATTCCCGTTGCGGAAAAGATCTGCCTGAACTTCCCGGAGACCATGCAGTATATCCCGAAAGGAAAAGGCATCCTGACAGGTTCGCCGATCCGAAAAGAACTGTCTGAAGGTGATGCGGAAAGAGCCAGAACGCTTTGCGGTTTTAATTCCGACAAGCCTGTTGTGATGGTGATGGGTGGAAGTCTTGGCGCTGCTGCGATCAACAAAGCGATCCGGGAAGCGTTAAAGAGCATTCTGGAAGATTTCCAGGTCATCCACATCTGCGGTAAGGAAAAGGTAGATAACCTGCTCCTCGGCGTGGAGGGTTATAAGCAGTTTGAGTATGTTAAAACGGAATTGAAAGATCTTTTCGCACTGGCTGACGTGATCGTATCCAGAGCAGGCGCAAATGCGATCTGCGAATTGCTCGCTTTAAAGAAGCCCAACATCCTGATCCCCCTCTCTCCAAAAGCAAGCAGAGGCGATCAGATGCTTAACGCAAAGTCTTTTGAAGCACAGGGCTTCAGTATCGTGATCGATGAAGATGATCTGAGTGATTCACTCCTTGTGGAAAAGATCCGAGAATTGTATTGTTCCAGACATATCTACATGGAGGCGATGGAACGAAGCAATCAGCTGAATTCCATTGACACCATTATCAAATTGATACAGGATACAACGCCTGCCGATGAAGAAACAGAATAGTATATCAAAAAAGGAAGTGCCGACAGCACTTCCTTTATTATTTTGCAATCACTCACAGATTGTTTTGCGGATCGCTTCCAATTCTTCATCTGTCGGCTTACCCGGTTTCCAGCCGATCGTCTGGCCGTCTCCCTTAAATCGCGGGATCAGATGCATATGGAAATGAAAGACTGTCTGGCCGGCTGTTTCTCCGTTGTTCTGCACCAGATTGAATCCATCCGCATGAAGCTTCTCTGTCATTACACAAGCCATCTTCTTTGCAAGGCAGATTACCTTTTTTGCGGTCTCGTCCGGCAGATCATACAGATTTGCATAATGCTCCTTCGGAAGGATCAGGGCATGTCCCTTTGTTGCAGGCCCAAGGTCCAGGATCACACGGAAATCATCGTCCTCATAGAGCGTCTTGCTCGGGATCTCACCCGATGCGATCTTACAAAAAATACACTGGTCGTTCTTCATACTGCCTCCTCATCTACTCCTGAAAGACGAACAGCTGATCCAACATACGCATCAGACTGAAGTCGCCTTTTGTCTTCTTCATATTTCCGCTCATAAAACATCTCTGGAACGTAATGCGCCCGGATGTGATATCACGCATCATCGCATCGCTGATCCAGATGTCCACATCCGCTTTCTGCGCCGTTCCGTAGTAACAGTTTAAATCCTTTGTATTCACCGAAATGATCAGCGTCTTTTTTCTGTTTTCAATGTGGATACGATAGACCGCCTTTACCCCGGGCTGTGGTTTGAAGTGATCCGTCAGCTCTTTAATATACGCGCTCTCCTCGTCAAGTTCCCGATTCTCAAGCATCCCCTTGAACATGCTGGTCAGTTCCTGGATGTCTTCCTTCTGACGCTGAACATAATTCTCGTCGGATGCAAGCTGCGAAAGCTGTTCGGATTCCTGCGGTGTAAGATCCGTATTCTTCGTAACGGATACCATCTTCTTGATCGCCTGGTTGCTGGCCGGAAGAGACGGTGTCTTCTGGTTGATCGTGCGGTACATATTCTCCGCTTTCTTTTCGATCAGCTTGGAATAGTCCTTGTTCATCTCAAGGCTGACGATATCCGCGATGTATCCGCAGATGCCGCTGCACGGACGTCCACCCAGAATC
This sequence comes from Lachnospiraceae bacterium, assembly GCA_015056735.1. Lineage (GTDB taxonomy): Bacteria > Bacillota > Clostridia > Lachnospirales > Lachnospiraceae > VSOB01. The sequence continues at coordinate 74,629 of SVFT01000013.1, read as the reverse complement.
TCCCAGGCAACGGAAAGATTGAGCTTACCTTCACGTTCGCCGTATGTAGTGGACATGACGATGGGACACATATAGATCTTGCTGATCTTCTCTTTATCGCCGTACAGCCAGAGTGCATCCAGAAACTGCATCATATAGCCACCGATCCCATGCCATTCCACGGTCGAAGCAAGAATGATCCCATCAGCATCTTTGATCGTTGACGGAAGCGTCGTAATACTGCTCTTCATCTCATAGAGATTAAAGCGCTCAACCGTCACACGGAGCTCTTCCAGAACTTCTTGCATCTTATTGATCACAAACAACGTCGGGTCGTCCATCAACCCGCGGCCGCCGTAGTAGATGTTGATCTTCATTGCCGGTCTCCCCTCGCCTGATATTCGCTAAAATTATACAACATCTCCTAACGGAATACAAACTCGGAAGAACCGAAGATCAGAATATCTCCGCGATGCAGGATCGTCTTCTCATGCGGCTCGATCAGGTGATCGTTGATGAATGTTCCGTTCACGGAGCAAAGATCTTCGATCATCACTTCATCGTTCTCCATGACTATACGAGCATGAACACCGCTTACACCGCGATCTTTTATGACAAGATGAACACGGCTTTTCTCTTTTCCGATCACATAAGGATACTTCTCGATATAATGTGTGATCTCCTGTCCTTTCCTGAGCTCCGCCAGTGAATGATTCTTATGATACTCTGCTTTTTCCACATAGACAGTCTCTGTATCTTCTGTCTGATCACCGGACTCTTCGTTCAATGTATCCGAGACTTCCTCGTCCGGCACAATCTGCTGCTCTTCTTCATCCCACAAAAAATCCTCTTCCATATCATTCGATCCGGAATCAGATCTCCATCGATAAAGGAGAAGTGCAGCCCCGCCGAGCGCGCAAACGATCATACTTCCAAGCCAAAGGATTGTCTCCGTTCGCGTGAATAAAAACCACATTCCCACAATTTTATATGCAGCAAACATGAGAACGCAGAAAGCAAGCAAGGCGCTGCCTGCCTCGCCGGATTTTTCGTTTAACAGGTTTTTTATCACACCGATCAGTTTCAATTGCTTTTCATCATCATCTTCATCCGGCAAAAGCCATTCCGTCTCTTGTGACAGCATTTCTTCCGCTTTTTTTTGAACCTCTTCCTCTTCCTTTTCCAGATATTGATCCAAAAGATCCAAAGAAAGCAGTTGTGCCTCTGTCTTATCGTAAAAATCGTATGCGATCTGCGTAGCCTTTTCATCTGTCGGATCGCATCGCTCGATCAAAAACTCGGCAAGAGGCAGCATGGAGTGTGTATCTCCGGAAAAGTCATACAGCATTTTCCAGCCTGATTTCGCATGATCATAAAAAATGAATGATGGCTTAAATACGATCCGATCGCTTTCAAGAAGGTATTTTTCTGTCTCACGCAAAAGCATGGCAATATGGAACATCAGTTTCCGCACATCTTCCGCTTTCAGTTCACAAGCTGAAAAAATGCTTTCCATGCTCTGCATGCCGGTGATGTCATAGTGAACCTCCGAGACTCCGTCGATCGTGATGATCGATGGTCTGATCAGTCCGTCGATCGTATTTTGAAGAACGGTCCTTCCGAAATAGTTCTCTGTCTCGTCAGAAGAGACCCCCTTCAGGATCGCATATGTATTTCTGTAATTCCGTTTGAACTGTATATTTTCCATCATGGCTCCTATTCCGAACTCAGTCCGCTTTTGATCTTTTCCAATTGGCGACAGTTTCGGATGAAGTTGACCGGCCTATAAGCGTCGACTCTTTTTTTCTGCCCGGCACCCCAACTGCTGTTATAAAATGCTGCTCCCGGCCCCGTCAGGGACAATTGCGTCTCCACTTCTGCCTCTTCATCCGTAATGGTCTGCTTCATCGTAACGGATCCGATCACAATTCGGTCTCTTACATCATTCTCATATTTCAATTCAGCCAAATCTGATCTCTCTTGCAGGTCTCCAACATATCTCTCCGCCTTCAGAGCAGTTGTGTAGCTTCCCTGCGTCAAAAGCGCCTGATCATAAACAAAAAAAGAGACATACAGAATATTCCAGATCAGAAAGATCACAAATGGCAGGATGAGAGAAGCTTCGACCGTAACACTTGCTTTTACATCCATGTGCTCACCATCCTTACCAGATATGCACCGGTAATAAACGGAATAAACGGAAGCGACGTGCGTTTCTCACATTTTTTTAATATCAGCAGTCCAATTGACAGGATCGTGCAGAAAAAAAGTGACATAAGCAGGATCCCCATCAGCTCCATTAGAGATGTATGCATTCCCAAAAGCAAAAAGACAAGACCGTCACCATAACCGATCTGTTCATTGGTAGCATAGGCGATAAACAATAAGATCAGACCCGGGATCATTGAATACAGTCTTTCTTTCTCCATACAACCGCCGATCAGTGCAAGGAGGAAAAGGATCAATGCGATCGCCATAACCTCCTGAACCGGAATCCTCCTTTTTCTGATATCTGTATATGAAGCTTTTATCAAATATAGCAATATGCCTAGGCTGCACACCTGCTGCATGGGCCTCTTCCTCCGACTTCCGATAGCGGTACTTTATAGATCGATCTTTTTAATCCTTTACAATTTAACGATGCATGATAACGATCGCCCTGCGTTGTGATATAAACGATCGTCCCGATCATCTTCCCACAGTATTCACAAGGGTAATACTTTCCACCGTCTTCATTCCTGTGCGATCCGACTGCCGATTTTTGGACCGGTTCTATAGAAAGCTGAAGATGCGTGCAGTCATAATCCATGTGATAGACTGTTCCTCTTTCCGTAATGTAAACGTTTGGCTCATCTGTTTCCGCATATTCGCCGAATCCACAAGGAATATAACCTGTCCACGGCTTTACGCGGCAATGGTTTCCCATCAGTATGCCCGGAAAACCAAACCAGCCGATCAGTGGTTTGACATAATAGGAAACTGAAATATCCAGTACGTCCTGCCCATTTCTTTTCCGAGGATCTTTATATACAATGATCCCATTGCTGCCGCCGACGATCATGGAATCATCCAGATTCTCTTTTCCGATATATGAAACGATATCACTACGTATCACAACATCGGACGCAAGCAGGCCCGCAGCGCTGTCTGTTTCGATCCCTGCGCTGTCTGCCAGATACTCCCGTATCGCCCACTTACTGACCGATTGATGCAGTGCTGCTTCTATATTGCTATGTAACTGCATAAGAGAGATCACACAGATCAATTGCATACAAAATACCAGAAACATCGGAAGTACGATTGAGCACTCGACCGTAATACTCCCTTTGGCAGAAGGAAACGGAGACGTTCCCTTTTCTTCATGAAAAAGAGATGATAACCGATCGCTTTGAAAATCGATATGATTGATATGAATTGCTTTAGGTGATTTGACAAAAGCTAGGGGATAGCCTTTGCTTAGGAGATATGGATAAAGTCGTTCGTTTCGTTTGCTTTGTTCGATATCATTCCAAAAAGGGAACATCTCCGTTTCCTCCTTTCCTGTTATTTTTGATAACCCACCAGTCGTTCGATCCGGATATGGTGGCCCCACCCGGTTTTTACCGTGATCACTGCCTCAAGATCATGAATGCAGCGATCGATGCGAAAAAGATCGTTCCCGCTCGCGCGTCGGACATCCATCTCCATAATGTCCAAAAAACGCATGTTTCGCTCTTCCTTGTTTACAAAGAGCATCAGCATTTGCAAATAATCACGATAGCTAAGTCCTGATGCATTGTTACCGCCCGGCGTTTTCATTCTGAGGCCTTCCATCAGTCCGAGCTTCCACTGTTCGTCTGTTTTTATCAAGGCGACTTTTCCACCCGACAGAAGGATGCGAATGTCATTTACTGCTTCGGAATACGACCAGGCCAATATGATCGACCACTTTAGGATTTTTCCGAGTTCCGGCAGCAAACACACAGCTGCTACGGTATATGCAAGTGCCTCCGCTTCCGCACACCTGCGTGAATCACAGGATAGGTAAAGAAGATTAGCGGTCGAGCGGATCAATAGGAGTCTTGTCACCGCGCTATCAAGATTGTCTCTGTCACTGTCCTTGCCAAAGAGCACATATTCCAGCTCATAATCCAACCCTGAATTACTCTTTCGTGTCACATAATTTCCGCAGCGTTCTGCGAGATATCGTTGGAAGATCATATCTTCTACATCAGTCGCCGCATTTTCTCCATGAAGAAACCCGTCACCTTCATCGTATTCTCTGGATGACACGTACTCTGTCCCCGCTATTTTTTTTGCGGATATACCATCCGAACCGGTCACTTTGCCAAGTACGATACCGGGATCCATCTGATCAAAGACAGCATCTGCGGGATTATCGATCGAGAAGTGCTTATACTTCTTTTTGCCCTTCTTTCGATAACGGGCAATCCGCTCTTTATTCTTTGCTTTTTCTTCCTCAAACTTATTTCCAAGGAGTCCTTTCTGCTCAATCACGGATCTTTCATTTGAGAAAAAGGGAATCTCATCCAGTTCATAAAGATCCAACATGTAATCGACAGCATACCGCTCAACCACATCACCCAGCATATCCGATGCCTTGCAGGTTTCTGAGACCACAACCGATTCACATGATGCATCATAAAAATCCTTGAAAACGCCCGGGGCGCCTTCTCCCGGTCCGAGATTTTCATTCAGATAATCGGTCAAATGTCCTTCAAGCGGTGTATTTGTTTCATATGAGGATCCATATGCACTGTCGACAAAAAACAGATCATACTGATTCAGCATTTCCCGGTTGTATTCCGCCAGGACAGATTGAAGCGCCATATCGGCGGCACACTCTGTCATAAAACGTACGCCATTTGTCCTGGCTGCTTCGATCACCTGAAACAACACACCTACCATCACTGTCATCATGAGTGACAGAAAAACCGTGATCTCGCCCTTCTTCATTTAGTAAACACTGCCGGTCTTGGACACGATATGTGAGAAGATATCATTTACCAGACTTGTCAGCTGGTTTTTAAAAATGATGACCAGACTGATAAGAACGACCAGGATCAGGATCATCTCCACAGTTCCGATACCATCCTCTTCTTTTAAAAATCTTCTTAATGTATTCATTTTTTCCTCCTTACATTTGAAATGTATGAAATGCCGGTACAATAATAATGACCATTACGATCACAAGCATCATGATCATGGGAACAAGCAGTTTGGTTCCCGCCTCCTCACCCATTTTCTTTGCCCGGCTTTTTCGCTCTTTCAGTGCGGTTTGCACTTCTTCCTGCAGTGCACGTTTTAATCCGCTCGCACCGCTTTTGGTATACTGGATAATAAAAGAAGTCCACTTTTTGTATTCTCCGCTTCTTGTTCGTTCACCAAGGTGAAACAATGCATTGGATTCTGAAATACCGCTTTCCATTTCGCGGCAGGCAAGCCTCATTTCCGTATATGCTGCATTCTTTCCCGCCGTAACAAGGTCTCCTTCTTTTGCGATCTTGGCAAAGGCACTTTTGACTGTCATACCGGCTCCGATCAACATCGCCATTTTTGAAACGATCTTCGGATACTCCCGCAAAAGCTGCTGCATCCGCTTTTCCTCCTCTTTCTTTTCGCGATCTCGTTTCACGCAGACCAACCCTCCGGATAACGCGATCGTTAAGAAAAAAACCGCCATATACGGAACCGATCGCTCTTCATAGAATGAAAGCTGCCTGTTTTCAAAAGATGTAGGCAGAATAAAAGTACCTTCTCCGGCCTTTATTTTCTGCAGTTTGACCAGATCCTGTTCTAGCCTTGCAAAAAACGCGTCCTTCTGATCTTTTGGGCAGGCACTGACATAGAACTGCTCCTCCGCTTCAAATCCAACGCTCTCATCACGGATCACGGCTCGGATCCTGACAGGAACTCCGCTTTCGGGTAGTGCTGTCCCCAGCTTTCCGTCATACCCGATCACATCCGTGTTGTCTGTCTGCCATGCGATCTCAAAAGGATATTGATCAAGATTGTCGGGAAAATGAAGATCTTCCGTCACATGATCTGCTTCCTCATTCTGTCCCAGCATTTCTTTCCGCAGCATTTCTGCAAATTCGGGATAGATCGCTTTGACATCACTGTAGTTATATGATTTTGGCAGAAGCTTCAGATGGACCGATCGGTCTTCTGCTTCAGAAGAAACATTCAAAACCAGATCCTTCTCTTTTCCAAACCGATCATCTCTTGCTACTTCTTCGATCGGAATACGCATCACCGCAAACAGACTGTAAGTATATAAGCCTAAAGCGATCAGACTTCCAACCAGTAAGATCTTGGATGCTTCCGGATATTCTTTTTTTCGTATAAGACGGTGTATGGCATATCCCGCCCCCATCATAAACAATATTGCTCCCATAACTCTCCTTTACGCTTCGATCGTCACGAGTCGAAACGACATCCAAACCGAAAATCCATATAGAACCAGACAGATCGTCATTACAATGATCCCTAGCGGATTATGATACAATGGGTCAAAATAGCCCGGGGATGTGATCCGAATGTAAAAGATCATCCCAAACGGGATCAGGCACATGATCCTCTGTTCTGCTTTTCTGCCATGCAGCATCGTTTGGATCTCTCGCTCCGTATCGATCTTCATCAGAATGATATCCGCTGTTGCCAGGATCATCTCACACATATTTCCTCCGCTTCGTTTGGCGGTAGCAAAAACTTCCGAAAAGTCTCGAATGTTTTCTGTCCCGCTTCGCTTACCAAGGTCATACAGGATCCTTTCGATCGTGACGTTATTTCCGAGAAGCCGTTCCAGATTTTCTGCTTCTCGACGGATATCCGATTCGTTTCCGTAGAGATTTGCCAGTTCATGACCACCCCGGATAAAAGCATTCTCCACAGCGTAGCCTGCCTGCAGCTTGGATGAGACCAGAAGGATCCATTCTTTAAATTCGGTTTCCAGCCTGTCGCATCGTTTCTTCTTTAAAACCGCTTTCCGGTATCTGCAAAACAGATAGCCGCATACGGTGCCGGGAAGTATCACATAGAACGAATCATAAAAGAAAAACAGGATCAGGGATGCGCCCAATGTCCCCATCAGATAGTATTTAATCCATTCCGTTTTGGAAAAAGAGTAGGTCCGATAGTCCTGCTGCCTCGATCTTTTCTCTTGAGAAAAGTTCACTTTTTTTAACCAGCTTCCCCTCGACTTTTCCTTTTCCATTCCCGTTGCTTTCAAATCTATAAAGCGTTTGTGTTTCAATTTCATCGCCGGATATTCCCAACACCTCTACAATTTCCAATACTTTTCTTGTTCTGTCCCTAAGCCTTCCCAGATGCACGATCAGGTCGATTCCCGACGCAATCTGTCTGCGGATCGCTGAGATTGGAAGATCCATTCCCATCAGTACCATTGTCTCCAATCGATACAGCATATCCCGCGCACTGTTTGCATGTCCGGTCGATAGAGATCCGTCATGTCCGGTGTTCATTGCCTGCAGGAGATCTACAGCCTCGGCACCTCTTACCTCACCGACAATAATACGGTCCGGTCTCATACGAAGTGAACTCCTGATCAGGTCACGGATCGTGATCTCGTTGCAGTTTTCTGCTGTTTTCGCACGGGTTTCCAGCCTGACAAGATTCGGAGCATTCTGAATCTGCAATTCTGCACTGTCTTCGATGGTAATGATCCTTTCCTCTTTTGGCACAAAGTCCGAAAGAGCATTTAGAAAGGTCGTCTTGCCGGACCCGGTCCCACCACTGATCATAATGTTGTATCCGGCATGAACCATGATCTTTAACCAGGAAGCAACCTCTTCCGTGATCGAGCCAAATGCGATCAGGTTTTCGATCCGAATCGGTTTGTCCGGAAATCGCCTGATCGTTAAGATCGGGCCGTTCAGCGCGATCGGAGATAAGACAACATTGACTCGCGATCCGTTTTCAAGTCTTGCATCTGCGATCGGTGAGGCTTCATTAACGGTACGATTACATTTTCCGACAATCTGCTGGATAACATCCTCCAGCTTTTCGACAGAAGAAAAACTGTTCTCCCATTCCTTCAGCCGTCCGTTTTTCTCAATAAAGATCGCTTTTGGACCGTTGATCATAATCTCTGTGATCTCTTTGTCTTCTAAAAGTTCCTGCAAAATGTCCAGTTTGCGGATCGAATAAAACAGTTCTTTTCCCAATTGCTGTTTTTCTTCCAGACTCAGATAATGCTCTCTTCCATACTCGATCAGGGATTCTCCGATCAGCTGCCTGACTGAGATCTCATCATTTTCCACCGAATAATCCATCTTGGAATAGATCAGAGACAGAACGTCTTCTTTTTTAGAATTCATAAAGCTCCTTCCGGATCAGATTCTTCGTAAAATCCGCCAGTTCGCCGTAAACCAGCTGCTCCGGCTCAAACGGAAGATCTCTGATCAGGGATACGTTACATTGTTTTGTCTTTTGCAAAACGTCTTCATAATCCGCTTTTTCCAAAAGCAGTTTATACTGCTCCATTTTGGCCATTGCCATTCCGTCATCTTTTACGATCGTAAAAACTTTTCGGCAGCACCTCAAAAGGTCCGGTAAACCTTGTATGTTATCCGAAAGATCGAGAAGAATGTATTCATAAGCCGAATACTTTTCGATCTCTTCGATCATCATCATCCACTGCTCTTTTGTGATCCTGTTGATATCCATATAGGAAAATGCCGGTGGAATAAAATCCATATTTCCGACGCTTTGCGTCATAGCCTGCAGTTTATAAAACAGCGCCTCCTTTGCATTCGTGATATAGTAGATCAGATCCGTGATATCACACATAAACTCTTTTCCGAACCGAACATTCAGTCCGGAAAAACTTTCAAAATTGAGATAGAGTACTTTATGCTTTTTTGCCAGCATCTGTCCCATCGTCAACGCCAGCGAAGTCTGAAGTCCTCTCTTAATCGGGGAATAGAACCCTATAAGGTTTAACCCCTTTTCTCTGATTACAGGTCTTTCGTTTTCTTGTATCTCAAGCCGGCCCATTACTTCTTTCATGACCGTTTCACACGATTGATATTTATAAACACCTCCCTTTTGTTCATTTAGTGATTCGCGATCCGATTCCAGGATCACAATCTGCGCGCGCACATTCTCTTCCAGTTGTTTCGAATATTCCTCTCTTTCGATCAGAAGGATATCGATCTTGTCTTTTTCTCTGTTTTGTTCTAAGTTTTCCCGTGAAGTGAATACTGCAACATCAAAAGGAAATTCCTTTGCCACATACTCACAGAATTTTGACGCATATGCCGACTCTTTATCGCAGACGGCCAGCAGCTTTTTCTTCAAATTACCTCCTTTATGCATACCAATAATGCAGCTGCCGTAAAGCACGGTGCCATCGGTATTCTGATATTTTTCATTCTTTGCTTTGTTATGATCGTGTGTGTTAGGGGAATGAGGGATAGAAAAATCCCTGTTATGAAAATCTGAAGCACCTTTTCTATGGAGAGATAGATTGCAATGACTGAGATGAGTTTGACGTCTCCGGCGCCCAGACTTTTTACAATAAACAGCGGAAGCAAGATCATGATCACTAACGCTGCTCTAATCATTGAAGCAGTAACACAAGACATACCTTGTCGTTCATAACATATTATCAGTCCTGCTACTGCAGCTATTAAGTTGAGTGTGTTTGGGATTTTGTGTGTACGGTAATCGTACAGGGACACAATGCTTAAGAACAAAAAAAGACTTACAATGTTACTCACCTCTTTCGAGCGCGCAACAACTGTAAGTCGAATTATAGGATGTGAATTTTAACTTGTCTAGTACTAATTTCCTTATTTTTTTATTTTTGGTAAAAACTTACAAAATGTCCAGTTTGTTTTTATGCAAAATACCCACGATTCACCACGGAATAACAGTTTTCGTTCAGAGATCTCCTGCCGTAGGTCAGTCCCGCGTATACGGTCTGCGTGTTTGCCATAACCGATTCGGAGTGGTCCTGACCGCTGACTTCCTGATAGGCGCTGTGCAATTTCTCAATGATCGCACGGACACCGGCAAGCGGCTCTCTCACATGATGCGCTACTGAAGCCGTCAGCGTTTTTCCAATAAAAACATAGAGTCTGAACAGCATCTGAGACAGTTCAAATTGATAATCAAGCGAATTCATCAGCTCGTTCATGCATTCTCTGGTCTTTTTGATGCTTTCCTTAAATGCGTCGCGGTCTTCAAATGTATCTTCCGCATCATCCAGATAAGCCAGGACCATTTCATACAGAATGACGATCATCTCTGTTTTATTGGCCTGCGTGATCCGCATCGTAAAATCTTTCTTGCGTTCGTTCGTCATGTACTGCTCCTAAATTACTGTAATAACTGAAGTACCTGCTGTGGCCTCTGGTTCGCCTGCGCCAGCATGGACGTGCCGGCCTGACTGAGTACCTGCAGTGTCGTATAATCTGTCATCTCTTCTGCCATATCTACATCCATGATCCGGGAATAAGCTGCCGTCATGTTCTCGGATGTGATATTCAGACTGGAAACGGTATGCTCAAGGCGGTTTTCATATGCACCGAGCCTCGATCTTGCAGCCGATACAAGAGTCAGCGCTTCGTCAACAAGCTTGATGCCTGCCGTTGCACTTTCTTCCGTTGTCAGATCAAGGTCGCGAATCCCAAGTGTCTTTGTGGAAATAGAAGGGATCCTTACTTCCAGAATCTGATTCTCGTTCGCACCGATCTGCAATGTCATCGCACCGATTCCGGTTGCTTCCACCTCATATTCGATCGTCTGAAGGCCGGATCCGCCAAGCGCTTTGTATTGATCGATCAGGTTTGCTTTGTCATAAACCATCGTCATGGAGAAACTGTCATCGCCGACGTATTTTACGGTAAAATCAGTGATCGGATCATGTGATACTCTCGGGTCCGTAAATACAGCAGTATCCTCCGGATATGCAATGATCCCCTGCGGATATTTGTAGTCAGGGTCATTCTTATAGGAATTCGAGAGATCACTTACGACATATGCTTCTTCACCGTTTATGAACGTCCTTTCAATCTGAAGCCCCATCTTATAGAAGCCGATCGGCGTTTCATCCGTATAGGTCTCAACCTTGATCGCAAGATTGTTCGTGTATCCCTTCAGATCAAATCCGCCGCTTAAAAGAGAAGTGCCGTTAAAATCTGTGTTCTCTGCAATACGATTGATCTCAGCCTGAAGCTGCTGTACTTCTTCCTGGATCGCTTCTCGGTCTCCGTCGGAGTTCGTTCCGTTTGCCGACTGGATCGCAAGTTCGTTTAATCGCTGCACCATTTCCTGGATCTCAGTCAGCGCACCTTCCGCTGTCTCAATAACGGAGATCCCGTCACTTGCACTTTGATTTGCACGTTTCAAACCACGAAGCTGCGCATGCATCTTTTTCGAGATCGCCATTCCGGACGGATTATCTTTTGCTTTGTTGATCTTATAGCCGGAAGAAAGCCTTCCCATGGAAACCGAAAGATTATTGTCTGTTCTGTTCAGACAGTCATTGGCACGGATTGCCGTCAAATTGTAATTAACGTTCATGTCAGTCCCTTTCCGCGTTTTCTCTGATCGCTGTGACCAGAGCTTTTGCTGCTTTGTATAATTGTACCGTCGAGACCGACGCGGCATCCGTGCTTGTCGTATCTGTTCGTCTTATGGTCAGTTCTGTATTGATTCCCGTTCGCATCTCCTTGACCGCGAGATTCAACTGACTGAGTTTTGTTGTAATGGATTCGCCGATCGCCTCCAGCCGATCGCCGGCTTCTTCCTTCGATGCGATCAGAAGTCCGGTCACCCCGTCTTCTCCTACCAGCAACTTGAAGGAACATTTTCCGAGCGACTCTGTTTCCATGAAGCCATCGACCCTTCCGTTATTTATATCGGAATGTTTTACTGTTAAATGAAGAGCAACGCAACTGTTTTCCGTCATAATCGGAATATCATACTCTCGGCTTTCTGCTCTTTTTACCGCAAAGCCAAGCTGTTTGTAACAATAGGCAAGCTGCCTGATATCATCGGACGTAAGAGTATGATCTGTATCCATTACCTTTTCAAGCGCTTTCGTCTCCTTTTTGGCAAAATCCCTATATGCCTCAAGCGCTTCCTCTTCGCCGATCATCGACTCTTCAAGTACTTGCAGGTTGTCTTTTAACTCATCACTTCCGGTAAAACGCCTGATCCTTCTTCCGAGAACACCGCCATCCGACAGATATTCTGATGCAGCCAGAATATTTTCCGCAGTCACAGGCATTTCCATCTCTTCCAGGATCTTTTCAACTGTCGCATCGCTGTTATATTCGCGGTAGGATGCAACGCGCTCTTTTTCGAATTCGTCAAAAGAGCGAAGTCTTTCGTATTCTTCTGCTGCCGCCTGAAAATGCTGTGCATCAAAAGCAGTCTTGATCTGACTGTCGATCGATGTACCGCGGTATGTGATCTCTTTGATCCCTCCGTTTTGATCATCGACACGCCAATCGATCCCACGCGCCTTTCTTGAACGAAGCGCGGACAAAAGGTGATCAACAGTCAGTTCCGCACCCTGGTTCACAAGGCTTCCGATCACTGCCCCGTCTGATTTTTCAATCTGCCGAAGCAGTCTGTAAATACCGATATAGCTCTCCTTTTCCTCCGGTGTGATCTCTCCCTTGTGCTCAAGCTTATATAAAAACTTGCTGTACTTTTCTGCGTCTTTCTCTCGATCGTCCTCTCGATCCGAAAGTTCATTGTGGAGCTGCGCGACTGTCATTTCAAGCGGATTCTTTCCTTCACGAATCAGCTGAAGCGTCGCGGCAGGCGTCATTTTTGCGATCGTACTGCGAAGCAGTGTATCCGCTTCCGTAACGACGGCGATCGAATCCTCTGAGATCTCCATGCGATTATAGCCAAGGATCCGGACAGCACGGCAATTGTCCTCTGTCGGTTCCAGCCCCATCTCTGTAAGAAGATCTTCTGCATTACGAAATGCTGTTTTGATCGAATCGCCAAGATCAGCGCGCGGCGCAGTCATAAATGTCTCATATTGTGCATTCGCTTCTCTGCGTGCGTGGAGCCTGTTTTCTCCTTCTTCCCGGATAGCGGGAAGCGTCATTTCGCCGGATGCATCCGCCAGATCTTTTACTGTTTCGATCGGCATATGCGGAATGAACCGAATGATCTCAGTCGCCTGCGTATACTGCTGTTTTCGCTCAGACAGAATTGCTTCATCCTGCGTATTATATAAAACAGCGCTTTGCTCTCTGTCCGCTTCGATCAGAAGATCGACCAAAGCCTCCATCTCTGCTGTTTCGATCTTATATCCGCTCTTTAATAGAACGTGATTCGCCCGGATCGTCATCTGCAATCTGACTTCTTCCAGTACACGTCTTGCATGGATGTTTTCCCGGCTCGGCGCCTTTTCTCCGCGATCGATCGCTTGCTGCGCCTCGCTCATTCTGGCTACAGAAAGCGTTGCATGCTCCATAGCCGCAAGATCTGCCGCCTCCGGTGTCAGTTCCTGAACAGCGGCATAGACATCTGCCGCCTGCTGCCATGCTGTTTCCGTATTTCCAAGGATCGCTTCTTTGGCATTTTTCCCGTCAGCGATCGCGATCATAACGCTTTTCGTGATCGCCTGTTCATCCATCGGAAGTTCGATCGTATCAAGTGCAAGTTTCGTCTGTATCGTCTCTTCCGTTAAAGGGATCTCTTTATAAACGAGATCTTCCGCTGCCTTGACTGCTTCTGCATCAATGAGGATACCGCTCCTGTCAAGGATCTCATCGATCTGGGTCTTCATATCAGCCGGGTCGATCTGTGCAGATGGCCTTGTTCCTGCAGAAATACTGCTATGCTGTGCGAAATAAAGATTCTCGATCGAGGGCTGCTGCCCTTTTTCCACGATCATGTCTTTTGCGGCATCTGTCAGCGGCTCGATCTGCTCAGCCATTCTGACTGCAGCCGTTGCCTCTTCTGCGACAGGCGCCGTAAGCACTACGCCGCTTTCTTGTGCAGATCTGATCATTTCATTTGCAAGATTCTCGGATCCGGTGATCTTTGTAAGAGTCTCTCTATCGATCGTATCGGTATATCCCGGGATGTTTTCGCCCGCTTCGATCATTTTCGCCTTGATCTCATCAACAACCGTAACAGCTACATCAACCGGCATCTCCCCGGGTCTGAATCCTTTTTCCTGTAATTCGGCAAAATCCGCATCCGACAAACATCCGGACATGACCGCCATATAATTCTTGGTCTGCTGCACGTTTTTACCTGCCAGGGATTTCTGCACATCCTCTTTGCTCATTCCCTGCTGGGTATAGGTGAGTCCCTCGCGCTTTCTGTCAGCATGTTCTACCGTAAATGCATTTTGGCCGCCGACTTTTTTCAAGGATCCTTCCTTCGCCGCGGCCTTTGTATTCTGATCGATCTGATTGGTATATGATTCGTTAAATGTGATCCTCATGCTGTCTTCTCCGTACAGTTACACATATGTATATTACGTTCATTCCTTATTTCGGCTATTTTCTTCCTATTCTGAATGCCGCACAGAAAAAAAGCGCACCCGACTTTTGTCGGATACGCTCCTATCTACCAAGAATTCCGTTATTATGCTAATTTCTTTTTTTGGGAATTGATCACAAACTGAATCGTATCTTTTGCGATCTTACAATACTCCGCGCGAAGCATATCGTTCGCTACATCACTGCCACCGCGTTGAACGGATGCGAGCAGGCTGTTATAGCTGTTTGAAAAATAACGCAGAGCGTCCTGCATCTTGTCTCGCTCTTCCACTACCTTATGACAGTACAGGGTATTTGTCGCATCATCGTACTTCGAATCCGTCATAACAGCATCCGGTAATCCTGTGTTGTCATTCTTGAACGCACTGTTCAATGACATGATCAAACTCTCTTTATCCATTTTTCCTCCTCACACATCACACACATCAAAATTACATCAAAAACAATACTCATTTGTTCAGAGTCACTTGTACTAGAATATTGCCTGGCTAACCATTTTGCAACCCTTATTTTGTTCTGTTTCTAGTACATAAGTCCTATGGTTTGTTTTTTTGTAAATGCATGACTGACATCGCTCAAAGTATGCTCTTTTTGTTGAGAAAATCGTCGCAAAAGGATATAGTTATAGTAGAAATGGAGGTGTTCGTATGAAAATTGCAATTCTTTCCGGTAGTCCTCACAAAAGCGGGACAACCTCGAGACTTATTGACCGTTTTTCCGATGGTGCCAAGGCAGCCGGTCATTCCATTGAACGATTTGATATTGCATTTATGGACATTCATTCCTGTACTGCCTGTGATGCCTGCCATCGTAACGATAACTCTGTCTGCGTCTTTCAGGATGACATGACCAGGATCGCAAAGGGCCTTGCTGAAGCGGACTGTGTTGTCTTTGCCACACCGATCTACTATTTCGGAATGAATGGGCAGCTGAAAACCGTGATCGACCGCTTCTATGCGATCGAACAGATGATCCGTAAGGGCCAGAAGGCAATGCTCATCACTGCGATGTCCGATAACAGCGAAGCTACCATTGCACCGACAAATGAAACCTACAGATCGATCGTAAAATGGCTCGAGTGGGATAATGTTGGGATTCTCAACGCTTACGGCTGTGAAACGCCTAATGATCTGAAAGGTACGGACTACGAAGCTAATGCATATGAGCTCGGTAGAGGTTTATAGGCATAATTCGTTTTTTGATCACCTTTTTTCGAATGCATAGCTTTTAATAAACTGCTCATACCCAAAATGTATGATCAGTTTTTGCTATTCTCCTATCGGATTTTGTCTTTTTCGATTTTTATTGTTTTTTTATAAATTATTGTTTATATAATCTATTATTTTTTGTATAATTAGAAGAAATCATCTTCATATCTATCATTCATTTGTAGCACTTCAAAAAATAAACTGGACGGTACTCATTATTCAACTGAAAGGAGAGATCATATGAAGGTAATCAACAATCTTAATCTCAGAATCAAACTACTTATGCTTACCATTCCCCTTATTGTATGTATCGTTGCCGCAGTTATTTTTGCAAGCATCGAGATCAACAGTACGCAAAAGCAAATGACAGATGTATATTACGATACGCTCTATAGTGTTAATAACGCTCTTGTAAATGCTGACAGAGATTATTATCAGGCACTGGTTGGCGCGACCGTATATTATGACATCTCTAACGGCTTCACTTCCATGCCGCCCGAATTACAGGCTGAAATGGGTCCGGGCTATCTGGATGATTATCACAGCAATGCAAAACAGGTTGGGGATCGTCTCGCTGAAGTGATCCCTATTGCAAGCAAAAATTCAACTCTTTACTCTTCCATCAAAGCATCTGACGGTATGACATTCAAGGACGCTGCCGACAAATTCAACGGCTATCTGTCCTCCTGGGGTTCTATATATGATGTAGACAACAATACCGGCGATTGGAGTGCTTTCAACTCCGCTTTTGACGAATCTCGTGATCTTCTTGATGACATGGAAGAGATCACGGAAGTTTGGGCTAAAGAAGAGCAAAAGAACATCTCTGCACGGATCACCTCCCTGATCATTGTATCCGTTGTAGTCTTCGCTGTGATCATTGTTCTGATGCTTGCCTTCGCCGTATACCTGATCGTCAGCATCACCAGAGGAGTCCGACTTGCAAAGAATAGCCTTGACAGCCTTGCGGACGGTGATCTTTCACTGCAATTCCCTGATGACAAGGCAATTGCAAAAGATGAGATCGGTCAGATCCAACGCAGTACGAAATCTTTATCCCTCCGTCTGAAGGATATTATTGAGAAAACAAAGGATATGGCTGAAGAGCTCGCTCAGGCGGGTGCAAGTCTCGCCTCCTCCGCTTCACAGGCTTCGGAAGCGTCCAATCAGGTTACAACAGCTGTTTCCGAAATCTCCAAAGGTGCAGTATCTCAGGCAGAAAGTGTTGAACAATCCGCAAGTAATACAGGTAATATCGGTGACAACATTGAGGATATTGCGACAGGTGTCAATGAAATGGATACCTTTGCTCTCGACATGACTTCATCCTGCGAAAAAGCAATGGGTGCACTGAATGCTCTGATCAAGCAAAGCGATGCCGTAACCGCATCTGTCAGTGAGATCGGTAAGACCATCAACTCTACGAATGAATCCGCTCAATCGATCTCTAACTTCACGCAGGCAATTACCGATATTGCCAGCCAGACCAACCTGCTCTCCCTGAATGCCTCCATTGAGGCTGCTCGTGCAGGCGAAGCCGGAAAGGGATTCGCAGTCGTTGCGGATGAGATCAGACAGCTTGCCGACCAGTCGAGAGCAAGTGCGGATGAGATCAAGAGCATTGTTGATAAGCTTCTGGAAGATTCCGCATCCTCCGTAGAGGTGCTTGAGCGACTGAATGACAGTTTCTCACAGCAATCGACGCAGCTTGATTCGACAAAAGAAGACATGCAGCAGATGTCAGCAAATGTCGGCAACGTGAAGACTACATCCGGAAATATTGCAGGAAGAGTTTCTTCCCTTACAAATGCCAAGAATGCTCTAATGGAGATCATTTCCGATCTGTCTGCTATTTCTGAAGAAAATGCTGCTTCCACGCAGCAGACGAATGCCTCTATGAGTGAACTGAACGATACCTTTAGTTCAATCAGTGGTTCGGCAAATAAACTGAACACAATTGCGGCAGACCTGGCTGATACGATCAGTTATTTCAGAACCTGATTCTGACAGATTCTGTGGTAAGATTTTCTTAAAAAAAACAGGAAAGCAGTTATTGCTTTCCTGTTTTTTAACGTTCCCGACGGGAATCGAACCCATAGCTAGCGCTTAGGAGGCGCTTGTTTTATCCGTTAAACTACGAGAACAAATAAAATGTCCGATGTCACGAGACTACTCGGACATTATACCACTAAATGGGGAAATTAATAAACCCCTGCATCCAAAGTGTTCCCTTAAATCGACGTCCCACTTCAGGTTCGCCGAGCAGATCTTCTTTGTTGATGCAAATATCAAAGATCAATTCATTACAGTTTACTGTCATACGATGGATCTCTTCACCTGTCATCCTGTTTCGAACCAATTCGCATGCCGTGATCTCACCAAGTACGGAATACTGGTCACATTCTACACCATACGGCATAAAATATGTATCTACGATACTGAAAACGTCTTCCTTTTGAATCTTACGGGAAATCGTAGTATACGTATCCATATCTTCCAACGTCAGGCTCTCGATCGCATCTTCATCTCCTTTTCGCGCTTCTGCGATCAGGTGATTCCGGTCACGGGCCACTTTTTTTACCTTTTTCTTATCTTTCTCATTCTTAATGATGGGAAGCATAATGCTCCCGCTTGTTGAAAGACCGGATAAGGTGAGCGTTGTCCCTTTGATCGGCAGCCGCTCTTCCCGTTTCAGCTTCAGATATGGAATAATGTTTTGAAAATAAAATATCAGTGTAACACCGATACGAAGGTCATCGCAGACGCCGGCGTAAGATTCCTTTTCCGCATGACGTTCAATGGTCACATCCTCCTCGGAGGAGATCCCACTTCCTTTCAGATACGGAAAATAATAATCATAGGAAAAATTGTTCTCCTCATCAAATTCACCCCGCACAATAACACCCATATCAGAAGCGAATTCTTTGGTACACTCAACGAAAATGCCGTCCTCTTCCGTTTCCATCGTGATATACTCACGCTTTTCCGAGTTTTTGACACATTCCGTGATCAATTCTTCCAGCTGCTTTCTGGTTGTGATCTTACTGAAACCGACAGCGCGTAGATATTTATGAAGCACAAAAACTACCTCTATTTAATCTCTGTCTGACCACCCATATAAGGCTGCAAAACCTTCGGGATCCTGACGGAACCGTCTGCCTGCAGATTGTTTTCCAAAAATGCGATCAGCATTCTGGGTGGCGCAACTACGGTATTATTCAACGTATGCGCAAAATACTTCTTGCCGTCTTCACCGTTTACACGAATCTTTAATCTTCTGGCCTGTGCATCGCCTAAGTTAGAGCAGCTGCCGACCTCAAAATATTTCTTCTGACGGGGAGACCATGCTTCTACGTCGAAAGATTTTACCTTCAGATCCGCAAGGTCACCGGAACAGCATTCGAGGGTTCTGACCGGAATATCCATAGAGCGGAACAGATCGACTGTATTCTGCCACAGCTTATCAAACCATACCATGGATTCTTCAGGTTTGCAAACAACGATCATCTCCTGTTTCTCAAACTGGTGAATACGGTATACACCTCTTTCTTCGATACCGTGTGCACCTTTTTCCTTACGGAAACAAGGAGAATAACTGGTCAGAGTCTTCGGAAGCTCTGCTTCCGGAATGATGGTATCAATAAATCTCCCGATCATGGAATGTTCGCTTGTTCCGATCAGATACAGATCTTCGCCTTCGATCTTGTACATCATGGCATCCATCTCATCAAAGCTCATAACGCCGGTTACAACGTTACTTCTGATCATGAACGGCGGAACACAGTATGTAAAACCGCGACCGATCATAAAATCACGCGCATAAGCGATCACTGCAGAGTGAAGTCTTGCAATATCACCCATCAGATAATAAAACCCGTTGCCTGCTACTTTTCTCGCACTGTCAAGATCGATCCCGTTGAAACGTTCCATGATCTCGGTATGATACGGGATCTCAAAATCCGGAACAAACGGCTCACCGTATTTTGTTACTTCTACGTTTTCCGAATCATCCTTTCCGATCGGCACACTCGGATCGATGATGTTCGGGATCGTCATCATGATCTTTGTGATCTTTTCATTTAATTCCTTTTCTTTTTCTTCCAGTTCAAGAAGTTTCTTGGCACCGGCTTCTACTTCTGCCTTTTTTTGCATCGCTTCATCTTTTTTGCCCTGTGCCATTAAAGCGCCGATCTCTTTGGAGATCTTGTTTCTTTTAGAACGAAGATCATCTGCTTCCTGCTGCGTCTTACGACTTTCTGCATCAAGAGCGATCACTTCATCAACAAGACCGAGTTTCCGATCCTGAAATTTCTTTTTGATGTTTTCCTTTACGATGTCAGGATTCTCTCGTAAAAACTTGATGTCGATCATGTAACTATAGCCTCCTAGCTTAACACATCAGTAATAAATACTGTTTTTTCTTTTATCAAATCAAGGATCTTTTCTTCGGAAATTGTCTTTCCGTTTTCATCCCGAATGATCTTAATAACCGGTCGTTCCACAAACCCTTTATTCTGTCTGAGCACAACGGCAACCTGGCCCGTATTAGTCAGAACCTGACATCCATTGGGGTAGGGCGTCGTGATCTTCAAAAATTCCTCTACTATTTTAGCATCATATTTTTCTTTTTCAAATGCTTTCAAATACTCGATGGCTTTATATGGCTTTACAGGATTGCATCCAATCCCGGTGATCAGTTCGTCATACGTATCGCAGATGCTGACAAGCTTGATCTCTTCGTCGATCTCTTTTCCTTTTCTGTGAAAAGGATAACCGCGCCCGTTCACTTGTTCGTGATGATACAAAATGATCTCCTTACTGAGTTCATCGAGCCAGACCTCATCCTTTAGTGAAAAGTAACCGTTTACAGGATGCTTCTTATACTCCGTCGCCTCTTTATCCGTCATCTCTTTGAACGATTTGTTTACATAAAACGGCTCCATGTATCGAAGTCCGATATCATGTAACAGGCATCCAATGCTGATAGAACGGACTATTTCCTGTTCATAATTCATGTGAAGAGCAGTGATGGTTGACATAATGCAGCAGTTGATCGCATGTTCATACAGGTCTGCACTTCGTTCCTGCATTGACATGATCTCTTCTACGATCTGCTCCTCATCAAGCACATTGTTGATGATCTCGTCGGCTGTCTGGCAAAGGCGCTGGAGACTGGTATTATTCTTGTAAATGTGTTTTTCCAGAACACTCTTAACCTGTTCTTTGGTCTTTTCTTTAAAATTCTCCCGAGCTTGTTCTGTATGTTTTTTTTCTTTCTCACCGGAAGTAATCTCCGACTCACGCACAGAAACGTGCGTAATTCCGAGAATCTTCATCTTGTTGATATAATCTTTTTTAAGGACAGTTCCCTCAGCAAGCAATACTTTGTAATCCGGTGTTAATGCATCTGATGCAAGAATGTCACCATCAAGAATCTCTTCGATGCGTTTTTTCATACGTCATCAATCCTCTTCGCCGATTGCCATCTTCAGAGCTTCCGATTCCTCCTCACCAAGCGTAATGTTGCATTTTCCTGCTTCGATCTCTTTACTGTAAAAATAGCATCCATCACTTCCGTGAACCGAATTTAGGATCACACCATCATTACGTTCATTAAGAAGAGCCAGACAGAAGCTCAACTTGCCACCCATCTGATTAAATGCATCATATTTTACGATGCCGCATTTCTGATATGCAAATTCCATATTATGGAAAAGTGATCGAATATCTTTTTTGTTTTTTTCAGTCGCCTGCTTCAGGAATGTGTTGTCTTCAAATAAAGCGGCGATCTCCTTTTCCATACTTTTTCCGTTACGACCCTGTGTGAATTTGTCAAGGCGCTTTTTCAGCGAACTTGCTTTGCAAAGTGCTACGATCACCAAAACCAGCAGGACTACTATAAAAACAAGAAGTCCCAGCAGAAAGTAGGCAGGGTCGATCCATCCGATCCCTAAATTATCCATCAATTCACTTGACATAGAATCCTCCGTTTATGCTTTCATGATCAATTCGGTCACTCTGTCAAAATCTTCATTTGAGAAAAATTCGATCTCAATCTTTCCCGCACCGTTCTCTTTGCTGACAATATTGACCTTTGTGCCAAGTGAGCGTTTCATTTTCTCGGCTATCTCTTCATAGATATGCTCAAGTTCTGCATTTTTCGCCTTTGCAGCTTTTTCCTTTTGGGGCTGACTGAGCGTTTTGATCAGCTTTTCAACTTCACGTACAGAAAGGTTTTCCTTCACGATCTTCTGCGCGATCTGAAGCTGCTGTTCCCGGTCCTCGATCGTGATGATCGCTCTTGCCTGACCTGTCGAAAGATCTCCGGCAATGACCATTTTCTGTACTTCATCGCACAATTTCAAAAGACGCAGGAAATTTGTGATCGCTGTCCTGCTCTTTGATACACGCTCCGCTACTTCTTCCTGCTTCAGATCAAATTCTTCGATCAAACGTTTATAAGCCAGTGCTTCTTCTATCGGGTTTAAGTCTTCTCTCTGAAGATTCTCGATCAAAGCGATCTCAACCTGCTGCTGGTATGTCAAATCCCGTATGATGACCGGAACCTCTTTCAATCCGGCCAGCTTCGCTGCTCTCCATCTTCTCTCGCCGGCAACGATCTCATAGTGATCTTTCTTGTCAATTACAAGAATCGGCTCAAGAATGCCCATTTTCTTGATGGAATCTGCCAGCTGCTGCAATGGCTCTTCCTCGAAAGTCTTTCTTGGCTGTTCACGATTCGGCTCAACCTTCGTGATCTTGACCATTGTAACATTTCCTTCGATTTTTTTTGCTGCTTCCGTCTTGTCTGCTACGGCCGGAGCTGATTTGGAAACGCCCAGGCTGTTTGGAATCAAGGAGTCTAATCCTTTGCCTAATCCTCTTGCTGCCATATTATCGATCCTTTCTTCGAATCACTTCTTCCGCAAGTTGTCTGTATGCTTCCGCGCCTGCCGACTTCGGATCATAGATTTGGATCGGAATGCCGTAACTCGGCGCTTCAGCGAGGCGAATATTCCTTGGGATGATCGTATTGTAGACCGTTTGTTGCAGATTTACTTTTACATTTTCAACGACCTGGTTTGAAAGATTCGTTCTTGAATCAAACATCGTAAAAACAACGCCTTCCATATCCAGTTCGGGGTTGAGTCGTTCTTTAACAAGATTTACTGTGTGGATCAACTGACTCAAACCTTCCAGAGCATAGTACTCGCACTGGATTGGAACCAGGACCGTATCAGCTGTTGTCATTGCATTCACTGTAAGCATGCTGAGTGAAGGCGGACAATCAATAATGATATAATCATAGGAATCTTTTACATAATCGATCTCATTTTTTAAAATGTACTCTTTCTGATCAACACCGATAAGCTCAATCTCGGCAGCAGCGAGATTTACATTGGAAGGAAGAATCGATACGCCGGGGATCACTTCCTTTAAAATGCAATCCTGTATGGAACACTCTCCAAGGATCAATTCATAAATGGTGTTATCAAGTTCATTTTTGTTGATTCCGTATCCGCTTGTTGCATTCCCCTGAGGGTCTGTATCAACAAGAAGTACTTTTTTCCCTTCTGCTGCCAAAGCTGCAGACAGATTAATGGAAGTGGTTGTTTTACCAACCCCTCCCTTTTGATTTGCGATAGCAATCGTTCTACTCATTCTTTCTTTTTGGAGCCTTTCCTGTTGTATTACTTATGTTTCACACGGTTAAATAGAATATGTTTCACGTGTTTTCACCAATATCTTGGGTAAATGTTTCACGTGAAACATCTATATCTTGTAAACCATGTTCAAATATCAAAATGTTTCACGTGGAACATAGAGATCAGATCTCAACAATACCACACTTGATAGCAAAAATCGCTGCCTGGGTACGATCAACCACATCGATCTTTTTAAAGATATTGGAAATATGATTCTTAACGGTACGCTCACTGATATCAAGTGTATCAGCAATTTCTTTATTAAACATACCTTTTGCAACACAGATCAGAACATCATATTCTCGCCTGGTCAAAGAATCTAACTTATCCTTTGTCTCATCTCTGGAAACGAGACGGAGATTTAAAGCAGGGATAAGATCCGGCTGAATAAAAGTCTCACCATTATAAACAGAGGTGATCGCTCTCTTTAACTCATCAGACTCGGAGTTCTTCAAAAGATAACCATCAACACCGATGTCGATCGCCTTCACAAGATAGTCGATCTCATTGTGAACAGTCAGGATCAAAACCTTGATCTTACGCTTGGAATCACGTAAAAGCTTTAATACCTGAAGGCCATTCAACTTAGGCATATTGATATCAAGAAGCAGGATATCAACATCCGTATGTTGAAGCTCAGCAATACACTCTTCACCGTCACCGGCTTCTGCGACAACCTTCATATTGCCTTCAAACTCGATCAGTCTGCGAATACCTTCACGGATCATTGCATGGTCATCTGCGATCATAACATGAATGCTCATAGTTCTATCCCCCTCGAATCGGTTATTAGCCTGCGCTCATTATAGCATAGAGAAGGTTAAAAATCTATTTCGGAATTCGAACGGTAACAGAAGTCCCGCCGTTATCACCGGAACAGATCACAAATTGACCACCAAGGGAAGCAACTCTTTCTTTTAATATAGACAGACCGTAATGATTCTGCTCATCATAAGGACAATCAGTATCAAATCCGACACCGTCATCCATAACCTTGATCAAAAGACCATTTGCATCATCAAGGATAGAAAGATCAACATTCTTACACTTTGCATGTTTTTTAATATTTGAAAAGCATTCCTGCAGGATGCGGAAAATCGTAAGTGATTCATATTCGTCAAAATTCAAAGATGAATCGATCCTCTTGCGGATCATGAAATCAGATTCCAATGTTACGGAATCCAAAAATCGAAGAATGCACTCCTTCAAACCAAGATCATCAAAAGCCATCGGTCTAAGATCAAAGATCGTTTTGCGGATCTCATCGATCACATCATTCAGCTCCTGCCTGACAACAGCCAGCTCCAGTTTAGCATTCGTTGGATCAGAATCAATATACAAAGAGGCAAGTTCGATCTGATGACCGAGGTGCGCCAATGTCTGTAAGGATGTATCGTGCAATTCCCTTGCGATCCGTTTTCGATCCATTTCCTGAATAGAGCATTCTTTTTGAATTTCTGAAAGTGTGTTCTTAGACATTTTGACTCCTATTGTACCATGAAGATGTTTCGATTATAATGAATCTCAAAGAGATCGTGAACGATCATTTTGAGAAAGGCAGACCGTATGAACAAAAAAATGAAGGTGCTGATCACCCTGACCGGCATGACAATCACAACCCTGCATGTCATTAATAAAATACAATATATGACGGCGACCGTAAAGAATACGCTTGGCGGATCCGAAAACCACTACTATGAATGGAGATTCGGAAAGATCCGCTATACAAAAAAAGGAAACGGTTCACCGCTTTTGCTGGTACATGACTTAACTCTCGGTAGTTCCGGCTACGAATATCACAGACTGATCGACCAGCTGTCCAAAACACACGAAGTATATACGATCGATTTTATCGGATACGGTCTATCCGATAAGCCGAACATGACATACACAAACTTCCTGTATGTTCAGATGCTCACAGACTTTGTCAAAAATGTGATCGGCCGAAAAACAGATATCATCGCTTCGGGTGACAGCGCACCGATCACAATAATGACATGCCACAACGATCCGGAAGTATTTAACAGGATCGTACTGATCAACCCGCAGAGTATAGAACAACTCGGCCAGATCCCATCAAAACAGACTAAGGCATTGAAACTTCTGATCGAATCCCCGATCGTCGGAACTTTCGTATATACACTGGCTTCAACAAAATCGGCATTTATCAATCTTTTCCAGAACAGATACTTTGCAAACCCGGGAAAGATCAAAGACGAATACATAACAGCCTATGTAGAAGCAAGCCATACACCGGATTACAATTCAAAGTATTCCTTTGCAAGTTACATCGGAAGATATACCAATTCAAATATCATCCATTCTCTGAAAGAGATCAATCATGCAGTTCTGGTTCTTGCAGGGGAAGAAAAAGAAGGTAATCACGAGATCGTTGATACTTACCTGTCATATAACCCCGCATTGGAAACAGCCTACATCAATGGCGCAAAGCAATTGCCACAGATAGAAGAGCCTGAACAATGCATGCAGCACATTGGATTATTCTTAAACTAAATCAAAGGTTCTTTAGAAGGAAGCCCGGCTTTACGTGGAAAACGCGAAGGGGTTTCCTTTATTTTTTTGACAAAAATAAGAGAACGGGAAAGTTCGGAAGAAGGAAGCATAAATCTCTCTACTTTCAAAACTTCTCCGCCAAGCAGATCAAGCGCATGAGCAGCATGAGCAAGCTCTTCATCCGCCTTCTCCGATTTAAAAGAAATAAACATGCCACCGGTTTTAACAAAAGGAAGGCAATACTCGGAAAGCGTTGAAAGATTCGCAACCGCTCTGGAAACAACGATATCAAAAGAAGATCTTAACTTACCGGCTTTGGCAAAATCTTCCGCACGCCCATGGATCGTCTCAACCCCGGTAAGGGAAAGTTCATCAACCACAGTATTCAAAAAACCGATCCGCTTATTAAGAGAATCGAGTAATGTTACCCGGAGGTCAGGATAGAGGATCTTTAGAGGAAGTCCGGGAAAACCGGCACCTGTCCCGATATCGATCATCGTATTTTCACTTTCAGGCCGGAAAAAAGGAGCAAGTGAAAGCGAATCAACAAAATGCTTCTGCATCACATCATCAAAGTTCGTGATCGCAGTCAGATTCATAAAACCGTTCCATTCCACCAGAAGCTCATAATATCTTAAAAACTGACACAATTGTCGTTTACTTAATGAAACATGGATACTCTTCAGATCATCGATAAAACCTGTTGTGTCATAACGATACAATATATCTTCGTTCATAAATTCCCTTCTAAGATCTGGTCTTCTGATAATGCTCCAAGTAAACAAGAAGAACAGAAATATCAGCAGGTGATACGCCGGAAATTCTGGAAGCCTGACCAACGGAGATCGGACGGAACCTGGTCAGTTTCTGACGAGCTTCCAGGCGAAGTGACGGAATATCATCATAATCAATATCGTCCGGAATCTTTTTTTTCTCCGTTTTCTTAAACTGCTCAACCTGCCTGCGCTGGCGCTCGATATATCCCTCATATTTTATCTCGATCTCAACCTGCTCGATCACATCAGAAGGAAGAGACGGACGCTCAGGATCAAGAGGAGCAAGCTTATGATAATCAAGTTCAGGCCTACACATCAGCTCCGACAGAGTAAAACCGGTCTTTAATACTGTACTTCCGTGCGATTCCACAAAATCCTGAACAGATTTCGAAGCACCGACTCGGACGGATTTCAACCTTGATACTTCGGCTTTGATCGCATTTTCCTTTTCACAGACCTTATCAAATTCTTCCTTTGAAACAAGACCGACTTCAAATCCGTATTTTCTAAGACGAAGATCCGCATTGTCCTGTCTAAGAAGAAGACGGTATTCCGCACGGGATGTCATCATACGATAAGGCTCAAAGTTTTCCTTTGTTACCAGATCATCAATCAAAACACCTATATAACTTTCGGAACGATCCATGATAAGAGGGTCCTTATGTAAGATCGACATCGCCGCATTGATCCCGGCCACGAGTCCCTGGGCCGCAGCTTCTTCATATCCACTGCTTCCGTTAAGCTGTCCACCTGAAAAAAGACCTTTGATTTTTTTAAACTCAAGTGAAGGAAAAAGCTGCTGCGGATCAATACAATCATATTCGATCGCATAAGCATTTCTCACGATCTTACAGTTCTCAAGACCGGGGACAGTTCTGTACATGGCAAGCTGGACATCCTCCGGAAGAGAAGATGACATACCGCCAACATACATTTCATTCGTATAAAGACCTTCCGGCTCTATAAAAACCTGGTGTCTTTCCTTGTCGGCAAACTTTACGACTTTATCTTCGATCGAAGGACAATATCTGGGACCGGTCCCTTCGATGATACCGGCGTAGATCGGAGAACGATCCAGATTATCGCGAATGATCTCATGCGTTTTTTCATTGGTATAAGTCAGCCAACAGGATACCTGATCGATCTGAACATCATCCGGATTCGTGGAAAAAGAAAAAGGAACCACCCTTTTATCACCGAACTGCTCTTCCATCTTGGAAAAATCAAGAGAGCGCTTATCCATCCTTGCAGGTGTTCCCGTTTTAAAACGACGAACGGAAACGCCAAGTGATTTTAAAGAATCAGTCAAATGCGTTGCCGGCATCAAACCATTTGGTCCGGTATATGTAATGGCTTCTCCGCAAAGACATCTTGCATTCAGATACGTACCTGTACATAATACAACCGCTTTACAAGAATAGATACCACCGGTCAGAATACGAACACCGGTTATTTTTTTTATAGGATTACCAAGATCGTCGATCACATCTTCTGTCAAAAGTTC
Source organism: Lachnospiraceae bacterium (assembly GCA_015056735.1). Lineage (GTDB taxonomy): Bacteria > Bacillota > Clostridia > Lachnospirales > Lachnospiraceae > VSOB01. The sequence continues at coordinate 46,435 of SVFT01000013.1, read as the reverse complement.
ACAGACTTCCGCCTGTTTGATAGTCAGATGATCCTGACTCTCTAAAACACGACGCATGGATCTGCTGTATTCTGCTTTATCTGCCTGTGCACGTAAAGAATGAACAGCCGGACCTTTTGAAACATTGAGCATCTTGGATTGTATGAAAGTCTTGTCGATATTCTTGCCCATCTCTCCGCCAAGTGCATCAAGTTCTCTGACAAGATGACCTTTGGAAGAACCGCCAACGTTCGGATTACAAGGCATAAGTGCAATACTGTCAACACTGACCGTAAAGATCACGGTTTCAAGTCCAAGCCTTGCACACGCAAGTGCCGCTTCGCAACCCGCATGACCTGCACCGACAACGCAGACATCAATAAATTCATGAAAACCAGGCATCATGTTACCTCTTACTTACCCATACAAAACTTGGAAAAAATCTCATTCACGAGATCTTCTCCTACTTCTTCACCGATCACAAAACCAAGCGATGTATACGCATGCATCAGATCGATGGAATAAAAATCCTCAGGCATTTGATCCGCAAGACTCTTTTTTACAAGCTTCAGCGCTTCTAACGCTTCACTGATCGCCTCTTTATGCCTGATATTGGTAATAAATATCTCATCGGAAGAAGAGATCTTACCCTCAAAGAACATCTCCTTCACGAGTTTTTCGAATTCATCAAGTCCGATATTTTCAATAGCAGAGACATGGATCAGGGGAAATCTCTTTCCGATAAGATCAAAGATCTCATCCTCTGTGACCGCTGCATGTAAGTCGGTCTTATTATACAAAATGATCGCACGCTTGTCTCTGATCATTTCACAGATCCGATGGTCATTTTCATCAAGTGTACGTGAAGAATCCACTACATACAAGATCAGATCGGCATCATCCGCAAAACGGATCGCTTTTTCCACACCGATCTTTTCCACAACATCATCTGTAGATCGGATCCCGGCAGTATCGATCACTTTTAATGAAACACCGCGAACCTTAACGTATTCTTCCAGTGCATCTCTGGTCGTTCCGGCCACATCCGTAACGATCGCTTTTTCCTCACCGACAAGAAGATTGAGAAAAGATGACTTTCCGGCATTCGGTTTACCAAGAATAACGGTACGGATCCCTTCACGCATCAGTTTACCGGTATCAAAAGAATCAATGAGCTTTTGAAGAGAAACAGAAATATCATCCACGATCTCACTGAGTCTATCCTGATATCCATCTAAAGAAATGTGTTCAGGATCATCGATCGCAGATTCTATAAAAGCGATCTCAAAAAGGATCTTTTCACGCAAAGTGCGAATGGAAGAAGAAAGAGAGCCACGGAGCTGTTTTACAGAGCTTTTTAAAAACATCTCATTTTCGGAATGGATGATATCCATAACGGCTTCTGCCCCCGAAAGATCAATCCTTCCGTTTAAAAAAGCACGTTTTGTAAATTCACCCGGCTCCGCAAGACGAGCTCCGTTTTGTAAAACAAGGGAAAGCACCTTGCGACTCATTAAGATACCGCCGTGACAATTGATCTCAACAGTATCTTCAGTCGTATAACTTTTCGGTGCTTTCATAACAGAGACCATAACTTCATCGATCAATTCGTCACCGTCAAAAAGAAAGCCATAATGAATGGTATGGCTTTTCACATTTTTCAGAATATGGTTTTTCTCTTTGGTTACAAAAATACGATCCGCAACATTTATTGCTTCATCGCCGCTGATCCTGATAATACTGATCCCGGCGTCTGAAAGAGCGGTTGCGATCGCAGCGATCGTCTCTGTTTTCATATGCTTTCTCTAAAAAAAGGTGTATAACCATACGGATATACACCTTTTCAAGTAACAATGCTGTTATTTCTTTAAAGTAACGACTACTCTTCGGAAAGGTTCATCTCCTTCGCTGTGTGTAGTTACATATTTATCGTTCTGCAAAGCAGAGTGGATGATCCTTCTTTCGTAAGGATTCATCGGCTCAAGAGACACAGGACGTTTTGTTCTCTTAACCTTAAAAGAAATATTTCTGGCAAGGTTTTCAAGCGTGTCCTTTCTTCTCTTGCGGTAATCTTCCGTATCTACTTTAACGCGAATATATTTTTCTGCATCTTTGTTTACAACAAGAGATACAAGATACTGCAAAGAATCAAGAGTCTGACCTCTCTTCCCGATCAGAACACCCATTTCATCACCGGAAAGGTCGATATCCATTGCACCTTCAACTTCGTCATACTTAACATCAATAACAACAGTCATGTGCATTGCATCAAAGACTTCCTTTAAGAAATCTTTTGCTTTATCCTGAACGGAACATTTCACTCTTGCTTTGATTACAGCAACTTTTGAACCGATACCGAGAAAACCGGATGACCCCTCTTCTACAACTTCATATTCAAGCTTATCACTGGTAACTGTCAGCTTCTGGCACGCTTCCGTGATCGCATCATCAACAGTTTTTGCAGAAAATTCCATATATTCCATAACTGATCACTCCCTCATTATTCGTGACTTTCATTATAGCGCTTCACCATGTTCGCTTTTGCAGCGATACTACCGGGCTTTGCATTATTCTCATAATATGCAGTCGCTTTTTTCAGCGCTTCTTCCTTCTCCGCTTCTGAAAATTTGGAAACGGAACTGTTCATTTTTTTGGTATTCATAGAAGCATAATTATTCAGCTGCTCCTTGGAAATACCTTTTTTCTCTTTTTTCTTTTCAAACTTCTCGGCATTCTTTTTGATCAGATTGTCAAGATCCATCTTATCGATGTGCTTGTTGATCAGAATCTGCTGAATGGTACGAACGACCGCACCGGCGATCCAGTAGATACCCATACCGGCAGGAAGTGTAAAACAGAATACTGCAGACATGATGGGCATCATCATATTCATGGTCTTCATGGACTGTGCCATAGTATTCTGACCATCACCTTTATTCTGTGCAGGCTGCGGCATCAATTTAATATTGATCCACTGCGTTAATGCTGAAAGAAGCGGGATCATCACTGCACCGACGATCAAAAGATACTGTCCTGCAGAAAATGCATCGGAGATCATAAAAGAAGGTGAGTTTGCAATATTGATCCCTAAAAAATTATTATAATGTTCAAGCTTTTCAACCGTATCGGAGATCTCACCGCTAAGGGAAGGGAACTTAGAAGAAAGACCGGCCCAATCAGCGGAAGAAGCTCTGTTCAAACAATCAATAAACGTATTCTTGATATATTCAAGATTACCACCGGTAAATGCTTCATTTGTAAACTGATCCGCAAACATCTTTGAATTGGAAAGATTCTTTACAAAATCAGCACTTCCCGCAAGATCGATCAAATGATCGACCATAGGAGAAAAAGCATCTTTGATCATACCTACATATGCGGGCATGGAATAAATAACACGATAAAGTGCAAACAAAATCGGCATCTGAATTAAAAGCTGCAGACAACTGCCTGTAGGAGATACGCCGTATTTTGCATAGATGGCTTTTGTTTCCTGATTCATCGCCATCATGGATTCATTATCTTTTTTACCTTTGTATTTTTTCTGAACAGCCTGAATCTCAGGATTCATTTTGGCAGAAAGTTTTGAGAACATCTGCTGCTTAACAGTAAGAGGAGTTAAGCATGCATAGATGATAATGGTAAAAATGATGATAGCCAGACCAACATTCGGGATACCCATTTTATCAAGAACAACAAAAATGCCGTCCATCAGATAACCCAATACGACAGCGATCGGTCTTAATACACCGTCCGACTGCGTCAATAATATACCACCTGACAACACAAGATCCTCCTTAAGAAAAAAAATACATTGATTTACGGAACAGGATCATATCCGCCTTTTGAAAAAGGATTGCATCGCAAAATCCGCCATGCCGCCAGAAGACCTCCTTTAAAAGCACCATACTTTTGTATCGCTTCCAGGCCATACTCTGAACACGACGGAAAATAAGGACATTTAGTCGATTTCATCGGGGAAATGTATTTCCTGTAAATTTGTATAATGAAAATCAATATTTTTTTCATAACAAAAACCGAACGCTTACAAAATAGAAAGATCAACTATTTTATGAAGCTTTCCCAAATGTAACATGGCACTCTCAATCTCACCGTAAGATGAAGATGCCGCATTTTTTCGAGCAACGACTACGATATCTAAACCACTATTAAATATACTTTCATGTAATCGATAGCTCTCTCGTAACAGTCTCGTAATATGATGACGCACGACACTGTTTCCGACTTTTTTACTCACAGATATACCCAATCTGTTCATTTGTTGATTATTTTCCACGACATACATTACCAACAAACGGTTGGCATAGGATTTACCGTGATCGTAAACATACCGGAAATCCCTATAACTTTTAAGTGATTCCGAAAATTTCATATTACCTGTTTTTCAGAGAAAAATAGGCCACAAAATTGCGGCCTATGCTGATAAAATCTTTCTTCCTTTTGCTCTTCTTGCAGCTAAAACTTTTCTTCCGCCGGGAGTACTCATTCTAGCTCTGAAGCCATGGACTTTAGATCTCTGTCTTTTCTTGGGCTGGAAAGTCATCTTCATAGAAAAACACCTCCTTTACATTCTTCTATGGAAAATATCAGACCAATTATAAAAGAAAGAAATCGGCAAGTCAAGCAGATTATAGGATTTGAAATAAACAAGATGATGATATCTATTATATTTTTATCCACACATAATCACAAAAATGTGGATATAATGTTTTGTGAATGTGGATAATTATGTGGATAAATAATTTGAATTTTTTCCTATTTTAAGTTAATATATTTTTGAGTCATTTTGTGGTTGGGAGATATTCATGAATCAGCTTAAAGACAATTGGGACACTATTAAAGAGTCTATTAAAAAGGAATATGAGATCACTGATATTTCTTATAATACATGGATCGCTCCGCTTAAATTCTATAAGGTAGAAAATAATACTGTCATTATTATCATTCCTTCCGATCAATCCCACGCTCTCACTTATATTTCAAATAAGTACAGCAGTTACTTTAAAGTCATGATCACTGAAATGATGGATCATGAATATGATGTTTCTTTTATTTTGGAAAAAAACATTGAGGAAGATAACGAGTTATCCACAAAAAAAGATTCATCCGCTTATCATATCAATTACGAAAATGCAAATCTGAATCCAAAATATACTTTCGATACTTTTGTTGTCGGAAGCAATAATAAATTTGCTCATTCAGCAGCACTTGCCGTTGCGGAAACACCAGGTATAACATACAATCCTCTTTATCTATACGGAGGTGCAGGACTCGGTAAAACACATTTAATGCATTCGATCGGGCATTTTATTCTGGAACAGAATCCAAATAAAAAAGTTCTGTATGTAACAAGTGAACAATTTACAAACGAAGTGATCGAATCGATCAGAGGCGGTAATGCAGCTGCTATGACCAATCTTCGCGATAAATATCGCACAGTTGATGTTCTTTTGATCGATGATATTCAATTTATAATAGGAAAGGAAAGTACACAGGAAGAATTTTTCAATACTTTTAATGTACTTCACGGATCAAATAAACAGCTCGTTCTTTCCTCCGATAAACCGCCAAAAGATATGGAAACATTGGAAGAAAGACTGCGTTCCAGATTTGAGATGGGTCTGATCGCTGATATTCAGGCTCCTGATTATGAGACTCGTGTTGCTATCCTTCTGAAAAAAGCAGAAACAACCGGAAAGGTCATCAATGATCATATCTTAAATTACATTGCAGAAAATATCAGTTCCAATATCAGAGAACTGGAAGGTGCTTTCAATAAGATCATCGCTTATTCAAGATTAAACAAGATCGATCTTTCCGATATGACATTAAATGATGCGGAAGAAGCTCTGAAAGATATTATTTATCCGGATAAGCCTGTTGAAGTAACACCTGCACTTGTTATCAATACAGTAGCTGAACACTTTAATATCAATCCTGAAGATATTACTTCTAAAAAAAGAAACGGAGATCTGATCACTCCAAGAAACATTGTAATGTACATATGTCGTGAAAAGATAGGCATGACATTACAGGCAACCGCTAACGTATTAAAAAAGAAAGATCACACAACGATCATGAGCGGCTGTAAAAAGATTAAGAATGATATACTCAATAAAAAAGATATTGAGGAAAATGTGGATAAGATCATTAAGAAACTAAATCTATAATTTTTATAAAATATTTCTAAACGAATTATTCACAAATTATAAAATATAATCACATACTAATCTCATGCTATTCACACATAAGTTTAAGCTCTTTTTCCAGTAATGATAAGGCTTAAAGGAGATATCAACATATTCGCAACCTATAATATTATTATTACTGAATTAATCTATTTATATATATAATCGATTTACTTTTAATTCACTAAGAAAGGAAGTACTTAAAAGATGAAGATCGTATGTAACAAATCAAATTTATTAAACGGAGTACAGATCGTATCAAAAGCAGTTTCCAATAAAACAACGATGTCTATTCTTGAATGCATTCTTGTAGATGCAAGAGGTGGTGAGATCACTCTTACCGCAAATGATATGGAACTTGCGATCGAAACAAAGATTGAAGGAGATATTTTAGAAAGAGGTATGATCGCTCTGGATGCAAAGATCTTTCTCGAGATCGTAAGAAAGCTTCCTGAAAATAAAGTTACGATCGAAACAGATGATTCTTACAGAACAACGATCACTTGTGAAAAAGCAGTATTTAATATCATAGGAAAAGATGGAGAAGATTTTTCATTTCTTCCTGAAGTAGAAAGAAATGATTCTGTGATCATATCCGAGTACTCATTAAAAGAGATTGTAAGACAGACTATCTTTTCTATTGCAGATAATGACAATAATAAATTAATGACCGGTGAACTTTTTGAGATTAAGGGAGATAATCTTAAAGTCGTATCACTTGACGGTCACAGAATCTCTATCAGGAATATCAAATTAAAGAATTCTTACGAAGAAAAGAAAGTAGTAGTACCCGGTAAATCTTTAAATGAAGTGATCAAGATCCTTGGTGATGATGTTAATAAAGATGTATCTCTTTTCTTCACTCATAAACACATTGTATTTGAATTCGATAATACGACCGTTGTTTCAAGGCTGATCGAAGGTGAATATTTTAAAGTAGATCAGATGCTTTCTAATGATTATGAAACGAAAGTAAAGATCAACAAAAAAGAATTCCTGAATTGTATTGATAGAGCTACGCTTCTTGTAAAAGAGGGAGATAAAAAACCGATCATCATAACAATTACGGATGATGGTCTTGAGTTGAAGATCAATTCTGCGATCGGCAGTATGGATGAAGAGATCGATATTGAAAAAATAGGTAAAGATATCATGATCGGATTTAACCCTAAATTCCTGATCGATGCACTAAAAGTAATTGATGATGAAGAAGTAGAGTTATATATGGTTAATCCAAAAACTCCCTGCTTTATCAGAGATGCAAACGAAAAATATATTTACCTGATCCTTCCCGTAAACTTTACAACAGTATCATAAATAGGTATTAAAATGGAAACTTTTACGATCAATGATGAATTTATAAAACTTGGCCAGGTGTTAAAAGCAGCAGGTCTTTGTGGCAGTGGTGTTGATGCAAAATATGCGATCATTGAAGGTAATGTAAAAGTAAACGGAGTTCAGGAGCTGCAACGCGGAAAAAAAATAAGATCCGGCGATGTTGTTGAATATAAAGGAAAACAGATCAGGATCGAAAGTAAGTAATGATCATCAATTCACTAGAATTATCCAACTTCAGAAATTACGGATCATTAAATATCAGTTTTAATCATGGGACTAATATTTTTTACGGAGATAACGCGCAAGGAAAGACAAATATCCTTGAAGCAATCTATCTTTCTGCAACAACAAAATCCCATCGTGGAACAAAAGATGCAGATATGATCCGTTTTAATGAAGAAGAGTCCCATATCAGGACTTATCTTCAAAAAGAAGAGATGGATTATAAGATCGATATGCATCTTAGAAAATCAAAATCTAAAGGAATTGCGATCAACGGACAAAAGATCAAAAAGGCAGCGGATCTTTTAGGAATACTAAATGTTGTTCTTTTTTCACCGGAAGACTTAAGTATTGTAAAAGAAGGACCTTCCGAAAGAAGACGTTTTGTGGATATGGAGCTTTGCCAGCTTGATCCATTTTACCTGTACAACCTTAATCACTATAATAAAACGGTCAATCAAAGAAATAAACTTTTAAAAGATCTTGTTCAAAACCCGTCTTTAAAGGAAACATTATCGATCTGGGATCAGCAGCTGATTTCATATGGCAGTAAGATCATTGAAAGACGTATGAATTTTACTGATCAGTTGAATTCCATCATCCATGATATTCATTACAGATTAACCGGTGAAAAGGAAAATCTTGTGATCCGATATGAGCCGGATGTTTCTATTGAAACATTTGAAAAAAAATGTATTTCCCGCAGAGAAAAGGATATTGCATTAAAGCAGACAACTACCGGTCCTCATAGGGATGATTTTTCATTTTATGTTGATGAAATAGATATCAGAAAATTTGGATCTCAGGGACAGCAAAGGACGGCAGCTCTTTCACTAAAGCTGTCTGAAATAGAACTTGTAAAAAAGATTGCAAAAACCACGCCCGTTTTACTGTTAGATGATGTTTTATCCGAACTTGATTCAAACAGACAAAACTATCTTCTAAACAGTATAGGAAATGTTCAGACGATCATTACCTGTACCGGGCTTGATGATTTTATCAATAATCGTTTTCAGATCAATAAGATTTTCAGAGTAACGGAAGGAATCGTTACCGGAGAGAATTAAATTGCGGATTCTGACAGGAGGAAATTATGAGCGCAGAATACGGTGCTGACCAAATTCAGATTTTGGAAGGATTGGAAGCGGTCAGAAAAAGACCCGGTATGTATATTGGTACAACGGCAAGCAGAGGTCTCCACCACCTTGTATATGAAATTGTGGATAACTCTGTTGATGAAGCGTTGGCAGGTTACTGTAATACGATCAAAGTAACGATCAATGAAGATAATTCTGTTACCGTTGAAGACAACGGACGTGGTATTCCGGTCGGTATCAATCATAAAGCCGGAAAACCGGCTGTTGAAGTTGTATTTACGATCCTGCATGCAGGCGGTAAATTCGGCGGTGGAGGTTATAAGGTATCCGGCGGACTTCACGGTGTCGGTGCATCAGTAGTAAATGCACTTTCCGATTGGCTGGAAGTTACAATCTACAAAGATGCAAAAGTATATAAGCAACGTTACGAGAGAGGACATGTATGCTATCCGCTCAAAGAGATCGGAACATGTGATCCGGAAAAAACAGGAACAACTGTTGTATTTAAGCCTGACGGAACGATCTTCCAGGAAACGACTGTCTTTGATTTTGATGTTTTAAAACAACGACTTCGTGAAATGGCGTTTCTGACCAAAAATCTGAAGATCGTTCTTCAGGATGATCGTATCAGGTATGAAGAAACATGCGAAACAAAACCGCTCATTAAAGAATTCCATTATGAAGGCGGTATCAAAGAGTTTGTAACTTACCTCAATAAGAGTAAGACTGCTCTTTATGAAGATGTACTTTATTTTGAAGGAACACAAAACGGTGTATATGTAGAAGTTGCGATGCAGCATAACGATTCCTACAATGAGAGTTCCTTTAGTTTTGTTAATAATATTAATACACCGGAAGGCGGAACACATCTTGCCGGATTCAGAAATGCCATTACAAAGACATTTAATGATTATGCCCGGAATAATAAATACTTAAAAGATTCCGAGCAGAATCTTTCCGGTGAAGATATACGTGAAGGTCTGACAGCGATCGTCAGTGTAAAGATCGAAGATCCACAGTTTGAAGGACAAACCAAACAAAAACTCGGAAATTCCGAAGCAAGAGGAGCTGTTGACTCGATCGTCAGTGAGCAGCTTACATATTACCTTGAACAGAATCCCGGTGTCGCTAAAACGATCTGTGAAAAATCGATCCTGGCACAGAGGGCCAGAGACGCCGCGCGCAAAGCGCGCGATCTGACGAGAAGAAAATCCGCCCTTGACGGACTTGCTCTTCCCGGTAAGCTTGCAGATTGCTCTGACAAAGATCCTCGTAATTGTGAGATCTATATCGTCGAAGGTGATTCTGCAGGCGGCAGTGCAAAGACTGCAAGAAGCCGTGCAACACAAGCGATCCTGCCTCTTCGCGGTAAGATATTGAATGTGGAAAAGGCAAGACTTGATAAGATATACGGAAATGCTGAGATCAAAGCAATGATCACAGCGTTCGGTACAGGTATCCACGATGATTTTGATATCACTAAACTGCGTTATCACAAGATCATCATCATGACTGATGCCGATGTTGACGGTGCACACATTGCTACACTTATGCTGACATTCATTTATCGTTTTATGCCTGAACTGATCAAACAGGGTTACGTATATCTGGCTCAGCCCCCTCTTTATAAGCTCGAAAAAAATCGCAATACCTGGTATGCGTACAGTGATGAAGAGCTCAACAAAATACTTGAAGAAGTCGGCCGTGATCAGAATAACAGGATCCAGCGTTATAAAGGTCTTGGAGAGATGGATGCTGAACAGTTATGGGAGACGACCATGGATCCCGAAAGGCGTGTTCTTCTTCGTGTCACGATGGATGAAGAGACAGAATCGGAAGTTGACCTGACATTTACTACTTTAATGGGTGATAAGGTAGAACCAAGGCGCGAATTCATCGAGGAAAACGCGAAATTTGTTAAGAATTTGGATATCTAAGGAGAGATACTTACTTATCCTTTGGAGGAAGCACAGTGGAAGATACAATATTTGATAAAGTCCACGACGTAGATCTGAGAAAAACGATGGAGAGTTCCTACATCGACTATGCAATGAGTGTTATCGCATCTCGTGCATTGCCGGATGTAAGGGATGGATTAAAACCGGTACAGAGAAGAGTTCTCTACTCTATGGTAGAACTTGGCAATACACCTGACAAGCCGCACAGAAAAAGTGCACGTATCGTCGGTGATACAATGGGTAAATATCACCCGCACGGTGACAGCTCCATCTATGGATCGCTGGTTAACATGGCACAGCCCTGGTCCATGAACCACGTACTTGTTGACGGTCACGGAAACTTTGGTTCTGTTGACGGTGACGGTGCGGCTGCAATGCGTTATACAGAAGCCAGACTGTCCAAGATCTCTTTGGAGATGATCGCAGATATCAATAAAAACACCGTTGATTTTGCGCCGAACTTTGATGAGACGGAGAAAGAACCTGTTGTACTTCCGAGCCGTTTTCCGAATCTGCTTGTAAACGGAACGACCGGAATCGCCGTTGGTATGGCGACCAACATTCCACCGCATAATCTTCGTGAAGTGATCGCTGCAGTTGTCAAGATCATCGATAATCAGGTAACGGAAGATCGAGAGACAGAGATCGAAGAGCTGCTTGATATCGTAAAAGCACCTGATTTTCCGACAGGCGGTGTGATCCTCGGAACAAGAGGGAGCGAGGAAGCATACAGAACAGGACGCGGTAAGGTAAAAGTCAGAGCAGTAACCGATATCGAGACACTTCCGAACGGAAAGAATCAGATCATCGTTTCGGAGCTGCCTTACCTTGTCAATAAAGCGAAACTGATCGAAAAGATCGCAGAGTTGCATCGTGATAAAAAAATTGACGGGATCACGGATCTTCGTGATGAATCCGACAGAGACGGTATGAGAATCGTGATCGAGCTTCGACGCGATGCAAATGCAAACGTGATCTTGAATCAGCTCTATAAACATACACAGATGCAGGATACATTCGGTATCATCATGCTGGCACTTGTCAACAACGAGCCGAAGATCCTGAACATCCTTGATATGCTGAAGCTTTATCTGCTCCACCAGAAGGATGTTGTTACAAGAAGAACAAAATACGATCTGAATAAAGCAGAAGAGCGTGATCATATCTTACAGGGATTATTGATCGCACTCGATAATATCGATGAAGTGATCGCGATCATCAGAGGAAGTGCCAATACACAGGCAGCAAAAGATGCTTTGATGGAGCGATTTGGTCTGACCGATCCGCAGGCACAGGCGATCGTTGATATGCGTTTAAAGACGCTGACCGGTTTAGAGCGTGAGAAGATCGAAAACGAGCATCAGGAACTCTTAAAGAAGATCGAAGAGTTGAAACTGATTCTTGCAGATGAGAAGGTTTTGCTTGGTGTGATCCGTACGGAGATCATGACGATCTCCGACAAATACGGTGTTGACAGAAAGAGCAGGATCGGATTTGATGCGTATGATATCTCCATGGAAGATATGATTCCGAAAGAAAATACGGTGATCGCACTTACGAATCTTGGATATATCAAGCGTATGACGGTTGACAATTTCAAGAGTCAGAACCGTGGTGGCAAAGGCATCAAAGGTATGCAGACCATCGAGGATGATTTCATTGAAGATCTCTTGATGACAACAACGCATAATTATCTGATGTTCTTTACAAACTTCGGCCGTGTATACAGAATGAAGGCGTATGAGATTCCTGAAGCGAGCAGAACCGCGCGTGGCACGGCGATCGTAAATCTCCTTCAGATCAATCCGGAAGAAAAGATCAGCGCGATGATCCCTGTTCAGTCCTTCTCTGAAGAGAAGAATCTGTTTATGGTCACCGCAAAGGGTATCGTCAAGAAAACATCTATTCAGGAATACAGTCATATCAGAAAGAACGGCCTGAATGCGATCAATCTTCGTGATGATGATGAACTCATCGAAGTGAAAACAACTGATGCCGATACGATCATTTATCTGGTAACACAGAAAGGTATGTGTATCGCATTTAAAGAAACCGATGTCAGAAGAACGGGTCGTGCATCCATGGGTGTCATCGGTATGCACCTTAACAAAGACGATAAGATCGTCGGCATGCAGCTGGATCATCAGGGTGATTCTCTTCTGATCGTATCCGCAAACGGCATGGGTAAGAGAACAAAATTATCTGAGTTCAATATCCAAAATCGTGGCGGAAAAGGTGTGAAGTGCTACAAGATCACGGAAAAGACCGGTGATGTTGTCGGAATAAAGGCCGTAAATGATGAGCATGAGATCATGATGATCACGACAGGCGGCATCATCATTCAGATCAGAATGGCGGATGTTACGGTCTTAAAGAGGATCACATCGGGAGTTAAACTGATCAACCTTGATAAAGACGTTACGGTTGCGAAGATCGCAAAGGTACGTGAGAAAGTATCCAACGGGGATCAGGAATTTGACAACGTGGAAGATGCAATGGAGGAGATTCCTGAAAATGAGCGTGGCGGTATCATCGATGACGATGATGAAGAAGTAACGCTGCCTGTTGAAGAAGACGAAGAGTAGTTATTATTAACCGGATGCGAAAGGGTTGAGGAGCCCTTTCGCATCTATGATTATGAAAGGATTTATCATGGAAGCTTATTTGGTATTCAGAGACTTGGCGATCATTATTATCGCTGCAAAATTTATGGCTATCGTTGCCAGAAAATGTAAAGCACCGCAGGTTGTCGGTGAGATCCTGGCAGGTCTTATCATTGGTCCTTGTCTTTTGGGATTCGTACAGCAAACAGATTTTCTGACACAGATGGCAGAGATCGGTGTAATCCTTCTGATGTTCTCTGCCGGACTTGAAACAGACTTAAAAGAACTGTTAAAAACAGGGCCGATCGCATTTTTGATCGCATGTTGCGGTGTTTTTGTCCCGCTTGTTTGCGGTGCTATTCTGTATTTTTGCTTTTACGGAAGAGAGCCGTGGGGGAGTGACGGCTTTTATAAAGCAGTCTTTATGGGAACGATCTTAACGGCGACATCTGTCAGCATCACGGTTCAGTCTTTAAAAGAGATGGGCAAACTGAAAGGTAAAGTCGGAACGACGATCTTAAGTGCTGCGATCATCGATGATATCATCGGTATCATTGTTCTGACATTCGTCATCGGATTCAAGAATCCGGATTCCGATCCGATGCTTGTCATCATTCATACTGTGCTTTTCTTTGTATTTTCAATCGTTGTCGGATACATTGCTTATCATGTATTCAAGTGGGTCGACAAGCGCTATCCGCATACCAGACGTATACCGATCGCGGGCCTTGCATTCTGCCTTGCAATGGCATATGTTGCGGAAGAGTACTTTGGGATTGCTGATATCACCGGTGCATATTTTGCCGGGATCATCTTATGTTCATTGAAGGATTCTGAATACATCGATGAAAAGATGGATATCAATTCCTATATGCTTTTTGGCCCGATCTTTTTTGCAAGTATCGGTTTAAAGACCAATATCAGTAATCTTGACATGAATATCCTGCTGTTTTCGATCGGATTTGTTGCAGTCGGACTTTTGAGCAAGATCATAGGGTGCGGTCTGATGGGAAAACTGTGTCGATTCTCCAATCAGGATTCTCTGAAGATCGGCGTCGGCATGATGACGCGAGGTGAAGTAGCGTTGATCGTCTCGCAAAAAGGATTGTCGGTTGGAATGATGGAGCCGGTATACTTTACATCAGTTATCCTGTTGATCATCGTGTCATCCATATTGACACCGATCATCTTAAAGATCCTGTATTCAAAAAATCCGGAAGATTGATAGAAATAAGAAAGGCGAGAGGAACGCTCCTCTCGCCTTGTTTTTTATGTTAGAGTGTCAAAAGCAACACTCCACAGAAAAGAAGGGTAAAAAAAAGATGCGCGATCAGGGGTTCGAACCCTGGACACCCTGATTAAGAGTCAGGTGCTCTGCCAGCTGAGCTAATCGCGCATTTGCACTGTATTGATTTACAACGCAAGAATGATTATAGTATAATATCATTTAGTTTGCAAGGACTTTTTGAAAAAAATTTGAGGAAATTAAGGAAGTAAAAAAATGATATTTGAAAGTCATGCACATTATGATGATGAGGCGTTTAATGAAGATCGCGATGAGCTGATTGCTCGTATGCAGAAAAGCGGAATCGGACAGATCGTAAATGTCTGCTCGGATCTTCCTTCGCTGGTAACAACACTCGGATTGGCGGAACGGTATCCGTTCATTTATGCGGCAGTCGGGATCCATCCAAGTGATAGCGGTGCGCTTACAGAGGCATCTTTTGATAAAGTAAAGCAGGCATCTTTTCACAAAAAAGCAGTTGCGATCGGAGAGATCGGGCTGGATTATCATTGGCCCGAGCCGGATCATGAGACACAGAAAAAATGGTTTATTCGTCAGCTTCTCTTGTCAAAAGAGCGCAACCTTCCCGTGATCATTCATTCGAGGGAAGCGGCGAAAGATACACTTGACCTGATGAAAGAACACCACGCAGGCAGTACGGGCGGCATCATTCATTGCTATTCCTACTCAAAAGAGACTGCGAGAGATTTTTTGGATATGGGATATTCTTTCGGCATCGGCGGTGTTGTAACGTTTCCGAATGCCAAGAAACTGAAAGAAGCGGTGGAGTACATCCCGCTTGAGCGGATCGTCGTAGAAACGGATTGTCCGTATATGGCGCCGGTACCGCACCGCGGAAAGAGGAATTCTTCGTTATACCTGCCGTATATCATTGAGGCGATCGCAGAGATCAAAAAGACAGATACGAAAACAGTTGAAGAGCAGACAGCAAGTAACGCAAAACGGATCTTCCGTTTGGAGGAAAACGAATATGGCCAATCTGGGGAATCCCACGAATACCATTGAGATACTGAAAAAATACAATTTCAATTTTCAGAAAAAGTTCGGACAGAACTTTCTGATCGACAGTAATGTTTTAGAGCATATCATCGATGCAGCCGAGATCACAAAGGATGATTTGGTATTGGAGATCGGACCCGGGATCGGTACGATGACACAGTATCTGGCAGAACATGCTCGTGAAGTCGTCGCGGTGGAGATCGACGAGACGCTGATCCCGATCCTGCAGGATACGTTATCATCCTATGATAATGTCACGGTGATCAATGATGATATCCTAAAGGTAGATCTGAAGAAGCTTGCGGATGAAAGAAACGGCGGTCGTCCGATCAAAGTGGTCGCAAATCTTCCGTACTATATTACGACACCGATCATTATGGGATTATTTGAAAATGAAGTTCCTCTCAAAAGCATTACGATCATGATCCAGAAAGAAGTGGCAGATCGTATGCAGGCAGGGCCGGGGACAAAAGATTACGGTGCTTTGTCTCTTGCGGTGCAGTTTTATGCTAAGCCGGAAGTTGTATTGCAGGTCTCGCCGGGATGTTTTATTCCAAAGCCGGGTGTCGGAAGCAGTGTGATCCGACTGACCAGATATGAGGAGATGCCGATCAGGGTGCAGGATGAGAAAAAGCTCTTCTCCCTGATTCGTGCTTCCTTTAACCAAAGACGCAAGACACTTGTAAACGGTCTTGGGAATGCGGGCGCGTTGAAGACTGCAAGCGGCAAGTCCGTTCCGGTTACAAAGGAAGATGTACAAAATGCGCTTGCGAAGATGGAACTGAGCCCGACGATCCGCGGCGAAGCACTGACACTCGAGCAGTTTGCAAGATTAAGTGAATTACTGTAATTGCATGATAACGAAAAAAGCGAATGGCAGATCGCCATTCGCTCTTTTATTTTGTCAATTTATTTTGCAAAAACTTTGCGGAAGTTCTTTTTACCACGCTTAATGATCTTGCCGTCGGCAAAAGCAGTTTTTTCAAAGGAAGCATGCACATCGGTGATCTTCTCACCGTCAACGGTAACACCGCCCTGCTCGATCGCGCGTCTTCCTTCGGATCTGGTCGGAACAAGACCCGATTTAACGAGTACACCGATCAGATCGATGTTTCCTTCATTGAAGTCTTCGTCGGAAAGTTCCGCTGTCGGCATATCTGCTGCATCACCCGTGGAGAAAAGAGCGCGTGCACCATCCTGCGCTTTTTTTGCCTCTTCTTCGCCGTGAACGAGTTTGGTCAGTTCGAAAGCAAGGATCTCTTTTGCCTGATTGAGCTGACTGCCTTCCCAATCGTTCATCTTATCGATCTCTTCAAGAGGCAGGAATGTCAGCATGCGAATGCATTTTAATACATCGGCATCCGCAACATTTCTCCAGTACTGGTAGAATTCGAAAGGAGAAGTCTTGTTGGGATCGAGCCATACGGCACCCTTCTGCGTCTTACCCATTTTCTTGCCTTCAGAGTTCAGAAGCAGGGTGATTGTCATGGCGTATGCATCTTTTCCGAGTTTTCTTCTGATCAGCTCTGTACCGCCGAGCATGTTGCTCCACTGGTCATCGCCACCGAACTGCATGTTGCAGCCATAGCGCTTAAACAGTTCGAAGAAGTCGTAACTCTGCATGAGCATGTAGTTAAATTCAAGGAAGGTCAGACCCTTCTCCATTCTCTGCTTGTAACACTCTGCACGAAGCATATTGTTTACGGAGAAGTGCGGACCGATATCGCGGATGAACTCAACGTAGTTAAGGTCAAGCAGCCAATCGGCATTGTTGACCATCAACGCTTTGCCGTCAGAGAAATCGATAAATTTGCTCATCTGCTCTTTAAAGCAGTCACAGTTATGCTGGATGATCTCTTTCGTTAATACCTGGCGAAGGTCACTTCTGCCGGACGGGTCACCGATCATACCTGTACCGCCGCCGATCAAAGCGATCGGTTTGTTGCCTGCCATCTGAAGACGCTTCATCAGGCAAAGAGCCATAAAGTGTCCGACATGAAGGCTGTCTGCGGTGGGGTCGAACCCGATATAGAAAGTAGCTTTCCCATTGTTGATAAGTTCACGGATCTCATCCTCATCGGTCAGCTGCGCAAGTAAGCCTCTGGCTTTCAGTTCTTCAAAAATCTTCATCTTATTATCCTACCTTTGAATTTTGCACTTTCATGTGTCAAACTACCGATAATTATAGGATTCGTGCACCTCAATGTCAAGGAAGTGCCGGATTACCACAAATTATAATAGGGAAGAGATAGAAAAACACTATATCTTGTTGTTTTTTTTGACATTCCCAAAACCCTATGATACACTTTAGAGTAGATAAAAAGTGGGTTTTTGTGTTCATTTGGCAGAAAGCCACAGGGGAGAGTATTTTGGATAAGTACGAATACAAGGTGCGGGCTGAGGAGATCAAGAACCTCATCGCCAAAAAAGAATATACAAAAGCGATGAAGATCGCGGACACAATTGATTGGCGCAGAGTTAAGAACGTATCGATGCTCTGTACGGTCAGTGACCTCTATAAGGTATGTCAGAAGTATGAAGAGGCAAGAGAGATCCTGCTTTTGGCGTATGAACGATATCCGGAAGGGAAGATGATCATCTATTCCCTTTGCGAACTGTCCATTAAATTGGATGATGTCGTACAGGCTGTGGAGTACTACAAAGAATTTGTCCAGGCTGCGCCGAAAGACAACGGACGCTATATCCTTCAGTACAAGTTGTATGAGGCGCAGGAAGTCAGCATTGAAGAGCGCATCGGCGTTCTTGAAGAATTAAAGCACAGAGAATTCAGAGAAAAGTGGCTGTATGAGCTTGCGTTTCTCTATCATAGGATCGGTCTCGGAACAAAGTGTGTGGAAGAATGCGACAACCTGATCCTTTGGTTTGGCGAAGGCAAATATGTTACAAAGGCGATGGAGCTGAAAATGCTGCATGCTCCCCTTACACCCGAGCAGCAGAAAAAGTATAATGGCGAGATGACTTTTGAGGCGCCAAAGAAAGAACCCGAATTTGAAGTACCGGCAGTCAATGTCAGCGAGTACGCGATGATCAACCTGCAAAAAGAACTCGCGGAAAATCTGAAAGAGGTGCTTGGACCGGAAACGGAACAGCAAGGGCCGGGGACACAGGAACCACAGTCGGAACAGCAAACGGTTGTGATCCCTTCTAAGCCGGAAGAGAAGACGCCGAGCAAAGAGATCGAAGAACTCAATGCGATGGTCGCAACAGGGACGATCCCGATCATTAAAGATCCGTTCGATGATTCCGGAGAGATGAATCTTGCGACGGCACTTGCACCCGAGCTTCCGGAGGAAGTGGAAGAAGAGCCGGGAGAGTATACAAAAGAGATCCTGACGAATCTCGTAAACAACCAGGTAACCGGCGAGATCAAGGAGATTAAACTCGACGCAGAAGAGATCTATTATGAAGATAAGAATACAACGCCGCTTAAAGTGACGGCAGAGCCGGAAGCGGCAGTGCAAAAAGCTGTTCCGCAGGAAAAGAGCGAAGAAACAAAGGAGACTGCAAAAAAAGATGACGGCGTTCGTGTTGTGCGAATGGCCGGACCTGAGAACATTCCGACGATCATCCATACGCCGCAGACCAAGATGGTAACGCCTTCAGCAGAATCCATGGCAAAAGAAAAAAGCGAAACTTTTGATGAGCTTCTTTCTCAGGAATATGACGGACAGATCAGCCTGGCTGTACCGGAAGAGACGAAACAGCCGGAGCAGCAGATCACCGGTCAGCTCAGCCTGGAAGACATTTTCCTTGAATGGGAAAAAATGAAAAAGGAAAACGAGACCAAGCGTGCGGAAGCAGTCAGAAGACGTGTGAAAGAGCAGACGAGCGACATGTTTTCTGAGTTTGATTCAGAGACAAAGAAGACGCTGATGGGTCAGCTGGATTCTATGGCAGAAGTAGCCATGAGAGAAGAAGAGCTGAAAGGTCTAAGTGAGCTTGCAAAGGCATCGGAAAATGAAGCGGGAACAGACGTGACTGCATCGTTGGATACTGCAGAGCTACCCGAAGTAGAAGAGCTTGCTGAGATTGAAGAGCCTTCGGAAGAGACAGCGCCGGTGCCTGCTGCAGAAGAGATCTCTGAGAGTACAGCTGAAGCAGAAGCGACAGAAGAGCCTGTACAGGCAGAGGAGCCTGCAGAGAAGGCAGAAGAAACAGAAGAACCTGTTCCGGTCGAGAAAGCAAAAGAGCAGGAGGAATCTGCCAAGGAAGAACAATCCGAAGAGTCCGATCGGATCCGTAACATGACGCCGGAAGAAAAGAAACTGTTCGGACCGTTCATTCAGACCAAAGGCACAATGCATCAGATCCTGGATGTGATCGATAAGATCAGCCTCGCGGCAAGTACGGGTAATGTACTTGTAACAGGCGAAGCGGATATGGGCAGCGTGAATCTGGCAAGAAATATCGTAAAAGATGTCCAGGGGATGGACGCAAACTTTACGGGTCATATCGCCAAGATCAGCGGAAAAGCACTGAACAAGAAAAAGCTGGAAATGGTGATCGAGAAGTTGAAAAACGGCGCGCTGATCGTTGAAAAGGCCGGTGATCTGAAAAACGAGACCGTCCGTAACCTGCAAAGACTTCTTGAACGCGACGATCAGGGCATCATCGTGATCCTGGAAGACACAAAGCTCAATATCAAAAAGCTTACGGAGAACAATCCGAGACTGACAGAGAACTTTAACCTGCGCGTTGATATTGAAGCGATGAACAACGATATGCTCGTTCAATACGCAAAGCGTTACGCCGAGGAACAGGAATACGTGATCGACGAAATGGGTGTGCTGGCGCTGTACACAAGGATCGCTGAGATGCAGACCAGTGAACACAGTGTTACAACGGGCGAGATCAAAGAGATCGTAGATGAAGCGATCCGTCATGTAAACAGAAAGACGATTCCGCATTTGATGGATATCATGTTCGGCAAACGATACGACGATGAAGATATGATCATTCTTCGCGAAAAGGATTTTTCGTAAGAGGGAGATACAGATGGCCGCACCGGAAAAAGTGTTTATTTCTGAAACCGATCAATACTTATTTGCAAAAGGTACGCATTATGAGCTGTACAAAAAACTCGGTGCGCATCTTTCTGAAGAAAACAAGGAAAAGGGCGTACATTTTGCAGTCTGGGCACCAAATGCAAGAGCGGTGCATGTGACAGGCAGCTTTAACGACTGGAATCCGTATCAGTATGAGATGCAGAAAATCGGCCCGGGCGGCGTTTATGAACTGTTCGTTCCCGGCGTATCGGAAGGTGCGCTTTATAAGTATATGATCACGGCAGCAGACGGACGCGAGCTTTATAAAGCTGATCCGTTTGCAAACTATGCTGAGCTTCGCCCCAAGACGGCTTCGATCGTAACGGATCTTTCCGGATTTAAATGGACAGATAAGTCCTGGATGGAAGCACGTAAGAAAAAAGATATGAATAAAGAACCGATCGCGATCTATGAGTGTCACATCGGTTCATGGATGCGTCATCCCGGAAGAGATGATGACGGCTTTTATACTTACCGCGAGTTTGCGGACAGACTTGTTGAATATCTGAAAGAGTATCGTTATACACATGTAGAACTCATGGGTATCGCAGAGCATCCTTTTGATGGATCCTGGGGTTACCAGGTAACGGGATACTATGCGCCGACTTCGCGCTACGGTACACCGAAGGACTTCATGTATCTGGTCAATGTGCTTCATAAAAACGGGATCGGTGTGATCCTCGACTGGGTGCCGGCACATTTTCCCAAAGATGCGCACGGGCTGGCTGAGTTTGACGGCGCAGCTGTTTTCGAGCATCCGGATCCGCGCCTTGGTGAACATCCTGACTGGGGTACGAAGATCTTTAATTACGGAAAGACGGAAGTATCGAACTTCCTGATCGCGAATGCGGTCTTTTGGGTGCAGGAGTATCATATTGACGGGCTTCGTGTGGATGCGGTCGCATCGATGCTGTATCTTGACTACGGAAAAAAAGACGGCGAGTGGGTTGCCAACAAATACGGTGGGAACCAGAACCTTGAGGCGATCGAATTCTTTAAACACCTCAACACACTCGTACGCGGCAAATTCCCGGGCGTCATGATGATCGCGGAAGAGTCAACGGCATGGCCGCATATCACCGGCGAGGTGGAAGATGGCGGTCTGTATTTCAGTTTCAAGTGGAATATGGGCTGGATGCACGACTTCTGCGAATACATGAAGCTGGATCCGTATTTCAGAAAGAACAACCATTACACAATGACGTTCGCGATGAGTTATAACGAGAGCGAAAACTATATCCTGCCGCTCTCGCACGATGAAGTCGTGCACCTGAAGTGTTCGATGGTTGAGAAAATGCCGGGCTACCGTAAGGATAAGTACGCGAACCTGCGAACCGGATATACGTTTATGTTCGGTCATGCCGGCAAGAAACATCTCTTTATGGGACAGGATTTCGGGCAGGAACGGGAATGGTGCGAAGAGCGTGAGCTTGACTGGTATCTGCTTCAGGATCCGCTTAACAGTGGCATGCATGCATATGTTGCCGATCTTCTGAAACTGTATCGCGATCACCCGTGTATGTATACGGTTGATAACAGCTGGGAAGGCTTTGAGTGGGTCAAGGCGGATGACGCAGACCAGAGCACGTATGCTTTTATCAGAAAGACACCGAACGGAAAAGAGAAGCTTCTCTTTGTGATGAATATGACGCCGATGGAGCGTAGCGGTTACAGGGTAGGTGTACCGAACAAAACGACCTGTACGCTTCTTCTAAACAGCGATGATACAAAATACGGCGGGGACGGACACGAGATCCCGAAGACGATCAAACCCGATGCGATCCCATGGGATTATCGTGAGAATTCGATCACTTTTGATCTGCCGCCTTACGGATCCGCGGTGTTTAAACTTTAAGCGATCCGACTTAAGAATAATAGGAAAAAATATATCGAAAGATTGAAAGTTAAAAATGATCATCTATCACGCTGACGACTATGCTGCAAATAAAGAAATATCCGAGCGTATTTTGGAATGCCACAGAGAGGGCGTTCTGAATTCCGTCAGTGTACTCTTTAACAGTCCGCATGTTGCGGAGTGCATGGAGATGCTGAAGCCTTACAGAGAGAAGCTCCATATCAATGTACATTTGAATCTTGCAGAGGGACCGTCCGCGGCAGATCCGCGGAAGGTTCCTTTTCTCGTGGATGAAAGGGGGATGCTCCGGACATCGTTCTTCTGGATGTTTCTGATCTCCCTGCTTCCAAAATGGTCAAATAAAAGACGGGAATGGAAAAAGCAGGTCGCTCTTGAGCTTGGCGCGCAGCTTGCGATCGCGAGACAGTATGTGAGCAGCATCCGGATCGACAGTCATCAGCACTATCATATGATCCCGATGGTAATGGAAGCGATCTATGAAAATATCAAACCGGAAAAGATTGACTATATGCGGATCACGACGGAACCAATCATGCCGTATCTAACACATCCGGAAGTGCTTCTTACGATCAAACCGATCAACCTGGTTAAATGCCTGATCCTGCATACATGTAAGCTTCTCGGTCACAGACTATTTGCGCCGCTTATGCATAAAACCGCAGTTTTCTGCGGGATCATGATGAGTGGTCATATGGATAGAAAGCGCGTATCGATTATCAGGCCGGCGCTTTGTAAGATCGCAAAGAGAAAAGGACTTCCGGTTGAGATCCTGGCGCATCCGGGCGGGGTGACAAAGCCGGATGATCTGCTTGATCCTGAGAATGAAGGCTGCGTACAGTTTTATCTGTCCGAAGGACGAAGCGTAGACCATGATATGTTTTGTACGATCAAAAAAACGAAGCAGTGATGTGAACTGCTTCGTTTTCTTATACCGTAAAAAGGATCTGTGAAGAGTTGCCGGCAAATCGGTGAGCTTATTTCTCATCGGATATTTTGATGACCACAGTATGATCCTTTACTTTGACGCTTCCGGGCGCGGGCCAGCAGGGCATATTCATGATATCGCTTTCTTTTTGAAGAGATGTGATCTCATCCCGCGTGTACGTATCCAAGCGGATTCCGTAGTAAGTATCGAACATGGCGGTATAGTGTGCGGACTCGGAGACGATGTAGCTATCCCTCACACCTGCCATCGCGGGCGGGAGATTCAGGTCGATATCATCATATCCGTCGAAGTGACCGATCACCGCAAGTCGATTGGCGCTTTCATAGCCTTCTGTCTGTTCCATCACGCCTGCCATGCGCGAGAGCAGGTAGAAGGTTTTTTCATTGGACGTTGTCATGTAAAGGTAACTGATATTGTCAACAATGATAAAGTAGAATGCGGATGCGATGACTGCAAGGATCGCCAGCCAGCTTATGATGCATTTTCCCACGAATCGCGGCTCATCGTCGTCATAGAGATGCAGCGTTTCATAGAGAAGGAGCGGAAGCAGATAGATCAGGGAAAGCCCTGCTTCCATCAGCATATAGTAACGCACATCCGATGATACGAAGTAGATCATGAAGCAGGCGAAGGGCATCGCAGCAAAGCAAAGGAGTGTAAGAAGGATCCCTTTGATCCTGCATACTTTCATCCGGCTCCATGCGATCAGGACCAGAGTGATCAGAACAACAAAGAGCAGGATATTGATACCTTTGAAAAGATATCCCTTATCGAGCGGTCCGAAGAAGAAATATGCAAAGTCGATCAGACTGTTTCGAACTGCTACAACGCATTCTGAAGGTCCGGGAACGGACATCGAACCGATCCCGTTATACGCAGCGAGCGTCTCGTGCTGCAGGAGAACGAGCACTTTATTTGCGATAAAGTAAAGAACGGTGCCGCAGATCCCCATAAGAAGCAGACGGGCTGTCTGTACTTGTAATGTCGGCGTGGCAGCAGTCTGAGCGGGATCAGCAGAAGCGGCTGGGGAAGTGCTCCCTTCAGAAGCGATCCCTTTGCGTATGATCTGCAGTACGAGCCATGTAAGGATCAGCATCACGGCATAGGAAACATATGCCTGATACGATCCATACGAAAAAGCGAGTAAAAAGAGGCCGCCGATCCAACCTTTGCGAAAACGGATTGTAACAAGGACCGCGAGTGTGGCGGTAAGCTGTGCCAGGAAGTAACCATCCGCCGTGTACATGTAAGCAAACGTGCCGGCAACGGATGGAAATGTGACGGTGATCGCACTTGTTAAGAAGATCAGACCTTTGCGCCTCAACGCAAAGATCTCCGCAAGGCACACGCACGTGAGGCTCAGCCACAAAAGGGAGAAGAGTCCGATGATCCACTGGATATCGTAGTAGGAACTGATACCGCAGCCGAGCGTTAAGAAGCACCTGCCGTGCCCGACCTTATTCTGCGGATCGTAGAAGTTATATACCGAATCCCATGTCAGGAGATGGTTCGTAAGTCGATAGAAATGGACAAGTAACCCGGTCCCAAACGCACTTAAGAATGCGAACTTCCGATCGGGTGTGATAGTTGAACGGATCTTACTGATAACGTCAGCCGGATACATAAGATTTCCTCCAGGTTTTCCTGCCTACTATTCTAGCGGAGTATGGGGAAGAATTCAACTTGGATGAGTCTCTTAGAATACCGGCTGTCAGGAAAACGAAATGTTCAAAGCAAAAAAATATGATAAAATGATTCTGCAAAAGATAATTCAGTGATCGGAGAAAAACAATGGCGATCTTAATTTGTGGTGGGGCTGGGTACATCGGTTCCCACATCAATAAACAGCTTCATAAGGAAGGATATGAGACGGTTGTATTGGACAATCTGATCTACGGGCACAAAGAAGCCGTGAAGTGGGGCACTTTTATCAAAGGGGATCTTGCAAATATAGATGAGATCGAGGCGGTATTTGAGAAGTATCCGATCGAAGCGGTCTATCATTTTGCGGCATTTGCATATGTGGGCGAATCGGTTTTGGAGCCGGAAAAGTATTACTATAACAATGTTGTGAATACGCTGAATCTGTTGCAGGTAATGAGAAAACACGGCTGCAATAAGATCATCTTTTCCTCGACGTGTGCGACCTATGGAGAGCCGGAGAAGGTTCCCATTACAGAGGATATGCCGCAGAACCCGATCAATCCGTACGGCATGACGAAGCTTACGGTTGAGAGGATATTTAAGGATTATCAGAAAGCGTACGGTCTTCAGTTTGCGGTGCTCCGGTATTTCAATGCGGCCGGCGCCGATCCGGATGGAGAGCTTGGGGAGAGCCACACTCCGGAGACGCATCTGATCCCGCTCGTACTTGATGCCGCAAGCGGAAAGCGTGCCGACATCAAGGTATTCGGTACAGATTATGATACGCCGGACGGAAGCTGTATTCGTGACTATATTCATGTAACGGATCTTGCGGATGCGCATGTGAGAGCACTGCGCTATCTGGAAGCAGGCGGCGAGGGTGACTTCTTTAACCTTGGAAATACGATTGGCACTTCGGTACTCGAAGTGGTAGAATCTGTTAAGAGAGTGACGGGGAGAGATTTTACGGTCACTCTTTCGGACAGACGTCCGGGGGATCCTGCGAAGCTTGTCGGAAGCTCTGAGAAGGCAAGACGTGTACTTGACTGGGAGCCGCAGTACGGTGCGATCGATACGATCGTATCGCATGCGTGGAACTGGCATGAGCATGCAGAATACTAATAGGGAAATACAATAGATGGTAAATCGAAATCAGTTGAAAACAATGGTGATCGCGTGTGTTGCCATTGTCTTGATGGTCATGCTGTCGTTTGCTGCTTTTCATCTTTTTACAAGAAAGACAGCAGAGGATCGCATGCGGCGATTCTTTGATTCGAATACAAACAAGGATATCCTTTTTATCGGAACAAGTCAGGTTGCGGCCGACGTCAGCCCGATGGAACTGTGGGAGCATTACGGTTACAGTTCCTACATTCTCTGTGCGGCAAAAGACGGCGTGCAGAGGGATCTGGCCATGCTTCGGATCGCGCTACGGTACACGACGCCGAAACTTGTTGTGATCAATACAGACCGTTATTGGAAGCAGGACAGCACGGAAGATCAGCTGGCGGGTTTCCACATGTTTGCGGATGCTGTTCCTATCACGAAGACCAAGATCGATGCGACGTACGAGTTGTATGATCGTTCGGCAGACAGGGCACGGATTCTGTTTCCGTTCTCTGAATATCATGCCCGCTGGAAAGAGATCGCAGACGGAGATTTTGTCCCGGATCCGAATCCCGGCATCATGCGCGGGGCGACGTATGGAACAGGACTTGGGCATCCGGTACGGTATGACATGATCGATCGGAGCGAAAAGGAGGTTCCGGAAGGCGACGGCCAGAAGATCCTCGGTGAGATCATTACGGAATGTCATAAACGCGGGATAGAGGTTTTCCTGCTTACATTACCGCTTGAAGCCGATGCAAAGCAACAGCGCTGGTTCAACAGTCTGGATGACCTGGCGGAAAGATGCGGCATTGAGCATGTGAATCTGCTTGGCCGTACGGACATTTATGATTATGATACGGATTTTTCCGACGGTGCACATATGAATGTGTCCGGATCCCGTAAGGTTTCGGCATTTCTGGGTGAGCAGGTACTTCCGAAATACGAGATCCCAAGCCGATACGACGATCCTGTCTATTTGCAGGAATGGGGCGATGACTATGCGCAGTATCTGGAGATGAAACATGAGAATCTCCGGTCGGCAGCAGGACTTGAGAGTTTTCTGGTGCAGTGTCATGATGATACACTGAATCTGGTGATCTATATAGAAGGCGGTTCCTCAAGTTTTCGCGATCAGCAGACCTTCAAACTGATTGGGAACATCATTGATCTTGAAAAGATCAAAGAGGCAAAGGAAAACGAGCAGAACTATTATGCTGTGATCGATTATAACAGTGGTCTTCTGCGGGAAGAGATCTCACCGGCAGACGAATTGGAGACGGAAACGTCATTTGGAAAGGCGAAACTGACATTTGATGATTCCGGAAAGCCGATTTTGACGGTTGGGGATGATACCAAGAATTATTTTGAAATGGAAGGACACGGCGATATCTGTATTGCGGTTTTTGACAGATGGTCCGGAAAGCATATTTGCACGAAGGCATTCAAAACATCCAGGGTGTTGAAAGCAGAATCCAGAGACCCGGGAGCCGAAGCCGAGACGGAAGCAGTCGATGATCTGCTTGCACAGTAGCAGATAAAGGGAATAGCAGAATGTGGTGGAAGAAAATAGCATATGTATTTGATCGCAGGCAGAAAGCGAAGGCGCTTTGGCTGTTTATCGTGATCGTGATCGGTGCGTTCGTGGAGCTTGTCGGCGTAGGCGCTGTTCTTCCGTTCATCAGTGCGGTACTCAATCCGGACGAGCTGATGGACAATGCGTATATCCGGTTTTTTTATGAGCAGCTGCACCTGCGTGATACCGATCAGCTGATCATCGCGCTTGGTGTTCTGATTATTGTGATCTACATATTAAAGAATATCTACGTCTACCTGATGCACAGCATGCAGTATCGCTTTACGTATGACAATCAGCGTATTTTATCTTACCGGATGATGCAGTGCTACGTCAGCCAGCCGTATGTATTTCATCTGGATCATAACAGTGCGGAGTTAAGCCGCAATATCAACGAAGATGTGACCTCGTTCTTTGAAGCGATCCTGGCAGGTCTTCAGTTTGCGTCGGAGGGCAGCGTGTGCCTTGCACTTTTGGTGTTCCTCGCATTTCAGGATATCGTGATCACGATCGGAACACTTGGACTGATCGGATTGTTCGGTTATCTCTTCCTTTTTGTTTTCAGGAAGCGTCTTCGAAGAGCGGGGCGCAAAGGCCGTAACAGCCAGGCAGATACCAGACAGACGGTTCTGGAGACACTGCGCAGTATCAAAGAGATCAAGATCCTGGACCGGGAGCAGTCTTTTTTGAACACGTATGATGAGCAGTACCGCGGTTTTGCGGAGAGCTATCGCAAATTTAAAGTATATTCGATGATCCCGAAGCCGGTTATGGAGACGATCGTGATCTCGGGATTACTGGTTATCATCTGCGTGAAAGTGATGCTCGGTACCGATCCTTCGGCTTTTATCCCGACGATGTCGATCTTTGCGGTTGCAGCATTTCGTATGCTTCCGTCGGCCAACCGTATTGCAGAATATTTAAGCCGCATTATTTTCAGCAGGCCGGCGATTGATTCGATCTATCATGACCTGAAAGCGATTGAAGAGCTGATCGGCCACAGACTCTCTGCAGCGCCTTCCGAAGAGTCGGGTGCAAAGGCGGTTGAGATGGAGTCTCTGCCATTTGAGCGTGCGGTTGAAGTAAAGGATCTTTCATTCCGTTATCCGAGCGCACAGCATGATGTGCTTCATGATGTAAACATTGAGATCCCAAAGAATAAGTCGGTTGCATTTGTGGGTCCTTCAGGACAGGGCAAGACAACGATGGCGGATGTGATCCTGGGTCTCTTGACACCGCAGCACGGCGGTGTGTATGTAGACGGTAAAGATATTCGTGAGAATCTTGGTGCATGGCACCAAAAGCTCGGATACATCCCGCAGACGATCGCCCTTCTTGATGCATCGATCCGAGAGAATATTCTGTTTGGGATCCCTGCGGAAGAGGTAAGCGAAGAACGTTTGCAGAGCGCAGTCAGGGAAGCACAGCTTGCAGATTTTATCAACAGTTTGGAAGAAGGTCTTGATACCGTGATCGGAGAGAGCGGCGTACGCTTATCGGGCGGTCAGCGTCAGAGGATCGGCATAGCGAGAGCGTTGTATCACAACCCTGATTTCCTGGTTCTTGACGAGGCAACTTCCGCATTGGATAATGAGACTGAAGCAGCCGTTATGGAGGCGATCGATTATCTTGCAGGGTCGAAGACACTTCTGATCATTGCGCATAGGTTGAGTACGATCGCAAATTGTGATATCGTATATAAAGTTGATCAGGGAACAGTAACCCGTGATAAATAAGCATTGGAGGATGCAATCGAATGAGAGTAGCAGTAGTCGGAACAGGATATGTAGGCCTGGTTACAGGTACATGTTTTGCCGAGATGGGCAACACCGTATGGTGTGTGGATGTTAATGAGAAGAAGATCACAGATTTAAAGAACGGGATCATTCCGATCTATGAGCCCGGCCTTACGGAGATGGTGGAGCGTAACCATGCTTCAAAAAGTCTGAACTTTACGACCGATATCGCGGAAGCCCTGAAAGTATCGGATATTGTCTTTATCGCAGTCGGGACGCCGATGGGCGAGGATGGATCCGCGGACCTGCAGTATGTGCTGTCAGTTGCAAAGAGTATTGGTGCGAATATGGACCACCATATGTTCGTGATCGATAAGTCTACTGTACCGGTCGGAACGGCAAAGAAGGTACGTGCGACGATTCAGGCAGAGCTGGATGCAAGAAAATCCGATCTGACATTTGATGTGATCTCCAATCCGGAATTCTTAAAAGAAGGCAGTGCGATCGCAGACTGTATGAAACCGGACCGTGTTGTAGTCGGTGTTGACAATGAGAAGGCAGAAGCCGCAATGCGCGAGCTTTATAAGCCTTATATGATGAACAGCGAGAACCTGATCATCATGGATATCCTGTCTGCGGAAATGACAAAATATGCAGCAAACTCCATGCTGGCGACCAAGATCTCTTTTATGAATGAGATGTCCAATATATGCGAGCGTGTTGGCGCGGATATCAACAAAGTACGTCGCGGTATCGGCAGCGATAAGCGTATCGGCTTTTCCTTCATCTATCCCGGATGCGGATACGGCGGAAGCTGCTTCCCGAAAGATGTGCAGGCACTTATCAAAACAGCCGAGAAGTTTGGCTATGAAACGAAGCTCCTGCAGTCTGTTGAAGATGTAAACTATGCGCAGAAGCGTGTGATCGTTAACAAAGTAAAGGCAAAATTCGGTGAAGACTTAAAAGGCAAGACATTTGCCGTTTGGGGTCTTGCTTTCAAGCCGGATACGGATGATATGAGGGAATCCTCTGCGATCACGATCATCAATGAACTGACGGCAGCAGGTGCAAAGATCGTAGCGTATGATCCTAAGGCAGAAAGGGAGGCACGTGAGTGCTACTTAAAAGGCAATGAAAGCGTTTCCTATGCAAAGAGCAAATACGAGGCTCTTCCTGAAGCGGACGCGCTGATCCTGATCACGGAGTGGAAAGAGTTCAGAAGCCCGGATTTCTATGAGATCAAACGACTGTTAAAGAACCCGATCATCTTTGACGGCCGTAATCAGTATGATAAAAAGCGTGTTAAAGAATACGGCATTTCCTATTACCAGATCGGTGTGCGCGGAGAGGAAGAATAGTTCTTGACATTCGTTGAATTCAGCGGTTACACTAATTTTAAACTTGAACTGTGGTGTCTGTTTCAGTATGTGATTAAAGAGAGGTAATCAATATGGCAGGATTTTCGAGAGAAGGTTTAATTCAGGCATTAAACAACGAGTTTAAGAAAAAAGATAACGAAGAATTACCGTCTGCGGAAAGATATGAATCCAGATTTGATAATTCGACTCGTACGCTGTATTGCGGCTCCGTTTCATTCAAGATGGATGATATTGAAAATGCGGAACGTTACTTTGAAGAGACTGCTCAGTTCTTCTTGGGTTCCGCCGGTGAGAATGAAGACCGCGCCAGAAAAGGCGAGTTCTGCAAGATCGCGGCAGAAGCGATCAGGCGGCTTCGTTTTCTGGGAAACCAGACCGTCTGAATACATATGTGAATAAAAAAGCACCCTGCCGGTGATCGATATTCAAACCGGCAAGGTGCTTTTTTGATGTGAAACTTGTGGTTATACTTTAAAGCGGTACCCAACACCCCAGATCGTTTCAATGTACTGAGGCTTTGCGGTATCAAATTCAATTTTCTCACGGATCTTCTTGATATGAACCGTAACGGTTGCGATATCGCCTACGGAATCCATATCCCACACTTCGCGGAATAACTCTTCTTTTGTAAAAACGCGATTCGGATGCTCGGCAAGGAATGTCAAAAGGTCGAATTCTTTTGTGGTGAAAGCCTTCTCCTCTCCGTCGATCACGACACGGCGAGCTGTTTTGTCAATGCGGATCCCGCGGATCTCAACAACATCATTCTCCTGTGCCTGTGATCCGACGAGCCTTGTGTATCTGGCCATATGTGCCTTCACGCGCGCTACCAGCTCACTTGGACTGAAGGGCTTGGTGATATAGTCATCTGCGCCCAGACCCAGGCCGCGGATCTTGTCGATGTCTTCCTTCTTGGCGGAAACCATCAGGATCGGAATGTTTTTGGATTCGCGGATCTTTTTGCAGACTTCAAACCCATCCATATTGGGAAGCATGAGGTCCAAAATGATCAGATCGAAATCTTCCGAAAGTGCACGTTTTAAACCGGTATCGCCGGCATTTTCGATGCAGACCTCATATTCGTTGATCTCCAGGTAGTCTTTTTCCAAGTCTGCGATAGCTTCTTCGTCTTCGATGATCAGAATCTTACTCATTGCCTTTAACCTCTCTGTATTTTCTGATAACAAAATGTAAGCAGGTTCCTTCGCCTTCTTTGCTGGTGGCCCAGATGTAACCGCCATGATCTTCGATGATCTTCTTGACGATGGAAAGTCCGATGCCGCTGCCGCCCTTGGAGGAATTGCGCGATGCGTCGGTCCTGTAAAACCTTTCAAAGATCGCACTGAGATCTTTGGTCGCGATGCCTTTGCCGTTGTCCTCGATCTCTACACGGACGGAATCGATCTCATCCAGGATGCGGATATCGATCTGCCCTTCTTCTTTGTCTAGATATTTGATGCTGTTGCTGATAATGTTGTTGATCAC
This sequence comes from Lachnospiraceae bacterium, assembly GCA_015056735.1. Classification (GTDB taxonomy): domain Bacteria; phylum Bacillota; class Clostridia; order Lachnospirales; family Lachnospiraceae; genus VSOB01. The sequence goes on along the minus strand of SVFT01000013.1, from coordinate 13,909 downwards.
GCGTTTCATCTGTTCGGGATCCGCAATGATCCTGGTCGAAGGATCGACCATATTCGAATAGTTCAGGCGGATATTTTTGGATTCGAGTTCCAGCCCGACTTCTTCAACACAATCTCTGAAATAATCCGCCACATTGATCCTGTGAAAATTATACGGAATACGATTTGCATCGATACGGGAATAGAATGTCAGCTCATTGATGAGTCTGTCCATATCCATTGCCTTGTTGTAGATCGTGCGAACGTATTTTGTCTTTTTCTCAGGCGTATCGGCGATCCCGTCGATGATGCCCTCAACGTATCCTTTGATTGCAGTAATCGGCGTTTTCAGATCGTGCGAGATATTACTGATCAGCTCTCTGTTCTGCTGTTCTGCCAGAAGCTTTTCATCGGCACTTTCCTTTAATCGAAGACGCATGTCTTCGTAGTTACGATAGAGGTCGCCAAGCTCACCCTGCCCGTGCATTGCCAGCTCATATTCCAGGTTGCCCTCCGCGATCTTCTGCATGGCCACGTTCAGATCGTGCACCGGTCTGAAGACGCCTCTGTAGATCCATCGTGTCAAAAGACAAGCCGTAATGAAAAGGATCAGAACGATCGAGATCCCCATATCCGCCAGAAACGCATTGAGCATAGCCGGCTGGTTGATCGTATGGTGCAGGAAGAAATCCAGGCCCCAAAACGTAAAGACGATCAGGATCAGCGGCATAAAGAATATGATCGAAAACGTTATGATCAGTCGTGTTCGTAATTTCATATCATTTTCACCCGAAAAAGCATCTGCTATGAGTATAACATGAACAGGGATTTGTAAAATAAAAAGCACGTGATTTTATTATTAAAAAACTATAAATCGATTATAGTACATATTCTTTACTTATATGCGAAAATTCATTAAAATGAATGGCAATGAAAACAAAGATCATTTATGAAGACGACGATCTGATCGTATGCCATAAGCCGGCCGGGATCGCGACGCAGTCATCGCGCGCCCATGAAGCGGATGTCGTCAGTGAATGTAAGAATCATATTGCTTCTGAGAAAAGCACAAAAGCCCCCTATCTTGGCGTGGTCCACAGACTCGATCAGCCCGTTGAGGGCCTTCTCGTTTTTGCAAAAACAAAAGATGCGGCAGCAGGGCTTACCGCGCAGCTGACGGAAGGGTCGCTTAATAAAAAATACCGCGCCGTTGTGCGCGGGATTCCGGAAGGACTTGAAAAAACGCTTGTCTGCTATATGCGTAAAGATGCAGCGTCTTCCAAAGCAGTCGTTGCGGATGGCAGGGTGCCGGAGCAGACAGGAAGGGGCGGCGCGAAAAATGTCGCAGATAACTGGAAATACGCAGAGCTCACATACCGCATTATGGAGACATTCGAGGACTATGAACTTGGCGGCAGGTCTTACGGACCGGCAGCGCTGATGGATGTGGAGATCAGAACAGGGCGATTTCATCAGATCCGTGCACAGTTTTCCCACATCGGACATCCGATCGTTGGGGATACGAAATACGGAAATGTGGATAACCGGGCACCGAAACTGATGCTTTGTGCATACAGCCTGACATTTGTCCACCCACGCACAAAGGAGCCAAAAACCTTTATTATTTGACTTTTCACGTGAATTAACATAGAATTGCCCATGTAGTCATAGAAAGGAAAATCAGGAAAATGGCAGATAAAAAATTAGTGGAATCCATCACGTCGATGGAAGAAGATTTTGCACAATGGTACACAGACGTTGTGAAGAAAGCGGAATTGATCGATTATACAAGCGTAAAGGGATGTATGGTCATCAAACCCGCCGGTTATGCGATCTGGGAGAATATCCAGAAGAACCTGGATGCAATGTTCAAAGAAACAGGAGTACAGAATGTATACCTTCCGATGTTCATTCCGGAAAGCCTTCTTGAAAAAGAAAAAGATCATGTAGAGGGATTTGCCCCTGAAGTTGCATGGGTTACTCATGGTGGTCTGAATGAGCTGCAGGAACGTCTCTGCGTACGTCCGACTTCCGAGACGCTGTTCTGTGATTTTTACAAGAACGACATCCATTCCTATCGCGATCTGCCTAAAGTATATAACCAGTGGTGCAGCGTTGTCCGCTGGGAGAAGGAAACGAGACCGTTCCTTCGCTCCAGAGAGTTCTTGTGGCAGGAAGGCCATACAGCGCATGCTACATTTGAGGATGCGGAAGCGCGTACGATCCAGATGCTCAATGTCTACGCTGATTTCTGTGAAAAGGTGCTGGCGATCCCCGTGATCAAGGGACGCAAGACCGATAAAGAGAAGTTTGCCGGTGCGGAAGCAACGTACACGATCGAATCATTGATGCATGACGGTAAAGCACTTCAGTCCGGTACCAGCCATAACTTCGGCGACGGCTTTGCAAAGGCATTCGGTATTCAGTTTGCGGATAAGGACAATACACTGAAGTATGTTTATCAGACGTCCTGGGGTATGACGACCAGAATGATCGGTGCCATCATCATGGTACATGGTGACGATTCGGGCCTTGTTCTGCCGCCTAAGATCGCACCGACACAGGTAATGGTCATCCCGATCCAGCAGAAGAAGGAAGGCGTACTGGATAAGGCGTTTGAACTCGAAGGCATCTTAAAGAGCAATTATCGTGTAAAGGTTGACGATTCCGACAAGAGCCCCGGATGGAAATTCTCCGAGCAGGAGATGCGCGGTATCCCGCTTCGTGTTGAGGTCGGCCCGAAGGATATCGAGGCAGGCAAGTGCGTGATCTGCCGTCGTGATACGAGAGAGAAGACGGAAGTTCCATTCGATCAGCTTGATGCAAAGGTAGGCGAGATTTTAGAGCAGATGCAGAGTGATATGCTTGAACGTGCAAGAGCGCACCGCGATGAGCATACATATGTGGCGCATAACTATGATGAGTTTACCGGGATCTTCAATGAGAAGGCAGGTTTCGTGAAAGCGATGTGGTGCGGTGATCAGGCCTGCGAAGATAAGATCAAGGAAGACTTGAGTGTAACGAGCCGTTGCATGCCTTTTGAACAGGAACAGATCTCCGATACATGCGTTTGCTGCGGCAGACCTGCCAAGAAGATGGTTTACTGGGGACGTGCATATTAAGGAAAGATCACATGCCGCGGGGCTTTGGGCTCCGCGGTTTTTTTCGTATCAGGAAGACTCCATGTGATATAATAGAGAACGATGAGAATCGAGATACCGCAAAAAGTAGACAATATCATAGAGACACTGACCGGGGCGGGATTTGAAGCCTATGCGGTCGGCGGGTGCGTGCGCGATGTGATCCTTTCACGCACACCGAATGACTGGGATATCACAACAAGTGCAAAGCCCATGGAGATCAAAAAGCTTTTTCCAAGGACGATCGATACGGGGATCAGGCACGGGACCGTGACAGTCATGATCGGTAAAGACGGGTTTGAAGTGACGACGTATCGGATCGACGGTGAGTACGAAGATGCCAGGCATCCGAAAGAAGTGACTTTCTGTACGGACCTTCATGAGGACCTGCTTCGCCGTGATTTTACGATCAATGCGATGGCATACAATCATAAAGACGGTCTTGTTGACATCTTCGGCGGGCAGCAGGATATAGACAGAAAACTGATCCGCTGCGTGGGCGAAGCGACCGAGCGTTTTACAGAGGATGCGCTTCGCATGATGCGTGCCGTCCGGTTTTCGGCACAGCTTGGTTACTCGATCGAAGAAAAAACGGGACAGGCGATCCGTAAGCTTTCACCGAATCTTCGAAAGATCAGCGCGGAGCGTGTGCGGGAAGAGCTGACGAAGCTTTTAGAGTCGCCGAATCCTTCTTTTCTCAAAACGGCGTACACGTATGGGATCACGAAGATTGTGCTTCCGGAGTGGGATGAAAAGGAAAAAGACGGTAAGGCATCCCGTATCTTAAGATCGATGGAAGCATCCGATCCCGATAAGCTTATCAGATACAGTATCCTTTTTGACGGTGATGAGCAGGAAGCGAAGGCGGTCCTTCAAAGGCTTAAATTCGATAATGACACGATCAACGGAGTCTGCAGATTATCACGTTCCCTGTACATGAAGATCGATGCGGATGAGGTAAGTGTTCGAAGGGGCGCATATAAGCTTGGGCGCAAGCTGTTCCCGATCCTTTTAAAGATCCGTCTTGCGGTCGCGGAAGGGACGGAAGACGGAGAGGCACTTTTTTCCAAAGAGGAGATCGGTAAGACGGATGAGATCTTCCGGATGATCACAGAGCGCGGAGATTGTCTGTCACTCAAAGAACTGGCAGTGACGGGGGGAGACCTGATCGAGCGCGGTATGAAGCCTGGCAAAGAAGTCGGTGAGACTCTGCAGCGGCTTTTGGAGATCGTGCTGGAGCATCCTGAGCGGAATACAAAGGATTTTTTGCTGACACGGATATGAAAAAACATCGGATGACAAAAAGACGAATTCAATATGTGAGCGTTTTGGTGGCTATAGTGCTCGGCCTTTCCGCGTGCGGTGTTCAGAGCGGGATCAAGGATCTTGTGATCGCAGAAAAAGAAGTGGATGAAGAAGCGGAAGCGAAAAAAGAGACGACCGGCTTTAAGACGTTTGCTCCGGGCGAGTACGACTCATATGATACGGCAGTCGTTGTGAAAGTAAATGAAAGCAAGAACGAAGTGACGTTTTTAAACACGGTCGTTGATCTGAAATATACACTTACGTATGATGGCACAACGACGGTCTACGATAAAACGGGGCAGGCGCTTTCGATCGCACAGCTGAACGCAGGTGATATCGTGAATGTGAAGTTCAGGCATCTTCCGAAGAAGGCGGTTTCGATCGAGCAGAATGCGGATAACTGGAAATATACGAACGTATCGGACTATTCCTATCAGTTCGAGCGAAGTGAGATGACGATCGACGGTAAGCGATACAGTCTGGCGGATCGTCTGGTCCTGATGTCCGGTAATGAAGAGCTCGACGAGGAAGATCTTAACGAGAACGATATCGTGAAGATCAGCGGTCTTGATAAAACGGTCTATTCCATTCTGGTTGAGCGCGGACACGGGTACCTCAGGCTGAAAGGGACGGATTATTTTGTCGGCGGATGGATCGAAGTCGGCGGAAAGTACGTGCAGCGGATCACGAAAGATATGCTGCTCACGGTTCCGGAAGGTGATTACAAAGTAAACGTGCGCAACGGCAAGATCGGCGGCACGATGCAGGTTGTTATACACAGCGGCGAAGAAACGCAGCTTGACTTAAGTGATCTGAAGGGCGAAGAAGTGAAGACAGGCAATATTTTCTTTACGATCTATCCGACGGATGCAAAAGTGTATATTGACGGAGAACTTGTTGACACATCGACGTTTGTGACGCTTGAATACGGCCTTCACCAGATGATCGTAAGAGCATCCGGATATGAGACGATCAGCCAGTATCTGCGCGTGGGACAGGACAACGCAAACCTCAATATCGAGATGGAACGAGAGGTGACGGAAAAAGCGGATCCTCCGAAGACGGATGAAGGCGGCGTAGAGGATGAAAACGCCGTATACAATGCGCTTCCGACGGAAGAGCAGGTCAATGCCGGCAAGACAGGTGAGGCGACTACGCCGCAGATAGGGGATGCTGCATCCGTAAGCCCTTCTTCACAGACGACAGATACGAAAAAGCAGACGGCTAACGAGGACGATGCGATCACAGCCGGAAGCGGCGAACGCGTAGTCAAGATCAATGCACCGGAGGGTGCGGAGGTTTATGTAGACGGCAATTATGCCGGTATCGTACCGACGACATTCCCGAAAGAGAAGGGGACCCATGTTGTTTCGCTTCGAAAGAGCGGTTATCAGACAAGAAGTTATACGATTCAGGTTGACGGAGCCGACAAGGATATGGAACTGTCCTTCTCCGAGCTCGTGGCAAGGAGAACGGAATGAGTCAGACATATTCATTTGAAGAATTCTTAAAGATCATGCGCCGGCTTCGCGCAAAGGACGGCGGCTGTCCCTGGGACAGTGTGCAGACGCATAAAAGCCTGCGCCCCTGCCTGACGGAAGAGACGGCGGAGTTTCTTCAGTCGATCAGGATCTGGGAGGAGACAGGCGATGCGGAGAACATGCGGGAGGAGCTGGGTGATCTGATGCTTCAGGTTGTACTTCACAGCCTGATCGCAGAAGAAGAGAAGCTTTTTACGATCGATGATGTGATCAGGGAAGTCTCCGAAAAAATGATCCGTCGCCATCCGCATATATTCGGAGATACCAAAACCGATTCGATCACCGAGATCCGTCACAATTGGGAGGATATCAAAAAGGAGGAGAAGGCGGGAAAAAGCTGGATCAAGTCACCGCTTCAGGAGATTCCGAAGGAACTTCCTTCACTTGATCGGGCCAAAAAAGTTGTCAAGAAAGCTGAAAAAATCTATCAGCTTTCCGTAGAGGATCCCAAGGATCTCATACAAAGGACGGGGAAGCAGTTGAAGATGCTCGGCAGAGCGGCTGATTCCAATGACCGGGAAGACCTTGAAAAAGCCTTTGGAGATGTGCTCTGGACACTTTCCGAGATCGCTTATAAGACAGATCTTTCACCGGAGATGATTCTGTCGGATAGGATCGCTTCAAAAATTGCCGAAATCGACAAAGAAACCCAATAATTCCTTGACAAATTGGGCATAATTGGATATATATGTATATAGGTGTTTCGCAGAAATACTATAAAATCAAAAACAAAAACTCACGAAAGAGGAGGAGTTCAAAATGAACAAAACAGAATTAGTTGCAGCTATGGCTGAGCAGGCTGGTTTATCCAAGAAAGATGCTGAGAAGGCTCTTAAGGCTTTCACAGATACAGTTGCAAAAGAGCTTAAAAAAGGCGGCAAGATTCAGTTAGTTGGTTTCGGTACTTTCGAGACTTCCAAGAGAGCAGCTAGAGAGGGCAGAAATCCTCAGACAGGTGCTACAATGAAGATCGCAGCTTCCAAGGCTCCTAAGTTCAAAGCTGGTAAGGCTTTAAAGGACATCGTTAACAAATAAGATAATGAATATCCGAAGGGAGGAGGCATTCGCCTTCTCCCTTTTTTCTGAGATAAAGCTGACTATTTTGGTGAGATAATGAGATTAGATAAGTATCTGAAAGTATCCAGACTGATCAAGCGAAGGACAGTTGCGAACGATGCGTGCGATGCGGGGCGCGTTCTTTTGAACGATAAGCCGGCAAAGGCATCGGCCAATGTCAAAGTCGGTGACATCCTGACGATCGGTTTTGGCAATAAAGAAGTACGTGTGGAAGTGCTGGATGTGCAGGAAACGGTGAAAAAAGAAGAGGCAAAGGAGCTTTTTCGCTATTTAAACTAGTTTTTTCCTGATTTTTCGGTTGAAAATGCCGCAAAACATGTTACACTTATATTATGTTAACGATGTAATGGGGAGTGCTGACAGATGGCGAAGCGCAAGCAGGCTTTCCGTAAGAAGCGGCAGAACCGTCTGGCGATGACGATGATCATGGTCGTGGTTGCCATGCTTCTTCTGGTTGTCGGGATCAAGAGCGTCGAGCTGAAAGCGAAGCAGGAACAGTATGCGGAGCGGGAAGCTGCATTGATGCGTCAGATCGACGAAGAGATGAAGCGGACGGAAGAGATCGAAGAGTATAAGAAGTACACCAAGACCAAGAAGTATGCGGAAGAAGTCGCAAAGGATAAGCTTGGCTTGGTTCATGACGGAGAAATTATCTTTAAAGAGAAAGAATAGCGGCGGATGGCAGACAGCTATCCGCTATTATTGACTGAAGAGATATGCTGCAAAAGGTAGAAGCGTACATCCGAAAAAAGAACATGATCGAGCCCGGTGATCTTGTGATCGCAGGGGTTTCCGGCGGAGCGGATTCGGTCTGCCTTTTTTTGATGCTTAAAAATCTGGCAAGGGTTTTCCTTTTTTCTCTTTTTGTTGTTCATGTACATCACGGGATCCGGGAAGAAGCGGATGCGGATGCGGACTTTGTCAGGAACCTTTGCGAAGATCACAACATTCCCTGCCGCATTTTCAGGGAAAATGTGCCTGCCTATGCGCGCAGGAACGGTCTGACGGTTGAAGAGGCCGGGCGAATCCTTCGCTATCGCGACTTTGCGAAGGTCGCTGAGGAAATGAAAGAAAAAGACCCGTCCGTGCATATTAAGATCGCTGTTGCCCATCATATGAACGACTGCGCCGAGACGGTTCTCTTTAACCTTTTTCGCGGGACCGCACTTCGGGGACTTGCAGGTATCCGACCGATGCGTGATGATATCATCCGACCGCTCTTATGTCTTGAGAGAGGCGAGATCGAGATATATTTAAAAAGTGAGCAGGCAAAGTACTGCATAGATGCCACAAATGCGGACGAAGCCTACACAAGGAATAAGCTTCGTCATCGCATTTTAGCGTATGCAGAGCGTGAGATCTGCCATCACGCAGCGCGGCATATTGCGGAGACTGCGGCCTATATTGAAGAGGCGGAAGGGTTTTTATCGAAGCTGACGCAGGATGCTTTTGACAGGTGTGCCATAAAGAAAGCGGATGCGGTAACGATTCGGATCAGCGAATACCGAAGGGAGGATCCGTTTTTACAAAAGCAGATCCTGATGCTCGCGGCGCAGCTGCTCGCAGGGACGCGAAAGGATCTGACAGCTGTCCACTTAAAAGCGGTAGCGGCACTCGCAGAACGAAACGGAAACGGGAGAGCGGATCTGCCCTATGGGATCACAGTCAGGAAAGTGTATGGTGATCTGATTTTCTCAAAAGGGAAGACGGAGGCAGGAGAGAGCCTTTCCGAGACAGAAGTAAAGATACCGGGAGAGACGGTCCTGCCGGACGGAACGACAATTTCTTTTACGATCCTAAAGGCTTTGCCGGGGCAGAAGATTCCGCAAAAAAAGTATACGAAGTGGTTTGATTATGATAAAATAAAAAAATCCGTTACGGTGAGAGGACGAAGAAGCGGTGATTTTCTTACGATCGGCGCTTCCGGGCATCACAAATCCCTGAAGGAATACCTGATCGAAGAGAAGATCCCGCGGGATGAAAGAGGTCGGATCCCTCTTGTGGCGGACGGTGACCACGTCCTTTGGGTTGTGGGATATCGGATCAGTGAAGCATACAAAGTGGGGGAAACCACAGATACCATATTGCAGATTGTCGTGACAGGAGGACATTACGATGAGTGAACATGTAAGAGTGATGTTGACGGAAGAAGAAGTAGATGCAAAGATCCAGGAGATCGGCGAGAAGATCACCCGCGATTATGCCGGAAAACAGGTGCATCTCGTTTGTGTATTGAAGGGTGGCAGTTTTTTCATGTGTGAACTGGCAAAGCGTATCCAGCTGCCTGTATCCCTTGATTTTATGTCTGTTTCCAGTTACGGAAGCGATACAAAGTCCAGCGGTGTTGTGAAGATCGTAAAGGATCTGGATGAGCCTCTTGCAGGTAAAGATGTTATTGTTATCGAAGATATCGTCGATTCCGGAAGAACACTCAGCTACCTTTTGCAGATCCTGCAGTCCAGAGGCCCTAAGAGTCTTGCGCTCTGTACACTCCTTGACAAGCCGGACAGACGTGTGATCGATGTGAAAGTGGATTATACGGGATTCGAGATCCCGGATGAGTTTGTAGTAGGCTACGGTCTTGACTATGACCAGCGTTACCGCAATCTGCCGTATATCGGCGTAGTGGAGTTTGACTGATCGACTGCTAGGAAGACCCAAAGGAGGACAGTCCCTTGAACAAAAGCGGCAAAAGCCTGAATACGTATTTCTTTATCATTGCCCTTCTGCTGTTCGCGACATTCATGTTCAGCCAGATGAACAATAAAGAAGAGAATTATACGAAAGCGGAGCTCGTAAAGGACCTGGAGGACGGAAAGGTCACGGATGTTGTGATCTCACCGAATAAAGAGACGCCGACCGGATCGGTTCGCGTGACTCTGAATACCGGTGATACCAGAATCCTCTATGTACCGGATGTTTCTGAAACGGAGCATTTCTTTGAGACAAAGGGTATCGATGTGCTGATGCGCGATGTACCCAAAGAAAACTGGTTTGTTAATTCGATGCTTCCGATGCTGATCGTTCTGATCATCGGTGTGTTCTTCTTTACGATGATGAATTCACAGAACGCCGGCAGCAACGGTAAGATGCTCAATTTCGGAAAGAGCCGGGCAAAGATGTCGCTTGGCGATGTTAAAGTGACGTTCAAGGACGTAGCCGGACTGAAAGAAGAAAAGGCAGATCTTGAAGAGATCGTTGATTTTTTAAAGGATCCCGAGAAGTTTACAAAGGTGGGTGCGAGAATTCCGAAGGGCGTACTGCTGGAGGGTGCACCCGGTACCGGCAAGACGCTCCTTGCTAAAGCGATTGCCGGAGAGGCGAATGTGCCGTTTTTCAGCATTTCCGGTTCGGACTTCGTTGAGATGTTCGTCGGTGTCGGTGCTTCCCGTGTAAGAGATCTGTTTGCAAATGCTAAGAAAAATGCGCCTTGTATCGTCTTTATCGATGAGATCGATGCCGTTGCCAGAAGACGCGGTACCGGTATGGGCGGTGGACATGATGAAAGAGAACAGACACTGAACCAGCTGCTTGTTGAGATGGATGGCTTTGGAGTAAACGAGGGCATCATCGTGATGGCAGCGACTAACCGTGTGGATATTCTCGATCCCGCGATCCTGCGTCCGGGTCGTTTTGACAGAAAGATCAGTGTGGATGTGCCCGATGTCGGTGGCAGAGAGGCGATCCTGCAGGTTCATTCCAAGAATAAGCCGATATCGGATGATGTCGATCTGAATCAGATCGCAAAGACGACAGCGGGCTTTACAGGTGCGGATCTTGAGAATCTGATGAATGAGTCCGCGATCAATGCGGCAAAGGATAACCGTGCTTTTATCCAGCAGGAAGATATCAAGAAAGCATTTATTAAAGTCGGGATCGGTTCTGAGAAAAAGAGCCGCCTGATCACGGATAAGGAGAAAAAGATCACCGCATACCACGAAGCGGGGCATGCGATCCTGTTCCACTGTCTCCCTGATGTGGGACCGGTCTATACCGTTTCCATCATTCCGACCGGAAACGGGGCAGCAGGCTACACGATGCCGCTTCCGGAAAAGGATGAGATGTTCCATACGAAGGGGCAGATCCTGCAGGAGATCATGGTATCACTCGGTGGTCGTATCGCGGAGGAGATCATTTTTGACGATATCACGACAGGTGCATCCAGTGATATCAAGAAGGCGACGAAGATCGCAAGGAAGATGGTCACCAGATATGGTATGTCCGAGAATGTCGGCGTGATCAACTACGATGATGAGGATGACGAAGTCTTCATCGGTCGTGATCTTGCACATCACAGAAGTTTCAGCGAGCGCGTTGCAGGTGATATCGACGCAGAGGTGAAGCGGATCGTCGATGACTGCTATGCCAAGGCAAAAGAGCTGATCCTGCAGAACGAGCGGGTTCTCCATAGTTGTGCTGACCTTTTATTAGAGAAAGAAAAGATTACAAGAGAAGAGTTCGAAGCTCTGTTTTAGTAAAAACTACCAAAACAGGAACATCATTTTTAGTAATTTTGTGTAAACCGCGTATGGAAATATTGACGGAGGTTTGCTAGTATACTCTTGTAACCCCCCAATACATTATATATAGTTTTTTGCTATACCCCATAAGAAAGAAATACCTTCTCTAAAAAAGACAGCCGATTCATTTCGCTGTCTTTTTTACTATCCGCAGGGGAAACGATGGAATACGAAGACAGTTTTTTCAGCGACACAACGAAATACTATGTTACACCTGAAGAACCTGCAAAATATGATCAGGTGAAGATTCGAATCCGGTGCAAGATCGATTATGCGCAGCGGATCTATCTTGTTGTGGGCGGGCAGCGGGAACTCATGCTGCCTGAACGCAGGGAGAAGCTGTTTGAGTATTTTGCTGCCACGTGGCAATTGGAGAATGAGCCGATCCGCTATCATTTCGAGATCTTAGCGGACGGTGAGACAATGTATTATGACAGGCGCGGTCTGGTCGATCTTCCGGGGGAGCATTTTGAGTTTGTCGTGATCCCGGGTTTTAAGACACCTGCCTGGGCCAAAGGCGCTGTCATGTATCAGATCTTTGTTGACCGTTTCTTTAACGGCAATGTCAATAATGATGTTTTGACGGGTGAGTACAGTTATCTTGGAAAACATGTCCGTCATGTGGATAACTGGTATGATATTCCTGAGGAAATGGATGTCGGCCGATTTTACGGAGGCGATCTGGAAGGTGTCTGGAAAAAACTGGATTATCTATCCGATCTTGGTGTCGAGGCGATCTATTTTAACCCGCTCTTTGTATCTCCTTCTAATCACAAATACGATACACAGGATTATGATTATATCGATCCTCATCTTGCTTTCTTTGCACGGGATAAGGGTGAGCATCTGGAACCGGATGTAAACGATAATCGTGAAGCGACCCGGTACCGGTCACGCGTGACACAGGTCGAAAACCTGGAGAATGCAAACAGTTTTTTCGCCCGTTTTGTCGAAGAGGTACATGAGCGTGGGATCCGCGTGATCCTGGACGGCGTTTTCAACCATTGCGGTTCTTTTCACAAATGGATGGATCATGAGAGGATCTATGAGGACGTGGAAGGATATGCAAAAGGTGCATATATTGATGAGAACAGTCCGTATCATTCCTATTTCCGGTTTACCGGGTCCGGCGAATGGCCGTATAACAGCCATTATGAAGGCTGGTGGGGTCATGAGACGCTTCCGAAGCTGAACTATGATGATTCGCCCGAATTAAAAGAGGAGATCCTGCGGATCGGCGAGAAGTGGATCTCAGAGCCTTTTTGTGTGGACGGATGGCGCCTGGATGTGGCGGCGGATCTCGGACATACTCCTGAAGTAAACCATGCTTTCTGGAAGGACTTCAGGCGCCGGATCAAGCAAACGAATGATGAAGCGCTGATCCTGGCAGAGCATTACGGCGATGCATCTCCCTGGCTTATGGGGGACGAGTGGGACTCCGTGATGAACTACGATGCATTCATGGAGCCTGTCAGCTGGTATCTGACCGGTATGCAAAAACACAGTGATGATAAGCGGAAAGATCTGATCGGCAATGTGGATGCTTTCTGGTCAGCGATGGAATGGCACATGGCGCTGATCCCGACCCCTTCTTTGGAGACGGCAATGAATCAGCTTTCCAATCACGATCATTCCAGATTCCTTACAAGGACCAACGGAAAGATCGGGCGCCTGAATACGCTTGGAAGCAAAGCAGCATCCGAAGATATTCGGAAAGAGATCATGCGGCAGGCTGTTATGATACAGATGACATGGCCCGGCTGTCCGACCGTGTATTACGGCGACGAAGTCGGCGTGTGCGGTTTCACGGATCCGGATAATCGCAGACCGTTTCCCTGGGGAAGTGAGGATACGGGTCTTCTCGTATTTCATAAAGAGATGATCCGGATCCGTAAAGAAAATCCGGAACTGCGGGATGGGTCACTGAAAAGAATGAACGTGGGTGACGGGATCCTCGCTTATGCGCGCTTTACGGATAAGGAAACCTCGGTGGTCATGATCAGTTGTGCGGACCTTCCCATAGAAAAGACAGTGAGCGTCTGGGAAGTCGGTGTTCCGATGCGGGCAGAGATGAAGCTTCTCATCCTAACGAGCGATCACAGCTATGAGGTCGGAACAAACAGCTTCTATGTGGTTGACGGGATCGTTCATGTTTCGGTCCCCGCACATGGCGGAATCGTGCTGAAATACAAGGCTTAGCAAGCCAAGAATGCCTTGCATTTTAAGAGGTGGTATGCTACACTCTTAAATTGTCAAGGCAGTCAGCCGCAGTGGCGGAATTGGCAGACGCAAGGGACTTAAAATCCCTCGGTGGCAACATCGTACCGGTTCAAGTCCGGTCTGCGGCA
>SVFT01000012.1 GCA_015056735.1 Lachnospiraceae bacterium | reverse complement strand
AGCACAGTAATGTGTTCAGCTGAATGTTACTAATCGGTCGAGGGCTTGACCAAAGTAAGGACAAACATTTGGAGAGAGGATTTGGTGTTCGGTTTTGAAGGTATGAACCTTTAAGAAGTATTCCTCGATAGCTCAATGGTAGAGCACTCGGCTGTTAACCGAGTTGTTGCAGGTTCGAGCCCTGCTCGGGGAGTTTAACGGCTCCGTGGTCAAGCGGTTAAGACATCGCCCTTTCACGGCGGTAACACGGGTTCGATTCCCGTCGGAGTCACTCATACATATGGCGCGATGGCCAAGTGGTAAGGCAAAGGTCTGCAACACCTCTATCGCCGGTTCAAATCCGGCTCGTGCCTCTAAAACCCCAATCGAGATCGATTGGGGTTTTTTCTTGCATACGGATGATAAACGCAACTATACTTAAGGAGAGCCTGCGTTATTCAGTCTTTCCCCTAGAGTTATAGCAGAAGACTATAAATCATGATGAATTTAGGTAGCTGATGAGTAGATTGATTTTTAGTATAAGGAAATTCATTGTTTCCTTTATTCCAAAGAAAGTCAATGATCGGTTTGTTCTTTGGGTTATGCATGTATGCGCTTTGAAAAGGGGATTGCCGACTTCGCTGATTGAGGCTCACCTCAAGGCGAACCGGATCGGATGGCAGAGGTATATTATGACGCATGCCGAAGATCCTTTTATAGAGCATCAGAATGATATGGATGATCTTTACTATGGGAAGCGGTTTAAGGCTTCATATAATGCCTGCGAAGTGATCGCGGCATATAATACTTTGCTCGATCTGACAGATCATAAGTCTGATACTTCGTTTCCGGATCTGCTCGCGGGATTTGAGAGAAGAGGGCTCGTGCGAAGGGGAGCCTGGGGGACTGATATGCAATGCATCTGCCGTTTCTTTGAAGAAAACGGATTTGCTGTGCATAAACTGACCGGGCGTCAGATCACACCGGATACGATGCAAGACCTTGAAGGTACCTGCAGGACATTTATCATGACTGCATACAATGACCGGGACGATATCACGAAGATGATCCATACGGTGTCTGTCACGAGAGGTGAGAAGCACTCTTTTGCCGTTCATAATGCTGAAGATGACAAGGCGTATGGATCTTTGCTGCAGGCCGTTTTGTCATTTAATCATCAAAAGGGGAGAGTACTTTATTTGATCGGAATCGTGTAAAAAATGATAAACAAAAGAACATGATTTTTGTATGCATAGGACTATTGATTTGATAGAATAAGTTTTAGCGGAATACTATCAGAAGATGTCTTGAAAGGCATTCCGTGTAGAACATTCACTATTGGGAGAAGAAACGGATGAAAAGAATTGTATGTTTTGGAGATTCAAATACCTGGGGGTACAACGCGGTTGACGGAAGCCGGTTCCCGGAGGATGTACGCTGGACAGGTCTTTTACAGACTAAGTTAGGTGACGGTTATAAGGTCATTGAAGAAGGACAGAACGGAAGATCCATTGTGAACGCCGATCCCTGGGAGTGGGGCACGAAGGCAGGGATCGATTATGTGATCCCGATGATCGAATCGCATCTGCCGTTTGACCTCTTGATCATCATGCTTGGCAGCAATGACCTGAAGGCTAAGTTCGGATTGCCTGCGGGAGAGATCGCAGGAAGTCTGCAGAACATGTTAATGAAGATCAAAGGCCATTTGATGTATAATCTTCACTGTCCGGAGCTGAAGATCCTGATCGTAGCACCGCCGCTTCTTGGTGAGGATGTAGCAAACGGAGAATTCGGACCTTTTGTCCGTCTGCCGGAAGCATTGCAGGTATCGCGCGAACTGGCGACTTGGTATAAGCCGGTGGCCGATCAGTTTGACTGTGCGTTCCTTGATGCGTCTGCGATCGTGAGCGGATGTGATGTTGACAGTCTTCATCTTGATCCCGAAGGACACAGGCTCCTTGCGGACGCGATGTATGAAAAGGTAAAAGAGATACTGAAATAAACACATTTTTTCAAAGGAGGTTTCAAGATGCAGGAAGTATATCAGTTTATCAAAGAGTGCGGCACATATTATCTGGCAACCGTTGACGGCGATCAGCCGCGTGTTCGTCCTTTCGGAACGATAGATCTGTTTGAGGATAAGCTTTATATCCAGACCGGAAAATCAAAAGACGTTTCCAAGCAGATCCAGGCGAATGGAAAAGTTGAACTTTGCTGCTTCAAAGATGGTAAGTGGCTCCGCGTAGCGGGCAAGCTTGTTCGTGATGACAGAAAAGAAGCAAAAAAGCACATGCTGGATGCATATCCGCAGCTGAGAGGTATGTATTCAGAGGACGATGATAATACGGAAGTGCTTTATTTTGAGAATGCAACGGCGACGTTTTCTTCCTTTACGGAAGCGCCGAAGCAGGTCAAATTTTGATCTGACATAGATTAAAAGAATCCATAGATTTACGGGGGAAATAAAATGGAAACAAAGAGGTTTTGCTCGCAGTGCGGAACGGAACTTACACCCGGTGCAAAGTTTTGCCGTAATTGCGGAGCACCGGTGAAAAATGCGGAGCCGGCAGCACCTGCAGTACAGAATAGACCGGTGCAGACAGCGTCGCAGCAGAGCGCAGTGCCGCCCAGACCGCAGCAGATGGCGCAATCGAATTATAACAGAGGCGTGCAGGGGTCTGAAGAGCAAAAGTTCCCGATTGCGATTCTGATCGGTGCGATCGTCGGATTCATTCTGATCGTGCTTGTTGCCGTTATTGTGCTGTACAAAAAGGATGTGATCAAGCTTCCGTTTTTGGAGAAAATCTTTTCTTCCGAAGAGTCGGAGGACGATGAAATTGAAGATGCGTTAGAAGAGGCTGCTGAGGAGGGAGATTCTTCGATCAGGGATAAGATCGGAAATCTTTTTGAAAAGAAAGAAGATGGCGACAGCTCTTCACCCGCTGCAAGCGACGACCAGATTGCCAAGGCAGATGCGCTTGTAGAAGCGAGCTATGAAAAAGTTGTAGACGATGATCTGCGTGCGGATGCAATGCAGAAGCTCACAGAGGCAATGGCGATCTATAAGCAGGCCGGGCCGGACAAGGGATCTGCAGGCGCTGCGAAGGCTTTTGAGTATTACGTGAAGGGTACGCAGAAGCAGGTGGATATGCTGATGACGCTTGATGTTGCCGCAGATATTTACGCCGAGATCGAAAATACGATCGATGATGCGATCGTATGCGGCGAGGATCTGCAGAATGCGGGCCTGAATGTCAACATGGATAACATCAGGCAGCTTCGCGATAATATCGAAGATAAGTACAAAGCGCTGTTCATTGAAAAATTTGATGAATTCATTAATGAATACGAGTGGAATGTGCGTCATAACGAAGAGTTTATGCGAGGTGCTGTTGAGGCATTCCCGTCTGACGATCCGGATGATCCGATCCGCTTGCGCTATGCGTATGCGCGTGCATGGCTTGTGCGTCAGGAGATCAATGAAGGTCTGGCGGATGGGTCGATCGATGAAGAGGATGCCGTAAAGCGTGTAGCCGAAGAGGCAGAGTCCTGCGATTATGCGGAATTCCTGTTGCAAGATGCCGAGGTATGGGCAGTTACGGCAAACCAAAAAGCAGGGAAAGCGGCATATGATGCATCATTTAATCTGGGCCATTATTGTGGCGGTGCTTTCTATGCACCGATTATCGAAGACTCCAGTACGAAGGAATACTCTGTCGATGATATTGGAACCTTCAATCTCTCGCCGCAGGAACTTCATGCAGCAAGACTTGAGATTTATGCAAGACATAATTTTGATTTCTGGAGTCCCACATACGAGAAACTGTTCGGTTACAAGGATGGGATCAATCCATATAAGTTCATGTCCTATAATGATTTTGGAAACTATTCGAAGGACAACAAGAACGGACTGACCAAAACAGAGCGTCATAACATCCGTGCGATCGGAGAATATGAGATGGATCATATCAAAGAAGGGTATTTCGGTCTGGAATATGATCCCAATAAGAAATATGACCGTGTAGACAACAGGTTACAGAAGAACAGGTAATCCAAGCGAATGAATAAACAAAGAAGAGGCCGCTCTGCGGCCTCTATGCATCCTATCATAATTGTATTGCTAACTGTCTGTGCGGCTCTGCTCACAGTGCTGATCCTGATCCTGCTTCTGGGCAGATCATCAATGGTTGATGACGGAAACAGGCATGGTGAGAAACAGACGCAAAGCAGCGTAGTCGAGGCCGGGGCAGAACAAGAAGCAGAATCCGAAGTAAGTAAAGAGCCGGAAAGCGAAGACGAGGATAGTAAGGAATCGTCTTCTGAATCGGAAGAAGGGCTTGATGCGGATCATTTATATGTACACTTCATTGATGTCGGCCAGGGAGATGCGACACTTTTTGTCCAAGGTGAGCATGCTATGCTGGTTGATACCGGAAGTGCGAGCTCGACAGCTGCGGCGTCCACGCGCGATCTTCTAAAATATCTGGAAGAGCAGAAGATCAGGAAGCTTGACTATCTGCTCCTGACGCATGGGCACGAAGATCACATCGGGCGAGCGATCGATGTCATGAGAGAATACGAGATCGGGCAGTTGATCGCAGATTTTGGCAATGCGGAAGGCTATGTCACCAATACCATGGACATGGCGGAGTATATCGGGTTGGATATCCTAAAGCCGGAAGGCGGGGAAGAACTGGAACTCGGTGATGCGAAGATCGAGATTCTGACAGGACGTGTGGCATCCATTCCCGCATCAGGAGAAGAGACGACGGATGTAAATAACCAGTCGATCGGGATCCGCGCTACATTCGGTGATATCAGTTTCCTTTTGTATGGTGATGGAGAGAATTCTTACGAGAAGTATCTGCTGAGTCTGGATGTGAGATTAAAGTCGGATGTACTGAAGGTGCCGCACCACGGCTTTGAAGCATCGCTTTGTGATGAGATTCTGGATAAGATCCATCCGAAATTTGCGGTGATCAGCAGTGCTAAAAAGAGCAACTTCGGATTTCCTTCTGATGTGACATTGCAGAAATTGGGACTATCGGAAGTTACGACATTCTGTACGAACAGGCTCGGAAATATCGTAGCAGAGACGGACGGAACAGATATTACCTGGAGCACCAACGATAAAGGAAAGTAAAGGCGTTATAATAAAAATAAGGGGTTCGGATCAGTATAGGTCCGAACCCCTTCATTGTTCATAGTGTTAGATAAATCCTTTATATCAGCTTATTTCCGCAGGATGTGCAGAACATAGCGTCTGCTTCCACCGGAGCACCACACTTCGTGCAGAACGCAGGTCCGCCATGAGGCGCTGCGGGTGCAGGAGGTGTTGCTATCGAAGCTTCTGCGGGTGCAGGAGCGGGAGTGGCGGGAGCCTGAGGTGCAACAGGCGCAAGTGCTACCGGAGTAGGAGCAGGTCTGACAGGAGCAGGTGCGGCCTGCGGTTTATTTGCAAAGAGTGAAGCAAACGGATTTGTAACAGGCTCTTCTTTTTCCTGTTTCATACCCTCCGGATACGGCGTCTTATTGTTGAGCTCCATCAGATTGCGCGTGATCAATACCAGCATCATCAGGAATTCAAACGAAAGACGTAAGATGATCGGCATCAGGAAGATCATAAACAATCCGCCGAGGAAACTAACCCGGATCATGATATAGAAGCCGGCTAACATATAGAAAATGCAGCCAAATACATAGAAAGCGCGCATGATCGCCTCTAACCAGAGCCTTTTAACTTTAAAGAACTCATGGACGAAGCGGAGAACCGGATGAAGCGACTGATACTTGCTGTCCGGCAGGATAAAGATATAGAGAAGTACCGTGCCGATCAGTGCCAAGAAGAAGACAGCAACTGTAACAATGATCGCTTCCGTGCCGCCCATGGCACTCAAAAGAGCTAAATTCATAAAGAATACCTCCTTAAATGGAAATTATATATAGTATGATTATAACAGATACGGAGAAAATTCGATTGAAGAATTGTTAAAGATTCAGATTTTAAAAAACCGGGACTTGAAACTATATCGCTGTAGCGATATAGTAGAAGAAAAGGGAGATGAAAACTATGATTGTCTATCACGGATCAGATCATATCGTTAAAACACCGGTATATCACGGAGGGAAGCGGACGAACGATTATGGATATGGTTTTTATACAACAGAGAGCCCTGATCTTGCAAAAGAATGGGCTTGCGCAAGGGACATAGACGGATTTGCCAACCAATATGAATTGAATACAGAAGGTTTGAAAGTCCTTAATCTGAATTCGCCGAAGTATACAATCTTGAATTGGCTTGCTGTCCTTACGAAATTCAGAAGTTATTGGCAAAGGAGCAGTCTATCGGAAGAAGCAAAAAATTATCTTCAAGATCATTTCTATGTTGATGTAGAGCAATATGATCTGATCATTGGCTATCGCGCTGATGACTCGTACTTTTCTTTTGCGCAGGATTTTATTTCAGGAGCAATCTCTCTGCAAAAACTATCGGAAGCCATGCGTCTCGGAAAACTCGGGGAGCAAATCGTTCTTAAGAGCAAAAGGGCATTTGAGCAGATATCATTTCTCGATGCAGAACCTGCTATGGCAGAGAAGTTTTATGAAAAAAAGGTGGCACGCGATTTGGAAGCAAGACGGGCATATCGGGCTACACGCGGAATCACTGATGAAGTATCAGGTTTGTTTATGATTGATATCATGAGGGAGAGAATTGAAAATGGCGATCCACGCATACGATGAATCATATGTAACTTCAGCACAAAACATTCTGGGACACGCAGTGGATTATGCGGTGATCACTTTGGGAATTGAACCGGATGATTTTGCGAATGCTTTTGCAGTTTCGAGCTGTTCAAAACAATTTGCACAAGGCAATCCTTCTTTTGTGGCCGGAAGAAACGGATGCGAATTGGTGAGAGAGATACTCGATGAAGTGAAGATCTCTTATCCTGACAAGGAGGATGAAATGTACCTTGATAAATCAGCGGAGTATTGGGCCGGGTGGGCTTTGGCATACTTTCAATGGTACTCCGATCTTTCTTTTATCGAGATACTCAATTTCGTAGCGCTCAGTGAGATCATGATGATGTATGAACCTTATCATGAAATGGACATCCTACAGTTTGTCTCTGCGATGAATGAGCGTTTGGAAACAAAACAAACAAAAACGAGACTTCGTGAAAAACGAGAAATATCAAACCTATCGCAGTCTGAATTGTCAATTCTATCAGATGTTCCGATTAGACAGATTCAACTATTTGAGCAAGGAAAGCGGAAGATCAACAATACAGCGGCAGTTACGCTATATAAACTGAGCAAGGCGCTGAATTGCAAAATGGATGACCTGATAGAGAAAAGACAAATCTGATAGCAATAAATTTGATAGAGCCATTAAATGGAAAAAGGTTCGGCGTATTTTGACGTCGAACCTTACTTTTATCATTTCTGTAAAAATGATAAAATGTAATCAAAATGCAGGTAAGAAGATACAAGAGAATGGAAAGAATTGTAAAAAGAATGTGTTTCAGGCATTTTCTATGCGTAGCGCTTTTTGCAGCACTGGTCGCATTTTTGCCAATCAAAGTACATGCCGAGGTCTGGGCGACTAGGCTGCCGGCCGACAAGAACGCATACGAGAACCCGAAGAATCCCTATAAAGAACTGAAGATCCCGACCGAGATAACCAAGATCGGGGATAAGTATTTTATCGTAGACTGTTATCACGATCAGATCCTGTACTCAACGAATCAATACGCGCCGCTGCCCGAGTGGAAGGTCATGTGCACGCAGGCGAAGCAGCCGCATACGATCGCGGGAGATGGAATCGTATACCTTGTGGATGATACAGAGAATCACAGGGAGCTTGTTTTTGAGTGGGTGAACGGCCGGTTTCAGAATACGCAGGTTCTGAATAATATGGGCTATCGCCCGCACTGTACTGTTTATGATGCAGCAACAGGTGCATTCTATGTATGGAGCTCCATGACGGGCGAGATGTTCGTGATCAGGCGTGAGCCCACAACAAACACGGTCTATATTGCGGATGCGCATAAGCTTGATGAGCTTTGGGGCGTGTATGTGCGCTCCTTTACGATCATAGGTGATCAGATCTATCTACCGGCCGGTGACAACGGCTATGCGATGGCTGTGGATAAGGCGACGTTCCGCGTACTTGGCAGATACCCGGTGCCCGCGAGCATGAGCGGGATGGCGCAGATCGTTTCGATCGGTAACATGCTCTACGTGACGATCTCGACGGATGCAAATCTCGATCAGAGCGCGGCGACAATGGTGCGAACGCCGTCGCTGCGGGCATTGTCGCAGGGGATTTACGAAGATGTGTACGGTGCGTTCGGGACAACGGGAACGCCGTATTATATCACGAATTTTGACGGGTCCTATTTTCTGGCGAATCACCGCAGCAAGAAAGGGATCTTCCGCTTTGCCGTGACGGATGCGGGCATCACAAACGTTCAGGCGATGCATTGATGAGCACGGAAAGATACGGCCATAGTGTACAAAACAGATATAATAAAAAAGATAAGATAAGAAAGGGGACTTAACATGGAAGCGATCGAAAAACTGAAACTAATCATGAAAGATGCAAAGCGCGCGGTTTTCTTTGGTGGAGCGGGTGTATCCACCGAAAGCGGGATCCCGGATTTCAGAAGTGTGGATGGGCTCTATAACCAGAAGTACGATTATCCGCCCGAGACCATTTTAAGTCACACTTTCTATATGCGTAAGCCGGAGGAGTTTTTCCGCTTCTATCGGGATAAGCTGATCTGCCTGGATGCAAAGCCCAATAAGGCGCACTTAAAGCTGGCGCAGTGGGAGCAGGAAGGAAAGCTGCGCGCAGTCGTAACGCAGAATATCGACGGCCTGCATCAGGCGGCGGGCAGCAAGAAAGTTTTGGAGCTGCACGGAAGTACGCTTCGCAATTACTGCGAGAAGTGCGGCAAATTCTATGACATTCATTTCATCAAAGACAGTGAAGGCGTGCCTACATGCTCCTGCGGCGGCAGGGTGAAGCCGGACGTTGTGCTGTATGAAGAGGGACTTGATAATGCGGTGATATCGGAAGCCGTAAAATGTATCTCTGAAGCGGATGTGATGATCGTCGGCGGGACATCGCTTGCCGTATACCCGGCAGCAGGGCTTCTTGATTATTATCGCGGTGATAAGCTTGTGCTTGTGAACAAGACAGCGACACCGAAGGACGGCATGGCCGATCTGGTGGTACAGGGCAGTATCGGCGAGATCTTTTCTCAGATTGATTAAACGAAGGCAGGAGAGAACAATTGGCGGAAAGCTATGAAGTAGGCGATCTGATCACAATGAAAAAACAGCACCCTTGTGGATCGTCAGAGTGGGAGATCCTGCGTGTCGGCGCGGATTTTCGCTTAAAATGCACAGGATGTGGACATCAGATCATGATCGCACGCAAGATAGTGGATAAGAGCGTCAAAAGCATTCGAAAGCCGGACGCGCAAGGATGACGCGACACTGTAAAAACAGAAAAAGAATAGCGAAAAACACTTGAAAATGCGGGGGTTCTATGCTATCATAGCACTCTGTGATATATTTTATTCCTTGCTCCTTACATCGATAGGGGGCCAGAGACCAAAAGGAGGTAACATAGCATGAACAAGTATGAATTAGCCGTTGTTGTCAGTGCTAAGATCGAAGATGATGAAAGAGCCGCTACTGTTGACAAATGTAAGGCACTCATCGAAAGATTCGGTGGGAAGATCACAAATGTTGACGATTGGGGCAAGAAGAGACTTGCTTATGAGATCCAGAAGATGCATGAAGCTTTCTACTATTTCATCCAGTTCGACGCTGAATCCACTGTTCCGGCGGAGATCGAATCCCGTGTTCGTATCGTGGACAACGTGATCAGATTCTTATGCGTTAGACAAGACGAGGCATAAAGAGAAAGTAGGTAAATATGAATAGAGTAATTCTTATGGGTAGATTAACGAGAGATCCCGATGTGAGATATTCTCAGGGAGAGAATTCCACAGCGATCGCAAGATATACGCTTGCGGTTGACCGCCGTTTCAATCGTAACAACAGCGATGAGAACAGCGCCGATTTTATCGGCTGCGTTGCTTTCGGCAGATCCGCTGAATTCGCAGAGAAGTACCTTCGCAAAGGAACGAAGATCCTCGTTACCGGGCGTATTCAGACCGGCAGTTATACCAATAAGGACGGCAACAAAGTCTATACAACCGACGTTGTTGTTGAGGACCAGGAATTTGCAGAGAGCAAGAATGCAAGTTCTCAAGAGGGCGGTTACAATGCTCCTATCAGAGATGAGGCTCCCGCACCTGCAGGAGACGGTTTCATGAATATTCCGGATGGAATCGATGAGGAGCTGCCTTTTAACTAACTCAAAGATTTATAGGAGGTATGCGTCATGGCTTTTAATAAAGCAGAGAGATCGGATGGACCGATGAAGCGTAGAGGCGGAATCCGCAGAAGAAAGAAAGTTTGCGTTTTCTGCGGCAAAGATAATGTAATTGATTACAAAGATACAAACAAGCTGAAAAGATACGTATCCGAGAGAGGTAAGATCCTTCCTCGTCGTATCACAGGCAACTGCGCGAAGCATCAGAGAGCTCTTACGGTAGCGATCAAGAGAGCAAGACATATTGCACTGATGCCTTATGTTTGCGAATAAGATTGATTGAATTGCAAAAGCACTTTTCGAGGCGACTCGAAGAGTGCTTTTTTCATTGGTGGATAACAGAACTAATTATGCCAAGGATATTGCCATGGAAGTAAATGATGTATATGGCAGGAGCATTCCTGTATTTCCTATAGAGATACCGTTGTCAGTAAGAGCAGCTGAGATTAGCTCTGTTGCTAAGAGCATCTTTGAATATGATCCCAAGGGGAGGGCAGCATTTGCTTATCTTTCATTAACAAAGGAGGTGCTTGCACATGGCTGTTAAGAGAGAAAAGGTTCATTTCGCATCAGTTGACGAGCTTTTAGGAGCTCCAGCACTGACTGGAGAAGGTACAGAGGAAATCAAGCTTGAAGATATCCATTCTTTCAAGAATCATCCATTTAAGGTGGTTGGTGATGAGAAAATGGCAGATTTGGCCTCAAGTATTACTGTAAATGGCATTCTGACACCGGTTCTTCTTCGCCCAGATGGTAAAGGAAAATATGAAACTATTTCAGGGCATAGAAGAATTCATGCCGCATGTATGGCAGGGCTTAAGGTTGTTCCGGCAGTAGTGAGGGAAATGGACGATGATGAAGCAGTAATTGCAATGGTCGATTCCAATGTCCAAAGGGAAGAAATACTACCAAGTGAACGTGCAGGGTCGCTGAAAATGAAGATGCAGAGCTTATTCGTGAGAACATTGACCTCGATTCTTTGTTAGCAGATTTTCCTCACGAAAAAGATTTCATCATGGGAATATATGACCTGATTCTTGAGACAGTTCTTTGCAAGAGTGACACAATTGTTGTTTTCTACCATGAGGCAAAAGAGAAAATGCAGCTCTACAAAACTGCAAAGTATGACATTGACTGTGTATTCTCAATCAGGACATTGAGAAAGAAAAAGCTCGCCTGCAAAGCAGAGAGCGCAGCTAGACTCGATGAGTCTGTGTGTGGGGGATTGGGGGCGTAAGTCCTCAACTAGCCGCACGGTTTGTACGGAACCGTGCACTGCTAGCAAATTAGCGAATGCCCGTATCCGGGCCGGTGAAAGTCAATTCAAAATACCAATAAAAAATAACAACGTAAGATGAGTCGAAATGATTAAAAAAC
This sequence comes from Lachnospiraceae bacterium, assembly GCA_015056735.1. Lineage (GTDB taxonomy): Bacteria > Bacillota > Clostridia > Lachnospirales > Lachnospiraceae > VSOB01. The sequence goes on along the minus strand of SVFT01000012.1, from coordinate 71,247 downwards.
CAGACAAAATCTGGTAGAATGTATATTGTGGGTTACTAGATAATGTAGAAAAAAGGAAAAATGTTTTGATAAACGTATTCTAAACGTATTTTAAATTATAAGTCCATATTTGGGGACACCATATAGATTATCATGTAGGGTAAGGACACTTACATGAAAAGGAGAATTTGTTGTGGGAAAAGATAAGCTTGATGAATTGATTAAGAAATATGGCGATAATAGGGAATATTATCACGATTCAAAGAATGCTTATAACGAAACTGAATGCAGGGATGAATACATTAGTCCACTGTTAGAGTGCTTTGGGTGGGATGTTGAAAATTCCAAGGGGAAGTTACCGCAGTACAAGGAAGTTGTTGTTGAAAAGTTTTCCAATAGTTCCGAGAGACCAGATTACACACTTACTCTTAATGGAGTTTCAAAAATCCATGTAGAGGCAAAAAAACCAAGCGTGGACATATTGGTGGAAACTGATCCTGCTATGCAAACTAGAAAATATGGGTGGAATGCAAATCATCCATATGCTGTACTGACAAATTTTGAGAATTTGTCTATTTATGATACAACAAATCAACCCCATGAGGGGGATGATGCTAGGGCATCATTGTACAGGGTATATAACTATAAAGATTACCTGCTAAAATATGCTGAGATATATGAGCTGATTGGAAGAGACAATCTTTACAATGGAAGCGTTGATGAATTTGTAAAGAAAACATTTAAGGACAGCTCAAAATATAGTACAGAAGTAGATGAGACCTTTTTGAAGCAAATTAATGAGTGGAGACTGGCTCTTGGCGATTATCTGTATTCAAAAGATGAAAAATATAAAGATCTAAAAATACTCAATGAAACTGTACAGTCATTCATAAATCAGATTATATTTTTAAGAATATGTGAAGATAGAAAATTACCTCTTTATCGAAAACTGTATGAAATAATTGCTGATAAGGCTACTTTGCAGCAAATACTTACAGAAATATTTAAGAAGGCTGATAAGAGATATAATTCAGGACTCTTTGAGGGAGATTCACCGATATTTGACCTGAAAGTGGAAATTATCGACAACATTATAAAATCTTTATATTATCCTCAGACTCCTTACCTGTTTACAGTGCTTGAGCCAAGTATTTTGGGAAAAATATACGAAGCGTTCTTGACTGAAAGCTTAATTGTAGTAGACGGCAAAATCAAATTGGCACAAAAAAGTGAATACAAGTATAAGTCTGTTGTAAGTACTCCAGTAGAAATCGTCAAGTATATGGTAAAGACGGTTATGGATAAAAAGTGCCAGGGTAAAACGCCAAAAGAAATACTTGACCTTAGAGTGGCAGACATAGCTTGTGGTTCAGGTGTATTTCTTGAAGAAGCATATCAGTATTTAATTGATTATTGTACAGGCTGGTACGAAGTAAATGAATCAGATCATTTGATAGAAATAGAAGAAGGAAAAAAGAAGCTTCCGTTAGCAGAAAAAAAGAAGCTACTTTCTTCATGCATATTTGGAGTAGATATTGATAGCAATGCAGTTGAAGTATGTAAATTATCATTACTGTTAAAGTTGTTAGAGGGGGAGACAGAACCATCAGTAAAGGAAGAAGATCCTATATTACCAGACTTAGCTAATAACATTGTTGCAGGCAATTCATTGGTAGAGAACAAAGATATCAATAGAGGAGAATTATCTGTTGAGCAGTTAGTGGGATTAGTGCCATTTGATTGGGCAACTATAAATTCTGGCAACGGCTTTGATGTAATTTTAGGCAATCCGCCTTATGTTAATACAGAAGATATGCACAGGCTTTCTGGTGAGATTGAATTCAATGTATATAAGAAAAAGTACAAGAGTTCATATTTGCAATTTGATAAGTACTTTTTGTTTGTTGAAAAAGCTATGTCACTACTAATTGACGATGGTATGTTATGTTATATCATTCCGAACAAGTTTCCGAAGATAAAGGCTGGTAAGGAATTGCGGAAATTACTTGCAAAACACCTAGTATCAATTGATGACTTTGGTGACGCGCAGTTGTTCCCGGACAAGACAATTTATAGTGCGATAGTTACAGCACAAAAAGAGAAAAGCGCTGTAATGAAGTATTCTTATGTTAAGAACGTTGTAGACTTATGGACTGGATCAAATATAAGTAGTATAGATTTAAATACAAAAATATTTGATGAGAACCCATGGCTTTTAACAACAGAAATAGATTTTTTGAAGATGCTTGACAAAACCAAAGATAAAGCCATTCCATTATCTGATGTTGCCAATATATTTAATGGTATACAGACTAGTGCTGAAAGAGCGGAAAAGTTTTCAGATAAAAAAGAAGTGTATTGGTTTGATGGAACATGCATCTATAAAGAGGACAATGATTTTATATATGTAGAAAGATTTGGTAAGAAATACAAGGTAGAAAAAAGTATTCTCAAACCATATTTTAAACCTACCAAAAATGCTGAAAAGGGCATGACAACATATTCTTTATTGGAAACCGATAAGAGAATTATATTCCCATATGACAAAGAGGGTAAATTGTTTTCAATTGATGAAATGAAAAGTACCTTTGCTGGAACATATGCATATTTGCTGGATTGCTATGACAGACTTGTTCCGAGATGTTTAAATGATGGTATAGGCAGGGATGTTCCTGATGCTACTGAGGATACATGGTATAAGTATGGAAGAACTCAGGCATTAACTTCATTTATTGATACTGAAAAGCTAATTGTTAGAGTTCTTAGCAAAGAACCAATGTATGCATACGATAAAACCGATATGTTGATTGCCTCCGGTGGAACGGCTGGATATGTTGCTATAAGCAAGAAAAAAGAAAGTAAGTATGAATTAGAATACATTCAAGCATGGTTGGCGCATCCATATACTGAAAAAATCTTTCAGATTCAGGGAAGTGATTTCGAGGGAGGGTTCACAGCAAGAGGAACATTCTTACTTAATAAGATTCCTTTTGTAGCTTTGGATTTTAATAATGCTAATCATAAAAAGTTGTATGATGATGTTGTTTCTAAAACGAGAAGAATATATGAGTTGAATGAGCAATTAAAGGGGCACACAGATCGCGCAACTAAGAATGTAATAGAAAATGAAAAGGGTATTTTAGTCGAGGAAATCCAGACTCTAATAAAAAAGGTATACGAACAAGAAATATAAGGTGAATAGATGAGATTAAAGGAAGAAAGTTCTGAACAGAAACTGCGCGGAGCATATTATACACCGTTGCCTTTAGCTGAAATGATGGTGAAGATATTTTCTGGTAATAAGCAGATTAAGAATGCACTTGAACCTAGTTGTGGTGATGGTGTGTTCTTGGATGCTATGAGCAACACAGGTATCATAGACCAGTTTGACACAATTACAGCTATTGAAATTGAAGATGATGAAGCTATAAAAGTTCAGAAGAGATATGAAAGTAAGAGAAATTTAAAAGTTATTAATCAGGATTTCTTTGATTACTATGAAGAGTGCTCAGATAAAAAATATGATTTGATTTTAGGAAATCCTCCATATATCAGATATCAATATTTGGAAGAAGAGCAAAGAGCATTGCTTTCAGATATTCTAACTTCACAAGGGATGAAAGCAAACAAGCTTATTAATGCCTGGGTTGGTTTTATGGCGGCATGCGTTAATATGCTTTCCGACCAAGGCAAGATTGTGTTTGTGATTCCAGCGGAAATATTGCAGGTTGTATATGCAGAAGATTTGAGACTGTTTCTCTCTAATAATTTATCAAAGATTTCTATTATTACGTTTGAGGAGTTAGTATTCTCTGACATAGAACAAGAAGTTGTAGTATTTATAGGGGAGAAGGGAGAAGAAGAAAAGGGAATCAGAATAATAGAACTGAATAACCTTGATGATTTAAAGAATTTCGATATTAACTCAAATGGGTTCCAAAAGTTACAGCATGTTCATGAGAAATGGACAAAGTATTTTACCACAGATAAAGAGAATGAATTGGTCTCTGAAATCAGAAATAACGATCTATTTCATAAACTATCGGATTGCGCGCTGATCAATGTTGGTATTACGACTGGAAACAATAAGTATTTTTCAGTAGATAAAAACACCGTAGAAAAGTATGAATTGGAGAGTGTGGTAAGACCGCTTATAGGTAGAAGCTCTCATGCTAATAGTATTTTCTTTACCCAGAATGACTGGATGGAAAATGTTAATAGTGGAAAAGCAGCTTATCTGATAGATTTTCCGGAGACACCATATGATGAGTATCCTGATAAACACAAGGAATACATCGAGTTAGGAGAAGAGCAAGAAGAAAACAAAGGGTATAAGTGCTCAATACGAGATCGCTGGTATAGAATTCCGTCAATATGGGTGCCAGATGCTTTTTTCTTGAGAAGAAATAATCTTTATCCTAAGTTTGTTTTAAACAGATGTGAAGCTGTTTCTACGGACACTATGCATAGGATAAAGTTCAATGACGGTGTAAGTGCTGAGAAAATCATGCTTTCATACTATAACAGTATTTCATTTGCGTTTACGGAGTTATGTGGAAGAAGTTATGGTGGTGGGGTTCTTGAAATATTGCCTGGTGAGGTAGGAAATATTTATGTTCCTAAGTTAGACAATATTTCGGAAGACAAAGTAAGATCACTTCTTGAGAAGGTGGATGATATTGTAAGAAGAAACGATGATATTACAAAAGCTCTTGATTTAGTAGATGATGAAATCCTTGTTACAGAACTTGGAATTTCAAAAACGCTTTGTAATGAAGCAAGAGGTATATGGAAAAAGCTTCAGAAAAGAAGATTGAAAAGAAGTTAATTGACAAGGGCAGTGAAAGGAATATATCTTTTGCTGTCCCTTGTTTACATTAAGCGATTTGTGTTTTGTTGGAGGATTAAATTGTAGGGGGTATTATGCAAAAAATAGTAGATAAGCCTATAAAAATAGATTTGCACATTCATTCGATAGAGTCAGCACATAAAGACGGGAAAAAGGTTGCAAACAATACTATAGAAAATATTCCTGTACTGGTTTCTAAGCTTAAAGAGAATGGTATTGATATGTGTGCGATTACAGATCATGATAGGTTTGGTTATTCTATGTATCAGGCACTTAAATCGCATGAAGGAAATGAATTGCAAAAGGTTTTGCCTGGGGTTGAGTTTTCAGTAAACTTTGATGGGAAAAAGGTCATTCATATCGTAACAATATTTGATGATAGCAATGATGAGAAAGTAAAGAATATTGAAAAAATCCTAAATGAAGGGTTAGGCAAAGAAAAGTATAAGGATGGCGCATTTTCTAGAGATGATTACTTTCTGATATTAAAGGAAATAGATTTGGACTTTGTAATGATAGCCCATCAGAAAAAATCACCAACGTCAACGCAGAAGCCACATAAATCTGATGTTTTATCACTGGGGCGAGATAAGTTTAATGAATTATTGTTTTTAGAATACTTTGATGCATATGAGTTTCGTCAAAGGGACAATGAGGTCTTTAATAAAAAATATTCGATAGATAATGATGTAAAAGATAAAATGCGATGTGTTACTGGTTCCGATTGCCATGATTGGAGGTGGTATCCTAACTCTGAGGACAAGAAGGATGAGATAGGATTTACTTACCTTAAAGCACTACCTACTTTTAAAGGTTTGGTGATGGCAATTACTGATAATCATAGAATTAATTATTCTGGAAGCTTTTGGGGACAAGGCAAATATGTAAAAGAATTAAGAATCAAAATCAACGGAAAGACCAATGTTGTCCCTATGTCCAGAGGTATAAATGTCATAATTGGAGATAACTCTATAGGAAAATCTCTTTTATTACACGAATTAACTTCAGAACGAGAGATATCTTCAAACACTAAGCTAAAAAGAGGATATGAGAAGTACATTAGCGACAATGGTATTGAAATATTAACAAAGATAGATGAAAAGGATATTTTCAAATTTAATTATCAGGGACAAATTCGGGAGATCTTTGAGGATGTAAATCTTAAAGCTGATAAGTACTTGGCGGAATTCTTTCCCAATGAAATCAATGCTAGTTCATACAGAAAGCCTGTTGAAAGAGAGTTTAATCGCCTTTACCGTTTAATTGAAAAAAGATTTGAATATGAAGATAGCATAAATCAGCTATTGCCGTTGACTATTTTAGATGAGGACGAGCTTGAAAAGGAATTGGTGTTGGGTATCGAATTAGAAACAGTCGATATATCAGAGCTTCAAAAACTGGTCGAAAAACTCGAGGCAATAATTGATGAATTAACCAAGGAAATAATTCCTAATGAAGCCTTGGAAGATGGTGACAAGGAAAGACTACAAAGTGAAGTTGAGTATTTTGAATTAATTCACAAAAAGTACAGTGATAAGTACGAAAAGGCTAAGCTTGAAAGAACAAAAAGAAATGCTTTTAATACAGCGTTGAAACGTTTTAAAAGAAAATATAGCGAAAGACAAACTGATGCGCAGAACCGGCATAATGCATTTGCCGAAGATAGAAAAATATTGGCTGAAAATATCAGTAATCTTGTAAAGACAAGATTGTCATTTGAGGATTATAAATGTCAGATTGATGAAACTGCCGTTAAGCCGGAGGTAAATCCAGTTGATACATTTCTTTTTGTCTCTAAAATATCGGTAGAAAAGGTTGATGAAAAATACATCAAAGAAGTTATTTCAAGTGTACTAAAGAGAAATCATAAGCTTGAATTAAATACTTTAACTCGAAAAGAATTAAAAGATAGCATATCAAGGTATCCAAATGATATTGAAGATCCTTTGGAAGCTTTCAAAGCAAAGATTACATCAAGGTTGGATAATGATTTCAAACCTATTAAGGCTATCACTGAAAATGGAAAGGATGTATATACGGATTTATCTGCAGGCTTTAATTCACGTATATATTTTAAGCTACTTAGCGGAGAGGAAAAGAATAAGGGCATATATATTATTGACCAGCCCGAAGATCATATTTCTCAAAAGGCGATTAAAGAAGATGTACTAGAACAATTTAGAAACATGGCTAGAAGGCGTCAGGTTATCATGGTTACGCATAATCCGCAATTTATAGTAAACCTCGATGTTGATAATGTCGTTTTTCTAAGTAAAAACGAGGAGATTTCAGTTCAATCTGGAGCACTGGAATATGAAGATGATAAATATAGTATTTTAAAAATCGTAGCGGACAACATTGATGGTGGTATATATACAATTCAGCAAAGGGTAAAAAGATATGAAAAAAACTTATAATGTAGGGTATGAAGATGGAAAATATGTTATTGAATACTCCATGCCAGGGAATAAAGAAGGTGCGCTGGAAATAGATGAAAAGAATATGGAATTAGATTCTGCAAAATTTTACAAAATGATATTTGAAAAGGTAAATGAAGAGATTGAAATTGTTATTGCCAATCAAATCAGTACAGATCTGGATTCCAGAATTATAAAAAAGGGCGCTAGAGTTTGTGAAACCTTACAATCTCTATGTGATGATATTTGTAAAGAGATTAATAAAAAGTGTTTTTCGGCTTAGGAGCGGTAGAAAATGCTTGTAGCTTATAACAAAGATGGGAACAGAATATATGCTAATGCTACAGAACGATACAAAGAATGTTTCTGTCCAGAATGCGGCATGCCATTGGTTCACAAAATGGGTGAGCTAAAGGCGCATCATTTTGCGCATAAAACAGATTCTAATTGTCCTTATGGCAAGGATAAGGATAGTAAAAGCGAATGGCATATACATATGCAGGAGTTATTTCCGCCAGAATCGTTAGAAGTAAGGTTTAAGGATGAGACTACAGGAGAAATCCATATTGCAGATGTGTACTTAGAAAGTAGCAAAACTGTAATTGAATTTCAACATAGCTCTATAGATATAGACGAATTTAGAAAAAGGACATTGTTCCATGCAAATGAAGGTCGCCGCATAGTATGGGTGTTTGATGAAAGAGGCAAGGACCCAGATTCTGAGTTTGGAAGGTTTAGGAAAGAAGAGGAAAATAGATATCTTTCGTGTTACAACGATTTGCATTTTAAATGGATGCGTTCACCACGAAAAATGCTAAGTGGCATCGAAGCTAATAGAGGCAATGTACTACAGGCAGGTAATTACAGTGTCTGCGTGTTTTATGGTGAAGATGATATCGTTCATAGGATTATTAGTGCGGATTTAGATTATAGCGAAGTTACCTTTTCTGTACATTCAATAAAGCTAACTGGGGATATGGATGTTGCAGAGTTTTTCTTGTCAGAGGAGCACTGGTTATCACAGAGTCCTTTTAAAGAAATAGAAGAGAAACGCAATAGATGGCTTGCAGATATGAAGAGGCCACGTGAAGAAGCGGAGCGAACGAGAATCAATGCGTTTTTGAATAGAAGACCAGTTAGGCGAGGACCGCGTTTTTAATATAGTAAGACACAGCAAATGAAAATTAGAATGGAGGGGTTCGATGGCAATTCCAAAGCTTACAGAACAGAATATTTCAGAAGCGATTGCGTATATAGATAAAAATGGCGTGCCTTGGCATAACGAAAGTACTGTATATGCGTTAGTTGTGGATGGTAAGAAATATCCGCCTAAGTATGTAATTGGTGTTGCTAACCATATTGCAAACGGTGAAGAAATAACTACACAAGGCTACAATGCAGTCGAAGTTAAGTCTTATTTTGAAAGCCGGGGGTATACGATTGAAATGAAGCAGGAAAAATATGAAATCACTGTAACTGCAGATTCTGTAGTATCTACAGATGACAGATTCACAATGGATAATCTTGATCTTGGTGATAACTACAAGCCTATTGATGCTTACTTCATGAAGGGTGGAGAGGAAGTAATCCGTAGAAATAGGAATAAGGGCGAGCTGAAAATCTCAAATCAGACATTGCCAAGGCTTGCTTTCCAGATTTTCGAGAAGGAAATTGCATCTTTATCGGACGAGGATAAAAGGCAGTTCCCTGTTTGCCAGTACTCTCCAGACAGAGATATAGTCAGAGGTATTTTCCCTACAGAGGCAGAGTTTAAGAAGTATAAGAACTCGATGGAGCTTTCTGTTTATAAGCGAGAAAATGGACCTCAGTTTGTCATCTATTCATGGAATGTTTTTTCTACGCTTGTATTTGTGAAAGAGTGCTTAAAACGCTTCGGAAATCCTGGCGATAAATTTGTTTTGATATATAGAGATAAAACCGATCAAGAGTTAAACCAGACCAAGACAGAGCAAGTTGTTGATGAGGATGTTACTAAAACTACTAAAGAGAGTAATAACCCTTATTCAAAGCTTCTACTGGAATCTAAGAATATTATTTTCAGAGGCGCACCAGGCACGGGAAAATCATACCTTGCTAAGTCTATAGCTGCAGATATTATCAGCAACGGGTACACAGATAAGTATAGTGATCTTACTGATGAGCAGAGGCAGCAGGTGGAGTTCGTGCAATTTCATCCAAGCTATGAATTACCGATTATACTTGATAATTACCGATAATGGGTAATAAGGTAGTATGAAGTAAGGATTATTGCACTGATGCCTTATGTTTGCGAATAAGATTGATTGAATTGCAAAAGCACTTTTCGAGGCGACTCGAAGAGTGCTTTTTTCATTTGATGCATCTTGAAGATGAAGACTTTTTCCGATTGTAGAAATCAGGGCTGTAATTTGATATGATGTTAGTAAGTGTAAGTGTCTGGTTGTATTCCTGAATTGGAAAGAAAACTCGGAGGGTAAATTGTGAAAGAGATACTGAGTGGCGCAGATCTCCATCATTTTGCGGAATCTCTGATACAAGAAGTAAATACACTTGGAGAGGCGCAGGAGATCATCTCCCGTGCGGTGTCTTTTGTTGCGGATAAGCTGCATATCGGACGTGTTCTGGTCATGCTGGATACGCCGCCATCTGTTTTTGACCTGAAAGGCACAAAGGAGACACGAGTCGTATATGCCGGATTTCGGGGGTATGATGCAGAGCCGATCGAGCGCAGGTTTTCTCTTGTGAACAATGGCTCGTTGCAGCTTGCCTGGTACCCGATCAAAGGGCATTCCTGGTCAGATGATGAGAAGAGATATCTGGAGATCGTCATGGACTACATCTATCTGAAAGGGCTGGGGGTCAGAGTCGGCGAACTGCTGTCCCGATCTGCTTTTGTGGATAGTATGACCGGAGCGAACAATACGCAGAAACTGATGCAGTACGGTACGATGCTTGAGAGATCGCGGCGACTGCCGGAGTTTGTCGCTCTTTTTGAAAATATCAAGAATTTCCGGTATATCAACCGTTTTTACGGTGATCGTAACGGTGACTATATCTTAAAAGAACTGGTTCGCACCATTTATTTCTCACTGAGCGCAGAAGAACTGATCGTGCGTCTTGGTGGAGATAACTTCGTTGTGCTCGTCAAAAAACAGAATCTGGACGCACATCTGGAACTCTTGTCTAACCTCAAGATCCGCCTGCAGCATGCCGGCCTTGAGCAGGATGTGGAGATTCAGATGCGCTGTGGCATCTACCACCCTGCTCCGGGTGATCAGGTGGGAGATCTTCTGATGTGTTCATCTGCTGCGCTTCAATATGCGAAGCATATGGTCGGCGAGCAGATTGTTTACTTTAAGCCCAGTATGCTGGAATACTCGATCCGTGCGAAGGAAGTGTCGGTTCTTTTTCCCAAAGCGATCAATGAAAGGGAGTTTGAAGCGTTTTATCAGCCGAAAGTCGATCTTAAGACAGGTGCGCTTTGCGGAGCAGAGGCGCTTGTACGATGGCGGCGCGGCGGCATCATTGTCCCGCCCGGTGATTTTGTGCCGATCTTAGAGCAGGAAGGTACGATCTGCACACTGGATTACTATATGCTCGACCTGATCTGCAGGGATATAAACAGATGGAGACGTGACGGCCTCGAACCGGTGCCGATCTCTGTCAACTTTTCCAAACTGCATCTGCATGAGTCGAATTTTGCGGAGAGGATCCTTTCGATCATCGACGAAAACTCTGTAAATCATTCCGATATCGAGGTTGAATTAACGGAAGAATCCGGCTATGAAGACTTTGCGGCACTTTCCGAGTTTATCGACACGATGAATGCGAACGGTGTGGCAACTTCGATCGACGATTTCGGAACGGGCTATTCGTCGCTGAATATCGTGAAGAATCTGCATACGAATGTTATCAAGCTTGATAAGTCTTTCCTGGATAATATCAGGACTGAAAAAGAGCAGGAATCGGATGTGACCTTGATCTGCGCGGTGATCAAGCTGGTAAAAGATCTCGGAATGGAAGTATTGGCAGAGGGTATTGAGCTTCCGGCACAGGTGGAATTCCTCCGTGAACAGGGATGCAATAAGGCGCAGGGATACTTTTTTGACAAGCCCTTGAATGAGATCGAGTACCGCAAGCGCCTTCTGGGAAAGCGGATTTATTCTTTGTAGCGGGGCGGAAATATGCTATACTGAAACATGATATCATTTGCTTGAAAGGCTTGATTTAAGAGGCGCTGATATGAAAAAACGAATGAAGATCAAAGGGAGGCTTCGGGTATATCTGCAGGCTTCCCTGTTTCTTGGAATACTGCTTGCTTTTGTGAATCTGGGTATCTATTTTTTGGATATCCGGGCTGCTTTTTTGATGAGCGGTGCCATGGTGTTCTATTTTGCGGTCGTACTGATCCTTCTTTTCTACAATAAGCCCATCATCATGAATGAGTTGATCAGCTTTGCGACGGAATACGGACAGATTCAGAGAGCACTCCTTCGTGATATGGAAGTTCCGTATATCCTGATGGATGAGAGCGGCAAGGTGATGTGGTCCAATGATGCATTCAATGCGCTCGTTCACAAGGAGAGCGGTTATCGTAAAGCGATCTCCAATCTGTTTCCGACGATCACAAAAGAGAAGCTTTTAAGTGATTCGGATGAATGGAAAGAAGACGTTGCATTTGATGATCGCGAATTCGAGATGCATATGAAAAAAGTCTCTCTCCGAGACATGGCGGCTAACAGCGACATTCTGGAAGAGCCCGACTACAGAGGGTACATGATCGCCGCATTCTTCTTTGATAATACTGCACTTAAACTTGCGCTTCGAGAGAATGATAACCAGTCGCTTGCGGTAGGCATGATCTATCTTGATAACTACGAAGAAGCGCTCGACAGCGTCGAAGAGGTACGCCGTTCTCTTCTGACAGCGCTTGTTGACCGAAAGATTAATAAATACATTGCTGCGCTTGACGGTATCACCAAGAAGATCGAGAAGGATAAGTTTCTGATCGTTCTCCGAAAAGAATCCGTGTTGCAGCTGGCTGCATCAAGATTTGACCTTCTGGACGATGTAAAAACCGTGAATATCGGGAACGAGATGGCGATCACATTGAGTATCGGTATCGGTCTTGACGGTCTGTCTTATGCACAGAACTATGAGTTTTCCAGAACAGCGATCGATCTGGCGCTCGGGCGCGGCGGCGATCAGGCTGTTGTGAAAACATCCGATAACATTACTTACTATGGTGGCAAGAGCCAGCAGGTAGAGAAGAATACGCGTGTGAAGGCGCGTGTGAAAGCCCATGCTTTGAGCGAGATCATAACGTCTAAGGATAAAGTCATCGTTATGGGCCATCGTATGGCCGACGTCGACAGCTTTGGCGCTGCAGTCGGGATCTATCGTATCGCACTCGAATTGGACCGTAAAGCGCATATCGTATTAAATGAGGTGACGACTTCCGTGAAGCCCCTGATCGATATGCTCAAGAACAATCCCGAATATGAAGAGGATATGATCATCAACAACGCACAGGCGGTTGAAGCGGCTGCTTCCAACAGCGTTCTGATCGTTGTGGATGTAAACAAGCCAAGTATCACAGAGTGTCCGGAACTCTTAAGGACCTGTAAGTCGATCGTGGTGCTCGATCACCACAGGCAGGGAACGGAGACGATTGAGAATGCGACGCTTTCTTACGTTGAGCCGTATGCATCCAGTGCCTGCGAGATGGTTACAGAGATCCTGCAGTATGTAAAGGATGGCATCAAGCCGCGCAATGAAGAGTCCAACTGCCTCTACTCCGGTATCATGATCGATACGAACAACTTTATGACCAAAACCGGTGTACGCACGTTTGAAGCGGCTGCTTACCTTCGCCGCAACGGAACTGATGTTACGCGCGTGCGCAAACTCTTCCGTGAAGATGCTACAGAGTACAAGGCAAAAGCCGATGCGGTCAGCCATGCGCAGATCTATCGCGATGTTTATGCGATCTCTGTCTGCAAAGCGCAGGGCGTGCAGAGTCCGACGATCGTCGGCGCGCAGGCTGCGAATGAATTATTGAATATTAAGGGCATCAAAGCCAGCTTCATTTTGACAGATTATCAGGATCGAATTTTTATCAGTGCGCGATCGATCGACGAGGTCAACGTACAGATCATTATGGAACGTATGGGCGGCGGCGGTCACATGAATACGGCCGGCGTGCAGCTTGAGGGCGTAACGATCGATGATGCGATGAATCTGATCAAAGAAACGCTGGATGCAATGATAGAAGAGGGTGAATTGACATGAAGATAATACTGTTACAGGATGTAAAAGCGCTCGGCAAGAAGGGCGAAATCATCGAGGCCAATGACGGCTATGCAAGAAACTACATTCTTCCCAAGAAGATCGGCGTGGAAGCCAATGGGAAGAATCTGAACGATCTGAAACTGCAGAAGGCAAATGATGAAAAAGTTGCGCAGGAGACGCTGGAGGCGGCACAGGCTTTTGCCAAAGATATGGCTTCCAAGACTGTAGAAGTGACCATGAAGGCCGGTGAAGGCGGGCGCGTTTTCGGTTCCGTTTCTTCTAAAGAGATCGCGGTTGCCGCAAAAGAGCAGTTCGGGATGGAGATTGACAAGAAGAAGATACAGCTTCCTGAAGCGATCAAGAACTTTGGCGTATACGAAGTGGGTGTGAAGATCCACCCGAAGGTAACCGGTACGCTGAAAGTGCACGTAAAGGAAGCATAAGGATCCTTTAGAGAAAACATGTAAGGACAGGACGTCACAATGGCTGAAATGGAAGAAGCGATCTTAAAAAGAATATTGCCGCATAGTGTGGAAGCGGAACAGTCCGTGATCGGATCGATGATCATGGACCGCGAAGCGATCGTTGTTGCGTCCGAAAGTATCACCGGGGAAGATTTTTACAACAAGCAGTACGGTGTGGTCTTTGATACGATGGTGGAGCTCAATGATGAGGGACAGCCGATCGATATTGTCACGCTGCAGAATCGTCTTCGTGAGAAAAATGTGCCACCTGAAACCAGCAGTTTAGAGTATATTGGTGAGCTCGTAACGGCTGTACCCACATCTGCCAATATCAAGTATTATGCAAAGATCGTGGCGGAGAAGTCTTTACTTCGCAAACTGATCCGTCTGAACGAGGACATCGCCAATAACTGTTACGCTTCCAAAGAACCGTTGGAGACGATCCTTGAGGATACCGAGAAGCGCGTTTTTGAGCTTATTCAGAGGCGTAATACGGGCGATTTTGTGCCTATCCGTGAAGTGGTCATGAATGCGATCGATAAGATCGAACGGGCTTCCAAGAGCAAAGGGCCTGTTACAGGCATTGCAACAGGATTTATAGATCTTGATTATCGTACGGCCGGTATGCAGCCATCCGACCTTGTGCTCATCGCGGCGCGACCTTCCATGGGTAAGACGGCATTTGTTCTGAATATCGCCGAATATGTCGCATTTAAGAACAACCTTCCGGTTGCGATCTTCAGTCTGGAAATGTCCAAGGAGCAGCTCGTAAATCGTCTTTTTGCGATGGAATCCAAGGTCAATTCCGGAAATATCCGTACCGGTAACTTATCGGATTCGGAATGGGAGAAACTGATCGAAAGCGCCGGGATCATCGGCAATTCGAACCTGATCATTGACGATACGCCGGGCATCTCGCTTTCGGAGCTTCGTTCCAAATGCAGGAAGTTTAAACTGGAGCATGGTCTTAAGATGATCATCATCGACTACTTACAGCTCATGACAGGAAGCGGACGGTCAGACTCAAGGCAGCAGGAGATCTCCGATATCTCGCGTGGACTGAAAGCACTTGCAAGAGAGCTCAGTGTCCCTGTGCTCGCATTGTCACAGCTCAGCCGTCAGGTGGAGCAGCGCCCCGATCACAGGCCTATGCTTTCCGACCTTCGTGAATCCGGTGCGATCGAGCAGGATGCCGATGTCGTCATGTTTATCTATCGAGATGATTACTATAATCATGATACGGAGAAGAAGGGCATTGCCGAGATCATCATTGCGAAGCAAAGAAACGGCCCGATCGGGACAACGGAGCTTGCATGGCTCCCCGATTTTACAAAGTTTGCAAATCTGGATCACGGCCACCGCTAAGTGTGGCCGATCTTGTTTTATGAGGAGGGTTTATTATGAAAAAGGTATTGGTAGTGATCGATTGCCAGAACGACTTTATCGATGCGGCGCTTGGGACCAAAGAAGCGGCAGCGGCAGTCGACGCGGTCGTAAAGAAGATCGAGACCTATCCGCGTGAAGATGTCTTTGCGACACGCGATACGCATGAAACAAATTATTCCGAGACGAGGGAAGGACGTTTCCTTCCTGTTGTACACTGCGTGAAGGGAACAAACGGATGGGAGATCAATGGCAGGGTCAAGGCAGCGCTCGGTGATGCAACGATCATCGACAAGCCGACATTCGGCTCTGAGGAGCTTGTTAACACGATTAAGAAGCGGTATGCGGGAGAAGATATTGCGATCGAACTGATCGGCTTCTGTACGGATATCTGCGTGATCAGTAACGCATTAATGCTCAAGGCAGCCTTTTATGAATCCGATATCACGGTTGACAGTGCCTGCTGCGCCGGTGTGACACCTAAGCTCCATGAAGAGGCGCTTGATGTGATGAAGAGCTGCCAGATCGTAGTGAAGTAGATTTTGAAAGAAATTCGCAGATCGATAGATGAAATGATTTGTGACAATAAAAAAGAGCCGCAAGCGCGACTCTTTTTCTATTTTGATTAATCCTGGCTGATAGAGCCTGTCGGGCAAGCGCCTGCGCAAGAACCGCAGTTGATGCACTTATCTGCATCGATCTCGAACTTGCCGTCACCCATGCTGATAGCACCTACAGGGCACTGTCCCTCGCATGCACCACAGCTTACACAACCATCGTTGATAACGAATGCCATTGTATGTTCCTCCTTCTGTGAAAAAATGATTGATATAAATTTGTCAAATTGTAATTATTAGTATAACACGAATAGTAATGATGAACAAGAATCATTTTCATTAAGCATTTATAAATAATTCTCATTAAGGGCTATTCTGCTCTACGGGCTTTGATACCGTCCAGGATGACCTGTTTCTTCTCGATCAGTTTGTCTTTGTCCATGGGCGGTACACCTTTCAGACGGTAGGGAATACCGAGCTTTTCATACTTGGATTCACCCATCGTATGGTAAGGAAGCACATCAAGTGCTTTGAGAGATGATAAGCCGCCAATGAAGTAACCGAGTTTATAAAGATATGTATCATCGTCCGTGATACCGGGAACCACCACGTGACGGATCCATGTATCGATATTTTTCCCAGACAGATACTTGGCAAATGCCAGAATCTTATCATTGGGCTGCCCTGTAAGCTCTTTGTGCTTTTCGGGGTCGATATGCTTGATATCGAGCATGACAAGATCTGTCAGAGCGAGAACTTTATCGAGTGTCTCCATCCAGGATGCATTGTCCGGATCAAAGCAGATTCCGGATGTATCGATGCAGGTATGGATGTTTTTTTCTTTTGCAAGCGTAAAGAGCTCCAACAGGAAGTCGATCTGCATGAGCGGTTCACCACCCGTAACCGTGATGCCGCCGTTTTTATAAAACGGTGCGTTGCGCTCATACTGTTCGATAATGTAGGAAGCCTTTGTTGGTGTTGCACCTGCCATATCCCAGGTATCCGGATTATGGCAGTAGGCGCATCGCATCGGACATCCCTTTACAAATACGACATATCGCGTGCCGGGACCGTCAACCGTACCAAATGATTCCAAGGAATGAATCTGTCCGTCCATAGCCGTTCCTCCGTTCAAAAAGCCTCCGGGAAACTCCCAGAGGCTTTTGTGTTTGAATCGTACCTGAAATTAGATGCTCTCGTGGAATGTACGGGAGATAACATCTGCCTGCTGTTCAGGAGTTAATTTGATGAAGTTAACCGCATATCCGGAAACACGGATCGTTAACTGCGGATAATTCTCCGGGTGCTTCTGAGCATCCAGTAAAGTTTCTCTGTTGAGAACATTTACGTTAAGGTGATGACCGCCTTTTGTTGCATAGCCATCAAGTAAAGATACCAGGTTATCAACCTGAGCTGTATTTGCTGTCATAGCTGTTTCCTCCTTAAATCAGTGAAAATCATCAAGCCCATCATGCAGGGTCGGAACACTGCACGCGAGAGGCGTGCGAGAGCAATCGGTACATCCCATTGTTTGAACGGTTTTGGCTTCGGTGGACTGATCGTCGGTGTCAACATTGACATGTCCCACACCCATAGCCATTCCGGAGTCAAGCATCTGAATCAGATCGTCAATCTTTTTGTTATCCATGGAATCTCCTTTCCTGCAGTGTCAAAGGCACACTTATTTGTTCAGATCGATATTGATGTCGCCTGCAAATACTTTGTCTTCTTTGCCGAGAGCACCCGGAATGATGGTGAAGGTATTGGAGATACCATCCTGTGCATCATTGAACGGAAGCTTGGATACGGAAGACAGAGATGCAACAGCACCGTGGGTATCACGACCGTGCATCGGGTTAGCACCGGGAGCGAAAGGCTGGCCTTTTCTACGTCCGTCAGGTGTGTTACCTGTTGCTTTACCGTATGTTACGTTAGAAGTAATTGTCAGGATAGACGTTGTCGGGAAGCCGTCTCTGTAGGTGTGATGTCTTCTGACAGCTGTCATGAATTTATGAACGATATCCTTAGCGATCAGGTCAACGCGGTCATCGTCGTTACCGTATTTCGGGAAGTCGCCTGTTGTCTTGAAGTCAACGATGATGCCGTCTTCGTCACGAATAACTTCAACTTTCGCATATTTGATAGCGGAAAGGGAGTCAGCCACGATGGAAAGACCTGCAACACCTGTTGCGAAGTAACGTCTTACGTCTCTGTCATGAAGAGCCATTTCTGCTCTCTCATAGCAGTACTTATCATGCATGTAGTGGATGATGTTCAGCGTATTTACATATACATCTGCCTGCCACTCCATCATATCCATGAACTTATCCATTACATCATCGTAATCAAGAACGTCGCCGGTAACAGGACGATACTTAGGACCAACCTGTTTCTTGGTAACTTCGTCGATACCACCGTTCAGAGCGTACAGGAGGCACTTAGCAAGGTTTGCACGAGCGCCGAAGAACTGCATCTCTTTACCGATTCTCATAGAGGATACGCAGCAAGCGATACCGTAGTCATCGCCGTGTGTTACTCTCATCAGGTCATCGTTCTCATACTGGATGGAAGATGTTGTGATGGAGATCTTAGCGCAGTATCTCTTCCAGTTCTCAGGAAGTCTTGTGGACCAGAGAACTGTCAGGTTGGGCTCCGGA
This sequence comes from Lachnospiraceae bacterium, assembly GCA_015056735.1. Classification (GTDB taxonomy): domain Bacteria; phylum Bacillota; class Clostridia; order Lachnospirales; family Lachnospiraceae; genus VSOB01. Next base: position 52,650 of record SVFT01000012.1, on the reverse strand, counting down.
GCAGCGCCGAGGTTCTCAAGTGTGTGCAGGAAACGGAAGCTCATCTTTGTAACCATGTGACGACCGTCAACGCCTACACCGCCGAGGGACTCTGTAACCCATACCGGATCGCCTGCGAAGATCTGATTGTATTCAGGTGTACGAGCGAATTTAACGCAGCGCAGTTTCATGATGAAGTGATCAACGAATTCCTGGATCTCTTCTTCTGTGAATGTGCCTGCTTTCAGGTCTCTCTGTGCGTATACATCAAGGAATGTGGATGTACGTCCGAGGGACATTGCAGCACCGTTCTGCTCTTTAACGGAGCAAAGGTAACCGAAGTATGTCCACTGGATAGCTTCTTTAACGTTCTTAGCCGGTTTGCTGATATCGAATCCGTAAGAAGCAGCCATCTCTTTCATCATCTTCAGAGCTGTGATCTGCTCGGAGAGCTCTTCACGAAGACGGATCACATCGTCTGTCATAACACGACCTGTGGAATTCTTCTGATCTTCCTTGTCTTGGATCAGGATATCGATACCGTAAAGAGCGACACGTCTGTAGTCACCGATGATACGGCCACGACCGTAAGCATCCGGAAGACCTGTGATGATGTGTGCTGTACGGCAAGCTCTCATCTCTGCATTGTAAGCATCGAATACACCTGCGTTATGTGTCTTTCTGTGTGTGGAGAAGAACTCGCTGATCTCGGGATCAACTTCGTAGCCGTTATCGGAGCAAGCTTTTTCTGCCATTCTGATACCGCCGTAAGGCTGCAGAGAACGCTTGAAAGGCTTATCTGTCTGGAAACCTACGATCGTCTCCTTGCTCTTGTCAAGGTAGCCGGGGCCGTGAGATGTGATCGTAGATACAACCTTGGTATCCATATCTAAAACGCCGCCGTTCTCACGTTCCTTCTTCTGAAGGTCAAGTACCATCTTCCAAAGGTCTTTTGTGTTCTGAGTGGGTCCTGCCAGGAAGGACTCGTCTCCGTCGTACGGAGTGTAGTTCTTCTGGATGAAATCACGAACATCTACTTCAGCATCCCATTTGTTGAAAGTAAATCCGTCCCATTCAGGTCTGTTGTTTTTCCATTCGGGTCTCATATGAAATAGCCTCCTTTAAAAATTAGATTAATGAATGTGATACACGATCGCAATGCGACCTACCAATACATTGTTAATCTTGTGTCAAGACTAATTATAATAGTAGGAAACACAGAACGTCAATCCGTGTATATGAAAAAAAACACGGATAAAAATAGTATAAAATCGCCATAAAACAACTGTTAAAATATTGCACCCCAAAATGAAATAACATATAATGAGAAAACAGTATGAATAAGGAGGAACGAAAATGGCTGCTGTAACAAAAGACATGACGATCGGAGAGATTCTTCGTACCAATCCGGACGTCGCACCCGTTCTGATGGAAGCCGGTATGCACTGCCTCGGATGTCCGTCCGCTCAGGCAGAATCGCTTGAAGAAGCTGCAATGGTTCACGGAATGAATATAGACGACTTAATGGAAAAGATCGCTGCACTGTAAAGTGCAACGATCTTGAGTGCGTAAATGCTATTTATCGGCCCCGAAGCAGATATGAATAGAATATCAATTCTTATTTAATGTAGGAGCTTGTGGAGGCTGATTGAATCTCGTCGTGTTTGGAGATAAAGCGATTGAGTTGCTCAAGTGTGATCGGCTGAAGGGTCTTCAGCGTCACACTGTATTTGGTGACCTTTTTGGATTCCTTGCTGATGCTGTAGTCCAAAATCTGGGCATCCATCAGACTTACAAATTCTTCCAGAGTCTGCTGGAACTGTGTGGTATCGTCAACCAGAAAGTCAAGAAAATTGTTGGTATAGGCATCTACACCTATCGCATATTTATGTGTCACAACCTGAATGGAAGCAAGAAGTATCGTGGAGAAAAGTCCAATCCAGTACAGACCGGCACCGATTGCAAGACCGATCCCTGCTGTCGCCCAGATACCTGCTGCAGTCGTAAGACCTTTGACAACATTGCGGTGACGGAAGATTGTGCCTGCGCCGAGAAAGCTGACACCAGATACGACCTGCGCCGCAATACGTGCCGGGTCCGCGCCTCGTGTACCGTTGAGAAAGTTCCCGGACGGATCGACAAGATCAAGGAAGCCGTACTTGGAAACGATCATGATCAGTGCGGCGGCGCTGCACACGATAATATGTGTTCTGATACCCACCTCTTTGAGCCTGCGGCTTCGCTCGTATCCGATACACATACCGCAAAGGCATGACACGATGATTCGGGCGATAAAGTCAAGATTCTGCATGACGGAAATCTGTGAGTTAAAATACTCTACTAAAAGCATGGAAAAACCCCTTTCTCATTAATATATAGAGGTATTTTACAACAAAAAAAAGCATAAGCCAATACATAAGCAGGATGTCGTAAGGTGCGTACAAGCACGCATCTCAAGTGCTGAGGCATTTGGGCGACTTTATGAAAACGCTAAACGAGTGTTCCTAAAAAGAAAAATGGTCTTGGGCGTGACTATCCCAAAACCATTTTGTCTACAGTCTGATTGCCGCGCTTTATAGTGCGGCAATTTTTGGTTTCATTGATCACAACAGAAGAGCAATTCAGATCTGAGCGAGCGAGCCAAGCGCGTCCTGTGCGATCACAACTTCGCAGTGCTCATCAAGAAATGCCTGCGTACCGCTTGTATAGCTTTCTGCATTGCCGTATTCGGAAATGACATTGCATACTTTGCTGAATGCTTCCGGAGCATAGTCTTTACGGTTTAAGAGGAGCAGGTATTTGCCCGTTCCCGTATTCTTGTAAAGAGCATTGCTTCCGTTGTAGAAATTTTTTAATACATGCGCAAGGCGTGTCACCTCGCGAAGGTCGTTGAAGGAGAAAAGCCGGATCATGCCGGAGGGATCTTCTTCGGTAACGCCGTTGTCCGAAGGGGATTGTTTCAGGTCCTTAGCGGCACTTTCCTGAATCTTCTTGAAAAGATCAAGGACCGCATCCGCTCCGTCGAGAGCGGTAACCGGTTCCTCTTCTTCCGTCTCTGCCTCATGAACCGAGGGCGCGAACTTGGAAAAACGCGTATCGAGCTCCTCCGGATCCTCTACCTTAGTGATGATGAGAACGATGCACTCGGAATTTAGCGGAATAGCTTCTATCATCAAGGGAATATCTTCTGCCTCAAATCCGAATTCGAAGGATGCCTGCTGCATCATATCCCGAAAGAGGGACTTCGCTTTCTCTGTGCCGTATGCCAGTTCACTGATCTTGAGCTGTCTGTCGGCAAGATCGGATTTTGTTAACGTGCAACGGATCTGATGATCATTCACTTTTTCAATCTTCATAGAATCACTTCCTTTTCTATGGGCTTTAAAAGTAACTTCATATTATACTTCGGAATAATTGTCGTCAAGATAAAGGGGGAGGTTCATAAAAATTTTAGAAACAAAGCGGGAAAATACCCTTGTATATTCCGATGACGATCCATATAATGAATGACGGAGTTGCTTTTGCCGAACCCGCACGGGGAAGGAGGCAGGCCGTTTTCCGAAAGGGCCCTGTGGCTCGATCATTTTTTCATTAAGTTCAAGAAACGGAAAGTTTCATCTGTTATCCCGGAAAGGGATTGTCTTATAAGCGAACGCGTTCGCGTTTTCTGCAAATTTTCCACGAAACTCTTAATGACACACGTTAACTATTTACGGAATCGTGCACGGCATAAGCGCTTTCGGACATTTTGCGCCCTTTTTGCAGGTACCGGATCAAGGAATGATATATCACGGGTCCTTTTTATCTGGGTCCGGTAACCGGAACGGAAAGGAGGGAAGAGCGCGCGACCGCGGGGATGAGGAATCTTAGATCAACAGGAGAGACCTCTGCGCTGACATACCCCGAAAAAGCGCAAAAATGCAAATGGACGCTATAGAAATAGTCTGCTATAATAGGGACGGTTGAAAGGAGCTGGATGTTTTTATGAAACGATTGATCCCGGCGCTGATCGCAATCGTCCTTATTTTAGTGATTGCGGGTATTACGGTTGGAACGAAGATATGGGAGAAGTATTCCTACTCGAATGAGCGCGCGAACTTAAAGGAGTATTTTCATATAGAAAGCGATGATCAAGCGGCACTGATCCTTCATAATGAGCAGTTGGAGGAGAAGGCCCTTTTTATTGATGGCGCATTTTACTTTTCAAAGGACTTCGTGTTGTCCTCGTTGAACGACCGGTTTTATGAGGATGCCCGTGAAGGCCTTCTTTTGTATACGACACCGACGGATATCATCAGGAGCGAGATTGGTACTGGTATTTATACGGAAGGCGGAGAAAACAAGTCGGCCGATTGTATCATCTCACGCTATGTGGATGACAGGCTTTATATCTCGGCTGATTACGTGAAGCAGTATACCAACTACGATTACGAGATTTTCGAGAAGCCCTACAGATTGAAGATCAATACCGGTGAAGGGACCTATCTTCGTGCGACTGTATCCGAGAATTCGGCGATCCGCAGAAAGGGCGGCGTAAAGAGTCCGATCCTTGTGGATGTATCGCAGGGAGACGAAGTGGCTGTTCTGGAAGAACTCGAAGACTGGGACAAGGTCTGCGCGAAAGGTGCGATCGGATATATCGAAAAGAAGTTTTTGAGTGATCCGGAGGAGACACCGGTCCCTAAGATCGATCACTATGATGAGCCGGAATATACAAGCCTGACAAGGGATTATATGATCAATATGGCATGGCACCAGGTCATGTCCGCGGCAGCGAACAGTACATTCGACGAAGCGATCGCCAAAACAAAGGGATTGAACGTGATCTCGCCCACATGGTTTTCACTCAGTGATAATTATGGTAATATCAAGTGCTTTGCGACAACGGATTATGTCGCGAAGGCTCATAAAAAGGGCATGGAAGTATGGGGACTTGTCGATAACTTTGACCCGAACATCAGCACACTGGAGGTCCTCTCTTCCCTGACTACCAGGCAGAATCTGATCGACAACCTGATCCGCGAGGCGGGCGCATGCGGGATGGAAGGGATCAACATTGACTTCGAACAGCTCTCCGGCGAGACCGGACCGCATTTCGAGGAGTTTATCCGTGAACTTTCCATTGCATGCCGCAAAAACGGTCTTGTTCTTTCTGTCGATAATTACGTGCCGACCGAAAGTTCGGATCACTATGGCCGTAAGGCCCAGGGCGAAGTGGCAGATTACGTGATCATCATGGGATATGATGAGCACTGGGGCAGTGGCGGCGTGGCCGGAAGTGTTGCCTCGATCGATTTTGTGGAGAACGGCATACAGAAGACGCTGGAGGAAGTTCCGGCCTCCAAGGTGATCAATGCACTTCCTTTCTATACCAGGATCTGGGAGACGAAGGGTAGCACGGTCACAAGCGAAGCGGTCGGTATGGATGTTGCCGCGACATTCCTTGCCAATAAAGGCGTATCGGCCAAGTGGGATGATACGACCTGCCAGAACTACGCGGAATTCCAATCAGGCGATTCGTTCTATCAGGTGTGGCTTGAGGACGACGCATCGATCGGTGTGAAGCTGGATATCATGAAAAAATATAACCTTGCCGGCGTTTCTGCCTGGAAGCTCGGCTTTGAGACCGCATCGGTCTGGGATGTGATCGATTCATACGTGAACGGATAGCGATTGCATATGGTTACTGAGATCTGCAAAATGACAGAAGAGAATATAGATGAAGCCGCGATCGAAAGAGCTGGCAGGATCTTAAAGGAAGGCGGCCTGGTCGCTTTTCCCACGGAGACGGTCTACGGGCTTGGCGGTGATGCGCTGCAGAGCCGGTCATCTGAAAAGATCTACGCCGCAAAGGGGCGGCCGTCCGATAATCCGCTGATCGTGCATGTGTGCGATATGAAAGACGTGGAGCGGATCGTGCGGAAGATTCCCGATACGGCGCGCAGACTTGCGGACGCGTTCTGGCCCGGCCCGCTTACCATGATCATGGAGAAAACGGATGCCGTGCCGAAGGAAACGACGGGTGGTCTTGATACGGTCGCGATCCGGATGCCTGAGAATAAGATCGCACTTGCGCTTATCCGGGCAGCAGGCGGGTACATCGCGGCACCGAGTGCCAATACATCGGGGCGTCCAAGCCCTACGCTGGCAGAACATGTCACGGAAGATATGGACGGAAAGATCGAGATGATCATTGACGGCGGCGCTGTCGGGATCGGCCTCGAATCGACGATCGTCGATCTGACGGAAGGGGAGCCGATCATCCTGCGGCCGGGCTATATCACGCAGGAGATGCTGACGGAAGCGCTTGAGTGTGATGTTGAAACAGACCGTACGATCCTGGATGCGAATTCCGGGCAGGCACCGAAGGCGCCCGGCATGAAATACAGGCACTATGCGCCCAAGGCGGATCTCACCGTTTTTGCGGGCGATCCGGAAGCGGTAACGGAGAAGATCCGGGCCTGCATTCGTGAATCCAAGAGAAACGGACAAAAAGTCGGCATCATCTGTACGGATGAGACCAGGGCTTTTTATATAGAAGCAGATGATGTGGAAAGTGTCGGAAGGCGTGCGGATGCAAAGTCGATCGCTCACGGACTTTTCGCGGTTTTGCGTGATTTTGACAAGCGCGATGTGGATGTGATCTACTCGGAAGCTTTTTCCCGGAAAGGGATCGGACAGGCGATCATGAACAGACTGCTCAAAGCAGCCGGTCATCATGTAATAAATGTTAACACCAACGAGGAGGGTAAAACAAATGATAGCGATCGGAAGTGATCACGGCGGATTTGATCTGAAAGAGGCCGTAAAGAAATTCTTAGAGGAGAACGGGTACGAGGTAAAGGACTGCGGTACATATGACAAGAGTTCCTGCGATTATCCGCATTTCGGCAGAGCCGTAGCGCATGCTGTCGCGGACGGCGAATGCGAAAAGGGTATCGTCATCTGCACAACGGGTATCGGCATCTCCATCACAGCAAACAAGGTAAAGGGTATCCGCTGCGCACTTTGCACGGATACAACAAGCGCATCTCTGACAAGACTGCATAACGATGCGAATGTACTTGCGATGGGCGCGGGCCTGATCGGACAGAATGTCGCTCTGGATGTTGTAAAGACATTCCTTGAGACAGAATTCTCCGGCGAAGAAAGACATCAGAGAAGGATCAATCTGATTGAAGAATAGGGTAGATTGATTTAAAATTGATGCAGAGTAAAAATTCAAGAAAGACGGAGGAGGAGACGGCATGTCTAAATGTGTCATTATGGATCATCCTTTGATCCAGCACAAAATCGGTTATATCAGAAGAATGGACACCGGTACCAAAGATTTTCGTGAGACGATCAGCGAGATCGCGACACTGATCTGCTATGAAGCGACCAGAGATCTGGAACTGACAGACGTTGAGATCGAAACGCCGATCTGCAAGACAACGGCAAAAGAATTAAAAGGAAAGAAGATGGCGATCGTTCCGATCCTGCGTGCGGGTCTCGGAATGGTTGACGGTATGCTTACACTGATTCCTGCAGCAAAGATCGGTCATATCGGTCTGTACAGAGATCCCGCAACACTGGAGCCGGTTGAGTATTACTGCAAATTACCGGCAGACTGCGCGGAAAGAGAAGTCTATGTAGTCGATCCGATGCTGGCAACGGGCGGGTCTTCCGTGGCTGCGATCAGAATGCTGAAAGAAAAGGGCTGCAAGAAGATTCATTTCCTGTGCATCATCGCTGCGCCGGAAGGTATTGAGAGAATGCGCAAAGAGCATCCGGATGTTGACCTTTACGTAGGCTCCGTTGATGAGAAGTTAAATGATCACGGTTATATCGTTCCGGGTCTTGGTGATGCGGGCGACCGTATCTTCGGCACGAAATAAGTTTTTTCGGAAAGGGGGATATCATGAAGAGAGAAGGATACATCAAGTGGGATGAGTATTTCATGGGGATCGCGAAGCTGTCCGGTATGCGTTCCAAGGATCCGAACACGCAGGTCGGTGCCTGCATCGTGAGCGAAGATAATAAGATCCTTTCTATGGGATATAACGGATTTCCGATCGGATGCTCCGATGATGATTTCCCCTGGGCGCGTGAAGGGAGCATGCTGGAGACCAAGTATGCTTTTGTAACGCACAGTGAGTTGAACGCGATCCTGAACTACCGGGGCGGCAGCCTTGCGGGCTCCAAGCTGTATGTGTCGCTTTTCCCTTGCAATGAATGCGCGAAGGCGATCATTCAGGCAGGTATCAAAGAGATCGTATATGAGACCGACAAGTATGCGGGTACGCCGTCCAATATCGCATCCAAACGGATGCTGGATGCTGCCGGGATCAAGTACACACAATATGAACCGACGGGGCGCAGGATCGAACTGGAAGTATAGATGGTGAAAGCAATGAAACAAAGAGCGGGCAGACGGATTGCCATGGCGCTTGCCGTGGTCCTCTTGGTTGCCTGTGTGCCGCATGCGGCGATGGCTTCCACCACGCAGGAGAAGCTCGATCAGGCAAAAAAAGAAAAGCAGCAGACGGAGAGCGCGCTTCAGCAGACGAAGGAACAGATCACAGGCATGCAGGGAGAGAAGAATTCTCTGCAGGGTCAGCTTGCGATCTTAAACGACAACCTGGAAGAGGTCAGCGACAATCTGGAACGTCTGGAAGGGCAGATCGACGAGAAAAAGAACCAGATCGATATCACGACGGAAGCGCTCGAAGACGCCGAAAAGCGGGTTGCAGAGCAGTACGAATGCATGAAGAAGCGGATCAAGTTCATCTATGAGAAGAGCCGGTCCGCATATCTGGAACTGCTTTTTACATCCAAAGGTTTTGGCGATCTTCTGAACAAAGCGACCTATATCGAACAGATCTCCGCATATGATCGGAAGATGCTCGAAGAGTATCGGCAGACGCAGAAAGAGATCGAGGAGACCAAGGCAAAGCTTGAGGGCGAAAAGGAAGAACTGGACGGCCTCAGGCAGCAGACGGCTGATGAGCAGAGCAAGGTCTCCGGAATGGTAAAGACGACGGCAAACAATATCGCCGGCTATGCCAGCCAGATCTCGCAGGCCGAAGCGGTGGCCGATCAGTATGAAGCAAAAGTAAAAGAGCAGGAAGCCAATATCGCAGCGCTGCAGAAGCAGCTCGCGGAAGAGCAGGCGATGTCCAAACTGGCGGCGCAGTCCGCATGGCGTGACATCTCGGAGGTTAACTTCGATGAGGGAGACAGAGAGCTCCTTGCAAACCTGATCTACTGCGAGGCGGGCGGCGAGCCTTATGCGGGAAAGCTCGCGGTTGGCGCAGTCGTAATCAACCGCGTATTGTCAAGCGTCTATCCCGACTCTGTGGTCGGCGTGATCTACCAGCGCAAGCAGTTCTCTCCTGTAGGGAGCGGGCGACTCGCCCTGGCACTTGCGGAGGGAAGAGCGACATCAGCCTGCTATCAGGCAGCCGATGAAGCGATGAGCGGCGTGACCAACGTCGGTAACTGCGTTTACTTCAGAACACCGATCCCGGGCCTTACAGGCATCTCGATCGGCGGACATATTTTCTACTAAAACACAAATATGAACATGAAAAAAGAACTTCGCGTGGGCGAGGTTCTTTTTTTATTTTGCTCTTTATTCAATTCAATCATTTTCAATGCCGGCCTGCGTAAACGGCTCCAGCAGCTCGTCCGCATGACCGTTATAGATCAGTTCCAGCAGGGAATTGCATGTCTCCAATGCCTTTTCGGCCTGCTCGACGGTGAGATCGCCCTGCTTCAGGGCCTGGGATAACTCGTCCAAGTCGAGCACTTCGACGCGCCCGTCCGGGTAGATCCGCACATCGACCAGAAGGTCTGTGGTGATCAGTTTTTTCCCTTCTTCCGTGAATTCATACGACACGATGTCACAGTAATGATACATGAGTCTGCGCTCATGATCATAGAATTTGCTGACTTTATACCCCTTTTTGAGAAAATAACATGAATAACCGCAACGCAGATCTTTCTTTGGACGGATCGCTTTCCACTTGGTAACAAGATGCGAATCGTCCATATAGAGGATCTCGTCATCCTTTAAACACAGGCATTCGGCCGGAATGATACGTTTCCGATAGAGAACGGGGTAATCCATATAAGCCTCCGGAAAGATGTCAGACAAAATATAGAGAATCTTTCTAAAAATCTTACGCTGAAGAGCGCGAAAAGTCAATTGTTTTGCCATAAATTAACTTTACATAGAGCGCATTTGTCGGTATAATTTCAACATAGTGGAGGCATTTGCGGCATAGAGCAAAAAATTGCAAAAATCATGTCAAAACCAAAGAAGAAAAAGTGGGACAAAAGTGTATACCGTTCGCTTGCTCTGATCAGTCAATTCGGCATCAACATGCTGGTTCCGATCTGCCTGTGCTCGGCGGCGGGAATGTACATTGACCGTACCTTCGGGACATCGTTTTGGATGGTGATCCTGTTCTTTGTCGGTGCACTGGCCGGGGCGCGCAACATCTATATCATGGCGCGTCGAATCTACGGCTCGAAAGAGGAAGACGATGCAGATGGACGCAGGTAAGAGGACATTGATCGAGCTGATCGCAGGCATCGTTTTTGTAAGCATCCTGTTCCAGGCATCGATCGTCTGGTTTGTAGAGGATAAAGCGGGATTCAGTCTCGGACTTTGGATCGGGGTCGCTACCGCAGTGCTGTATGCCTGGCACATGTGGAGGACGCTTGATACAGCGCTTGATCTTCCCGCAGATGCGGCGACCAAGGTGATCAGGCTGAAATCGCTCCTTCGCTATGGGATCGTCATTCTGGTGATGGTCATTGCAAGTGTGATCTCTTTTATCAATCCCCTGGCGGTATTTCTGGGGATCATGTCATTGAAAGTGGCGGCATATTTTCAGCCGTTTACGCATAAAATAATCAAACAAATGAGGAGGTGAAACAATGGGACATGGACTGCTGTTGTCCGGCGGTAATGTGGACTTCATGATCCACGGTGTCTTCAGCTATCAGCTTTTTGGCCAGACATTCTGGATCACCACATCGCACGTATGCATCCTGATCGTTGTCCTTGCCATCATGGCATTCTGCTTTGCGGCAAACAGAGCGATCAAACATGCAAACGAGATCCCTGGTACATTTCAGAATATTGTCGAGCTGATCGTTGAGAAGCTGGATGGTATGGTCGAAGCGGTCATGGGTAAGAACGCTGCCGGCTTTGCGAACTACATCGGAACGATCTTTATCTTTATATTGATCAGTAATATTTCCGGTCTGTTCGGCTTGCGTCCGCCGACTGCGGATTATGGGGTAACGTTCCCGCTCGGCGTAATGAGTTTCTGTATCATTCATTTCAATAAGTTCAAGCATCAAAAGGTTTCCGGAGTGATCAAGGGCCTTTGTAGTCCCTGGCCTTTCTGGGCGCCCATCAATATGATCGGTGATTTTGCAGTGCCTGTATCGTTGTCATTGCGTCTGTTTGCCAATATTTTATCCGGCACAGTCATGATGGCTCTGATCTACGGCTTGTTATCGCAGATAGCGTATTTCTGGCCCGCGGTACTGCATGTGTATTTCGACCTGTTCTCGGGAGCGATTCAGACATACGTATTCTGTATGTTATCAATGACCTATATTAATGATGCGATTGAAGGTTAGTTGCCACTAAACACAACGAAGGAGGTTTAAAAATGGGAGAATTTAACCAAAACTTTATTTTAGGATGTTCTGCAATCGGTGCAGGTCTTGCGGTAATCGCAGGTATCGGCCCCGGTGTTGGTCAGGGTATTGCAGCAGGCCATGCGGCAGCGGCAGTTGGTAGAAATCCGGGTGCAAAATCCGATATTACCTCTACCATGCTTTTGGGCCAGGCCGTAGCAGAGACGACAGGTCTTTACGGTTTGCTCGTTGCAATGCTCTTAATGTTCGTAAAACCGTTGTTATAATAGCTGATTCAGGAGGAGAATGATGGAATTCTCATATTTATTTGACCTGACACCGCAGCTTTTGCATGATGCTTTTCTCAGCATTCTCGCGGTCGTTACGTTATTCCTGGTCGCTTCTCATCTCCTGTTCAATCCCGTGCGCGATATGCTTCAGAAAAGACGCGACAAGATCAGGGAAGAGCTGGATGATGCCAAGACGAATCAGGATGCGGCAGCGGAGCTGAAAGCGGAATACGAAGCGAAGATGAAAGGCGCAGACGCCGAGGTGGAACAGATCATGGCAGATGCCAGAAAACGTGCTCTGGCTAACGAGAACAAGATCATCGCCGAGGCCAAAGAAGAAGCTGTCAGAATCAGGGAACGTGCCGCCAAGGAAGCCGAGCTTGAGAAAAAGAAAGCGGCCGACGATGTCAAACGCGAGATCGTTTCGGTTGCATCCATTATGGCCGGCAAAGTGGTTGCGGCATCCATTGACACAACCGTTCAAGATGCACTCGTTGACGAGACACTGAAAGAAATAGGGGATGCGACATGGCTAAGCTGATTTCCAAGACCTATGGGGACGCTTTGTTCGAGCTCGCAACGGAAGAAGATCAGGTGGATGCGCTGTATGAAGAGGTAACTGCCCTGCAGCAGATCCTGAAAGACAACGAAGAGCTGAATAACCTGATGAATCATCCGAAGATCGCCAAAGAAGAAAAGCTCCAGGTGATGGAGAACATTTTCAGCGGCAGGGTATCAAAGGAGCTCACGGGCTTTTTATCCCTGGTCATCATGAAAGACCGCTACGGTGAGATCGATCACATTTTCCGTTATTTCATTGACAGGGTCAAAGCAATGAAGGGTATCGGGATCGCGTATGTGACCACGGCAGCGGAATTAAAGGATTCACAAAAGCAACAGATTGTGGATAAGCTGATCGCCACAACCGCATACAAAGAGATGGAGATCCATTACGCCGTTGACAGCAAACTGATCGGCGGCATGCTGATCCGGATCGGTGACCGTGTTGTGGACAGCAGCGTGAAAACAAAATTAGAGGAGCTGCAGAAGCAGCTGTTAAAAATTCAGCTTGCTTAAGATGGGGCAGGCTGAAACAAATCAAAAGAAAGGTGCGTAAAGATCTATGAACTTAAGACCTGAAGAGATCAGTTCAGTCATCAAAGATCAGATCAAGAGATACGCTTCCGAACTGGAGGTATCCGATGTGGGTACCGTTATCCAGGTGGCGGATGGTATCGCTCGTGTACACGGCCTGGAAAATGCAATGCAGGGTGAGCTTTTGGAGTTCCCCGGTGAGATATACGGAATGGTACTGAACCTTGAAGAAGACAACGTCGGTGCCGTTCTTCTGGGAAGCCATAGGAATATCAACGAAGGTGATATGGTTAAGACAACGGGACGAGTTGTAGAGGTTCCCGTTGGTGATGCATTGCTTGGACGAGTTGTGAACGCTCTTGGTCAGCCGATCGATGGCAAGGGACCGATCCAGACTGAAAAGTATCGTAAGATTGAACGAGTTGCATCGGGCGTTATCACGAGAAAATCCGTAGATACACCGTTGCAGACCGGTATTAAGGCTATTGACTCTATGGTTCCGATCGGACGCGGACAGCGTGAGCTAATCATCGGTGACAGACAGACCGGTAAGACAGCGATCGCGATCGATACGATCATCAACCAGAAGGGACAGAACGTAAAATGTATTTACGTTGCGATCGGTCAGAAAGCATCGACTGTCGCAAGTATCGTAAAGACATTGGAAGAATACGGCGCATTGGCGTATACGACGGTTGTAGCCGCAACAGCCAGTGAGCTTGCACCTCTTCAGTACATTGCACCCTATTCGGGATGTGCGATCGGTGAAGAGTGGATGGAGAATGGAGAAGACGTTCTGGTCATCTATGATGACTTGAGTAAGCATGCGACGGCTTACCGTACACTCTCCCTGCTCCTGAGACGTCCGCCCGGGCGTGAAGCATATCCCGGCGACGTTTTCTATCTGCACTCCAGACTTCTTGAGCGTGCAGCGAGAATGAGCGACGAGTACGGCGGAGGATCTCTTACCGCGCTTCCCATTATCGAGACGCAGGCAGGCGACGTTTCCGCTTATATCCCGACTAATGTTATTTCCATTACAGACGGCCAAATCTATCTGGAGACCGAAATGTTCAACTCCGGTTTCCGTCCTGCCATCAACGCAGGTCTTTCCGTATCCCGTGTAGGCGGTGCGGCGCAGATCAAGGCGATGAAGAAGATCGCAGGCCCGATCCGTGTGGAATTGGCGCAGTATCGTGAGCTGGCTGCGTTCGCACAGTTCGGTTCCGAATTGGATGCCGATACAAAGGAGCGTCTTGCACAGGGCGAAAGGATCAGAGAGATCCTGAAACAGCCGCAGTACAAGCCGATGCCTGTTGAGTATCAGGTTATCATCATTTACGTTGCGACCAATAAGTATCTGCTTGATGTTCCGGTTGAGGATATCACCAGGTTCGAGACGGATTTCTTCGAATTCCTGGATACGAAGTATCCTGAAATACCCGCTAAGATCAAGTCGGAGAAGGTGATCTCCGAAGAGACGGAGCAGCTTCTGAAGAAAGCGATCACAGAGTTCAAAGCTTAAGCGGAAAGGGTGACACATTATGGCCTCAATGAGAGATATCAAAAGGCGTAAAAGCAGTGTTCAAAGCACCCAGCAGATCACCAAGGCCATGAAGCTTGTTTCGACCGTTAAGCTGCAAAGAGCAAAGGCGCGTGCAGAGCGCTCCAAAGCATATTTTCAGAGTATGTATGCAACGATGCTCTCGATGCTCGGACGGACGGCAAACTGCAACCATCCGTACTTAAAGCCCGGTATCTCCGATAAGAAAGCGATCATTCTTATCACCTCGAACAGAGGTCTTGCCGGAGGTTACAACTCAAATGTGATCAAACTGATCACAAGAGGGGACTTTAAGAAAGAGGAACTGGTGATCTATCCGATCGGTAAGAAAGGCAAGGATGCAATGCATCGCGGCGGTTATGAGATCAGTAAGGATTATTCCGATATGATCGAGGAGCCGCAGTATGCGGATGCGATGCGTCTGTGCAGCGACTTACTGCAGGATTTTGCGGCAGGAAAGATCGGCGAGATCTACCTTGCTTATACAGCCTTTAAAAATACGGTCAGTCATGAACCGACCGTACTGAAACTTCTTCCCGTGGAGTCGGATGATGCCGACAAACAGGCAGATGATCTGTGCATCATGAACTTTGAACCCGAGGAAGAGGAAGCGCTCAACATGATCATTCCCAAATACGTGACCAGCCTGATCTATGGCGGTCTTGTAGAGGCGGTTGCAAGTGAAAACGGCGCGAGAATGCAGGCAATGGATTCCGCGACAAGCAACGCAGAAGAAATGATCGATCATTTGACGCTGCAGTATAACAGAGCCCGTCAGGGATCTATTACACAGGAATTGACAGAAATTATCGCCGGTGCGGAAGCATTGGCATAAAAGGAGAGAGAGATGGCAGAGTTAAACAGCGGAAAGATCACACAGATCATTGGTGCTGTACTGGATATCAAGTTCAGTGAAGGACATCTTCCCGAGATCAACGAAGCGATCCGGATCCCTTTAAAGGACGGAGCAAAGCTGATCGTGGAAGTATCCCAGCATTTGGGCGATGATACCGTAAGATGTATTGCCATGGGTCCCACGGACGGTCTGGTGAGAGGGATGGAAGCGATCGCGACCGGCGCCCCGATCACTGTTCCGGTAGGTGAGAACACCCTGGGAAGGATCTTTAACGTTCTCGGTGAGCCCATCGACAACAAGCCTGAGCCTGAAGTAACGGAGCACCTTCCGATCCACAGGCAGGCTCCTCAGTTCGAAGAGCAGTCCACTGCAACAGAACTTCTGGAGACAGGTATCAAGGTTGTCGACCTTCTTTGCCCGTATCAGAAAGGTGGTAAGATCGGTCTGTTCGGCGGTGCCGGTGTAGGTAAGACCGTTCTGATTCAGGAACTGATCCGTAACATCGCAACAGAGCACGGTGGATACTCCGTATTTGCCGGTGTTGGCGAGCGTACCAGAGAAGGTAATGACTTATACTATGAAATGAAAGAATCCGGCGTTATCGATAAGACAACAATGGTATTCGGACAGATGAACGAGCCGCCCGGAGCGAGAATGCGCGTAGGTCTTACAGGTCTTACGATGGCGGAGTATTTCCGTGACAAAGGCGGTAAGGACGTTCTTTTGTTCATCGACAACATTTTCCGTTTTACACAGGCAGGTTCCGAAGTGTCCGCACTTCTTGGACGTATGCCTTCCGCAGTAGGCTATCAGCCGACACTGCAGACGGAAATGGGTGCTCTGCAGGAGCGTATCACATCCACCAAGAACGGTTCCGTTACATCCGTACAGGCTGTATACGTACCGGCGGATGACCTTACCGACCCGGCACCCGCAACCACATTCGCACACCTTGACGCGACGACCGTTTTGTCCAGATCGATCGCAGAGCTCGGTATCTACCCGGCGGTAGATCCGCTTGAATCAACATCCAGAATCCTAGATCCCAGAGTACTTGGTGAAGAGCATTACAAGGTTGCCCGTGGTGTACAGGAGATTCTTCAGAAGTACAAAGAACTGCAGGATATCATCGCGATCCTTGGTATGGACGAGCTTTCCGAAGACGACAAGTTGGTTGTTAACCGTGCAAGAAAGATCCAGAGATTCTTATCCCAGCCGTTCTTTGTTGCAACGCAGTTTACCGGCATGGACGGAAAGTACGTTCCGATCAATGAGACGATCCGCGGCTTCAAGGAAATCCTGGAAGGCAAGCATGATGATGTTCCGGAAGGCTGCTTCTTAAGTGCCGGAACCATTGACGATGTATTGGCCCGCGTAAAGTAAGGGGTGTTAGAACATGGCAGAAAACACATTTGCGTTAAAGATCATCACGCCTGATAGAGTCTTTTACGAAGGTGATGCCGTCATGGTCGAATTCAATACAACAGAAGGCGAGATCGGTGTTTACAAAGGACATGTCCCGATGACGGTCATCGTAAGCCCCGGTATCTTAACGATCACGGAGGAAGAGAGCCGGCGCAAAGCGGCTCTCCACGCCGGGTTCGTCGAGATCCTTCAGGATAAAGTGACCATTATGGCGGAGATTGTCGAATGGCCTGACGAGATCGATGTGGCGAGAGCCGAAGAGGCTAAGCGTCGAGCGGAAGACAGGCTGACGGCAAAGACACCGGATACGGATATCAAGCGTGCTGAGGTTGCACTTCGTCGTGCGATGTCCAGAATCAACGTGGCAAAATAGATCATATGAAAAAAACTTTATGGAAAGGAATTATGTGCGTTGTCACATTTTTCCTTTCGCTTTTTATAGCGAGTGCGGTCATCAATAAGGGCAGCACCGATATGACGGCAGAAATGGGGGGAGCGACGCTTCCTCTTGTCTATATGGGGCAGACGGTTAAGATCAACTGCCTGCACGGCTATTTAGGACCTGTTCAGGGAGAGTCCATGCGTGATACGATCACGCCTATGGGCAAAGACCGAAAGGTCCCTGTTTTGATTGAAAAATTCGGGAATGAGATCAAACGGTTTTCTTTTGAAGTACGCAGCATCGACGGAGAACGGCTTGTTGAATCAACGGAAGTGAAGAAATATGAGACGGAAGACGATCTCATCCGCGCTCAGATCACCGTAAAAGACCTGATCGAGCCCGAAACGGAATATAATCTGATCATTATCCTTCTGGACCAGAACGGTCGGGAGATTCGCTACTATACAAGAATACTGCAGGCAGAAGACTATCATGTGGATGAGAAGATCGCCTTTGTTAAAAACTTCCACGAAAAGACATTTGACAAAGAAGCAGCGGAATCGATCACGATGTATATGGAATCCAATGCAGAAGGCGACAACAGTTCCTTTTCTCATGTAGATATCCACAGCAGCTTCCAGCAGATCACGTGGGGGAACCTGAATGTAACCCCTGACACGGACCCGGTGTATGATATCAAAATGATCTCGCCGTCACTTGCAAACATCGAATTGACATATCAGGTCAGGATCGGTGAGGAAGAGGATGCACGCGTTTACAATGTAACGGAGTGGTATCGTATCCGCTATACGGAAAAGCGCATCTACCTGCTGGATTATCAGAGAGATATGGGACAGATCTTTGATCCTGAGAATGAGATCTTTGCGAATAACAAGATCGTGCTGGGGATCAATCCTGCAGACTACCAGCTGACGGAGAGTGAAGACGGAAACGTGTTTGCTTTTGTCGTGCAGAACAGGCTCTACAGCTACAATATCATTGAGAACCGTTTTGCCACGTTGTTTGGCTTCTATCGCGTCGACACGATGGACAGACGCTCATTATATGACCATCATGACATCACGATCCTGAATATGGATGAGACGGGTAATATCCGTTTTATGGTCAGCGGATATATGAACTGCGGACGCCATGAAGGTGAAAACGGCATTCAGATCAATTATTACAACAGCGTGATGAATACGGTCGAGGAAGAAGCATTCATTCCGGATGACCGTTCCTATGAGATGCTGAAGACTGATGTACAAAAGCTTCTGTATGAAGACAACGGAACGAGTCTGTATATCTATCTGGCAGGCTCTGCCTATGAGATCAATCTGGAGACCAAAAACTATTCGGCGATCGCGTCCGATCTTAAGGAGAATTCGTTCCGCGTATCGAAGAGCGGGCGTATGTTTGCCTGGAAATCAGGCGAGCAGGAGAATCTTCTCTATTTGATGAACTTTGCAAACAAGAAGCGTTCCGAGGTCACGGTCAGTGCGAATATGATGATCATGCCGCTTGGCTTTATGGATGAGGACCTGATCTACGGGATCGCAAAGAATGAGGACGTAAAGACGGATATCACGGGCAGGACCGTGATCCCGATGTATGAACTTCGGATTCAGAATGAAAACGGAGAGGTTCTGAAGCGTTACGGCGAAGAGGGCGTGTTTGTGATCGATGCATCGATCCGTGATAACCAGATCCTTTTGGAGCGTGTCAAGCTCAAAGAGGACGGAACGTTTGAAGAGACGATTGGCGACCAGATCATGAACAATGAAGAAGCTGCGATGAATGACAACAAGGCTGAAAGTGTCGTGACAGAAGACTTTGAAACGATCCGCCAGATCGCAGCAAAGGCAGAAATTCCCAGAAAAGGTATGAAATTTCTTCGTCCGAAAGAAGTGCTGTTTGAAGGTGGGCGCGAGGTCAACATAGAAGCAGGAGAATCTAAGATCCCGCACTTCTATGTATATGCGCTACGTGGAATGATCAGTGTTTATACCGAGGCGGCGAAAGCAGTCAATGCCGCAACGGAGGTTTCCGGCTACGTGACCAACGATGACGGTGACTACGTATGGAAGGCCGGCGACAGAAGCGTTCGCAACCAGATTATGAAGATACAGGGCGACCTTGCGACGGAGGAGCGAGGATCGCTGGCGGTATGCCTTGATACTATGCTCTCCTACGAAGGGATCGCCCGCAATACGGCATATATGCTCGCACATGGCGATACGACCGTAGACATCTTAAAAGACAACCTGAAAGACTGTCAGGTGCTCGAACTGTCCGGCTGCAGCTTGAATGCAATGCTGTACTACGTGAACAGGGATATTCCCGTACTTGTTATGATGAATGACGGAAACGCCGTTCTGCTCATCGGCTTTAACGAACTCAATACAGTCCTGATGGACCCCTTGACCGGACAGGTCTTTAAAAAGGGAATGAATGATTCCGCGGATCTGTTTGCGCAGAACGGGAATGCATTTCTGACCTACGTTAAGAAGACTGCTTCGTAAAAAGTCTGTCGGCATATTTTTCCAGGCTGATCAGAAGGATGATGCCAAGAATGCCGCAGGAAATGATCTCACCTGCACCGACGGTTGCGACAAATAACCAATAACTTCCTTCAATACCGTAACCGTAAGGGGAAGAAAGGACGTAAGGAACGATCAAAGCGTTTGCAATGATCGTCGGGATCGGAACGAGCCATTTATTGCCGCGGAGCAGGTAAGCGCCGACGGCCCCGATCAATGTCGCGAAGCTTCCTGCCACGATATCAAGCAGGCAGCAGCCTGTCAGAATATTGGAAAGAAGACAACCGACGGTCAGTCCGGGAATGGCAACCGCCGAAAAGAAGGGCAGCACGCAGAGTGCTTCCGAGAAACGCACCTGAATCGAATAGTTCGCAAGTCCAAGGGCATTTGCAATCAGCGTCAGGACAACGTAAAGGGCAGCGATCATAGCTGCCCTTGTTAAATTTAGTGCTTTTGTTTTCATTTGTAAAAATCTCCTTTAGTTTTGTTTAACGAGTGGAAGGTCTCGAACACTCGATCATTCGCAGATGATGGATTATAACTCGCCTGTCTTGTAACGGGCCACGACGCGCTGGATACGATCGTTGGGATTCAGCAGGTCGCTGATCGAAGAATCGTGGTTCAGCGTATCGATCAGATAAGCAATGTACTTGCTCATGTCACAGTTGATATACCATTCACGCTCTAACAGTTCCGGCGTCTGGTATACCAGGTTGGTGGTGAGGACACGTGTGATCAGGCCCTCTTTGTATGCCTGGTCAAAACGCGCCAGGCCGCTTGTAAACAGACCAAATGTGGAGCAGATAAAGATCTTGTTTGCTTTCCGCTCTTTCAAAGCGCTTGCAACTTCAAGAACGCTGTCTCCGGAAGAGATCATATCATCGATGATGATCATATCTTTACCTTCCACGCTCGATCCTAAGAATTCATGTGCTACGATCGGATTACGACCGTTGACAACTCTCGTGTAATCTCTTCTCTTATAAAACATACCCATGTCAAGCCCGAGCACGTTTGCGATATAGATTGCTCTGCTCATACCGCCTTCATCCGGGCTGATGACCATCATGTGCTGCGAGTCGATCTGGAGATCGGAAACGTTGCGAAGAAGTCCCTTGATGAACTGGTAGGAAGGGCGGATCGTTTCAAAGCCGTGAAGCGGGATCGCGTTCTGCACACGTGCATCGTGCGCATCGAATGTGATGATGTTATCAACGCCCATGTTAACAAGCTCCTGAAGCGCGATCGCGCAGTCAAGAGATTCTCTTGTCGTACGTTTATGCTGCCTGCTTTCATACAGGAACGGCATGATAACGGTGATCCTTCTTGCTTTACCGCCGACAGCGGCGATGATTCGTTTGAGATCCTGATAGTGATCGTCGGGAGACATGTGATTTTCCCGCCCGCACAAAGAATATGTCAGACTGTAGTTGCAGACATCCACGAGGATAAAGATATCATCACCGCGGACAGATTCGAGGATCATTCCCTTTGCTTCACCGGAACCGAAGCGCGGAACTTTGGCATTGAGAAGATAGGAATCACGCTGATAACCGGAAAAGGCGAGGCTGTCTTTGTGTTCGCTCTCGCGCTCCGTACGCCATTTAACGAGGTAGTAATCGATCTTCTCGCCAAGCTTCCTGCACCCTTCAAGAGGGATGACGCCCAGGGAGCCGACGGGGATGGTTTCCAGATTCCGCTTTTCTTCACGCTTCTCCATGCAATATGCCTCACTTTCTGACAGAAAGAGCTTTCTTGCTCATGCGAACATCGGGACCTGTGATCTTGTAAAGATCGTAATGACTGCTGATCCGCGAGAAAACACGGTCAGAGTAGCGGTCACGGATCTCTCCCAAAGAAAGATTGGTGGAGATCAGCGTCGCTTTCTTACGCAGGTGACGCTCATTTAAACAATTAAACAATTGCGTCGAGACATAGGCATTGTTATATTCGGTACCTAAGTCATCGATCAGCAACAAATCACAATTATATAGGTCCTCATTGGAATTGTAAAGGTCTTCTCCCGTTTTTTGAGAAGAATTATTACTGCGAAGCGCCTCGATCAGACTGCTTGCGCTAAAGTACAGGACAAGCTGTCCCTGCTCGATCAGTTCCTTCGCGATACAATTGGACAAAAAGGTCTTGCCTACCCCTACATTACCATAAAAGAGGAGATTGCGATACTCAGATTTAAAATTGTTCACAAATGCGTGTGCGGCATCAACAGTCTTTTGAAATGCGACAAGATCCTCACCCTGATAGAAATCCGTACGAAGGGTATCGAAGTTCTCTTCGGACAAATGCTCTTTGATATTGGACTGCTCATAAAGGATCGATACGATCTTCTGCTTTAAGCAGGTGCATTTCCGGCTGCCGATATAGCCGGTGTCGCGGCACTTGGGACATTCAAAAACAGGCTCCAAATAGTCTTCCGGATACCCGTGCGCACGAAGAAGCGAGCTTTTTCGTGCTTTCAGCTCGCGAAGTCTGTTTTTTAATTCATCAAGGGCGTCGTGATCGCCCTGCAGAAGGCGGCGCGCCTGCTCAAGCGAAGCGGTTGAGACGGCGTCATCGGCCGCTTCATATTCCGGGATCGCCGAATAGATCTCGTATACACGCTCCATCTGTGCTTTTTTGGAACGCATCTGCTTATCTTCATATTCACGGAACAAAGTTGCATATTGAAGATTGGTCAATGCCATGAAGGTTCTCCTTTCGCGACTTGCCGGATCATATGTCAATTGCTTCGAAGCGCCTGCTCAAGTGCATCGAAATCATAATCCCGCTGTTCGAACTGTGTGAACTGATTCGGCGCGTTGGAAGCAGTGCGCCGTCCGCTTGTTTTTCCTTTCTGAAAAGCGGCATCCGCGGCCTTGATATCCTCGAGCGAACGAACATTGGACTCGTTCCAGCTCTTTAAGATACTGTCGGCGTATTCAAAGCGGTGCTTGTCTGTTGCGGATACGGTACGTTCACATGCTACCTCGATCACGGCAAGCGGGAGGCCGAAATCCTTGGTCCAGGTCGTGATGTATGTCACTTCTCTGGGTGTCGGGTTCTGGTCCTTGCCGAGTGCTTTCATGATCGTGTAGACAGTCTTGTCGTATTTTCGGATCATGGCTTTGGCCTGTCTGGGTGTGGTGATGTTCTCCTGTGCCCAGTTGATCGCAACTTTTTCAATGTATCTGAAATCACGCTTGCCCCGATCGACGCAGTACTGAACAAGATAATCGATCAGGTCTTTGGAGAATCCGAGCTTATCCTGAATGAAGAGGATCGTCCGGATGTCGTTTGCGCTTAATGTCTTGCCGATATACTGCTCAACGATAAAAAGGAGCTGCCCCACATCTTCCCGGGAACGGAACGCCTTCAGCTCGTCAAGGGAATAAGAAGGCTTCTCGTACGGATCCGGCTCTTTGGCGGGCTCGGCAGGTATTGCCGCCTGCGCAGCGGGATGAGGCAGGATCTCCGCGATATGATTCTCCCGGCTGACGGCAAAGAGATTTTCATTTCTGTGATTCTCTTCGGCAGCGGCACCGGAAGCAGGCAAAAGGCGGATGCCGGCAAGCTTCCTGGAGGCATCGTAGTCGAGCGCCAGAAGGTGCTTTTTCTCCCAGTACTGGAGGGAGCGAAGAACATCCTTCTCCGTATGGTTAAAAACGTCAGCGATATCGGAAATGCTGGTGGACATGTTCGCCTGGAACATGCGCAGCAGATAGAGGTACACCTTGATCTGTGCGTCGTTGGCGCCGCACATGCATACATCAATAAAATAATTGGAGACAGCTGTAAAACCAGCAGATCTCTCCTGGCAAATGGTTAATCTTTCCATAGGTCCACCCAAATTCATAGTATTTTCAAAGCAAGAAAAGTATAGCATATGAATCTGCAAAATGAAACCGAAAAATTTGCCGAAAAGCCAGTGTTTATGCGGGTTTGCGGGCATTGTGGATAGTGTGGAAATTGTGGATTTCGATGTACGGAACATGCTGCCCGGACACTTGTGAACGCCGTTTTTTAACGAGATGCAAGGGAGCGGTCCGGAAAAAAGAAATATCCACATTTCAGATGCCGCCGAAACGGTATCAAAATGTGGATATTGTGGACAAGATCATTTACCGAGCAGGTTTTCACCGATTTTATAAACATCACCGGCACCCATAGTTATCAACAAATCACCCGACGAACATTTTTCCAGTAAAAAATTTTCAATCTCGTCAAACGAGGGAAAATAGGAGCAGGGCTTACCAAGCGCGGCTATCTTTTCCGCCAGGTCCTTGGAGGAAATGCCAATCGTATTTTTCTCACGGGCAGCATAGATGTCAGCAAGGACTACATGATCCGCAAGAGACAAAGCCTTTGCAAAATCATCCAGGAACGCCTTCGTTCTCGTATAGGTGTGCGGCTGGAATACGCACCAGAGCGTCTTGTGCTCGGTCTTCAGCGCTGCCTCGAGAGTCGCGCGGATCTCAGTAGGATGATGCGCGTAATCATCGATGATCGTGATCCCACCGATCTTACCTTTATGCTCGAACCGTCTTTCCGTTCCTTTAAAGGAAGAAACTGCGGCAAGCGAGATCTTTCTCGGAAGGCCGAGTCTGTCGGAGAGTGCGATGGCTGCCATTGCATTCAGCACATTGTGCTTGCCTGGAACGGACAGCGTGATATGCGCATCTTCCAAAGGACTGTGCAGTGTAAACGATGCATGCGCAGATGCATCAAAAGCAAGGTCTGTATAATAATAGGTATCAGCTGGCTTCTCGCCGAATGTGACGATCTTGCACCCGATCCCTTCCGTGATCACATCAAAACCATCCATATCGCCGTTGATGATCAGCGTCCCATCCGCCGGAAGGAGCTTTGCAAAACGGTGGAACGAAGCACGAATGTCATGGATGTCTTTAAAGAAATCCAGGTGGTCTTCTTCCACGTTCAGGATCAGGCTGATCTTAGGGAAAAAGCTTAAGAAGCTGTTGGTATATTCACAGGCCTCCGTCACAAAGTATTCGGACTTGCCGATCCGGATGTTGCCGCCGATCGAAGGGAGCATACCGCCGATCGAGAGCGTCGGATCCGTCTCTGCCTTCATGAGCACTTCGGATACCATGGATGTTGTTGTGGTCTTTCCATGCGTGCCGCTGATGGCGATCGGCATGTCGTAGTTCTTCATGATCTGACCGAGAAGTTCTGCTCTAGTCAGAGTCGGAATATTCTGCTCGATGGCAGCAAGGAGCTCCGGATTATCCTTGGCGATCGCTGCCGAATACACAACGAGGTCGATATCGTCCGTGATATTGGATGCGATCTGTTTATAGAAGATTTGAACGCCCTGTGCTTCCAGTGTCTCTGTCAGAACGCTTTTCGCCCTGTCGGAACCGGAGACCGTAAAACCTTCATTCAAAAGGATCTCGGCGATTCCGCTCATGCTGATGCCGCCAATCCCCATAAAATGAACGTGTACAGGCTTATCAAAATGAATTTCGTACATTGTATTAATCCTCCGCGTGCCTTTCATTATAAGCATATTGCATGAAAAAATAAAGTGTATGAAAAAAAGAGAATTCTACTACATATTTTCAGTAAAAATATTTTCTCGGAAATAAAAATATGGTATGCTTATATTGTCTATGACAAAGAGATCCATTATAGATTTCAGACTTGCAAAGGGGACAGACATTATGATTAAGAAAGAAATGATTGCCATGCTGCTTGCGGGCGGTCAGGGGAGCAGGCTCGGTGTTCTGACGAGCAAAGTTGCGAAACCTGCCGTTGCGTTCGGTGGGAAGTACAGGATCATTGATTTCCCGCTGAGCAATTGCATTAACTCCGGCATCGACACAGTCGGTGTTCTGACGCAGTACCAGCCACTGCGGCTCAATACCCATATCGGGATCGGCATCCCGTGGGATCTTGACCGAAACATCGGTGGCGTGACCATCCTGCCACCGTATGAAAAGAGTACGAACAGCGAGTGGTACACAGGTACCGCAAATGCGATCTATCAGAATATTGATTATATGGAAACGTATAATCCCGACTATGTTCTGATCCTATCCGGCGATCATATCTATAAAATGGACTATGAGGTCATGCTGGATGCACACAAGGCAAATGGCGCCGAGGTTACGATCGCGGCCATGCCGGTTCCTTATGAAGAAGCAAAACGATTCGGTATCGTTATCACCGATATGAACCGGAAGATCCTTGATTTTGAGGAGAAGCCGGAGAACCCGAGGAGCAACCTTGCTTCAATGGGTATTTACATATTTAACTGGAAGACGCTCAAAGAGGCGCTGATCAAACTGGCGGACCAGCCGGCGCTTGACTTTGGCAAGCATCTGATCCCGCACTGCTTCAAAAACGGTGCGCCGATGTTTGCTTACGAGTTCAACGGTTACTGGAAGGATGTCGGAACGCTCAATTCCTATTGGGAATCGAACATGGAGCTGATCGATATCATTCCGGAGTTCAACCTGTACGAAGAATACTGGAAGATCTATACCAAGAACGAATGTATGCCGCCGCAGTATCTGGGGCCCGATAATGTCGTTGAGAAAAGCATCATCGGCAAAGGTTCCACGATTTACGGCAAGGTATACAACTCCGTCATCGGCTGCGGCGTTACAGTCGGAAAAGATGCCGTCGTACGTGACTCCATCATCATGAACCGCGCGTCGATCGGTGAGGGAGCGGAGCTCAATAAGGCGATCATAGCAGAAGATGTGACGGTCGGCGATCATGTGCTCCTTGGATGGGGCGACGAGGTTGAGAATGAGACGGATCCCGGCATCTATAATCACGGCCTTGTGACCATCGGTGAGAAAAGTGTGATCCCGCCGGGCGTTAAGGTTGGCAAGAACTCTGTGGTTTCCGGCATTACGACTGCTGAGGATTATCCGAATGCCTATCTGGGAAGCGGTAAGACTTTGATAAAGGCAGGTGACAAGGCATGAGAGCGATCGGAATCGTTTTAGCAGGCGGAAATAATAAAAGAATGAGAGAACTGACGCAGAAACGCGCGATCTCGGCCATGCCTATCGCAGGCAACTATCGTGCGATCGATTTTGCGCTCAGCAATATGTCCAATTCCCATATTCAGAAGGTGGCTGTTTTCACACAGTACAACGCAAGGAGCTTAAACGATCATTTAAGCTCGGCAAAATGGTGGGACTTCGGACGTAAACAGGGCGGTCTGTACGTTTTCACACCGGCGGTGACCTCCGACAACTCGTCATGGTACCGGGGGACGGCAGATGCCATCTACCAGAACATCGATTATCTGAAGAGCAGCCATGAACCGTACGCGATCATCGCATCCGGCGACTGCATCTATAAGATGGATTATAACAAGCTCCTTGAATACCACATCGCAAAGAAGGCGGATATCACCGTGGTATGCAAGGACATGGATTCAAAGTCCGGACTGGAACGCTACGGTACGCTTCGGATGAACGAAGAATTCCGCATTGAGGAATTCGAAGAAAAGCCGATCGTGGCGAAGTCTCAGACAGTCTCCTGCGGGATCTACGTGATCCGCCGCCGCCAGCTCATTGAGCTCATTGAAAAGTGTGCGGAAGAAGACAGATATGATTTTGTCAATGATATCGTGATCCGTTATAAGGACATTAAGAGGGTCTACGGATATAAGATCCATAATTACTGGAAGAATATCGCTTCCGTAGAAGACTATTACGAGACCAATATGGACTTTTTGCGAGCGGATGTCAGGGACTATTTCTTCAGGGAGTATCCCGATATCTACTCCAAGGTGGATGATTACCCGCCGGCAAAATACAATCACGGCGCCAACGTGCGCAACAGCCTGATCTCCAACGGCTGCATCGTGAACGGTGTTGTCGAGGATTCATTGGTATTCAGCAATTCGTTCATCGGAAACAACTGCGTGATCAAGAACTCCATTATTCTGAATGATGTTTACATCGGAGACAATACGCAGATCGAGAACTGTATCGTGGAGAGTCACGGAACGATCCCGGCCAATTCTTTCTTCCGGGGCGATGACAGCACCAAGATCGTAGTGGAAAAGAACGTGAGATATGCATTCTAACGAAGATTCAGGGGGTATGGCGTAGTGAAAATTACGGATGTACGTGTGAGAAAAGTTGCAAAAGAAGGTAAGATGAAGGCGATCGTTTCGATCACACTCGATAATGAATTTGTAGTGCATGACATCAAAGTCATAGAAGGAGAGAAGGGCCTGTTTATCGCGATGCCGAGCAAGAAGGCTGCGGACGGGGAATACAGGGATATCGCACACCCGATCAACTCACAGACAAGAGAAGCCATTCAGTCGATCATTCTTGAGAATTATGAGAAAACGCTGAATGAACCTGATGAAACAGAATAACCCAAATAAAAAGGATCGCTTTACGCGGTCCTTTTTCTCTGTTATCGTTAGAGAAGAATCGGAGGCGTGAAATGTTTATCATCATCGGACTCGGGAATCCGGGCAGAGAATATCAGAATACAAGGCACAACGTCGGCTACCTGACAGTCGATGCGATCGCGGATGCATACGGCATCGATATCCTTGAAAAGAAGCATAAGGCGATCATTGGCAAAGGCGTGATCGACGGGCGCAAAGTCATTCTTGTAAAGCCCCTTACCTATATGAATTTAAGCGGTGAGAGTGTAAGGGAAGTGACGGATTATTATAAGACAGACCCCAAGACGGAGATCCTTGTGATCTACGATGATACCAGTATGCCGGTCGGACAGCTTCGCATCCGCAAGAAGGGAAGCGCGGGCGGCCATAACGGGATCAAGAATATCATCAGCCATGTCGGGGATGTATTTCCCAGGATCAAGATCGGCATCGGCGAGAAGCCCAAGGGATACGATCTTGCGGACTATGTGCTCGGCCATTTTACGGACGATGAGAAAAAGACGCTTCGCGAGAGCGCAAAGAAGGCAACAGAGGCGGTCCGCCTGATCCTGAACGGCGAGATCGATGAAGCCATGAATGAATATAATCGGAAAGAAAAGCAGGGAGAGGCAGAGTGAGAGCACTTACGGCCCCGCTTCATGAGATCGGGGAATTTGACGAGATCCGGCAGCTTCTTTTAAAAAAGACCGGGAACATCAATGTGAACGGCTGTGTGGATTCTCAAAAACTGCATATGTTTTGCGGACTGAGCGATGGTTTTAAATATAAGATCATCGTTACTTTTAACGATATCCGCGTAAATGAGATCCTGGAAGATACGCGCATTTATGACAGGAATGTCGTTTCTTATCCTGCCAAGGATATGATCTTCTATCAGGCGGATATTCACGGCAATAAGCTGACGATCGAGCGTATGCGCGTGCTTCGCCGCATTCTGGAAGGGGTGCCGACGACGATCGTGACAACGTTTGATGCGCTGCAGGCGCTTGCGGCCCCGCTTGACTCGCTCCGTGCGCAGATCGTCCGTCTGCAAAAAGGGCGCAGCGTTTCGGAAGATGAGCTTTCCGCGAAGCTCGTGGCAGCAGGCTATGAGAAAGTCTACCAGGTGGAGGTACCCGGACAGTTTGCGGTCCGCGGCGGCATCATCGATATATTCGATCTGACGGAAGAGAACCCGTACAGGCTTGAACTCTGGGGTGATGAGATCGATTCGCTTCGAAGTTTTGATGTGGAGAGCCAGCGTTCGGTGGAAGAACTCTCATCCGTATCCGTATATCCGGCAACGGAGCTGGTCCTGACAAGTGATGTGCTGCAGAAGGGACTTGCCCGCCTTACAAAAGATGCGACCGCTGCCGAGAAGCGGCTTCGCGATACGTTTCAGACGGAGGCGGCGTTCCGTATCCGCGAGCAGACAAGGGAACTTACCGAGCAGCTTCAGGAAAGCAGATCGCTTGCGAACCTGGAAAGCTATCTGACGTATTTTTGCGACGAGAAGGAGTCGTTCCTTTCGTTTTTTGATCCGAAGGAGACGATCCTGTGTCTGGATGAGCCGCAAAGACTCAAAGAGCACGGCGATGCGATCACGCTCGAGTTTACGGAGAGCATGAAGCAGCGTCTGGAAAAGGGGTACGCGCTTCCGGGCCAGGCATTACTTCTAAAAACCGTGGAAGAGACATGTGCGATGCTACAGGCGTATCATGCAGTATCCGTATCTTCCGTATTTACAAAGAATCCGCTTGTTAAAGCGATCGGTACGTATGCGATCGAAACGCGGAGTATCGCGTCATATAACAGTGATTTTGAAGGACTGATCCGTGATCTTGCGCGTTATAAAAAGGAAAAGTACCGTGTCCTTCTTTTATCCGGTTCCAGAACGCGCGCGGGGCGCCTGGCGAAGGATCTGTCCGAGCGTGAACTGGCCGCTTTCTATACGGACAATCCGGAACGTGAGATCCAGCCCGGTGAGATCATGGTCTCCTATGGGCATATCAATAAAGGATTCGTCTATCCGCTCATCAAATATGTGATCCTGTCGGAAGGCGACATTTTTGAAAAGGAGCGCAAGAAGAAACGGCCGCGTAAGAAATATGCGGGAGACCGGATCCGTGACTTTGCCGAGCTCCATGTCGGTGATTATGTGGTCCATGAAAATCACGGTCTCGGTGTGTACAGAGGCATCGAGAAGGTCGAGATGGATCATGTCGTCAAAGACTACATGAAGATCGAATACAGGGACGGCGGGAATCTTTATATTCTGGCCAGCTCTTTTGACGCGATCCAAAAATACGGATCGTCTGAAGCAAAGAAGCCTAAGCTTAGCAAGCTTGGTACACAGGAATGGTCCAGGACCAAGTCCAAAGCGCGCGAAGCGACAATGGAGATTGCGCAGGACCTTGTAAAGCTCTATGCGGCGAGGCAGCAGCATGCCGGGTATCGTTTTGACAAGGATACGATCTGGCAGAGGGAGTTTGAGGAGACGTTTCCGTTTGAGGAGACGGAGGATCAGCTGAATGCCATCGCGGATACCAAGCGCGACATGGAGAGCGACAAGAGCATGGACCGCCTGATCTGCGGCGACGTCGGATACGGCAAGACAGAGGTCGCGATCCGCGCCGCGTTTAAGGCACTTCAAAACGGCAAGCAGGTCGTGTTCCTTGTGCCGACAACGATCCTTGCGCAGCAGCACTACAATACATTTACGCAGCGCATGAAGGACTTTCCCGTGCGTATCGACATGCTCTCCAGATTCCGCACGCCTTCGGAGCAGAAAAAGACGATCGAGGATCTGAAGAAAGGTCTTGTGGATATCGTGATCGGAACGCACCGCGTACTGTCCAAGGATGTCGCGTTTAAAGACCTCGGGCTCCTCATCATCGATGAAGAGCAGCGTTTTGGCGTAGCACATAAAGAGAAGATCAAACAGCTCAAAGAAAATATCGACGTACTTGCGCTGTCCGCGACCCCGATCCCGCGTACGCTCCATATGAGCCTTGTCGGGATCCGCGATATGAGCGTTCTGGAGGAAGCGCCGGGCGAGCGTATGCCGATCCAGACTTTCGTATGTGAGTACAATGACGAGATGGTCCGCGAGGCCATCACAAGGGAGCTTGCGAGAAACGGGCAGGTCTACTACGTCTACAACCGTGTGAACAATATCGCGGACGTGGCGGCAAAACTCGGCGAGCTCGTGCCGGAGGCGAACGTTGCCTATGCGCACGGACAGATGCCGGAGCGTCAGCTTGAAAAGATCATGTATGATTTTATCGACGGCACGATCGATGTGCTTGTCTCCACGACGATCATTGAGACGGGTCTTGATATTTCCAACGTCAATACGATGATCATCCATGATTCCGATAATATGGGCCTGTCTCAGCTCTACCAGCTGAGAGGACGTGTCGGACGGTCTAATCGTAACGCATACGCTTTTCTCATGTACAAGCGCGACAAGATGCTCAAAGAAGTTGCGGAGAAAAGGCTGCAGGCCATCCGGGAATTCACAGAGCTTGGGAGCGGCTTTAAGATCGCTATGCGGGATCTTGAGATCCGCGGCGCGGGGAATCTTCTCGGCAAGCGCCAGCACGGGCACATGGAAGCCGTCGGGTACGATCTGTACTGCAAGATGCTAGGGGAAGCGGTCAAAAAGATGAAGGGCGAGGAGATCGTCACGGAGTTTGAGACGCAGGTCGATCTTGATGTTGATGCCTACATACCCGGAAGCTATATCTTAAATGAGATCAGAAAACTTGACATATACAAGAGGATCGCGGAGATCGAGACAACGTCTGAAGCAGAGGATATGAAGGAAGAACTGCTTGACCGGTTCGGGGAGATCCCTGCGCCCGTAAGCAACCTGCTTCGCATTGCGCTCATTAAGAGAAAAGCGCACGCGCTCGACTTTACCTCCGTGCAGGGCAAGAACGAGCAGTTGACCTTTACGTTTAAGGAGGATGCGGCGATCCGCGTGGAACAGCTTCCGATCCTTCTTGGAAAGTATAAGCAGAAACTGACGTTTTCCGGAAAGGGGACGCCGTATCTGACGTATCGCTATCATAAGAGCGGGATCCCGGAAAAGGACGGCGAGAAGCTCCTTGCCGATACGGAGGAACTT
This sequence comes from Lachnospiraceae bacterium, assembly GCA_015056735.1. Lineage (GTDB taxonomy): Bacteria > Bacillota > Clostridia > Lachnospirales > Lachnospiraceae > VSOB01. Next base: position 20,361 of record SVFT01000012.1, on the reverse strand, counting down.
TTGGAGACGATGCGGGAACTGTTAAGTCCCGAACCGTAAACAGGACATACTGTTGTCATGTTCGATGTGTTAAGATTTATGCGAGGACGATCCGATGGATTTTAAACTACACTCCGAATTTCAGCCGACCGGCGACCAGCCGCAGGCGATTAAAGAACTCGTTGAGGGTTTCAAACAGGGCAACCAGTTTGAGACCCTGCTTGGCGTGACGGGATCGGGCAAGACGTTTACGATGGCGAACGTGATCGCGGCTTTAAACAAGCCGACGCTGATCATCAGCCACAACAAGACCCTCGCGGGACAGCTCTACGGCGAGATGAAAGAATTCTTTCCGGAAAACGCCGTTGAATATTTTGTGTCTTACTACGACTACTATCAGCCCGAGGCATATGTGCCGAGTTCCGATACCTATATCGCAAAAGACTCTTCGATCAACGATGAGATCGATAAGCTGCGCCTGTCCGCGACCGCATCCCTGACAGAACGCCGCGACGTGATCGTGGTATCGTCGGTTTCGTGTATTTATGGACTCGGCAGTCCCGAAGACTATATGGGAATGGTCGTATCACTCCGTCCCGGCATGGAAAAAGACCGCGACGACGTGATCAAAGAGCTGATCGCGATGCAGTATGTGCGTAATGAACTCGACATCCAGCGTGCGAACTTTCGCGTACGGGGCGATACACTGGAGATCTATCCCGCGCAGGGCGGAGACTATCTGATCCGCGTGGAGTTCTTCGGATCCGAGATCGATCGGATCTCGGAAGTGGAGATCCTGACAGGAAAGGTACATGCGACACTGCAGCATATCTCGATCTTTCCCGCCAGTCATTACGTCGTACCCTGGGAAAAGATCCGCCATGCCGCAGATACGATCGAAGAAGAGCTTGAGGAACGTGTGCGCTATTTTAAAGGAGAAGATAAGCTCCTTGAGGCGCAGCGTATTGCCGAGCGTACCAACTTTGACGTTGAGATGCTCCGCGAGACAGGCTTCTGCTCGGGCATTGAAAATTATTCCAGACATTTGAGCGGTATGGCGCCCGGAACACCTCCTCATTGTCTGATGGACTTTTTTAAGAACGATTATCTCATCATCATAGATGAGTCGCATATGACGATCCCGCAGATCCGTGCGATGTACTTCGGCGATCGGTCGCGTAAGACAACACTTGTGGATTACGGCTTCCGTCTGCCGTCCGCGCTGGATAACAGACCGCTTTGCTTTGAAGAGTTCGAAGAACGTATCGACCAGATGCTGTTCGTATCGGCGACGCCGGCAGAGTATGAAGAGGAGCATGAGCTCCTGCGGACCGAGCAGGTCATCAGACCGACGGGGCTTCTTGATCCCGAGATTTTTGTACGTCCCGTCGAAGGCCAGATCGATGATCTTCTTGCGGAGATCAGAAAGGAAACTGCAAAAAAGAACAAAGTGCTGATCACAACGCTGACCAAGAAGATGGCGGAAGACCTGACTGACTATCTGCGTGAAGTCGGTGTTCGCGTGAAATACCTGCATTCCGACATCGATACGTTGGAGCGGGCGCAGATCATCCGCGATATGCGTCTTGATGTTTTTGATGTGCTGGTTGGCATCAACCTTTTAAGGGAAGGGCTTGATATTCCCGAGATCTCGCTCGTTGCAATCCTGGATGCGGACAAGGAGGGCTTTCTGCGTTCGGAGACCTCGCTTGTGCAGACGATCGGGCGCGCGGCCAGAAATGTGGACGGACATGTGATCATGTATGCGGATACGATGACGGATTCGATGCGCCGTGCGATCGATGAGACGCAGCGCCGCCGCGACATCCAGCAGGCATATAACGATGCGCACGGGATCACACCGCAGTCGATCCGGAAGGCGGTGCGTGACCTGATCAGTATCACCAGGGCGGTACCCAAGGAAGAAGTGGTCCTTACAAAGGATCCGGAATCCATGAGCCGTGAAGAACTTGAAAAACTTGTTGCGGATGTGCAGAAGAAGATGAAAAAGGCAGCGGCCGAGCTTGACTTTGAGACCGCGGCAGAACTGCGTGACTGCATGATCGAATATAAGAAACATTTATTGAGGACAGAAAATGAGTGAAACAAAAAAGATGCTGTCGAAAGAGGCGTGTATCCGCATTCGAGGCGCAAGAGAACATAACCTGAAGAATATCAATGTCGACATCCCGCGTAATAAACTGGTGGTACTGACCGGTCTTTCCGGTTCGGGCAAATCATCGCTTGCGTTTGATACGATCTACGCGGAAGGACAGAGACGTTATATGGAATCGCTTTCATCCTATGCACGCCAGTTCCTCGGGCAGATGGAGAAGCCGAACGTGGAGCGGATCGAAGGCTTATCGCCTGCGATCTCCATCGACCAGAAGTCGACCAATAAAAACCCGCGTTCCACGGTCGGGACCGTTACGGAGATCTATGATTATTTCCGTCTGCTTTATGCAAGGATCGGTATCCCGCACTGCTATAAATGTGGCCGTGAGATCCGCAGGCAGACGGTCGATCAGATGACGGATCAGATCATGGCGCTTCCGGAAGGAACGAAGATCCAGCTTCTGGCGCCTGTTGTCAGAGGCCGTAAGGGCGAACATGCGAAAGTTCTTGAAAAGGCATCGCGCGCCGGCTATGTACGTGTCCGCATTGACGGAAATCTCTATGAACTGACGGAAGAGATCAAGCTTGACAAGAACATCAAACACTATATCGAGATCGTGGTGGACCGTCTTGTGGTCAAAGAAGGGATCGAGCGAAGGCTGACCGATTCCGTTGAAACGGCACTTTCGGTATCCGAAGGTCTCCTGCAGGTCGATGTGATCGGCGGATCGCCCCTTAACTTCAGCCAGAGCTTTGCCTGCCCGGACTGCGGGATCAGCATCGAAGAGATCGAGCCGAGGAGCTTTTCCTTTAACAATCCTTTTGGCGCCTGCCCTGTCTGCTCAGGCCTCGGATACAAGATGGAATTTGATCCGGAGCTTATGATACCGGATCCGTCGCTCAGTATCAATGAGGGTGCGATCGCGGTCATGGGATGGCAGTCCTGTAACCAGAAAGGGAGCTTTTCGAACGCGCTTCTGGTCGCTCTTGCGAAAGCTTTTGATTTCAGCCTGGATACGCCGTTTGAAGCGTACCCGGATGAAGTGAAGAAGATCATTATATACGGAACGGACCGTGAAGTCGATGTACATTATGTGGGCCAGCGCGGGCGCGGTGTGTATCCGACCGTTTTCGAAGGTCTGATCAAAAACGTCGGCAGACGGTATCGTGAGACTTTCTCGGAAGCAAGTAAAGCCGAATACGAAAACTTCATGCGCATCACGCCGTGTGACGAATGCGGCGGACAGCGTCTTAAGAAAACATCACTGGCCGTTACGGTCGGCGGTTATAACATCCATGAGATCACGTCTCTTTCGATCGATAAGCTGCATGGCTTTCTGCAGGAGCTTGATCTCACGGAGCAGCAGATGCAGATCGGTGAGCGCGTGTTAAAGGAGATCAAAGCGCGCGTCGGCTTTTTGAAAGATGTCGGCCTTGAATACCTGTCGTTATCCCGCGCAACCGGCACCCTCTCGGGCGGTGAAGCACAGAGGATCCGTCTTGCGACGCAGATCGGCTCCGGCCTTGTCGGTGTATGCTATATTCTCGATGAACCGAGTATCGGTCTGCACCAGAAAGATAACGATAAGCTCCTGGCTACTTTAAAGAACCTACGAGATATCGGTAATACGCTGATCGTTGTGGAGCATGATGAGGATACGATGCTGGAGGCTGACTACATTGTGGATATCGGCCCCGGCGCCGGCGAACATGGTGGAAAAGTCGTCGCCTGCGGCACCGCGGAAGAGATCATGCAGGTGAAAAATTCCATCACCGGGCAGTACTTAAGCGGCAGAAAGAAGATCCCGATCCCTGAAAAAAGGCGCATGCCGACAGGTTTTCTCACGATCAAAGGAGCGCGGGAGAACAACTTGAAGAATATCGATGTGAAGATCCCGCTCGGTGTGTTTACCTGTGTGACAGGCGTGTCAGGTTCCGGGAAGAGCTCGCTTGTCAATGAGATCCTGAACAAGACGCTTGCCAAAAAGCTGAACCGCGCCTTTACGGTTCCGGGCAAGCACGATAAGATCGAGGGGATCGAACAGCTGGATAAGGTGATCGATATCGACCAGTCGCCGATCGGCCGGACACCGCGTTCCAATCCCGCGACGTATACGGGCGTTTTCGATATGATTCGCGATCTTTTTGCGGGCACATCGGATGCGAAGGCGCGCGGGTACGCGAAGGGCCGCTTTTCCTTTAACGTAAAAGGCGGCAGGTGCGAAGCATGCGCGGGCGACGGGATCATCAAGATCGAGATGCACTTTTTGCCGGATGTCTATGTGCCCTGCGAAGTCTGCGGCGGAAAGCGCTATAACAGAGAGACATTGGAAGTAAAATATAAAGGGAAGAGCATTTACGATGTGCTTGAGATGACGGTCGAAGAAGCGCTGTCGTTCTTCGAAAATGTGCCGTCCGTTCGAAACAAGATTCAGACGTTGTATGATGTCGGACTTTCGTACATTAAGCTCGGGCAGCCCTCCACGACGCTTTCCGGCGGTGAGGCGCAGCGTGTGAAGCTCGCAACGGAGCTGAGCCGCAGAAGCACGGGCAGAACGATCTATATTCTGGATGAGCCGACGACAGGCCTCCATTTTGCTGACGTCCATAAGCTTGTTGAGATCCTGCAGCGTCTGACAGAGGGCGGCAATACCGTCGTCGTGATCGAGCATAACCTGGATGTGATCAAGACCGCGGACTACATCATCGACATGGGTCCGAGGGGCGGCGATAAAGGCGGCAAAGTGATCGCGAAGGGGACGCCGGAGGAAGTAGCCGCAAACAGCAAGTCCTATACCGGTGCCTACATCAGAAAAATGCTTGAGAAAAACTAAATATTTTGAAGCAAACAGCCGATATTAGAAGAGAGTGAAAATTTTATGAATTTTCGACGCACCTCTTTGAAATCGGCTGTATTTGGGTTATAATAACATGTGCGCTTATGGTCTGAAGCGCCGTATTATAAACGAAAATAGCAAAGTCAGTCATGGAAAGGGGTACTGTCATTTATGCAATATACAGATATCGGAATTGACCTGGGTACAGCCAGCATTCTGGTTTACATCAGGGGCAAGGGCGTTGTATTAAAAGAGCCTTCGGTCGTAGCGTTCGACCGTGATACCAATAAGATCAAAGCGATCGGCGAAGATGCCAGATTGATGCTTGGAAGGACACCCGGCAATATCGTTGCGGTCAGACCGCTCCGTCAGGGTGTTATTTCCGACTATACCGTTACCGAGAAGATGATGAAATACTTCATTCAGAAAGCGCTCGGTAAACGTACTTTCCGTAAACCCCGTATCGCGGTCTGCGTACCCAGCGGCGTTACGGAAGTTGAGAAGAAAGCCGTAGAGGATGCAACCTATCAGGCAGGTGCCAGAGAGGTTTCCATCATCGAGGAGCCGATCGCGGCAGCGATCGGAGCGGGTATCGATATCTCGAAGCCCTGCGGCAACATGATCGTCGATATCGGCGGCGGTACGACGGATATCGCGGTGATCTCACTCGGCGGTACTGTAGTCAGCACCTCGATCAAGATCGCGGGTGATGATTTCGATGAAGCGATCGTCCGTTACATGCGTAAGAAACACAACCTTCTGATTGGTGAACGTACCGCAGAAGATCTGAAGATCAAGATCGGTTCCGCATTCAAGCGGCCGGAAGTAGACTACATGGAAGTAAGGGGACGTTACCTTTTGAAGGGTCTTCCGCTTTCCATCAAGGTTTCCTCTGAGGAGATGGAGGAAGCGCTTCGTGAGACGACCTCCCAGATCATCGAAGCCATCCACGGTGTTCTTGAGAAGACACCGCCGGAACTGGCTGCCGATATCGCGGACAGAGGCATTGTCTTAACAGGCGGCGGCAGTCTTCTTCGCGGTCTCGAGGATCTGATCGAGGACAAGACCGGGATCAATACCATGACAGCGGAAGACCCTATGACGGCAGTAGCCATCGGAACGGGACGCTACGTGGAATTCCTGGCGGGATACAGAGAAGAGAACTAGTCGCATAGGAAGCAAGGAGAGACAGCATGTTAAAAGGCTTATACACCGCTTATACCGGCATGGTGAATGAACAGCATCGCATGGATGTATTAACGAACAACCTGGCGAACAGTCTGACCACCGGCTACAAGAAGGAAGGCACGACACAGCAGTCTTTCGACGAGCTTTTGACTTTTAAGATCAAGGATACATCGGAATCGCCCAATCTTCCGAAGAAAGTCGGGACCATGAGCCTCGGCGTCAAGATCGGAGAGGGCTACACCGATTTTTCCGAAGGGTCACTCCGCGAGACAGGCAATGTCTATGATATGGCGATCACAGGCAGCGGTTTCTTTGCGATCGAATATACCAATAAAGCAGGAGAGACATCCACTAAATATACCCGGGACGGTTCCTTTACCTTAACGGAAGAAGGATACCTGACCACCAAGGATGGAGACTTCGTGCTGGATGATGCCGGCAACCGGATCCAATTGGATCCGTTAAAGACATCCTCTGTTTCCGATGACGGAACGATCTGGCAGGACGGGGAAGAAGCAGCCAAGGTTGGCATCGTGGATTTTGAAGATTACAACTATTTGGAACATTACGGCGAGACTTTTTTCCAGACGGTAGAAGGTGCGCAGGAGAAGGAGACGGATGCAAGGATCCGGTCCGGATACCTCGAGTACTCCAACGTAAAGGCAGTCCGTGAGATGGTGGATATGATATCCATATCCCGTGCTTACGAGACGAACCAGAAGGTGATACAGACTTACGATTCATCTTTGGAGATCGCCGTAGCTCAGCTTGGCAAGGTATAAGGAGGGCTTGAAGTATGGTTAGATCATTATGGTCCGCTGCAACGGGTATGATCGCCCAGCAGACAAACATCGATACGATCGCAAACAACCTGGCAAACGTTAACTCTACCGGTTACAAAACCGAAGTTGCGGGTTTTAAATCACTTCTGTATCAGACGATCCAGACGAACACGACGACAGCAAACGGCGATCCGAAGCCCGTCGGTTCACAGGTCGGTCTGGGCGTTCGCGAATCATCCATTTCGTCCATTTTTAAACAGGGTTCCTTCCAGGCATCCGAGAGCGACACCGATTTCGCGATCGACGGCAAAGGCTTCTTTGCGATCAAGAGCGACAGAGACGATCAGACATATTACACCAGAAACGGTAACTTCTATCTGAACACCAATGACAGCGGCGGCCTGACACTTTGCACCGCTGACGGATATGCCGTTCTGGACAGCAAGGGTAAGGCGATCACCTTCAACAAAAAATACGCGGCAAGTAAACTGAGCGTATCGGATGAAGGCGAGTTCATGTATCCGGACGAGAACAACAATCCGCAGCCGCTCGGCATTTACATCGGACTGTATCAGTTCAATAATCCGACCGGTCTTGAAAAGGTCGGCAGCAGCTACTATGTGCAGAGCCCTGCAAGCGGTGAAGTGATCAACGAGGCAAAGAGCTCTACGGTAGAGAAGAGCAAGATCGTACAGGGCTACCTGGAAGCATCCAATGTGCAGGTCGTTGATGAGATGGTCAACATGATCGTGGCACAGCGTGCATATGAGATGAACTCCAAAGCGATCACGACGACCGACGAGATGCTGCAGCAGGCGAACAACCTGAAGAGGTAATAGCGTATGGATCTATCGGGTTTGACATCAATCTATAACGACTATCTGCAGACACAGCGATCGAACGCCAGTCTGGAAAAGATGAAGGCGGATCTGATCGAGAAGAACAAAGGCTCCGACGACAAGCAGCTGATGGAAGCCTGCAAGCAGTTTGAATCCTATTTTCTCGAGCAGGTGTTTAAGGAAATGCAGAAGACCGTTCCCGAGACGGAGTATTCCTCCAAATCGACCGGTACGATGGTGGATTATTATAAAGACAATATGATCCAGCAGATCGCAGCGATGTCGACGGAGAAGGAAGGTCTCGGACTCGCGCAGATGCTTTATGAGCAGATGAAACGGAATAATGAAGTATAATCTATAGAGAGGGAAGGGGCCTCTTTGTCACACAGACAAAGTGCGCCCCTTTTTATGTGTATGGAAACGATCAAAGGTTATATCGATCATATCATTTACAGAAATGCCGATAACGGCTATACGGTCATGGAGCTTGTCTCGGACGGGGAGGAGATCACCTGCGTGGGCTCCCTTCCGGACCTGGATGAGGGAGAAAATGTCGAATTTGAGGGAGAATACAGCGAGCATGCGCTTTACGGACAGCAGTTTTCCGTAACGTCCTATCGTGTGCTTACGCCGGAGGATGCATCGTCCATGGAGCGTTATCTTGCGTCCGGCATCATTCGCGGGATCGGTGCGACACTCGCCTCGCGGATCGTCAAAAAATTCGGCGATGATACTTTTCGCATCATCGAAGAGGAACCGGAACGCCTTGCGGAGATCAAAGGCATCAGCGAGCGGATCGCACGAGAGATCGCGATGCAGTTTGAAGAGAAGAAGGGGATGCGAGATGCGCTGATCTATCTGCAAAAATACGGGATCTCCAATACATTGGCGATCCGGATCTACAAAAACTACGGCGCGGCGCTATACAGCGTCATGAACGAGAATCCGTACCGACTCGCGGAAGAGGTGGACGGGATCGGCTTTAAGATCGCCGACGAGATCGCCCGGAAGATCGGTTTTCACTCGGACTCCGATCATCGCATCCGAAGCGGCATCCTCTATACGCTCTTTCAGTCCGTGAATGACGGCAACTGCTATCTGCCGGTCGACCTTCTTCTGGAAAAAAGCGGTGAACTCCTCGAACTCGATCCGGAGATGATGCGTGTGCAGATCGCAAATCTGATGATGGATAAGAAGATCGTCGTTAAGAAAAAAGCCGGGGGCGACATCGCGTACTCGATGCCGTGTTACTATGCGGAATTAAACTGCGCCCGCATGTTAAAAGAACTGAATATATCAGTAGGCGGTGAGGAAATGCTTCCTTCCGAAGAGAAGGCGATCCGGGAAGGGATCCTTCGACTGGAAGAGAATATGGAGATCGAGCTGGATGAGTTGCAGCGGGACGCCGTAATGACAAGCATCCGAAACGGGATCACGATCCTTTCGGGCGGTCCGGGAACCGGAAAGACGACAACGATCCGCACGATGATCGCCTATTTTGAACGGGAAGGAATGGATCTTCTGCTTGCGGCGCCGACCGGACGGGCGGCCAAACGCATGACGGAAGCAACGGGATATGAAGCAAAAACGATCCATCGCCTTTTGGAACTGAACGGGATGAATACAGACGATGGCGGACGTGCTTCGTTCGGGCGAAACGACGAAAATCCGCTCGAGACGGATGTGCTGATCATCGATGAGATGTCGATGGTCGATATCAACCTGTTTCAGGCACTTTTGCGTGCGGTTCCGATCGGAACGAGACTTGTTCTGGTGGGTGATATGAACCAGCTGCCGAGCGTCGGGCCGGGGCAGGTATTAAAGGATCTCATTGCTAGCGGCGCCTTTCCGGTGATCATTCTGAAGCGGATCTTCAGGCAGGCGGGTGAGAGCGATATCGTTGTCAATGCGCATCTGATCAATAAAGGCGAACCGATCCGCATGGACAATAAAAGCAAGGATTTTTTCTTCCTGGAAAGAAATGACAGGAATGTCATATACAAACATATGATCCAGCTCATTACAGAGAAGCTTCCCGGCTATGTGCATGCGGATCCGCTTGAGATCCAGGTGCTGACGCCGATGCGAAAAGGTGTGCTCGGCGTGGAAACGTTAAACAGCGTCCTGCAGAAATACTTAAATCCGGAAAGCGAGAAGAAGGAAGAAGTTGTGTCGGGCGAGCGGACTTTTCGCGAAGGCGACAAGGTCATGCAGATCAAGAACAACTATCAGCTTGAGTGGGAGATCGTGAGTCGTTACAATATACCGATCGACCGCGGTCTCGGTGTATTCAACGGAGATATGGGCAGGATCCTGGAGATCGATCCGTACGGAAAGACGGTAACGGTGGAATACGATGAAGGGCGCCGCGTGCACTACCCGTATACACAGCTTGATGAGATCGAGCTTGCTTATGCGATCACGATCCACAAATCACAGGGAAGCGAGTATCCCGCTGTCCTCATGCCGCTTCTGTCGGGACCGCGAATGCTGATGAACAGAAATCTGCTTTATACCGGTGTGACAAGAGCTAAAGAGTGCGTTGTGATCCTCGGGAGCGCAGAGACGGTCAATGATATGATCCGCAATGAGAATGAACAGCTGCGTTTCAGCTCCCTGTCTGACAGGATCAGGGAAACGGAGGATCTATGATCCGTTTTCTGGAATACCTGTTCCCTGCGCGGTGTCCGGTATGCGATGCCGTTCTGCCGCGCAGACAGCGGATCTGCGCGGCCTGCAGGAAGGAACTGAAGCTGATCGAGGCACCATACTGCCTGAAATGCGGCAAACGCCTTCACGACGGGAACGAGCGGTTTTGCAGCGACTGCGCAACATATCCGCATGTTTACGACAGGGGGCGGGCGCTGTTTGAATATGCGCCGATCCGCAAGTCGATCTACCGGATGAAATACGGTAAACGCGCTGAGTACGCGACATTGTACGGTGAGATGCTGGCAAAACATCTCGGCGATGTGATCCGAAGCTGGAAACCGGATGCGCTTGTTCCGGTCCCGCTTCATGAAAAACGACTTGCAAAGAGGGGGTACAATCAGGCCGAGCTCCTTGCCGATGTGCTCGGAAGAAGGCTTGGGATCCCGGTTCAAAGGAAGCTTGTAAAGCGCCTTAAAAACACGCTTCCGCAGAAGGATCTGGACGCCGCGGGGCGCCAAAATAATTTGAAAAAGGCTTTCAAATTATGCGCGAATGATGTAAAATTAAATTCGATTGTAATCATCGATGACATCTATACGACCGGCAGCACAATAGATGCTGTGGCCGCGGTTTTGAAAGAGGCCGGGACCAGGAGCGTCTATTTCGTTGCGTTATCGATCGGTAAAGGATAACCCGTCAATCAAGTCACAGATTTAGGAGGTTTATGTATGGAAGCACGTAATTGCAGAAAATGTGGCAAGTTATTTAATTACATCGGCGGACTCCCGATCTGCCCGCAGTGCAAAGAGCAGGCCGAGACGAAATTCCAGGAAGTCAAGGAATTTATCCGTGAGAACAGAACAGCCAACATGAACGAGATCTGTGAGGCCTGTGACGTTGACAAGAATCAGATCAATCAGTGGATCCGTGAAGAGAGACTTGTTTTTTCCGATGAGTCGCCGATCACATTCAGCTGTGAGAATTGCGGTGCGACGATCCGAACAGGTCGTTTTTGCGATAAATGCAAAGCAAGCATGGCAGGCGGATTCCGGAACAGTATCCGTTCTCAGGTACAGACACAGGCACCCAAGAAAGACGATCCGTCAGGCCCGAAGATGCGTTTCCTGCGCTAAGGAGTATCCCGCATGCTGAACGAAGAGCGAATCAGGCTTATGACCCGCATGGTCTCCTATGAGGAGAATGAGGGCAAAAAGAATATTGTGATCGGAAACTATTTCCGTGGCGATTATATCGGATCACAGGTTTTGAAGGCTGTCATCAGTGCGACGATCGTGTTCTTCGCAATCTGTGGCTGTTACATCTTTTATGATTTTGAACTGGTAATGAAAGATATATACCAGATCGATCTTGCTGCAACAGGCAGGAAGATCGTTGCGGTATATGTTCTTTTTACGGGGATCTATGCGGCTATTGCATATTCGATCGCATCGGTCCGCTATTCCCGCGCAAAAAAGAGCCTGAAGAAGTACTATGCCGATCTGGAATACTTAAGCGCGATGTATGCGGAAGAGCTTTAAACGATCTGACCCCGAAAGGATTTTTTATGACAACATTGTTGGTGTGGAAAGAATATCTGAAGGCCACATATGCGAAGTACGAGGTGTATATCACGCCGGTCGCAAAGTTTTTGCTGGCGCTGATCGCACTGCTCATTGTGAACGGTAAACTTGGTTTTATGGAGCGTATCAATTCATTTTCGATCGTATTGATCGCTTCGCTTTTATGTTCGTTACTCCCGTGGAGCGCGACCATGCTGATGGGCTCGCTTTTCATTCTGCTCCATCTGTATGCACTTTCACTGGAATGTGCGGTCGTGGTCTTCACATTGTTCCTGATCCTGTATCTTTTATATTTCCGATTCAGTCCGAACGGTGCGATCGCGGTTCTTTTGACTCCGATCACCTGTGCGATGGGCCTTCCGTTTACGGTTCCGGTATCGGTCGGCCTTGTCGGATCTCCCGCGGGAGCGGTTTCCGTGGCATGCGGCGCGATCGTATACAGCGTGATTGCGGCGATATCCGAGAGCGTGCAGGCGCTCAATTCCATTGATGCAGAGAATGCCGTACAGCGTTATCGATATGTTGTTGACGGCCTTTTGAACAATAAAGCGATGATCGTAATGGTTGCCGCATTTGTGATCGTGGTAGCGCTTACCTACACGATCCGCAGGCTGGCGATCAATCATGCATGGACGATCGCAAACATTGCAGGATGCGTTTCCGGCATCGTCGTGCTTCTTGTAGGCGACCTCGCACTGGATACGAATATTTCGATCTGGAAGATGATCCTCGGTGCGATCTTCTCATTCGGATTGGTCAAAGTCCTGCAGTTTTTCGTGTTTAATGTTGACTATACGAGAACGGAACGTGTCCAGTTTGAGGACGATGAATACTACTATTACGTAAAAGCCGTTCCGAAGATCAAGATGACAAAACCCGAGAAAAGGGTAAAGAAGATCAATACGCCGAAAAGGCGATAAGCAGGTAAAGCATGAATCAGCTGGTGAATCTCATAAGAATGTATACAAACGGCCTTCACATGCCGAATATCAGGTGGACCGATATTGTGGAGATCATTATCATCTCCTTTTTGGTGTACCGTCTGTTCTTATGGATCAAAAACACCCGCGCGTGGTCATTTTTACGTGGCGTAGTCATGATCCTTGCGTTTATCCTTCTTGCTGCGCTTTTTAACATGACGACGATCCTGTGGATCGTTGAGAGAGTCTTCAGTATCGCGGTTGTTGCGATCGTGGTCATCCTTCAGCCGGAGTTGCGAAGAGCGCTTGAAACGCTTGGACGAAGGAATCTGCTTTCTTCGCTGTTTCCTTTTGACAGCGCGAAAGGCGCGGACGGACGCTTTTCCGACAGAACGGTGCAGGAGATCATCCGTGCATGCTATGAGATGGGCAAGGTTCGGACCGGCGCACTGATCGTTCTGGAACAGAATCAGTCGCTGATCGAATACGAGAGAACCGGCATCGAAGTGGATGCGCTTCTGTCCAGCCAGCTTCTGATCAATATTTTTGAACACAATACACCGCTTCACGACGGAGCCGTGATCGTGAGAGGGGACAGGGTCACATCCGCGACCTGCTATCTGCCGCTTTCCGATAACATGGATCTGAGCAAAGAACTCGGCACGAGACACAGAGCGGGTATCGGTATATCAGAGGTGACGGATTCACTGACCGTCATCGTATCCGAAGAGACAGGCTACGTAAGCGTTGCTTACGACGGACAGCTGTATCGCAATCTGACGACGGAAGAGCTGCGCGAGAAGCTGATGATGATCCAGAACAAGCCTGTTGAAGAGAAAAAGAGAATAATGTGGAAGAAGGGAAGGTCAAAAGATGAAAAATAAATTGACAAACAATCTGGGCCTGAAGCTTCTCTCCATTCTGTTTTCCATCGTGATCTGGTTTATCGTCGTAAATATCAACGATCCGGTGGACAAGACGGTATTTCGGAACATTCCGGTCGAGATCCTGCATGCGAATTCGATCCTCGATCAGGGCAAGGTCTATGAGATCCTAGACGGAACGGATGTGATCGATGTAACCGTCTGGGCCAAGAGAAGTGTGCTCAACACACTCGGCCGGGAAAATATCATTGCGACCGCGGACATGGAAGAGATCAATTTCATGGACACAATGGTCCGTATCAAACTCTCGACCAACAAATATAACGATAAGCTCGAGAGCATTACCGGTTCCAGCGAGAATCTGTCGATCTCGATCGAAGACCTGAAGAAGAAGCAGCTAGTGATCGAAGCGGGAACAGTCGGTGAGCCTGCCGACGGTTTTGTCCTCGGCAATATGGTTTCCGATAAGAATCTGCTTGTGGTGTCGGGTCCTGCATCCCTGGTGGACCGCGTGAGCAAAGCGGCGGTGTCTGTCGATGTGACAGGACTGTCACAGGATATCCACACGGATGCGACGATCCTGCTCTATGATGACAAGCTGAACATCGTGGATGATGTGAACATCAAAAAGAGCATCGGCCAGATCCGTATGAACATCGAGATCCTGCAGACGAAACGTGTCCCTGTCAATTATGACGTGATGGGCGTTCCGGCCGCAGGCTATGCCGTAACGGGCAAGATCGATGCAACACCTTCGACGATCCTTGTATCCGGCAAGAATTCCGTGATCAAGAACCTGACGTCGATCGATGTGCCGGATACCGCACTGAATGTGACCGGACAGAGCAAGAACATGACTTCCGTCATAGAGTTAAAGCGTTACCTGCCTGAAGGCGTGAACTTTGCAGAGGCAAAGTCCGGCGGCAAGGCAACCGTGACAGTCTATATCGAGAAGCAGCAGACCGCGACTGTGATCCTTCCGGGGAACCGGATCACGGAATTGAACGTTCCGGAAGGCTACAAGGCTTCTGCGGTGATGGACGAGGCCGATGAGATGAAGATCCGCGTAACCGGTCTTGCCAAGGATATAGCCGGCGTGGAAGCGTCCAAGATCTCCGCATCGGTGGATATCGCCGCATATATGAGCGACAATTCGCTGACAGAACTCAAAGACGGTACATACAGCATGAAAGCGACCCTGAATCTTCCGAACGGCGTGACGTCGGAAGAATCCGTATCGCTTCGGATCAATATTCAAAAAGAAGAGGAAAACGAGAATGGCTAGATTATTCGGTACCGACGGTGTACGAGGCGTAGCAAACGAAGAACTGACACCGCAGCTTGCAATGCAGCTCGGACAGGCGGGCGCATATGTTTTATCCAGAGAAAACAATCACAAGCCGACGATCATGGTTGGATGCGATACGAGGATCTCCGGCGACATGCTTGCAAATGCGTTGATGGCGGGCGCGTGCTCAGTCGGCGCGAACGCGGTGTATGTCGGCGTGATCCCGACTCCGGCGATCGCATATCTCACACAGAAATATAAAGTGGATGCGGGGGTTGTGATCTCCGCTTCCCATAACCCGATGGAATTTAACGGGATCAAGTTTTTTGACGGCAACGGATATAAGCTTCCCGATGCGCTTGAAGACGAGATCGAGCACCTGATCCGCACCGACATGAAGGATGTGAAGTTCCCGATCGGTGCAGGCGTCGGCAAGGTAAAGTATCGTACGGATGCCCGCGAAGAATATATCAACCATTCCAAGAAAGCGATCGAGAGCAACCTTTCCGGCCTGAAGATCGTTGTAGACTGTGCGGAAGGCGCTTCCCACTACACATCCGTTGAGGCGCTTAAGGATCTTGGCGCAAATGTGATCGCGATCCACACAAATCCGGACGGATGCAACATCAATGCGAACTGCGGCTCCACGCACATGGAGGAGCTGAAGGCACGTGTGGTTGCGGAAAAGGCGGATATCGGTCTTGCTTTTGACGGTGATGCGGACAGACTTCTTGCGGTTGATGAGAACGGTAAGATCGTAGACGGTGACCAGATCATGGCAATCGTCGGAAATTATATGAAAGACCACGGCAAGTTAAACGGCAATACGATCGTTGTGACCGTGATGACGAATCTCGGTTTTCTCTTAAGCTGCAAAGAACATGGCATCAATGTTGAGCAGACCAAGGTCGGAGACCGTTACGTGCTTGAACGCATGAAAGAGATCCATGCATCCCTCGGCGGCGAGCAGTCCGGTCACGTGATCTTTTTGGATGACAACACGACAGGCGACGGCCTTCTGTCGGCGCTTCATCTTCTGGAGGTGCTTGTTGAGACCGGCAAGCCGCTCAGTGAACTTGCAAAGATCATGGAGGTTCTGCCGCAGGCACTTGTTAATGCCAAGGTTCCGAACCACAAAAAAGAGAGTTATATGGAGTATCCTGAGATCGCCGATGCGATCGCGGAGCTTGAGAAAAAGTTCGCAGGACAGGGCCGTGTGCTGATCCGCCCGTCCGGAACAGAGCCGCTCGTACGTGTCATGATCGAGGGCGTCGATCAGGCACAGATCGAGGAAGAGGCAAAGAAGCTGGCAGACCTGATTCAGGATGTTATGCTTTAAAAACTTGTATTGAAATAATAGACATGCTATAATGAATGCCGATGGTGAGTATGAGAATCGTTTTCGCCATCGTTGGAGGATAATTCATGGTAAGCCAAAAGGTAGTGATTAAGAACCCGACAGGACTACACCTAAGACCCGCAGGTATCCTATGTAAAGAAGCAATGCAATTCAAATCATTGATCACTTTTACATTCAGAGAGAATACCGCAAATGCGAAGAGCGTCTTAAGTGTTCTTGGCGCATGCGTAAAATGCGGTGATGAAGTCGAGTTCGTATGCGAAGGCGAGGATGAAGAGGAAGCTTTAAAAACTCTGATCGCTGCAATTGAAGACGGCCTTGGCGAATAATAGTAGGATGAAGACCCTATCTCTTTGAAGAGGTAGGGTTTTTTATATCATTTTCAAGAAAGAGAGGAATCTGACATGCTGAACTACAGCCGTTACAAGAAAAATCCGGTAATCGATTATCCCGGACGCGAGTGGCCGAACAAAGAGATCACAAAAGCGCCCGCATGGTGCAGCGTTGACCTACGCGACGGTAACCAGGCCCTGATCGATCCCATGGACGTGAATGAGAAGGTTGAACTTTTCCTATACCTGATCAAACTGGGTTTTAAAGAGATCGAGATCGGATTCCCGGCTGCAAGCCAGATCGAGTATGATTTTCTTCGCCAGCTCGTTGACCGCAAGCTGATCCCGGACGATGTGATCGTTCAGGTTCTCAGCCAGTGCCGTGAGGAACAGCTGGACAAAACATTCGAGTCGATCGAAGGCTGCAAACAGGCGATCGTTCACATCTACAATTCCACATCCACACTGCAGAGAGATGTTGTGTTCGGTATGGACAGGGAAGAGATCAAGAAGATCGCCATTGAAGGCACAAGAATGGTAAAAGAGCGTGCGGCAAAGTTCCCCGGCAAGATCATTCTGGAATACTCTCCGGAAAGCTTTACGGGCACGGAGCTTGATTTTGCCCTTGATATCTGTACAGCGGTGCAGCGCGAGTGGGGGCCGACCAAAGAAAACCCGATGATCATCAACCTGCCTTCCACGGTCGAGATGAATACACCGAATGTATACGCCGATCAGATCGAGTGGATGAATAAACATTTTGAAAACAGAGAGAGCATCATCTTAAGCGTGCATCCGCACAACGACAGAGGCTGCGGCGTTGCGGCGACGGAGCTTGCGCTCCTTGCGGGCGCTGAGCGTGTGGAAGGGACGCTTTTCGGCAACGGCGAGCGTACCGGCAACGTGGATGTGCTGACTGTGGCATACAACATGTTTTCTCAGGGAATCGATCCGAAGCTGGAGATCGAGCATATCAATGATATCATTGAGATCTATGAGCGCCTGATCAAGATTCCGATCCATCCGAGACATCCGTACGCGGGCAAGCTTGTATTTACCGCATTCTCCGGTTCTCATCAGGATGCGATCAACAAGGGTGTACATGCGATGAAGGAGCGCGGCAGCAAGATCTGGCAGGTACCGTATCTGCCGATCGATCCGTCCGATATCGGAAGAGAGTACGAGCCGATCGTTCGTATCAATTCGCAGTCCGGAAAAGGCGGCGTGGCGTTCGTTATGGACATGTACTTTGGCTTCAAGCTGCCGAAGGCGATGCACAAGGAGTTTGCAAAAGTCATCCAGTCGATCTCCGAGAAGCAGGGTGAGGTATCTCCCGATGAGATCATGGCTGCATTCCGTACGGAATACCTTGAAAAGAAAGAGCCGCTTCACTTCAGAAAACTTACTGTTCATGACTGCTCGGATGCAAATGACACGGAATTCGATACAAAAGTTATCGTTACTTACACCTTAAACGGAAAAGAAGGTCAGTTTGAGACGGTCGGCAACGGCCCGATCGATGCGGTTAAGCGCGGTCTTCAGGAAACATTCGATATCCGGATCAAGATCCTCGACTACGAAGAGCACGCATTGCAGTCCGGTTCCAATGCGCAGGCTGCCGCATACATCCACCTGCTTGATTCCGAGACGGGTGATGTTACGTACGGTGTCGGTGTCAGCTCCAATATCACCAGAGCTTCGATCCGTGCGATCTTCTCTGCGGTCAACAGACTTGGCCTCGTAAAATGATGCAAATGCATGGCGGTTGTGCATCTTAGTGAAAATATGTTACAATAGGGGATGCTTTAAGGCAGAAAATGAAAAGGAGCGAACCTATGAATAAAACATTAGAAGATGTTGTTTTATCAGTTGTGATCCCTTGCTATAACGAGCGTGAGACGATCGAGACCGTGCTCGATGCGGTACGTGACTGTGGTGTTCCGCATACAGAGATCATTGTTGTGGATGACTGCTCAACAGACGGCACGCGTGATCTTTTGACCGGCAAGCTTCGCAGCAAGATCGATAAACTGATCTTCCACAAATATAATCAGGGCAAAGGAGCAGCTCTTTCCAAGGGCTTTCAGGCAGCGACAGGTGATGTTGTCGTGATCCAGGATGCCGATCTTGAGTATGATCCGAAAGATTTTGCCCGCCTGATCGAGCCGTTCATCAAGGGTCGCAAGGATGCGGATGTCGTATACGGTTCCCGCTATGTACGCGGCGAGAAGTATATGATCGAACGCTTCTACCATACAGCAGGCAACAAGTTTCTCACATTCGTTTCCAATATCTTTACGGACCTTGGACTGACCGATATGGAGACTTGTTATAAGATGTTCAGAAGAGAGCTGATCCAGTCGATCGAGATCGAAGAGAAGCGTTTTGGCTTCGAGCCTGAGATCACGGCGAAGATTGCAAGAAAACGCTGCCGCATCTATGAGATGCCGATCTCCTATTATCCCCGTTCCTACGACGAAGGGAAAAAGATCGGCGTGCGCGACGGTTTCCGCGCCATCTACTGCATTTTGAAATATAACTTATTTGTGAGGTAAGGAAGATGAATCGCGTATTGGTTACCGGCGGTGCCGGTTTTTTGGGATCGCACTTATGTGACCGTCTGATCATGGATGGCAATGATGTCATCTGCGTAGACAATCTGTATACGGGCAGCAAGGACAATATCCGTCACCTGATGTCCAATCCGTACTTTGAATTCATCCGTCACGATGTAACGGAACCTTTATATGTCGAAGTCGACCAGATCTATAATCTGGCATGCCCGGCAAGTCCGGTCCATTACCAGAACAATCCGGTCAAGACGACCAAGACGAGTGTATACGGTGCACTGAATATGCTCGGTCTTGCAAAAAGGGTGCATGCGAGGATCCTGCAGGCCAGCACGAGTGAAGTGTACGGCGATCCGGAGATCCATCCGCAACCTGAAACCTATCGTGGATGCGTCAATCCGATCGGTATCCGTGCCTGCTATGACGAAGGCAAGCGCGTTGCGGAGACACTGTTCTTTGACTATAACAGAATGCATAACCTTGAGATCAAGGTGATGCGAATCTTTAACACCTACGGACCGCGCATGAATCCGAATGACGGGCGCGTTGTATCAAACTTTATCGTGCAGGCGCTGAAGGGCGAGGACATCACGATCTATGGTGACGGGAAGCAGACCAGAAGCTTTTGCTATGTGGACGATCTGATCGAAGGCATGGTGCGACTCATGAATTCACCGGCTGATTTCCATGGCCCGGTCAACATCGGCAACCCGGGTGAGTTTACGATGATAGAGCTTGCCAACCTTGTTGTAGAGCTGACGGGATCCAAATCCAAGCTGGTATACCAGCCGCTCCCGCAGGACGATCCGCTGCAGCGTAAGCCAGTGATCGATCTGGCACGCGAGAAGCTTGGATGGGAGCCGCATATCCAGCTCCGTGAAGGTCTTGAGAAGACGATCGAGTACTTTAAGAAAGTCATTTAATACGGTATAGACATAAAAGAACCCCCGGATGCAGATGAACCGACCCCCAAAAGTTAGACCTAAGCATCTAACTTTTGGGGGTCGTTTTTTATGGGCAGACAAAAATATAGTT
>SVFT01000011.1 GCA_015056735.1 Lachnospiraceae bacterium | reverse complement strand
TAGATGATTAAAGTTACAGAGTCGATTATCTCAAGGATATGATAAAATCAAAAGGTACCCGTGATTGCGGGCTTACGTCAAGGTGAAACCTTGTCTGGTTAAGGGCGAAGCGCCTTAGTCCGTCCAGGGCGACAGCCTTGGCCCAGTTGTATGTCGTTGCGACATACAGTACTGGGTATTACTTGACGCTTCGCACAAGGAAACCCCACGGCTTCGCCGACAAAACACAACAAAATAATTTCCGAATGAAGGTACGATGATGAAGGTATTTAGGGTGATCAGATCCTGGTGTAACAGATCTTTTCACAGAAGCTGAAAAGGGTGTTGAAGGCCGACTGTGCCTAACAAAAAGAGCCGATTTTTGTGCCGGCTCTTTTGAATACTGTATTTGTTTGATATCGCAAAATGCGACATCAAAAATTATTTTATGGTTTTTATTCTCTTGATAAGGTCGCTGGACATCTGATTATCCTGGATCAGGGTTATTCCGAAGCATTTAGTGCCAGCGTCCTTGATAGAGGCACCAATATGATACACATCAGTATCATCGATTACCAAAAATCGGTCATGGAATATGGTTGTTCCTTTGACTAAAAGACTGGGATACTGGCGGTTGAAATTGCTAATATCAGTCTGGCTCAGGGGTGTTTTGGGGTGAGTGTATATTGTTACGGCTACACCCTTCTTTTTCTTAGCAAGAAGATTCAGTGTCTTAATATCAACGTATCCATCAATCAGTGACAGGCTTTTCTTGGCTTTTTGGATAAGAGAAGCTATAAGGCTGAAAGCGTCATAAATCTGACCATCGTAGAATATTTTTTGTTCTGACTCAGCGTGATCTGAAATGTAATCGAATACTTTATCGAATTTTGCATCGGTCTCCTTTTGGAACTCCAATTGCTTCAATTCGACATTGCTGATTTTTTCAAATAGCAAAGCGTTGTTCGATATGAATCTACGCATTTCAACGAAAGTATTCATTATACGGACACTGACATTTACAGCAGTATCACTGTGGAGAACAGCGGATAGCATGGCTATTCCAGGTTCTGTAAAGCAGTAGGGGAGCTTTCTGCGTCCACCACGACCTTCATTGTTTGATGTCGCAATTTGCGACTTCAAAGTATTATATTCTTCTTTGGTCATTTGAAAGCAGAAAGACTCTGGGAAACGACCGATATTACGCTTTACGCTTTCGTTAAGCCTTCTGGTCTCAACTTGATATAGCATAGCCAAGTCACTGTCTAACATAACTTGTTGCCCACGGACAGTATAGATTAAGCTCCGAATCACAGTTTCGGACACTGGAGTGATTTCATTTTTTTCTGTATCTTTTTCTTTTGCCACTGTTGTTATCCTCGAAATGTTATATGGCTGCGACATCAAACAGCCTGTGGATAGAATACCATATATCAAGGAAATTCTCTACAGTTTTTTCAAAAAATGCCATGGTGTTCCAGCCTAGATTTTGAGCGGATTTTTGGGAGTTCCACAAGAAAAAGTACAGGATACTATTGACAAGTAGCAACAGGAGAGGCTTGTAAGAGCGTAATAATATAGCATAAAATAGCACTTCTAAAATTAGATGGTACTAACAGTAGGAGCTGCCAATATTATTATTGAAAGGAATGAAAACGGTATCTTAAATCTAAATGAATGTATCTGAATAAAAAATATCATCCCTAGGCTTCGGTGAAACGTCGTCACGTTTGCTGTGGATGCTATTTTTTACGTAACAACTATTCCTGCCGCTCGTGAAGCATAAGCCACTTAGAGTGAAATGGTTGTTTTTCTTATCTGCTTATATATACGAATGAAGATGATGTTGTGGCAAAATTAATTTTCATAAATGGTGAAATGAGAGCATCAGCATAGTATTCAGAGATGGAATTTTTGTGCCCATTGCACGAAAGTGACCGAGATGTAGAATTTCATGTAAGCAAAAAAATTAGGCGGCTTACACGAAAGTGGTAGTAAGGCGTAGTTTCATATAAACAGGATTAAAACACCAGAACTTTGAGCCATATAATGGACCACAAACCCCGTCCCCTAGGTCCATTACTGCATGTTTTTACAAATCCGTCCTGATATGGTAATATATATTCGCTGTGTCAGGACTATTTTTATGTCATAATAGATAAATGGTGCTTGGTACAACAAGCTGAGATAACAAATGGCTTAAATAAAGCATTTTTAGAAGGAGATACATAGAAAATGAAACTCGGAATCGTAGGTCTTCCCAATGTCGGGAAGAGTACCCTTTTTAATTCACTGACCAAGGCGGGCGCGGAATCGGCCAACTACCCATTCTGTACGATCGATCCGAACGTGGGCGTTGTGGCTGTACCGGATGAGCGATTAAAGCTTCTCGGCGATATGTATCATTCCAAGAAAGTGACGCCGGCTGTGATCGAATTTGTGGACATCGCGGGACTGGTAAAGGGCGCATCCAAAGGAGAGGGCCTCGGCAACCAGTTTTTGTCCAATATCCGTGAAGTGGATGCGATCGTGCATGTGGTCCGCTGCTTTGAGGATACCAATGTCGTACATGTGGACGGAAATATCGATCCTTTGCGTGATATCGAAACGATCAACCTGGAGCTGATCTTCGCTGACCTGGAAGTTCTCGAGAGACGTTTTTCCAAGGTGACCAAGGCGGCCCGTATGGACAAGTCACTTGCCAAGGAAGAGTCGATGCTGATCGATCTTAAGAAGCACCTCGAAGAAGGAAAGCTTGCGATCTCTTTTGAAGTGCCGGATGATGATGATCTGCAGAAGTCCTTCAGAGAGTATAATCTCCTGACTGCTAAGCCTGTGATCTTTGCGGCAAACGTTGCGGAGGATGACCTTGCAAATGACGGCGCTGACAATGCAGGGGTGAAAGCGGTTCGCGAATTTGCCGCTGCAAACGGCAGCGAGGTATTTGTGATCTGTGCGCAGATCGAGCAGGAGATCGCAGAACTCGAGGATGATGAGAAGGCGATGTTCTTAGAGGACCTCGGGCTGTCCGAGTCGGGTCTTGAAAAGCTGATCGCCGCAAGTTATAAGCTCCTTGGCCTCATGAGCTTTTTGACGGCTGGTGAGGATGAGACGAGAGCCTGGACGATCAGGATCGGTACAAAAGCACCGCAGGCAGCAGGCAAGATCCATACGGATTTTGAACGCGGCTTCATCAAGGCGGAAGTTGTAAACTATAAAGACCTTCTGGAGCAGGGTTCTCTTGCAGCAGCCAGAGAGAAGGGTCTTGTCGGCATGGAAGGAAAGGACTACGTCGTAAAAGACGGCGATGTGATCCTCTTCCGTTTTAATGTTTAATTTGAGGTTTTTATGCAGGAAATCATGAATCAGGGGGATATTGCGTTTCCCCACCTTGGGATCTATATATCCGATCTTCCGAAGAGCTTTACCGTATTCGGATTTACGGTCGCATTTTACGGCTGCATCATCGGTCTTGGCATTCTGGGCGGTGTTTTGATGGCGGTCTATATGGCAAAGAAGACGGGGCAGAATCCGGATATCTACTGGGATTTTGCGATCTATGCGATCGTTTTTTCCATCATCGGCGCTAGGCTCTATTATGTTGCGTTCATGTGGGATCATTACAAGGACGACCTTTTGTCGATCTTCTATACAAGGCAGGGCGGCCTTGCGATCTACGGTGCGGTCATCGCTGCGTTTATCACGGCGGTCGTGTACTGCAAAGTGAAAAAAGTGAATGCCTTACTTCTCATCGATACCGGTGTGGCAGGTCTCATCCTCGGACAGGCGATCGGCCGCTGGGGCAACTTTATGAACCGGGAAGTCTTCGGAGAGTATACGGACAGTTTCCTGGCGATGCGACTGCCGGAAGCGGCAGTGCGAGCAAATGATATCTCGGAGAGCATTCGTGCGCATATGGCGGCCGGGACCAATTACGTACAGGTGCATCCGACGTTTCTCTATGAGAGCCTCTGGAATTTCCTGATCCTGGCGCTGATCATCGTATATACGAAGCACAAGAGATTCGACGGTGAGATCATGCTTTTATATCTTGCGGGGTACGGCGTGGGACGCTACTTTATCGAAGGGATCCGGACGGATACACTGTTCATCCCGGGGACGACGCTTCCGGTATCGCAGGTGCTTGCGGCTGTGATGGTTGTGGTCGCTGTGGCTTCTGATGTGATCGTGCGTCTTCGCCTTAAGAAGAAGCAGGGCGCGGCATAAACCGGACGTTAAAAAGCGTGCCGGAATACGAACGGAGAAGTGTATGCCCAGGATTGGCGGGATCGAATATGAACTGAGCCGCAAGGCGGTTAAAAATATCAATATGAGGATCAAACAGGACGGGCGGGTATTGGTATCTGCCGGTCCTTTTGTTCCGTTGTCAAGGATAGAAGCTTTTGTGGCGTCGAAGTCAGCTTATATCAAACGCGTGCTTCGGTCTTATGAACAGAAGCGGGAGGCGCTTGATGATGCGAAGATGGCGGGGATCCTGCCTGATCGGGACTACGGTGCGCCGTCTGTACGCCGAAAGGCGCTTGCTTTGATGGAAGAGATCTGCGAATCGGTGTATCCGCACTTTGCAGAGATGGGCGTCCGATTTCCCGTTATCCGTATGCGCAATATGAAGACGCAGTGGGGCTCGTGCCGTCCGGCAGAAGGGATCCTGACATTTAATACAAAGCTTCTGGATGTACCGCGGCCGCTGGCTGAGTACGTGGCGGTCCACGAGTTTGCACATTTTCTCCATCCGAACCATCAGGCTGCGTTCTGGACATCAGTAGAGCAGGTTTTACCGGATTACCGGAAGCGCAGATCGGACTTAAAACAATATACACTACTGTAATTTGACTTAAAAAACGCAAGCGCTTGTGCGCTTGTTTTTTTATACCACAAAATCGCGGAAACACTGATATTTCCGCGCTTTTTTTATAAAAAATGTATTGCAAATCTATAAAAAAACGATTAAAATGATATCAGAAGTGGTGAAAAGTGGAAGAAAGTGGTTCAAAGTGGTGAATCACCGGAAACGCGATCGGGTAGGTGACTTGTATGTTCATGGGCGAGTACAATCACACAATCGATGCCAAGGGCAGAGTGATCGTACCCTCCAAGTTCCGCGAAGCGCTCGGTGATGCCTTCGTTGTTACCAAGGGACTGGATGGGTGCCTGTTTGCGTATGACAACGAAGAGTGGGCTGCATTTGAAGAGAAGCTAAAGAGCCTTCCGATCACCAACAAAGACGCAAGACAGTTCGTACGATTCTTCCTGGCAGGCGCTACGGAAGCGGAAGTTGACAAGCAGGGCAGGATCCTTCTTCCCGGATCGCTTCGTGAATTTGCCGCACTCTTAAAAGACGTGGTCCTGATCGGCGTGGGAAGCCGTATCGAGATCTGGAGCAAGGAGCGATACGAAGGTACGGCGTCTTATGAAGACATGGATGCCATTGCGGAACATATGGCAGACCTTGGACTTGGCATTTGACAGAGGATAAGAGATGGAGTTCAGGCACACCTCAGTCCTTTTAGAGGAAACGATCGACAATCTGCATATTCGTCCGGACGGGATCTATGTTGACGGGACACTCGGCGGCGGCGGACATTCTTTTCACATTGCGGAGAAGCTGACAGGCGGCGGACGTCTCGTGGGGATCGATCAGGATGATGAGGCGATCGAGGCGGCAACAAAGCGTCTCTCTCCGTATAAAGAGCGCGTGACGATCGTCAGATCGAATTACAGGGATGTTGCAAAAGTCCTTTCGGATCTTAGGATCGACGGGATCGACGGTATGATGCTTGATCTTGGCGTTTCCTCTTACCAGCTTGATAATCCGGAGCGCGGTTTTTCCTACATGGTCGATACGGCACTCGACATGCGGATGGACAGGAGACAGAGCCTGACGGCAGGCGACATTGTCAATACCTTTTCACAGCAGGAACTGTTTCGGATCATCAGAGATTACGGTGAAGATAAATTCGCACAGAATATCGCAAAGCACATCGTATCGGAGCGTGAGAAGGTACCGATCGAGACAACGGGGCAGCTGAGTGCGATCATTGATGCAGCCATTCCCGCCAAGATGAAAAAGACGGGCGGTCATCCTTCCAAGAAGACGTTTCAGGCGATCCGTATCGCGTGCAACAAAGAACTGGAAGTTCTGGAGGATACGATCGATACGATGATCGATCTGTTAAAACCGGGCGGACGGCTCTGCATCATTACATTCCATTCACTGGAAGACAGGATCGTAAAGAACGCATTCCGAAGGAACGAAAATCCATGCATATGCCCGCCGGAATTTCCGGTATGCGTGTGCGGAAGGGTTTCAAAAGGCAAAGTGATCACGAAGAAGCCGATCCTTCCATCGGAAGAAGAAATGGAAGTTAACGCGCGATCGAAAAGCGCAAAACTGAGGGTATTTGAGAGGGGATAGATCTATATGACCCAAAGAAGTCAGGGAAGACGGATGATGAATACGGATGTTCGCAGGGAATACGTATACGGAAATACGGCCCGCGAATTGGATGTGCGTACCGCGATCCATGAGAGATCGAGACGCGATCAGCTGCATCTTGCACGCAAGAACCGCGAGCGCGCGAAGCGGATGAATCCCGGCTATGTATTGTTTCTGGCAAGCATGATGATTGTGGCCGGCTTTGTTTTGGCGGGGTATCTGCGTTTGCAGTCTGATATTACGACACGGATCAAAACAGTCTCCAGACTTGAGAGTCAGTTAAACGACTTGAGACTTTCCAATGATGAGGCGTATAATAGAGTCGTTAGCGGCGTAAATCTTGAGAAGATCAAGAAGATCGCGATCGACGAACTGGGCATGCGCTATGCAAGAGAAGGCCAGATCGTTGTTTATGAATCCGAAGGCAGCGATTATGTACGTCAGGTTGCCGATATTCCGGAGTAAGGTTAGGTAAGGCAATTGAAGAATCAGGAACCCCAGAATCTGTTTACCAAAAAGATGCAGAAGAAGCTCGCAGTTCTCTTCTTTTTAGTGCTTCTGGCATTTGCGGGTCTGTCCGTGCGACTTGCACTGATCAACAGGGATAACGGCGAACAGTATAAAAAACAGGTTTTATCACAGCAGCAATACGACAGCATTACGATCCCCTTCAAACGAGGGGATATTATTGATTGTAAGGGAACCAAACTTGCAGTCAGTGAGAAGGTCTATAATATCGTGCTTGATGCCAAGCAGCTGACGGCTAAGGCTGAGTACCTTGATCCGACGATGAAGGCACTCCACAGCTGTTTCAGGCTTGATGAGGCACCGATTCGTGCATTTCTGAAAGAGAATCCCACATCCCAGTATAATGTACTGAAAAAGCAGCTGACCTACGATGAGATCAGCCCTTTTGTCGAGCTTCAAAATGACCCCGAGCAGGGCGAACTGTTGAAGGGCATCTGGTTTGAAGAAGAGTACAGAAGGACGTATCCGAACGGCAATCTGGCCTCCGATGCGATCGGCTTTACCGGCAAAGACAACATCGGCACGTATGGGATGGAAGAGTTCTATAACGATACGTTAAACGGCATCAACGGCAGGCAGTACGGGTACTTAAACGACGATTCGACATTGGAACGTACCACGAAAGCCGCCATCGACGGCAATACGATCGTTTCCACGATCGATGCCAATATCCAGAGCATTGTTGAAAAATACTTAAAAAAATTCAACGAAGAACATAAAAATGCTGCCAGGGACGGAAACGGCGCGGTCAACACCGCGTGCATCATGATGCGTGTGAATACCGGTGAGATCCTGGCAATGGCAAACTATCCGAATTACGATCTCAACGATACAAAGAACCCGCATCCGCTGATCGGTAGCATCCTTTTGGATAAAGACGGCAAGCCTACCGAAGAGATCATCACGGAAGAAACACTGAAGACGATCGATGATGAGACGCTCTATGCAAATCTCAATGCGCTTTGGAAGAACTTCTGCATCAGCAGCAGCTACGAGCCCGGTTCCGTTGCGAAGCCCTTTACAGTCGCAGCAGGTCTTGAGAGCGGGCGCCTTACCGGAAATGAGACCTATTTTTGCAACGGTTCTTTGTGGTACGGCGGGCATGAGATCCACTGCCACAACAGGCTTGGTGACGGGCTTCTGACTGTAAAGCAGGCCGTTGAGAAGTCCTGCAACGTGGCACTGATGCAGATGGGTGATGCGATCGGCAAAAATATCTTTCTGCAGTTTCAGAATGCATTTAATTTCGGACTGAAGACCAATATAGACCTGGCCGGCGAGACAAGGAACGATTCACTTGTTTACAATGCACAGACGATGGGTGAAGCGGAGCTTGCAACGTCGACATTCGGCCAGGGCTTTAACGCGACCATGATCCAGATGATCTGCGGTTTCTGTTCGCTGATAAACGGCGGCAACTACTATGAGCCGCATATCGTCAGCAAGATCGTGAGCCCGGATGGCGTCACCGTGCGCAATATCGAGCCGCGCATCTTAAAGCAGACGATCTCGCCGAGTACATCCGATAAGATCATTGATTATTGTAACGGTGTTGTAACAGAAGGTACCGGTAAGACGGCGCGTCCCGCGGGCTATGCGATCGGAGGCAAGACGGGAACGGCTGAAATGGTTCCGCGTAACAAGCGTAATTACCTCGTTTCGTTTATGGGGTATGCACCTGCTGAACGGCCGGAGATCGCGATCTATGTAATCGTTGACAGGCCGAATGCACCGCTCCAGGATGATGCAAAGTTTGCAACGGGGATCGTGCGCAATATCCTGACGGAAGTGCTGCCGTATATGAATTACTTTATGACGGAAGAGCTTTCCGAAAAGGAAGAAAGCGAACTGGAAGAAACAGGCATCTATGACAGTATCCTGCATAAGGTGGAGGAAGCGGCGCAGACCGAAGGAGAAGACGGCTCCTCCAAAGAGAAGCGGCAGGATGGCGCCGGAAACGGTGATGATAAGGAAAGTGTAGAGGTCATTAAGCCGGGTGAAGGTGGTCAGGAGCTTTCCGAAGAAGAAAAGAAGCTGAAGGAGATGGAACTTTCTCTGATCGATAAGATCAAAGGATATGCGGTCGATCCTGAGACCGGCTATCTTGTGGAGCCCGGAACGGGCGTGCTGATCGACCCCAATACGGGTGCAGCGGTAGACGGTGCATCTTTCGAAAATGAGTAGTTTTTGACTTTCCATAGACAATCTGAACAGGCATTCGTTCTTGACGGAACGGATGCCTTTATGCTACTTTTGTAGAATAAAGGGTTAAAGCATAAAAGCACAAAAGCCTGTGTATGAAAGTGAGGATAAGAGAAGTGCCGGTAACGGAGTTTTTGGAAAGAAATGCAGAGTTATACCGCGATGAAGTCGCTTTGGTCAGCCTGAATCCGGATGAGAAAGATACAAGACGGGCTTCCTGGAAAGAGTCCGATCTGATCCAGCCGATATCATTTACACCTTTCAGACGAGAGATCACCTGGGGCGTATTTGAGGAAAAAGCAAACAGAGTAGCGAATATGCTGCTCGGCAGAGGGATCAAGAAGGGCGAAAAAGTCGCGATCCTGATGTACAACTGTCTGGAATGGCTGCCGATCTATTTCGGCATCTTAAAAACAGGTGCTATCGCCGTTCCGTTTAATTTCCGTTATGATTCGGATGAGATCCTGTATTGCGTGGAACTTGCAGAGGTTGATGCAATCATATTCGGATCGCAGTTTGTGAGCCGTATGGAGGTGATCGCGGATAAGGTCGCAAAGGGCAGATTAATGATCTATGTCGGCGATAACTGTCCGGCTTTTGCCGAGAGTTACATGGAGCTTGTTTCCGACTGCTCCAGTATACGGCCGGATATCGTGCTTACGGACGATGATCTGGCGGCGATCTATTTTTCGTCCGGCACCACCGGTTTTCCCAAGGCGATCCTTCATAAGCACAGAAGCCTTATGCAGGCTGCCGAAATGGAGCAGAAGCATCATGCGACGGGGCGTAAAGATACGTTCCTGTGTATTCCGCCCCTTTACCATACAGGTGCGAAGTTCCACTGGATGGGAAGTCTGGTTGCCGGCTCAAAGGCTGTGCTCTTAAAGGGTACGAGGCCTGAGACGATCCTGAAGGCAGCATCGGACGAGCGCTGTACGATCGTGTGGCTTCTTGTGCCGTGGGCACAGGACATCCTGGATGCGCTCGACAGGGGAGACATTAAGCTCTCCGATTACCATCTGGAGCGCTGGAGACTTATGCATATCGGCGCGCAGCCTGTTCCGCCTTCACTGATCAAGCGCTGGAAAGAATACTTCCCGAATCATGACTATGATACAAACTACGGTCTTTCCGAATCGACAGGACCCGGCTGCGTGCATCTTGGAATGGAGAATATCCATAAAGTCGGCGCGATCGGCGTGCCCGGTTATCGCTGGGAGTGCAAGATTGTCGATGAGAACGGACAGACGGTTACGCGCGGCGATGTCGGTGAACTTTGTGTGAAGGGTCCCGGCGTGATGGAATGTTACTATAACGATCCGAAGGCGACAGCAGAGGTTTTGAAAGACGGCTGGCTCTATACGGGTGATATGGCGATGGAAGACAAGGATGGTTTTATCTTCCTTGTAGACCGCAAGAAAGACGTGATCGTCAGCGGTGGTGAGAACATCTATCCCGTACAGATCGAAGATTTCCTTCGTCGTTATGACAAGATCAAAGACTGCGCCGTGATCGGTCTGCCTGACAGACGCCTTGGCGAGAAGACGGCAGCCATCGTGGAGATCAAAGAGGGTATGCAGTGTACGGTGGAAGAACTCGAAGACTTTTGCCTGGAACTGCCGCGCTACAAGCGTCCGAAAGAGATCATCTTTCAGGAGATCCCACGTAATGCAACCGGTAAGATCGAGAAGCCTAAGCTTCGCAAGATGTTCGGCGCCGACCGGCTCGTCGCTCAGGAGAATAAGGGCTGATCAAATTTCGCACAAGTCTTGTTTCTGTTTTCAAAATATCGTACAATGAACCAAAAGACATTCATTGTTTAAAGGGGTAAAGCATGGAAGACAAAAGCGGATATCGTAAGGACCTCTACAAGGCGGTCCTGAAACTGAAAGATCTTGACGAATGCGAGAAGTTTTTTGAAGACATGTGTACGGTCACAGAACTCTCGGCGCTGGAGCAGCGTTACGCTGTTGCCACTCTGCTGATGCAGAATAAAGTGTATGTGGATATTCTGGAGAAAACGAATGCCAGTACGGCGACGATCAGCCGCGTGAAGCGGATGCTCAAGTATGGCACGGGCTGTATCTCTAAGGTGATCCAGAGAGTATTGGACGAGAAGTAAATACGATATGAGCCAGGGGGACGGGGTGTGTGGTTCATTTTGCGAAAGCAAAATGAACCACACACCCCGTCCCCCTGGCTCATTTTTATTCATCCAATGCAGTCAGCTGGCGTACACTTGCACGCTTATTGTAGCAGTCGAATGCATCGTCTACGAGCTTCTTATCAGGCGCTTTTGTGAAAAGGCTGATGATCGGAACGATCACGATACCCGCGATCATGGCGATCGCACCTGCGTTGATGGGCGATTTCAGCCAGTCCGGAAAAGCATCCTTGCAGACCATGTTGGCGATCATCAGGATCGTGCTGCCGATAAAGCATACCCAGCAGGATGCTTTGGATACGCGCCTGCTGTAAAGTGCATACATGAACGGTGCCAGGAACGCGCCTGCCATTGCACCCCAGGAGATCCCCATGAGCTGCGCGATGAATGTGATACTGCTCTTATACTGTATCAGCGCGAGGATCGAAGAGATCGCGATGAATACGACGATCAGAAGACGCATACACAGAACCTGCGATTTATCCTTCATGTCCTTGATGACATTGTCTTTGATGAAGTCGATCGTCAGCGTAGAAGAAGATGCGATGACCAGCGAGGACAGTGTAGACATCGACGCGGACAGAACGAGGATCACGACAAGTGCGATGAGGAGCGGTGAGAGACCGGAGAGCATCGCGGGTATGATCGCATCATATCCTTCCGTCGCTACATCCACGCGATCGGAAAAAAGTCTGCCGAATCCGCCGAGGAAATAGCTGCCGCCTGCGATTACGAGCGCAAAGAACGTGGAGATCACTGTTCCGAGTTTGATGGATTGCTCGTCTTTGATCGCATAGAATTTCTGAACCATCTGCGGAAGTCCCCAGGTACCGAGCGATGTCAGAATGACAACAAAGCCGAGGTTGATGGGATCGGGTCCGAAAAAGGAATTGAAGATGCCGGGTGCATCGGATACGGCAGGGTCTGATACGCGTGCCAGTGAATCGAGCGCCTGCATAAATCCGCCCTGCGTTTTCAGAACGGCCACGATGATGGTCGCGATGCCGAAGAGCATGATGATGCCCTGGATAAAGTCATTGATCGCGGTTGCCATATAGCCGCCGCTGATGACATAGACCGCTGTCAGAACCGCCATCAGGATGATACACACGGTATAATCGATGTCAAAAGCCATACCGAAAAGTCTCGAAAGACCGTTATAGAGCGATGCGGTGTATGGGATCATAAAAACGAAGATGATCGCGGATGCACCGATCTGCAGCGGCTTGCTTCCAAACCGCTTTGCAAAGAACTGCGGCATAGTAGCGGAATCAAGATGCTGCGTCATGATACGGGTGCGCCGCCCTAAAATGCGCCAGGCAAGGAGTGACCCGATCGCGGCGTTGCCAAGACCTGCCCATGTGGCGGCGATACCGTATTTCCAGCCGAACTGGCCGGCGTAGCCGACAAATACAACAGCGGAAAAGTAGGATGTGCCGTAGGCAAAAGCAGTCAGCCAGGGGCCTACACTGCGTCCGCCGAGGACGAAGCCGTTTACGTCGGTCGCATGCTTGCGGCAGTAGATGCCGATTCCGATCAAAACAGCAAAATAAAGGATCAGTAGAATCAGTTTCATAGTTCCCCTCTTTTCATACGATTTTCTTCATTAAAGCGTTCATGCTTTAAACAACAAAAGCATATCACACGGGATCATCAGCAGGCAACCAATTTTTCAAAAAGAGCAAAAATCACTTTCTTCCTATTCGAGAATGCACTATAATATATGTTGATTTTTTATGGACTTTCCGAAGGGTGAGCGGAAGGGAAAGGAATGATATGGTGCAATTGATCACGCGTGCATACCCGAATGTCTGCATGGCATTGGGCACGCTGTTTGGCTTTTTTGTCACTTTTTTGATGACAAAATATCTGATGCATAAGCTGCCTGCCGATGAAGGCAGAGATTTTGCGGTTGACGGCAAGCTCTCGAAGGGTAAGCCGAGAGGTGCCGGCCTTTTGTTTGTGATCGGATTCATTATGAGCGTGCTTTTGTTCAGTCCGATCTTTCGCATGTCGTTCGGCTATATGGTTGAGCTCCTCATTTATCTGGTTCTGATATTTGTGGAGATGCTGACAGGCTATCTAGACGATCGTGCGACAAAGCCCTGGAGCCGTCTTCGAAAAGGTTTCCTTGACTTTACGGTATCGGCGCTTCTTGCGTTTACCTACATATACTGTAACGGTACGGCATTCGGTTTTCTGCAGTTGCGTTTTGAACTGCCGATCTGGCTGATGGCGATCATCGTGCTGGGCCTGTGCTTTGTTTCTATCAACGTAACGAACTGTGCAGACGGTGTGGACGGATTGTCCGGGACACTTACGATCATTACACTGTTCGGTTTCCTGCTTGCCGATGACGCGTTTGTGAATATGCATGGATTCCGCTATCTGGTTGTATTTTTTATCGCATGTATCGCAGCGTATCTGTGGTATAATGCCGGACCGAGTATTCTGATGATGGGCGATGCCGGGAGCCGTGCGATGGGGATCTTCATCTGTATCACGGCGCTCAAGAGCGGACATATCCTTCTGTACGTACCGTTTGCGCTCGTACTTGCTCTTGACGGCGGCCTGGGCCTTTTTAAGGTCTCCATGATCAAGCTGACGGGGAAAAAGGATTTCCTGTCCTGTATACGAACCCCTCTTCATGATCATGTTCGGAAAAATGTTGCGCAGAATTGGAGCAATACGCAGTGCGTGACACGCTTTGCGATGATCCAGCTCCTGATCGTGATCCTGACGGTCTACCTGTTCTGCAGATGAGGCCCGGCGCATTATGCGCGGATCATTTCGACATGATCTACATATACTTTTATAATGAAAGAAGGATCTGTAATGGATTTTAAGAATACAACCGCGCTGGTGATCGGATGCGGCATCAGCGGAGTGGCGGCATCGAAGCTTCTGCGTCATGCGGGCGCCAAAGTATACCTGTTTGACGGCAATGTTGAGCTTGATCTGGCTGCCGTGGCAGAAAAGTTTGCGGATGATGAGCGTCCTGTGCTTTTAAAGGGCGGTCTGCCGGAAGAGATCAAAGAAGAGATTACGCTTGTCGTTCCGAGCCCGGGCGTACCGGTCGATGAAGGATTGCCCGCAGAATTTGCGGCAAAGAAGATCCCGCTGTTAGGAGAGATCGAGATGGGGTACCTTTTCTCAAAAGGAAAGCTGATCGCGATCACCGGAACGAACGGGAAGACGACGACAACGGCGCTGACAGGGGAGATCATGAAGGCGCATGCCGGGAGCGTGTTTGTTGTAGGGAATATCGGGAATCCGTACACGCTCGAAGCAGAAAAAACAACAGAAGAGTCCTTTACGGTAGCGGAGATCAGCAGTTTTCAATTAGAGACGATCGATTCGTTTAAGCCGACGGTTTCCGCGATCCTGAACATCACGCCGGATCATTTGAACCGCCATCATACGATGGACAATTACGTGGCTGTCAAAGAGAGCATCATGAAGAATCAGGATGCCGGAAGTTTTTGTGTATTAAATTACGAAGATCCTTATACAAGAGCGTTCGGAGAGAGCCTTTGCGGCGTGAAGCCGCTTTTTTTCAGCACGGCGCGGGTTCTTGCGGATGGCTTTTGGGCAGACGATGAGGCGATCTTTTATGCCGAGAACGGCATCAGCATCGAGCTTATGAAGATCCGGGAGATGACGCTTCTCGGAAAGCACAATGTCGAGAATGTGATGGCGGCGATGGCATTGACTCATGCAGTCGGAGTACCGTTTGAAACGATCTGCCGTGTCGTTAAAACATTCAAGGCGGTCGAGCACAGGATCGAATACGTGGCGACCAAGAAGGGCGTTGCGTATTATAACGACTCCAAGGGGACCAATCCGGATGCCGCGATCAAAGCGGTGGAAGCGATGCCCGGCCCAACGATCCTGATCGGTGGCGGATATGACAAGCAGAATACATATGATGAGTGGATCGAGAGCTTTGGAACCAAGGTAAAGCTTCTCGTTCTTCTCGGCCAGACGAGAGATAAGATCGCCGAATGCGCGAGAGCGCACGGCTTTACAAATATCGTGATGGCGGACAGCCTCGAAGAGACAGTCCGTATCTGTGCGGATCATGCGGTGGCGGGAGACTACGTCCTGCTGTCTCCGGCCTGCGCAAGCTGGGGGATGTTCCCTAACTATGAAGTGCGCGGACGTATGTTCAAAGAACTGGTGGGTAAACTGGAGGATTGATCCTTGAGCGGGAGATTTCGTAAAAAAGCGGATCATTATTTTGATTACAGCCTTCTTTTCATCGTACTGTTTTTGCTCGGCTTCGGACTTCTTATGATCTATTCCACGAGTTCGTACGAATCCAGCATGTCCTACAGCGATGAAGCGTATTACCTGAAGAAGCAGCTTCTGGCGACGACGCTGGGTGTGTTTGTCATGATCGCGGTAGCCAATATGCCGTATCATTTCTGGGAGCGGTTTGCGATCCCGGGGTATGTTCTTTCTGTCGTTTTGATCTTTGCTGTCTTATCTCCGATGGGCGTTGAGGTAAAGGGTGCGAGAAGATGGCTTGATTTTGGTATCGGATTCCGTTTGCAGCCTGCCGAAGTCGCAAAGCTCTGCATGATCCTCTTTCTGGCAAGCATGGTCTGCAAGATGGGCAATTCGATCAGAAGCTGGAAGGGGTTTCTTACTGTGCTTGCGGTTCCGGCGCCAATCTCGCTTTTTATCTGGAAGATCACGGATAACTTATCAAGTGCGATCATTGTTATGGGTATCGCATTTCTGATGCTGTTTGTGGCAAGCCCGGAATATAAGAAGTTCCTTGTTGTGACGCTTCTGGCGGTTGTTGTCGCGGCCCTGACGGTTCTGACGATCGCCAATGCAGATGCCGAGACGCTTGGATTCCGTGGTGAGCGTGTACTTGCGTGGCTCAATCCGGAGGCATATGCATCCGGCAAAGGATTTCAGACGCTGCAGGCGCTTTATGCGATCGGAAGCGGCGGTATATTCGGGAAGGGTCTCGGTGAAAGTATGCAGAAGCTCGGCTTTATCCCCGAGGCGCAGAACGATATGATCTTTTCCATCATCTGCGAAGAGCTTGGTCTTTTTGGCGCAGCCTGTGTCATCCTGCTGTTTGTTTTGATGATCTGGCGGTTCATGATCATTGCCAACAATGCGCCCGATCTGTTTGGCGCGCTTCTGGTTGTCGGTGTTCTCGGACACATCGCGATCCAGGTGATCCTGAACATTGCTGTTGTAACCAATGTGATCCCCAATACGGGTATCTCGCTTCCGTTCATCAGCTATGGCGGATCTTCCGTGCTGTTTCTTTTGACGGAGATCGGTCTTGTTTTGAACGTGTCCAAGTCGATCCGCCTCTCCTGACGGATGTTGTGTGAGTTATGAACAAGAAACTGATCGTCTTTCTTTCCGCGTTTATCGCAGTGGCATTTCTCGCTCTTGCCGGGACTCTGATCATAGACCACTACAAGGTGACGACCGTTTACGTGGAAGGAAATATCCATTATACAAATGAACAGATCATCAAAATGGTGACGGACGGACCTTTCGGGGACAATTCTCTCTATCTGGGCTTTAAGTATAAGGACAAGGGGATCGACAATGTTCCTTTTATCCAGACGATGAACGTCGAGGTCCTCTCACCCGATACCATACGGATCATGGTCTACGAGAAGACGCTTGCGGGTTATATTGAGCATCTGGGCAAGTATATGTACTTTGACAAAGACGGGATCGTTGTGGAAGTCAGTGAGAATATGACGCACGGGATCCCGCTTGTAACAGGTCTTTCTTTTGATCATGTCGTGCTGGGCGATGTCCTTCCGGTTGAGGATCCGAAGATCTTTGAAAGCATTCTGGATATCACCAAACTTTTGAATAAATATGCGATCAGTGCAGACCGTATCGCCTTTGATAAAGCCGGGCACCAGACGCTCTGGTTCGGCGATGCGAGGGTGAGCCTCGGAACAGGGGAGAACATCGGTGAGAAGATCCTGAAATTAAAGAGTATCCTGCCCGAACTGGAGGGGAAAAAAGGTCTTCTTCGCATGGATAACTACTCGGAAGAGATGAAGAATATCACCTTCGAACTGGATGACTGACATCCTTTGTCAAGCGGCGGAATCTTGAAAAAAATGGGCAAAAAAGCGGTTGCGTAATTAGACAAATGATAATATTATAAAGTATATGGATCTTTAGGGGACTATGAAGGAGGAAGTACCTTTGTTAGAGATTAAAACAAACGATGCTGATTCTGCTGCAAAGATAATAGTAGTCGGTGTCGGCGGTGCAGGGAACAACGCCGTTAACCGTATGATAGATGAAAACATAGAAGGAGTTGAATTTATCGGGGTCAATACCGATAAGCAGGACTTACAGCTTTGTAAGGCACCTAAACTTCTCCAGATCGGTGAGAAATTAACAAAAGGACTTGGCGCAGGCGCTCATCCGGAGATCGGTGAGCAGGCCGCGGAAGAGAGCAGAGAAGAGATCACGGACGCACTGAAGGGTGCGGACATGGTCTTTGTAACGTGTGGCATGGGCGGCGGAACAGGTACCGGTGCGGCACCTGTTGTTGCAAAGATCGCAAAAGACATGGGAATCCTGACGGTCGGTGTGGTTACGAAGCCGTTCCGTTTTGAAGCGCGTGTGCGTATGAACAATGCACTCGGCGGTATTGAACGTTTGAGAACCAGCGTTGATACGATGATCGTCATTCCGAATGATAAGCTGCTTGAGATCGTCGACAGACGCACGACGATGCCGGATGCCTTAAAGAAGGCTGACGAGGTACTGCAGCAGGCGGTACAGGGCATTACAGAGCTGATCAGTCTCCATGCGATCATCAGCCTTGACTTTGCCGATGTCCAGACGATCATGAAAGATAAAGGCATCGCGCATATCGGTATCGGTTTCGGCCAGGGCGACGAGAAGGCGGCTGATGCGGTTAAGATGGCTGTTGACAGCCCGCTTCTTGAAACAAAGATCACAGGCGCCACCGATGTTATTGTCAATGTATCCGGTGATATCACACTTGCGGATGCATCCGAAGCGGTAGGCTATGTTCAGGAGCTCGCCGGAGAGAACATCAATGTTATCTTCGGTGCGATGTACGATGAGTCCAAGACAGATACATGTAAGATCACGGTTATCGCAACCGGTATTGATGCGGCGCAGGCAGCGCGTACAAGTTCTGCGGCAGGCATGAAAGATTTTACCAAGTCGATCGAGGAGATCAGAAGACAGCAGGCGGCGGGAGTTCCCGTCGGTTCACCGAATGCGCAGCAGACAGCAAATCCTGCGGCAGGCGCTGTAAACCTGCAGCCTCTCGGTATCAAAAAGCCCGAGAACATTACGAGTTCCGTAAAACAGAATGATCTGATCATTCCGTCGTTTTTACAGAAACGCTAAATTTGAATCATGACCCTGAGAGCAGAGCTTTCAGGGTTTTTTACTAAGGAAGGAGGCGCGATAGATGCGTATTTCCAAATCGGCAGGGCTGGTCCTTACTACAGTGCTGGTATTGGCTTTTGGCATGACAGCGGCGGCAAAATCCGGTTCCAAAGAGATTCCGGTTCCCGCAGATGCAGATGCGGGCGCAGTCGTATACTCCAATGTCTACGGACAGGTGCTGATCACGGAGCATGAGGACGGCACGGCGGATTATACCTTTTTTGACACATCGATCCCGGCTGTTCAGCAGTTGATGACGCAAATGAAGAACGGCGTCAAAATGGACTATACGAGACTGATCACGCAGTCTTCCACGGATATCTCTTCACTTAAAACATACGATGACCTGGCGATCCCGAATGATATCCCGAATTACGGGTACATGGCTTCGGATAATCGCGGTACATATGCAAGGGGCAGTGTCTACGGGACCAATCTGACCGAGAAGGAGATCCAGCAGGTACAGTCTGCCGTATCCGGATTCATGATCAGCTGCGCGACGGCTTCCATGAATGATGCGAGCAAAGTACGGACCGCGCATGACTATCTTGTGCGGACCTGTCAGCCGGCGGCCAAGAACACAGCGAATCACAGGGATAACGCCTGGGGGGCGCTTCTGTATCATGAAGCGAATGCCAAGGGGTATGCGCGTGCATTCAAGGCTATGTGCGATGCGATGGGTGTCGGATGTTATACATGCGCTTCCAATGATAAATCGTCTGTGAAGGATCATATGTGGAATGTTGTCTGTGTCAACGGAAACTGGTATATCGTGGATGTTTTTGTCGATGACAGTACGAACGGCTATTCAATGTATCTTTTGAGCGATGCGCAGTACGAGTACTACGGTATGCGCTGGAACAAGAATAATTCGGTTCCCGTGGCAAGATTCGCATACAAATAGTTCTGCCTTAGGTTTCCATAATTCAGTTGACATAAGGATTCTGAAATAAGTATAATAAAACCAGAGTTTTTGCATAGAAAGCATTGATTTAGGGGGAAATACCATGAAGTGTCCGTTTTGCAGCCACGATAATACGAGAGTCATCGATTCCAGACCGGCAGAGGATAACAACTCGATCCGCAGACGCCGTGTCTGTGACGAATGCAACAAACGTTTTACGACATATGAGAAGGTTGAGACGATCCCGCTGATCATCATCAAGAAGGACAATAATCGCGAGACCTATGACAGAAGCAAGATCGAAGCGGGTGTGCTTCGTGCCTGTCACAAACGTCCAATCTCCGCGGCACAGATCACACAGCTTGTTGACGAAGTTGAAACAGAGATCTTCAGCCGTGAGGAGAAGGAGATCCCGAGTGAAGTGATCGGTGAACTTGTAATGAACAAGCTGAAAGATCTAGAAGCGGTTGCCTATGTCAGATTTGCATCCGTTTATCGTGAGTTTAAAGACGTGAACTCGTTTTTGGATGAGCTTAAAAAAGTTTTAAAATAGTACCGGCAGATCGACGTAACGCTAAACTATTCTCTCAAAACAGCCGATATATTTTATAGCTCGTGCGAATAACGGGTGATCATAAATCGGTGAGAGGAGATGACGGTATGCGGATCGATCCGATCGGAAATAATTTTATATACCATTCGGTACGCGACATTCCGAGAGTATCTCAGGAAGAGGTCCGGAGACAGGATGAAAGCAGGCAGCTTGCGCAGTCCATTGGGGTTGCGGAAAAGCCGTTGCAGGTATCCGAAGAGATGTCTCCGAAAGCTCCGAAGATCGGCGATTTAGGCGAAGCTGCGATGTCATTTTCAGCGGAACGTGATTTTACCGTGATCGGAAGGGACAGCGACCTGTATAAGCTGGATATGGAAAAGGCAATTTCCGATATGAAAAAGGACGGTATCCTGCAGGAGTATCAGTATTTTGTGCGGAGTGCCGGACTTGTCTGATCAAACGGTCATAAGGAATGATGTAAGGAAGCGAAAACGATGTGGAAACAGGTTGTTTTCGCTTTTTTCGCGATATTTGGAGATATGATATGTGGAAGCTGTTCTACCCGGATCATTATGTAAGCAGTACATTTACGATCCGTTACCGAGAACTTTATGAAAAAGGATACAGAGGCCTGCTATTTGATATTGACAATACGCTTGTGCCGCACAATGCACCTGCCGATGAGCGTGCTGTCATGTTTTTTCAAAAGCTGCGCAGCATCGGATTCAAGACGATGATCGTGTCCAACAATAAAGAGCCCCGGGTAAAATCATTCTGTGATGCAGTCGGTGCCGGCTATATCTTTAAGGCGAACAAGCCGCTGAAGAGCGGCTATTTAAAGGCGATGGCGGTTATGGAGACGGCACCTCACAACACGGTCTTTATCGGAGACCAGATCTTTACGGATACGCTCGGCGCCAAGGCGCTCAGGATATTGACTTACCTGGTCATGCCGATCGATCCGAGAGAAGAGATTCAGATCGTGCTGAAACGGATCCCCGAGCGGTGGATCTTAAATGAATTTTTAAAAACACATTGTCTGGAATATGAAACGGAGGAGATCTGATGATCACGATAGACGGAAAGACAAAAATATGCGGACTTTTGGGGTATCCGGTGGAGCATACTTTATCACCGGTGATCCATGAGGTCCTGGCACGTCATACAGGAGAAAACTTTGCATATATTCCCTGTCAGACAGAGCCTGCTCATCTTGCGGAGGCGGTAAAAGGTGCGTATGCGATGTCTTTTGTCGGCTGCAATGTTACGGTTCCGCACAAAAGTGAGATCATTCCTTTTCTTTCATCGATCGATCCGCTTGCCGCAAAGGTAGGTGCAGTCAATGTGCTGGTACCGGAAGAAGGCGGATTTCGGGGATATAATACGGACCTGACGGGACTCGGCCGCGCAATGCGTTATGATGGTGTTTCCATCCCGAAAGAGAAGACGCTGATCCTCGGCGCAGGCGGCGCATCACGGGCCGCGGCATTCCTTCTTGCAGAAAATGGAGTAACAAATGGGTATATTCTTAACAGAACACTAGAATCTGCGACGAAATTGTGCAATAATATTAATACAACCTACGGAAGGACAGTTTTTAACCCCCTTCTTTTGTCGGAATATGACAAGTTGCCGGGTGACGGATATCTTGCGGTCCAGGCAACGAGCGTCGGGCTGTTTCCGCATAATGAGGATGCACCGATCATGGAAGAAGCGTTTTATGAGAAGTGCAGCGTGGGATATGATCTGATCTACAGACCGTTTGAAACGCGTTTCATGCGATTTTTCAGAGAACAGGGCAAGTCTTCCTTTAACGGCCTTCGCATGCTGATCTTCCAGGGGATCGAGGCATACGAAAAGTGGACAGGCAAACCGGTCCCGGATGATGTTGTGCCGGAAGTGATCGAGGCTTTGGAAAAACATGCATAATGTCATATTGATCGGTTTTATGGGATGCGGCAAATCGACTGTCGGCGTAAGACTCTCGTATCATTTGCGCCTCCCGTTTTTGGATACGGACAAGCTCTGTGAGCAGAAGATGGGCAAGACCATCCGCGAAGCCTTTGAACAGGATGGGGAGTCTTTTTTCAGAGAGACGGAGACGGAGGTCCTGCGGGATCTGGCGGACAGGAAAGAGACGCATATCGTCGCAACGGGCGGCGGATTACCGCTTCGGGATGTGAACCGTAAGATCCTGAAGGAGGTCGGAAGCGTTTTCTATTTAAGAGCAAAGCCCGAGACGATTTTTGACCGTGTCGGTCATGATACGAAAAGACCGCTTCTTCTGTGTGAAGATCCGATGCAAAGGATCAGATCATTGATGGAGGAACGGGATCCGCTTTATATGAAAGCGGCGGACCACATGATCGATGTGGACGGGAAGGATTTTCGCAGCATTGTACGTGAGATCGCTTCTCTGAACAAGGAGTAATATGAAGATATTGGTGATCAACGGCCCTAACCTGAATTTTCTCGGGATCCGGGAGCCGGATATATACGGAAGAGAGGACTATGACAGTCTGCTTCGCTTTATAGCCGATGTGTCGGCAAAGCACGGCGATACCGCGGAGGTCTTCCAGAGCAATCACGAAGGTGCCATCATAGATCGCATACAGGATGCGTATTCGGACGGCACGGAAGGGATCGTGATCAATCCGGGTGCATTTACGCATTACAGTTATGCGATCCATGATGCGTTGCAATCCGTTTCGATCCCCAAGGTGGAAGTACATCTGTCGGATATCACTAAACGTGAGGAGTTCCGCAGAATATCGGTCACAAAGGCCGCGTGCGACCACCAGATCTACGGTAAGGGCTTTAAAGGCTATGAAGAGGCAATAGAATATTTGCATAAAGGAGGTATCTAGTAATGGTAAAAATGATGCAGTTTCAAAAGGGAGATGTGATCTTCAAAGAAGGCGACAGCGAACTTTGCATGTATGAAGTCGCTTCGGGGTCGGTTGATATCATCCTGCATCGTGGTAGAGACGATGAAGAGAAACTCACTACAGTTAAGGCAAACGGTGTTTTCGGCGAGCTTGGTCTGATTGACTATATGGCACGTTCCGCAACAGCTGTTGCAGCGGAAGATACATCAGTCACGGTTGTTGATGACGACAGTTTTTCCGACTACATCAAAGAAAGACCGGAATTGATTCTTCATCTGATCCATTCCATTTCCGACAGAATCCGTGTCCTTTCACAGGATTACGATGAGGCCTGCCGTGATATCTCGACCTACTATCGCGGTGAAAAGAGTGAAATGAGCGGCTCGTTCGGCGAGCGTATCAAGAAACTGATCAGTTTCGGAAGACAGAACGCGTAGGAGGGATGCGGCGATGATTACAAAAGTGAATTTCAAAAAAGGTGATTTAATCTTCCGTGCAGGTGAGCCCGGAAATTCAA
Organism: Lachnospiraceae bacterium; assembly: GCA_015056735.1. Taxonomy (GTDB): domain Bacteria; phylum Bacillota; class Clostridia; order Lachnospirales; family Lachnospiraceae; genus VSOB01. The sequence goes on along the minus strand of SVFT01000011.1, from coordinate 69,804 downwards.
TGTTTGAAGTGGTTGGCAAAGGTCATGTGGGTCTTTTCCTTGATTACGGTCTTTCGACGGAATTTATGGAGTCATCCGTGACAACAGACGAATTCTTCGGTGAACTTGCCGTTCTCGGTGTTGCGATCAGAAGATATACGGCTAAGGCAATGTCCGACGTCACACTCAATATGATCGGCTCTGCTGATTTTGACGAGTATATTAAGCAGGATTCCGCAAAAGCGTATAAGATCCTGACGAATGCATCGGCATGTCTGCGTGATCTGACAAGTGATTACAAGAGAGCATGTACCACACTTGCACAGTATGTGGATGCTAAGGAAAAAGGCGGGGATATCCCGGGCGAACTCCTTAACAAGATGAAGAACTACGCAAAACGATAACCGAAAGTGTAGGGTGAAGTTTAAAATGAATAAAGACAACGCATTAACGGATAGCATTATTGCAAATATGTCGGAGGGCATCATGACACTGAGCATGAAGGGAAAGATTGTTTCCCTGAATCCTGCCGGTGAAAAGATACTCGACGTTACCGCGGATGAGGTTGTCGGAAAAGCATTTGCGGGCGTCTTTTTCTCTGATGAGAGAAATGACGCCTTTAATCAACTTGTGCTGGATGCGATCGCCGATCCTGATACCGTAAAGGACGCCTTTGTGCCTTATGCGCATGAGGATGTGATCAGACAGATCCGTCTGCTCACCTCCTTGCAGATGGTGGAGGGCGAGAAGATCGGCATCATCATCGTCATTTCCGACATGACAGAGCTTTTTGAACTTCGCGATGCGATGAAAGCGATGGAACGGATCCGCGCTCTTAACGGAAAACTCGAAGAAAGAAATGAGATCCTGCAGCGTACATTCGGCCGTTTTCTTTCTGATGAGATCGTTCATGAACTGCTTGAGACGCCGGATGGCCTTCTGATGGGAGGAAGAAAGGAATGCCTGACCATTATGATGAGCGATCTTCGAGGCTTTACCGCTCTCTCAGAGCGCCTGTCACCTGCGGACCTTTTAACGATGCTCAATCACTATCTTGGTGAGATGACGCGGATCATTGAGGATCATCGCGGTACGATCATTGAGTTTATCGGCGACGGCATCATGGCAATCTTCGGGGCGCCGCAGTATTTTGAAGAGAATGCGGCTGAAGCGGTAGCGGCGGCTGTCGAGATGCAGCGGGAGATGGATAAGATCAATGCTTGGAACGAGGAGAACGGATTCCCGTATCTGAAGATGGGTATCGGCTTAAACTGCGGCGATGTCATCGTCGGACTCATCGGTTCGGAGAAACGGACCAAGTACGGTGTCGCGGGCAAGGAAGTAAACCTGGCGGGGCGCATTGAAAGCTTTACGACGGCAGGTGAACTCCTTATTTCGGAGACAGTCCGAGAAGCAGTCGGGACGGATCTGAAGATCGCAGAGACAAGACAGGTTGTTCCGAAGGGTGCCAAGAAGCCGATGAATGTATATCGTGTTACCGGGATCGGTGCACCGTATAATGTGGAATGCAAGGAAGAGGTGATCGCGAGAAAGACGTTGTCAAAGCCTTATCCGATCATCTTCCGTACATTATCCGAAAAGAATGTCAGTGTCACTTCAATCGAAGGCTCGTTCACAGAATTGGGAGAAAGCGGCGCGATCTTAAAGACAGAAGAGCGCCTGGCGCGTTTTGACAACATTCTGGTCGAGTTTGGCGGCGATCTTTACGGCAAAGTGACGCATGATCTCGGGACCTCCTATGAGATCACTTTCACTTCGCTTCCGACCGGTTTTGCCGATGCCATGCAAAAGGCTTTTTTGGCTGAATGATCTTGCAGAAAAAAGTTCTTGAAAAAGAGAAAAACATAGTGTAAACTGATACGAGTTACAACGTGTGTTCATTTAGGAGGAATAGTAGAATGATTTCTGCAGGCGATTTCAGAAATGGTATTACCATTGAAATTGATAGCAATATTTTTCAGATTATTGAATTCCAGCATGTTAAACCCGGCAAGGGCGCTGCTTTTGTAAGAACCAAATTAAAGAATATCATCAGCGGCGGTGTGGTTGAGAAGACCTTCCGTCCGACAGAAAAGTTCCCGCAGGCAAGGATCGACAGAAAAGATATGCAGTATCTGTACTCTGACGGTGATCTTTACAACTTCATGGATGTGGAGACATACGATCAGATCGGCCTGAATGCGGATGCCATCGGTGATGCATTAAAATTTGTAAAAGAGAACGAGATGGTTAAGATGTGCTCTCACAACGGCAAGGTATTTGCGGTTGAGCCTCCTCTGTTCGTAGAGCTGGCTGTTACGGAGACAGAGCCCGGCTTCAAAGGCGATACGGCTACAGGCGCTACAAAACCTGCGATCGTTGAGACCGGCGCACAGGTTTTGGTTCCTCTTTTCGTTGAGATCGGTGACGTGATCAAGATCGATACGAGGACAGGCGAGTATCTCTCTAGAGTTTGATGGAAATGTGATTCATTCAATCTGAATAGTACGGTAAAGCTTATGAGACAACAGATCTTCTGTTGTCTCTTTTTTTTCGCGATAAGGCTTTCAAGCGAGCATTTATGCTCATTTGAAAGCCAACGCGAAAGCGAGCAGATCTTTCTGCTCGATTGCGATGATAAGGAGAAAAGATGCAAGATTATAAGGATTTTTTAGAAGAAGTTAAGGACGGGCTGAATGCCTACTACAAAGAAGAAGGCAAGGCGACTGTCACAAAAGTGGAAAAGAATAACGATGTAAACTACTACGGTATTTCGATCCGCAACAATGGCAGCAACATTTCGACCGTGATCCATATGGAGGGTGAATTTGAACGGTATCGAAGCGATGGAATCCTGGAAGATGTTGTAAAGCGGGTCGTCCAGTTCCATGAAGCACATTCGGCGCATTTTTCGATCGATACGGAAACGCTCCGTGACTATGAGAAGATGAAAGGCCGACTGACCTGTAAACTGGTCAACTATGAGAGGAATGAAAAAAGGCTTCGCAGCCTTCCCCATGTTCGCTATATGGACCTTGCCGTTGTATTCTGCTGCGACATGATGCGTACAGGATTTGGCGCTGCCTCGTTTGAGGTACAGGAAAAGCTGTTTGAAGGCTGGGGGATCGATCTGGATACCCTGACAGCAGACACTTTTCGCTCATCGCCGGTCATCAGGCCGGCAAAGATCTGCAGGATCGAAGAGATGATCGGAAGACTGATGAAGGAACCGGCGGATGCTCTTTGTATTCCGGAGATGTATGTACTGACCAACGATCAGGAACAGTATGGGGCATCATGCCTCCTGTATCCGAATGTGCTTAAGGATTTTGCGGATGAAAAAGAGTGCAGCTTTTACATTTTACCAAGCAGTGTCCATGAAGTGATCCTTCTAGGTGATGTCGGTCATTATGATCCAAAGATGATGGCGGATATGGTGCGCGAGATCAATACGGCAGAGGTAGAGGACACGGAGGTACTTTCTGATGCTGTTTATTATTACGATCGCGTAGAGGAACGCGTGATACGCCTTTGACAACGGGTAATCGTTATGATATTATGTACAGGATGGTGTAATAATTTTGTAACATCTCAGCACCCGTAGTCTAACGGATAGAACGAAGGCCTCCGACGCCTTTAATGCAGGTTCGATTCCTGTCGGGTGCATTTCTTATTTTTACGAGAGGAAGCATGATACGTGGCAGAGAATTCAAAGCATAAACAGACAAGATTGGGTGAGATACTCGAGTTTTTGAAGGACCACTGCATAGAAGCGAAGGATTGGGCGATCGCCAACAAAAAGATCTCCATTCCGGTCGTCGCGGTTGTGATTGTGGCGCTTCTTTCGGTTGTGGCGCTTTTGTCTGGTAGAGACGATGAGACAGCTTTGGAGGAGACGCAGGCCGTAGATGGGATCGAGACCATGAAGGTGCCGGAAGTGCCGCTCGAAGAAAATGCGCATCCCGAAGTGAATGCACTGATGGAGAAGTACTATGCTGCGCTTGCAGATGGCGATACGGAGACGCTTGCCTCGTTAAAAAACTATCTGAGCGATACGGAGCGTATCCGTGTAGAAAAGAAGAGCCAGTACATTGAAAAGTACGAGAACATCGTATGCTATACCAAGGTGGGACTGGAAGAGAATTCATATCTGGTATATGCTTATAATGAGGCGAAGTTCAACGGGATCGATACACCTGCTCCGGCGCTCAATACGTTTGTTGTAAAGCAGAACGAGCAGGGTTCCTTCTATATTTATGAAGGTGATCTTGATGATAATACGTTCAATTATCTGCAGGAACTTTCCGCGCAGGATGATGTAACGCATCTTTGCAATACGGTTCAGGCCAAGTATAATGACGCGATCGCATCGGATGAGAAGCTTTCCAAATTTATGGATGATTTCTCTCAGATGATCAAAGAAGAGGTCGCGACAGCGCTGGCAGAACTAGAAGTCAAAGAAGATACGCCTGCGTCAGAGGAGACAGGTGACGGTGAGCAGAAGACGGATGAGCCGAAGGTTGCGGTGACGGAGGTAGAAGCGACCGCAACGGTCAATGTGCGTGCATCCGATTCCGAGAAGGCCGACAAGCTTGGAAAAGTTGCGCAGGGCACGAGACTTCCGCTTCTTGAGAAGCGTGCGAACGGCTGGAGTAAGGTTACATTTGAAGGCAAGGATGCTTTTATCAAATCCGAATTCCTTGCGGATGTTGTGAATGTTGTAGAAGGTGACAATGCGAATACCGCGGCACCTGCGGAGAATAAACCTGCAGAATCGAAGCCGGCTGAGACCAAGCCTTCAAACGGCGGTATGGTCGGTTCGGACGGCAAGGTTACAGCGAAGACGACCGTTAATGTACGTGCAAAGGCTTCCGAGACGGCAGATAAGCTCGGTGTCCTTTACAAAGGTGATAAGGTAGAGCTGATCATGCAGCAGGCAGACGGTTGGTGCAAGATCAAATACTCCGGCAAGACAGGCTTTGTAAAGACGGACTACGTTGAGTGATCCGCAAACGATAAAGGATAAGGGTCTCACAGAATGATCAAGAGCATGACAGGCTTCGGCAGAAGCGAAGCAGCAGATGAAAAGCGCAAATTCACGGTTGAGATGAAGGCCGTCAATCACAGATATCTTGATGTCAATATCAAGATGCCCAAGAAGCTTAACTTTTTTGAATCCTCGATCCGCAGTCTTCTGAAAGAGTATATTCAGCGCGGCAAGGTCGATCTGTTCATTACGCTGGAAGATTTTACCGAGAACAACGTTACGATCAAATATAATAAGGAGATCGCAGCCGAGTATATGAAATATCTTCGCCAGATGGCAGAGGACTTTTCACTTGATAACGACGTCCGCGTATCTACTCTGTCTCATTATCCGGAAGTGTTCGGTATGGAAGAGCAGGTCATGGATGAAGAGGAGATCTGGAAAGGCCTTTCCAAGGCGATCGCATCGGCAGCGGAAGGATTTGTAGCCACCAGAATTACGGAAGGCGAGAACTTAAAGAAAGACCTTATTTCAAAACTGGACGGGATGCTGGCACATGTCGATTTTATCACAGAGCGTTCGCCGATCATTATCAGGGAATACAAGGAAGATCTAAAACAGAAGATCGCTGATCTTTTGGGCGATACCAAAGTAGACGAGTCCAGACTTCTGACGGAAGTGACGATCTTTGCCGACAAGGTATGCGTTGATGAAGAGCTCGTTCGTTTGAGAAGTCACATTCAGCAGACGAAGGATGCGCTGAATGAAGGCGGCAGTGTCGGACGTAAACTTGACTTCATCGCGCAGGAGATGAACAGAGAAGCCAATACGATCCTTTCCAAAACATCCGATCTTGAGATTTCCAATCGCGCGATCGAACTGAAGACCGAGATCGAAAAGGTTCGTGAGCAGATTCAGAATATCGAATAGACGGAGGCTTTTGTATGACTGAGCGCAGAGGGATCCTCGTTGTTGTATCCGGCTTTGCCGGTGCAGGAAAGGGGACGATCATGAAAAAACTGGTCAGCGAATACGACCGGTACGCGTTATCGATCTCGATGACGACCAGATCGCCCAGGCCCGGAGAAGTGGACGGAAGAGAGTACTTCTTCATTTCCAAAGAGCAGTTCGAACAGAATATCAGAGACGGCTTACTCATCGAGCATGCGCTTTATTGTGACAATTATTACGGAACTCCGCGCAGGTACGTTGAGCAGCAGCTTGACGCAGGCAAGGATGTGATCCTGGAGATCGAGATCCAGGGCGCACTGCAGATCAAGAAGCGGTTTCCGGAGGCGCTCCTTCTTTTTGTAACACCGCCTTCGGCAGAGGAGCTTCAGAGACGCCTGATCGGACGCGGCACAGAGACACCGGAAGTCATTGCCAAGAGAATGAGACGTGCCGGTGAAGAGTCCGAGGGAATCGAACAATACGACTATATTGTGATCAATGACGATGCGGATCGCGCTACGGAAGAGACACACAGGATCATCCAGTGCGCGAAGAACGCACCTTTACGCAATAATGATTTTATCAATCTAATCAGGAACCAGCTGAAAGCGCTGGCGAAAGGAGAATAATTATGTTACATCCATCTTACACCGATCTTATGAAGGTCGTAAATGCAGACAGCGAGAATGAGACCCCGGTAGTCAGCAGCCGTTATTCCATTGTAATGGCGACGTCCAAAAGAGCCAGACAGCTGATCGACGGCGCTGAACCGCTGGTAGATGCGGAAGGCAAAAAGCCCCTTTCCGTTGCGGTTGAAGAGCTGAATCAGTCGAAGATCCAGATTTTATCAGATGAAGATTAAGGAACTACCCAAAAAGAGAAATTCTTATGGAATTTCTCTTTATTTGGCTATAAGATGATTATATGAATGATGTTTTAAAGGTACATTTTATCTCGCTTGGATGTGATAAGAACCTGGCGGATTCGGAATACATGCTTGGCGTCCTTCGTTTACGCGGATACGCCTTTACAGACGATGCAAACGAGGCTGATGCCGTCGTTATCAATACATGCAGTTTTATCCTGGATGCAAAAGAAGAGAGTATCAATACGATCCTTGAGATGGTCGAGCTTAAAAAAGCCGGCAGGCTTAAGGCGATCGTGGTAGCCGGCTGTCTTGCACAGCGATATCGGGATGAGATGAAAGATGAGATCCCGGAAGTCGACGGCCTTGTCGGCGTTACGGCGACCGAGTCGATCGCTGATGCTCTGGACCGTGCGCTACGGGGACAGAAGCCTGCTTTTTTCAACGATATCTCCGCACCGATGCCGCAGTACGAAGGAAAGCGTGTTTTGACGACCGGCGGGCACTATGCCTATCTAAAGATCGCCGAAGGATGCGATAAGCACTGCACGTACTGCGCGATCCCGAGGATCCGCGGTCAGTATAGAAGCGTTCCGATGGAAGAGCTTCTTAAGCAGGCGGAAGATCTTGCTAAAAGCGGCGTGAAAGAGCTGATCCTGGTAGCGCAGGAGACGACCGTTTACGGCAAAGATCTTTATGGGAAAAAGTGCCTTCCCGCACTTCTTCGAAAACTGTGCAAGATCCCCGGGTTTTACTGGATCCGGATCCTTTACTGTTATCCGGAAGAGATCACGGACGAACTCATTGAGGTTATACATGATGAGCCGAAGATCTGCCATTATCTGGACATGCCGGTCCAGCACGCGAGCGATTCCGTTTTGGCCAGGATGGGCAGAAGAACAAATGAAACGGAGCTTCGAGGCAGGATCGCATCCCTTAGAGCGCGTATCCCGGACATTTGTCTTCGCACCAGCCTGATCACCGGTTTTCCCGGAGAGACACAGGAAGATTTTGAAGAGCTGTACCGCTTTGTAAATGATATTGAATTTGACAGGCTCGGTGTCTTCACCTATTCCAGAGAGGAAGATACTGCAGCTTATGATATGCCCGACCAGATCGAGGAGGAAGTAAAGGAATTCCGCCGAGATGAGATCATGACATTGCAGCAGGAGATCATTTCAGAAAGCGGTGCTGCCATGGCCGGCCGGGTGATGGATGCAATGGTTGAAGGAAAGCTTGCGGATGAGGATGTTTATATCGCAAGGACTTATCGCGACGCACCGAATGTGGATGGTTTTGTTTTTATCCATACCCATGCATCTCTGATGACCGGTGATTTTGTCAAAGTCAAAGTAACAGGCTCAAACGATTATGACTTGATAGGAGAGATTTTTGATGAATATTCCGAATAAGCTGACAATGCTGCGTGTGCTCATGATCCCGTTTTTTGTGGTCTTTATGCTCGTTCCGCCCGTCAGACCGATCTTTGGTGCGGCGGATCCGTGGGTTGCGCTGGCACTGTTTATCATTGCATCCCTGACAGATCTTCTGGATGGAAAAATTGCGCGAAGATACAATCTTGTTACCAACTTCGGCAAGCTGATGGACCCGCTGGCTGACAAGCTCCTTGTTTCTTCGGCACTCATCTGTCTGACGTATCAGGGGAAGCTCGAAGCATGGATCGCGATCGTGATCATCGCGCGCGAGTTTATCATCAGCGGTGTCCGACAGCTTGCTACCACAGCAGGCGTTGTGATCTCCGCAAGCTATTGGGGCAAGTTTAAAACAGTATTTCAGATGATCATGATCGGTATGATGATCGTAAGTCTGGAAGTACTGATGCCGCTGCAGGTGATCGTAAAATGGATCGCCGTTGCACTTACCATCATTTCGCTGATCGATTATCTGATCAAGAACAGGACACTGATCTTAGGGAAGAACGGCAATGACATCTGAAGAAAGAGTAGTAGAGCTTCTTGCAAAATATGATCTGAAGATCACAACGGCCGAATCCTGCACGGGAGGGCTCGTTGCTGCGACGCTGATCAATGTTCCGGGCGTATCGTCATATCTGAAAGCGGGGTATATCACGTATTCGGATAAAGCGAAGCATCGGATCCTTGGCGTACGTAAGAAGACGTTAAAAAAGTTCACGGCAGTCAGTGACAAGGTCGCCGCAGAGATGGCCCAAGGCGCCGCCAAGCGCGAAAAGGCAGATGTCGCGATCTCCGTAACAGGGCTTGCGGGTCCCGACGGCGGAACGGATGAAAAGCCGGTCGGCCTTGTGTATATCGGCATTTTTGTGCGCGGAAAAGTCCGCGTGAAGGAGTGCCGCTTTGATGGAGACCGTGAGAACATCAGAAAGAGCGCTGCGGCGGAAGCACTTCGGTTAGCACAAAAAATGATTCTCAAAAGATGCGGGGAATAAGACATGAACGAACACATCCAAAACGGATCAAATGAAAGAAGACAGGACAGTAGCAGCGTATGGCGTGTCCTTGCGATTGCATTCGGTATTATGGCCGTTTTGCAGATGATGGTTCTTTGCTTTATCGCAGGTTTTGTGACGCACTATCTTTTAACACGCCTGAATGAACGCAGCGAATCGCAGCGTCCTGCTTTTGAGCAGACAGCGCCGCCTGTTTTGCAACAGGCACCGCAGGCGGATGCTCCGGCTTCCGGTGATGTGCGCCCCGAAGAAGGGGAGAAGTCTGCCCCAGGCAGCGAAGCACCGGCTGAAGAGATCCCTGAGGAGGAAGAAGAATACATTCCCCGTTCTACGGACACCTATTATAAAAAGATCGCGAACGCGATTGACGAGAATGTTCCTTACCGGTTTCATTCCAAATCGTATTCCAATTCCGATGAAGAGCACGGTGTGGACATCATCGCGAATTATTATGAGATCACAGACAGCAAGATCCCGAATATCGACAAGATCAACGAGCAGATCAAAAAAGCGGCGATGTACTATGCGGAGGAATTTCCCAAGAATTCCAAGCTTGCCGAGTACACCGATTCCTATACAGCTTATGTAACGGCTTACGTGACATACAACGATGAAGATGTGATCAGCATCGTTTTTGATGAGTATGTTGCGTTCCCCGGGGCATACTTTGTGGATCTGCTTCCGATGAACATCGATGTACGAAACGGTGTGATCCTGGACAACACCGGTATCCTTTCGGTCGATGACGGTTTCGCTGCGGACTTCAAACAGCGCTGCGAACGCCAGAACGGAGAGCTGGATGTTGTTTCCAAAAGCTCAGATCGTCAGATCCGCGAGTATCTGACCGATCCCTCTACATTGATCGCTTTCTATACGCCCCTTGGAATGGAAGTGGGCATCAATTACGCAAATCTTGAAAACAGTGGCTGGGTTACTGTTACATACAAAGATTATCAGAAATTCATTTCAAGATCATAATCCGAACGATAAAAATACGGTTCATACCGAAAGCGGGAAGTCAGCGCCCCGCTTTCGGATGATAATTTATAAAAAACAATTTGACAAAATCGAACAAATGTTTTATTCTCTAAACAGAACATTTGTTCACTACCTGTCATAAAAGGAGATTTCACATGGAAAAAGAAGATAGATTAAAAGCATTGGATGCGGCTCTTGGGCAGATCGAGCGTCAGTTCGGAAAAGGAGCCGTTATGAAGCTCGGTGATTCCAGAGCACAGATGGATATCGAGACGATACCGACAGGTTCTTTGAGCCTAGATATCGCACTTGGTCTCGGTGGTATCCCCAAGGGAAGAGTGATCGAGATCTACGGTCCCGAATCCAGTGGTAAGACAACCGTTACGCTTCACATGATCGCTGAAGTGCAGAGACGTGGCGGTATTGCGGGATTCATTGATGCAGAGCATGCACTTGACCCTGTTTATGCGAAGAACATCGGTGTGGATATCGATAACCTCTATATCTCGCAGCCTGACTGCGGTGAGCAGGCACTCGAGATCACGGAGACGATGGTTCGTTCCGGTGCGATCGATATCGTGGTAGTCGATTCTGTTGCTGCGCTCGTCCCGCGAGCAGAGATTGATGGGGATATGGGCGATTCACATGTCGGTCTGCAGGCACGTCTGATGTCGCAGGCGCTTCGAAAGCTGACGGGCGTGATCAGCAAATCCAACTGTACGGTCGTTTTCATCAATCAGCTGCGCGAAAAAGTCGGCGTGATGTTCGGCAATCCCGAGACAACGACCGGCGGTCGTGCATTGAAGTTCTATGCATCCGTGCGTATGGATGTCAGAAGGATCGAGACATTGAAACAGGGCGGTGAAGTGATCGGAAATCACACTCGCGTCAAAGTAGTTAAGAATAAAGTCGCTCCGCCGTTTAAAGAGGCTGAGTTTGATATCATTTTCGGTCAGGGCATCTCCAAAGAAGGAGATATCATCGATCTGGCCGTAGAGAAGAGCATCGTAAGCAAGAGCGGTTCCTGGTATTCTTATGAAGGGGATAAGATCGCACAGGGCCGTGAGAGCGCAAAGCAGTATCTGCGTGATAACCCGAATGTTTGCGATGAGATTGAGGCGCGTGTCCGTGCGGCATATGGCCTCGACGGGAGTGAAGAAGAATGATCGTAAGAGAGCTGATACCTCTCGGTAAAGATCGATTCCGGATCATCACAGATGAGACATTCGCCTTTGTATTATACAAAGGCGAATTGCCGTTATATCATATCGAACCCGGTATGCAATTGGATCGCCGGATGATTCAGAAGATCTACGATGAGATCCTTTATAAACGTGTTAAGGCGCGTGCCCTGAAGCTTCTTCTGCAAAGACCTTACTCAATGAAGCAGCTGAAGGATAAGCTGCTTGATGGTGGCTATCCGGAAGAGCTTGCTGATCATGCTTTATCGTATGTGGGATCGTTTCACTATGTGGATGATGATCTGTATGCGGAGAACTTTATCCGCTCTCAGATGGGTGCACACTCCCGCAAGGAGATCGAGCATAAACTGAGTCAGAAAGGGATCTCACGGGAGACGATCGCCGATGCGTTTTCACGCATGGAAGATGCAGAGGAGCTGTCGGATGATCATGTGGTCGTTTTGGATCTTTTAAAGAAGCGGCGTTATGATCCGCAGGGCAGTACCGAAAAGGATCGGGAGCGACAGATCGCACATCTTGTCAGAAAGGGTTTCTCTCTTTCAACGGTTTTGGATGTAATGAAACAATTAGATCAATAAAGGAAAGGACGGACGGATGAGAACAAGCGGTGTACTGTTGGCAGTATCGAGTCTCCCTTCCCGATATGGGATCGGATGCTTTTCCAAGGAGGCATATGACTTTGTTGATTTTCTGGTCACTGCAGGTCAGAAGCATTGGCAGATCCTGCCGCTTGGACCGACCGGATACGGTGATTCACCGTATCAGTCCTTTTCAACATTTGCCGGGAATCCGTACTTCATCGATCCGGAGACCCTTATACAAGAGGGGCTTCTTACGCGTAAGGATTGCGACCGCTTTGATTTTGGAACGGATCCGCAGAAAGTGGATTATGAGAAGATCGGGCGTAATCGCATGAAGCTGCTTCGTATTGCTTTTGCAAACAGTGAGCTTCGTACAGATGCATCCTATCTGGAATTTGTCTCCGCAAACGCGACATGGCTTCCAGACTATGCGCTTTATATGGCATTGAAGGGCCGATTCAAGGGTCTTTCCTGGAATCTTTGGGATGAGGATATCCGTTTCCGTAAGAAGACGGCTGTTGATCGCTATCGTAAGGAACTTTCCGAAGAGATTGCGTTCTATCAGTTCCAGCAATATCATTTCGATAAGCAGTGGAAGCGCCTGAAGGCGTATGCCAACAAGAAGGGGATTACGATCATCGGCGATATCCCGATCTATGTGGCGTTTGACAGCGCCGACACATGGGCGGATCCAAAGCAGTTCCAGCTGGATCGAAAGATGATCCCAAGCGGTGTGGCCGGTGTTCCGCCAGATGCCTTTTCCGCTACAGGCCAGCTCTGGGGCAATCCCTTGTATGATTGGTCTTATCACAAGAAGTCCGGCTACGAATGGTGGCTTCGAAGGATCCGCCACTGCGCCGGTATCTACGATATTATTCGCATCGATCATTTCAGAGGTTTTGAATCCTACTGGTCTGTTCCGTACGGAGACGAGACAGCGGAGAACGGACATTGGGAAGAAGGGCCGGGATACGATTTCTTTCGTATGATCAAGAGTGAATGTAAGGGGATCCGCATCATCGCAGAGGATCTTGGTATCCTGACGCCTGCTGTAAACAGGCTTGTAAAGAAAACGGGATATCCCGGCATGAAGATCCTGCAGTTTGCATTCTACTACGGTGATGAGAGCAGCTATCTGCCACATAATCACGTCAGGAACTGCATCGTCTATACCGGAACACATGATAATGATACGACCGTGCATTGGTACAAGTCGCTTAACCGGAAGGATCAGGCATATTTAAGACACTATCTGAATATTAAGAATACACGTAATGTACACTGGGATCTGATTCGGTGTGCGCTTTCGAGCGTGGCCGATACCGTTATCATCCCGATGCAGGATTATCTGGGGCTTGACGGCTGGGCGCGGATGAACACGCCGTCCACTCTCGGTGGCAATTGGGAGTGGCGCATGAAAGGGGACGCACTTACAGAAGATCTTGCACAGAAGATCGTGGATATGACAATCTTATATGGACGCATGAGTTTGAAATGAACTAAAAGAAGATGTATATGAACATGCGGAGGGAAAGATTATGTTGCAGATCAGACCATACGATGATAACGCAAGTTTTCGGAAACTAAAGCATGGCGATCGCGTTTTTCATGATGCCATAGTGGGTGTATTAAAAGGTGAAACCATTTTTCAGGTTATTAACCCGGACGGCGAAAACTACTGCCTGCACTATATTGGCAACAATGATTGGGCGATGCAGAGCGAACTGTATCCCAAGTCAAAGCATCTGACCGGGTATCCGCTTTATCCGCTGCACCTTATGTACGATGAAAATGATACATCCAAGATGAGTTTTGATATCTTTGACGGAATACGCAAGGTGTGGTTTCAGGAGGCAAATGAATATACGATCACGGTGGCGAAACTCCTGCTGGCACACACCGACATTTGCATGACTTTCGCAGATCGCAGAGTATCCATGTTTTTTCCCGAATCGGAACGGCTTAGGATATCCGATGAGGCGCCGGATCCGACAGACAGCGAACTCCTGCGCGTGATCGATTCATTTTTTCCCGCACCCTCATTTAATACCGCAAATCAGTTAGACCAGGTATACTGTTTCCACCACATTTTCTTCTTCCAGGGGCTTTCTGATCTTCCTTTAGAGAAGATCAGGTACGCGGAGATCGTTGCGCCGAAATTTGAAGGAATCGGAAGCATTCTTTCCGTTTACGCTCGGCTTGGAAGACTCTTTGACCGTTACGGGATCAAAACGACGATTCAGGCCGGAAGCACCAGATATTTGGACAGCATGCTGGAGAAGTATTTTGCGCTGCGCATTACGCCTGCGGACTCAAATGAAGAGAACACGGTTTATATCTGCAACTATTTCGGAGCATGGATCTCCAGACTTGTCGGAAAGGCATGCGAGGCCGAGTATGATGTGAATTGCCTGGATCCTGCTTTTCGTAATGAAATGGACGAATACGCGGAGGCTGTCATGGGAAAAAAGCGCATGCTTGGCGTTCTGCTTCGCGGTTCTGACTTTTTTACTTCCGACATGACGGCGCTTGCCAAGCCGGTCAAGGCGGATATCGCGATCCCGATCGTCCAAAAGTGGATGGAAGAAGACGGTTATGACGGCATTGTTCTTGCAACAGAGGACGAAGATATGCTTGCCGGTATGAGAGAAGCTTTCGGTTCCAAACTGATCGCCATCAGCCAGGAGCGTTTTTCCCTGAAACAGTTCGGAAATGTGGAAACGATCGCGGAGTTTGAACAGGAGACAATGGACAAAGACAGATACGCCGTGCATATAGAAGATACGACTGTGAACTATTTCTATGCGGTTTATCTGCTTTCAAAATGTGAGAGCTTTATCTACTCCAATATTTGTGGAGGTGAGAGGCTGACACACATTTTTAACGCAGGGGCATTCAAGAAGGAACTCTGTATCGCACAGACCCTCATGAAGCAGTAAGATTTGAAGGGATCGGGAGACCGGTTCCTTTGTTTTATGCTCATGTATGAAAAGAATGATACTTGACATAACTTGTAATCAAGTTTAGAATTAATTTGTTGTAATTTTGGCATTTAGGATGTATGACTCGCATCCTAGACGATATTCGTACAATGAAAACTTAATAAGGAGGTGCTCCTGTACATGCTTTATTATGTATTGGCAGTAGCTGTAACGCTTCTTATTGCAGTGCCTGTTTCCGTGGCCGTTACATCGGCTTATCGCAAGAAAGTAGTCGAGCAGAAGATCGGCAGCGCGGAAGCAAAAGCACGCGAGATCATTGATGAAGCCGTAAAGACCGCTGAGGAGAAGAAGCGTGAAGGTCTTCTTGAGATCAAGGAAGAATCGGTCAAAGCAAAGAGCGATTTGGACAAAGAGATCAAGGAACGTCGCGCGGAGGTACAGCGTTCTGAACGCAGGATCCAGCAGAAGGAAGAGAACATCGACCGCAAAGCGGATTCCATTGAGAAGAAGGAAGCGTCGTTAGCAGCAAAGGAAGAGGAACTCAACAAGTTAAAAGTTGAAGTATCCAAGCTCAATGAGCAACGCGTACAGGAACTGGAACGAATTTCCGGTTTAACCTCTGAACAGGCAAAAGAGTATTTATTAAAGACTGTTGAAGAAGAAGTCAAGCACGAGACTGCAGTAATGGTAAAAGAGCTGGAAAATCGTGCAAAAGAAGAAGCGGACAAGAAGGCGAAGGAATATGTCGTTACCGCTATTCAGAAGTGTGCGGCAGATCATGTCGCAGAAGCAACGATTTCCGTTGTTCAGCTTCCCAATGATGAGATGAAGGGCAGGATCATCGGTCGCGAAGGCCGTAACATCCGTACTCTTGAGACCATGACAGGTGTCGATCTGATCATTGATGATACGCCTGAAGCTGTTATTTTATCCAGCTTCGATCCGATCAGAAGAGAAGTTGCAAGGATCGCGTTGGAAAAACTGATTGTGGACGGACGTATCCATCCGGCCAGAATCGAAGAAATGGTTGAAAAAGCACAAAAAGAAGTTGATCAGATGATCAAAGAGGAAGGCGAGGCTGCCACACTTGAAGTCGGTGTTCATGGCATCCACCCTGAACTCGTTAAGCTTCTTGGTAAGATGAGATTCCGTACAAGTTACGGGCAGAATGCTTTGAAGCATTCCATCGAAGTTGCACAGCTTTGCGGGCTGCTTGCAGCAGAACTTGGACTTGATGTCAGAATGGCCAAGAGAGCCGGTCTGCTTCATGATATCGGTAAATCCGTCGATCATGAGATGGAAGGATCACATATCCAGCTTGGCGCTGATCTTTGCCGCAAGTACAAAGAGAATGCCATCGTGATCAACAGCGTGGAATCTCACCACGGTGATGTAGAGCCGCAGACATTGATCGCTTGTCTGGTTCAGGCTGCAGATACGATCTCCGCAGCAAGACCGGGCGCAAGACGTGAGACTGTAGAGACCTACACAACCAGATTGAAACAACTTGAAGATATTACAAACAGCTTTAATGGAGTCGATAAATCTTTTGCTATTCAGGCAGGTAGAGAAGTTCGTGTAATGGTAGTTCCGGAGAAGGTATCGGATGCCGAGATGGTGATCCTTGCCCGTGACATTTCCAAGAAGATCCAGGATGAAATGGAATATCCGGGTCAGATCAAGGTGAATGTGATCAGAGAATCCAGAGTTACCGATTACGCAAAATAACAGTTCCGAAATTGAATTGCATTGAACCCCCAAAGGCTTAGGCCTTTGGGGATTTTTCGTATATCAGACTTTATATATATTTTAGCTGATTTAGAAGAAAACAATAGCCTTTTTGCCGAAACGATCGTATAATAGGATAAATGAAAGCAGATGGTCGGTCTTGCATAATCAAAGAAGGGAGCAAAGCGATGTTTGTATTAATGGGTGGTCTCTTGATCATTATCGCTGCGGTTGTTGTGACAGCAGCTGTAAGTTCAGTTGTTTCCGCTGTGGCGGCAGAGGAAGATATCGATTCATAGGATATGCACTTTACGGAGGAAGCGTGAGCTTCCTCTTTTTTTTGCGATACGTCCGTCAGGCAAATAATATCTTCGAGTTTTTGCTCGCGGTTGCAAATATGCAAATTAGATAAGCGCTTCGCGGGATCCGATCCCAATTTTGTCAGATTGCATCTTGAGAAAAAGATTCTCATACGATACAATAGCAGTGTATGAATCATTGTATACAATAATCCAACCAAAGAGCTGAGGGTAACAAAATGAAATCATATCAGGAAATGAGCAGAGAAGAACTCCTTGTTTGTAAAGCGGAACTGGAAGCAGCATATAAAGAGATCCAGGATCGTGATCTGTCTTTGAACATGGCCAGAGGTAAGCCGTCATCCGAACAGCTGGATACAGGTGTCGGACTGTTGGATGCACTTACCGGCAAAGACGATCTGTTTTCCGAGGAGGGAACCGATTGCCGCAACTACGGGGTACTTGACGGTATCATCGAAGCAAAACGTCTGATGGCTGATGTGATGGACGTTAAGGATCCTGAGAATGTGATCGTATACGGTAACGCCTCACTTCCTATCATGTATGATACGGTCTCCCGTTCTTATACACATGGCGTGGCGGGATGTACACCCTGGTGCAAGCTCGATCAGGTCAAATGGCTCTGCCCGGCTCCCGGCTATGACAGACATTTTGCGATCACAGAGCATTTCGGTATTGAGATGATCACCGTTCCCATGCTTCCGACTGGTCCCGATATGGATATCGTAGAAGACCTTGTTTCAAAAGATCCTTCGATCAAGGGAATCTGGTGTGTACCGAAGTACTCCAATCCGCAGGGTATCACTTATTCGGATGAAACTGTAAGGAGATTTGCAAACCTGAAGCCCGCTGCAAAAGACTTTAGGATCTATTGGGATAATGCATATGTGATCCATGATCTTTACGAGGATGAAAAGGATACGCTTCTGGATATTATCAGCGAATGTGAGAAGGCGGGCAATCCGGATCTTGTTTTTGAGTTTGCTTCCCTTTCCAAGGTGAGTCTTGCAGGTGCCGGCATTGCAGCGCTTGCCTGCTCCAAGGCGAATCGTGAAGAGGTTCTTCGTACGATGACGATCCAGACGATCGGTTATGATAAGCTGAATATGCTGCGTCATGTCCGCTATTTTAAAAATATCGACGGCGTGAAGGCGCATATGCGTGAACATGCATCCGTTTTAAGACCGAAGTTTGAGGCACTTATCCGACTGTTCGATGCAGAACTTTCAGGTCGCGGTGCCGGCTCCTGGATCGCGCCGAAGGGCGGCTATTTTATCACATACGAAGCACCGGAAGGATGCGCAAAGGCGATCGTAAAGCTTTGCAAAGAGGCCGGGATCGTTCTGACTAAGGCCGGTGCGCCTTTTCCCTACGGGAAAGATCCGCACGACAGTGTGATCCGCGTGGCGCCTTCATTCCCTTCGGCGGAGGAACTTGCCGTTGCGGGTGAAGTGTTTGTTGTCTGTGTGAAGCTGGCCACCGTTAAGAAGCTCCTCGGTGAAGCGGTATAGGTTGACCGGTACAGGCTGACGCGAATACCACAGAAAGTTGTCATAATCAAGTATAAATTTCTCTCATTATGTAAATTCATTTTTTTTGAAAGCCCCTTTAACAAGATGTTGTACTCTTGAAAAAGGGGCTTTTCGATATTTGGTATATTTATAAAAAATGCTGAATTTTCGGCGGAAAAAGAGGATAAAATGCCATTTGCTTTTCCAAAAGAACATGCTTATAATGTTCATTAAACGGCTTACATAACTGACTATGTTATGTTTGTCTTTTGAAGAAGGGGAGCTTTATGGAGCACGTTTTGGATGCGTTTATCGCATATCTGCATACAGTGAAGAAGACATCCGATAATACCGAGATGTCTTATCGCCGTGATCTTCGCAAATGGATCACTTTTATGCAATCACGTGGTATTTCAGACGTTTCCCGCGTCCGTGAGGAGGACATGAAGGCATACCTTCAGTATCTGGAGGAGAATCATTTTGCCGCAGCAACAATCTCCCGTAACATCGCATCCCTAAAGGCGATGTATCAGTATCTTATCGAGGAAGGGATCGTATCTTCGAACGTTGCTTCATGCCTGAAAGCACCCAAGATCGAGAAGCGCGTGCCCGGAATCCTTTCCATGAAAGAAGTTGTTACGCTCCTTGATCAGCCTTCGGGCGATTCACCCAAGGAGATCCGTGACAAGGCGATGCTTGAGCTTTTATATGCAACGGGCATTCGTGTGACGGAGCTGATCAGTCTGACAATGAGCGATGTCAACCTGCAGATGGGTTTTATCATCTGCAAGGATCTGCATAAAGAGCGCTTTGTTCCGTTCGGTGATGCCGCAAAGGCAGCGCTGATGCGATATCTGGAGAAGGCTAGAAGCGAGATGGTTGTGAATGACGGCGACAATACGCTTTTTGTGAACTGCTCGGGCGTCCCGATGAGTCGTCAGGGATTCTGGAAGCTGATTAAGTATTATGCGAAGAAGGCGGGGATCCAGGCGGATATCACGCCGCATACACTGCGTCACTCCTTCGCCGCACACCTTGTGGAAAACGGCGCAGACCTTCGTTCCGTGCAGGAGATGCTCGGCCATTCCGATATCTCTACGACGCAGATCTATGCAAACATGAATCACAACAGGATCCGCGAGGTATATGCAAAAGCACATCCCCGCGGCTGATAGAACCGATAGAATATGAGAGCAGAAGAGGTTTCAGATCCGGTGATACTCCGGCAGGCGGTTCTCGTATGTAACATAGTATCGAAAGCCGCAGTCTGTTAATAGAGAAGCGATCACGTCAAAATCCTTTGCAACATCTTCCGGTTTGTGCGCATCGGAACCGATCGTGATCAGTTCACCGCCAAGGTCATGATACCTTTGAATAATGTCTTTACAGGGATTGGGATATGCAAGACCGTGCCTTAGTCCGGCACTGTTGACTTCCAGTCCTTTTTCATTTTCCAGAAGATATTCCAGAATGGGATCGATCACGTCTTTGTATTTGTCATATGAATAGTCCCGGTCTTTCGATTCACCGTATCGAACGATATAATCCAGATGACCAAGTGAGTCAAAATTGCTGAATTTCCTGATATTTACAAGTGTTTCTTTAAAATAGAGCCGGTAGAGATCTTCGTCGCTCATGTCCGCAAAGTTTCCGCGGTAATACGGATCTTTTCCGCCGATCAGATGGATCGAACCGATCACATAGTCAAGATCAAATCCTCTTACATATTGAAGATAGGTGCGTACTGCATCCGGAGACAGGCCCAGCTCTACACCGAACAGGATCTTGATATGGTCCTTATAGACATCCCTAAGATGCAGGAGTTCATAGAGATAGGAGTCCGTGTTTAAGTCCCATGTTCCTTCCGGAGCTTCTTCGGAAACCGGATAGCCGCAGTCATAGTGCTCGGTAAAGCAGATCTCTTTAAGACCGGATCTTATGGCTGCTTCGACCATAGACTCCATGGATGCCGTACTGTCGGCTGAGTGGTGCGAATGGGTATGCAGATCGGCTGTGATAGACATGTCTTTTCTCCTTATTGAATGGCAGATTTTGCGGCCAAGGTCGCATGCGTGCTTTCATTATATGGTCTTTTAGGCAAAATGCAAAGAAAAACAGGCACTATGTTCACATTTTTTTCATGATTTTGACTTGATATTATGCGACAGATTAGGTATTATATTAGTGCTGACAAAATTTTGACAATCCTGTTGAATTTTGCCGGATTGCCTAACAAATGATATAATTCAATATTCTAGGAGGAATGAAACATGGCAGTTAAAGTAGCAATCAATGGTTTTGGTCGTATCGGCCGTCTTGCTTTCAGACAGATGTTTGATGCAGAAGGATACGAAGTAGTAGCAATCAACGATTTAACATCTCCCGAGATGCTCGCTCATCTTCTTAAGTATGATACAGCACAGGGCAGATATAAATACGCTGATTCCGTAAGCTTTGGTGAGGACTCCATCACCGTTAACGGCAAGAAGATCACAATCTACAAAGAATCTGACGCTAAGAACCTTCCTTGGGGCAAGCTTGATGTAGACGTTGTTCTTGAGTGTACAGGTTTCTATACCTCCAAAGAGAAAGCATCCGCTCACATTACAGCAGGTGCTAAGAAGGTAGTTATCTCTGCTCCTGCAGGTAACGATCTTCCTACGATCGTATACAATGTTAACCACAAGACACTTACAAAGGACGATACGGTTATTTCCGCAGCTTCCTGTACAACAAACTGCTTAGCTCCTATGGCTAAGGCTCTGAATGACTTCGCAACGATCGAGTCCGGTATCATGACAACTGTTCATGCTTACACAGGTGACCAGATGATCCTTGACGGTCCTCAGAGAAAAGGCGATAAGAGAAGAAGCCGTGCAGGTGCTCAGAACATCGTTCCGAACAGCACAGGTGCTGCAAAAGCGATCGGTCTTGTTATCCCTGAACTGAACGGCAAGCTCATCGGCGCTGCTCAGCGTGTACCTACCCCGACAGGTTCCACAACGATCCTGATCGCTAAGGTCGCTAAGAAAGTAACAAAAGAAGAGATCAACGAAGCAATGAAGAAAGCTGCTACAGAGTCCTTCGGTTACAACACAGACGAGATCGTTTCCAGCGACGTTATCGGTATGACATACGGCTCTCTGTTTGATGCAACACAGACAATGGTTGGCGAAGGCAACCTTGTTCAGGTTGTTTCCTGGTATGACAATGAGAACAGCTATGTATCTCAGATGGTTCGTACAATTAAGTACTTCGCAGAGCTGGCTTAATCATCCGGTATTTTGTAAAGACCTATTCAGGGTCCGGTCTATCAGGACCGGACCCTGTTTTATTTCAGTTTACCGCAAGGATCACTATTAGGAGGACAGACATATGGCATTAAACAAAAAAACCGTTGATGACATCAACGTAGCAGGCAAGAGAGTACTTGTAAGATGTGACTTTAACGTACCGCTCAAGAACGGCGAGATCACAGATGAGACTCGTATCGTAGCAGCACTTCCCACGATCAACAAACTCATCAAAGACGGCGGCAAAGTAATCCTTTGCTCTCACCTTGGAAAAGTAAAGAACGGCCCCAACGAAGGCGAATCCCTTGCACCCGTTGCAAAGAGACTTGCTGAGAAGCTTGGTAAGCCCGTAAACTTTGTTGCGGATTACAACGTAACAGGTGCAGACGCAACAGCCGCAGTAGCGGCAATGAAAGACGGCGATGTTGTGCTGCTTCAGAATACACGTTTCCGCGGCGAAGAAGAGACAAAGCCCGCGAAGGCAGGCGAAGCTTTTGCAAAAGAGCTTGCTGATCTTGCTGACGTATATGTTTGCGATGCATTCGGTTCCGCACACAGAGCACATGCTTCCGTTGCGGTTGTTACAAAATATATCTCCGAAAAAGGCGGCGAGAACGCAGTCGGCTACCTGATGGAGAAAGAGATCAACTTCCTTGGCAACGCAGTAGAGAATCCGGTAAGACCGTTCGTAGCGATCCTCGGCGGTGCGAAAGTTGCCGACAAGCTCAATGTTATCAACAACCTTCTTGAGAAATGTGATACACTGATCATCGGTGGCGGTATGGCTTACACCTTCTTAAAGGCACAGGGAATGGAAGTCGGTAATTCTCTCGTTGACCTTGAGAAGCTTGACTACTGTAAAGAGATGATGGACAAGGCAAAGAAGCTTGGCAAAAAGCTGCTTCTTCCTGTTGATACCACGATCGCAAAAGCATTTCCGGATCCGATCGACGGACCGGTTGACGTTCAGGTTGTAGATGCTGACAAGATCCCGACAGATATGGAAGGTCTTGATATCGGTACCAAGACAGCAGAGCTGTTTGCTGATGCTGTTAAGACTGCAAAGACCGTTGTATGGAACGGACCGATGGGTGTATTTGAGAACCCGACTCTTGCAAAAGGTACCATCGCAGTTGCGAAGGCTCTTGCTGAGACAGATGCAACGACCATCATCGGTGGCGGTGATTCCGCTGCAGCCTGCAACCAGCTTGGTTTTGCGGATAAGATGAGCCACATTTCCACCGGCGGCGGCGCTTCCCTGGAATTCCTGGAAGGCAAAGAACTGCCCGGTGTTGTAGCGGCTGATGATAAATAAGTTATAAATAAGGAGATACAAAAATGGCAAGAAGAAGAATCATTGCAGGTAACTGGAAAATGAACAAGACTCCCAGTGAGGCTGTTGCTCTTTGCGCAGAACTCAAGGATCTTGTTAAGAACGATGCGGTAGACGTTGTTTACTGTGTACCGGCGATCGATATCGTACCGGTTGTAGAGGCTGTAAAGGGTACCAACGTACACGTAGGTGCTGAGAACTTCTACATTGAAGACAAGGGCGCTTTCACAGGCGAGATCTCTGCTCCGATGCTCAAGGATGCAGGTGTTGAGTACATCATCATCGGCCACTCTGAGAGAAGAGATATATTCGGTGAGAACGATGTTCTGATCAACCAGAAGGTTAAGAAGGCTTTCGAAGCAGGCTTAAAGCCGATCCTTTG
This sequence comes from Lachnospiraceae bacterium, assembly GCA_015056735.1. GTDB lineage: Bacteria > Bacillota > Clostridia > Lachnospirales > Lachnospiraceae > VSOB01. The sequence goes on along the minus strand of SVFT01000011.1, from coordinate 46,303 downwards.
CTGCGGCGAGTCTCTTGCACTTCGTAAAGCTGGCACATATCAGGAATGGATCAAGAGACAGATTACCTGGGATCTTTCCGGCGTAACGGCTGATCAGGTTAAGAATCTTGTGATCGCTTACGAACCCATCTGGGCGATCGGCACCGGCGAGACAGCAACAGCTGATCAGGCAGAAGAAGTCTGCAAGATGATCCGTGAGACGATCGCTGAGATGTACGATGCTCCTACAGCAGAAGCAGTTCGTATCCAGTACGGCGGCTCCATGAACGCAGGCAACGCTGCAGAGCTTCTTTCCAAGGCTGACATTGACGGCGGCCTCATCGGCGGCGCTTCCTTAAAGCCTGACTTTGGCAAGATCGTAAACGCATAATCGTTGATCGTATGATCACCCCCTCCGGAGAATTTCCGGAGGGGGTTTTTATACAATAAAAATGGACAGCAAAAAAGGAAGATGGGAGTCTTCCTTTTTTCCTGTTCAATACTATGAGGGGGAGTATCTATGAAGAACTTATCAAAAGGAGATGTTGTTCTCTCTTTTGATAATATGAGTATAAAAAACAAATATGTCTTTAGTGTGTCCATTTCCTAAAAAGAAAGGAAAACAAAAACGAAATAAATAGAAAACAAATATAAACAAATCGTAAACTTTCATGTAAAATAGAGCCTAGGGATCATATTGATCCTGTTTTGGAATACAACTGAGAGATTTCAGCCTTACGGGCGGAGGGATTATATGGAGAGAAAACTGATCTTCCGGGAAAAGAGCATCGAGCGGGTATCGTCTCCCGAGCAGCTTGATGATTATATCAGGGTTACCACGCCATCGGTGTGGCTGATCCTTTTTGCAACGATCATTCTGATCGTGGGCGCATTGGTCTGGGGCGTTTTGGGAAGAATAGAAGTACAGACCGAAACCGGCACACAGACGGTCGCCCCCATTACTTATATTATTCAGTGATCCGTAGTTTGGATCTGTTCGGAGTACACAGTTGAGAACAGTCAGAGAGAAGACGATCAAACAACCGATTAAGTCAGGCGTTGCAAAGGTTCCTGTTGTCATGCAGATGGAAGCATTGGAATGCGGTGCAGCGAGCCTGACGATGGTCATGGCTTATTTTAATAAATGGATCCCGCTGGAGCAGGTGCGCGAGGACTGCGCGGTGTCGCGTGACGGATCGAAGGCAAGTAATATCGCAAAGGCTGCGAGAATGCACGGATTTGAGGCGCGCGGCTTCCGCTTTGAGCCTGAAAGCCTTCGGGAAAGAGGTACCTTCCCGTGCATCGTACACTGGGAGTTTAATCATTTTGTTGTATGCAAAGGCTTTAAAAAAGGCAAAGTATATATAAATGACCCGGCAAGAGGTGATATTGTTCTGACGGATGCGGAGTTCGATGAGGGCTTTACAGGTGTTACGATCCTCTTTGCACCGGGTGAGGGTTTTCAGCCTTCCGGTCATCCGAAGAGTATGATCGCTTTTGCAAAGCGCCGCATGGAGGGGGCGGGGGCTGCCGCTGTTTTTGTCGCGGTGACCACGGCTGTCACGTCCGCCGCGGCGATCATTGCAGCCGGTTTTTCACGCTTTTTTATGGACCATCTGCTAGGGGGCCGCAACGAAAAACTTGTAGGACCTTTTTTGATCGCCTTGTCGATCCTGACGCTTGTCCGGATCCTGGCAGCCTGGATCACGTCAGTTTATTCGCTTCGGATCAGCGGCAAGTTTGCAGCAGTCGGAAATGCAACCTATTTTTGGCATGTTCTTCATCTTCCGATGAAGTTCTTCTCGCAAAGAATGGCAGGCGACCTGGAGCAGAGACGCCTGGCCAATGCGAATATCGCAAACCTTCTGATCAATACGTTTGCACCGCTTGTCATCAATACGGCGATGCTCATATTTTATCTGGGTGTCATGCTGCGCTATTCTGTGATCATGACGTTGATCGGTATTTCTTCCGTTTTGATCAATCTGGTTGTCTCTTATTATATCAGTGCGAAGCGAGTTAACATAACAAGAGTAATGCTGCGCGATGACTCCAAACTGTATGGGACCACGATCTCCGGTATTGAGATGATCGAGACGATCAAATCGAGTGGTGCGGAAAACGGATTCTTCAGGAAATGGTCCGGTTATCAGGCGAGCGTTAATACGCAGGACTGCCGCCTTGCAAGACTGAATGCGAGCCTTGGCAGGATCCCTGCCATTGTATTGGCGATCGCAAATGACATCGTTTTGTTGATGGGGGTATATCTGATCATTCGCAGAGAGATCACTTCCGGCATGGTACTGGCTTTTCAGGGATTCATGATGCAGTTCTTTCTGCCGGCACAGTCCTTTATTACGGCTGGGCAGAGCCTGCAGGAGATGCGCGCTCAGATGGAGCGGATCGATGATGTGATGGAATATGATGAGGATCCTCTTTTTGCCGGAAACGATTCGAAAAGCGGTGAAAAGGAGCAGGCCGCAGGAAAGCTATCCGGAGCTTTGACACTTCAACATGTGACATTCGGTTATTCCAGGCTGGAGCCTCCGCTTATCGAAGATTTTTCCCTGACGTTATCGCCCGGGAAAAGCGTAGCTTTCGTCGGCAGTTCCGGATGCGGCAAATCCACGCTGGGCAGACTGATCTCCGGCTTATACAGGCCCTGGTCTGGTGAAGTTCTGTTTGACGGAAAGAGCGTTGATGAGATCGACCGAAGTGTCTTTACGGGGTCACTTTCGGTTGTAGACCAGGATATCATTCTGTTTGAAGATACGATCGCCAATAACATCAGGATGTGGGACAATTCCATCGAAGATTTTGAGGTGATCCTTGCTGCCAGAGATGCACAGCTTCATGAAGATATCATGCAGCGCAGCGGTGGCTATCAGTATAAACTGCAGGACGGAGGACGGGATCTGTCCGGCGGTCAGCGGCAACGACTGGAGATCGCGAGAGTCCTTGCACAGGACCCGACGATCATTATCATGGATGAGGCGACCAGTGCACTGGATGCAAAGACGGAGTATGACGTTGTGCGCTCGATCCGTGACAGAGGCATTACCTGCGTGGTGGTTGCGCACAGACTTTCCACCATTCGGGATTGCGATGAGATCATTGTGCTGGATAACGGTAAGGTTGTAGAACGGGGAACGCATCAGGAACTGATGGCGCGTGACGGCATGTATGCACAGCTTGTCATGAACGAATAGAAGGAGCTTTTCGTGGGTTGGTTTGAAGAGCAGCTGGAGCTGCGTAAAAAAAGCGATATAGAAATGTTCGAGGATTCGTGTCTTCGGATCGCTGGCGCTGTTATGGGGAAAAGGCTGACTGCAGCACTGCATAATGAGCGTGAACAGGCGACTGATGCGATCGGGGAGATTCTGCGATTCTATCATGTGAAGGTAAGGGAAGTACCGGAGCAGCTTGGAACGATTGATGAAGTGCTGGAGTTTTTGCTTCGCCCATACGGCATAATGACCAGAGAAGTCAACTTGCAGGAAGGCTTCCGAAAGGACGCTTCTGGTCCGATGCTGACAACTTTTAAAGCAGATGGACTGCCTGTTGCGCTGATCCCGGCCAATGCGTTTGGCTATAAGTATCTTGATCCGAATACGGGCGAGATGATGCGTGTCACGCCATCTTCGGAGAAGCTTTTTTCGTCGGAGGCCTATGCTTTCTATAAGCCGTTTCCGACAAGATCACTTACGATGCGGGATGTTTGCCGCTATATTTTGCAGAATATCGACAAGCAGAGTCTTACAGGATACCTGGGATTTGCGATCCTGGCAACTCTGGTCGGGCTTTTGATCCCGTGGATCAATATGATCCTTTTTTCGGATGTTGTGTCGATCGGACATATGAATGTGCTTCTTGCGATCGCTGTTTTTATGATATGTGCATCGCTTTCGAGCCTTTTGTTCGGAACGGTGCAGGAACTGTTCCTGCAGCGGATCTCACTGAAGCTGAATCTTAGTGTTGAGTCTGCGACCATGATGCGTGTTCTGACTTTGCCGAGCAGTTTCTTCAAGGACTATTCATCGGGCGGGCTTGCAAGTCGTGTACAGAACATGAACCTCCTGGTGACGCTTCTGATCGACATGGGCTTTTCCGGCTTTGCAACCGTCCTTTTATCCTTTATCTATATTGCGCAGATCACGGCCTTTGCGCCTGCGCTTGCCCTTCCGGCATTTCTGGTGGCTTTTCTGCAATTCGGCGTGACGGTTCTGACGGTCATCATGCGTGCCCGGATCCTCAGACGTCAGATGGAACTGGCGTCCAAAGAGAGCGGCCTTTCCTATGCGCTGATCTCGGGCATTCAGAAGATCAAACTTGCAGGAGCGGAGAGAAGAGCCTTTGCAAAATGGGCAAACGCTTATGCCGCGCAGGCAGCCTACCTGTATGATCCGCCCCTTTTTGTAAAGGTGTCACCGGCGATCATCACCGGCATATCACTTGTCGGAACGATGATCCTGTACGGGTTGGCGATCACATCCGGTGTTGATATTTCGCAGTATTATGCGTTTAATGCGGCATTTGCTTCAGTGAATGCGGCATTTACCGCATTGATCCCGTTTTTAGAGCCTGCATCGCAGATCGGACCGATCCTCAATCTGGTGCGTCCGATCATGGAAGCAGTTCCTGAAGTTTCGGAAGATAAGCCTGTAGTGGAAAAGCTTTCCGGCGGGATCGAATTGAGCAATATCACATTTCGTTACAATGAAGATATGCCGCCCGTTCTCGATAACTTAAGCCTGAAGATCCGTCCCGGTCAGTATATTGCCATTACCGGCAGGACGGGCTGCGGCAAGAGCACATTGATGCGTATCCTGCTCGGATTTGAGAGGCCGCAGAAAGGTGCCGTCTATTATGACGGGCGTGATCTGAATACGATCGATCTGAAATCACTTCGCAGCAAGATCGGTACGGTGATGCAGAACGGATCGCTTTTTATGGGCGATATCTATTCCAATATCGTGATCTCTGCGCCGGAGCTTACGCTTGACGATGCGTGGGAAGCGGCGGAGATGGCGGGGATCGCAGAGGATATCAGGCAGATGCCGATGAACATGTTTACCATGATCATGGAAGGCGGCGGCGGTATTTCGGGCGGCCAGAAGCAGAGGCTCATGATCGCCAGGGCCATCGCACCCAAACCGAAGATCCTGATGTTTGACGAGGCAACAAGTGCGCTGGATAATATCACACAGAAGCAGGTATCCGATTCGCTCGATAGGCTGAATTGTACGAGAGTTGTGATCGCGCACAGACTTTCGACGATCAAAAACTGTGATCGCATCGTTGTTCTTGATGAGGGCAAGATCGTAGAGGATGGCACTTATGAAGAGCTGATCGCAAAGAACGGAGCCTTTGCAGACCTTGTAAGACGGCAACAGGTGGAATATGATACAAAGGAGCAGGGGGCATAGGAAAGGCGATGGGAAGAGTTGGAACAGTGGTGATAGAGCCCTTCGAAAAAGTATATGACGAACACTATGGCAGTATTTACAATGCCGTGTATATGCGCATTCTGAACCGGGAGAGTACAGAAGATATCGTCCAGGACATTTTCATCAAGGCATTTCGTGCCTATGACCGGTTCGACCCGAAGCTTGCGTCCGTTTCAACGTGGCTGAACAGGATCGCAACGAATACACTCTACGATCATTTCCGTAAGAACGGAACGATCGGCGGGCAGATCAGCAGACAGGCGGTGTCTATTGATGACTGCGTGGAGCAGGGCATGGAGCCGGGCGCCGAGGATTCGGAACTGACAAAACTGATCGATGAGCAGGCTTCGGAAGCTTACGTGATCTTAAAGCATTTAAAGCCGGAGGAGCGTGAACTGCTTTCGTTGCGGTTCGGCTTTGAACTGTCGTATAAAGAGATTGCTGAGCAAGTGAACGCAAAAGAGAAAGCAGTCGGAGCGAGGATCAACAGGATCCTGGAGAAGTGCCGCAGGATCGCTGGCTCGGAGAAGATCTGACATTTCTTTCGTCTCGTTCCTTAAAGTGTGTGGTATTTTGAATCGATATCCCGTATATTCTTATGAAAAGATAAGCACTTCCTGTTTCAATATACCGGGGAATCGATTGATGGAACTGACGGGGAACTCAAAGAACAGATAGAACAGGCAAAGAAAACGGAAGAGGCTAAAGAAATCTATGAAAGATGTAGAAATGATCTTAAAAAAGGCAGACTTTTCAAAAGGAAGTGACCATAAGGAACGCTTAAAAGCTATGCTGAATGGTCTCGAAAACGGCGTAGGACAGATGCCGCTTTCCGATGACGAGCTTGAGCTTGCAGCGGCGGGGAATATTGTGTATCAAAAAAATCGTCCCGGAGCACCGAAGTATTAGGCGTGTGATCGTAATGGAGGAAACGGCAGCTCTCTGGTGACGCAGAGAGCTGCTTTTTTATTTACTTTTTTAAAAATATTAAAAAAGTGTTGAAAAACAGGTTCTCACGTGATACGATAAAATCAACTTATTTAAGAAACTTAAAGAATTGAGACCAAGGACCTGCAAAGGGGTACTGCACATGAGCAAACATTTAACCGGACAGCCGAATATGATGAAGGAGATCAACAAAGGCCTGATCAAGTCGGCGCTGCAAAAGCTTCAGACTGCTACTCGCGTGGAGCTTTCGACTGCAACAAGGATCAGTCAGCCGACGGTCAATACGATCATCAATGAACTGCTGGAAGAGCGGGTGGTGATCGAAAGCGGGATGGCAAAGTCAAGCGGTGGCCGTAAGGCGATGCTGTATTCGTTAAATAGTAAGATCTGGTATACACTTTCGGTGGTCGTTGAAGAGCATGAACTCCAATATGCCGTAACGGATCTGGAAGGCGAAGCGATCGAGAGCGATTTTACCGAGCGGAAAGAGGAGTGGACGGTTGTTGATCTTACTTCATCGATCGCAGATATCTGCAAGCGTCATCAGGAGATCCGCGCGCTCGCGATCGGTGTTCCGGGTGCAGTCTCCGTTAAAGGTGTTGTTTTCGCGATCCCGAAGGTGAAGTGCCTGGAAGGATTTGCGCTGAAAGAATATCTTACGGAGCAGCTTCATGTAAATGTCTCCGTTCGCAACGATATCAACACCGTAGCTCTCGGATACTACACATCCAATATGCCAACAGACTGCGAATTTGCATGTCTGCACCTTGGCAATACGCTTGGTGCCGGTCTGATCATCGGTGGGAACATCGTTTCCGGTTCGGGGAGCTTTGCGGGTGAGATCGGTTTCATGCAGACATCGTCTTCAATCCGAAAAGGCGAGCTGCAGCTCCGCAGCATGACGGATAAGGAGATCATCCTTGCTGTATCGCAGATCATGATCAATATGATCTGCCTTGTTAACCCGGCGGTTCTGGCAGTCGGCGGGCATCGACTGAAAGAGTCAATGAAAGAGGAGCTGATCAGAAACTGCAAGAAAGCACTTCCGGAAGAGATGCTTCCGGAGATCCTTTTTATAGATGATGAGCGGAAATATTATATGGACGGTCTTGCACAGATCGGTATGAACTCCATGAATTCGGATATCCGACTGATCCGCGACGCGGAAAGCTAGAGGTGCTTACATGCAATACATCCTTCAGATCTTTACGGGCGGCTGGAAGAACGCCACCTATACTGCAGATAAGATCATACAGCGGCTTGACGCCGTGACAGAGATGATCCCTGTATCCAAGGTGATCATCGGCTGGCATCCTGATGCAGATCTATATAAGAAAATTGGCGCGTATCTTTCCGGAAAAGGGATCGATATGCTCCTTTGGCTTCCTGTCTTTTCGGAAATCGGTGAATTGACGGAAGCAGCAGCGAGCACAGATCTTTGGAGGCAGCCTGTGGGATCGCTTGCACTTCAGGAAGGCGAAAGTTTTGTATTCTATTGTCCCTCAACCCCGAAAAATCTGCATAACGTAAAAGACGTATACGAGCGGTACTTTAGCGGCTGCGGATTTGACGGGGCCTTTCTCGATAAGATCCGGACGCAGTCGTTTGTGGGAGGTGTCAAAGGTGTCCTTTCCTGCGGCTGCGGATCCTGTGAAGAAGCATACAGACGGCGCGGCCTGCCTTTAGACGATGTCAGGCGGGAATATGAAAAATGCGGCGATCGCTTCTTTGATGTGGACGGATACGGGCCGAAAGAGGGGTTCCTTTGGAAAAACAGTGTGGCCCGCGATTTTTTCAGAACCAAGGGAGCGCTGATCGCGGATTCGGTTACGGATCTTTGCAACTATTTTAAAGATCAGAACATGCAGGTCGGACTCGACCTTTACGCACCGCTTATGAGCGGTTTTGTCGGGCAGGATTATGAGAAGATCTCGGCACATGTCGATTTTATCAAACCGATGCTATACAGAAGGACAGAAGCACCTGCGGGGATCGGATACGAATACCGCCTTCTGCGGGAAGCGGTCAGAGAAGCGCAGGGATACGAAGAGATCAGGACCGATCGGGATTTTCTCAAAAAGCAGGTTGAGGCCTTTACGGATCTTCCCTGTGAGAAGTATCCGGGCATTGAGATCAATTATCGCGAGGATATCGCGCGGACAGATGCTTCTTACGTGCGGGGATCGCTGGAGGTTTTGAAAGAAGCGGGTATGAACGGGGCAACCCTTTCCTGGGATGTGATGCTCGCACCGGATGCGCATCTTCAGGTGATCCGGGAACTTGAGGGGTAATGTGACAAAAGGAGACAGAACATGGGAAATATGCTTGAAATGAAGCAGATACGGAAAGAGTTTTCAGGCGTGCCCGTACTGAACGGTGTGGATTTTGCCGTCGGAGAAGGGGAGATCAGGGCGCTCCTAGGTGCTAACGGCGCGGGAAAATCGACGCTCATGAAGATCCTTTGCGGTGTCTATCATGCGACGAGCGGTGATGTTTTGATCGATGGACGGAAGGCAGAGATCAAAAGTCCGCTGCAGGCAGCGGAAAACGGGATCGCGATCGTTCATCAGGAACTGTCCATGATCCCGCCGCTTACGATCCTGGAGAACTTTTTTCTCGGAAAAGAGATCAGAAAGTATGGGCTTCTTCAGAAGGCCAGGATGCGCGAAGAATACTTTCGTGTTTGCAATGAGCTGGATTTTCACATCGATCCCGATGTGAAAACACGTGATGTATCGGTTGCAAAGCAGCAGATGGTCGAGATCATGAAATGCATTCATGCGAATGCGCGGATCATTATTTTTGACGAACCGACCACATCGCTTACTGATGATGAGAAAAAGACGCTTTTTGAAGTGATCCTGAAACTGAAACAGCAGAAGAAGACGATCATTTATATCTCACATATCTTAGAGGAGATTTTCCTCCTGGCTGATACGGTCAGCATCATGCGAAACGGCGATATGGTCGGGACATTCCCAAAGGCGGAGATGTCGATCCCGATCATCAGCGAGCATATGTCCGGTAAAAAGTATGTGGAAGGCCAACGGCTTACATCGCACTGCCGCAAGGAGGCAGACCCGCTCCTTAGGGTTGAGCACCTGTCGGCCGGGAACGGCACGAAGGATGTATCTTTTACGGTAAGACCGGGCGAGGTGGTCGGGCTTGCAGGCCTCGTCGGCGCAGGCAGATCGGAGATCGTACGAAGCATCTTCGGGGCAGATTCCAAGACGGCCGGCCGGATCCTTGTCGATGGCAGGGAAGTGAAGATCAGCCATCCGGCCCATGCGATCGCAGCCGGTATCGGACTGATCCCGGAAGACAGAAAGCGAGAAGGCGTGATCTTAAAGCATGAGATCTACAAGAACGCGACGCTGATCCAACTGAAAAAAATGCGACAGATGGGGATGCTGCAGGCTGCCAGGGAGAAAAGCTACACCGAGCAGGCGATCAAGAGGCTTTCCGTGAAAGTACCGTCATTGACCGCGCCGGTCATGAAACTTTCGGGAGGGAACCAGCAGAAGATCGTTGTATCCAAATGGCTTGATGAGCGCATGAAGGTCCTGATCTTTGATGAGCCTACCAAAGGCATTGACGTCGGCGCGAAAGAAGACATCTTTCGAACGGTCGAAGACTTTGCAAAGGCAGGAATGGCGATCATCTTTATCTCATCCGACCTGAATGAGGTTATCCGTACGTCCGACAGGATCCTGGTCGTTCGAGGCGGACAGATCCTGAAGGATGTGGACAATAATAACATGACGCAAAAAGATATCATGGAGATCATATTACAGTAAAGGAAACGACTATGAAAGAGAGTATCAAGAAGGTTAATTTAAGAAATTACGGTGTAATCATTGGTTTTATCGCCCTTTGCGTCATTATCAGTATTGCCTCACCGGCATTTCTGACGACGCGTAACATTTTGAATCTGCTCAGGCAGTCGGCCGTTGTCGGTGTACTGTCAGCGGGTATGACACTGATCATCATCTCCGGTAACTTTGATATTTCGGTCGGCTATATCTGCGGCTGCGCCGGTGCGATCTCTGCGGTCCTTATTACAAAAGGGTTTTCGTTTTGGGCGATCGTTCCGGTCGTGATCGTATTCGGTGCTGTGGTCGGCGTGATCAGTGGTATCGCTGTTGCCAAGTTTGCGATTCCTTCCATGATCGCAACGCTGGGCATGGGGCAGGTTGTAAACGGTGCGCTGCTCCTTATCACAGGCGGCTATCCGATCAGCGTGAAAGAGCCCGTGATGACATACATCGGCAAGGAGAGCTTTCTGGGCATTCCGGTTCCGATCTATCTGTTTGTTCTGGCGATTGTATTTGTCAATTTCATTTTGCTCAAAACGATCGTTGGTCGTCATATCTACGCAGTCGGCGGCAACGATGAGACAAGCCGTCTATCCGGTATCCGGGTTGACGGGATCAAGGTTCTGGTTTTTGTCTTAAGTTCGATCCTTGCAGCACTTTCCGGCATCATCCTGACGGCGCGTGTCGGCACAGCAACGGCGACGGCCGGCACCGGCTATGAGCTTGATGCGATCGCGGCGGTCGTGATCGGCGGCACATGTGTATCCGGCGGTGAAGGAAATGCATGGAAGACGATCATAGGCGTTCTGTTTATGAGCGTAATCTCAAACAGCTTCAATCTGCTCGAAGTGCATGTATATTTCCAGTATGTTTTGAAGGGCCTCATCATTCTCGTTGCAGTCGGTTTTGACAGCTACAACAGAAAGAAAGCAGGCGCAAATTAAAAGGGAATCCATTTTGTGTAAACACAAATGAAGATAAAACAAGAAGGAGGAACAAGATGAGAAAGGTATTAGCAATGGGTCTGACACTGGCAATGCTCGCAGCAACACTGACAGGCTGCGGAAGCGCGGCAGCTCCGGCTGAAGAGAAGAAAGCGGAAGAAGCAGCTCCCGCTAAGGAGGCAGCACCCGCGGCAGAAGAAGCGGCACCTGCTGAGGCATCGGCGAAAGACGGCGGTTACAATATCGCAGTCCTGATCCCGGGGTCTGTCGCTTACTTTACGGCAACACGTGCGGGTTCCGATGAAGCGGCAGCAAAATACGGCTGTAACTTAAGCTACTCCGATGCGAACTGGGATGCGGCAACGCAGCTCTCCCAGATCGAAGATGCGATCTCCAAGGGTGTTGATATGATCGCTGTATGTGCATCCGATGCGGAGGGTATCCTTCCCGGTATCGAAGCAGCAAACGAAGCAGGCGTTCCGATCCTGACATTTACAAATGCGATCGGTACGGATGAGTCCGGTACAGTGGACGGCGTTGTATCGTATATCGGACAGAATGAAGTAAACACCGGTAAGCTTTGTGCTAAGATCGCTGCGGATCTTCTCGGCGAAAAGGGTGGCAAGGTTGTCTGCATCGAAGGCAAGCCCGGTACTTTCTGCCAGATCTGGAGAACAAAAGGTTTCGAAGAGGGTATTAAAGGAACGAATCTTGAGATCGTTTACAAACAGACAGGTGAATGGGACAAGGAAAAAGCAATGACGATTGCAGAAGATATTCTGCAGAAGGGTGATCCGGTTGACCTGTTCTTCTGCCAGGATGACGGCATGGCTACAGGCGTTGGTGAAGTCCTGAAAGAAGCGGGCGTTAAGGATAAGATCAAAGTAGTCGGCCTCGGCGGTTCCATTCAGGGACTTCAGGCTCTGAAAGACGGCATTATCGACGGCAATACTTTCCTTTCCGCAAAAGAAGAAGGTTACAAAGCGATCGAAACTTGTGTAAAATACTTAAATGGTGAAAAGGTGGAGCCCAGAACGATCGTTGATCAGGTTGAGGTTACCAAAGACAACGTTGATCAGTTCGAAGGCGAGTGGTAAATCCTGAACGAGTACGGGAGACAGTCATGAAGCAGTTTATTGCCATTGATATTGGCGGGACAAATATTAAATATGGGATTGTTTCACAAAATGGGGATGTTCTGTCCAGTAAGGAAATAAGCACACCTGCCTCCGCTGACAAGGCCGTTTTTCTTCAGACACTCGCAGATCTTGTACGTGTGTACAGAAATGAAGAAACAGCGGGGATCGGTATTGCCACTCTGGGTGCTGTGGATGAGAGAAAACGATGTATCACGGGGATGTGTGACAACCTTCCCATCTTAAAAGATCTTTCGATCGCCGACTACCTGGAAAATGAATTTGATCTTCCGGTGAGTGTGATGAATGATGTGAAAGCGACTGCGCTCGGTGAAGCCGGGTTCGGCGCCGGAAAAGGGCTGGACACTTTTTTCTGTGTCGCGCTCGGAACGGGGATCGGCGGAGCCTTTGTTTACGAAGGCAGGATCATTAACGGTGTTCACGGAACAGCCGGCGAGGTCGGCTATCTTTGGAGCGGGAGAGGCAAGAGCTATGAGGAACTGGCCTCCGCAAAATGCTTTTCCGAAGAGAGCAAGCGCCTCGGAGAAAACGATGGAAAGGTACTGATGCCGGCACTGAAAGGAGATCCGGCGTATGCGGAACTTCTTGATCGCTGGTCGATGGATGTCGCACACGGGCTTGCTGATATCATCTACGTCCTGGATCCAGGAACGATCATTATCGGCGGGGCCGTATCCGAGATCGGTCCTCTTCTGACCGAACGGATCGGTGCACAGCTGGAAAAGGTGATCTGTCCCGATTTTAAAGGAAAGACCCGGATCATTCCTGCTAAGAACGGAAATGCAAGCAACATGCTTGGTGCGATCGCACCTTTTCTCAAGGAATAGAATTCAGGTGATTTTTTGATGCCGGCTTCTTTAACATTGTTAAAGAAGCCGGTCCTTTTTGTGAAAATGCTTTTCCGGATCCCATATTATGTTATAATCTTCGTTATCTGATATGGTGTATCGGTTGTCTGATAACGAAAAGGGAGGAAACATATGAAAACTAGATTGGTTGTCGTTCTTCTTGGCATCATGTTCATACTCGGTGCCTGCGGTCAGCAGGAAGCGCCCGCGCCGGAGACGCAGGCGGAAACGGAGAGCGCATCTTCCGAACAGGCTGCGGAGACTGAGAGCGAAGAAGAGGCAAAAGAGATCACCGTAAAGCTAACGGATGAAAAGGAAGAACTGAAAGACAAGGATGACAAAGATCTTGTTCTTGTTCATTATGATTATCAAAAGGTGGAAGTGACGATACCCGGGAACGAAAGTGCCGCGTCCAAGATCAACGGCGTTTTTGCACAGCAGATCATCGGAAATCGCAATACCTGTGAACAGTATATGCAATGGGCCAAGGAAGATAAGGAATTTCGTCCGGAAGGTGAGTGGAATCCCTATGAAGTCGGCCTTTCCTACGAATGCGCACGCGCGGATCGGAAAGTGATCAGTATCATAGCGGATTACTATGATTACACGGGGGGAGCGCATCCGAACGGTAACCGGGGCGGCCTGACGTTTGATACCGCGACCGGAAATGAGCTGACGCTGGATAAGGCATTTCGGGATACGGAGGATCTGAAGATCGCATTCCGTTCTTTTCTGGAGGAAGAACTGAAAAAGCAGGAATATAAGGAGCGACTGTTCCCTGATTTTGAGTTTGATACGTCTCTGGTGGATGATATCATGACTGATTCTACCTGGTATTTATCAAAAGACGGGATCGTTTTTATCTGCAACGAATATATCCTGGGACCGCATGCGGCGGGCATTTTCACATTTACGATGCCGTACGGAGAATACGGAGATCTGCTGAATGAGGCATATTTGCCCGAATAAATGCGTGACATCACAAGATATTGTGGTATAATGATTACGGAATTATTACAAGCAGAACCATAGGAGAGAAATTATGAAAAGAAAACTTTTAATAATCGTGACAGCCGCCTGCATGCTTTTCTCATCCATGACAGTACTTGCGGCACCCAAAACAATGCCTGACGGCGGTACATTTGATGCTGACTATTATGCAGCGACCTATTCGGATGTAAGATCTGCATTCGGTAACAACGAAGCAATGCTCTATCAGCACTACAAGCTCTGCGGTGCAAAGGAAGGAAGACACCCGTATGCGGTAGGCGCTTCAACGACGTCTTCGAGTTCTTCATCTACAGCAACGAGCGATTTTGATGCAGCTTATTATGCAAGCAAGTATCCCGATCTGGTAGCGGCATTCGGTAACGATGCGACCAAGCTTTACCAGCACTGGATCACATGCGGCAAGAAAGAAGGCCGTATTGCAAAAGCACCCGAAGTGAAGAAGGAAGAGGAGAAATCATCCGATTCCAGTGATCTGAATGAAAACATCTCGAACCATTCCACACTTGCTAAACAGATGAACTACCTGATCAATGTATATCGTCTTGAAAAGGGTCGTAAAGAGTTGAAACTCAACGATCAGCTTGTTACTGCTGCAGCACGTCTTGCGATCGGTAACGATGACGACGGGAAGTCTTCTTCCAAGGTAAACGGCAAGGATTACAAGAAACTGGCGAAGGAGTCGAGCTACGAATATGACGAGATCGACTGCAGTCACTTCAAAGCAGACGATGATGATCCGAATGAACTCTTTGAAAAACTTCAGGAAGAAGACGGCGACATGCTCAAAGAAAAGGTTTACCGCGACATGGGCTTTGCTAAGAGCGGCAAGTACTATGTCTTCATTTTCGCAGACGAGGAGTGATCAAGATTTTCTGGCAGTTAGCGGGTGATCGATCTGGATGACGCAATAATGGTGCGGAAACTTTTCGAATACCCGCTGCTGAACGGTCGATCTTAGATCATCGACTGAATACGACGTACGGAAGGGCACGACCACATCAAAGATCAAATTGGTGTGAGTCGGCCCTTTTACTATGCGGAAATCATGGAGCGTAAGCTGATCATCATAGGCCGTCAGGATCTCGGACACACTTTTTTTGAGAAAATTTGTTTCCTCATCGTCATTCATGATGGGATCCATGTGGATGACTGCTTCACAGGAAAGCTCGGTCCGGATCCGATACTCCACAAGGTCGATCGTATCGTGGAGAGCCAGGATATCTCCTTTGGCCGGTACTTCCGCGTGGAAGGATACAAGACATTTGCCCGGACCGTAGTCATGGACGATCATATCGTGGATGCCGAGGATATCATCATATTCATCAACAAGATCCAGGATCTTCTGGACGAATTCCGGGTCCGCGGGCTGCCCGAGAAGCGGGCCTGCCGTCTCTTTTGCCGCATGATAGCCTGCATAAAGAATAATGAAGCCGATCAGAAGACCGCAGGGGCCGTCGATCAGAAAGCCTGTAAAGTGTCCGATCAGCGAAGAGACCAGTACGATCGCAGTTGATAAAGTATCGGAGAGAGAGTCGGTTGCGGTCGCTTCCATGGCCTTGGATTCGAGGCGCTTTCCGAGTCTGTGATTGTAGTAGTACATGTAGCATTTTACAAGGATTGAGATCACGAGGATCGCAAAAATGAGCGGCGTGATGACAGGGGCCGCCGGATCCAGGATTTTTTTTAAGGATTCTTTGCACAGTTCATACCCCATCAGAATGATGAAAACGGAGACAAGAAGGCCGGAGATATACTCGATCCGTCCATGCCCGAACGGGTGATCCGTATCGGCTTCCTGCCCGGCCATCTTAAAGCCGATCAGCGTGATAACGGAGGAACCGGCATCAGAGAGGTTATTGAACGCATCCGCTGTGATCGCGATGGAACTGCTCAGTAGCCCTGCGAAGAATTTGATCGCAAAGAGAAAGAGATTGAGCAGTATTCCGACGATACCGCTCAGCATGCCGTATTTGCGACGCACCTCCGGGTCTTTTTCGTTCAATCGGTCCTTTATCAGGAAACGAGATAAGATCGTGATCATGGTTACCTCCTTGTGAATACCCCTATTTTAGCACGTTGCGAATATCGCTTAAAGAGTGTATAATTCACTTCGGAAATGAAATGTTACAGATTTAACAAAAGAGGAGTAAACACATGCGCAAAAAACCTGTAGTTTTAATGATCCTTGACGGATATGGATTGAATGATAAGAAAGAACACAACGCTGTCGCAGAAGCGAAGACGCCTGTTGTCAGCGGATTGATGAAGGAGTATCCCTTTGTCCGGGGCAATGCGAGCGGCATGGCTGTCGGCCTTCCGGACGGTCAGATGGGCAACTCCGAAGTCGGCCACCTTAACATGGGTGCAGGTCGCATCGTATACCAGGAACTGACCAGGATCACAAAGGAGATCCAGGACGGTACATTCTTTGAGAATCCCGCGCTTTTAAAAGCGATGAACAACTGCAAAGAGCATGACAGTGCACTTCATTGCTACGGCCTTATTTCCGACGGCGGTGTGCACAGTCACAATACGCATCTTTACGGTCTTCTTGAAATGGCCAAAAGATGCGGCCTTACCAAAGTATTTGTCCACTGCTTCTTAGACGGCCGTGACACACCGCCCGCAAGCGGTAAGGGTTATGTGGAAGAGCTTGAGGCCGAGATGAAGAAGATTGGTGTCGGCAAGATCGCTTCCGTGATGGGCCGCTACTATGCGATGGACAGAGATAACAACTATGATCGCGTGCAGCTTGCTTACGATGCACTCACCAAAGGCGAAGGCCTGAAGGCTGCATCCGGTCCGCAGGGCATCCAGGAATCTTATGACCGTGACGAGACAGATGAGTTCGTAAAGCCTACGGTTGTAGTTGAGAACGGTGCGCCGGTCGCAACGATCAAAGATCATGACTCTATCGTATTTATCAATTTCAGACCTGACCGTGCACGTGAGATCACAAGATGCTTCTGCTGCGAAGACGATTTCTTCAAGGATATCAACTTTAAGCGCGAGAAGCGTCTGGATGTAACATATGTCTGCTTCTCGGACTATGATCCGACGATTCCGAACAAGGATGTTGCATTCCACAAGATCTCGGTTACCAATACATTCGGCGAGTGGCTTGCCGCTAATCATATGAAGCAGGCAAGAATCGCCGAAACGGAAAAATACGCACACGTTACATTCTTCTTTAACGGCGGCGTGGAAGAGCCCAACGAAGGTGAGGACAGGATCCTTGTCAATTCGCCCAAGGACGTGGCGACATATGATCTTAAGCCCGAGATGAGTGCTTACGAAGTATGCGATAAGCTCTGCAGTGCGATCAGAAGCGACAAGTATGATGTGATCATCATCAACTTCGCAAATCCGGATATGGTCGGCCATACTGGCGTTGAGCCCGCAGCGATCAAAGCGATCGAAGCAGTCGATGAATGTGTGGGCAAAGCGGTGGAAGCGATCAAGGAAAAGGATGGTGTGCTGTTCATCTGTGCAGACCATGGCAATGCTGAGCAGCTTGTTGATTACGAGACAGGCGAGCCGTTCACAGCGCATACAACGAATCCGGTTCCGTTCATCCTTGTAAACTATGATCAGGCATATACGCTTCGCGAGGGTGGCTGCCTTGCGGATATCGTTCCGACGCTGATCGAGATCATGGGTATGGAACAGCCCAAAGAGATGACAGGTAAGTCTCTTCTCATCAGGAAATAACAGAATACCCGCCTATTGAGATATGCGGTCATTTCGGACTCCCGCCATTTCGGCGGGAGTTTTTGCGTCTTCTGTAATGGTAATAAAGTACTTTTTTCAAATATTGCATTGACAGTTCTCTGTACGGTGTATTATATATGTATTAAGACAACTAATACACTCATACACTACAGAAAGGAGAAGAGATGATCATACTGGATTATAAGGATACCAGGCCGATCTACGAGCAGATCGTTGATAAGCTGCAGAAGCTGATCTTAAGCGGTGCGCTCACACCGGATCAGAAGATGCCTTCGGTCCGAAGTCTGGCGATGGAACTGTCCATCAATCCCAATACGGTACAGCGTGCATATGAAGAGCTGCTTCGCGGCGGTTTTCTGTATACCATCAAGGGACGCGGCAATTTCGTCTCTTACAACGATTCCCTTCCGTCTCTGAAAAAAGAAGAGTACGTAAGGCAGATGAGGAACATCCTGAAAGAGGCATCCGAGATCGGCATCTCAAAGGATGAAATACTGGCAGAATTGATGAAAGGAGAGAAGCAATGATTGAGATTCGTAACGTCAGCAAATCGTTTGAAAATATTGCAGCCATCGATCATGTGGATCTTTCGATAAAGGAAGGGAATGTTTTCGGTCTGATCGGCACGAACGGAGCCGGTAAGAGTACGCTCCTTCGCATGATGAGCGGTGTGATCAGGCCGGATTCCGGAGAAGTCATGGTTGACGGGATGCCCGTGTTCGACAATGTGGAAGCAAAGCAGCAGTTCTTTTTTATCGCTGACGAACCTTACTTTTTCGCAAACGCCAATCCGGAGGATATGGCAAAGCATTATATGACCGTTTTCCCGCAGTTTGATGCTGAGGTGTTTTACTCTTATCTGGAAAAATTCGGCTTGGAGAGAAGGCGGAAGATCAACACATATTCCAAGGGGATGAAGAAGCAGCTGGCCATTTTGCTCGCAGTTGCAGCCAAGACAAAATACATTTTCTGCGACGAAACGTTTGATGGCCTTGATCCTGTTATGAGACAGGGCGTGAAGAGCATTTTCGCAAGTGAGATGGACGAGCGCGGTATGACACCGATCATTGCATCTCACAACTTACGAGAGCTTGAGGATATCTGCGATCACGTCGGACTCATCCACAAAGGCGGCGTCCTTTTGTCCAAGGATCTCGAAGAGATGAAATGCAATATCCAGAAGGTACAGTGCGTATTCAAAGAAGACGTGAACGTCCAGGATGCGCTGGCCGGAATGGAGATCCTGAAACTGGAGAAAAGAGGTTCGCTCCACACGATCACGGCACGCGCCGGCAGGGAAGAGATCATCGCAAAGTTTGCCTGCTTCAATACCTTGTTCTTTGAAGTTTTGCCACTTTCCCTGGAAGAAATCTTTATCAGTGAAACGGAGGTAGTCGGCTATGACATCAAAAATCTCATTCTTGGCTAGTATTACTGCAAACGCAAAGCGCAGGATCGGCCTTTTCATCATCATGGCGCTTTACTTTATCATGGCCTATCCGTTTTCGACGGCCATTGTTTTGAGTAACGAGAGTATGGCATATACGTTCCGTGATCTTCCGTATCATCTAGGGATCACATTCGGGCGTGAAGTGCTTGGATTCGGCTTGGGGAACTGCTTTATGTCAGGCGTTCTTGGCATCGGAGCGGCGCTTCAGGGCTTTGTGTATATGTACAGCAGGAAGAAGCTTGACTTTTACATGAGTGTGCCGGTAAAAAAGGAGAAGCATTTCTGGACGATCTACGTTAACGGTCTGATCGCGTATCTTTTCTTCTTTGGATTGAACCTCGCATTGGCATTTCCTGTTGCAAAGGTTTGCGGCGCCACGATGACAGCATATGCATTCAGAGAAGCGTTTTGGGGCTTTATCCTGAACAGTGCCGTCTACTTTGCTTCCTATAACCTTGGTATCCTTGCCGTTATGCTGACAGGCAACCTGGTTGTCGCAATGGCGGCATCGGCGGTATTCATGCTGTATGATGCTGTGACGATCATGATCGTCACAATCTGCAACTCAACCTTTTTTAAGAGCTATTACTATAAGACATCAGACGAGATTCAGCGATTTTCTGTGACACCGGTCACACGCGGCTTTCAGCTGCGTGGTTCCGCGATCGAAATGAACTACTTGACGGGGCTTCGCACGCTCGATGTCTCTGCGTTATCTCAAGGGCTTGCATGTATCCTGGCACTTGGTCTCGTGATTCTCGGCATCGCATATTACTGTTACGGCAAGAAACCTTCGGAAGCGTGCGGTAAGTGTCTTGCATTTCCGAAGATGCGCGGCATCATAAAGGTGTTTCTGCTCCTTCCCGCTTCGATTGGCTTTGGCATGATCTGCTATTCGATGTCCGGCAGCTCCAAACCGTTTCTTGCGATCGGCGCGTTGGTCGGCCTGCTGATCGGCCATTTCGTGGTCGAAGTGATCTACGAATTTGATATCCGGATCTTTAAGAACGGCTGGAAGAGTTTCGGTGTTGCGGCAGTGCTTGTGGTTGGTGTTCTTTCCGTTTATCTTGCTGACCTGACCGGATACGACCGTTTTGTACCGAATCCTGGTGATGTGGATTCTTATGTTGTGATGTTCCAGGACGAATACAGGGTATTTTATGAGGCAACGGACAGCAGCCCGCTTCAGGATACGGACAGTGAGACATATATTTTTGACCATATGGCGCTTTCGGATGCAAATCCGATCTGCGAGATCGCGAAGAAGCGAATGGGGAATGATCCATATCCGGACGATAAAGAGCATCGCTTCCGATCTGCTGTTGTTTACTATCGCATGAAGAATGGTGACGGCATATACAGAATTTTCCCGATCGACATTGCCGAGGATGCAAAAGAGATGGATGCGATCTATGCGCTTCCGACTTACAAGGAGTCTTTATCTCTTGCTTATGATCAGGCTGTTTTGGATCATCTTGCCGAGATGGATCTTACGTATTCCAACGGCTTCGGCAGCGCGCAGCTGGCAAACGATAAAAAAGATGCATTTATCAATGCATATCGTGAAGACTATATGAATATGACATTCTCGCAGCGCGCGAAGACGGTTATGATCGGACAGACGGAACTGAAACTGATCACGAAGAGCCGATATTTTGTAGAGAATCTGCCGATCTACGACTGCTTTGACAAGACGATTGCATTCCTGAAGGCAGAAAACCTGTTCCGTGATAAGTTCCTGTATCCGAACGAAGTCAAGAAGATTACGATCACAAATTATCATTACGAATTGTATGATGATCAGGAAGAGTATAACAGCTTCGATGTTGAGACAACGATTACGGATCCTTCCGAGATCAGCGAAGTGATCACGGGGCTTTATCCGATGGATTTCAGCTATGACTGGAATGGTGCGGCAAATGTAGACGACAGCTACAATGTCACCGTATATCCGTATGGCAGTTCTGATGATGCGGATATGGAGTACTTTATGAACGGCTATAATTACAGTTTTGTAAAGGATAAGATCCCTTCTTATGTGGTGGAGCGGACCGCATACACGGAGTAGCTTCTTATTGTTTGAATTGCATATGAAAAAAGTGTTGAAAAGCCTTCCTGCTTATGCTAAAATAACTTTTGCTTGAATTTAGGAGGTTCCGAGAATGGTAAGAACAATTCTTTTAATCTTATTTATCATAGTTTGTATTGCTTTATCGGCGATCATATTAATGCAGGAAGGTAAATCAGCCGGACTCGGTGCCATCAGCGGTGCCGCGGAGACATACTGGGGCAAGAACAAAGGCCGTTCCATGGAAGGAACACTTGAGAAGATCACAAAGATCCTTGCCGTTGTATTCTTTATTCTGGCAGCACTTTTGAATACCAAATTGTTTTAACGACAAGAGGCTCCTGCAGTCGCAGGGGCCTTTTTTATATGAATCGTTCGGCATGTGAACAGCTTGGCCGACGATCTGTTCTGATTTTGATATATGAAAAAATTGCGTGATGACAGAAAAAAGATAATATGCGAATTGATGGAAGATAAGATCTACAAGCCCATGAAGGAAAAGGAGCTTGCGATCATTCTCCGCGTCGCACCGGAAGATCGGGAAGAGTTTAAATCGGTCCTGGAAGAGCTTCTCTTAGAAGGCAGGATCGAACGGACCAAAAGGGGACGCTATCAGAAGCCGGAAGCGAAGCGTCTTTCCGGCACCTTCATTGCAAATATGAAGGGATTCGGGTTCGTCAAGACAGAAGGATTCGATGAGGATCTGTTCATTCCTGAAGAGTATACATCGGATGCTTTTCACGGCGACCTTGTGGAGGTAGAACTGTTGCCGCGCAGGGGCGGCAGGCGTCAGGAAGCAAAGATCGTCTCGGTCGTGGAGCGCGTACTGAAAAAGCTGGTCGGAACCTATGAGAGCAGTAAGAATTTTGGTTTTGTCATTCCGGATGATAAGAGGATCGCGTACGATATCTTTATTCCGATCGAAAAGAGCATGGGCGCGGTGGATGGACACAAGGTTGTTGTTGAACTCACCGGTTACGGTGATGCGCAGCATAATCCGGAAGGCATTGTGACAGAGATCCTCGGCCATGTAAATGATCCCGGCGTTGATATTATGAGTATCGTAAAGGGATACGATCTGCCGGAGGCTTTTAACGAAAAGGTCTTAAACCAGGCTAATCGCGTGGCGAAGGACGTCTCGGAAGCTGACATGGCCGGACGCGCTGACCTGCGTGATGTACTGATGGTCACGATCGATGGGGAGGACGCCAAGGATTTGGATGATGCCGTCAGCCTGACAAGAGACGGTGATCTGTATGAGCTCGGCGTTCATATTGCGGATGTTGCCAATTACGTGCAGGAGCATTCCGCACTTGATCGCGAAGCATTCGAGCGCGGTACGAGCGTCTATCTGGTGGATCGCGTGATCCCGATGTTGCCGCATACGCTTTCGAACGGGATCTGCTCGCTTAATATGGGGGAGAACAGGCTTGCCGTAAGCTGTATCATGAAAGTGGATGAAAAGGGTGATGTGAAGGACTATCGTATCACGGAATCCGTCATCTGCGTTGACAGAAGGATGAACTATACGGACGTTGCGAAGATCCTGGAGGACCATGATCCGGAGCTTATGAAGCGCGATGAAGCCTTTTTACCGATGCTGGAAGATATGGCACATCTTGCATCGATCCTTCGCGACAAGCGCAAAAAGCGTGGAGCCGTGGATTTTGATTTTCCGGAAACAAAGATCGTTCTCGACGAAAAGGGGACACCTCTTTCAATAAAGCCTTATGCGCGTAATACGGCGACAGATCTGATCGAAGATTTTATGCTGCTTGCGAACGAGACGGTGGCACAGCATTTCTTTTGGCAGGAGATACCGTTTCTGTACAGAACACATGAGACGCCGGATATGGATAAGATCCGTCAGCTTGTTGCGTTTATCCGTAACTTTGGCTATTCTATGAAAGTCTCGCAGGAGGAGCTCCATCCAAAGGAACTGCAAAAACTTCTTGCAAAAGTTGCGGGAAGCGACGAGGAGATGCTGATCGACAGACTGGCACTTCGTAGTATGCGTCAGGCAAAATACACAACAGAGAATTCCGGTCACTTCGGGTTGGCACTTGGCTGCTACACGCACTTTACATCGCCGATCAGACGATATCCCGATCTGCAGATCCACCGGATCATTAAGGAACAGATCCGCGGCAGACTGAATGAGGATCGTACAGAGCATTATAAGGAGATCCTCACGGGGGTCGCACGGCATGCATCAGAGACGGAGCGCCGTGCGGATGAAGCGGAGCGGGAGACTGTAAAGCTCAAGAAGGCGCAGTACATGGAAGCACATATTGATGAATGCTTCGACGGGATCATTTCCGGGATCACGGAATGGGGGATTTATGTGGAGCTTCCCAATACGATCGAAGGTCTGATCCGTGTGAGTGACCTGGACGGAGATTTTTACGAGTTCGACCGGAATCGTTATGAGATGATCGGCCATGCTACCGGCAAGGCATATCGCCTGGGTGATCGGATTCGGATTCGCGTAAAGGATGCGGATCGCAATATGCGAACAGTCGATTTTACGATCGCAGATGATTTTTCTCTGGAAGATGACCGATAAATGATATGGAGGGAATAAGGATGTCTGAGAAGGATGGCTTTAAACTTGTCGCCAACAACAAGAAGGCATACCATGATTATTTCATAGAAGACAAATACGAGACCGGCGTTGCACTTCACGGAACGGAAGTGAAGTCGCTCCGAATGGGCAAGTGCTCGATCAAGGAGTCTTTTATCAGGATCGAGAACGGTGAGGTATTCATCTACGGGATGCACATCAGTCCTTATGAGAAGGGCAATATTTTCAACAAAGATCCGCTTCGGCCCAAGAAGCTCCTGATGCATAAGCAGGAGATCCGCAAGCTTACGGGTCAGATCGCAGAGAAGGGCTATACGCTTGTTCCGCTGCAGGTCTACTTTAAGAACGGACGGGCCAAGGTGGAGATCGGCCTTGCGAGAGGTAAGAAGCTTTACGACAAGCGTGCCGACATCGCAAAGAAAGATCAGAAACGGGAAGCGGAGAAGGAATTTAAGATCCGTAATCTGGGCTGATGTCCGCGACAGTTTTTCAGTGAGATTCAACCGGCGGTTTATTGACCAGACCGGATGATCTGATATAATGGTTATGATCGCAGGCGATCCTGCGACTGACAATTTCATAAGGGGTAGTAAAGGTTTCGACAGGGGTTTTGCAGCTGGAGAAGCTATCCGCAGGTGATGCGTTAAATCACAAACCTAAACTAAACGCTAACGAAAATTTAGCAGCTGCCTAAGTGCAGTTTGTTCGCCTTAGTGCACCTACACATTAAGATCCGAACATCATCTTTGTAGGAAACGACATGGCCTAAGCTTTGCGACCATGGGCGTATCATGAAGCTACCGAAGGGTTGAGGGTGTCTGCTCCCGCCTCCTTGAGGGAATCCTAAACAACAGACTATGATAGTAGAAGGACAGGGAATAAGCTTTTGGACACGGGTTCGACTCCCGTCTACTCCACTTGCCGGGAGTCGAACACCGATTTCCGGCTCATTTTAAGCAGAATTCTTCATAGTAGTATGGAAGACATCCTCGTCATTGACGGGGATGTTGCTATTTTCAGGGTTTTAAGCACAGCTGCGAGAAGCATTATGCCTTTCGCAGTTTTTAGATAGAAGGTATGCCGGATTATAATCTTTTTTTTGCCTGGCTTTTTCGTTTTGGCAGAAGGATGGTTTTTTCTGTTTTTTCCGGTGCTTCATTGTTTTCTGCGGAGTTGACCGGAGACAGGCGAAGAAGTAAAATGTTCTTGCGAGTGTAATAATACAGATCGCGGGGAAAAACGAAATTGGAGAAGCTATTTAAACTGAAACAAAGCGGCACGGATGTTAAGACGGAGATCCTGGCCGGTATCACCACGTTTTTTACGATGGCATATATTATCGCACTGAACCCGAATATTCTGACAGGTTTTGATGTCGGTTCACCTCTTTGGAACGGCGTGTTTATGGCCACCTGTATCGCGTCGGCGATCGGCACGATCTGCATGGCATTCTTTGCAAACAAGCCTTTTGTTATGGCTCCCGGTATGGGTCTTAACTCGTTCTTTGCACTGGTTGTTGCGGATATCGTCGCCCTTACCGGCATGACATATCTTCAGTCTTTTCAGGCGGCGCTGTGCATTATGCTTTTTGAGGGTGTCGTTTTTCTGATCCTTTCGATCTTTAATGTTCGTGAAAAGATCGTACATGCGATCCCGGTGGGGGTCCGTATCGGCATCACACCGGCGATCGGCCTGATGATCATGAACATCGGTTTCGGATCCAACGCGGCAGTATATGATGCAAACGGCAATGCAAATTATGTGATGAGAGACTTTTTCGGCTCCCTTACTCCAGTTTTTTTGAAAAGAACAATGGGAGAGAGTTATTCTCTTATGATCCTGACGGTTGTCACGGTATTTGTGGGTTTCTTCACGATCGTTCTCCTTTCGCATCATGGTGTAAAGGCTGCTGTCCTTCTTGGAATGCTGCTTTCCTCGTTTATCTACTGGACCGGTGAAGCGGTGCTTTTTGGCATTGATCCGTTTGCGGCGCTTGAAGAGAAGTCTTTCAAGCCGCCCTTTGCGGATATGGCAGCAACAACGCTGTTCCGGTTCAATTTTGACGGACTGATGCAGCTTGGCTGGATCACCGTTGTGACGCTGATCGTGACGTTCTGCGTACTGGATATGTTTGATACGATCGGCACGCTGATCGGCGCAGCACAGAGAACAGGCATGCTCGATGAAGACGGCAGTATGCCGCAGATGAAAGAGGCACTCGCTTCCGATGCGATCGGTACGATCGCCGGATCGCTTACAGGTACCTCAACGGTCACGACATTCTTAGAGTCCAATGCCGGCGTTGAAGCCGGTGGACGTACAGGGCTTACGGCCCTGACTGCCGGCATGTTGTTTCTGGCATCTTTGTTTATTGCGCCGATCGCGGCAGCGATCCCGGCAGCTGCCACATCCTCTGCACTGATCTATGTCGGTGTGCTGATGCTGTCCGGTCTTAAGGCGCTCGATTTCAGCGATCTTACGCAAACAGCGCCGGTATTTATCATGCTCCTTGCCATGCCGGTTTGCGGTTCGATCGGGCACGGCATCGGACTTGCATTGATTACCCATACAGTATTGATGCTGTTTACAGGAAGGCGGAAAGAGATCTCGCCGCTTACATTTGTTCTTTCGATTGTGTTCATTATTAAGTTCTTTTATGAGGTATAACGTATGAAAATGTTTCAGGTGTCGACTTTGCAGGCTCTTATGCTCGGCTATTCCCGTCCGGTGATCACGGTATCGGAACTCCTTAAGCACGGTGATATCGGCTTAGGGACTTTTGAAGATGTGGACGGGGAGATGATCGTCCTGGATGGTGTATGTTACCGCGCCACGGAGAATGGGAAAGTGGTCGTCGCCGCCGGAGAAAAGGGTGTTCCCTTCTCGGCAGTCTGTCCTATGAAGGGCGATCGAACCTTCGAACTTGGAGTTTTCTCGGATATTGGCTCATTGAAGTCGGAACTGAACAACAGGATCGAAGAGGGATTTGGTCTGAACAGCATGCATATGGTGCGGATCGACGGTGAATTTGCGCTTGTCGATGCGCGTTCGGAATCGCCTTACAGATCCATGCATGTTTCGCTTAAGACGATCCTTGGAAAGACGCAGAAAGCCTTTTGTTTTGAGAATGTGAGGGGCACACTCGTATGCGTCTATTTCCCGGATTATATGGACGGTATCAATGCTGCCGGCTGGCATCTGCATTTTGTATCCGAAGATCGAACAAAG
The DNA here is from genome assembly GCA_015056735.1 of Lachnospiraceae bacterium. Classification (GTDB taxonomy): domain Bacteria; phylum Bacillota; class Clostridia; order Lachnospirales; family Lachnospiraceae; genus VSOB01. The sequence goes on along the minus strand of SVFT01000011.1, from coordinate 19,092 downwards.
GGCGGTCATGTATTTGAGATCTCCATGTTACGCGGGAGGGCAACGCTGGATAAGATCAATTCCATTGAATTAAAACTGCCGGATGAGCCGGTATTCGACACATATTCATTGAAGGAAGCTTCGGATGATGAAGTAAAACAGGTTGAGCAGGGAAAATCTTGAGTCAGGCGATCGGGAATGGCAGGGATGAAACAGCGTATAGAGATTGAAGAAGCGATCGGAATGATAATCGCAAATATAAATAAGATCTGCGATGAGCTTACGGTATCTTCGGAAGAGGCGTATGGTCATATCCTTGCGCATGATCTTGTAGCGCATTGCGATGTTCCTTCTTTTGCGCGGTCTGCCATGGACGGTTACGCCGTGAGATCTTCGGACACGGAAGGCGCCTCAAGAGAAAAGCCGACCAGGCTCAGGGTGCTGTCGGAGATCCTTGCGGGAGATGCTGCAACGAACGTTTATGAGGCAGGGACGGCTGTCAGAATCATGACGGGAGGTATGATACCGGCCGGCTTTGATGCTGTGATCAGGCAGGAAGACACGGACCTTGGCGAGGACGAGGTCGAAATATATACACCTGCACGTCGATATATGAATTACTGCCATGCAGGTGAAGAGATACAAAAAGGGACTACAGTCCTTAACGCCGGCAGACGGATCGGAAGGACCGAGATCGGGCTCCTCGCATCGCTTGGACTTGACAGGGTCAGCGTAGTGCGTCCGATCAGGGCAGCGATCATTTCCACAGGAAGCGAACTTGCAAAGCCGGGAGACTGTCTCCCTGCCGGATGCATCTACGGAAACATCCGCTATATGCTGGCTGCTTCTGTGAAGAGCGACGGCTTTGAGGTATCCTATGCAGAGGACTGTGCGGATGACTTTGAAGAGATACGCAGTCATATCGTTAAGGCGGCAGAAACAGCAGATGTCGTGATCACAACGGGAGGCGTCAGTGTCGGCAAGCGTGATCTTATTGCGGAGATCTTAGCTGATATCGGTGCGAAGGTTCTCTTTACGCGCATCAATATCCAGCCCGGGACCCCTACGATCGCAAGTGTATACAGGAACAGGATCATCTTAAGCCTTTCCGGTAATCCTTATGCGGCACTTGCCAATTTTGACCTGTATTTTCCGCCGCTCTCGGCAAAACTGACAGGATGTGAGGCGCTTGATACGGAGGTTGGCAAAGCGGTATTGTGTGATCCTTATGATAAAGTAAATGCGATGCGGAGACTCGTACGGGCATATGTGGATGCCGGGAATGTATATCTTCCCACAGACAGGCATATGTCATCAGTCTTTGGCAATATGAATACATGTAACTGCTACATCGATATTCCGGCGGATACACACGTATCGGTCGGCGACACGGTTTCGATCAGAAGGATGAAGTATACATGAAGCGGAATATTTCGATTGGCATACTTGCCGGTGGGAAGAGTTCCCGAATGGGGACGGACAAGGCGCTGATACGGATCGGAAATGAGCGCATGATCAGCAGGATCGCGAAAGAACTCGGAGGCTTTTCCGAAACCATCGTTTCCGCAGGCAGAAACAGAGCATATGAGGACATGGGGTTTCATGCGGTCTACGATGAGAATGCCGGGATCGGCCCGATGGAGGGCATCCGGCAGGTCCTATTGCATGCCGGTGAAGAGTACGTATTTATCTGCGCGGCTGATATGCCTTTTATCAGGAAAGAGCTCGTTTCCTACATGGCAGGGTACATCTCTTCCGACTATGATTGCTATGTCATAGCCGACGATGCGCATATACATCCGCTCTGCGCGATCTACAAAAAGAGTGTTCTTCCTGTCATCGAAGAACTGATCGCCGCCGGAAAGTACAGGCTTCGCGAGATCTTTTCCCGCGTGGCGACAAGATATATTACGCTGGAGCAGACGGTTTTTGACAAAAAGACGGTCAGAAATCTGAATACACGCGAAGAATTAAGAGAGGCTTTAAGGCCGCTCGTATTTTGCGTGAGCGGATTTTCCGACAGCGGCAAAACAGGGCTTATTGAGCGCCTGATCAACGAGTTTATAAATGACGGTATGTCGGTTGGCGTGATCAAGCATGACGGACATGACGCTTTTTCGGATCTTCCGGGAAGTGATTCGGATCGGTTCAGGCAAGCGGGAGCAGTGAAGACCGCTGTATTTTCGGATACAAGGTATTGTTTTCACAATGCGCAAAAAACGGATCCGGATTCTCTTATTCGGATGATGTGTGCATCCGATGCTCCGCCCGATGTTGTGATCATTGAGGGTATGAAGGATTCTTCCTACCCGAAAGTCGAGGTGATCCGGGGCGCGATCTATGACCAAAGCGTCTGCTCGAAAGAATCTCTCATATGTGTGGCAACCGACTGTATTTCCCCTATAAGCATGGAAGTTCCGGTATTTGATCCGGAGGATGCGAAGGGGATTTTTTTGTGCATCAAAAACTATTTCGAGAAGGATATCGAAGCATGAAACTGGTGAAAACAACGGACGCGGTCGGACATGTTCTGTGCCACGACATCACGCAGATCATCCCTGGAAGATTCAAAGGGCCGGTATTTAAAAAGGGTCATATCGTAACGGAAGAAGATATTCCGGTCCTTCTGTCCGTCGGCAAGGAGAATCTGTATATATGGGAAAAGCATGAAGGCATGCTCCATGAAGAGGAGGCGGCAAAGATCCTTTATGATATCTGCACAAAGGGATCGGACGATTTTCGCGCATCTGAGCCCGGTGAAGGGAAAATATCGATCTTTGCGGCAAAAGACGGACTTCTTAAGATCAGGACTGACGCACTTCGCGCGGTGAATTCGCTTGGCAGGATGATGATCGCAACCACAAATGGGAATTTTCCGGTCAGGGCAGGAGAATGCGTCGCCGGAACGAGGATCATCCCGCTTGTTATTGAAAAGGAAGCGATGGATGAGGCTTTACGCGTAGCGGGAGACGAGTCGATCCTGAAGATCCTTTCTTTTTCGATCAAAACCGCAGGGATCGTCACGACAGGAAGCGAAGTAGCATCCGGCAGGATCATAGATGCATTTGGACCGGTCTTAAGGGATAAGCTAGGGGAATACGAAGTCCGGGTGATCGCGCAGACGATCCTTTCGGACGATCCGACGAAGATAACGGAAGAGATCACTGCGCAAGCCGAAAAGGGAGCAGAAATGATCCTTGTAAGCGGCGGAATGAGTGTCGATCCGGATGACAGGACACCAAAAGCGATAAAGGATACCGGCGCACGGATCGTGTCATACGGTGCACCGGTCCTCCCGGGGGCGATGTTTCTTCTCTCGTACCTGGAGCATGCTGGGCGTTCGATCCCTGTTGTCGGGCTTCCGGGATGCGTGATGTATGCAAAAAGAACGATATTCGACCTCGTCCTTCCGAGGATCCTGGCACGGGAAGAACTCACTGCGGATGACCTTGCAGAGTACGGGGAAGGCGGCCTTTGCAAAAACTGTGCGCAGTGTCATTTTCCTGACTGCGGCTTCGGAAAATAAAACGATCAAAGAGGATACATGATATGAACAGTCTTACACATATCGATAAAAACGGTAATGCGGTCATGGTTGATATTTCCGAAAAGGATGCTACCGCGCGTTATGCCGTGGCAGACGGTCACATCTCCATGAGCGATGAAGCGATCAGGGCGGTTACGGAAGGTGCGGCACCCAAGGGAGACGTGCTCGCAGCGGCCCGCATCGCGGGGATTATGGCGGCAAAAAGGACGTCTGATCTGATCCCGCTCTGCCATCAGCTTAACCTTTCCAAGGTGAGCATTGACTTTGAGGTAAGCCCTGAGGAAGGGTATATTCGCTGCACATGCAGTGTGCGGCTGAATGACAGGACCGGTGCCGAGATGGAAGCGTTATGCGGTGTCAGCGTCGCGCTTCTTACCGTCTATGACATGTGTAAGGCAATCGATAAGTCAATGGAGATATCCGCGATCCGCCTGCTGGAAAAAGACGGCGGAAAAAGCGGACATTACGTAAGGAAAAAGTGAATTGATGAATCATAAGATAAATGAAGTTATGTTAACTGCGTTGTGCGCGATCGTTCTTTGCGCATGCAGTGCCGGAACTGTTTCCGAAGATGAGTCCCAAACGGGATCAACCGGCGATACGGTATCGCTTACCGTGCTTGCTGCCGCATCGTTAACGGATGCCTGTACGGAATTGGAGACGATCTACGAAAAGGGGCATCCGGATACGCTGCTTACCTTTTCTTTTGCAAGCTCCGGCGCGCTCCAGACACAGATCGAAGAAGGTGCGCCTGCCGATCTTTTCTTCTCTGCATCGACGAAACAGATGGATGCACTGGATAAAGAGGGCCTGATGGACAGCGAAAGTATCACTGAATTGCTGGAGAACAAGATCGTTTTGGTCGTTCCCTCATCAAGTGATAAGGACATCACATCTTTTGAAGATGTCGCCACAGATAAGGTGTCGATGATCGGCCTCGGCGATCCGGAAAGCGTACCGGCAGGGCAGTATGGGGAGGAAGTGTTCACCTCGCTCGGTATCCAGGATGCGGTAAAAAGCAAAGCCAATTACGGCGGTAATGTACGCACGGTCCTGACGTGGGTGGAGGAAGGCTCGGTTGACTGCGGCGTGGTCTACCGGACTGATGCCGTTTTGACCGATCAGGTTCGGATCGTAGCCACAGCGCCGGAAGGCTCCTGCAGGAAAGTCATCTATCCTGTCGGAATCGTAAAAGCGACGGAGCATCCGGAAGCATCCGCAGAGTTCATTGCATTTCTAAAGAGCGATACAGCCAAGAAAGTGTTTGAAAAGTATGGATTTTGATCTTTCGCCGCTGTGGATCTCATTGAAGATCGCTGCGGTATCGACGATATTTACATTTTTTCTGGGGATCCTGTTTGCGAGACTTGTATTCCCAATGAAAAGATTTCGATTTCTGATCGACAGCCTGTTGTCTCTTCCGATGGTTTTACCGCCCACGGTAACGGGCTTTTTTTTGCTGATCATCTTCGGAAAAAACTCTACGATAGGAAGATTTCTCGCTTCTTTGGGGCTTCAGGTGCTCTTTACATGGCAGGGGGCTGTCATAGCAGCGGTCATTGTGTCTTTTCCGATCATGTATATCACAACCATGGGTGCCTTTCAGCAAATGGACACCGAATTGATCGATGCGGCACGGACGATCGGATATTCGGAAAGAGTCATATTCTTTAAGGTATGGCTTCCGCTTTCCTGGCCGGGCATCGCAGCGGGAACGACACTTTCGTTTGCAAGGGCGCTTGGTGAGTTTGGGGCTACTATCATGATCGCCGGAAATCTTCCCGGAAAGACACGTACAATGTCTATTGCTGTTTATTCCTCTATGCAGGGAGGAAATCGCGAGATGGCCTATGTCTGGGTCATTATCATCATGTGTCTTGCATTTTGCATGCTGGCGCTCATGAACTTCTGGAGCAGCAGACGCTATACAACGGATGAGCGCATAAATCCTGACCGAAGGATGCGCGGATGAAACGGGGGATTTCATGACAGACGGAAAAGGGAGAAAAATAGAATATCTCAGGCTTTCCGTTACGGACAAATGTAATCTTCGATGCCGATATTGCATGCCGGAAGAGGGGATCAGGCATCTGGAGCATAAAGATGTGCTGTCTTTTGAAGAGTTGCAGACTCTGACGGGGATCCTAAAAGAGCTTGGCATCAGAAAGATCAGATTGACGGGCGGGGAGCCGCTTGTGCGAAAAGGAGTAGTATCTCTTGTTTCGATGCTCCCTTGCGATGTTTATATGACGACGAACGGTTGCAGGCTTTCGGAACATGCGAAGGCGCTGCGTGAGGCAGGACTTCTAGGCGTGAACATCAGCCTTGATACACTTGATCGAGATACGTTCATGAAACTGACGGGGCGTGACGAGCTTGGCCTTGTGCTAAAAGGGATAGATGCCGCAAAGGAAGCAGGATTGTCCGTTAAGCTAAACTGTGTTCCGATCAAAGGCGTCAACGAAAGCGAGATCGAAGCACTGTGTGCATTTGCAGAGCGCATATCGGTCGATATCCGTTTCATAGAGCTCATGCCGATCGGATGTATGCATGAACTGACAGGCATTCCGACGGATGTGATCATAGGAAGGCTTGGACCGGTTATAGCGGAACCGGTCGGGAATGCGCCGGATCTGACGGGACCTGCGCAGTACTACAGAATGAACGGATCCGAAAGCAGGATCGGTTTTATCAGTCCGATGTCACATCGGTTCTGCGATGCATGCAACAGGATCAGGCTTACGGCTGACGGGTATCTGAAAACGTGCCTGCAGTATGCGAGCGGCGTTGATCTGCGCAGGCTTCTTCGAAACGGCGCAGATCACACAACAATAAGATCTGCGATCGAATCGGCGATCAAAGACAAACCCGCGGCGCACGATTTCGGAAGTGATACAGGCTCTGATACAAGAAGAATGGTTCAGATAGGGGGATAATGCATATGGGAACGATCAAAGCTGTATGCATCAGCAAAGAAAAAGGAACACGTAAAGAAGACATAGGATCCTGCAGGATCGTTGAAAACCATGGGCTGGAAGGGGACGCCCATGCAGGCAGTGACAGGCAGGTGAGTCTTCTTTCTTTTGAAGCTGTCCAAAGATTTCGTGAGCGTTCAGGCGTAAAGGATCTCATCACGCCGGGCGTCTTCGGTGAAAATCTTCTGATCGCGGGATACGATTTTCCGTCCTATCCGATCGGGACGCGTTTTCGTACAGGTGATGTGCTCCTTGAGATCATGCAGATCGGGAAGACCTGTCATGCAGGATGTGAGATATCCCAAATTACCGGCGAGTGTATCATGCCGAGCCAAGGGGTTTTTGCGAAAGTGCTTAAAGGCGGGATCGTTCATGCAGGAGATGCGTTTGCGAGAGTGCATACCGCCGCGATCATCACATCCAGTGACAGAGCGTATGCCGGAGAGAGAGAAGATGCTGCCGGGCCGCTTATGGCCGGGATCCTGAAATCCGCCGGATATGATGTGATAGAGACGAGCCTGATCCCGGACGATGAAGAGCGTGCGTATGAAGAGCTTGTGCGGATAGCGGATGAGCGAAAGCCGGATGTTTTGTTTACGACAGGCGGAACAGGCTTTTCGCCGCGCGATCATATGCCGGAAGCAACGCTCAGAGCAGGAGAAAAGAATGCGCCCGGCATAGCGGAAGCGATCAGAGCATACAGTATGAAACTGACGCCCAGGGCGATGCTTTCCCGCGCAGCCAGTGTCTTACGCGGAAAGACGATCATCATCAATCTTCCCGGAAGTCCTAAGGCAGTGCAGGAATGCCTAGATCTGCTCCTTCCTGTTCTGACGCACGGGATCGAAATACGAAACGGAGAGATCGACGGTTAGAAAGAAATGTTGTGTATACAATTGTAAAAATGTTATACTGATTACAGTTAAAGTGGCGAGTTGAAGAGGGAATCTATGAATATTGTCATTGCATCATTGATACCTGTTATCATCGTACTCTGTTATTACACATATAAGTCCAATCAATATGAGACCGATTCGGCCAGATATATCGCTAAAGTATTAGCAGCAGGCCTTTTTATCTGCTTTACGGTCATTTTTGAAGGCCTCTGTACAACAAGTGAGATGAGCCATATCGCATATGGTTTGTATTTTGCCGGTACGGACTGGCTGGTATATCACCTGATGCGTTTTCTTCTTGTCTATATCGGGAAAGACCCTGATGTATACATGAACAAAGCTGTCTGGTGGGCGGTCTTTTGCTGGGATACGGCGTATATCTGCTCCAACGTATACCACCGGCTTGCTTTTGACGTGGTACAGACTGCATTTAACGGTCTCACGATCTTTAAATTTGAGGCAGGCAGGTTCTTTTGGGTGCATATGATCCCAATCTACGGCCTGATCACAGCGAGCATTCTGCTTCTTGCGTACAAAACGGTGAGAGAGCCGAGGATTTTTCGGAAGAAGTATTATCCGTTCCTTTTCCTGATCCTTGCGATCGTACTGTGCAATGCATATTGTATGTTCTTCGGAACAAGTCTGGATATTTCCGTATACGGATATGCGTTTGGCGCGATCTGTCTTCACTATTTTGCGCTTGTTTATATTCCCAAGGAGCTGGTCGACCGGACACTTGCGCTTGCTTCGGATGACTCAGTGGAAGGTCTGATCATTTTTGACCAGGTGAAATGCATCTACACCAATAAGAGTGTGCGCCGTATGCTTGCTATGGAGACGAAAGATGCACTTTCCGAGCATACAGTCCTGCAGGAAGATTTCGATCTGCATCATCTAGATCAATACGATGACATCACGTATACGAAGACATCGACGATCGGTGGGACCAAAACGTATCTCAAGATCTTTTTCAAGCGGATCGAGGATGCAAAGAGACGATATCTCGGCAGCTTTTTCAGCATCATGGATATGACGGAGGAGATCGAGAATCTTGAACGTGAACGATTCCAATCTACGCATGATGAATTGACCGGGCTTTTTAACCGTGAGTATTTCTATATCAGAGCGGAACAGATGATCCGCGAGAGGCCTGATACGGAGTTCCTTTTGCTTTGTTCCGACATCGCCAAGTTCAAAATGGTAAACGACCTGTTCGGTCAATACACGGGTGATTACATTTTGAAGCGGATCGCGGACGCACTCCGTACACACTGCAGCGAATTTGATGTGTACGGCCGACTCGGCGATGATCATTTTGCACTTTTGATCCCGAAAGAACGTTTCGAGGAAGAGGTCTTTTTGCATTTTTCGGAAGAACTGACGCGGATCGACAACAATGTGGAATTCCCGCTTGTAACCCATGTCGGCGTATATGAAGTGACGAATCGTGCGATGCCGGTATCCGCGATGTGTGACCGCGCCAATCTGGCGATCATGACCGTTAAAGGCGATTTCCGAAACCGTATCGCGTACTACAATGAGGGGATGCGTCAGGCGCTCCTTCGTGAGCAGGCAATGCTCGGAGAGTTGGATAGTGCGCTTGAAAAAGAAGAGCTTACGATCTATCTGCAGCCGCAGGTAGATGCAGACCGCAGGATCCTTGGCGCGGAAGCGCTCGTTCGCTGGATCCACCCTAAGAAAGGCGTGATCCTTCCCGCGGATTTTATTTCGGTTTTCGAGAAAAACGGTGTGATCGCGAAGATGGATATTCATATTTGGAATCTTGCCTGCCGCCTGCTTAAAAAGTGGCAGGAAGAGGGCGATAACGATCGGTATATTTCGGTCAACATATCGCCGAATGATTTCTATTTCTTTGATATTTATGATCAGTTTACCTCGCTTGTACGTACATATGGCATCGATCCTGCAAAGCTCCGTCTGGAACTGACAGAGACAGCGGCAATGGGAGATCCGAAGAAGCTGACGGATCTGATCGACAAGCTGCATGAGGCGGGTTTTGTTGTGGAGATGGATGATTTCGGAAGCGGCTACTCATCGCTCAATCTCCTGAAGGATATAAACGTGGACGTGATCAAGATGGACATGCGTTTTCTTGAAAAAACGGATCATCTAAAGAGAAGTGAGACGATCCTTGAGTTTATGATCAATCTTTCTAAGAAGCTTGGCGTGGAAGTTGTCTGCGAAGGTGTGGAGACAGAAGAGCAGGTTAGCTTCCTTCAGTCTGTCGGATGTGAAGTCTTTCAGGGTTACTTTTATTCCAGACCGGTTTCGGTACAGGAGTTTGAAACATTGGCACGGCGGTAGGAGATCATGGAAAAAGAAGAACGTCAGGTAGGAGGGTATCTGTTCGGCTCTGATAAGGACGTAGAACTTGCAAAAGCGGAACAGGCCAAAATAGCATATTTGGAAGAGCGGATGCATTATGATAATCCAAAGAGCGTGCTCGTGGCTTACAATAAGCTTGTGGAAGGGCGTGTGTTCACGACGCCCGTCGGGTTTAAGTATCTGGAAAAACTGCGTGATTTTCTCATATCGAACGGTCTTGGGGATGCGATGAGCGTGATCCCGCTTCATCAGGTATACAGTTACGATCCGGAAGAAGACCGCCCGAAACGAGCATTCACTTCTCCGAAAAAGAATGACGATCAGCGTGAGTTCAGGCGCCTCTTAAGAGGGTCTATCTTACTGAACATCTTTCTGCTCATTCTGATTATCGGCATGTTTGTGATCTCGATCACGGGAGACTCGCCGACGATCCTGAATTATGAGAGGACAGTGCAGAATAAATACGCAGACTGGGATGCGCAGCTGACAAAGCGTGAAGAGGTGATCAGGGAAAAAGAGCGTGCATTGCAGATCGAAGATCAAAATCATGGACAGAGCTTGGAGGACAAAAATGGACAAGATCAAGATACTGGTCGTGGATGACGAGAGCAGGATGCGCAAACTGGTGCGCGACTTTTTGACAAAAGCGGGATATGAAGTGCTGGAAGCAGAGAATGGAAAAACGGCGACGGACCTTTTTTTTGACAGGCAGGATATCGCACTGATTCTCTTGGATGTTATGATGCCACAGATGGACGGATGGGAGGTTTGTCGTCAGATCCGTACATATTCAAAAGTACCGATCATCATGCTGACGGCAAAATCCGATGAACGGGATGAACTCCTCGGCTTTGAACTGGGGGTGGATGAATACATCACCAAGCCGTTCAGTCCCAAGATCCTGGTAGCCCGCGTGGAAGCGATCCTAAGGCGTACGATGCAGGGAAGCGATGAGGCGGTTCTTGAAGCGGGCGGTATCGTTCTGGACAAGAATGCGCATCAGGTGACCGTCGACGGTGTGCCTGTTGAACTCAGCTACAAAGAGTTCGAACTGCTTTCGTACTTTATGGAGAATAAGGGGATCGCGCTTTCCCGTGAAAAGATCCTGAATAACGTCTGGAACTATGATTATTTCGGCGATGCCCGTACCATCGATACGCATGTGAAGAAGCTGCGCAGTAAGATCGGTGATAAGGGTGAAGCCATTAAAACGATCTGGGGGATGGGTTATAAATTCGAGGGATAAGCATAATACTTCCTTGCGGCGGATTGAAAACACGTTGGGAAAAGAGACAGCAGAGTTATGTTGAATATCGTCGAAAGAAATCATGAAGACCTTGTTACATTAAAACATGGAGCCGGTGTGTTCCATGACGCGCTTGCAAAGGTAAAGGAGGCAGCGGGGCTCTTTAAGAATGATCCGGCGGAGGGACCGCAGACGGTTCTTGAGATGATCGCGCTTCCTGAACGTTTCTGCATCGTTTTAAATCAGGGTGGTGAGACAGACGTTTATGCCGCTGCCTTCTGCAACGTCCTTCGTGAGAACGGAATATCCTGTGAAATAGAGGGCGTTTTACATGGAAATACAGGTTATATAGCACATAGGGAATTTGTGAAATTGTAAAGCGGTGAGATAAGGTTGAAACCGCTTATGAGCAAATTCTTTGATCTTAAAGAATTCCGGGAGGCATATGAGTATATCGACGATCATCGCGAAACAACGATGAAAGTCCTGATGCGCCTGGATACATAGTGAAAAAAGGGGAGCACCCAGTGCGGCTTGGAAACAGGACACATCGGGTGCTTATTTTTTAAATAATTTTAAACAAAAATATCAGTCCTTGTGGTATAATGATAAATAATTGCTGACAATTCGAGGCAAATCAACCAATATAGTGTCAGGATTACCGAATCAAACCAAATGGTCTGAAAGGAGAAAGCGTATGGGAAGTACAATGAAACTATCTTGTAATGCGGCCGCCATTCCGGAGGGAATGAAGTTTCTTCGAAACGCTTTGGAAGCCAGAAATATTTCGTCGAAGGTGATTGCAAAAACGCTCTTAACAGCAGAAGAAGTGGTCGCAAAAATGATCGCGAATGCATCCGGTCCGGAAGAGCAGATGAAGCTTGAGATCAGTGGTGTGCTCGGAAATGTGACCATCAGATGCAAAGCGAAGGGATCTTCCTTTGACGCAGCCGATATTGAGCGAGAGCTTTTGTTCGATCAGGAAGATGCTGAGGCAAATTCTGTTCTTCGCAAAATGATCTCCAAGATCCTCGGCGATAACCTGACGATCCAGAACAGCAGCGGTGTGAATACTGCGGTTATCCACGTCCAGAAATCGCCGTATGCCGGACTTTGCTTCACGCTTCTTGCGCTTGTTCTCGGTATCGGTGTCGGCCTTCTTATGCAGAAATTCCTTCCTGCGGATGTTTCAAAAGGGATCAGCACGTATACGTTTGTGCCGGTCTACACGGTCTTTATGAACGTCCTGAAGATGGTCGTTGCCCCTCTTGTATTTTTCTCGATCGCAGCAAGTGTTGCTGACTTCGGTGATATTAAGGCACTCGGCCGTATTGCCGTTAAGGTCATGATCTTTTATGTGATCACATCGGCGATCGCGATCTGTATCGGATACCTGACGTATCAGATCTTTCCGATCGGTAGTCCATCGGTTGCATCGGCTGTCTCCGCGGAAGAGGCGGCAGCTACACTTGCCAAGAGCGAGGGCGTTAACATTTCCATTAAAGATACGATCGTTGGGATCGTGCCGAGTGATATCGTGACGCCGTTCCAGAAATCCGACATGCTTCAGATCATCTTTATTGCTGTGTGCATGGGGCTTGCGGCATCCGTTCTGGCAAGGAAATATCCTATTGCAAGAGATTTTCTTTCCGCCTTTGATAAGATCTTTAGCGCGATCACAACCGCTTTGGTAAAATTTATTCCGCTTGTTGTATTTTGTTCCATGGCCAAGATGATGATCTCTATGAAACTCGGTGATCTTGTCAGTGTGATCCTTTGGGTTCCCGTTATCTATTTCGGCGTTGCCCTGATGATCCTGGTATACGTGCTGATCCTGATGATCGTTGGCGGTTTGAATCCGTTTATTTTCCTGAGAAAGTTTTATCCGGCCTCGATCACTGCATTTACACTTGCATCCAGTAATGCCGCGCTTCCTACATCGATGAAGCAGATCGACGAGGTGGGTGTATCGCCTAAGGTTTATTCATTTTCACTGCCGCTCGGTGCGACGGTCAATATGGATGGAAGCTGCATTACACTGATTATATCGGCCCTGTTTTTTGCAAAGATTTTCGGTGTGCCTGTAACGAGCAACGTTTTGATCTCGCTCTTTATCTCGATCATCGTACTTTCTTTGGGAAGTCCCGGTGTTCCCGGCGGTAATCTTGTCTGCATTGCACTCCTTATCCCGCAGATCGGTATTCCCGCAGAAGCGATCAGTCTGATCATGGGTCTCTATCCGATCGTCGGTATGGCGCAGACCTGTGCGAATGCAACCGGTGATGCAGTTGTAACAACCGTTGTTGCAAAGCATGAGCATATGATGGATCTTTCCAAGTATAAATAAGGAGATTACTGATGGGTATCGTTCAAACCAATGAAAACTGTATCGGTTGTAACCGCTGTATCAGGGCCTGCAGCTGCGTCGGAGCCAATGTCGCTGTCGAGAAGGACAGAGGCAATGTGATTGAAGTGGATCAGAAAAAATGTATCGCATGCGGCGCTTGCATTGATACCTGTGAGCACAATGCCCGTGTATACAAAGATGATGTGGATGATTTTTTTGCGGACTTAAAGCGCGGTGAAAAGATTTCGGTTTTGATTGCGCCGGCATTTCTCGCAAACTATCCGCGTGAATACGAGAACTACCTCGGCATGCTCAAAGCCCTTGGCGTGAACCGTTTTATCAGCGTGTCCTTCGGCGCGGATATCACGACATGGGGCTACATCAAATACATTACGGAACATAAGTATTACGGAAGCATTTCACAGCCGTGCCCTGCCGTTGTCGGCTATATAGAGAGGTATCTTCCGGAGATCCTGCCGAAACTCATGCCGGTGCAGAGTCCTATGATGTGTGCGGCGATCTATGTTAAGAAGTATCTTGGCGTGCAGGATAAGCTGGCCTTTATCAGTCCTTGTATCGCAAAGAAGAATGAGATCGATGATCCGAACAACAAAAACATCGTTTCGTATAACCTGACATTTGCCAAGCTGGTGAAATATCTGAAGGAACATCCCGTAAGCGGCGCAAAGCCGTACAAGGACGAGATTGAGTACGGATTGGGATCGATCTATCCGATGCCGGGCGGCCTGAAAGAGAATGTTTATTGGCTTCTTGGCGAGGATGCGCTCGTGCGCCAGATGGAGGGCGAGCATCATATGTATGAGTACCTGCAGCGTAATGCGGACAGGATCAAAGGCGGCCGGACATCATATCTTTTTGTGGATGCCTTGAACTGCACAAACGGCTGTCTCTACGGAACCGGTACGGAGAATCGCAAGTCACTCAATGAAGATGTTTTCATGGCAATCCAGAAGATCAAGCATGATAGTAAAAACGGCTCTAAAAAGTCGGCATGGGGACGGGATCTGACGCCCGAGAAGAGACTTGCGGCGTTGAACAGACAGTTTTCAAACCTCAAGCTGGACGATTTTGTGCGGAAATATACGGATCGAAGTGCGGACTGCAAGTATCGGATCCCTTCAAATGCTGAGCTTGATGCCATTTTCGCTAAGATGAAGAAAGATACCGACGAAAAACGCCATATTGACTGCAGCTGCTGCGGATACGATACCTGTAAAGACATGGCGGTTGCAATTTTCAACGGATTCAGTCATCATCATAACTGTGTGCACTATATCAAAGACAGGGCATATGAGGAGAAGGATAAGGCGGTTGCGCTTGCGGACGAGGTTCAGCATGCAAGAGATGCGATGAATGAAAAGAAAGCGTCCGTAACGGCCGGTATCAACGAGAACTTTGAAAATCTGATGGAATCTATCTCACAGATCGAGAAAGCCAGCGCGGACAATGCTGTTCAGACAAACGGCATTTCAAAATCGATGGCGGAAGTAGATGCATTTGCAAAAAATCTGGAGGAAGTTCTTTCCTCAATCGAAGGATTTCTTGGTAAAATGGAAGCGAACAATGCGGATGTCATCTCAATCTCCAGCCAGACCAATCTGCTGGCGCTGAATGCTTCGATCGAAGCGGCGCGTGCCGGTGAAGCGGGGAAGGGCTTTGCGGTTGTTGCAAACGAGATCAAGACGCTCGCGGACAATTCGAAGACAACGGCAGATGACAGCAATAAGAACAACAATGACATCAGGGAGACGATCAGTAAACTCGTGCAGGAATCCGGACGTCTGTCTCAGATCGTTGAAAGCGTAAACGATCGGGCGCAGAATCTTGTAGCTGCTTCCGAAGAGACGGCGGCATCCGTCAGCATGATGCAGTCGCTGACCAAAAATGTAGAAAACTCGTTGAAGCAGGTGCTTGAGTCATAGGAGGTTTTCGGTTTTATTATGAACTACAATTTCACAAAGCTCATTGACAGACGGGGAAAAGATGCGACGGCGGTTGACAGCATCGGAAAGATCAAGTGGGGCTTTGAGCCAAAGGGCGCAAAGCCCGGGTTTGATGAGATTCCGATGTGGGTTGCGGACATGAATTTTGAGACGGCGCCCAGTATCGTGCGTGCGATTGAAGAAAGGTTGCAGCATCCGCTGTTTGGTTACTTTTCCGCATCGGATGCGTATTATGAAAGCATTATAGATTGGCAGAAGAAGCATTATGGATATACGGATCTGACGGCTGATATGATCGGTTATGAGAATGGTGTACACGGCGGAATCACCAGTACGATCAATACGGTGACGCAGCCGGGTGATGCCGTCTTTCTTCATAGTCCGACCTATGTGGGGTTTATGGAGGACCTCGAACATACGGGACGAAGACCGATCTTAAGTCCGATTGTTAAGGATTCGGAAGGCGTCTGGAGGATGGACTTTGATGATATGGAACGTAAATTATCGGAGAGTGGAGCGCATCTTGCGATTTTTTGCTCTCCGCATAATCCGACCGGACGCGTTTGGGAGAGATGGGAGATCGAGAAGGCAATGGAGCTTTTTAAAAAGCATGATTGCGTTGTCATCAGTGACGAGATCTGGTCGGATCTTATCATGCCCGGATATACCCATATACCGACGATTACCGTCAGCAAGGATGCAGCAAGCAGAACCGTCGCTCTTTACGCACCGTCCAAAACATTTAATCTTGCCGGTCTGATCGGAAGCTATCACATTATCAAGAACCCGCTCCTTCGTGAGAAAGTTACCCGCTTTGGTGTGTATACGGCTTATAATGAGATGAATGTTCTTTCCATGCATGCACTGATCGGCGCTTATAAACCGGAAGGTGAAGTATGGCTTTCCGAACTTCTTGCGGTTTTGGAATCAAACTGCCGTTATGCTACGGATTTTATCAATAACAACCTGAAGGGCTGTCATGCTTCCATGCCGCAGGGGACATACATGGTGTTTATGGACTGCCGCGATTATATGAAAGAGTCCGGTAAGACACTCGATCAGATCATGGAAGCAGGCTGGGACGTCGGTGTTGCATATCAGGACGGGCGTCATTTTAACGACGACGGATCGATCCGCATCAATGTGGCGCTGCCGCATTCACGCGTCGTAGAGGCATTTGACCGCCTCGCAAAATATGTATTTGTTTAGGCAGATCCTTATCGGGTTCGCCGGAAAGTTTGTGTTATGAAACAATTATGGAGACATTCCATAAAGATGCAATTAGCTGCTGTTGTGATCCTGCTTGTGATCGGAACGATCTTTGCTTGCTGGTTTATCAACAGCACTTTTTTGGAAACGTATTATGTCGATCGTAAGGAAAGCTCTTTGATCACTGTATACGACAGGCTGAATGCCGCCTATGTGGACGGCACGATAGACGACAGTGATTTTGATATTGAACTGCAGCAGATCTGCGGCCGCTATAACATCAATATGCTGGTGCTCGACGAAAATTCGGAAACCTTCAAGGCAACCATGCATGATTCGGATTTTTTGAAAAAGCGGCTGATCGAGGACTTTTTTCAAAAAGGACCGGATGCGGCAAACAGAGACATTATATTGGAAACGACGGAGCAGTATACGCTCAGACGGACGATGGATCCGATGATTCGCACAGAGTATCTGGAGATGCTGGGTTTTCTTCAAAACGGGAATCTGTTCTTCCTTCGTACGCCGATCGAAAGTATCCGAGAGAGCGTTCGGATCGCGAATCGTTTCCTTGGGTTTATCGGCATCGTTGCCGTCCTGGTGAGTGCTGTCGTGATCTGGTTTGTTTCCAAAAAAGTGACAGAGCCTGTTTCGGAGCTTTTTGTGATCTCCGATAAGATGAAGAATCTGAACTTCGATACGAAATATACCGGTAAAAGCAAAAATGAGATCGGTGCACTCGGTGAAAATATCAACGAACTATCCGAGACGCTGGAAAAGACGATCTCCGAGCTGAAGACGGCCAACAGTGAGCTGCAGCAGGATGTTGAGCGTAAGACGCAGATCGATGAGATGAGAAAAGATTTTCTCTCTAATGTGTCACATGAGCTGAAAACGCCGATCGCGCTTATTCAGGGATATGCAGAAGGGCTGAAAGAAGGTATTTCCGACGATCCTGAGAATCGGGATTATTACTGCGATGTCATCGTGGATGAATCCAGGAAGATGAATGAGCTCGTACAGAAGCTCCTGACACTCAACCAGATCGAGTTTGGTAAGAGCACGGTCAGTGTGGAATGCTTTGACGTGCGGGAGATGATCGATACGTTTGTGCGTTCGGCCGATATCCTGCTTCGGTCCGAAGATATCACCTGTACGGTGGAAGGCGATAAGCCGTGCAATATCTGGGCGGATGAGTCGATGATGGAAGACGTTTTTCGCAATTTTTTCAGCAATGCGATCCATTATTGCAAAGGCAGTAAAAAGATCGTCGTGCGTACGCTCAGAAACGGAGAGAAAACCAGGATCAGCGTCTACAACACGGGCGATCCGATCCCGGAGGATGCACTTGATCATCTTTGGGAGAAGTTTTATAAAGTAGATAAAGCGCGTACGAGAGAGTACGGCGGGAGCGGGATCGGGCTTTCCATCGTAAAAGCTATGATGGAAGCGATGAACGGATCCTACGGTGTACATAATTGCCCGAACGGCGTGGAATTCTGGGTTGAAGTATGATAGAATAGAAGCGCAAAATACGGATTGGGGTAATGAGTGTGAAGAGAATTGCTTGTTTGATTTGCATATGCATGTTTTCCGCGGGCATCATGGGTTGTGCTGCGCTTGATCAGGCGTTTGACCATATGCCGACTCTGACGGATGACGAGGCTCGCGTGATCTCGGAGTATGCGACGAGTCTTGTGATCCAGCACGGAGAAGAGACGAGCCGTCTTGCATCCGATGAAGAGATCATGGAAGCGGACAGAAGAGAGGCGATCCGCATTGCCAACCTGGAGGCGTTAAAGGCTGCAATGGCCAATGCTGAGCAGGAAGAGCAAAAGAGTGAAGGAAAGAAGAACGGGGAAGGCGAGGACCAGGCAGAAGCTGCAACGCCTTTTACGGGGATCGCTCCTTTTTGCGGGATAAATGATTTTTCGATCGATTACGTCTCTCACACGATCACGGATTCCTATCCGGAAGAGGAGTCCGATGATATGTTTTTTGCAATGGATGCAACGGAAGGTACGAAACTCCTTGTTCTTCGGTTTAAGGTGACGAATCTGACGTCCGAAGACCGTGAGCTTGATATGTTCGCCCAAAATGTAACATTTAAGGTGGCCGTAAACGGAGATGGATTTAAGAATGTCCTTTCCACAATGCTGCTGGATGATCTTTCTCTATATAAAGATACGATCCCTGCCGGCCAGAACAGGGATCTGGTTTTGATCCGTGAGATCACGGAAGCGGAAGCCGATTCTCTTAACGGGATCGAACTGCAACTGAAAAGTGGTTCTAATGAAGCGACAACTTCGCTTGAGTAAAGCATAAAAGCGTCAAAACGTTAATGTACGAGAGATTGAAAACGCCTGAAAATCAACGATTTTCGGGCGTTTTTTAAAGTGTGTCCAAAAAGTGAAAAATTTATGAAAAAAGGTGTTGACATTGATTTGGGCGAATGCTATACTACGTTTTGTTGCCGCACAAGAGAGCAACAAAGAACCTTGAAAATTGAACAGCAATGCAACCCTGAAAGATTCTAAGAGAATAATTCAGAGAAACAAACCTAAAAGCAGTAAAAAAGGAAGC